>CACKNC010000001.1 GCA_902601455.1 uncultured Alphaproteobacteria bacterium
TACTCGGCAGTTTATCTTTCACATCAAATTGCAACTGGTGCGTATACTGGTCAAGAAGGTGAATGTATTCCAACTGGTAGAATGGGTGAAATTTGTATAGGAGCAGGTAATTCTGCTGCTATGGCTGATCCATTTATATTTGATGCATCTAACATCGATAAATTTGCAGAAATATTTTAATTAAATTTTAGAGACATACGACCATATTTATGGTCGTATGTTTATATATGAAATTAGAACTCAAAAAAATTTCTAAGTTTTTTCCTGGTATAAAAGCGTTACAAAACGTTGATTTCAATTTAAAGCAAAATAGTATCCATGCCCTTCTTGGAGAAAATGGTGCTGGAAAATCAACACTAGTTAAAATTTTATGTGGTGTGTATCAGCCAGATGAAGGGTCAATATATTTAGACAAACAAAAACATATTATATCTGATCCAACATCTTCATTGCAGTTAGGTATCTCAGCAATTCATCAAGAGTCTGTTATGTTTGATGAATTAACTGTAATGGAAAATATTTTTATTGGAAATCATATAGTAAAAAAAAATAAACTTGTTGATTGGTATGCAATGGAAAAGAAAACTAAAGAACTACTCAGTAATCTTGAAGCAGATATTAAACCTGATGAAAAAATTAAAGACTTAAGCATTGCACAAAGGCATATTGTACAAATTTCAAGATCGTTAGTTCATGACGCTGATATTGTAATAATGGATGAGCCAACCGCTTCATTATCACAAAAAGAGATTGAAGAACTGTATTCAATTATAAGAAATCTTAAAAAACAAAATAAATCTATCATTTTTATTTCTCATAAATTAGATGAGGTTTTAGAGATATGTGATGAGTTTACCGTTTTAAGAGATGGTGAAGTTATCAATACTGATTTAATTTCTAATACCAATAAAGATCAATTAATAACGAACATGGCTGGAAGAGAAATTAGTCAAATTTTTCCAAAAAAACATGTTATAATTGAGCAAGAAATTTTAAAAGTAAAAAATTTATATAAAAAAACTCAATTTAAAAATATTAATTTTAACTTAAGGAAAAAAGAAATTTTAGGTTTTTATGGTTTAGTTGGCTCAGGCAGAACTGAGGTAATGAAAACTATTTTTGGAATAAATAAATTTGATGAAGGTGAGCTCACTTTTAAAAATAGTAAATTAAAAATTAAAACACCAAAAGACGCTATTAAGAACGGAATTGTCTATTTATCTGAAGAGAGGCAAAACCTAGGTATGACGGGTTTAATGTCTGTTAAAGATAATATTAACATGGCTATTATGGATAAAAATTCTAAATACTTAATATTAGATAAATTAAAAGATTTACAAAATGCATCAGAACTACAAGAAAAGCTTAATATAAAAGTGTCTTATTGGAGTCAATTAGCTCAAAGTTTATCTGGGGGTAATCAGCAAAAAACCGTTATAGCAAATGGCTATCAACAAAACCTGAAATTATTATTTTAGATGAACCTACAAAAGGAATTGATGTCAGATCTAAATCTGCAGTACATGAATTTATGGGAGAATTAGTAGATTCTGGCATGTCAATAATTATGATTTCATCTGAACTCCCAGAAATTTTAGGAATGTGTGACAGGGTAGTGGTTATGTACAAAGGTTTAATAAAAAATATTTTAGATGTTTCAAAAACTTCGTCTGAAGAAATAGTTGGGATAGCTAGTGGTGAGTAATATATGAAAAACTTTATAAAAAATAGAGACTTTATATTATTTAGTATAATTATTTTCGGAGTAATTGTAGTTGGATTTGCTAATCCATATTTTGTAAAACCCTCCAGTTTATCTGATGTTCTTACCGATACGTCTATCTTGATTATACTTGCATTAAGTCAAATGATAGTCATCCTTATAAGGGCAATTGATCTATCGGTGGCTTCTAATCTTGCTTTATCAGGAATGTTAATATCTTTACTCTCAACTGTTTACCCTGAATTGCCAGTTGTTTTTTTTATTTTGTTATCTTGTGTTATTGGTACATTTTTAGGAGTATTAAATGGAGTCTCTATAGCAATTCTTAAAGTTCCTTTTATTGTAACAACATTGGGTACATTAAGTATTTATAGAGGGTTAATTTATTTTGTAAGTGATGGAAAACAAGTTTATTCTCACGAGTTCTCTGAAAACTTCCTAGCTTTAATTCATTATAAATTTCTTTCTTTGTCATTTTTATTTTGGGTAGCTATACTTGTATTCATTGTGATGTATATTTTACTCAATCATACTCGCTTTGGAAGAAATCTCTATTCACTTGGAGGTAATCCTGATGCAGCCAAATATATCGGTATAAATGAGAACAAATATATAATTTTAGCTTACGCAATATCTGGTTTTTTTGCGGGATTGTGTGGCTATTTATGGGTGGCTAGATATTCTGTAGCGTCTACTCAAATTGCTATCGGTTTTGAGTTAACAGTAATTTCGGCATGTGTTGTTGGAGGAATAAGTGTTATGGGAGGAGTAGGTACAGTTGTTGGATGCACTCTTGGCGCATTACTTATTGGCCTAATAAGAAATGCACTTCCGGCAGTAGATATTTCTCAGTTTTGGCAATTAGCAATTTCAGGAGCAATTATTTTAATTGCTATAATAATTAATACAAAGACTGAGCAACGAAAAGATAAAACAATAATGGTAGAATGATGAAAAATATAATTCCTGAAAACCCACCATTTAAATTATTAAATATTCTTTATAAAAAAGAATTTATTTTATTGATGGTACTACTCTCAATAATATTCATTAATTCTAATGTTACTCCATACTTTCTTGATCTATATAATTTAATAGACAGTACTTTTTTATTCAGTGAAAAAGCGATTATTGCTTTAAGTATGACATTCGTCATTATTGCAAGACAAATTGATCTATCAGTGGCGTCTATAATTGCTGTCTCATCTTGTGTCTTAGGTTACACAACTAGTGTTGGTATGGATACTTATCTTGTTATTTCTTTTACGTTGTTAAGTGGCACTATGTGTGGTGCTTTTAATGGATTTATTATCACTCGATTTGCTATTCCTTCAATTATCGTAACTATTGGAACTATGTCACTATTTAGAGGTTTAGCTTATTCTTTTTTAGAAGATCAGTATTATAATAAGTTTCCTAAATTTGTTGTTTCTTTAGGAAGTGATTATTTGTTTGGCTATATACCTTATGCATTTTTAACTTTTATTATTTTATCAATAATTTTTGCTTTTATTTTACATAAAACAATTATTGGTAAACGAATATATTCTATCGGAAATAATCCCGAGTCAGCACAATACACTGGCATTCAAGTTGATAAATACACCTTTGTTCTATTTACTTTAAATGGTCTTTTTTCAGCAATAGCAGCGATATTTTTATCAGGAAGATTATCAAGTGTTAGGCCAAATATTGCATTTGGTTGGGAGTTAGAAATCATTACTATGGTTGTGCTTGGAGGAGTATATATTTATGGAGGATCAGGTTCTATATTAGGTGTTGTGATATCAATTTTTATTTTAGGAATGTTATCATTTGGATTAGGTTTAATAAATGTACCAGGTGTAGGAATAATTATATTTACTGGCCTTTTATTAATATTAAGCATAGGTTTTCCTTCATTTATCAAATATTTTAGAAGTAAAAATGAATGATTTAGGAAAAAAAATTTGGGTATTTCCTGACGCCTTTCTTCCTCTTGAAGGTGAGGTCTACAAAACTACAAATAGTGGAAATCAATATAGTCATGAGTCTCTATGTATTGTCAACTCTTCAAGCTCAATTGCTAATCTAAGTATTGATTTTTTATATGAAGATGAAGATCCAATTGAGGATTACAAAACTATCATTGGAATTAAAAGAAGCCTACATCTGAGATTAGATCAAATTGAAATTAAAGGAAAAAAATTATTAAGAGAAAAACCTTATTCAATAATTCTCAAAAGTGATATTAAAGTTGTTGCCCAATTATCTAGACTTGATACAACTTCTCAATATAATGCATTTATGACTTCTTTAGGATGGGGAACTGATGTTTAAAGCTGTAGAAAAAGATTTTATCAAGACACACAATAAAAAAATAGAATCTGATTTAAAATTTGATTATGAATATCTCGAAAAAAAATTAAGAAAAGAAAATATTGATATCAATGAAATTAAAGAAAAAATTAAAAAATTTCAAGTTGCTGTTCCAACTTGGGGAGTAGGTACTGGCGGGACTCGCTTTGCAAGGTTTCCAGGTATTGGTGAGCCAAACAATATTTTTGAAAAAATTGAAGATTGTGCAGTAATTAATGATCTTGTAGGTGTTACAGAAAAAGTCTCTCCTCATTTTCCATGGGATAATGTTAGTGATTTTAAAGAGCTAAAAGAATTTGCATACTCATATAGTATTGGTTTTGATGTAGTAAATTCAAATACCTTTCAAGATAGTGCAGAAGGCGAATTAAGTTTTAAATATGGTAGCTTAACGAATGCAAATCAATCTATTCGTGATTTAGCAATAAAAGTTAACTTAGACGCAATTAATGCAGGCATAACTCTAGAGTCAAAAGGACTTACTGTTTGGGTTGGTGATGGAGGAAATTTTCCAGGTCAAATTAGTTTTTCTAATTCACTTAGTAGGTACATTGACTCAATGAAAAAAATTTATACTGAACTCCCTCAAGACTGGAATATTTATTTAGAGCATAAACCCTACGAACCTGCTTTTTATTCTACAGTAATTAGTGATTGGGGAACAAGTTATATATGTGCAAAAGAATTAGGTGAGCGAGCACTTTGCCTTGTCGATTTAGGGCATCATTTGCCAAATACCAATATTGAAATGATAGTCTCAAGATTAATAGATTTAAATAAACTTGGTGGATTTCACTTCAATGATAGTAAATTTGGAGATGATGACTTAGATGCAGGTTCAATTAATCCCTATGAATTGTTTTTAATTTTTAATGAGCTTAGTTCAGCAAGTAAAAAGGGTAAATTAAATCAAATCTCCTATATGATAGATCAATCTCATAATGTTACAGATCCTATTGAAAGCTTAATTCTCAGCTCAAATGAAATCGTTAATTGTTATGCAAAATCTCTTCTAGTTAATTATAATGTTTTAGAGGAATACCAAAATAAAGATGATGCTATAAAGGCTATGCAACTATTAAAAAATGCATTTAATACCGATGTTAGTTCAATTACAGCAATGGCGAGGTTAGAGAATTCAAATGCGATAAATCCTATTCAAGTTTATCGTTCATTAAATTATAAGCAGACAAAATCAAAAATCAGAGTTACAAATAAAGGTTCTTCATCTGGAATAGTTTAATTCGTTGTTAGAATTGCTTTGAAATTATTTTTTAATTGATTGACTTTTTCATCAAGTTTTTCAGTAATGATTGTATCTATTGAACTAAGAGGACAAATAATAAAAGAACCATCTTGTTTATAAAATTTTGAATTATCCACTAACAAAATAATTTCATCTGAAATACTTATTAAACCTGTTACAAATTTTACCAGATTTTCATCATCTTCTAGTAATCCTAATTCACTCAATGATCGGCAGCTTAAAAAAAGTTTTGAAGCATGAAAATGTTTAATTGTATCAAAATTAAAAGGACTTAGTATCAAACTGTTGTGTTCATAAATTTTGCCACCTGGTATGATAACGTCTTTTATATTTTGATTTATAAGCTTCGTTGCTACACTAAAAGAATTTGTCAAAACTTTTATATTTTTATTATCAATATAATCTGGTATCAATGAACAAGTTGTTCCACCATTAATGATTATATTTTCATGATCATTGATTAAACTTGCTGCCTGTTGAGCTATGTTTTGTTTTTCATTTAAATTTTCAATGTTTATAGGATCAATTTCTATATTTTTAACTGGAATTATTCCCCCTCGTACGACGATAACTTTTTTGTGATTCTCTAAAACTTTTATATCTCTTCTTATTGTAGACTGATTAAAATTTGTGGATTTAATTAAATGATTGATAGAAGTTACACTTCCATTTTTTAAATTATCTAAAATAATTTTTTGCCTATCTAATGAATGTAACACTCTTTACTCTTTAAATAAAAATAAATTAGTTTGCAATTTAACTTTATCTTTTAAAATTGAAGTATTCTGCCATTTTTCAATACCTATATTAAAGGCTGTTCTTGAAAATATCATCTCGGTCTGAATTTGTACTAATTCTTCTGCAAGTCTTTTTACATTAATAACTAAAGGAATCATTTCACTTTTTCCTTTTAAAGTTAGTTCTGCGTCTAATTTAAATTCATTTTCATTATCATATGAGAATTTTTTAGTATCAATAACTGCTAAAGGAAATTTTTTAGTATCAAAAAAAATATTACTTAATAGTAAGTCTTTATATTTTACATAGTTCATTTCTAAATCATCAATTTGAACTGAAAAAATAGCTTTATTATTTTCTTTTTTGTCTACATCAAGTTCAACAAAACCTTCTATTGTATAAAATTGACCTTTGACATTATTTGCAAAAAGGACAGGTAATTCAAATTCAATGGTTGAAAGACTTTTATCTAAGATCCATCGTTCTGACGCAAAGATATTAGATGTTTGAAATAAAAAATAGAATAAGACTAAAATAAATTTAAGCTTCTTCAATATATCGCCTTGCCAAGTAATCAGCTTTTTCATTATGTATATTTCCAGCATGACCTTTTACCCATTCCCAAGAAATTGTATGCATTGATATTAATTGATCTAGCTCAATCCATAATTCTTTATTTTTAACTGGTTTTTTTGCTACAGTTTTCCAACCATTTTTTTTCCAATTTTGAACCCATGATTGAATTCCATTTTTTACATATTTGCTGTCTGTAATTAATGTAATAGTTTGCTTATCTTTAAAATATTTTAATGCCTCAATAGCTGCAGTTAATTCCATTCGATTATTTGTGGTATTATGATTCCCTCCATTTAGAAACGTATCTTCTTTATTGTTCTTTAATATTACCACTCCCCAACCACCAATACCTGGATTTCCAGAACAAGCTCCATCAGTATAAATAGTAATCATAAATTAATTTCAGGATTTTTCTGATGCCATTCTAAAATTTCTAGATATTCTTTTGGGTCTTTTGGAATAACTAACGCATCTTTTGGATGATAGATCATATCATGTAATCTTGTTACTAATATGCGAACAGCAGCACCTCTAAGAAGAACATTTAGAGATTTTTTTTCATTTTGATCTAATGAAGAATATTCATTAAAAC
Organism: uncultured Alphaproteobacteria bacterium; assembly: GCA_902601455.1. Classification (GTDB taxonomy): domain Bacteria; phylum Pseudomonadota; class Alphaproteobacteria; order HIMB59; genus CACPNW01. The sequence goes on from CACKNC010000001.1 coordinate 7,255, forward strand.
CTTCAATTAAAGATTTATAATTTTTTGATTGAAAACCATCTTTAAAATCAAAACACCAAGCATTAATTGTTAAAGCTAGTTCATAGGCTACAAAGTCCTTACAAGAAAAGTAAAAATCTATAACGCCTGAAATTTTATCTTTCATAAAAAACACATTATCTTGAAATAAATCAGCATGAATAATTGCTTTTGGAAGATTTGTAGGCCAATTATTTTTTAAAAAAACTAATTCATTTTCTAATTGATTAAAATAATCATCATAAGATTTATCTTTGCTTTCCTTGCACTTATTGACAATAGCTTCCCAAGTTTCAAGATTTAAACCATTCTTTCTTTTTAGACTAGATGTCTTTGTTATATTGGTGAATCTGGCAATCATCGATCCAACTTCTTTACAATGATTAGGAAGTATCGATTGTAATTGTTTTCCTTCTAAAAAAGATATTATTACAGCTGACTTATTTTGTATTTTATTAATAATAGAGCCATTATTATTTTCAATTGGAAGAGGACAATCAAAGCCATGAGTTACAAGCTCTTTTTGAAGACTCATAAAAAAAGGTAACTCCTCGGGATTAACTCTTTTTTCAAAAATTGTTAAAATATAATGATGGTTACTTGTCGTAATTTTATAGTTAGTATTTTCTATTCCTTCAACAATTCCCTCAAAAGATATTAAACTTCCAATTGAATAACTTTTGATAAAAATTTCAATATCTTGTCTAGATAATTTTGTAAATACGGCCATTTTACACTGCTTCTTTAAGTTTTTGGGGTATTTTAAAATGTACATCTTCTCTTTCAAAATTTGATTCAATAATATTTAATTCGAAATACTGTCCTATTCGTTCTAGTATTTTTTTAACTAGAATTTCTGGAGATGATGCACTTGCTGTGATACCTATTTTAGAATTATTACTTATTATTGATGGGTCAAAACTTTCTACGTCATCAACTAAAATAGAGTATTTTGATCCATAATTTTTTGCAACTTCAACTAAACGAAGTGAGTTTGATGAATTTTTTGAACCAAGTACAAAAAAATAATCACAGTTTTTTGCGATAAATTTTACTGCTTCTTGTCGGTTGGTTGTTGCGTAACAAATATCTTTTTTCTTCGGCTCTAAATAATTTTTAAAATGTAATTTTATTTCATTAATAATTTCTTTTGTATCATCAACTGATAATGTAGTCTGAGTAACATATGCAATTTTTTGATCTTTATGTATTGGTAACTTTTTTACATCATCTTTACTCTCAACTAAGAATATGTCTTTTGAAGTTTGGCCCATAGTTCCTATTACTTCTGGATGATTGCGGTGCCCAATTAAAATGACAGGTAAATTTTTTCTCTCAAAATTCTCTACTTCCCGATGAATTTTACTAACTAGAGGACATGTTGCATCATAATAAAGTAGATTTAAATGTTTAGCTTCTTGAGGAACTGATTTTGGAACACCATGTGCTGAGAAAATTACAGGTCTATCTATTTGATCAATCTCACTTAATTCTTCGATAAATATTGCACCCTCTGATTTTAAATTATCAACAACATATTTATTATGCACAATTTCATGCCTAACATACACAGGGGCACCATATTTTTTGATAGCTTCTTGAACCATCAAAATAGCTCTCTCCACACCAGCACAAAATCCTCTTGGTCCAGCTAAGTATATATCTAGTTTTTTATTCATTTACTTTTAATTTACACTTACTTTATAAACATACTGATATAATAAGAAATACTATATTCATGAAAAGATTATTCATATTTATTCTATTTTTACCTATTTTAGGATGTGGAAATATTATAAAAAATAAGCAAACAACTATAGATTTCAACTGTCCAAGAATATTTTTTTCATCTGATGATAGAATCTATATCGATAATAGTATCTCATTTGATAATATTGCAATTAAAGCTGAATTTAACAATTATGCTATTAATAGTAAGTGTCAGCAACAAGAAAATATAGCTCTTATTCCAATAGATATTCTTATAGTCGCAAATCCTTTAGGAAATTTAGAAAAACCTTCTCTGTCTTTACCTGTCTATGTTTCCTTGTTAGACGATAATGATGAAGTGTTAGAGACACAATATTTTTATGTTTCGGGTGTAATTAATCAAAGTAGTGAAACAAATGATTTTATCGAGTCAGACATTAGAGATCAGCTTCAAATTGTTACTGAGTATTTAAATACGACACAATTAGTTATGGGATTTATGCTTGATGATCAAAAAAAGAATTTGTTAAACTAATTTTTTAATGCAGAGCCAATATCTTCGATTGATTTATCAATCAATTTTTGTTGTTCTTGATTGTTTAGTTTTTGTTCCAAAACAGAAATTGTAGCTTCAATTGCTGTTGAAGAAATATGTGTTTGAATAAGATTATTAGCATCACGTGTTAATTGATCGATTTTAGCTTCAGCTAAAACTTGTCTTTTTGCAATTTGATCTTTCAGTTTAGACTCAGCGATTTCTTCCAATTGTTTAACTTTTTTTTCAGCCTCTTTATGGATATCTTGGATTTCAGCTTGTACTTCGTTTTGACGTTTTTTTACTTCACTAAGAGTTACTTGTGTTTCGTTTTTAAGATTTTCAGCTTCATCAATTTTATCTTTAATATCTTTTATTTGAGAATCTAAATTAGTTGTTAGAATTTTTCGAACAGGGTTAAAGATGGCTGCTATGAATGCTACAAAGGCAACGGCTACCCAGAATTGTGGATCAGAAAAATCAAAAAACATTAGTTAATTGACCTTTCAATGCTATTAACAGCTTTTTTAATCTCATCATCAGATATATCAAAAGAAGCTACTTTAGATAGGGTGAGTCTAGTAATTTCATTTATTTGAGTTTGTATCTGTGAAACTGAGTCGTTTTTATTTTTTTCAATGGCTTGTGCTGACTTTTCAATTTTAATATCAAGCTCATTATCAAGTTTGTTTAACTCAGCTTGAGCTTTTTCTTGAAAAGATAATGTAGATGATTTTATCATATCAGAAGAGTCAGTTCTCGCTTGTTTAAGTTGGTTCTCAATTGTTTCTTGAATTTTTTCAGCTTCTATCTGCAGCTCTTTGGCAGCAGTTAAATCTTCACTAATTTTTCTTTCTCTTTTTTCAAGCACATTACCAATTCTTGGTAAAGAAATGCGCCATAAAAAAATGAAAAGAAATGAAAATGTGACTACAAGCCAAAAAAGCTGAGAAACAAAAAATTCAGTTTGTTCTAATTGAGGCATTTATTTATCAATTAAGTGAATAAGATTACAAGAGCTATAACTAGCGCAAATAGTGCAATCGCTTCAACAAGTGCAAATCCTAACATAGTCATTGTGAATACTTCACTTCGTGCTGCAGGATTTCTACCCACTGCTTCAATAAAGGAAGAGAAAATACTTCCTATTCCTATACCAGAGCCAATAACTCCAATTACTGCTAGTCCGGCCCCTATTAATTTTGCTGCTTCTGCTTCCATAAATCCTCCTGGTTTTAGTGTAAATGATATGCATCGTTTATGTATAGGCAAGTTAAAATGGCAAATACATACGCCTGCAAAAAAGCGATTAATATTTCTAAACCAGTAAGCGCAACAATAAATACAAGCGGAAGTGCGCCTGTGAAAAATGGCATTGCTACAACAAAACTGGCAAAGACTTTTATTAGTGTGTGACCTGCTAACATGTTAGCAAATAACCTCACTGATAAACTGATAGGTCGAGATAAATAAGATATTACCTCGATTGGTATTAAAAGAGGGTGCATATAAAAAGGCACACCTGGTATATAAAAAAAAGTAAAAAATTTAATTCCATGATTAACAAAACCTAGAATAGTGACTCCGATGAAAACGACTGAGGCTAAAGCAAAAGTTACGACAATATGACTAGTAAAAGTAAATTGATAAGGAATCATGCCAACCATATTTCCAATCAAAACGAACATAAAAAGAGAAAATACAAATGGAAAATATTTTTTTGCATTATCACCCACAGTGTCACTTAATAGCTGTGCAATAAAATTATACATAAGCTCAGATATTAATTGCATTCTAGTTGGCACTAATGATCTAGGGTTAACAGTCAAAGTTAAAAAAAGTGTAATAACTGCAACGGTAATTACCATTGAGAGTGAAGAATTTGTAAAAGAAATATCATAATTAGCAACCTCAGTTTTTGAATAAGGTATAACTTCAAATTGCTTAAGTGGACTATCTTTTGCTGCCATAATTTATAAAAATGAATACTTTTTAATTATTGTTTTTCAATGCGACGCATTACACGATAAACATTCAAAAATCCAGCAATTGCACCAAAAATAAAAAAAATAATTAGACCAAATGGTTTGGTCCCCAAATATTTATCCACAATAAGACCAATACCTACTCCTACAACCAATGCGGCAATGATTTCAGTACTAATTTTAAAACCAAATCCAGCACCACTTTCTTTCTTTTTTTTTGATGGGGGAGTGTTGAGTGATTTAGCAGAATCGATTCGCTTTTTAAGATCTCTAAGTTTATAATTATTAGCCATTACTCACCATCTTGTTCACGAATTTCAATAGCTTTTTCAAGGTCAACTGAAACAAGTTGTGAAACCCCTTGCTCTGGCATTGTGACACCAAACAGTCTATTCACACGAGCCATTGTCATTCGGTGATGAGTAATAACAAGAAATTTAGTGCTAGAAGTTTTTGCAATTTCTTCAACAAGACTACAAAAACGATCTACATTAGTATCATCTAAAGGTGCATCAACCTCATCAAGTACACAAATAGGTGCTGGATTGGATAAGAAAACTGCAAATAAAAGTGATAAAGCTGTTAATGCTTGTTCACCTCCAGAGAGTAGCGTCAAGTTTTGAAGTTTTTTACCAGGAGGGCTTGCATAAATTTCTAAACCAGCTTGTAGAGGATCTGTTTCATCAGTAAACTTCAGATAAGCTTTACCTCCTCCAAATAATTGCACAAATAATTTCTGGAAATTTTCATTTACAACTCCATACGCTGCTAATAGACGTTGACGTCCTTCAGTGTTTAATGAGTCAATTGCTTCACGAAGCTTTGCTATGGCAGCTAATAAATCACTTTGATCATTTTTAATGGATGAAACTTTTTGTTCAAGTTCTTGTGACTCTTGTTCAGCTAATAAATTTACACCACCCAATCTTTCTTGTTCAGCAATTAATCTCTCTAAGCGTCTTTCTAAATCATCAACCTCTCCCAATCCTTTATTTGGATTTATTTGTGCAAGATCAAAGAGCTCATTTAATTCCACACCTATTCTCTCTTTAACTTGAGAACTTAGTTGTTTGATTGTTTCATTAATTGTATCTATTGTTCCTTCTAATCGTATTTTTTCTTCACGTAATTCATTTAGTTTGACTTCTTCTAATTTTAATTTTTTATTTATTTCATTAGCAGCTTGCTCTTTTTCTTGCAGTTCGCTTGCAATTTTATCGTACTCTCGTTTATTTTCACTAATGAGAGATTGTAGACGTATTTTCTCTGAAGATATTGTATTTGGCATCGAACGTAATTCTTCAAGTTCATCGTTAAGTTTAATTTCTCTCTCTTTTAACTCTGTAATACGTTGTTCAGCCTTTGATGAAATATCTTTCCATTGTTTTTCTTCTTTAGTAAGTTGTTTGAGTCTTCGATTTTTGAGCTGTTCTAAAACTGCTTTAGTTGATGAGTTTTGTTTTCCTTTAGATACATATCCATCCCATCTCCATATTTCTCCTTCCAGACTTACTAAAATTTGACCAGGCGATAACCTTGCTTGAAGATCCAAAATATTAGATTTTTCCTGAATTAATCCAACAAAATCAAGCTTTTTTTTCAAATTTTCAGGGGCTTTAATTAGGTTTGAAAATTTTTTTATACCATCTGAGAATACAGAATTTTGCTCATAGTTTAAAACACGCCAATGACTTTCCTGTTCTTCATTAATAGATGCTATAAGTTCATCAGAAAAAACTGCAGCTACTGCTTTTTCATAACCATCTTCAAAATCTAGATAATCAATAATAGGATTGTTATTGCGTTGACTACCAGTAATATCAGTATCTTGATCATTAACATCTAAGAATAAATCCCCTTGTTGTTTTTCAAGAATAGATTTTTCCTCTCTAACCCTTTCCATATTTTCATTCGCATCATCAAATAAAAATTGCTCTCTATCCATATCGTTTTTTATTTGTTGAATACGAATTTGTGTTTCTTCTACAGCACTATTTGCACGATCAATTTCTTTTTCTTGATTGTCTAAGTTTATTGTATGTTTTTGTAGTTCTGATGCTATCTGATTTTCTTTCAAGCGCATATTAGGTAACAACTCTTGAACTTTTTCATATTCTACATTTACTTTCGCTACTCCCTGAGTCTGATTAGTAACAATATTATCTTGATCTCTTAACTTTGTAGACGCATCTTCTAATTTTGTTTTTTCTACTTCCCATTTTTTATAAAAAACTGCTGCTCTTGCTTTAGTAATATCTTTTTGAATATTTTTATAACGTTCTGCTTGTTTTGATTGTTTTTTTAATACTTCTAATTGTTCTTCATGAGTTTTTAAAAGATCTTTCACTCTTTCAAGATTAGTTTCTGTAGCATTTAATCGTAATTCGGCTTCATGTCTTCTTGAGTGAAGGCCCGTAATACCTGCTGCCTCCTCTAACAAACTTCTTCTTTGCTCAGGCTTTGCGGCAATAATAGCACCTACTCTTCCCTGACTAACCATTGAAGTTGATCTTGCTCCTGTAGATGCATCTGCAAAAAGCAACTGCACGTCTTTTAGTCTAACTTCTTTCCCGTTAACTCGGTATTCAGATCCTTCACCACGCCAAATACGTCTAGTTACTTCAATTTCATCACTTTGGTTAAATAAGCTTGGTGCTTGTCGATCAGAATTATCAAGATCGATTGTAACTTCAGCAATATCCCAAGCCGGACGTCCAGAAGTACCATTAAAGATAACATCATCCAATTCACTCCCTCGCATTTGTTTTGGTGATAATTCACCCATTACAAAACGAAAAGCTTCTACAAGATTGGATTTACCGCAACCATTAGGACCAACAATGCCTGTTAGACCTTGCTCTATAATGACCTCAGTTGGCTCCACGAAAGACTTAAAGCCTTTGACTTTAAGCTTTTTAAATTTAATCATTAACTATTCTGATAGTATTTTATCGATGATTTGTCTAAATTCTTTTATATTTTTATTACCCTCAACAAGATTGCCATTAATGACGAAAGATGGTGTGGATTTGATATTAAAGTCTTTTTGAGCTGCCATAACACCTTCTAATATAAGATTTTCATTATCTAAATTGCCATAGCATGTATCAAATTCATCTTTAGTCATCCCACCACTCTGCATAATTTTATATAACTCTTTTTTTGTTATTTTAGGATCTCGGTTTACCCAATTTGGCTGCAATTGATAAAGTGCATTCATATAATCATATCGAACATCCCCAGGTATGCATCTCATCATCATACTTCCCAGTAAAGCTGGGTAATTAAAGGGATAGTCGCGAAAAACCATTCGAACCATACCTGTATCAATGAATTCTGTTTTAAGATCAGGCAATGTATTTGTATGAAAATCAGCACAATGAGAGCATGACATGGAAGCATATTCAATTATTGTAATTGGTGCATTTTTATCACCAATTATAAAATCATTTTCTGTAATTTCTTGAGCAGAAGTTTCATTTGCCACTAATGAGTGTGATGAAATAGTTGCTAAAAAAATACAACAGATTGTAAATATAAATTTTTTCATTATTTATCCTCTCTATTAATTGATGCACCTAAATTAACAATAGATTTTTCTAATTCCTTATCTTTGATATCAATTTTACTTTTAATAGATGCTTTTTCTTCTTCACTAAGATCTTTATTAGATAAATTGATATCCCCATTCTTTTTTTTCTCAGAAATAAAATTTTGTTGTAGTCGAAGATCTGAAATAGCCTTGTAACCAAAGAAACTGTTAATTTTTTCTAAAATTGTATCTTTATAGTGTTGAAATTCTACTGCGGCAGCAGGTGAAACTCTAACATGAAGAAAGTTTTTATATATTGGTTCATCAAATTCATTAAATTCTTCAGTTATGCGAGTAATTTTATCAGGTTCAGAGTGATCAGCAAAAAAACTACCAACAATTTGAGACCATTTACTAAGTATTAAAAACTCAATTTTCCCAAATTTACTTGAATAATTTTTATTTATTCTTGACAAAGTATCTCCAAGTTTTTTGGGTACAAACGTTCTTTTTGACTCACTTTTGGTGTATTTCATTGATATATATAAATGTATACCACCAAACTGTGAAAGCAATAAGATACGTATGGAAAAACTTATAATTTCAAAATTACTTCGCTGGTATGCTTTAAACAAAAGGGATTTGCCATGGCGGTTAACAAAAGAAAATGATTTGCCAATACCTTATTATGTTTTTGTCAGTGAATATATGCTTCAACAAACAACTGTTCCAACAGTTAAAACACGCTTTGAAGAGTTTATAAAAATTTGGCCTTCATTGAAAGATTTAGCAAAAACAACTGAACCAAAAATATTGAAGTTTTGGTCAGGACTTGGTTATTATTCACGAGCTCGCAATCTTTTAAAGGCGGCAAAAATTCTTGATAAAAATTTTAAAAGTAAAATTCCAGATAATTATGAAGATTTAATTTTATTACCTGGGGTTGGAGATTATACGGCAAAAGCGATACTAGGTATAGGTTATAACGAATCCGTTATGCCTCTTGATGCAAATATTGAAAGAATATTGGTGCGTCTTTATGCTTTTAAACAACCTCTAATAAAGGTTAAAAAAAAACTTTCTCAAAAGGCAAATTTATTTTTATCTAAAAAATATTCTTCACATTTAATTCAATCATTCATGGATTATGGATCGATCATATGCACTCCACGAAATCCAAACTGCTCACAATGTGAGATTAAAAAATATTGTTTGGGCTATCAAAAAAATATTCAAAATACTATCCCAATTAAATTAAAAAAAATTAACTCTAAACCAATTAAATTTTCAAGAGCTTATGTTCTTATCAATGAAAAAAGTGAAATTCTTGTTAGAAAAAGAGCATCAAAAGGAATGTTAGCATCAATGTTAGAAGTTCCAAATGATGCATGGGTTGAAAAAAAATCATTGTTAAGAAGAGATGAGATAGCAAAAAAAATTGAAAAAAAACTTATTCGAAAAGGCGATTTTAGTTACTCGTTTAGTCATTTCGATTTAAATTTAGAAATTTTCTATAAAAAAATAAGAAAAATTGACTATCCTAAAAACAAATGGTTAAATATTAAAAAATATTCAAATTCTCAATTACCTACAGTAATGAAAAAAGTTCTTGAAATCGTAATGTAAATTAGCAGTTATTTTGTATGAAAAATTTTCTAATATTTTTAATTTTCTTGGCTCTAGCTTTTCTAATTACTTTTTTAATCATTAACTTTTACTTTGATGTTTTAGAAAGTAAGTTTAATTTTAAAAACTTTTAATGATAAATAAATTATATGAATGAAATATTTCCACAAGGATGTGCTTGGATAGATAATGAGTATGTTGAGCTTGCAGAAGCAAAAATACCAATTTTAGATTGGGGCTTTCTTCGCTCAGATGCAACCTATGATGTTGTGCATGTTTGGCAAGGTCGTTTTTTTCGTCTTGATAAACACATAGATCGATTTTTTGAATCTACAAAAAAATTACGCATGCCATGTCAAGTAAGTCGTGATGAATTAAAAAAGATTTTGGCTAATTGTGTTGTGAAAGGTAAGTTAGAAAACGCTTATGTTGAAATGATCCAAACAAGAGGCATGTCTCCAAAATTTGTCAGAGATCCAAGACTTGCAACTCCTCGTGTAATGGCATTTGCAGTTCCTTTTGGTTGGATATTAAAACAAGAAGATTTTGAAAAAGGCTTAGATGTTTTGTTAACCGATATAAAAAGAATTCCTCCAAGTTCAGTAGATCCAACAATAAAAAATTATCACTGGATGGATTTAGTAACAGGGATGTTGGATGCATATGAAAATGGAAACGATACAGCGATCCTCGTTGATGAAAATAATAATATTACTGAAGGTCCAGGATTTAATTTATTTTGTGTTAATGACACAGGTATTTTTACTCCTGATCATGGAGTTCTAGAGGGTATTACAAGACAATCAGTATTTGATCTTGCAAAAGAATTAAATCTGCCCATCGTTAAAAAAGTTATTACTGTTGAAGAATTACAAACTGCTAATGAATTGTTCGCTTCATCAACTGCGGGAGGCATTATGCCCATAACTAAAGTAAGTGGAATACAAATTGGTAATGGTAGGGTGGGAGATATTACAAGACAATTGCATAAATTATATTGGAAAAAACATACTGATGACAAGTGGAGTACATCAATCACTGATATATTATCGAGTTACTAAGGTATTATAATATTAATGATTAAAAAATGTGATGTAGTAATAATAGGTGCTGGTGCAGCAGGCATGATGTGTGCCATTGAGGCTGGTAAAAGAGGAAGAAAGGTTGTGCTGCTAGATCACGCCAAAAAAATTGGTGAAAAAATTAGAATTTCTGGGGGAGGGCGATGTAATTTTACAAATATATATACCGACCATAAAAAATTTATTTCTTCAAATCCTAATTTTATGATCTCTGCTTTAAAACAGTATACACATCAAAATTTCATTGATTTAGTTCAAAAGCATCAAATATCTTTTCATGAAAAAAAACTTGGTCAATTATTTTGTGATCAAAGCGCTCAACAAATCATTGATATGCTTAAGGCAGAGTGTGAGAAAGCAAATGTATTGCTTCTTACCAGCACCAATGTAGAGTCAATAAGTAAATCACAACACTATATCACCAAAACATCTTCGACAATTTATGAAAGTCAGTCTCTTGTTATTGCAACGGGAGGTTTATCTATCCCTAAAATAGGCGCTAGTAAATTTGGTTATGACATTGCCAAACAATTTGGTTTAAATGTAATAGACACACTTCCAGCTTTGGTTCCTCTTACATTTAGCGATGATATATTAAAAGAATGTAAAGAGTTATCTGGACTATCTGTTGAGTCGCAAGTTTCTTATAAAAAAACCTTTTTTGAAGAAGGGATGTTATTTACCCACCGAGGTTTAAGTGGTCCTTCAATTTTACAAATATCCTCTTATTGGAAGTTAGGAGAGCATATACAAATAAATTTATCACCAAATCAAAATATATTTTCATTTTTAGAAGAAAAAAAACAAACAAACCCAAAACAGGATATTAATTCTATCTTAAGTGAATTATTGCCTAAAAGATTAGCAACCATGATTTGTAATCAATTAGAAATTTCAGGTAGAATTGCTGATATGTCAAAAAAATTAATAAGTTTAATTAGTGAGTTTATTAATTCATGGACGATAAAGCCTACAGGAACAGAAGGTTATAGAACGGCAGAGGTAACTTCAGGAGGAGTGGATACCAATGAACTGTCATCGAAAACAATGATGTCTAAAAACAATGAAGGCTTATATTTTATTGGAGAGGTTGTTGATGTTACGGGTCATCTGGGTGGATACAATTTTCAATGGGCTTGGTCTTCAGGGTATGTAGCTGGATTATATGTATAATTTTTTTTAAAAAAAGTTTTATAATTAATACTTTTTATTTTTTTTTAAAAAGATAAAGTTAAATTATCAGTGCAAAAAATTTTCCTTATATTAGTATTTACAATTTACAGTTTTTCTTCTTCAGTATTAGGACAAGTAATATTTGCTGAAGAAGCAAAAGAGATGCTTGATGATCATGTTAAACAAAGTGCTTTGTTACAAGTGCCTATGCCTACTGATAAACGCATTATTAAGGATTATGATCGATATAAGGATTACCGAGTAAATATATTAGCCAGAAATTTTCATTTTACAAACTATATGTGGAATGAGAAAAGTTCTAAGGGGAAGCTTTTAACAAAAGAAGTGTGTATGGACATTGTTGCAGAGTATCGCGTACCAACAACACCCATAAAAGAAGAAGAAGATTTTAAAAAATGTTTAAATTCTTTTATGACCTATTCTGTCATTAATTTTGATGATGGAATAAAAGCTTTCAAAGAATTAATATTAAAAATTACACATTCTAAAAAAGATTACTGGACGTATAAGGATTCAGGTGTAAAGGATTTCAATCCTCGAGATTATAATCTATGGGGAGTTCTTGCCCCCTTAACAATGTTTTACGCTGTTAATTTTGATGAGCTAGGTTACACTGATAATGAGCACGCTACCATTCAACAATATTTTAAAAAGAAAGCCATGACTGAGCGCTTTGATAGGGACGGGGACGGTAGAATCAAATGTGACATTACGAATCCAATGAATTTTTGGCGTCAAAAACATTCTACGAATAATTGTGGGAGTGTACGAATGAGAACTGCACCTGCCGAACTTGCACTTGCAATAATTATGCAAGATGAGGAACTATGGGCAAAGGGTCTTTGGGATTTAGATTATATTTTGAGTATGATTGAGGAAGAAGGTTTTTTTGTTCCAATGTCAGCTAAAGGATGCATGGCACTTGGTTACACATGGGATACCAGTAAGTTGTTTTCATTAAATGCAGAAATATTAAAATTGGCTGATTTTAATTTATTAGATTATAAAACACGTCATGGCAAAACAGTAGCTGAAGCCTATGAAATGCTTTTTAAACAATATGAAGATATTACTATCTCAAATCATATTGCAAAAAAAGGTTTTGGTGCTGACTCATGTGGGATCAAACCTTATAAAACCCATAAGGAGTTTTTTGCCAATGAATATGGTGTTAAAGCAAAAGACGTTGATGAAATAATACAGGATAATATAGAAAATGGAAGAAAAGCTAGACCCTGGGTTGTCATTCCTGAAGATTATATTAACTGGTCTATCAGATTTGTTACTGAAAAACATCCTGAGTGGATAGAGGATAAAAGATCGCTACAAGAGATCAAAGTACATCCATGGTTAAGTCAATATTATTACGTACAATCATTTGAAATATACAATGCTAATATTATGTTAGAGAATTCAAATATTTGGTTAGATAAAAATAAAATAGCAAATATTGAAGCAAATAAAGAAACCAAAAAATGTGCAGATAGCGAATTAAATGGAGAGTATAAAGTTACTTGGATTATTCATAACATTAATGGCGATTATGATCCTCAAATTCAGGGATCTGAAAAATTAGTTATTGAAAATTGTATTGGTAAATTTGAAGGAGTAAAAAACTTTCAACCCTCTGCAGAACTTAGGGAGAATTTAGAGGTTACTCTAAAATCTGATGGTCATATAGAAATTAGTGGAGACCTTGATTTATTTGAGCCGGGAAGAAGCTATTTTACCTCCCTAGAAGGTAACGTTAGTAGTGGTGAAATCTCTGGTGTTTGGGAAGAAGGGGATTTAATTAAAATTGAGCTTATAAGTCTTAAAGAATTAGAAAAGAATAATTCAGAAATAGTTAAAGAAATACCAATTTTTGAATATGAAGGAGAAACATTCAATTTAAAAATAGACGAGATAGATTATTTCATTTTAGGTCCAAATGGTTACAGATTAGAGCGTGATAAAAAATATCTTCACCCTTGGCAACTTCATAAAACTTTCATTAATTCCAACCTAATTAAAAATAAAGGACAAAATCGTCTAACTTATGCGTTCAACACATTAGTTTATAAACAGGGTGACACTTCAGATCAAATATTGGTGATCCATCTAGATGATCCTGCATTAGAACCTCTTAGGCGACATAGTGATTCTCTTCAGAAAAAATGTGGATTAGGAGAAGATGCTGATGATGTAAAGTTACTAAGTAAGTGGGGCTGGCTGAGTTTAATTACTAAAACTAATAATAAAGAGAAAGCTCAGAATCAACAATGCCATTATGATTATTTCAAAGAATCCGATGATCAGCAGGCATGGGAATTATTTCAAGCTGTATTGGGCGGTACAAACCTTATTCTAGAATTTCTTGAGACCAATGTTGAGCTGTAATTTTTTAATTTAATTTTTTATTTCGATAATCAGATCTTACTTCATCAAGTAAAGTTGATTTTGATTTATCTTTAATATGCCAAAAGTCCCAACCATTACAACTTGGCAAGCCTTGCACTTTTGCTCCTAATTGATGAATAGAACCTGATAAATTTTTAGTTTTTAAAGTTCCATCAATTCCAACTGTTGCTTTAAATCTCTCTTTTTTATCTGTCAAAACTGCTCCAGGAGGAATAATTCCTTGTTCAACTAATTCTCCAAAAGGTACTTTAGGTAAATCTCTTCGACTTTTTGTCATTGTTACGACTTCATCTGATAAAGGTTCAGTATTTTTTAGTCTTTTCCTTGTAAGCTTAATGTAGTCTTGATTTTGTTCAAACCCAATAAAGTTACGTTGTAATTTTTTTGCCATCACTGCAGTTGTCCCGGAGCCTAGAAAAGGATCAAGTACCGTATCACCTGTATTAGTGGATGAGACCATGATGCGGTAGAGAAGAGCTTCTGGTTTTTGCGTTGGATGTGAGCGTTGATTATTATCTTCACGCAATCTTTCTTTTCCAGCACAGATAGGAATGTGCCAATCACTTCGCATTTGTTTTCCTTCATTTAGTTCTTTTAAATTTTGATAATTAAACGTGTATTTTGCTTTACGTGAAGTAGTGCACCATAATAATGTTTCATGAGCATTCGTAAAACGAGTGCCTCTAAAATTGGGCATGGGGTTTGTTTTGTGCCAAATAATATCATTTAAAATCCAAAAACCTAAGTTTTGAATAGAGGTTCCAAGTCGTAAAATATTATGATAACTTCCTATGACCCAAAGCGCTCCACCGTCTTTTAATACTCTTTTACATTCTTTAAGCCATACTAAACAAAACTCATCATATGCTTGATAGGTATCAAATTTATCCCAGTCATTTGTAACAGCTTCAACTGTTGTTTGATCTGGTCGGTATAAGGTATCTCTTAATTGTAAATTATAGGGAGGATCAGCAAAAACAAGATCAATAGACTTATCAGGAATTTTTTTTAGTAATTCGAGACTATCACCTTGCGTAATGGAATTTTTCTTAAACATCTAAAAAGAATCTTTAAGGAGAAACGGAATCTCGTCAACGGAGTTATCAACAGGGTGAATCTTTAGCTATGGATAAGTGACTTAATTGGTTCAAAAGTTTTTCTATGATGTCTTGTGGGGCCTAAGCGGTAAATATTCTCGATATGCACTTTTGTTCCATACCCTGCGTTTTTTTCCCAACCAAACTGTTGATGTCTTATAGAAAGTTTTTTCATTAATCTATCTCGGTGAACTTTTGCAATGATTGATGCAGCAGCAATTGATAATGATTTATCATCACCTTTGATCACAGACTGTTCTTTGTAAGATTTATAATTTAGTGCAAAATTACCATCTATTATTAACTGAGCTTTTTGAAGATTAAATTTATCAACAACTCTTTTCATTGATAATTTTGTAGCTTCTAGAATGTTAAACTTATCTATTTCTTCAACATTGGCGATGCCCAAATGGTAATCAATAATCCCTTCCTTTTTTAAATTTTGAAGAAACTTAAAAGACACTTTTCTTTTTTTTTCAGAGAGCTTTTTGGAGTCTCCAATTAAGTTATAAAAATCTTCTTGTTTAGTATAGCTTTTAAAATAGCAACCACAGCTAATGACAGGTCCAGCAAGTGGTCCTCTACCAACTTCATCTAAACCAATAACAGGATCTGTGAATTGTTCTTCAATAGAAAAATCTGGCACTTATTTTTCACTTAGTCGTGGCATTATCTCAACAAAATTACATGGGCGGTGTCGAATGTCTAATTGGTATTGTAATATTTCATCCCACCCATCTTTGCATGCCCCTTTAGAGCCTGGCAAACAAAAAACATACGTTGTATTTATAAGGGCGGCAAGGGCACGAGATTGAATTGCTGACGTCCCGATTTTAGTAAAACTAATTTGACGAAAAAGTTCTCCAAATCCTTCTATCGTTTTATGAGACAATTCCATTACAGCTTCTGGAGTTGTATCTCTACCTGTTAAACCTGTGCCGCCAGTAGTTATAATGCAATCGATTTCTTTGTCTTGTGATAAATTTTGTAATGTAGTTTTTATTTCCTGAACATCATCAGGAATAATTATTTTTTTTATACACTTATGTCCGGCAGTATTGATACGTTCTTGTAAAAGTGCGCCAGACGTATCTGTTTCATTAGTTCTTGTATCTGAAATAGTCAACACAGCGATGTTGATTGGGACAAATTTTAATGATGTATCTATAGCCACAATTTTTAATAAAGTGGATCTTGGCCATTGGCTAGCATTTTTAACGAAGTCATGTTTTTTTTATTTTTATTTTGATAAATCCAATATTTTGTTAGTATTTTTTCAATAAACCAGCGTGTTTCTCTTGACGGGATACTTTCCATAAAAAATAAAGGATCATCTAAGTAGTTTGTTTCTTCTTTCCATTTTTTTAGATTTCCTGGTCCCCCATTATAAGCTGCCGCTAAGTAAATTAAGTTATTTGACACTATTTCTAAGTCTAAAAGATATTCTATATATTCTTGACCCACTTCGAGGTTAATTTCTGGAATTTTTAAAATATTAGAATTGTTTCTTTTTACATCTTTACTGGATGTAATAAATTTTGCGGTGGATGGCAGAACTTGCATTAACCCTACAGCTCCTTGGTTGCTTTTAGCAGACGCGTTAAACATCGACTCTTGATGCATAAAAGCATAAATTAATTCTTCATCAATATTAAATCCACCTCTTGGTTCCCAAACGGGCGTTGGATAATAAAGACTGGTATCCATTGTGAGGCCAAATTGTTCAAGTTTATTCACAATTTTTAATTGGGTATAGGCAAGATTAAAATGTTGAGCAATATTAACTGATTCTGTTGCAATTTCTTTATTTAAAACTGAATTGATATGAACGATTTCTTTTTCTAATTCTTCATTAAAACCAACTTGGATTAATGATTGTAATCGTTTTCCGGAAGGTAGATTAAGTAGCTTGCTATTAGATTTGTTTAAAGTTTTTTTTGACTCCCATTTAATTTTTTCATCAATACCTAATATTTCAAGAGACAGCATTCCGTAAAAACTATTAGGATTTAATGAAGCACGCTGTAACCAAAAATTAATGTTGTCATACTGACCAAGTTTTGCATATGATCTTGCTGCCCAAAAACTGCCTGAAGCTTGATGCCAAGTATCATTTTTTAAACTTATAGAGAACAATGAGAAAAAGTCAGCTGCTTGTTTATATTCCTCTAGTCGCCATGATGCTAATCCCGCTGTCCACGCTGCATAAGGTACATATTTTGAAGAATTGACTAGCGCTTCACTGGCGTATTTAATAGCCAGATCGTTTTTATTAGCTAAAAAATAACCTTTAGCAATTAACTCTTTTTGTTGATCTAATTCTACTTGGTCAAGTAGAATATTAACATCGCGTTGATTGAGAATTTTGACTGCACCAGTTGGCCATCCTCTATTAACTCTTGATTTTACAGCATTGATGAGTTTTTGTTTTTCAACACGTTGATTTTTAGATAGTTTTTTTGAAGTTTTATATTTTGTTGATTTTTTAGAAACAATCTTATCACCAATTATTCCACTTGGTTTAATAGGTTTTGACGGACTTTTATACCCTTTGGGCATGCGCTTAATTGCCAAGCGATAAATTCTTTTAGCTTGAGGGTGATCGTTATATTTTTTTAGCCAATAATATAACTCTAAATATTTTGACTTATAACATTTTGGATGAAGGTAACGCTGGGCGAGTATATGACCCATTAAAATTGTATCAGATATTTTTAAAATATGTTTATTTGCACTTTTCCACTTACACTGTTCTTGAAAAACATACGCGTTACGATAATTGTCAATATCGCTCTGTGATAAAATATTATTTGTAAAGATATCATTATATTTTTCCGCAACTGATGTTTCAAATGCAAGAGTTATATTAGAAAAACTTATTGAAATAAAAAGTATAAATAATTGTATAAAAATTCTAATTTTCATTTAGTTTTTTTTGTAACATTTGCAAATCACCCCATGCTTCTTTTTTTAGTTTTGGTGATTTTAGTAATGTCGATGGATGATGAGACACCAATACCTTAATAGATGTATTCATATTAATACTTTTATAGTTGTGCCACTTTTCACGTAAATCACTCAAATTAAGTGGTGTGGATAATATAGCCTTTACTGCTGCAGTCCCCAGCAAGTAAATGATCTTAGGTTTTAAAATTTCAATCTGTCTTTGAAGAAAAGGAAGATATTCCAAAATTTCCTGATCTGTCGGTGCTCTATTTTGAGGTAGTATCCAAGGAATTGTATTTGTAATATAAATATTCTTTCTTTCTAATTGTATTGCAGAGAGCATTTTGTTTAGTAATTGTCCTGCGCTACCAACAAATGGAATGCCTTGCTCATCATCTTCTTTTTCTGGGGCTTCACCAATTATCATTAATTTTGATTGCAAATTACCATCAAACAGAGCTATATTTTTTGCAGTTTTACTTAAAGGACTATTATGATTTGAAATAAGAGGGATGAGATCTTTAATTTCAGTAATTTCATCTATACTCTTTACCTCTTTGTTTGTATTATCTAGTGTTTGTTTTTGCTTATCATCTAAAAGGTTATTTGGCGTTTCTTGTAAAAAACTATGAACACCTGATTGTTTTAAAAACTCTAAATATTCTTTATTTGATTGAAACATTAAAAAATTAAATTAATTATTTTTGATAGGATATATTAAATTATTTGCAAATGATAAAAAACTCTAAAATTCTCCTTTATTTTCTTATTTTGCTGTTTTCAAAAACAATTTACGCCTCAAGTAGTGCTTCTTTTTTAATATCGCAGACTGCGTTCAATAACTATGATTTCGTCCAAGTATTATCTGAGTATACTAATGCACAAAATCGAGAATATAATAATGATTACCTAGATGAACTGATTTCTGCTGTAATTATTGAAAATATTGAAGAAGCAGAAAAAATTTCAAGAAAAATTTTATCAGAAGATTCTAATAATCAAGAAGCCAGACTACTAATGATGGTTAAATCTATAAATTCTAAAAATTATAAAAAATTAGAAGATCTAAGGGTTGATGAAGATAATCAAAAAAATGATTTGTTTGAATTTATTTTTTTTCTTAATAATGAAATCAAATCAAAAATAGATATAAGCAATTCTTTTCTTGAAATTGTTAGGTCTTCCTACACAAAACAAAGTTCGAATTATACTCAGAATTATAATTTTCTACTTTTTTATAGTTCTCTTGCTGTGTTAATTAATAATGAAAACTATGAAGCTACCTTTATTAAAGGGCAGTTACTGCAAATGATTGATGATTATTTTTTTGCAGAAGCTACTTACTTAAAAATTCCAGAAGAAAGTCAATATTTTATTGATGCGCAAAGAAATATTGCTTTTAATTATTCTAGAGAAAATATATTTGATGATGTTGAGAATAAAATAAAGTTAATTATAAAAAAAAATAATGATGATTATGAAATAAAAAAAATATTAGCTGATTTTTATCGAATAGAAAAAAAATTTGATTTAGCTATAAAAATTTACTCTGATTTAATTCTGCAAAGTCCAAATGACCTTTGGTACACTTATTATTTAAGAGGTATTTGTTATGAGCAGTCAGATAATTGGAAAAATGCAGAATTAGATTTTCTACAGTCTTTAAAAATAAAACGAGATTCCCCTAATGTATTAAATTATCTAGCGTATGGATGGCTGGAGAGAGATATTAGAATTAATGAGTCATTTGTAATGCTAACAGATGCTTACGATGCCAATCCTGATAGTCACTATATTTTAGATAGCTTGGCTTGGGCATATTTTAAGAAAAAAGATTATTTAAAAGCTGCTGAATTAATGGAAAAAGTTATCGATATGGTTCCAGGAGAAGCGATATCTCTTGATCACCTTGGAGATATTTATTTTGCGATGAATAGAAAAAGAGAAGCTGTCTATTTTTGGCGACAAGCAAAAGATTTGGCTAAGCCTGAAGACGAAATTACTGATAAAATACAAATAAAATTAAAAGAATATGATGCAAGCTGATTTAAATGAATTAGCACCAGCAAAAATTAATTTATTTTTAAAAATTATTAGCAAAAGAGATGATGGGTATCACAATTTAAGAAGTGGAGTCACTTTAATTAATTTGTATGATGAAGTTTCAGCAGAAAAAAGTTCTGAATTTAAGGTTAAATATACCGGTCAATTTGCTCCTCCAGACAACACTTTTAATGATTGTATTGTTGAAAAAATTTTTTCTACTTATAATTTAAAAAAACCTCACTATTGTTTTACAATTAAGAAAAATATACCAGTTCAATCGGGGTTAGGTTCAGCCTCATCCAATGCTGCCGCAGTATTAAGAATTTTAAAAAAATTAGATTATGAAGAAATTAAGACAATTAATTTTAGTGAGATTGGAGCCGATGTTCCTTTGTTTGTCCAAAACCAAGACTCATTAATAAGAGGTGTAGGAGATATAACTATAAAACAGTTATTTCCAAAATATTATTTTCTCTTAATTAAGCCAATTCAAAATTGCTCCACTAAAGATATGTATCATGAAGTAAATATTAATGAATTAAAGTTTGATTTAAATTTTGATACTGATGAGATTTCAGAATTTGATATGGGAAATGATTTTGAGGTAATTGCTGAACGTAAATATCCAGAAATATCAACTTTTCTAAAATTTATGAGAGGGTTTTCTGATGTTATTTTTTCTAGATTAACAGGTAGCGGATCCTGTATTTATTCTGCCTTTGAAAAAAAAGATAGTGCAGAAAAAGCATTAGATCTTTTTAAGGAAAGATTCCCTGATCATTGGGCAGTAGTTGCAGAAAATAATTTTATATAAAAAAATTTATAATATCCCGTGTTTTTCAAAAATATCAGTAAGTTTTTCACCCTTTTTAATTTCATCTCTAACAGTATTTTCACTATTTACTTTATCTAGCGCTTTAGTAGTAACTTCTTCAATTATTTTTGAAGGAACAATTACTACACCGTCATTATCACCAAATACTAAGTCACCACTTTCTACCCTAACATCACCAATTTCACCTGGAACGTCAGCCATCATCATTTTTCCACGAAATTTCGTATCAACAGGGTTAGTTCCTTTTGAGAAAACTGGAAAATTCATTTTTCTTATCATATCTGAATCTCTCACACAGCCATCAGTGAGGCAGCCAGCAGATTTTAGATAACTTGCTCTAGTAGAAAGTAATTCACCCCAAGGTGCTATTTTTTTATTACCATGACAACACAATACAGCAACTTCATTTTCTTTAAGACTATCTACTAAAGCTATTTCGTGTTCGTAGACATTTACATGTTCATCATCATGATAAATTGGCATATATAATCCAACCCTTGCTAACCCACAAATTTTCACATTTGGATCTAAGGATGTGAGGCCGGGTGTTAAAACTTGTTTATGATATCCAAGGGAATCTAGAGTATCTGCAATAACAGCTGAGTATAAGTTTTTTTTGTATACATCGATATTATTATTCATGGTTGTATAAATTCTAATTATTTGACACTTTAAGTTATCTCTTTAATATAACAACATACTATTTAAAATTGGTCAATAAAATTAAGGTTTTCAAAAAATAAAAGATGAAAAATGTATTAATAATTGGTGCTGGTGGAATTGGAAGACGTCACATTAAAGGATACTTATCTACTAAAAGAACATCTCTTTCTATTGTTGAGCCTGATGATGAAAAAATTAATTCTATTCAAAAAGAATTTTCAATCGACAGAGCTTATACAAGTATTGAGCAAGTAAACTTAAATCAATTTGATCTTGCTGTTATTTGTTCTCCTGCAAATATGCATGTTGAAGCTATGAAAATATGTGCTCAAAATAACTTGTCATTCATGGTAGAAAAACCACTTTCAACAAGTATGGAAGGAATTGATGAAATTATTCAATTAGTTGAAAAAAATAACTTATTCGCAAGAGTCGGTTATACGAGAAGAAACAGCTATGTATCCAGAGCTTTAAAAGATCAAATTGATAATAATAAAGTTGGTGATGTAAAGTTAGTGTATATCAATTCTTCTCAAGAATTTCCAAAATATAGACCTGATTATCAGACTATATACTACGCATACCCAGAGATGGGAGGAGGTGCAATTCTTGATGCAGCAACCCACATGATAGATCAATTAATTTGGATAATTGGAAAGCCAAAACATGTAAGCTGTATGTTTGATCGTTTAGTTTTAAAAGGAACTAATACAGAAGATACTTGTTTTATAAATATTCGTTTTGATAATGGCATTATGGCTAATATCACCGTTAATCAATTTCAAAAACCTAATGTTAATTCTTATGAATTCATTGGTACTAAAGGTAATTTAAAACTAGATCACTCTATTTTACGATTTGCAGATGATGATTCAGGAAAGTGGAAAGAGGAAAAAGATTATATGCAAGGACAAGACCCAATGGAGGTGCATCAAAATAATTTTTTATTACAAGCAGAGAGAATTCTAGATGGTCTTGAAGGTAAAGAATGTGATTTAGCAACATTAGAAGAAGCAAAATTAAATCTTAAGGTTGTTTTTGCAGCTAAACAGTCATGGCAAGAAAAAAAAATTATCCCAATAGAATAGATTATGTTTGATTTAACAAATAAAACAATTTTAGTAGCAGGTGGTGCCGGATATTTAGGCTCAAAATTATGTGAAGCTATCCTTCTACATAATGGTAACATTTGTATTGCTGATATAAATTTAGAAAAAATTAATTCTTTAAAAGACTCATTAACGCAAAAATTCCCAGACAATAAAATTTTTTCAACCATATTAGATATCAAAAATGAAAACTCTATTATTGAATGTGTTAATAAAACAAATGAGTACTTTGATAATATTAGTGGCTTAGTTAATGCAACTTATGGCTCAACAGGTAAGGCTCTGAATGAACTTACTGCAAAGGAATTTAATGATGCAAATGAAATCAATTTGACTGGATCTTTTTTATTATCTCGACATGCAATAAGTACAATGCGAGAAGGTGGAAGTGTTATAATGTTTGCATCTATGTATGGAATAGTATCTCCTAAACCTAATTTATATCCAGAGGGAATTAATCCAAATCCAATTGAGTACGGAGTGGGTAAAGCTGGGTTAATTCAATTAACAAAGTATCTTGCTTCTCATTTTGGATCCAAAAACATAAGAGTGAATGCTGTTGCCCCAGGACCTTTTCCTGATATTAAAAAAAATGAAAATTATAATCAAGAATTCTTAGATAATCTTAGAAACTCTACAATGCTAAAAAGACTAGGAAAATCTGAAGAAATAGCAGGTCCTATTATATTTTTGCTTTCTGAAGCCTCTAGTTACGTAACAGGACAAGTACTAAAAGTTGATGGAGGATGGACAGCATGGTAAGAAATAAATAATGACAAATTTTCCATTACAAAAAAAGAAACTTAAGTTAGCCATGCTAGGAATGACAGAGGGAAATGGTCACCCGTATTCATGGAGTATTATTATAAATGGAAAATATAATGCCCAAGCTCTTGCAAAGTGTCCTTATGCTGCAATCATTGATTATATTTCTAAGCAACCTCAAAATACATTAGGAATTGAAAATGCAGAAGTTACGCATGTTTGGACAGATGATCCTAAAGACGCAATACATGTTGCTGAAGTTGCTGAAATTGAAAATATTGTTTCAGATCCAAAAGATGTTATTGAAGAAGTAGATGCCGTATTAGTTGCCACTGATATTGGCTCTGAGCATGTTGAAAGATGCCAACCTTTCATTGATGCTAATGTGCCTATTTTTATTGATAAGCCACTTTGTGATAATTTATCTGATCTAGAAATTTTTCAAAAATGGATTGATGAAGGAAAAAATTTTATTAGTTCATCAGCAATGAGATATTGTAAGGAATATGAGCCCTATCACCAATCTACACATGAATTAGGTGATCTTCGATATGTAAATGTTACCATGGCTAAAAGTTGGGAAAAATATGGTATTCATGCTTTGGAAAGTGTTTATCCAATAGTTGGTCCAGGATTTGACTCTATTCAAAACATTGGTGATAAAGATCGAAACATAGTTCATTTAAAACACTCTAAAGGCATTGATATTAATATTGCTAATATAAGTGATATGTTAGGTGGATTTGGATTAATTTCTTTAATGGGAACAAAGGGGGGTATTCAAATTAAATCAACGGATACCTATTATGCTTTTAAAAAACAATTACAATCTTATGTAAACTATTTACAAACAGGTAATAAGCCTGTTTCATGGAATGAGACATATGAATTAATGCAATTAGTTTCTGCTGGTATTGAAAGTAGAGAAAAAGGTGGAATAAAAATAACTTTAAATAAGGATAAATAAATGAATGTATTAGAGAGTTTTTCTTTAAAAGGCAAAGTAGCGCTTGTTACAGGCGGTGCAGGTTTATATGGAAGGCAAATAGTAGAAGCGTTGGCAGAGGCAGGAGCAGAAACTTACATTGCCTCTCGAAATTTAGAAAGCTTACAACAAGTGGCTAAAGAAGAAAATGCAAGAGGTTACAATGTTACAGCTATGCAATTAGATTTATCTCAAGATGAGTCAATTGAAAAACTTCATTCTGATATCATTACCAAAAGTGGAAAATGTGACATTCTTATAAATAATGCCGTATCAAGAGAGTTTGGTAGTGCTGGTTGGAAAAACACTTTAGATGATTTTGATAAAAGTTTACGCATTAACGCTTCAGCATTATTTAAAATAACACAAATGTTTGCTGAAGATATGAAAAAAAATAATTCAGGTTCAATCATTAATATTGGTTCTATGATGGGTACTGTTGGAGTAGAAAACGGAAATTATGAAGGAACTGATTTTACCCCGGCAACATCACCACTTTACTTTTATGAAAAAGGGGGAATGCATAATTTTACTAGATGGGCAGCAAGTATGTTAGGTCCATTTAACATTCGCGTGAATTGTTTGGCTCCAGGTGGTTTTCAGGTTCCCTCACACCCTCAGCGATTTGTTGAAAATTATAGTAAGAGAACACAGTTGGGAAGAATGGCTAATAGCAGTGACTTAAAAGGACCAATAATTTTTTTAGCTTCGGACTCTTCAGCTTATTTAACTGGAACAATCATCGCAGTCGATGGCGGATATACTGCAAAATAACAAAGGATAATAAAATGACTAAATATGATGGGACTTCAACAACTAATGACTCTAAGCCTTTTAATACTTTTCGTAAAAGTAGAATTAAAAGAACAACTGATGCAGGAAAAGTTGCTACAATTTTAAAATGTAATACTGTTGATATTAAAGTAGCAGAAATTTTTGCCTTAGCACAACCAGATGCGATTTGGCTTTGTATGGAACATGGATCACTTGATTATAATCAAGCTGAAAACCAGAGTAATGCTGCTAAGATATATGATGTTGATTCTTTACTTCGTGTAAACAGAGGTAGTTATAGTAATTATATTAGAGGATTTGAAGTTGATTGCACGGGTTTAATTATACCTCAAATAAAAAGTTTAGCAGATGCAAAGGAAATTGTAGAATTCACTAAATTTCCTCCTATTGGCAAAAGGGGAGTTGATGGTGGGAATAATGATGGTAAATATACTAAGCTTGATATGGCTGAATATATAAAGGAAGCCAACCAAGAGAGATTAGTCATCTATCAAATTGAAACTCCAGAAGTAATAAATGATGTTGAAGCGATCGCTGAAATGGAAGGTGTCGATGCATTATTTTTTGGTCCTGGAGATTATTCGCTTTCACTTGGAGTTCCAGGTCAAATGGATCACCCAGATGTTGTTAGTGCTAGAAAAAAAGTTGCTGAAGTAGCAAGAAAAAATAATAAAATTGCTGCCACTCCAGGCGGACCAGCTGTTGCAAAAAATTATATTGATATGGGTTATAATCTTTTAAATATTGGTGCCGATGTAATTGCTTTAGCTGATTATGCAGAAAATTTAGTTAACGAATTTGAGAAAATTAAATCTTAATGGATTTAGAAGAAATTAAAAATACTATTTTAGACAGACGTACTAAAGGTATTCCAGGTTCTGTTAAACCTTTTCCTCTAAAGGAATTAAAAAATAAAAAATGGAATATTTTAAATGAAGACATGCCCATGCCTTTAATGGTGTTAAAACAAATAAATTATATTCATAATTTAAAAACTTTTTCTAATTATCTAGAAAAGCATCATTTAGAGATTGCTCCCCACGGCAAAACTACGATGGCTCCACAAATTTATGCGGATCAAATTAAGTACGGTGCTTGGGGAATTACTGCTGGCGCAATTAACCAAATACAAGTTATGTTTGATTTTGGTATTAATAAAGTCTTACTTGCCAACCAACTTCTTGGCAAATCACATTTAGAAACGATAGCATCATACATTAATCAAAATAAAAATTTTTCATTTTATTGTTTTGTTGACTCTATTGATCAATTTTTAAATATGAAAAAATATCTTAGTAATCATACTTTGATTAATCCAATAAATTTGCTTCCAGAAATAGGTGCTGAAAATGGGCGAACAGGTATTCGTAAAAAAGAAGATTTTTTAACATTAGTAAATGAAATAGGAAATGATCAATCAAAAAATTTTAAGTTCGCAGGTATTTCTTCTTATGAGGGTATAGCGGCAGTTGCCATGAAGGGCTCAAATGTTGTCCATGATTTTTGTTCAAAAATTGAAAATATTATCAATGATATTCCATCCAATTTTTATTCTAATCTTGATGAGTTACTAATAACAGCAGGTGGTTCTACTCATTTTGATATTGTTGGAGAAAGATTTTCTAAAATTAAACTTAACGTGCCTATTAAGGTTTTACTCAGAAGTGGTTGCTACATAACACATGATCATGGACCATATTTAGATGCGCTTGAAACAGCTAAAGATGATGTGAATAGACATTGGGATCAATCTTTACAACCAGCACTTGAAATTTGGTCTTATGTCCAATCAATTCCGGAGAAAAATCTAGCTTTTTTAACAATGGGCAAAAGAGATGCTCCTTATGATGCTGGTTTACCGAAACCCATTAAAAGATTCAGACCTGGTGAGGGTTTTATAGATGTTGGACATGCAGAAATATTTAGTACTAATGACCAACATGCTTTTGTCAGACTTCCTGATAATCATGAGTGGAAAATAGGAGATATGATTTGTTCAGGAATTTCTCATCCTTGCACAGCATTTGATAAATGGAAATTTATCCCTGTTGTAGATGATGATTACAATGTTGTTGATGGAATACTAACCTATTTTTAGTTACCCTTCCTGTCTTGTGTTTGGAGCATAAGCAACACAATCAAGTTCAAATTTTAAAAAAGTTGGCAATACTTTTACAATTGTACTTCTCGTAGGTTGCGGATCTTTAAAATATTCTGGATAAATTTTGTTATATTCTTTTAAATCTTTTTGATCAGCTACATAACTTTTTATATTAATAACATTATCAAGTGTTAATCCTGCTTCTTTTAAAATAACCTCTAAATTTTCAATTGATCTACGCATTTCTTCTTCAAACGTTCCTTCAATCACAGAACCATTTTCTCTATCAACAGAGGCTTGACCAGAAACATAAACAAAATCACCTGCTTTTATTGCAGGACTAAAAGGTAAAACTGATTTTGCTCCTGTATTTATAATTTTTATCATATTATCTCCTAATTTATTTAACAAAGACCGCTGTATAGGGCTTTGGTTGGTTAGTTATTTTTCTATTATCCAATCTTGAATAAATATCGGGTAAAATTTCTTTCATCCATTTATTTGAGTCAACAATAAACCCGGGTTTTTTTGAATCAATTAATAATGAATAAATATTTACTTGTTTGCTGGATACCTTTTCTATTAATTCATACCAGTCAGAATGAATATAGCCACATACAATATCAGGTTTAAAGCTAAGTATGGCTTTCACAATGTTATCTGTTTTTTTAACATCAAATTCTTGATCAACATTTATAAATTTTAATTTAAGGTCTTTTGATTTACTCTTAAAAACATTCTTAAAGTCAGTCAGTCTTGCAGTTTGTTTAGGTGATTTGATAATAGAGTCTAAATATAAAATATTATTTTTTTTTCCTTTTATAAATTTTAGTAACTCGCTAAATGATGGTTTAAGATTAATACGATAGTTGCTGTTACTTAGCTTGATACTTGGAGTGTCTAGCAAACTTAATAAACAGGAAGTTTTTTTAAAATCATCAATTTCAGTTTTTTTTGTTACCCCTGTTAATACTATTGCATCCAGATCATCCCATAACAAAACTGGTTTTTGTTTATGTGTAAAACTTCCTAATATAAATTCATGCCCATCAGAAATTACTTGTTTTTCAAAAGCAACTACCAGTTTTGTATAAAAGCTGTTATGAAATATTCCCCCGCCTACAACTTCACGATTATAAAAAAAACCTATACGTAAATGAGAAGTAAACCATGGTGCATTTTGAAGATAAGATCCTTTACCAACTTTTCTCTCAATTATTCCTTCAGCCTGTAAATCATTGAGAGTTTTAATAATAGTAATTAACGAAAAGTCACAAAAAGTTTTGATATCATTCTGAGACTCTATTTTTTCTCCTTTTTTTAAACCTTTAGTTTTCCAATGTTTAAAAAGCATATTCCTTAATTGTAGATGTCTGCTTAGAAGTGGTTTATTCATAATAGAGATTCATCCCAGTTCATTTGGTTAGCTAAAATTCCACCATCGATATAGAGCATTTGACCAGTTATATATTCTGCCTCTTCAGAAGATAAGAAAACAGATGCTCCACCAATATCTTTTGGTAATCCAATTCGACCAAGAGGTATTTGTGATCTTAAAACTTGCTTGTTATTTCCTTTTTCTAATCCTTCTTTTGTTAGAGGTGTTTCTAATATTCCTGGACCAATACCATTGACCCTAATATTTTTGTCTGCAAGAGAAATAGCAAGTGATCTAATCATCATTAACACTGCTCCTTTAGAGGTATCATATATGACACTATTTTTTTCTGCAGCTTTGGAATTGGAAGACCCAATACAAAGAATACTTTTATTTTTATTATTCTGCGATATTTTTGCAAAAGCTTGAGATGCAAACATATATCCACGAACATTTAAGTTGATCGTTTTATCAAAATCATTCTCAGATATATTTTCAAAATCTTGGTCTAAAAATGTGCCTGCATTATTTATTAAGGTATCTAAATTTCCCAATAAATCGAAAGATTTATTAACAAAATATTCAGCTCCTTGTACAGTTGATAAATCTGATTTTACATAATGGCATTCAGTTATTTCGTTTAGTTTTTTGAGTGCACCATTGTCATCAAGATGTGAATTAATGACTATTCTTGCTCCTTTTTTTGCGAAAGCTTCAGCTATTCCGTAACCAATCCCATGAGTTGATCCTGAAATACACACACATTGATCCTTCATAATTTCTTTCTTTCTTTTTGAATTCCTTGTATTTTTTGCCTACTTGATTAATATTATAACATAATAGGAAGGCTTTTTATATGCAAGCTAAACAACGTTTTACTAATGTAACTCTTGTTACCCCAATTGGTGAAAAAAACCAAGATCTGCTGGTCAAAGATGATCTTATTGTGGATATTGTTGACAGAGATTCTTCAGTAAGCGATGATTTTGAAATTTATGATGGGCGAGATAACTATATTTTCCCTGGGATGATTGATGTCCTTCAGCATGGTTTTTTAAACTACTTGTATGGTCATGCTGAAGAAAATTGCGCAGTTGATAATGCAAAGCTTTTACCTGAGGTAGGTGTAACAGGTTTTTTACCGTCAACACCTTGCTTGCCTCCAGAACAAACACATGAACTTCTGAATAATTTATCAAATGATATTGATAAATCAAAAGAGGGAGCAAGAATTCTCGGTATACATTCTGAAGGACCATGCTTTGCTTTACCTGGTGCACATAATCCAAAAAATTTGCGTAATCCATCTGAAGAATTAGCAGAAGAATTAATTGATGCAACACATGGTAAATTAAAGGCAGTAACTATTGCTCCTGAGATGGAAGGATCAGAGATTTTCATTAAGAGATTAAAAAAAGATAACATATCTATTCATTTAGGTCATAGTGGAGCGAAACCTGAAGATGTTCCTATGTTTGCCGATTGGGGAGTGGATGCAGTCACTCATATGTATGATGCATTACCAACTTATCCAGCCGATGATACAGGCGTTCATGTACTTTCTTTGACTGATGCATTAATTGCTGAGCCACGCATTGCTCTTGGGTTAATATGTGATGGCATTCATGTTCATCCACAATTAGTTGAGCTATTATCTCATCTTCCAAGTGATAGAGTTTTCTTAGAAACTGACTCTGTTAAAGGGTCTGGTTCACCTGTTCCTGTAAAATTTGAATTTTATCCTGGTCGTTGGTGTACAGTAGAAAAAGGTAAAGCATCAACTTACGATGGTCTTTTAGCAGGATCATCTTTAACTTCTATAGAAGGATTACAAAATTATCTAAAATACTCAAAAAAATCAATTAGCCAAGTTTCTATTGCAGCTAGTTTGGTTCCTGCAAGAGTAATAGGATTAGATGATAAAATGGGGAGTATTGAAAAAAATAAATTTGCTGATTTTATTTTATTAAGAAAAAATGATTTAGAAATTGCAGAAACATTTATTGCGGGAAAGTCAGTTTACAAAAGTGATTGATAAAAATCCTATATCTTTACGTTATCGCGATAAAGGAAATGTGCATATGGATTTTCATGGTGCAACAAATACTACTATAAATTTTATTATAGAAAAATATGGCATTGAAACAATGAATGACATTTTTAAAAAAGTAGGAAATGATGTTTATGCAGATATTAAGAAACATATACAGTCTGGAAATATCAATATGTTGGCTGAACATTGGCAACATTTTTTTGATCGAGAGGGTGCTGATTTTTCTATATCCATTAAAGAGAATGAGATTATTTTAACTGTTAAAAGATGCACTGCTTATGAACATGTTAAAAAATTAGTTGGAAAAGTATCGCCAAATTTTTGTGATCAAACCATTAAAACTAATGAAGCAATTGCAGAAGGTACGCCTTATGAAATAAAAACGGAAATTTTGGGCGAAGCTTCATGTAAACAAATTATTCGTAAAAGATTATGATACCAAGTGACCATTTTACCCGCTTCTATAATGAAGTATTTAAATTTTTAGAAAAGCAAGGTGAAGAAGATTTAAAGAAATATTGGTTAGAGATTAGTAAAAATCAAGAAAAACATACATTGGAATTGTTTAAAGAAAAAGGTTTACAAGGTATGTATGAATATTGGGATCATATTCGAATAGAAGAAAATTGTGATTTGGATTTAAAATTAGAAGAAGATAATCTTGAATTAAAAATGAATGTTTGTCCAAGTTTAAGTAAGGTTTTGGACAATGATGCAGAACCGATGAAGAGGTATTGTGATCATTGTGCAGGATGGATAGGTCCTATTATGGATAAGGTTGGATACCACCTAGTATATGATGTGATAGATAGAAATCAACCCCGGTGCGTAGTTAAAATTTTTAAAGATAAAAAAAAGGCTTTAGAAGAAGAGAAAAATGCAAGACTCTTGATGGATTGGCCTGGTAAAAAATGATTTTAAGGAAGTTGACGTCTTGAAAAAATTAATTGTCTTAAAAAAGTTCTCACACCCATCGCTCCTTCTTCTTTTATCAAAATAAAAGCATTCATAGATACAACAATTATAAAAGCGCAAATTGCAAAAAGAACTTCATAACTTCCAAGAGTTTTACCAAAAACAACTATGTTATTAGTATCAAGCCAGAGTACTAGATAACCAGCTAAAACTGTTGTTATTCCTGCAATTAGTCCATCTAAACTATATGCAAGTGACATAAATGATTCTTTATTATTACTCGGTACATAATTTAACATAAAAATGTATCCAATAGAGGCGCTTCCCCACATTAAGAAGCCAAATAAAAAGAAAACTATTCCTATTACATAACTTAGATAGGGAGTTTCTGAATTTATAAATGGAAGCATTAATAATAAAATAATCTGCAAGCTTTGAAATATTACTCTAATGCCTCGGCATCCATAGTTATCAGTTATCCTTCCTACAATAAAACCACTACATGTACCACCAATCAAAACGAGCGTAGAAGAAAATATTAATTCTCCAGTGGGTATATTCATTCTAATTTTAAAAAAAAGTGTCAGGAATATTGCTAGCACGGTAATGACTAAATATTGAGTACCGGATGAAATTAAAAATAAATTAAAATTTTTATCTTTTGAAGCTGAAAATAAATTTTTTAAATAACCAAGATCATTGTCTCGATTAACAATTTTTTTCCCACCTTTAATTTTTATGAGCAGTAAAGCCGAAATAAAACCAGAAATAATTGCAATTATAAAAACAGGGTAAAATCTATCTAATCCCACTCTACTATCAAGCCACATTTTAATTGCATAAGATGCTGCAAGTGCAAAAGGTGTGCAAATAATACCATTTATTCCAATAATTCTTCCTCTCACGTCACGCGGTATAAATTCTTGCATCCAAGGAACAAAAGCTGCTTCTGATAGGGATCGACATATTGCAAACATTAGCATTGCAAAAAACAATAAATAAAAAACTACTAATAAGTTATTTTGATAAAGAGGAACTATTAAAAAAATTAAAAGAAAAATATATCGTGTAAATAGAGTAGTTATTGATACAAGCTTACTTCCAAAATAAAGTGTAATTGGGATACTGATTAATGCTAATACTTGGCAAAAAGCCATGAGACTTCCAAGAATGCCTATTTCATCAGAGCTTAATCCTAATTCTACTGAATACAGAGTAAGGGGAGCAGCTACTGTACCTATAACAGCACACATTTGGAGTGCCGTAGAGTAATGGTAATAATTTATAACTTTTAACTTTTCAGGTTCATTGGAAATAAGCTTAAACATTTTTATGTTACTTACTAACAATAAATGATTTAATTACGTGTTGGTTATTTTCATAACACCAACAAGTTGCTAGTATTTCATTATTTTTAAGTCTTACAAGTGATGGTTGTCCAAATTTAAGACTCCCAAATTGCTTAGTGATATTTGTTGAGTCACTACTCATATTTTCGTCTTTAAATAAATCTAGCTCTTCTAAAATTTCAAATTTATTATTTTCAATATTTACTTTTCTTATTATTAGCCCAGTGGGAAACTCTCTATGAGAGTGAATTGTTAAGATTATATTTTTATCAAGCCACATTAAATTAGATGCTTGAGCTTTAACCCCAGTATCTATTGCAGTATCAAAACTTTCTCCACCATCGTGTGAATAAACAATATGATTATTCAAATTTATTTTTTTTACATTATCATAAGTCCAAAAGATTACTGCCACACCATTATTGTCTATTTCACAAAGTCGACATTCCCAAGTAGCAATTTCACCTTTAGGAGTATTAAAAAATTCAGATAATTTACTCCAAGTTTTTCCATTATCATCACTGTAGATGATCCATCCAGAATGACCGTTTTCTCCTAAATGAAAAGGTGGGCATGCACCAAGTATTCTGCCAGAGGATAATTGGATACATGGCCCTGATAGTTCTAGCGGTTTTTCTAAAACACTAAAACTATTTGGTATAGTCCAGCTTTCACCATTATCGTTTGAAAAACTTATTTTATTTTTTAAAGGGAGCACTTCGAAAGAAATAGGATCGACAATTGGTGTAAGAGGATCGGGTCTTATAAATGCATATCCAGTTGCTATAAGACTTCCGTTTTGTAACAACAAAGGTTTTAGCGTATCAGTTTCTTCATGGTTATCATATATATGATTGTGAAGCTGCATTGGTGTTGACCAAGTTCTTCCATTATCTTTGCTTTTTGTTACATATGGTCTCTGGTCTGAAGAGTCGAATGCCTGACCAATTGAAAAAATTATTAGTAGATCATTATTTGGTAATAAACTGACACCGGGAAAAATTCCTTGTCGACTTACTAAAAGAGGGTCTGGATTTTGATATACTATTATTTCTTCCTTTTTTTTCATTTCCATTGACTCTCAAACTCTTGATGAAATTGAAATCCTCTAATAGGTGTTGCTTCTCCGCGAGGCTTTGGAGCTACTGGATTCAAAGTGTGTTTTTTAGAGCCTCTAGCAATTTGTACTGAAAAAAAAGGCCATTTATTAAGATCTGCTTTTACATGTGAAGGAGAATATCTAAAAGTTATACCACATCTTGGTCGATCTGAAGAATTCGCATCAGATCCGTGCAAAAGAGCATCAGAGTGAAGAGATATCTCTCCTGCTATTAAATTCATAAAAACAATTTTATTTTTATTAATTTGATCATCGTCAACTTCTTGATTAAGGATATAATCACTGTTGTTGTTCTCAGTATGCAAATATTTTTTTATCTTATGACTACCTGAAACAATCTTCATTGCTGAATTATCCTTGTCTGTATCAAAAATTGCAAGCCAAACCGTTACTGAATTTGAAGGTTTTAAAGGCCAATACTGAGAGTCTTGATGCCAAGGAACAATACTTTTACTCAAGGCAGGTTTATAAAAAAATTGCCCACCCCACAAATAAAAATTTGGCCCAAGTAAATCTTCTACATAATCTAAAATTTCAGGAGTGTGTGCTACATCATAAAATTTTTTACTAGCCTTATGCCACATATTTGTTTTATTGATATCGACGCTACTAGGTAAACGTGTTTTTAATTCATTAAAAAGTAATTGTAATTCTTCTACCCCTCTTTCAGAAAAAACAGGTAGGTTCTTTATAAAGCCCTCACTATCATATTGAGAAATTTCAGATTTAGTTAACCTTCGAATATTTTTACTTATTTCCATTATTGTAATCTGTTATTAATTTTTTAAATTTTATTAATTCTTTTTGATCAGCTAACACAGAATGTTTTTTTAAAGGAAATTTTTTAAAACTTACATCTGCCTGATATTTTTTAAATGCTTTAATTCTTTCTTTTTGAATATCTTGAAAAATTTTATCAAAATTTCTATAACTTTTTGCATGTCTTGGTGTTTTTGAAGAGTCATTGTGATAACCTAAAATATCTTCAGAAAATAAAAACTGTACATCACTTTTGCTTCCAGAACCTATAGATATAGTTAACATGTTAGTTATTTTGTTAATTTCAGCCAATATATCTGCTGGAATACACTCTACCTCTACAGCCCAGCATCCAATGTTTTCTAGTTCTTTAATTTCTTCATAAATTTTAATGGCTTCTTTCAGTTTTTTTCCTACCGGTTTTACACCACCTGTCCAGGTAGATTTCATTGGAACAAATCCGACATGTCCTTGAAGAGGAATATTAAATTCACTGATGTATTTTATAAAATTTATATTCCATGAATTTGTATGAATGGAGTCTACGCCTAATTCAATTAGTTTAAAACATTTTCTAGCAATACTCTCTTTTGATTCATGTTCTGTATATTTAATGCCACAAGTTAGAAATGTATTTGGAGCAGCTTCACGAATTTCTTTTAATCTATCGGCACCTGTTATTAATAAATCAATATCTGCTAATTCTGCTGCTGCTGCTTCCTCAGGCGTAATTACATTTATTTGTGTTAGTTTCGTTCTGCCCTTAAGTTCGAGTAAATCTTTGACAGTGTAGTTCCTATAACCTGCTTGATGAGCTAGTGAATATACTTTCTTGTATTTTTTTTTCATTTATTAAATATTCACCTTTTGATTATGCAAAAATTTTCTAAAATTTATCAATTCTTTTTTTTCTAATGAAATTGAATGTTTTTTTGTTGGAAATTTATTTTTTTTAACATCCAATTTAAATTCTTTGAATGCGTTTATCCTTTCTTTTTGAAGATTTTGCATTAGATTATCAAAATTCGCATATTGTTTTGCATGTCTTGGAAATTTTATTTGACTTTGACCTAATATATCTTCCGCAAATAAAAACTGCGCATCAGCAGCATTTCCTGAACCGATAGAAATAGTTACTAAAGATGTCATTTTTGTAATTTCTGCCAAAATATTTTCAGGCACTAGTTCTACTTCAATTCCCCATGCTCCTGTGTTCTCTATATCTTTAATATCTTTTAAAAGTTCCATTGCTTCTTTTGCTGTTTTGCCAAAAGATCGAATACCGCCAATCCAAGTTGTTCGTCTTGGTATAAAACCAACATGACTTTGAAAGGGAATTCTAAATTTACTTAAATGTGTCATCCAATCTAAATTCCAATTTTGGCACATCAAAGAGTCTGCACCAGCTTCTATGATTTCAAAAGCTTTTTTTGTTGCCTCTCGTTTTGATGGATTTTCAATAAATGGAACACCAACGGTCATAAACGTTTTGGCGGCAGCTTTTCTTATTTTATGTAATTCAGGACCAGGACCTGTCAGCAATAAATCTATTCCTGCTTCTTCAGCTGCAGCAGCTTCTTGGGGACTGGTAACTCTTACTTGGGAGAGTTTCTTTTTACCTTTTAATTCAATGATATCACGTACTGTATAATTACGGTACCCAAGATCATTGTTGATTGAAAAAACTCTTTTGTATTTTTTGTGCATAAAAATTATTCTATATTAATTTTTAACTAGATTTATAAATTTATTAAGTTATCATGTAAACATAATAACTAAAATCAACGTAAATATATGAATTTTACTGATAATAAAATAAAAGAAGATTTTAATTCAAATGGATATGCAGCAATTTATTCATTTTTTAATAACGATAAAATTCAAGAAATTAAGAATGAAATAGATAGATATATAATTAACATAGTTCCAGCACTACCCAATCATCACGTTTTTTATGAAGATAAATCAGATAAAAGTACTATTAAAAACCTTCAACAAATGTTTAACTACGATGATTACTTTAAAAAATTAATTGAAGAGAGTGCAATACAAGAAGTTGCTTCGTTTCTTTTGCAAGAAAAAGCAATTCCTAAAAATTTACAATATTTTAACAAACCAGCTGGAGTGGGCAAACCAACACCACCGCATCAAGATGGATATTATTTTATGTTAAAGAAACACAACGCCGTAACTTGTTGGCTAGCTCTCGAAAAAGTTGATGAAGAAAATGGATGTATCCATTATGTTAAAGGTTCTCATTTAAAGGAAGAATATAGACCTCATGGTAAATCAAATATACTTGGATTTTCCCAAGGTGTGACTGATTTTGGTACTAATGATGATAAGCTCAATACTGTTTCATTTCCAGGTGAAGCAGGGACTTTCCTTATACACAATGCTAAAACTATACACTGGGCGGAAGGTAATAAATCTCAAACGAGAACTAGAAAAGCTCTTGGTTTTATATATTATGGAGAGAGCGCAGAAGAAGATAAGGTAGCACATGAGGCGTATCAACTTAAATTGCGCAAAGAATTGGAACAAAAAAAT
This sequence comes from uncultured Alphaproteobacteria bacterium, assembly GCA_902601455.1. Lineage (GTDB taxonomy): Bacteria > Pseudomonadota > Alphaproteobacteria > HIMB59 > CACPNW01. Next base: position 44,803 of record CACKNC010000001.1, read on the forward strand.
TTAATATGAACCTAGAATTCAATATTCCTAACATGGTTGATTTAAAAAAATCCTATGATGAAGATGGTTATAATCACATCCCTGAATTATTCTCTGCTAGTGACATGGACATTCTTAATAAAGAGTTTAATCGATATATAAAAGACTGCGTCCCTATGATGAAAGACCAAGAAGTGTATTATGTTGATAAATCAAATAAAGATACTTTGATGCAAATGCAAAAATTAGAGGAGTATGATAACTTTTTTCATGAATTATTTTTTAATAGTAAAATTAAAGATCTTGCAGCAAATGCCTTAGGGGAAGATGTTGTGCCAAGAGCGATGGAGTATTTTAATAAACCTCCAGGTAAGAGTAATCCCACACCTCCCCATCAAGATGGATATTATTTTAATTTAGATAATGATAAAGCTGTTACTGGTTGGTTAGCATTAGAAGATGTTGATGATGAAAATGGTTGTATTCACTATGTAAAAGGCTCACACAAACATGAATATAGACCTCATGGCAGATCTGAAATATTAGGTTTTTCACAAGGTGTAACCGACTTTGGTACTGAAGAAGATAAAAAAAATACAGTAAAGTTTGAGGGAAAAGCAGGCATGTTTTTAATGCATGATGCTAAAATTATACATTTTGCCAGTTCAAACAAATCATCGGTTCGTACTAGAAGGGCTTTTGGTTTTGTTTATCATGGTGTCTCAGCAAAGCATGATGTAGAAAAAGGAAAAGCCTATCAAAAAAAATTACATGATGAGCTGAAAGAAAAAAAAATAATCTAATTTATGAAAAATAGAAAAGTGTATATTTCAGGAGATTTAGTGCCTGATAGTGAAGCTAAGATATCTATTTATGACAGTGCTGTTTTATTAGGTGACACAGTGACAGAATCAACACGTACATTTAATTATAAACCTTTTAAATTAATTGAGCATGTAGACCGATTATATAAATCTTTAAAATTGACCCGTATTGATCCAGGCATGACTAAAGATGAAATGATCGAAGTAAGTGAAAATTTGCTTGCAGTAAATAAAGAAACATATGGTGATAATGAAGATTGTTGGTTAGTTCATAATATCTCAAGAGGGTTATCAATTACAGGTGGCAATCCTACTCTGCAGGTAAGTAAGGCAACTATCATGATTTATACCCAGCCAATGATTTTACTCCCTTGGGCTAAATTTTACAAAGAAGGATGTCATGCTGTTACTCCGTCAAGCAGAGTAATACCATCTCAATCTTTAGATCCACGTCTTAAAAATAGAAGTCGACTATTTTATACTTTGGGAGAGATGGAGGCTAAGCTAGTTGATCCTGATGCACAAAGTATAATGCTTGATATCCATGGAAATGTTGCTGAAAACAAGGGGGGCAATATATTTATAGTCAGAGATGGTAAATTAATTACACCTACTACAGCTAACTGCTTAGAAGGTTTAACACGTGCCACAACAATTGAAGTTGCTAAATCATTAAATATTGAGGTCATTGAAGCAGTTATTCAACCCTATGATTTATCGACTGCAGATGAGTTATTTATGACAAGTACTCCTTATTCAATAATGCCAGCTACTAAATATAACGGTCTGACAATAGCTGATGGAAAAGTAGGCCCAATCACTAAAAAATTACTTCAAGGTTGGAGTGATAGAGTGGGATTAGATATAGTGAAGCAAGCAGAAGATCAGCTTCACATACATTAACTTAATGACTATTTTAGAAAGACCCGAGGGAATTTGGGGTGCAATTTTATTACCAGTAAAAGATGATAAAATAGATTGGGTTGCTTTCGAAGAACAGGTCAATATTTTATGTGACTCAAGTGTGCATGGCATTTATACTAATGGAACAGCAGCAGAATGTCATAATCAAACTGAAGATGAGTTTGATAAATTATCAAATATAGTTTCAACGATAGCTATAAAAAAAAATAAAAAATTTCAATTAGGTTTAAGTCACACAAATCCGCGTATTTGTCGTGAGAGAGCAAAAAGATTAACTCCGCTAAAACCTGATGGTTTTCAAATAACACTACCTGATTGGTGGCCACCAACTTATCAAGAGTCTCTAAATTTTATTATGGGAATGCAGGAAGTTGTGGAAGATACATATCTAATTTTATACAATCCCCCGCACGCAAAAGTATTACTTAGTCTGGAAGAAATTTCACAGATGAATGATAAAGCACCAAATCTTATAGGAATAAAATGTGCAGGTGGAGATGAGGCATGGTATGAAAAAAGAAGATATTTATTGGGTAATTTTTCTGTTTTTGTTCCTGGCCATAGTGTAGTTTTTGGAAAACCACTTGGTGCCAATGGGTCATACTCAAACGTTGCATGCTTTAGCCCAAATGGAGCTGTAAAGATATGGGATTTAATTGATACGGATTTTGAAAAAGCTAAACAAATTGAAAGTAGAATTGTTAATTTTATGAAAACACACATTCTTCCGCTTGCAACTAGATTATCTAATACGGGTTTGGATAAATTACTTGCTTGTGTAGGAGGGTGGGGACCAATTTCAGAAAAAGTACTATGGCCTTATGAAGGAGCAACATTAGACGAGGTAAATAAAATAAGAGATATTGCTAAGAAAGAACTACCAGAGTTGATGAATGACTAAAAAAATTTTTCTTTCAGGAATTTATCACGAAACACATACATTTTTAAGCCAACCTACAACTTTGAATGATTTTATAATTAATATTGGTGATGATATTATTAGAGAAAACAAAGGCAATGGCTCACCTACTGATGGTTTCATTGAGTTTGCTTTACAAAAAAACTGGGATATTATTTCAGGAATACAGATGTCTGCAAGACCTTCTGGAATAGTAGATGAGGATGCTGAGAATTTTTTTGATACAAATTTTTTTGAAAAATTAGAGCAACATTGCGAAAATATTGATGCAATTTTTTTAATTCTTCATGGAGCTATGGTTAGTAAAAATCATGATGATTTTGAAGGTGACTTTTTAGAAAAAATTAATCATATTTTAAAGAAAAGAAAAATTACTATTCCAGTGGTGGCTGTTTTAGATCTTCACGCCAATGTATCTAATAAAATGATTGAAAATAGTAGCTGTGTATATGCTTATAGAAAAAATCCTCACAGTGATTCAAGAGATGCAGCAATTAAGGCTGCTATAATATTAAATGATTTATTTGATAATTCAAAAGTCAGTCAAGTTAACTATCAAACTAAATATATTTTACCCCCAACAGGTGTGGGAACAGCGAACGATCCTATGAAATCAGTTTTATTTGAAGCAAATAGAATAGAAAAAAGTGACAAAGATATTATTTGTATTAACGTAATGGCTGGTTACTCTTATGCTGATATTGCTGATTGTGGTTTTAGTTTAAATTGCTGCACAAAGGGAGATTTAAAAGTTGCAAAAAATTATTTAGTATCCCTTGCTAATGTTCTTGAAGAAAAAATAAATTTTGGGTACCCTAAAGAAAATACTTTAGAAGAAGTATTAGAAAAAATTAAATCACTACCTGTATTAGATAAACCAATACTACTTATTGAGCCTGCAGATAATATTGGAGGAGGTACACCGGGAGATGCAACAGATTTACTAAGTCGTTTATTGGATTCTAACCAAGAGGGAATTGTAGCAATAATTAATGACCCTGAATCTGCTAAGTATTGTCATCAGCATAATGTAGGTTATGAAATAGGGCTTAATATTGGTGGAAAATTTGATGATTTTCATGGAGCACCAATTAAATTAAAAGCTACAATTCAAAAATTATCAAATGGGAAATTTACTCTAAAAAATAAACAATCTCATTTGGCATCCATGATGGGAATGAATATAGATATGGGATTATCAGCTGTGGTAAAAAACAAACAACTAACATTATTGTTAACATCAATTAAGACACCTCCAATGGATTTAGGGCAGTTAATTTCACAAGATATTTCACCAGAAGATGCAAAATTAATAGTCATCAAAGCTGCTGTATCCCATAAAGATGCTTATGATCCAATTGCCTCTCATAGTTTTTATATTGATAGTCAGGGGTTGTGCACGAGTAATCTCAAAAGATTACCATTCAAAAAAATTGGTAATAAAATTATTTCCCTAAATTAATTTAGTCTTTTAAATCCATTATGAGCAATCGGACCCTCTAATAATTCCATTACATCTCTTCCTTCTTCACACTCTTTAATCATCTGAAAAATAGGTTTTAAGTTTTCTAAATATTCTTTGATTATTGTGGGAGTATGAGCTGTACATGCATATACAGCTGTTGCAGCTAGATAACCTTTTTTTAACATTTCTTGTGTAATCAAAGTTTTATAAGCTAGAGCATTTTTACTTTTAAAAGTGAAAGTTGTTAAAGCAGCTAGCCCATTGATTGAAATAGGTAATTCATATTCTGCAGAAAGTTTCATCCACTCTTTGTTGATATTTTCACCAATAGACGTAATTTTCTCCCAGGATTTTTCTTTTTCCATTACTTTTAATGTAGCGAGTGCCGCACTAGAACCAATTCTTTCAGTCCAAAAAGTACTACTAATAAATGATTTCTCTGCTGCCTGCATAACTTCTCTTTTACCCAAAACAGCAGTAACGGCATAACCATTACCTAGAGCTTTTCCAAACATTGCAACATCCGGTTCAACATCATACAATTTATGTAGACCCCCATAGTTTTTCCTAAAACCTGAAGTACATTCATCAAATACTAAAACAATATTATATTCATTAGCTAATTTTCTAACTCGGTGCAGAAAATTATTCTCAGGCTCTTTATTTCGATAAACTTCCATTTTTATGATGCCAATATTTTTAGTTTTGACTAATTCTTCAAGTTTATCAAAATTATTATATTCAAATGGATAAACACTATCTTTTAAATTTTTTGGAACTCCATGTGGATCTAAACCTGGAAGTAGATGACCATCTAAACCTTTCGTGTCAGATAGATTAGAGGCTAAGTACCAGTCATGCCAACCATGATACCCACAAAACGCAACGTTATCTTTTCCTGATGCAGCTCTTGCTAATCTGATTGCTACAGAATTTGCTTCTCCACCCGATCGAGCGAAACGCGCCATATCTGCCCAAGGATGTAATTCAACAAGTCTTTCAGTTAACTCAACTTCTTCAGGAGCATTTAAAGTTGACATGTTGCCACTGTTAATGGTTTCTTTCACTGCGTCGTCTATTTCATCATAATTGTATCCTAGTGAATTAGTGCCTGGCATCATTAATGTATCTATATATTTCTTGCCATCAAGATCCCATACTTCACACCCTCTACTTTTTGAAAAATATGAAGGCCACTGTTCAGGCAAAAACATTTCAGGTCTTTTTGATAGTAGCATATTACCACCTGCAACAATCTGCTTTGCTTTAGAGTATAGTTTTTGACCTTTGCCCATAATTTTATAACGTCTCCAAAAATTTTATTCCTGTTAAATCATTTTCTTTAGTTAGTATTTTTAATTCATTTATAATAGTTTTTTCATTCTCTGAATCAATAATACTATTAAAAGGTCTTCGAACATAACCAGAATCTAAATTAAGCCATTTTAATCCCATTTTAATAAAAGGATACCCTGATTTTTTTAGAGCAAATAAAATAATAATATTTATTTTTTCTTGGATTTTTTTTGCCTCATTTATATTGTTATTTTTTACTTGTTTGTACATTTTAACAAATAATTCAGGCATTAAATTATAGAAAGATCCAATAATTCCATCTGCTCCTGAAATTAAACCTGATAAGGCCATTTCATCCATGCCTGAATAAATTTTAAAACTTTCCCCAATTTCTTTTTTAATTTTACTGAAGTTAAAGTGTGTAGGTGCAGTATATTTTACACCTTTCACATTTTTAATGGATGCTAATCTTTTAAGCATATCTAAATCCATTAAATTTGCATGACTGATATTATATACAGTCATTGGTAAATTGGTTGACTCAGAAATATCTGCGTAATATTTAAATATTTCATCGTTAGAAAAACCGTAATAAAAAGGGGGAAGGGCAGATAAAGCATCAACGCCAACTTTTTCAGCATATTGACCAAGGTCAGTTGTAATTTTTGTGCCAATAGATCCAATATGTGCAATTACTGGAACTCTTCCGTTTACTTCCTCTACAATAATTTCAATCGCTTGTTTTTTTTCTTCTTGAGACATTAAAAAAGTTTCACCTGTACTGCCTGTTATATAAAGCCCATTTACTCTCGCAGAAATAAGATAGTTTACCGTTTTTCTAATGCCCTCTTTATTAATACTCTCATCTTTATTAAAAGAAGTAATCATAGCAGGTATAACACCGTTAAAATTGTTAGGATCGAATTTCGTCATTTAGTTTATTTCAGGTAAATCAATTAAATGACAAGATGCATAGTGCTCATTATCATTAGTTGTATATTTTTTTAATTTTGGTGTTTCAGATTTGCAAATATCTTTTGCTTTTGGACACCTAGGATGAAATGGACATCCTTTAGGGGGATTTACAGGACTTGGAACATCACCCTCTAGAATTATTCTTTTTGTTTTTTTATCTAAATCAGCAACTGGTATTGCAGAAATTAGTGCTTCTGAGTAAGGATGAAGAGTGTTCTTATACAAGTCTTCAGACTTACATAACTCTACTATTCTTCCTAGATACATTACGGCGATTCGATCACATAAATATTCAGTGACACTTAGATCATGTGTAATAAACAAATAAGTTAAGTTTTTATCTTTTTTTAATTGCATCAATAGCTGAAGAACTTGTGCTTGAATTGATACATCCAGCGCACTAACCGCTTCATCACAAACAATTAATTCTGGCTCTAAACACAAAGCTCTAACAATCCCAATTCTTTGACGCTGCCCACCAGAAAATTCATGTGGGTATCTATCCATGTATTCTCTTCGCATATTCACGGACTCCAAAAGATCTCCAATAATTTTTCTTCTCTCTTCTTTTGATTTTATTCCAAATTTTTTAAGAGGATCTTGTAAAGAACCAAAAATTGTGAACGAAGGATTTAAGGATGAGTGAGGGTCTTGAAATACAATTTGTAATTTTTTTCTAAATTGATCCATATCTATTTTTTTTAATGATGTAATTTCAGTCTCTTCACCTTCTGTTGAAATATATTTCACTTCACCTGCAGTAGGTTCAACAAGTCTTAGTATGGCTTTTCCTAATGTTGTTTTCCCACAACCACTTTCACCTGCAAGACCTAAAACTTCACCTCTAAAGATATCTAAATCAACTCCATCCACAGCCAATACATGGCCAACAGTTTGATTAAATATTCCTGCCTTCACAGGAAAGTGAACCTTCACTCCTTTTAATTTAAGTATCTCTTTTTCCATTATAGCTCTCAAAAAATTGTTCATATTTATGACATCGAATTTGATGTGTCTCATTAATTTGTTCTATTTCTGGCATTACATCACAACTTTCAGTTTTCCAATTACACCGAGGGGCAAATTGACAACCTACTGGCCTGTTGTATGGATCTGGAGTTGATCCTTTAATAGGGTTTATATCTTGATCTTTTCCTCTTCCAAGAACTGGAACAGATTCAAGCAAAGCTTTTGTATAAGGATGTGTTGGTCTTCTAAGAACATCATCTGCAGTTCCTGCTTCAACAATATTTCCCATATACATAACAGCAACATTATCCGCTAATTCTGCAACAACACCCATATCGTGAGTTATTAAAATAATTGCTGTATCATTTTCTTTTTTTAATTTATCCATTAATTCAAATATTTGAGCTTGAATGGTAACATCCAAAGCTGTTGTAGGTTCATCAGCAATTAAAATTTTTGGATTACACGCCATAGCCATTGCTATCATCGCTCTTTGACGCATTCCACCTGAATAACTATGCGGATATTCATCAACTCTTTTTTCAGGAAGCGGAATTCCCATATCACTAAGCAAAGATATGCATTTTTCTCTAATTTGTTTTTTGTTTAAATTTGTGTGATACTTGAGATTTTCACTTATTTGAAAACCAACGGTGTAAACTGGATTAAGAGCAGTCATCGGATCTTGAAAAATCATAGCAATGTCAGAGCCTCTAATAGATCTCATTTCCTTCCCATTTTTTTCAAGTTTTTCTATATTGATTTTTTTATCATCTTTTTGAAAAATAATTTCCCCTTCTTCAATCCTTGATAAAGTAGGAAGGAGTTGCATTATCGTTGCTGCGGTTACGCTCTTGCCACAACCACTTTCACCAACGATACATAGCGTTTTCCCTTTTTTAACATCAAATGAAACTCCATTAACAGCTTTGTTACATCTGTTATTTGTATAAAAGAAAGTTTTTAAGTTTCTTACAGAAAGAGCTATATTGTTTTTATCACTCATAATTATCCTTGTTGCGATGGATCAGTTGAATCTCGCAAACCATCTCCAATAAAATTTACACACAGTACGAATACAGAAATTACAATACCCACAGGACCCCACATCCACCAGTAGTTTTGGAGAACTAAAATATCCTGAGCTACGTTTAAAATATTTCCCCAAGTTGGAATATTTAATGGAACACCTAAGCCTAAAAAACTTAGCCCAGCTTCTGTCAAAATAAACATTGCAGTTGATAAAGTAATATTTACCATAATCGGGCTTAGAGCATTTGGTAACATGTGTTTGTAGCAAATAGTAAAGGTCGATAATCCAAAACTTCTTAATGCTTGAACATATTCCTCTTCTCTTAGTGATAGCATTCGAGCTCTGGCTAACCTGTACATACCTCCCCAACCAGTTACAATAAAAATTGCCATTAAATTAAATAAGCTTTGACCTGTTATTGAGACTAGTAAGAGAACTAGAATAATTTGTGGGAAAGACATAAATATCTCAGATATTCTCAAAGCAATAACATCGATCCAGCCACCTTTATATCCTGCATAACATCCGACAGCGATACCAACTAATGCGGATAGAATAGCACTTCCTAAACCTATAAATATAGAAACTCTTCCCCCAAAAAGAACTCGCGTAAACACATCTCTACCTGTGTTATCTGTTCCAAACCAATGCTCCAGCGAAGGAGATTGTCTCATTGATCGAAGATCTACTCGCATTGGATCGTAGGGCGAAAGAAGTGGTGCAAAAATTGTTGCTAATAAAATAATACTAAAAACAATTAAACCAAAAACTGCTAATTTGTTATTAACAAATTTGCTTATAATTCGACTTCTTTTTTTTGTAGAAAAAGATTTAGACTCTTCTATTTCTCTAATCTTATCAAATTTTTTATCTAAAGAAGATTTTGCCATTATTCTTTACCTAATCTTACTCTAGGATCTATTAAAGCTGTTAAAATATCAATCACAAGACTAGCTGTTAAGACAACAAAAACATACATCAGGGATATTGTCATGACCAAAGGATAATCTGAGGCGCGAACTGATCTAATAAACATGCTGCCAATGCCAGGCCATTGATATACTTGTTCTATTATAGTTGAACCACCTATCAAGAGTGGAAGTCTAAATCCAATTAAGACCACAACAGGCGTTAAGGCAACTCGAAAACCATGAAGTATATTAATTCGCCATTCTGGCATTCCTTTTGATCTTGCGGTTGTAATAAATTCTCTAGACAGGACATCTAGCATAGATGATCTTGCATAACGCATCGCCCCAGCAGTCATCATCAAAGCTAAAACCATTGATGGTAAAACAATATTAGGAATTCGGTCCCATACATTCTCGTAATGTGGAAGTAATCTTCCACCAACAGGTAGCCATCTAAGTTCTATTGCGAATAAAAGTATTGCAACTAATCCAAAAAAAAACTCTGGTATAGAAACGCCTGCCATACCTGCAACTGTAAGAGAGTTATCAGTTCCGGATCCTCTTTTAAGAGCGCTTATAACACCTAATGAGCAACCTATTATTGTCGAAAAAATAAGAGCAACTATTGATAATTCTAAAGTTGCCGGAATAGTTTTTGCCATGATTTCTGAAATAGCTACTCCTCCAGCCATTGAATAGCCCATATCTCCTTGAACCATGCTAGTGAGCCATAGCCAGTAACGTGTAAGAAAGCTCTGATTTAATCCATATGCTTCTCGCATTGCATTAAGTTGTTCTTCTGTAATTGTTGAAGCTAATTCTGGACTAATCATATGCGAGACAGCGTCACCAGGAGCAAGTTCAAGGCCTAAGTAAACAAGGAAGCTTATGACAAGAAGCATGGGAAAGAAAATAAAAAGACGTTGAATAGTGTATGTTACCACGGTTTCTTCCCAGATATAAATTCAGAAAACTGAGGCCATGTAGGCCTCAGTTTATTAGTTTTTTAAACTATGGTTTTGGATACTGCATAATCCACATCATACGAGTGTATGGGATATCAACAGCTTTAGTCATCATGTTATCCATAGCATCTAATGCAGCAACGTCGGCTACGTTTTTAGTAAATCCGTAGTCCATTTTTCCTGCAGCAGCATTTTTAATTAAGTTACCATCACCATCATAACTAGGATAAGCAATGATATCAAAACCAGCTGCTCCTCCATGATAGTTATCGAATGGTTCAAATTTAGCGTAGTCGTTCATTTTAACCTCAGTTATATGAAACGCTCCAGATCCTACTGGTTTTTGCCAGAAGTCACTTTGTTGCCATTTTAATGGGTCAGTATCACCTAATAAGTGCTCAGGTAAAATCGCAAACTGCGTGAAAGTAGTTAGAATATTAGGATCAATTTTTGATAACTCTAATGTAATAACTCTATCAGCAATATTATATTTAATACCTGCAACATCATTAGTTGAACCATCTTTAAATGCATCAGCACCTTTTATAGATCCAACAGTGTTACCAATTAAAGCGTGCATTTGAGGAGCTTTCATCGCAGAACGAATACTGAAAGCAACATCTTCAACTGTTACAGCTTCTCCATCGTGGAAAGTAAGACCTTCTTTTAATTTAAAAGTTAAAGTCATACCATCACTAGCAAGATCAAAGCTCTCCGCCATAGATGTTCCGATTGGCTGCATTGCTCCATCAGCAACAAGAAGTCTATCAAAAACTACTTTGTTGTGAATCCAAAGACCAAGGTTGTACCAAGGTTGTTCAAAGAACTCAACTGGACCAGTATTTGTTTGCATTGTGCCACCACTTACGTTCCAATTAGTAATATCCCAATTGTAGTTGTATTGTGCGTTTCCATATGCTCCACCATTTCTATCTACTTTGTTACTTTCGTAGATGAATAACTTTTGATAATATAATGGGCAGATGTTCACTTGGTCCATTTGGTACTGTTGTATTTCAAAGAAATACGGTTTTAGTACTTCAGGATCTGCACTAGAATTGATCTTTTCAATCATAGCATCCATTTTTGGATCACCAGGTGTTTGTGGATTTAGACCAGTTTTAAAAGTATTGTAATACTCTTGCATAACCATTGCTGCACGTGCACCATAACCTAAGTCATAGTCAACTGCTGCAGGTCCATTCACACCATCTGCAGGAACAGAATTTAATTGAGCTCCTACATCACCTTGTAAAAGACGATATGTCATTTTAACACCAACATCAGCAAAGTAAGCTTGAACTGCTGCCATTAGATCTGCAGTTAACTGATCTCCATAATAGAAAACCATATCAAGTTCTCTATCAGCGTCCCAATTAGCTTCAGCCAAAAGTTGACGAGCTTTTTCAGGATTGTAACTGTAATCTGGTAAATTAGGTGCTTTAAGTGGACCGTTTGGTAATAAACTGTCCGCTGGAATAATTTGACCTTCAAATAATGTTTCACCGATTGTCTCCATGTCAATAGCCATACATAAAGCTTGTCTGACACGAGGATCGGAAAGTTGGTTACTATTAGTAGGCTGTGCTGATACAGATGAGATAAACATCAGATGAGCTAATACAGCTACTATAACCACATATAGTTTTTTCATATTTCCTCCAGTTAATTTAAGTAATTTACTTTAAACATAAACTAGAGATCTAGACAAGCCTATATTGAAAACATAATAACTTTAGTTAAAATCCAATCAACAAATCAATAAGTTAAATAAGATTTTTTACGTATTATCTGCTTTTTTAAGTTTCAACCTATTTTTCATTTTTTCATGTAACTCTGTTGATCCATCATGATAAGTTCCAAACCATTGATCAAATGGTATCATAAGATTTCCATAATTAACTTCGAAATATTTATGATGGAGATAGTGATTATAGTTACTAAGATCGATTGCACGTTTATCATTTATGAGCATTTGTTTGAAACCTATATGACCATTAGCTGAGCCAAGACCTGCATGATATAAATGATAAATAGCATGAAGTGGATGGGAAAGCACAATCCAATGAATCACAACTCCAGAAAAGTATAACAGATGTTCAATTGGATGCATTGAAAGACTAGACCAGGGTCCTGGATTAATATTTCTATGATGAACTGAGTGTGCAATTTTATACATAAAACTTAAATGTAAAAACCGGTGTACTAAATAAAAATGAGCATCTCTAAAAGCAGGTATTAATAAAAGTATTAATATAAAATAAAATGGAGACTCACTAAATTTAACAAATGGTATTATTCCAGAGGCATAAAACCACAATGATAAAACTTCATAAGCTGTCCAAATAGGAACGCCCCAAAATAAACTCCAAAATAAATTATCAAAAATTTGCCTATTAAAAGTAAATATCTTTTGTATTTTTTCAGGCCAATTAGGATTAAACTTAAATTTTATTCCTTGTATTTTACTTACATACAGTGGGATATGTATAAGACTAAAAAAAATTGTTCCAATTACATAATTTCGTAGAAGAATTTCAGCAATCCATCCGATTGAAAATGTTTTCATCTCTGAAATAGAAGGAGTGAAAAAGTAATATGCTATAAAAGCAACTAATAGATAGAAAAGATTCCATGAAAATATATATGAGAATACAAACCAATTAAAAATTTTTTTTATATTCAATGGCAGCAACCAGAGAGGGTTTCTATCAGCTGCTTCTTTTGGAACAAAATGGCCTCTTTTATCCCTATATCCAAATTGATTTTCTTCTATCATTATTATGTTTATCTAAAGTTATTAAGAGAATATAGTAATTAAATCTTAGTTAATCAAATAGATTATTTGTTAACAAAATTGTTGTTAAAAAGATTAATTTTGATAGTTATGCCTAATTTTAATGGGGCGTCGCCAAGCGGTAAGGCATCGGTTTTTGGAGTCGACATTCGCAGGTTCGAATCCTGCCGCCCCAGCCAGATAATTTAATTAAAAATTCTTTTAAAAAGTTGGTCTCAAATAGGGCTAAATAATAATTTTAATTAAATAAATTACTATTTAATATCCTCCAATATTGGTTAACTAAGGGTTGATAAAATTTATTTTTGTAAATTTCTAAATTATAAATGCCCCATATATTTTCTTTTAATATCCACCCATTAATTTTTTTATATCTTACTTTGCACCAAAACAAAACGCATCTTTTAAGATCTAAAATATTATTTTTTTTAATTTCTCCTATGACTTTTCCATTTGGTCTGTTGAAGAGTTTTATTACATTGTCATTTTTATAACCTGTCAGAACATATCTATCTCCTTTAATCAAACTTTTGTGCAACCAACCTACAGTTCCCATATGATCCCTTGTTTTTCTCCATGTCTCAAACTCATCAATTATTTCTACAGGTAAATTTTGTGTAACATATCTAAGGTGAATAGGATAATTTGTGCTTGGTCCAACACGTAAGTTAACTTCATTTGATTTTAGTGAAACAAATCTGGGTATTTCTAATCCGGTGACAGATCCAGATTTTGCATATAAATTATAACTAATTAAAAAAAACAAAATTAAAGAGATTATTTTCATTCTTAAATTTATCTTATAACATTTTAACCATTTGATGTTATTACTTATTGTATATATTAAAAAAATATGCGCCCGTAGCTCAATTGGATAGAGCGCCAGACTACGGATCTGGAGGTTAGGAGTTCGACTCTTCTCGGGCGCGCCAGCAAACGTGCGGAATTTATCTACTGTTCCGTTTTGAAAATTCCTATTCGGAACACTTCTGGAACACTTCGCATTCAAAAATTACCTTTTAAGTCTCAACTTTTATTGTAGTTAGTGGTAAGATATTTTGATGAAAAAAATACTTTTACTAGTTCTTTTTGTTTTTTTCGTTGCTCCTTTAGCAATTTCTAAAGAGACTGTTAGTCCATTTGGTATCGAACTTGGAAAAGAATTAGATAAAAAATACATAGATGAAAGCAAAGAAGTTTTTGGGTGGGGAGTTTGTTATGATAACATAAGTCCTCCCATTAAGAATAGCAATTTTAATAATTATATGATTTGCACCACCCCTATATCAAAAACAGTAACTGCAATATTAGCAAAAAATAAAACAATTAATGATTGTTATGGATTGTATGCTGACCTAGTTAGAATTATAAGTAAAAAATATAATTTAGAATATGAAGAACCTTCACATAATAATCCTGTACAAATTTTAGATAATGAATTTATCAACATTTTGGTTTCATGCTATAAAGAAGAAGTTTTAGAAGTTAGATACGAACTTAGGACTGAAGAACTTAAAAAACTTATACAAGATGAAGGGCTTGAGTTTGAAGAAAATAGATTATCTAAAATTGATCAAGAAGGTCTATAAGTAGAGTTTAATTTTTTGTGGACCACTTATGGAACACTAAAGAATCATTTTTTTAACTTAACGAATGATTTTTCCCGTAATTCCGTATATGTGTTACAATCTAGTGCACGGGTAACGGACTACGGATCTGGAGGTTAGGAGTTCGACTCTTCTCGGGCGCGCCAAGTATCAAGCCAAAAAGTTAATTTCAAAAAAATCATAAAGTAAAAAAAGTTGGCCGTTTGTTGACTTTCATATTCAGAAATACCGATTTGCATTCAACATTCCTCTTAGAAAAATTATTTTATTTTTTTATTAAAAACCACAGGCATTTTGCCTTTCCACTGAATCCAAAGATTAGGTTGTTCAATGCACTCACACATAAAATGAGCGACGTTTGCTCGCGTAGTAGTATGTCCATTAAAAATAGTTTGAGGAGGTGTCGCTACTACTTCATAGTTCGAAATTTCAGCATTAATGAGTCCGTCTGGTCGGACCACTACCCATTCAATAAATTCATTTTCTGAACCAATGTTATCTCTCAAAAAAGCAGCGGAGGCTTCATTATCATAATGTGGTGGTATGAGGTTGCGTAACAGAGATAAAATAATTTTTTCGCTTGTGGTTACTCTCTCACCAGGATTGCGATTACCTACGGTGTTCATTAATAAAAATTTTGTTTTATCTAGAGAATGAGTAGCCTTAATAGCTACACATAGACGTTTGACTGCTTCCAGAACAAGCGTTCTGGGTTTGCCAAATATTCCTTTGAAACTCATTGTGTGACCTAAGCAGGAAGCCACAGCAGCACAACCTTTTACGGCTTCCAACATTTGTTCGTCACTCAGATCAAGCAAACTTGCTTTTATGATTTTGAGCTTTGGATTTTCAAGAAGTTCTTGTGGAAATTTATTGAGTGACCGAACAATAATTCGAAGGTTATAGCCGCGGGCAAGAAGCTGTTTTACAAGAGGGAAACCAGTATTTCCTGTGGCTCCAACCACTAAAACTGTTTTAGAATTTGAATTGGTTTTTTCGGTTGTCATTTACCGGGCATATAGACTAACTTAATTTTCACTTCAACCAATTACCACTAAATTTGTTTCAAAGTTAAAGGTAAAATAAAGTGTGCCGTTTGATTCCTTTCACATTCAAAAACTACAATTTTTCATTTTAAATTTCTTGCAATTCCTCAGTTTTATTTCTACAAGTGATCTTGCGCCGCTCTACGGATCTGGAGGTTAGGAGATCGACTCTTCTCGGGCGCGCCAAAAGAGAGGTTGTAATGATCGTAGATTTTGATGAGAGTGAAATTTTAAAAGAAAAAGCTCTAAATGAGAAGTTCAAATCAGCTGTATTAAAAGATATCAGTGAAAATTGCAAAATCTTAAATACTGATTTTTATTTGGACTCTTTTAATTATTTTCCAATAACTATGGAAGACCAAACTTTTAGTAGATTATTTAAACGACAAGATGATAATTCTATAGATCATATATATTCTGAATATTTTTATAAAAATTTTCTAGATAACAAAAATAGATTTAAATTGATCAAAGATTCTTTTGTATTAGGCAGTAGCCCTTCTGATAATTATTTTTCTAACCTTATTCATTTTTTCCCACGTATTTTTTTTATTAATGAAAATAAAATTAACCTGTCAATTGAAAGAAATCTCTCAAATAAATTTAGAACATTTATTGAAAACATATGTAAGATAAGGAACATTGAAGTATCATTTAACTTTATTGATGATGGTTTTTATAATTTTCAAAATTCTTCGATACCTCAGTTTTTTAACATTAATAAATCTATTAAAATTTTAAAGTTTTTTCTTGAAAAGATATTAATAAATATAAAAGTACCTCACTTTAAATCTAAAATTTATATTAGAAGAGAAGATGCTAATTATAGAAAAATTTTAAACGAAGCTGATTTGATCAATAAATTGAGAAAACATAATTTTGAAATAATTAATCCTCAGCATTTTGAGATACTCGAACAAATGAAAATTTTTTCCAATGCAGAAATAATTATTACTCCTCATGGATCAAATATGACTAACATAATATTTTGTAAAAAAGGAGCAAAAATTATTGAAATAAGTCCAAATTTAAATGATGCTTATGAGCAAAATATTTCTACAAGGTACAGAAATATTGCATCATTTTTAGAATTAGATTTTAATACAATCAAAGCTGACAGTGTTGATGTTAAAGAGCATTCAAAAGTCGCAAAAAAGTTCATTCATAAAAAAATTTTAGAGAATAGTAATTATTATAAAAACATGATTATAAAAATAGGTGAAATTGAAAAAAATATTAACAGCCTATAGTTTCATAACTAAGTATGGCTGCCATACTTGATCTTAGATTTAGGCACTTATTATTAGTATATATATTATTATTGTATAAATTATTTATTAAAAATTCTTTTATTAATGAATTTTTAGAGGTTTGTAATTTTATAACTTTATAATTTTTTAAATCAGACTCATTAATTGTTTTTTTGATTAAATTATCTAAATTTAATTGACCATCAATAAGATGAAAATTATCAGCGCTATTAGTTGTATAAATTAAAGCACCAATATCATTTACTATTGTTTCTATCTCAATTTTTCTTTCTTTTGAAACTGTACTTACAAAATCGTTATAAATTTCATCAACCATACCTTGAAGATGATCTAATTCACTTTTTGATGGTTTTCTAAATGGATTAAATATATCCTTTGATTTTCCAGCTGAATTTGAAAATATTTTTATACCATTTTTTGTCTCAACTATATTTCCAAATATACCTGTTGAAATTGTTTTAGGCTCATCATAGAAAAACCAATCTGGTCCTTTTACTCCAATGCTACCAATAATAGATCCATAACTGGCATAAATTTCATCAGCAGCAGTTGCAACCCAGTACCCTCCTGATGCCAAAAGCTGATTAGTATGAAATAATATTTTTGTATCATTATTATTTTTTTTATAATTTTTTATTATTTCATATATTTTTTTTGAAGCACCAACTGTTCCACCAGGGGAATTAATTGAAAAAATTATTGTTTTAGGTGAAATTTCCTCAAGAAATTCTAATTTTTTTTTTGTTTCTACTGGCGAGATAGAAAATATATTTGATAAATTAGCAAAATCAGTATTAGTATCAATAATAAGGCCATTTAATTCCAAAATAGCAATCACGTTGGAAGATTTTTCATCACCAGACAGAAATGTAAATCTATCATTTTTTTCAAAAAAACTAGTAAAGATAATTGCTATTAAGATTATGGTAATAATTGAGATAAAAATGGCCGTTATCTTTAAAAAAGTATTCCAAAAAATTAACATTTTTATGATTTATAGAAAAAATTAAAAAAATTAAAGCAAACTCTTGATTACGGTTAAATAATGCTTAAATGATTAGCACTCTATTAGCAAGAGTGCTAATAAAAAAATGTTAATTTTCAATAATTTAAATTGAGGAAAATATGAACTTTAAACCATTACATGACAGAGTGCTCGTATCAAGAGTAGAATCTGATCAAAAAACTGCAGGAGGAATTATCATTCCTGATACTGCTCAAGAAAAGCCTATGGAGGGCGAAGTCCTAGAAGTGGGTTCTGGAGCAAGAGATGAACTTGGTAAACTAGTTCCATTAGACGTGAAAAAAGGAGATAAAATTCTTTTTGGCAAATGGTCTGGAACAGAGGTAAAAATGAACGGTGCAGATTACCTGATAATGAAAGAGTCTGACATCATGGGAATAATTACTTCAAGTAAGAAAAAGAAAAAATAACTAATTTAAGAGAGGATTAAAAATGTCTGCAAAAAATATATTTTTTGGATCAGATGCCAGAGCAAAAATGCTCAGTGGTGTAAATAAGTTAGCAGATGCTGTTAAGGTAACTCTTGGACCAAAAGGACGTAACGTTGTTATGGACAAATCTTTCGGTGCACCAAGAATTACTAAAGATGGTGTAAGTGTTGCAAAGGAAATAGAACTTAAAGATAAATTTGAAAATATGGGAGCTCAAATGGTACGTGATGTTGCGAGCAAAACAAATGATTTAGCTGGTGATGGAACTACTACTGCAACAGTATTAACTCAAGCTATTGCAACTGAGGGAATGAAGTCTGTAGCTGCTGGTATGAACCCAATGGATCTTAAAAGAGGAGTTGACCTTGCTGTTGACGCAATTGTTACTGAGATTCAAAAAAAATCTAAAGTTATCAAAACTGACAAAGAAGTTTCTCAAGTTGGAACTATTGCCTCAAATGGCGATGCGGAAGTTGGTAAAATGATTGCAAGTGCTATGCAAAAAGTTGGTAAAGAGGGTGTGATTACCGTTGAAGAGGCAAAAAGTCTTGATACCGAACTTGATGTTGTTGAGGGCATGATGTTTGATAGAGGTTATCTATCACCATACTTTGTAACTAATGCTGAAAAAATGATAACTGAAATGAGTGACTGTCTAGTTCTTTTACATGAAAAGAAATTATCTAGTCTTCAACCAATGTTACCATTGTTGGAATCTATTGTTCAATCAACTAAACCTCTATTAATTATTGCTGAAGATATTGAAGGTGAAGCTCTTGCTACTTTAGTTGTGAATAAATTAAGAGGTGGTTTGAAAATTGCTGCTGTTAAAGCTCCAGGATTTGGTGATAGACGTAAGGCAATGTTGGAAGATATTGCTATTCTTACTGGTGGCCAAGTAATCAGTGAAGACCTAGGCATAAAGTTAGAAAACGTAACTATTGATATGCTTGGAGTGGCAAAAAGAATAGTTGTAGATAAGGAAAATACTACAATTGTTCAAGGAGTTGGTAAAAAGAAGGACATCGAGGGAAGATGTAATCAAATACGAGCTCAAATCGAAGAAACTACATCTGATTATGATAAAGAAAAACTTCAAGAGAGACTTGCAAAACTCGCAGGTGGAGTTGCCGTTATCCGAGTAGGTGGTGCAACTGAAGTTGAAGTTAAAGAGAAAAAAGACAGAGTTGAGGATGCAATGCATGCAACTAGAGCTGCTGTTGAAGAGGGAATTGTTCCTGGTGGTGGATCTGCACTAGCATATGCCACAAAGGCACTCAATTCTGTAAAAACTTCTAATGATGATCAAAAAATTGGTGTTGATATTGTAAGAAGAGCTCTTTTTCATCCATTAAGACAAATTGCTGAAAATGCAGGTGTTGATGGAGCTGTTGTTGCAGGGAAAATCAGAGAAAGCAAAGATACTAATATCGGTTATGATGCTCAAGCAGATAAATATACAAATATGATATCTGCTGGAATTATTGACCCTACAAAAGTAGTTCGAACTGCACTTCAAGATGCAGCATCAGTTGCTGGATTGTTGATAACTACTGAAGCTATGGTTGCGGATGCACCTGAAGATAAGCCAGCACCTGCAATGCCTGATATGGGCGGCGGCATGGGCGGCATGGGCGGCATGGGCGGCATGGGCGGCATGATGTAATTTTTTGTAAAAAAATAATTTTAAAGCCCCCAAATTGAAATGGGGGCTTTTTTTTTATAAAATTTTATTTATTTCTCTTAAAATTTTTGAATGATCTGGTTTTGTCATAGATGACCATGAAGAAGTTAATTTACCCGATCTATCAAACAAATATTTGTAAAAATTCCATTTAGGAGTTTTTCCGTAATCTTTTTTTAACCAACTAAAAATTTCGTGGGAGTTAGCTCCTCTAACATTTAATGGTGAAGAAGTAACAAATCCAACGTCATAATTAACTAAACAAATTTTTTTAATATCTTCATTTGATGAATATTCTTGATTAAATGAATTACTTGTTAATGCCAATATTGTTAAATCAGTGTCTTTAAAGTTTACAAAAAGATTTTGAAGATTTGCATATTGAGGTGTATAACCACATCTTGAAGCAGTATTTACCATAAGTATTGGCTTGCCTCTAAATTTCTCAAGGTTTACTTCGTTACCGTCAATATCTTCGAAAGAGAAATCATAAATTGTCATATTTTTTGTATTTCCTATGCTAGCGTAAAAAAACATTAGTAAAAAAGTAATTATTCTAATGATTTTCATGGTAATAATATTCATATCTATTAAATAAATATAAAATGGAAGCTATCAATAGGTTTAAAGAACTTTTTTTAGAAGTTTGGAAAGAGGGTGTTTTTGGCTTAAATGCCTCAGAAATTATTATTGGTGTAGTTATTTTCTTATTTTTCTATGTATTAAGAAGACTGTTTGCAAAATTTATAATAAATAAATTAAATAAACTTGTTAGCAGAACTAAAACAAAAATAGATAATACTGTTGTTGATGTAATCGAGGGACCATTAAAGTTTTTACCAATTGTTCTTGGTTTTTTTATATCAACATCTTACATTAAATTATCACCAGAGATTCAGGATTTTATTGATTTATTTAACAGAACCTTAATTACTATTTTTATATTTTGGTTATTACACCAATTAGTTATACCTTTTTCATTCATAATAAAAAATTTTGAAGATAAGATTTCTAAACCTCTAGTTAATTGGACACTTAAAGGATTAGAGATAATTATTATTGTTCTTGGTGTTGTGGCTGTATTAGAGCTATGGGGTATAAAAGTAGGCCCTGTTATTGCGGGTTTAGGATTATTTGGTGTCGCTGTGGCATTAGGAGCTCAAGATTTATTTAAAAATCTTATTAGTGGCATAATGATATTAATGGAAAAAAGATTTACTATTGGAGATGTAATCTTGGTATCAAATGAAGTAGAGGGGGTAGTTGAACAAATTGGCTTTCGCTCAACATTAGTTAGGAGGTTTGATTCAACTCCTGTAATGATACCAAATTATAAATTTGCAGAGCAGTCGGTGACTAATTATTCTAGACGCCACCATCGCAGAATACGCTGGCTGATTGGCCTTGAATACAAAACAAATATTGAGCAATTAAAATTAATTAGAAATTCAATTACAAAGTTGATAAACGATAACCAAGATTTTGCAAAAAATGATAAGAGTGGTTTTTTTGTTAGAATTGACAGCTTTTCTGATAGCTCAATTGACATGTTAGTTCAGGCATTTACAGTTACTAATGATTGGTCAGAATTTCTTAGGGTTAAAGAAGATTTGGCTGTATCAATTATTGAAATTGTTGAGGCAAACAATGCTGCATTTGCTTTTCCAAGCCAGTCGCTTTATGTTGAATCTTATCCTAACGAAAAATCAGAAATTTTTAATCCTAAGGTGTCAAAGTGAATAATTCTATAGAAACTAATAGAATAGTTACTGGTTCTTTATTTATCATAGCTAGTATTGCTGTTGCATTTATTTTGAATTTTGCGCAACCATTTTTAGTTCCTCTTGTCATTGCTCTTTTAATTAGAATTTTAATTGACCCAATTATTGATTATCAGATT
This sequence comes from uncultured Alphaproteobacteria bacterium, assembly GCA_902601455.1. Taxonomy (GTDB): domain Bacteria; phylum Pseudomonadota; class Alphaproteobacteria; order HIMB59; genus CACPNW01. Next base: position 66,823 of record CACKNC010000001.1, read on the forward strand.
AATTTTTTACGTATTCATAGAGTCGTAGCTGTTTTTGTTAGTCTTTGTTTAATAATTTTTTTATTTATTATAATTGTTCCTTTTATTGGATCTTCAGTTATTACTTTTTTACAATCTGCTGATGATTACAACAATAAAGTTTTAATATTAATCGATTTAAGCATATCAAAATTAAAAGAATTTAATATTGAAATTGATAGAGAAACTATCAGAAACTCACTCAATGACTTACCTCTTTTAGATTGGGCTTCTGCTATTTTAAGTAATAGTGCAAATTTTATATCAAAGTTTGTTTTAGTAATTATTATGACACTATTTTTGCTCTTGGGAAAAAAATCTGTAAACACTTCACTGGAATGGAATGATATTATTGGACATATTAAAAAATATATTTTTACAAAATTTATAACATCAGCAATAACGGGTGTTATAGCGGGATTAATTTATTGGTTTTTAGGTTTGGAACTTGCTTTTATTTTTGGTTCCTTAACTTTTATATTAAATTTTATTCCTGTTGTTGGTTCTATTATTGCCGTTTTGCTTCCAATACCTATTGCTGTACTTCAGTATGGAGATCTCTCATCTGTATTATTAATAATTTTTTTACCAGCCTTTTTTCATCAAATTATTGGAAATGTAATTGAGCCAAAAATATTTGGAGATGCTTTTGGCCTTCATCCAATCACAATAATTTTATCATTAATTTTTTGGGGTATGATATGGGGAATCATTGGGGTTTTATTAGCAGCTCCTTTAACTGCAATCATAAGAGTTACTTTTGAAAGATTTGAGTCCACAAAACAAATAGCACGATTATTAGAAGGCAAAATTCATCTAAAAAATTAAATTATTTTAATATTTCTTTTGCTACATCATAACTAAAACCAGCTCTCGCCATTCTAGATAGTTTCTTTTGATAATCTATTTTATTGTCAAACAGATTTCTTTTTTTTGCAAATTTTAGTGCATTTTCTTTTTCTAGATTTTCATTATTTAAATAAAAAGCAGAAATTTGTTCGCTTACTAGCTCTTTGTTTACTCCCTTTTGAATTAGGTATTGTTTAATATAATGTTTTGATTTTGACTGATACTGAAGATTCTGTATTTTAGATTCTGTAAACAATTTATCATTTATTAGATTAAGGTTTTCTAACTTTTTTATTATGGGTTTAATTTCTTGATAAAGTTGGAATCTAATTTTTTTTTCATCACTTATTCTTTTTATTTTCTTTTTTAATATATACTCTAAATTTTTTTTACTTGAGGAATATTTACTCAAATAATAAATTGCATATTTTAATAATTTATCTTTATAATCCATTTATTATAATTATATCTTAAATAAATTTAAAAAATAATACACCATGTTTTATTATAATTATTTATGTGTCTTTACTTTATTTAAAAAAGAGGTTTTCAGATTCTTAAAAGTTGGTATCCAAACCATAATTGGTCCTGCAATAAGCTCTTTATTGTTTTTAGCAGTATTTTCTCTTGCTCTAGGAAGATCAGTTAATCAAATCAATAATGTTAATCTATCACAATTTATTGCTCCTGGACTTATAATGATGACTATGCTTCAAAATTCATTTGCAAATGCTGCATCAAGTATTGGTCAATCTAAATTTCAAGGTAATATAGTTGATATCTTAATGGCACCATTATCAAATTATGAACTTGCTGTTGGTTATATATTTGGAGCTATTGCAAGAGGTATAATTTGTGGTTTAGTTACTTACTTTGGTATTCTTTTTTTTCTTCCACTAAGTATATACTCATACTCTGCTCTCTTATTTTATTCATTTATGGGATGTTTTATGATGGGCAGTATGGGTACCATTGTTGGAATATGGGCTGATAAATGGGATCAACAACAAGGTATTACAAATTTTATTGTTTTGCCTCTAACTTTTTTATCAGGAACATTCTATTCTATTTCAAGGTTACCAGAATTTTGGCAAAATTTCGCATTATTCAACCCTTTTTTTTATAATATCGATGGTTTTAGGTACGCCTTCATTGGACAGTCGGATGGTCAGTTATTGATAGGGGGTATTATTCTAATTATTTTAAATTTTAGTTTATTTTTTTTATGTTACTTAATGTTTGAAAAAGGTTACAAATTAAAATCTTAAAAAATATTTATGGAAAATTCTTCTAAAAGTAACATTATGCCTACTTATGGTGATAGAGATTTAGTATTTTCAAAAGGTAAAGGATGTTATTTGTATACACATACTGGACAAAAATATTTAGATTTTGCAGGAGGTATTGCAGTTAATTCACTCGGTCATTGTCATCCAAAATTAGTAAATGTTCTAAAAAAACAGTCAGAAATTCTTTGGCACTCATCAAATTTATATAAAAATAAAAACCAAGAATTATTTGCAAAAGAACTTTGTAAAAAAACATTTGCAGATAAAGTTTTTTTTACAAACTCAGGTGCTGAAGCAATTGAATGCGGTTTAAAAGTTGTGAAAAGTTATTGGAATTTAAAAGATAAAAGAAAAAAAAATATAATTACTTTTAAGGGTGCCTTTCATGGAAGAACCTTTGCTGCTTTGTCTGCTCAAAAAAATAAAAAATATTCAGAAGGTTTTACCCCTCTACTCCAAGGGTTTAAAAATATAATATTCAACGATTTAATAGAATTAGATAAAAGTATAAATAGTGAAACTGCAGCTATTTTAATTGAGCCTATTCAGGGAGAGGGAGGTATTCGTCCTGCTTCTCTCAATTTTTTAAAACATATAAGAGAAGTTTGTGATAAAAATGATATTCTTTTTTTTCTAGATGAAGTGCAGTCAGGTTTTGGTAGATCTGGGAAACTATATGCTTATGAGTGGGCAAAGATTAAACCAGATATTCTTGCAACTGCAAAAGGAATTGGCTCCGGTTTTCCTCTAGGAGCTTGCTTAGCAACAAATGAAGCATGTAAAGGTATGGTTAAAGGAAAACATGGATCAACTTACGGTGGTAATCCACTAGCTGTAGCTGTTGGTAGAGAAGTTTTAAAAATAATTTCTGAAAAAAAATTTTTGAAAAATGTAGACTCAATATCAAGATATTTCTGGAATAAATTAAAAAAATTACAGAAAAACCATAATGAAATAATTGATATTAGAGGTGCAGGTTTATTACTTGGTATCAAAACTCGTAAAAATAATGTAATGATAGCTGATCTATTAAAAAATCAAAAGTTATTGAGTGTTCCAGCTGCAGATAATGTAATAAGACTAGCTCCGCCATTAATAATAGCTAAAAACCATGTTGATAAGGCAATTAAAATCCTTGATAAAACTTTTAATAAATTAAAATGAAACATTTTATTGATATTTCTGATTTCACTTCAATAAAACTAGATAAAATTTTAATTAAGGCAAAACATATAAAAAAAAATCCAGAAAAATTTTCTAATAAATGTAAAAATAAAACTTTAGGTATGATTTTGCAAAAAGAATCTACAAGAACAAGAGTTAGTTTCACTGTAGGCTTCCAAAAATTAGGAGGAAACTCACTTGAATTAAATAGCAGTTCAATTGGATTTGGAAAAAGAGAGAGCTCTGAAGATATTCTTAAAACTCTATCACAGTATATAGATTTATTAGTAATTAGAAATAATGATCACAAAGTTATTAAAAAACTAAGCTCTTTAAATGCTTTACCAATTATTAATGGATTATCTGATTATAGTCATCCATGTCAAATTCTATCAGATATGCTGACTATAAATGAAACAATAGGCAACATAAGCAATAAGCAAATTACCTGGATTGGTGATTACAATAATGTTTTAAGATCTCTTATTGAGTTACAAAATTTATATGGATTTAAACTTAATATTGTGCTCCCAAGAGAAATATTGCAAAAAAATAAATTCAAAATTAAAAAACTACTTAATAAAAAAACTACTTTTACTCATTTAATAAGAGAAGGAATTAAATATGCTGATTGTGTTATGACTGATACTTGGATATCGATGGGAGAAAAAACTCTTAAGAAAAAATATTTCAAAAATTATCAAGTAAATTCTATGGTCATGAAACTTGCATCTAAAGATGCTATTTTTATGCACTGCTTACCAGCTCATAGAAACGAAGAAGTTTCTTCAGAACTTCTAGATAGTAAAAGATCAGTTATTTGGCAACAAGCAAAAAACAGAATGTTCGTTCAACAAGCTATAGCTTTGGATTTATTATGAAAAAATTAAAAATTATTTTATTATTTTTGTTTTTTATTTTAGCCTGTCAACCTATTGAGCAAATTGATAAAATTGTTTTTGATAATAATCAATTTGCGAATTTTAATATATTATCATCTTCTGTTGAAATTGATGAGATTTTTGAAAAAAAAATATCTGAACCGTTTATCGGTTATACATTGCCAATAGACCCCTCACAAAGAATTGTTAATTGGGTAAATAGTAACTTTAAACCAATAGGTAATGAAAATATTTTTATTGTTTCAATTTTAGATGCATCAATAACACAAATAGAGTTTGAAAATAAACTTGCAAAAAATTTTGATGAAAAAAATAATTATAAATATGAATTATTTTATTTGTTAGAATTTAATTTGTTTGATGACTCAAAAAATTTAATTGCTTCAACATTGGTTGAAATATCTAGATCGACTACATCAGGAATGTATATTTCCATTCAAGAAAAGGAAAAAATTATTGATGATTTAATTTATCAAGGTCTTGCTGATGTGTCCATGGAGACAAAAAAACAGCTTACTAGTTATATGGAAAACTATATATTATAATTATTTTTTCCAAAAATTCTTTGAAAATAAAACTAAAATTGTAAAAATCTCTAGCCTGCCAAATATCATTGTAATAGCTAGAATCCATTTTGCTATACTATTTATTGATGAATAATTTCCATTTGGTCCAATTATATCACCAATGCCTGGACCTACATTAGATATAGCTGATGCTGATGCTGATAAAGCTGTTAAAAAATCAATATTACACAAGCTCAAAGTAACTGCAGAAAAAATAAATAGTAAAACGTATATAAAGAAAAAACTAATGATTGAAGTGTATGTATTTTCAGTGACAGTTTTATTATTAAATTTCATTAAAAAAACAGCATGAGGTTGAGTAAGTTTTTTAATTTGTAGTCTCACCCCTCTAAATAGAATTTGAAAACGAAATATTTTAATACCACCTGTTGTAGATCCAGCGCATCCTCCTATGAACATAATCATCAAAATTATAACCAAGCCAAAGCTTCCCCAATTATTATAATTTGAAGAAGTGTAACCAGTACCAGTTAGAATAGATGTAATATTAAATGTAGCTAGTCTTAATGCCTCAAATAAATCAATATTTAAATACCTGGTTAACCAAAATGAAGTTATTAAAATAATTAGGATTAATAAAATCAAAAAAAGTTTTATTTGATCGTCCTTAAAAATAGAAAATTTTTGTCCATGAATAAATTGAATAAATATTACAAATGGCAAGCTCCCTAAAATCATAAAGACAATAGATATATTCTCTAAAGAATACGATTTAAAATACCCAAAAGATAAGTTGTGATTAGAAAATCCTCCAGTTGAGATAGTTGTCATGCAGTGTATTAAGGCTTCAAATGCAGTCATTCCAAAAATATAATAAAAAAAGAAACATAAAGTCGTTAAGCTCAAATAAAGACTAATAATTTCAATAATAAATTTATTTATCTTAGGTAAGGTTTTCTCATATGGATCATCATGTTCCATGTGTAATAGTTGCATTCCTCCAATCTGCAGAGTTGGCAGTATTGCTACAGCAAGTACAATTATTCCTATACCCCCAAACCATTGTAATAATGATCGCCATACGAGTACTCCTTCAGATAGATTTTCTAAATTAGATATAACTGTTGAGCCAGTAGTAGTAATTCCACTAACAGCTTCAAAGAATGCATCAGTGAAACTTAAAGATGAACTTGTATAAACAAATGGTAAAGATCCAAAAAAAGCAATTAGGATCCAAGATACAATTGTTAATAAAAACGCCTGTCTCAGATTGATTTTAATATTCTCTCTCTTAAAACCCACATATAAAACCAGACCAATAAAAAATGTTAAGCAACTTATATAAAAAAATTGTTTCCAATCTTGATTATTATTTAATAAATCAAAAAACATTGGAATCAATAAAGCAACTGACTCTATACAGAGTAACAAGCCTAGTATGTTGAAAATTGGGCGAAAATCTCGCATTAATTTATTTTTTTAATTTAAGTTATTTTTAATAAAAGGGCTATCAAGGGAAAATTGAGGAATTATTACTTCAAATTTCTTACCTGATTTTGTTTCCATTATATAATGCCCGCCCATAAAACCAGAAGGTGTTGATAAAGGTGTACCGCTCGTGTATTCAAATTTTTCACCAGGATTTAAAATAGGTTGCTCTCCAACTACACCCTCTCCTTTTACTTCTTGCTCTGAACCATTTGAGTCTATTATTTTCCAGTATCTATTTTTAAGCTGCACTTTTTCACTTCCTTGATTATCGATTGTAACTTGATAAGCCCATACGAAGTGTTGTTCATCTGGTTCTGACTGGTCATCTAAAAAATACGGATTGACGGTAATATTAATTTTTCTTGTTTTTTTGGAATACATAAAATATTATTTATGGAGTCCCATTATACCAAATCAATGTAAAGCAAAAGTTAATTTATTATTTTTACTTCAGCTCTCCTATTTACAGGATGTTTTGTATCATCAGGAGTGTCAATTAATAGATGATCCTCTCCTTTACCAACAATGGAAATATCATTAGCTACAATTCCATGATTTATTAAAGCATTTTTAACCGACTCTGCACGTTTAATAGAGAGATCCATATTATATTGGCTTGTACCTTTTGTATCTGTATGACCAAAAATTATATATCTGTTTAGTTTCTTTTTATTTTTATCTAAAAAATTAAATAATGTATTTTTACTAATTTCACTTAATTTTGAGTTATCAAAATCAAAATAAATAATTTGCATTACTTCTTTTTTTTCATTTTCTGTAACAATTACGACTTGAGGAGTTTTATGTTCTTTATCCTCTTTTTCAATTACCTTATTAACTTTTTTCTTTTTATCTTCTTCTTTTAAAAGGTTATAAATATGATGCATTGCTCTATGAAAATCATTTTTGCATTTATCAATATCCCATGTTTGCCATTTTTCCTCTTCTTGTTCTGCCCAACAATCTAAAGAGCTTATAGCTTCGGCAAGGTTTTTTGGATCTTTAACTATTGCTTCGTCATAAACAGATAATAAATTGTTATAACCTGATTGAATATCTTTCACAATTTCAGTTGGAAGCTTCCAATAAGTTATTTTTTCTGGATAAATATTTTCTCCACTGAGAGCTTTTAATGCCTTTTCTGAATAAAGTTTTGCAGAATTCCAGTCGTGCATTTTTTCTGCTTCAAAAGAAGCATTGATTTTATATTTATATAAAAGGTGTTGCTGAAAAGTTTTTGGGTTCTTTATATCTATTTCTTTAACTTGTTCATAAGCAGCAGAGCATGCCATAAGAAAAAATAGAGGTATTAATAAAATTAGTTTTAAAGCTTTCATCAGAATTTTCATATATGACCAAAATGTCAAAAGTTAGGCTTAATTTAGTTTAATTTAAGCTTAACAAGCTCCCCAGTTTTTTTTATTTATAATGATTTTATTATTGCGTAGGAAAAGAAGTTTAGTTACCGCATTGGATATATTTTTTATAAGGAGCTAAGCATGATTAAACATGTTACATCAGTGGATCAATCAGACAGAAAGGTCCCATATAATCTAAGGCAGAGTGGTTCTACACCTGTACAAATGTTAATTTCTACACGAGTTAGAAAATCTCCATATTGGCATCTTTCTATGGAAGCTGGTTGTTGGAGAGCAACTGTTTATAATCGTATCTACCACCCAAGAGGATATGTTAAGCCAGAAGATGGCGGGGCAATGGTTGAGTATGAGGCAATTAAAAATCACGTTACTATGTGGAACGTTGCAGTTGAAAGACAAATTCAAGTTAAGGGACCGGATGCGGAAGCTTTTACTGATTATGTCATCACCAGAGATGCAACGAAAATTTCTCCAATGAGAGCAAGATATGTAATTCTCTGTAATCAGTACGGAGGTGTTCTTAACGACCCGATATTGTTAAGAATTTCAAAAGATGAATTTTGGTTTAGTTTATCTGACAGTGACATTGGTTTATATCTTCAAGGCGTTAACCACGATAATAGGTTTGATGTTACTATTGATGAAATTGATGTTTCTCCTGTTCAGATACAGGGTCCAAAATCTCTTGCATTAATGAAAGATTTAATTGGCGATCAAGTAGAATTAGATAATATGCCATTTTATGGACTTGCTTCAGCTAAAGTAGGAGGTAGGGATTGTATAATATCACAATCAGGTTTCTCTGGAGAAGCGGGTTATGAGATTTATCTAAGAGACTCTACTTTATATGCTGATGATATGTGGAACGCTGTTCTTGAAGCAGGAAAAAAACACAATTTAATGGTTATTGCCCCTGCTCACCATAGAAGAATTCAAGCTGGTATATTGTCATGGGGTCAAGATATGGATAATCAACACAATCCTTTTCAGTGTAATTTAGGATATCAAGTCTCTTTATCAGGAAAAGGTGAGTGGAACAAAACTGCTGATTATGTTGGAAAAGAAGTTCTTGAGAAAATGAGAGATGATTTGAGAGCAGGAAATAAACCGTATCAATTACAGCTTGTTGGGTTATCCTTAGGTGGCAAACCAATTGAAGAATACGCCCCAGATTTTTGGTTAATTTCTGAAGATGGGAAAGATCCATGTGGCTTTATTACTTCACCTTGGTATCATCCAGAGCAAGGAAGAAATATTGCGATGGGATATGTACCATTTGATGGCTCATTGAGTAAAAATGGTTTTCCTATTGGTAAGGTTGGGACTAAATATAAAGTTCATCTTCCTGATCAATACTGTGATACACCAGGTGTCCCTGTGGATGCTGAAGTAGTATCAGTGCCTTTCACTGAGTCTTTTAATGCTAATACAAGAGAAGTTTCAGGAGCAAACGAGTAATTAAAATTAGATTTAAGCGCTTCTTTTTAGAGGCGCTTTATTTTAACATACTCTCTAACTTTTCTAAGGGGAGATAACCTCCTACAAATTCTTCATTAATAAATAAAGCTGGAGTCCCTCTAGCACCAGAGCCCATAGCTAAAAAGGAAGATAATTGCACGGTGTTATCAATTTCATCTTTACCCATATCAATCATAAGTTTAGTTTTATTAATTTGCGTTTTGTTAATAATTTGATCTAGTTTCTGCTGAGTTAAACTGCCTTTTACAGTAAATAAACCATGATGCAGATCCCATCCCTTACCTTGGAGATTTGCCGCAACAACCATTTTAGCTATTAGATTTGAACTTTCACTTAATATTGGATGTTGAAGAAATATAACTCTCGTATCATCACGTTTTTCAACCACCGAAATAAGTTCAGAATGTATTTTTTTACAATAACCACAAAAATAATCCATAAATTCAATGATTGTATTCTCAGCATCTTGAGGTCCAATGGCTATAATTGCACTCTCAGGAAGAGCATCTAAAACTTTAAGATAGTATGGCTTCGAGTCATCAAAAAATAATTCATTAAGAGTGATATCACTGGATAATACTTGCGTTGGGAGCATCAAAAATATAAACACAGAAATTTTTAGAAGATAATAACGCATGATTGACCCAATCTATTTAATATGATTTAGAAAGTACAGCATTTTTTTGGAGATTTAATTTTTATGAAAGCAAAAGCAAAAGTAGTCGTAGTAGGCGGAGGTGTTGTTGGTGTTAGCGCTCTATATCATCTAGCAAAAAAAGGATGGAGCGATGTCGTTTTAATTGAAAGAAAAGAACTTACATCAGGTTCTACATGGCATGCAGCAGGTCTTTTACCCCTGTTCAACATGAGTTATTCAGTCGGGCAACTTCATAAATACGCTGTTAATTTTTATAAAACTTTAGAAGAAGAGACAGGTCAAAATGTTGGCTTTAGTGTTGTTAGTAACATTCGACTAGCTACAACTCAAGACCGTATGGATGAGTATTATCAATATGCAGCTGTTGCTAAAACAATAGGAGTTAAAGTAAACTTCTTAACTCCAGATGAGGTAAAGGAAATTTGGCCTTTATGTAATACAGATGGATTAATTGGAGCAATTCAACACCCAGAAGATGGGTACATACAGCCTGCTGATTTAACTCAAGCTTTGGCAAAAGGTGCTAGAGATAAAGGTGCAGAAATTTATAGAAACACAAATGTAACGGATATTACTCAATTAGAAAATGAAATGTGGGTTGTTGAAACTGATAAAGGAAGCATTGAATGCGAGCATATCATTTCTTGTACTGGAAATTTTGCCAGACAAACTGGAAAAATGGTTGGTTTGGACATTCCAGTTATACCTGTTGAGCATCAATATATAGTAACTGAACCTCATTCTGAAATCCAGAAAAGAAAAGAGCAAGGTTTGCCTGAGATGGGAGTTCTGCGTGATTCAGATAGTTCATGGTACATGAGAGAGGAAAGAGGAGGGCTAATTCTTGGTCCTTATGAAAAAGGAGCACCAGCATGTTATGTCGATGGCCCAAGTCAAAACTCAGAGTTTGAATTATTTCAAGAAGATATTGAAAGAATTGAACCGCATATAGAATCTGCAATTCATAGAGTGCCAGTGTTTGGTGAGGTGGGAGTTAAAAAGGTTTATAATGGTGCTATTTGCTATACGCCTGATGGAAGTCCAATAGTAGGTCCTGCTTGGGGGTTAAAAAATTTTTGGATAAATGAAGGTCATAGTTTTGGTATTACAGCTGCTGGTGGAGCCGGCTGGCAATTAGCCGAATGGATAGTTGATGGTGAACCCACTATTGATATGCTTGGAGTTGATCCAAGACGTTTTGGAGATTATGCAACAAAATCTTTTCTTATTAAGAAGAACGAAGAAGCTTATGCAAATGTATTCACAATTCATTATCCTGATGAGGAGAGAGAAGAAGGTAGACCTCTAAGACAAGCTCCTTGTTATGATCGTTTGAAAGATTTGGGAGCAGTATTTGGACAAAAATTTGGCTGGGAAAGAGCAAATTGGTTTGCTCCTGAAGGTGTTGATCAAAAAGATGACTGGTCTTTTAGAAGATCAAAATGGTTTGAACATGTTGGTAATGAATCTCTTAATGTTCAAAATAATGTTGGAATTTTAGATATGACTGCATTTGCAAAATGTAGAATATCAGGACCAGGTGCAAAAGATTTTCTTGATAATTTAGTAGCTAATAAATTGCCACAAAAGAACGGAAGAGTAAATCTATGTCACGCTTTAAATACTAAAGGTGGTGTCCACTCTGAATTTACAATTGCTAAAGAATCAGATGACTCATATTATTTAGTTTCTGCGGGAGCATTTCAAAGACTTGATCATGATTGGATTAAAAAATGGATGCCAAATGATAGATCAGTTACTTTTGAAAACTTAACAAATAGTATTGGGGTACTTGTTGTTGCAGGACCAAAATCAAGAAATCTTCTTCAAAAAATATCTAATGCTGATTTTTCTAATGAAGCCTTTCCTTGGTTATCTGCTCAAAAAATTGATGTCGGTTTAGCTCCTTCAATAGCGATGAGAATGAATTTTGTTGGTGAGCTTGGTTGGGAACTTCATCACCCAATTGAATACCAAAATCATATCTTTGATAAATTAATGGAAGCTGGTGAGGAATTTGGAGTAAAACCATTTGGAATAAGAGCTATGGACAGCCTTAGAATAGAAAAGACTTATAAGCTTGTTGGTACTGAAATGTCTATCGAATATGCTGCATTTGAGTCAGGTCTTGAGAGGTTTGTGCACTTAAATAAAGGTAATTTTATTGGAAGAGATGCTCTAGTAAAATGGCAACAGGAGGGTTTTAATAATAAAATGGTTACTTTAGAGGTTTTTGATGTAACTGATGCCGATGCATTAGGTAACAATGCAATTTACAAAGATGGAGTAGTTGTTGGACGTGCGACAGGAGGTAACTACGGATTTAGGGTGAAAAAATCGCTCGCAATTGCTATGATAAAACCTGAATTTAGTGAAATTGGAACAGAATTAGAAATGGATATTTTAGATAAGAAGCATAAAGTTGTTGTTATAGAAGATAGTCCTTATGATCCAATGAATGAAAAAATTAGAGCATAGTAAATGAAAATCTTAGTTACTGTAAAAAGAGTTATTGATTACAACGTTCAAGTTAGAGTTAAATCGGACAATTCTGGCGTTGAAAAAGAAAATGTTAAAATGTCAATGAATCCTCCTGATGAAAACGCAGTTGAGGAAGCATTAAGAATAAAAGAAGCTGGAAAAGCTGATGAAATAATAATTTTATCAATTGGTGATGATAAATGTCAGGAGACAATTCGTACTGCACTCGCTATGGGAGCTGATAGAGGAATATTGGTAAAAGCTAATGATGAAATTGAACCTCTTTCTGTCTCAAAAATAGTTGCAAAAATTGCAGAAACTGAAAATCCAGGCTTAATTTTAATGGGCAAACAGGCAATTGATGATGACTCAAATCAAACTGCTCAAATGACAAGTGCTTTACTTGATTGGCCACAAGCAACATTTGCCTCTAAAATTGAAATGGAAGAAAACACTGCAATAGTAACTAGAGAAATTGATGAAGGTCTGGAAAGAATAAAAGTTAACATGCCTTTTATAGCTTCATGTGACTTAAGATTAAATGAACCTAGATATGCTTCATTACCAAACATAATGAAAGCAAAGAAAAAACCAATTGATATAAAATCAACTGAAGAACTAGGGATTGATACAAAACCTAGAATAGAAAATTTAAAAATATCTGAGCCACCAACTAGACAAAAAGGTGTTATGGTTTCAGATGTTGCTGAACTAGTTCAAAAATTAAAATATGAGGCAAAAGTTATATGAGTATCTTAATATTAGCTGAGCATAACAACGAAGAAGTAAAATCATCAACTTTAAATACAATAGGTGCTGCCTCAAAAATAAGCAGCGATATTGAGGTGTTAGTTGTTGGGTCTAATACTGAGAGTGTTTGCAAAGAAATATCAAGTTATCAACATATAAAAAAAGTACTTTCATTAAATAATATGGATTATGAACATGCAATTGCGGAAAAAATTGAACCAGTTATTATGTCTATTGCAGATAATTACTCGCATATTTTTGCACCAGCAACAACATTTGGAAAAAATGTTATGCCAAGGGTTGCAGTTAAACTTGATGTTGCTCAGATAAGTGACGTTATAAGTGTTGAGAGTGAAGATACATTTATAAGGCCAATTTATGCAGGAAACGCACTTGCTACTGTCAAATCAAATGACTTAAAAAAAGTTATTACCATTAGACCTACCTCATTTGATGTAGTAGCGAAAGAGGGAGGTTCAGGGATTGTCGAGGATTTACAGTTTGACTCAAATAAAAGTCAATCTGAGTTTGTTGATCGCGAAGAGTCAAAATCTGATAGACCAGAACTTAGTACAGCAAGGATTGTTGTTTCAGGTGGTAGAGGTTTGCAAAGTGCTGATAATTTCAAACTAATAAATGATATAGCAGATAAGTTAAATGCAGCTATTGGAGCCTCAAGAGCAGCAGTTGATGCTGGTTATGTAAGCAATGATTATCAGGTAGGTCAAACAGGAAAAGTTGTAGTTCCTGATTTATATATAGCTGTCGGTATATCTGGCGCTATTCAACACCTTGCAGGTATGAAAGAAAGTAAAATAATTGTTGCAATAAATAAAGATGAAGAAGCTCCGATATTTAATATTGCAGATTATGGCCTTAGTGCTGATTTATTTGAAGCACTCCCTCAGCTTTCTTCTGAATTAGACAAGTTAAATTCAATTGAAAAATAATTATTATTTTTAAATAATTAAAAAAGCTTTATTATAAATTATGGAAATTCAAAGAGACTCAATGGAATATGATGTTGTTATTGTTGGAGCTGGTCCAGCAGGTTTAGCCACATCCATAAAATTAAAACAAATTAATGCAGATTTAAACATATGTATATTAGAAAAAGGATCAGAAGTGGGAGCTCATATCTTAAGTGGAAATGTTTTTGAAACAAGAGCTTTAGATGAACTTATTCCAGATTGGAAAGAAAAAAATGCACCAATTAAAACAAAAGTTAAAAAAGAAAAGTTTTTATTTTTAGGAAAAAAAAGTTCTTTAAGTTGGCCTACTTGGCTACTTCCAAGTGTGCAAAAAAATCATCACAATTATATTATTAGCCTAGCTAATCTCTGTAGATGGTTAGCCACCCAAGCAGAAGATTTAGGGGTAGAAATTTTTCCAGGATTTGCAGCTTCAAAAATATTATACAATGATGAAAATGAAGTAATTGGTGTGCAAACTGGAGATATGGGTATTGATAAGTCTGGTGAGAATAAAGATAGTTTTGAACCTGGTTTAAATATTTTAGCTAAAGTGACAGTATTTTCTGAAGGTTGTAGAGGACACCTCGGTAAAGAAGTAATTAAAAAATTTAATCTTTCTAAAGGTAAATCACCCCAACAGTACGGAATAGGATTTAAAGAAGTTTGGGAAATTCCTGAAGAACAACATGATGAAGGATTAGTCATGCATACTGCTGGATGGCCCCTGGATAACTCTACGTATGGAGGAAGTTTCTGTTATCATGCAGAGAAAAATCAAATTTTCATTGGGTATGTAATTGGACTAGATTATCAAAACCCATATTTATCACCTTACGATGAATTTCAACGTTTTAAAACACATTCTGCTATTTCAAAAATATTAAAAAATGGAAAAAGAATATCATATGGCGCAAGAGCTTTGATCGAAGGCGGTCTTCAGAGCTTACCAAAAATGTTTATGCCAGGTGCCTTAATAATTGGTTGTGATGCTGGAACACTTAATATGCCTAAAATTAAAGGTTCACATACCGCTATGAAAAGTGGAATGATTGCTGCAGAAACTATCAACGAACATATAACTAAAAACAAACCACTATCAGAATACGAAAATAAATTTCAAAATTCATGGGTTCATAGAGAACTTTACACAGCTCGCAATGTCAAGCCAAGTTTTCAATGGAGTTTAATTCCAGCGATAATATTTACTGGTATTGATCAAATTATATTTAGGGGCTATTTACCGTTTACTTTTAAACATTCTCATGCAGATCATGAGAGTTTAATGCCAGCAAAAAATGCAAAAAAAATTGATTATCCAAAATATGATGGAAAAATAACTTTTGATAAAACTAGTTCTGTTTATTTAACTGGAACGAATCATGAGGCAGATCAACCAATTCATTTAAAGCTAAAAGATCCTGATCTACCTATAAACTATACTTTAAATGAGTATGATGAGCCTGCACAAAGATACTGCCCTGCAGGAGTTTATGAAATCGATAGAAGTGATCAGAATGATCCAAAATTTATTATTAATGCGCAAAACTGCATACACTGTAAGACATGTGATATTAAGGAACCATCACAAAATATAACTTGGGTAACTCCAGAGGGCGCGGGTGGACCAAATTACGCAAATATGTAAAAAAAAAGGAGCCCGGAGGCTCCTAATATGGATTTTAATATTAATTGGGAGGAAAAATATTAAATCTTTTATATCATATAATATTATTTTGCTGCATTTCTAGTATGTTGGATAGATATTTAGTATGCAAATTATGCATATTAAAAAAAACTATATTAATTTTAGTATTTTTTATAATTAATAAATAATAAAAATATATATTAACCCTAATATAATGATTGAAAAACCTAATAGTAAAGTTGCTTTTACTTTTGCCTCCGCTGAAGTAAATGTTTTAAGTCAACAATTTATTAAAATTACTGAGTTATTGACAGGTAAAATAAAATTAAAGAAATTATATGACGAATATTTGCAGGAAAATAATCCACCAGAAAATTTTTGGCATGATGCGGTTAAAAAATTAAAATTTAATTTACAAACTTTTTATAAAGAAGGGAGTTTTATACCTAAAAAAGGCAGGTTAATTATTGTTGCTAATCACGCTTTTGGAGTTGCCGATGGAGTATCTTTGTGCTCTGTTATTTCCAGTGTTAGGCAGGATTATAAGATGATAACACACAAAGTTTTAAGACAAGCTGATGCAGTAAAAGAAAAAATTATTCCAATTGATTTTACTCCAAATAAATCAGCCATGCTGGCAAATATCGAAGCAAGAAAAGAAGCAGAAAAAGTACTTCAAAATGATGGAGTAATAGTAATTTTTCCTTCAGGACAAATAGCAACTAAGGAAGATCTTAAGGCAAACACAAAAGCACATGACGGTGACTGGAAACAGTTTGTCTCAAAACTAGTTATAAAAACTAAAAGCCCTGTGCTCCCATCTTATTTTGAAGGTCAAAACAGTCAACTATACCATCTCGCCAACAAGATTGGTCAAACGTTTAGATATTCATTACTCATGCATGAATTAACAAGGAAAATAGGAGATACAATCAATCTTCATTTTGGAGAAGTTATTCCCTTCTCAGATTTTGAAAAAATAGGTAATTTAATTGAAATCACTAAGCATATAAGATGTAAAACTTATTCTTTAGATCCTGAACCTGTGTATAATGATTAATAATTCTTTGACATGTTTATATAAGTAAATAAATTGTAATTATGACAGGTTTTGTTGGTTCAAGAGCAAGAAGAAGACGTAGAAATATTTTCTTAAGTATAGGGTTTATTATATTATTCTCCATTATTTTTTTAATTTTCCCAACACTAGATAATCAGAAAAGTGAAATTATTCCAAATGATAAGATTGTTCCAGATCCTATTCAAGATTTGACTAGCCTAGCTAGTAATATTGAAGAACTTGAGTTAAGTTTATTTCAAAAAGATCAAAAAATCAAATTTAGAGACAGTCAAATTAAAAATCTTCAAACTGAGTTGAAAGAAACAAAATCAAAGTATGAAAAAGTAATCTTTGAGCTTAATGAAATTAAAAATGATTTAAGTGTATTGTCATTAAATAATGAAAATCTTATTCAACCAGATAAACTAAAATCTCTACAGGATAAGTTTTCTAAATTGAATATAGAAAATGATAAGAACCTATCTCAGATTACAATTTTAAACAAAGAGATCGATAAATTAAATATTATTATTCAGTCAACTGATGACAAAACAGAAGATATAATAAATGAAAATCAAAAACTAAAAAAAGATAACAAAAGTTTTTTTTCAAAAAATATTAAATTAGATAGTACTATTGTGGAACTAAAAGAAAAAATAATAGATCAACAGAATCTAATAGATATTTATCTTGAGGAAATAAATAAATTAAAGGATAAATCCCATCATGGAGGATAGTTTTAATCAATAAACTGATTACAACCATCTAATAATAAATCTCTCAAATAGGTTGTATGAGATCTATTTACATGAATATCAAAACTTTGAATGTCTTTATCATGATGGTTACGAATTATAAGTATAGGTATTTTGACAAAAATTGTTTGTGCAACTCTTAAATTACTATTTAGAGCATTATCAATGTCAATAACCATAAATTTTTTAAGCAATTCTGAAGTATTGTAACCTTCTATTCTAATAATAGTTTTATTTTCAGAAATATCTGTAACACTTGTTTTTTCAGGATTTAGCTTAATATTTAATTCTTCAAAGATTTTTAAAAAATGATCATTATTTAAAAAGCTTACAAGCCATTCATTTGGGCTTAACCATATTACTTGAAAATCTGTATTTTGAATTTTTGAATTCGGCTCTGTTGGAATTACAATGTCTAGGATGGAGCCAGTATTACTCATAAACTCCCTATCTTTTGAATTACCACGAAGATTAATTTTTCCTACAAATGGTAACTCTTTTATAGTGATGCCATTTTTTTTAATTGTTGAAACTTCTAGTACTTTGTTTCTCTTTAGATTCATGCCAACAATCTTTCATTTTCGGGATCTATAAATACTGGACTTGTAATTTCAACTTCAATACTTTTGTTTAATGTTGGAACAATGAGCTTTGTGCCTTTTTTCTTTGTCCCACTTTTAACTAAACCAAGAGCTATTGAACGACCTAAATTTGGTGAGTAGTAACTTGATGTGATGTGACCTACCATAGGCATAGGTAAAGAAGTTTCAACCTCAACTAGTTGAGATCCTTCCTCTAATACTATCGATGGGTCTGTTGTAAGTATGCCGACTAGTTGTTTTCTATCTTCTTTAATAGTATCACTTCTATTTAGTGCTCTTTTACCTATAAAATCATATTTCTTTTTACTTACTATCCAACGCATATCTAAGTCAATTGGAGTTACTGAACCATCTGTTTCTTGACCAACAATTATGTAACCTTTTTCCGCCCTTAAAACATGCATTGCTTCTGTGCCATAAGGAGTAATATTATATTTTTCTCCTAAGCTCATACACATGTCCCATAAACTAAGAGCATAACTTGCTGGTATATTAATTTCGTAACAAATTTCTCCAGTAAAGCTAATCCGCATTACTCTGCATAAAATCCCATCTATTTTGAGTTCCCTGAAACTCATGTGAGGAAAGTTTTCACTTGAAAAATTTTGAGTGGGAAAAAGTGACTCAACTATTCTTCTGCTATTTGGACCATTTAAACTTATTGTTCCAAATTGTTCAGTCACTGATGTGAGGTAAACTTCTAGTTCAGGCCATTCTGTTTGTAACCAATCTTCAAGTTTACTCATTACACTTGCCGCATTTCCAGTTGTTGTTGTCATCAGATAATGATGCTCACCTAAACGAGTTGTTACTCCATCATCAATAACCATACCATCATCGCCCAACATCACACCATAACGACATTTGCCAATAGCTAACTTAGACCATGCATTTGTATAAACACGATTTAAAAATTCACTAACATCTCTTCCTTTCAAATCAATTTTTCCTAACGTCGATGCATCTAAAATACCAAGACTATCTCTTGTTGCTTTAACTTCACGATTGACTGCCGCATCCATTGTTTCATTGTTAATTGGGTAATACCAAGGTCTTTTCCATTGCCCAACATCTTCAAACAGAGCGTTATTATTTGTGTGCCATGAATGTATAGGTGTTGTTCTCTCAATATCAAAAAATTCTTTTACATATCTTCCTGCCATTGCCCCAAAGGTTACAGGTGTGTAAGGTAATCTAAAAGTTGTAGTACCTAGAGTTGAAATATCTTGTCCAGAAAGTTCACTAATTATGCCTAGCGCATTAACATTACTAGTCTTACCTTGATCAGTTGCCATACCATTGGTAGTGTATCTTTTTACATGTTCTATTGATTGGAATCCTTCAGATAAGGCAATTTTTATATCTTTAGCTGTTACATCATTCTGAAAATCAACAAACATTTTGGATTTGCTAATACTGTCTTTATCAACTAACCAAGCATTTTCCTGATTACCATTTTTAGTTAATTCGGACTCAAATATTTCTCCATCAAAACCACTTTTTTCATGTGTGTTTAGAAAATTGTTAACTGAATTATAAGTTTCACTTAAAATACTATTTAAATCAAAAACCCCATTACAAGAACCAATAGAGAGTGTATCCTGAAAAGGTTGATTAGGTATGAAACATGAGTCTTCTTCTCTAAACTTTAATTTTCCTCTAGATTGAGTAAACAAATGAACAGTAGGTGACCACCCACCTGACATACATAATAAATCACAATTTAAAATTTCAATATTCTCTTGGTTAATTTTTTTGATATGAACAGTTTGTATTTTTTTTCTACCTGTAGTGTTTGATATTATTGATCCAGTGTGTATTTTGATACCTAAATTTTTAACTTTTGTAGGTAGATCTCCCTCTAAATTTTTTCTTACATCAACTATGGCAGCGACATTTATATTCTGATTATGAAAATCTATTGCCGTTTGATATGCGCTATCATTGTTTGTAAAGATAACTATGTTTTTTCCTAAATTAACACCGTAACCATTTAAGTATTTGCTCACACTGTTAGCTAACATAATACCTGGTCTATCATTGTTATTAAAAGTAAGTGGTCTCTCAATCGATCCAGTAGCCAAAATTACCTTTTTTGCTCTGATTTTCCAAACAATCTGTCTGATTGAATTTTCTTTATCTTTACCCTTATTTGGCTGAAGGTCTTGAATTGCTAACAAATAATTGTAGTGCATATATGCAAAAAGTGTTGTGTCTGTTATAATTTTTATATTTTCAAATTCATTTAATTCTTCTAAAATTTTGTTCTTCCAGTCAGTTTGGCTTTTCCCACTAATTTTATTGTTATGATTATTTGATGATAAAATCGATCCACCAATTACATTGTCCTGCTCAACTAGTAATACTTTTTGATTTTTTGATGCTGCTATTTTGGCAGCATATAAACCGCTTACACCACTTCCAACAATCAAGGTATCACAATGATAATGGTAGTGTTCATATTTATGTGGATCATCTTTTTTTGGAGAATTACCTAATCCAGCGGCATGACGAATAACGTGTTCATACGTTTTCCAAAATTTTGGAGGCCACATAAATGTTTTATAATAAAAACCAGCTGGAAAAAATGGAGCAAGTAAATCATTAATTGCACCAAAGTCATACTTCACACTTGGCCATCTGTTTTGTGATTTTGCTATTAATCCGTCATATAAAATAACTTCTGTTGCCCTTCTATTAGGCTCAGTAAATTCATTAATTTCTAATTGCACAATACCATTTGGTTCTTCACATCCTGCAGAAATAATTCCTCTTGGCCTATGGTATTTAAAACTTCTTCCAACAAGATGTACACCATTTGAGAGCAGTGCTGATGCTAGAGTATCTCCTTCGTAGCCATAATATTTTATTCCATCAAAGAAAAAACTTATTTTTTTAGTTTGATCAATATTTTTGTTATTCTGTAAACGCATATCTTTTATTTTTTAAATGTAGAAAAATTGCCTGAACCAATAGCAGGTTCCCCACACGGAGTTACGGGATCATTAGACTTAAGCTCAGGAGGTTTTTCACCCATTTTGTATACTGCAAGAATTTCATCTGTTGCGGTATTTCTTGCTACATTAAACCATTGTCTGCAACCAAAAGAGTGATTCCATCTTTCATATTGTAATCCTTTAATATTTTGTCGAAGGAATAAATAATCAGCCCATTGATCATCATTTAATTCTGGTGGGTTTTTTGGTCTTTCAATATGTGCTTCTCCACCACATGAAAACTCTTCTTGCTCTCTTTCACCACAATAAGGACAATTTATTAGTAACATTTTAGTGAGCTACAGCAGCTGCGCCATGTTCATCAACTAACTCACCACTTGAAAATCGATTAATACTAAATGGCGAATTAAGTGCATGTGGTTGATCATTTGCAATTGTATGTGCAAAGACCCATCCAGAGCCAGGAGTGGCTTTAAAACCACCTGTTCCCCATCCACAATTAAAGTACAGACCATTAATATGTGTTTTACTTATGATTGGACTAGCATCAGGACATATATCAACTATACCTCCCCAATGACGAAGCATTTTCATTCTTGAAAAAAGAGGAAATAATTCAACAATTGCCATAATTGTATCTTCAACAATATTAAAACCACCTCTTTGCGAATATGAATTGTAACCATCTGTTCCAGCACCAATTACCAACTCTCCCTTATCCGATTGAGATACATAAGCATGTATCGTGTTTGACATTACAACAGTATCAATTACTGGTTTAACTGGTTCAGACACAAGTGCTTGAAGAGGTCTGCTTTCAAGAGGAAGTTTAATACCCGCCATCTTAGCAATCACACTACTGTGACCCGCAGAGACAACACCAATTTTTTTTGAGTTAATTGTTCCTTTAGTGGTTTCAATACCAGTTACATTTCCATTACTCATATTTATACCTGTAACTTCACAATTTTGTATTATATCTACTCCCATATCATCTGCTCCTCTTGCGTATCCCCATGCAACAGCATCATGTCGAGCAGTTCCAGCCCGTCGTTGTAAAGTGGCACCTAAAACTGGATACCGAATATTGGGTGATGTATTAATTACAGGACAGAAATTCTTAACACCTTGTGTGTCCAACCATTCACAATCAATTCCATTTAAACGGTTTGCGTGCCATCTTCTTTTTAATTCTCTTACATCATGTAAGTTATGAGCAACATTCATCACTCCTCGTTGTGAAAACATTACATTATAATTAAGTTCTTGGGACATGCCCTCCCATAATTTTAATGCGTGGTCATAGATTGCTGCACTTTGATCCCATAGATAGTTTGAGCGTATAATTGTTGTATTTCTTCCTGTATTTCCACCACCTATCCAACCTTTTTCAACAACAGCTATATTTCTGATCCCATGGTTTTTTGCTAAATAATACGCTGTTGTTAGCCCATGTCCTCCACCACCCACAATGATGGCGTCATATTCTTTTTTTATTTCAGGATTTCGCCATGCTGGCTGCCAATTTTCATGATAACTCATTGCATTTTTTACCAATGAAAATACAGAATATTTTTTTGATCTTTTAATCATAATAAATAAAGAATTTACTTCTTATCAGTTTTAAAAGAGACCTTCAATTTCTCCTTGAGGATTTAGCCTGATCGAATCTGCCGCAGGTACACTTGGTAATCCAGGCATAGTCATGATTTCACCACAAATAACAACAATGAATTCAGCTCCGCTTGATAAACGAACCTCTCTAATTGGTATTGAGTGATTTGTTGGAGCGCCTTTATTGTTAGGATCAGTTGAAAAACTATATTGAGTTTTTGCTATACAAATTGGAAATTTTCCATACCCTGCTTCTTCAAACTGAGTCAGTTGATCCATAATTTTTTTATCAGCTATTACTTCATCGGCTCTATAAATTTCTTTTGCTATATTTTTAACCTTATCAATCAGAGGAATATCTTCTTCATATATATATTTAAAGTTGTTATCTTGTTCAGCCAATTCAACTACTTTATTTGCTAAATCTACTGTTCCGTCACCACCTTTAGCCCAGTGCTCACAAGTAATGGCATCAATATTAAGTTTTTTACATTCATTCTTAAGAGCTTCAATTTCCTTATCTGTATCTGCAACAAAATGATTTACTGCCACAACTACTGGTAGTCCAAATTTTTGTAAATTTTCAATATGACGTTTTAAGTTAGAAGTACCCTCAATAACAGCATCAACATTTTCTTTTTGCAAATCTTTTTTATTTACCCCGCCATGCATTTTTAAAGCACGAATGGTAGCAACTAATACAACTGCACTTGGAACTAATTCACCTTTGCGGCATTTTATATCAAGAAATTTTTCTGCTCCTAAGTCAGCTCCAAAACCTGCTTCTGTAACAACATAGTCACTAAGTTGCATGCTCGTTTTAGTTGCAATAATGCTATTACATCCGTGTGCTATATTAGCGAAAGGACCACCATGAATTATTGCAGGATTGTTTTCTAGTGTTTGGACTAAGTTAGGCATAAGAGCTTCTTTCAAAAGTACTGTCATAGGCCCGTGTGCATTTAAGTCTTTGGCAAAAACCGGTTTTTTTTCTCTTGTATAAGCCACAGTTATATTCCCTAGTCTTCTCTCTAAATCCTCTAAGTTATTAGATAGACAAAAGATTGCCATAACTTCAGATGCTACTGTAATATTAAAACCATCCACTCTAGGGTATCCATTTGCAACACCTCCAAGATTAGCAGTAATCTCTCTTAAAGCTCTATCATTAAGATCTACGCATCTCTTCCAACTTACACGTCGTGTATCGATTTGAAGTTTGTTTCCCCAATATATGTGGTTATCAATCAATGAGGCTAGTAGGTTATTTGCTGAGGTTATAGCGTGGAAATCTCCTGTAAAGTGTAAATTTATATTTTCCATTGGAACAACTTGTGCGTACCCACCTCCAGCTGCTCCTCCTTTCATACCAAAACTTGGACCAAGACTAGGCTCACGAAGACATACTATACTTTGCTTCCCAATCTTACATAGACCATCACTTAAACCAACAGAAGTAGTGGTCTTACCTTCTCCAGCTGGTGTCGGAGTAATTGCTGTTACTAGAATTAATTTTGAATTTTGTTTTTTTTCTTTTATTTTATTAAAATCAATTTTTGCAGTGTGGTGACCAAATGGATGTAAATCATTTTGATCTAGGTTTAATTTTTTTGCAATTTCTGAAATATTTTTTTTTGTCGCCTTACGTGCTATTTCAATGTCAGACATAGAACTCCTCTTATTTGGTTGGATTTATAGATGATGTTTTTTTGTATCTAAATGTTTATTTCAGACTACGAAATAAAAATTGTTGATATATTTCACTATAATCTATTCAAATTTCTGACCGTTATAGGACAAATCATGCTTATTTACTGTTTTTAACCAATCAGTAGTTTTTTTTATTCCTCCAAAAGCATAAAAATGAATTTTTTTAAATTTTGTTTCTGGGTTTTCAATTTGATAACTAGCTAAATCATATATTAACTTATCGGGACTTCTAGTTGTGGCTAATTTAGTTATGTTTAGAGCTTGCTTTGAAAGAAAACGGATTGAGTTTCCAATACCGCATGATGTGGCATAACTAAGAAGAGTTTTTAATGTAGCTGGTCCAGGTATGCCAGCATGAATTTCTAGTTTATTTTCTAAACTATTCAGATGTATCTCCCATTCTTTTAAAGATTTTGCTTCAAAAAAAAATTGTGTTGCTAAATACATTTTAAAATCAGTTTTTTTTGAAAATTTATTTTTTTCAATTATAGCATTATCTAGGTCAATTTGTTTAACATCTGGGTTTCCCTCTGGATGACCTGCTAAACCTACTTCTTGAAAATTGTATTTAGATAAAAGATCTGTTTCTAAAATTTCAATTGAGCTTGTGATACTTCCTTTCTGTTTGCCACCACCCCCAATAACTAAAATTTTTGAACAACCAGACTCTTCAGAAAGAGATTTAATATATTTTTCTAATTCATAATTATTACTTATTGTTCTTGCTGGCAGATGAGGAATGACACTATATCCCTCAACGGTAAGTTTTTTTGCAGTATCTATTACTTTATTCATATCTTCATCAGGTAGATATGTTACATATATGTTGCTTTCTTTATTAACTAAATCTGAAAATTTTCCATATTTTGCATAAACATTAGGGGTGGTTTCTATTGAGCAATTAGTTAATAGATCTCTTGAGGTCTCAATATGTGTATTTGTCATAGAAATAGTTGTCAGGTTATTATATTTAGGTAATTAAATGATAAAGTCTAAATTTACCATTATTACTTTTTATCAATTCAAGAAAATAGATAATATTTTAATAATCAAAAATGCACTAGCTCACTTTTGTAAATTTAATAAAATAAAAGGTACTATTATTTTAGCAGAAGAGGGTATTAATGGAACTATTGCTGGTCTTTACGAAAGTATCAAAAAGTTTGAGTCACATTTATTAAGCTTAGGATTTTCTAATTACAATCCCAAATATTCTTATTTTAAATTCATGCCATTTTTTAGATTGAAAGTCAGAAATAAAAAAGAAATAGTTACCCTGAGAAGCAAGGATGTTGATCCTGAAAATATTACAGGTAAAAAAATTAGACCTAAAGATTGGAATAATCTTATATTAGACAAAGAAACTATTTTGATTGATGTGCGAAATAATTTTGAAGTTGAAATGGGAACATTTAAAAATTCTATAAATCCAAATACTAAAAGTTTTACAGAGTTTAAAAGTTATTTAAAAAATAATTTAAATAAAGCAAAAGATAAAAAAATTGCTATGTTTTGTACAGGTGGAATAAGATGTGAAAAGATTTCTTCATATATGATAAAAAAAGGGTTTAAAGATGTAAACCAACTACATGGAGGTATCTTAAGTTATTTAGAAAAAACTTCTCATGAAAACTCTTTATGGAATGGAGAATGTTTTGTGTTTGATAATAGAGTCTCCGTTAAAAATGAATTGAAAGAAGGTACTTATGAACTTTGCCATGCATGTCGATACCCACTTCCATATGATAGTCTTAAATCTGAAAATTATAAGAAAGGAATATCGTGTCCTAATTGCCATGGCAAAATAAGTGAGTCAAAGAAGCAAAGCTTAAAGGAAAGACACAAACAAATTACACTTGCAAAGAAAAAAGGACTGTATAGCCCTTATATAAAACAAACAGTTAATGATCTTTAAAAAATACTTTATTTCGATAAATTTTAATATATAGGACCCACATGGCAAAGAAAACTTCATATGCATTAAAGCAGCTTATCCCTGAAGAAAACCCTAAAACAGGAACAAAATATATTGTTAGAAAACCAACAAAGGGTATGAAAGTTGCAGAAAAATTAAGGTTAAAAAAATATGATCCCGTTCTCAAGAAGCATGTATGGTTTGTTGAGAAAAAAATGCCCCCACATAGTAAGTAAAATTACCTTTTTTTATAAGTATTCTAACCTACCTTTATACTTATGGCAGATAAAATAGGAATTCACTGGTTTAGGCTTGATTTACGTCTCAATGATAATCCTTCACTTATTAATCTTAATAAGCAAGTTGATAAAATTATACCCGTATATATTTATGAAGAAAACATTGAATTGGGTCAGGCATCTAAGTGTTGGTTAGAAAAATCATTAGAAATTTTAAACAATGAATTAAGCAGACTTGATAGCAAGCTTTATATTTTCAAAGGAGATCCAAAAAAAATTTTTAATAAAATTATTTCAGAAAAGAACATATCCAGTGTCAGTTGGAACAGATTGTATGATAAGCATTCAATTGAAAGGGACAAAGATATAAAATCATCTCTTATTAAAAAATCCATCGACTGCAATAGTTTTAATGGATATCTTTTATCAGAGCCATGGGATATTAAAAATAAATCTGGAAGTTTTTTTAAAGTTTTTACACCTTTTTGGAAAACCAATTTTGAAATATTAAGTAAAAAATTAATTTTAAAATCATCAAAAAAATATAACTTCTATAAAAAAGATATTATCTCTGTCTTAAAAATAGATGAACTAAAATTAAATACACCAAAAAAAGAATGGATGAATAAAATACTTTCCTATTGGGAGATTGGTGAAAGCGCTGCTAAAGTAAAACTTCAAAAGTTTATAAATAATAAATTATCTAATTATGGTACAGGTAGAGATAGGCCTGATACTGACTTTACTTCAAAATTATCCCCTCATTTGCATTTTGGTGAGATTTCTCCTAGAACAATTTTCACTGAAGTAATGAAATCTAAAATTGATGACGATAATAAAAAAAAATTTTTATCTGAAATTGGTTGGAGAGATTTTTCATATAATCTTCTATTTAATTACCCAGAAATGACAGAGCTTCCAATACAGTCAAAATTTATAAAATTTCCATGGTTAAAAGATAAAAAAAATTTTATGGCTTGGAAACTAGGAAAAACTGGAATTCCTATTGTTGATGCGGGAATGAAAGAACTCTATGAAATGGGTTGGATGCATAACAGGGTAAGGATGATCGTTGGTTCATTTTTAACAAAAAATCTCTTACTTCATTGGAAGGAAGGAGAGCGGTGGTTCTTCGATACTTTAGTTGATGCAGATATAGGCTCAAACTCAGCTGGATGGCAATGGATTTCAGGAAGTGGAGCGGATGCTAGTCCATACTTTAGAATATTTAACCCTATATTGCAGGGCAAGAAATTTGATTCTAAAGGAGAATATGTGAAGAAATTTTTACCTTCTCTTAACAGAATTCCAGAGAAGTTTATTCATTCTCCATGGGAAATGTCAATTGATGAACAAGAAAAATATAATTTTAGATTAGGAAGAGATTATCCTAAACCAATTGTTGATTTAAGTGATACAAGAAAAAGAGCTTTAGCTGCCTTTAAAAAAATAAGTGTATAATAATCAAAAAAAAAAAATTGCAGTAATTGGATCAGGAATTGCAGGAATTAGTGCCTCTTATTTGCTTTCCTCAAAATATAATGTTCATTTATATGAAAAAAATAATTATTTAGGTGGCCATACTAGGACGGTAAAAGTATCTGCAGATAATAA
Organism: uncultured Alphaproteobacteria bacterium; assembly: GCA_902601455.1. Taxonomy (GTDB): domain Bacteria; phylum Pseudomonadota; class Alphaproteobacteria; order HIMB59; genus CACPNW01. Next base: position 94,895 of record CACKNC010000001.1, read on the forward strand.
TCTTTCAATAGACACAGGTTTCATAGTTTTTAATGATAAAAACTATCCAGATTTAATTAAGTTTTTTGATCATTTAGATGTGCAAACAACTAATTCTGAAATGTCTTTTGCTGTTTCAGATGTTGACTATAATATTGAGTATGGAGGAAAAAATCTAAAATCTTTATTTGCTCAATACAAGAATGTTTTTAATATTAGTTATTTAAAAATGATTTATGAAATTTATCGTTTCTATAAGTTATGTAAATTTACAAAATTAGATGGAATAACAAATAATTATACTATTGAAGATTTTCTTAAAAAAAATAATTTTTCTTCATATTTAAAAGAATTACATATCTACCCTTTAATATCATCAATTTGGTCTGCCAATCAGAGAGATATAAGTAATTTTCCCCTAAAGTTATTTTTAAATTTTTTTAATAATCATGATCTATTCAATTTTAAAGATAGACCTCAATGGAAATTTGTTCAGGGAGGAAGCAATTCATATATAAAAAAAATTATAGGCCTGAATAAATTTAGTTTTAGTCTTAACACAAAAATAGATAAGATAATTCGTTCTGAAAATAATATCAAAATTATCAATAATGATGAAGAAGTTGTATTTGATTTCATTATTATTGCAACTCATGCAGATCAAGCTCTGCAAATAATAAGTAATCCTACAAATAATGAAAAAGAAATTTTATCAAAATTTGACTATACTAAAAATAGAGCATATCTTCACTCAGACAGATCAATGATGCCAAAAAATTCAAAAACTTGGTCCAGTTGGAATTTTATGAAAAGTGAAAAAGCAAATTCAAACTTCACTCTAACTTATTGGATGAATAATCTTCAAAAATTAGAAACTAGAAATGAATATTTTGTTACAATCAATCCAGAAAAGATTCCTGAAAACACTCATAATGAAACATTTTTTACACATCCTAAATTTAATTTACAAACTATGAAGTCTCAAAGTAAACTAAAAGATTTGCAAGGTATTAACAATACATTTTTTTGTGGGGCTTATCATGGTTATGGATTTCATGAAGATGGAATTCAATCAGCTGTTTATATTTCAAAGATGTTGGGTGTTGATATACCTTGGAAAAGGGATAATAAATTTTATAATAGGTTATTCTATTAATTCAAATGAACACCAAGATTTTAATTTCTTCTATAGTTCATAAACGTTATGACAAAATTCAACATTTTTTTAAGTACAAAGTTCCAAGCTTATTTATCGATTTAGATGAATTAGAGGTTTTAAGATCAAAATCAAAGATCTTTTCAATAAATTCTTTTAATATATTTTCCTTCTACGAAAAAGATCATGGATATAGGGATGGAAGATCAATAGATCAATTTATAAAAGATAAGTTAAAAAGCTGTAATATTAAATACAATAAATTAAAAATTAAGATACTTTGTTTTCCTAGAATTTTTGGTTATGTGTTTAATCCTCTTTCAATAATTTATTGCTATGACAAAGATAAATTAATTTCAATATTCTATGAGGTAAAAAACACCTCGAATGAGCAACACACTTATTTTTTTAGCAGAGGACAAAATAATAATCAAATAACCTTAAAGCATGAGTGTGATAAAAATTTTTATGTCTCTCCTTTTATTGGAATGAAGGGTAAGTATTATTTTACAAATAAACTTACTAATGACTATTTAAATATTATTATAGACCTATATGATAGCAATAATAAAAAAATACTCATGGCTGCCCAATCAGGAAAATTTACTGCTTTTAAAGCTTCAAAATTATTAAAGTACAATCTTTTAAATCCACTATTAGGTTTTAAAGTTATGTTGGCAATCTTATTTGAGGCTATGAGAATTATTTTTAAAGGTGGAAAATATTATGCTAGAGACAAAAAACCTAAAGACACAATTTCTTTTGAAGGAAGCTTTTAATGAATAAAAATAATAAATTTCAGCAACCATTTGAACTTGTAACACAAAAATTTCTATCTAAAATCAAATATGGAGAACTGACAGTAAAATTCCCATCTGGTTCTATCAAAACTTTTAAAGGTAATGATAATAATTTAACAGCAGATTTAAATATAAATAATTACAAATTTGTTACTAAGATTTTAAAAAGAAAATCAGTTGGCTTTGCAGAGTCATACATGGATGGAGATTTTAGTTCTTCTAACTTAACAAATTTATTATTGTTAGCATTTAGAAATGAAAATGATTTCTTAGAAAACTTAAAATCAAATATTTTTTTTAATATTTACTCAAAATTTAAACATTTTCTAAACGAAAATACTAAGTCACAAAGTAAAAAGAATATTAAATATCATTATGACTTAGGTAATAAATTTTACACTCAATGGTTAGATAGAAGTATGACCTACTCATCAGCATACTTTGAAAAGGAAAATGATAATTTATTTGATGCTCAATTAAATAAATATCAAAAAATTGCAGAGTCACTAAATCTTAATGAGAATTCTGAAGTTTTAGAAATTGGCTGTGGGTGGGGAGGTTTTTCAACTTATGCGGCAAAGAACTTCAAATCTAAAATTGATGCAATTACTATATCTAAGGCTCAATTTGAGTATGCTTCAAAAAAAATTCAAAAAGAGGGTTTAACTGAAAAAGTATCAATTAAGTTTAAGGATTATAGAGAGATTGACTCACAATATTCAAATATAGCTTCTATAGAGATGTTCGAAGCTGTAGGAAAAAAATATTGGGAAAAATATTTTGATGTTATTAAAAGATCTTTGGTTAATTCTGGTAAAGCTGCCTTACAAATTATTACAATAGATGAAAAGAGATCTTATAATTACCAAAATCAACCTGACTTTATACAACAATATATTTTTCCAGGTGGTATGCTTCCAACTAAAAAAGAGCTTTTAGAAATAAATCAAAAAGTTGGTCTTGATTTTAATGAAATAAAAAGCTTTGGGTTATCATATGCAAAAACCTTAAATATGTGGAATAATCAATTCCAAAATTCATGGCAAGATCTACTTCAATTGGGCTTTAATCAGAGATTTAAAAGAATGTGGGAATTTTACTTAGCTTATTGTGAAACAGGTTTTATAAGCAAATCAACTGATGTGTCACATTTTCTTATCAATAAATGATTAAAATTAAAACTTTTTTAATGCTTTCAGGGTATCAATTAACCTGGTTAATGTGTGTTTTTGGGGAGTTGTTATATAATAGTTATCTTCCAGGTTTAATATGTGGTTTATCGTTCTTATCTATCTGTTTTATAAAATCAGATAATAAAAAAAAAACCATCCAAATAGTCTTTTTGATTTCTATAATAGGTTATCTATTTGATACAATTTTGGTATTTTTTGAAATTTATTATTTTAAAACATCTTTATATATCGGTGTTTTACCAATTTGGATGATTGTTTTGTGGCCAAGTTTTGCAATTTTATTTGATGAAATTTTAGAATTTTTATCTAAATTTAAAATAATCGCTGTTTTTTTAAGCAGTATCCTAGGGCCATTAACTTATTTTGCAGGTCGTCCCCTTGGCTTAATAAATATAAATAATTTTTCTTTATTTTTTATTTTAATGGTGTCTTTTTGGGCAATTCTAATGATCTTCTATTTAAATTATATAATCAAGTTAAAATTTAACTAACTCCATTTTTAGATTTTACTTCAGCTTCAGCTTCAGCTTTATCTTTTTTATTTTTAGCTCTGTTGAGTGCCTTCTCAAGATCATTGTATGTGCATAGACCAGTATCCATTGGGCTTTTAGATTCTAGTATAGCTTCCCTGTATGTTCCGTTACGTATAGCTTCTACAGTGTTTTTAGTAGATCCAGTAAGTTTAGCAATTTGTGAGCTACTTAGCTCAGCTGGATATCTTTTGATTAACCATAAAATAGCAAAAGGCTTTTCCTGCCTCAATGAAAGTGGTGTGTATTTTGTATCTTTTTTTCTTGGTGGTAATGAGTCAATTGTCGAAGAAGATATCAATTCTAACCTTGCAGTTTCATCACCTTCACATCTTTTAATTTCTTCTCTTGTTAATTGTTTATTATCTATCGGGTCATAACCTCGCATACCTACTGCTACTTCACCATCAGCAATTCCTTGAACTTCTAATTCATGAAGACCACAAAACTCTGATATTTGTGTAAATGAAAGGGAAGTATTATCAATTAGCCATATAGCAGTTGCTTTGGGCATTAATGGTAATTTCATAGTTAATCCTTCTAATTAAAAAAAATCTCTTATAAATATATATTTTTAATTTTATATAAAATAATTACATATGAATCAATTTATAGAATACGAAGAAAATAAAAAAACAATAAAAACTCTAAATCTTGACGATTTTAGTGTTGAAGAGTTAAATTTGTACAAAAGTGAGCTAAAAGATGAGGTAAAAAGAGTTGAGCTAGAAATTTATAAAAAGAAGAATTTAATGAGCGAAGCTGAAAAGTTTTTTAGCTAATACTAGACTTTAAGACCTTTAAATCTTTTTTGGAACCTAGCTACTTGACCTTCAGACTCATTAATATTCGCTTTTCCACCTGTCCAAGCAGGATGAGATTTAGGGTCAATTTCAAGTTTCAAAGTATCATTTTCTTTACCCCATGTAGACCTAGTTTTGAAAGTAGATCCATCTGTCATTTGTACATTAATTTCATGATAATCAGGGTGAATTTTCTTTTTCATAGAATGCTGCTTATAGTTATATCTATTTTAAAGTAAAGTAAGATTTTTTATAAGCTTTTTATGTATTAGTGTATTTGAAACTAAAATATCTCTTGATTTTGTGGTCCAATCACTTCCCTCAGGTTCTGATATGCGTCCCCCTGCTTCTTGAACAATTAAAACTCCTGAACAAACATCCCATAAATTTAGATCTTTTTCCCAAAATCCATCTATTTTGCCAGTAGAAACATAAGCTAGATCTAATGCTGCAGCACCCAATCTTCTTACCCCTGCAGTAAATTTAGACATATTCTCTAACTCTTTATAATAATCAGAATAAATTCTTCCCCCAAAAGGCGCTCCTGTACCTATTAAACATTCAGTAAGATCTTGTCTTTTCGATACTCTAATTCTTTTGTTATTACACCAAGCCCCTTTGCCTTTGGAAGCCCAATAAAATTCGTTCAATATTGGATTGAAAATTATTCCATCAGTAATTTCATCATCAACAATTTTTCCAATTACAATAGCTACATGAGGAATCCCATGAATAAAATTTGAAGTACCGTCAATTGGGTCAATTACAATAGTTTCCTCTTTTCCTTTGATTGAGCCTGACTCTTCAGTAAGATAATTTGCATTTGGATAATAATACTGAAGTGTTTCAAGTAAAGATTGTTCAACTTTCAAATCCGCACTTGTAACAAAATCACCAACACTCTTAGATTGTATCTGTAGATTTTCTATTTCACCAAAATCACGTGCCAATATTCTACCTGCTTTTCTGGCAGCCTTTTCAAAAATATTAATTGTTGCTGGCAACATTATTTTTTTGCCTTCTCAATATAACTTGAGTCTGTGGTGCTAATTACAATAAAATCTTCAGTTGATATAAATGGAGGTACAGTTGTTTTTATTCCCCCAGTTAATATTGCTGGTTTATAAGAAGACGCTGCAGTTTGCCCTTTTACTACTGCTTCCGTTTCCTCAACTTTAAGTGTGACACTCTCAGGAAGTTCAAGGCCAACAACTACCCCTTCATAAAATTGCAGGTTAATATTTTCATTTTCAATAAAAAATTTTGATTGCTCATTTGAAATAATATCATCACCAATTTCGATTTGTTCAAATGTTGAATTATCCATAAAAATAAACTTATTATTCTCTGAGTACAAATATTGACATAGTTTTTCCTCAAGTATTGCTCGTTCGACACTTTCTGACGATCTAAATCTTTCATTCATTTTTGTACCTTCACGTATTTCTTTCATTTCCACTTGTAGGTACGCACCACCTTTACCAGGTTGTGTGTGTTGTGTTTTTAAAACTCTCCATAGTTTAGAATTGATTTCTAGAATATTACCGACCTTAATTTGATTTCCATCAATTTTCATTATTTTTCCTCAGAATAAATTTTTTTAAATATTATACTTATATTTTTTCTATTTCTGCAATCTACTATATTAAAAGAAGAATTTAATAAAACTTTATTTTTTTTTGTAATACTTTTAATTTTAGATAAAATGATAGAGTTTCCATTAAGCTTTAAATAATCAATTTTTTTTTCTGCCAATCCTATTGTAAGACTTTGATCAAATCCGCAATCAACAAATAGCTTAAAACTTGACTTTCCAAACTTGGAAATCAACATATTTCGGAAGGTAAAAATAAAATCAATACCAAATCCTCTAATAAAATATTTTTTAAAATGTAAAATAGGTATTACTTTATAAATTTTACTCTCTAGAATAATGCATTCAGCTTCTTCAAGAGTATTAATGGTAAAGGCAATTAATTTATTATTCACCTACAATAGTTTTTTAAAATCAAGTAAGGTATCAATCATTCTATTTGAAAAGCCCCATTCATTATCATACCAAGATAATACTCTGCAAAATTTATTATTAAGAACTTGTGTTTGAGTTAAATCAAATACTGAGCTACTTGGGTTATGATTAAAATCAATTGAAACTAAAGGCAGCTCATTAATTGTTAGTATATTTTTAAGATTTTTAGTTTTGCTTGCTTGAACCATTAATTTATTGATCTCATCAACAGAGGTTTTTTTCTTAGAGGTGAATGTGAGATCTATTAAAGAAACATTTGGGGTAGGAACTCTGATTGCAGTTCCATCAAGCTTTCCTCTCAACTTTGGAAGAACCAAACTCAGGGCTTTTGCTGCGCCAGTTGATGTCGGTATCATTGAGATTGCTGCACCTCTTGCTCTTCTAAAGTCACTATGTGTTTGATCAACAGTCCTTTGATCACCTGTGTAACTATGTATTGTTGTCATAAAACCATTTTCAATTCCAACTCCTTTATCAATAACCATCGCAACAGGAGCCAAGCAATTTGTAGTGCATGAGCCATTAGAAATAATATTATGCTTTTTTTTCAAAATCTGATTGTTTACACCTTGAACTATCGTAGCATCAACATTTGATCCTGGCGCTGAAATAATTACTTTTTTTGCACCAGCATCTGTGTGGGCACTAGCTTTTTCTTTTGAAGCAAAAACACCACTGCATTCCAAAACAACGTCAACATTCATTTTTTTCCAAGGTAAATTTAACGGATCTTTTTCACTAAAAAATTTTATTGTTTTGTTATTATATTTTAGACCATCTTTAGTTTTATTAATCTTAACAGGAAGTTTGCCGTGAATACTATCATATTGCATTAAATGTAAACTTGACTCTAAACTGCCTAGTTCATTTATTGCGACTATATCAACACCTTTTAAATTTTTTTCTAAAAAAGCTCGGAATACTAATTTTCCTATTCTCCCAAAACCATTAATTGCTACTCTCATTATATTCCTCTCTGATTTTTATAAGTTTAAATGTAATTGGATTTTTTTGCAAATTTCATCAGATGTTATACCAAAATGTTCATAGACATCTTTATATGGACCACTTTCTCCAAAAGAACTCATTCCTATAAAATTTGTATGATGAACGTATTTTTCCCATCCATTTATCACTCCAGCCTCAACTGCAAAAAGTGGTTTCTCACCCATAATTTCTTTTTTATATTTCTCGTCTTGATTTTCAAATATTTCCATTGAAGGAAAAGATATAACCCTTAACTTTATATTATTTTCTTCTAATTTGTTAGATGCCTCAAAAGCTATTTCTACTTCAGAACCAGAAGCAAAAATTGAAGCATGATAATTAGAGTGATTTTTAATTACATAAGCACCTTTGTTGACCATGTTTTTATAATAAGAATCTCTTTTAAAAGTTTTGAGACCTTGTCTAGTTAATGCTAGAACCGTTGGGCTCTTTGTCTCTAAGGCAATTTCCCATGACTCAATTGTTTCTATCATATCACATGGCCTAATAACTTTTAAGTTTGGTATAGATCTTAGTGCTGATAAATGTTCTACAGGTTGATGAGTAGGACCATCCTCACCAAGACCAATTGAGTCATGAGTCATTACATAAATAACTGGAATATTCATAAGCGCCGCAAGTCTCATTGAAGGTCTGCAGTAATCAGAAAATACCAGAAAAGTTCCACCATAAGCTCTAATTCCACCATGAAGGGCTAATCCATTCATAATACCAGCCATACCATGTTCTCTTATTCCATAATAAACATAACTTCCGTTATAGTTATCAGCATTAAAAACACCCATCCCATTAGTTTTTGTATTATTTGAGCCAGTAAGATCAGCTGATCCACCAATAAAATTTTGTATATGATTATTCAAAAGCTCAAGACTTTTTTCACTGGCTTTACGCGTTGCATATTTTGTTTCATCGGCTGCATAAGTTTTTTTGAAGTTTACTATTTCTTCTTTTATATTAGCTTCTAATTGTAGGTTAAAAATTTTTTTAAATTTGTTAGAGTTTAAAAAATCTTTATTTTTATTTTCCCACTTATTTTTGACTTCTATATTTCTCTTTGCAAAATTTCTCCATTGTTCAAGAAGGTCATCAGGAGTTATAAATTGATCATGATCCCAATCTAAATTTTTTCTAGTTAATTCTATTTCTTCATTACCTAATGGAGATCCATGAGAAGAAGATTTTGACTCTTTGTTAGGAGAGCCAAATCCAATTTTTGTTTTACAACAAATCAAAGTGGGCTTATCTGAACTTTTTGCATTAACTATAGCATCATTTATTTCGTCATGATTGTGACCATCAACAGTTAAAATATTCCAATTATAAGATTTAAATCTTTGAGCAACATCATCACTGCTACTTAGTGACAAAGGACCATCAATTGAAATTGAATTATCATCAAAGAAAACTATTAGTTTATTCAATTTAAGATGACCAGCCAAGCTACAAGCCTCATGACTTAAACCTTCCATTAAACATCCATCACCAGCAAATACGTATGTGTAATGATTTATTAAATCTTGACCTAAAGAAGATGATAATTTCTTTTCTGCCATAGCAAAACCTACACCATTTGAAAGTCCTTGTGACAGTGGGCCAGTTGTTGTCTCAATGCCATTAAGTTCACCATATTCTGGATGCCCAGCAGTTGGAGATTTGAGTTGCCTAAAGTTTTTAATATCTTCAAGGTCTATATCTTTATACCCAGTTAAATATAAACAAGCATATAAAAGCATTGAGCCATGCCCGTTTGAAAGAATAAATCTGTCTCTATCAATCCACTTAGGATCATTTGGATCAAATTTTAAATGCTTTTCGTACAAAACGGTTGCTATATCGGCCATACCCATTGGCATACCAGGATGACCAGAGTTTGCTTTTTGAACAGCATCAATTGCTAAAAAACGTATACAATTTGCTAATTGGGATACTTTTTGTATATTTTTATTATTAGTTTTCAAATTTCCTCGGTATTTGATGTCTTTTACACTAATATTAATTTGCATTAAAGTGACATTTTAAATTTATATAAGTAATAAAAAATATGACAATAAACGAAAAATTATCGCAAATAAAAACAACGATCGAAGAAATTAAAAAAATTACGAGAAATTTAGGTAATGATAATACTTTAGAGTCAAAAATTGAAGAAATGACAAAAGAGATTTCAAAATTAAAAAAAGGAATAGGTGAAAGTATTGATGAATTAGATCAAATATTAGGAGAAGAAGATGCCAGACCTTGAAGTAACCGTTTTTAATCAAAAATTAAAATTATCATATCAAGAAAACGAAAAAGAAAGATTAATTAATGCAATAGGTTTACTTAATCAAAGTTGGAATAGATTTTCAAATCTGCATGGCAAAGTTAGTGATTTAAAAATTATTACACTTATAAGCTTAGAACTTCAGGATTCGATTGGAGATTATGAGGATAATATAAAATTAAAGAAAAAAAATATTGATATATTAAAACAAGAAATCGAAGAAAAAAGTAAGTACTTACAAGATACTATTGAACAAGTTAATAAATTGAAATTTGAAATAGTGATCAAGGAAAAAGAAATATCAAAAACAGAAAGTGTATTAGATGAAATCAATCATGAGCTTTCGCAAATTAAAAATAATATTCAAGCTCATAATGATAAATGAAATTGTAAATAAAAAAAAAGAATTAAGAAGAAAATTAATTGATAAAAGATCCTTAATAAAAAAAAATGAAACTCTTGGATTTAATAAAGATGCTTTTTATAAATTAATCGAAAAAATTGAATTAAATAAAGTCGATTGTGTCGGAAGTTTTTTTTCAATTCGTTCGGAGATATCAACTAATCAGTTAAATAAAGAAATCCTTGCTATGAAAAAAAAATTAGCATTTCCTATAATCGAGAAAAATTCAGAAACACTCATATTTAAAACAACTAATTCTTATAAGAATTTAAAAATGGGTAAATTTAATATACCAGAGCCATCAAATGATAATAAAGAAATAATACCTCAACTTTTTTTTGTACCTTGTTTAGGTTTTGATCTCAGAGGTTATAGAATTGGATATGGTGGAGGTTTTTATGACAAAACTTTTGAAAAATTAAAAAAATTAAATTTAGTATTCCATACTGTAGGATTTGCTTATGATGATCAAAAACAAAATAAATTACCCATTGAAAAATTTGATTATAAATTAGATTTTGTTTTGACTGAAAAACAACTATACGCTTTCCTATGAAAATAGTTTTTATTGGTGATATAGTTGGGAAGGAAGCAAGAGAAGTTCTAATAAAAAAAATACCTGATATTAAATCTAGATATGAAACTGATGTATTTATAGTAAATGCAGAAAACTCAGCTGGTGGATATGGATTAACAAAAAAAATAGCAATTCAGCTTTTAGATGCTGGTGTAGATATTATTACTTTAGGAAATCATGCTTGGGATCAAAAAGAAATGCTATCTTACATAGAAGAGTGTCCTAAAATAGTAAGAGCTTTGAATTATCCTGAAGGAGTTCCTGGAAAGGGATATTATGAGTTAGAGCTTAATGATGGAAGAAAGATAATAATAATTCAAGTTATGCTTAGATTATTTATGGGTCTTTTCTTAGATGATCCATTTAGTGTAACTAAAAAATATTTACAAAAAGAAAAACTTGGAACTACAACTAATGCAATTTTAATTGATATGCACGGAGAAACCACTTCTGAAAAAAATGCCTTTGGTCATTTTTTTGATGGAAAAGTATCAGCTATCTTAGGAACACACACACATATCCCTACAGCAGATGCTAAAATTCTTGGTGGGGGCACCGCTTATCAAACAGATGTAGGAATGACAGGAGATTATAATTCTGTAATAGGAATGGATAAAGCAAACCCAATTCATGGGTTTGTAAAAGGTTATAGGGCTGAAGGTAGATTTTTTCCAGCTGATGAAAAAATAACTATATGTGGTGTATTTATTGAAACAGATGATAAGACAGGTTTATCTATAAAAATTGAACCTTTTCAAATTTGAAATTTTACATATATTGGCCACAATATTCATATATTTAATCTCTTTACCGATCACGAATAAAATATTTATAAAGAACTATGGCAGGTCATTCAAAATTTAAAAATATTATGCATCGCAAGGGTGCTCAAGATAAGAAAAGGGCAAAAATTTTTTCTAGACTAGGAAGGGAAATTTCTGTTGCTGTTAAAGAGGGAGGTCCAGATCCTGAAAAAAATATTAGATTAAGATCTGCTGTTGGTTCAGCTAAATCCTTAAACATGCCAAAAGATAACATTGAAAGAGCTATTAAAAAAGGCGAAGGTAACGACCCTGATAGTAATTATGAAGAAGTTAGATATGAAGGATATGGCCCTGACGGTGTTGCGATAATTGTTGAGGCATTAACAAATAATAAAAATAGAACTGCAGCAGAAGTAAGATCTACTTTTAGTAAATATGGAGGTAATCTTGGGGAAACAGGAAGTGTTAGCTTTGGTTTTAAAAGGTTAGGCACTATAATATTGAATAAAAGTAATATTAATGAAGAAGAGCTTTTTGATTTCATTGTTGAAAATGGATCAGAAGATTATGAGCTTAATGATGACGAATATAATATTTATTGTGATCAAAAAATCCTTCATCAGCTTAATCAAAAAATCATAGAAAAATTTGGCCAAACTAACTTTACAGGCTTAATTTGGAAAAGTGAAAACGAAATTACCGTGTCAAAAGATAAAGCAGATACGTTATTTAAATTATTAAATATATTAGAAGAAAATGAAGACGTTCAAGCAGTTTCATCAAATTTTGATGTTAGTGATGAAGTGTTGGCTTCTTTAACAGCATAGTGAAAGGAAAAAAGTATGCCTGATAAAGCTTGGAAAAAAAGAGAGAGAGATGTTGCTCAGTATTTTAATGGCACAAGAACTCCTTTAAGTGGAGGAAATGGAAAAGTAACACGTGCTGACGTTATTCACGATGATCTTTTTATTGAATGCAAACTAAGAGCTAAACATACTGTTGTTTCACTATGGGATGATACAGCTAAAATTGCTAAAACTGAGGGAAAAACCCCTGTAATTGCTTTATGTGAAAAAAATAGACCAGGTTTTTGGATAATGGTGCATAGCGATGATCTTAAAAAAATTAAAGATGAAGATCTTAAAAAAATAAGGGATAGTGAATAATGGAAGAAGTAAATACTGTTACCAATATAAATTCTGAGAATGTTGATTTCTCTATGTTTGCATTGTTTATGAGTGCAGACCTTGTAGTAAAATCAGTAATTATTATATTAATTTTAGCTTCAATCTACTCATGGAGTATTATTGTATCCAAACTTCATAGGATGAGACAATTAAAACAAATGGAAAAAGAATTTGATGAGATATTTTGGTCTGGCAATTCTTTTGAAGATTTATATGAAACTTTAAATTTTAATAAACTCGATCCAAAGTCAAAAATATTTTGTGCAGCTATTTCTGAATGGAAAAAAAGTAAATCAAATTTTGATGGAGAAATACATTCAAATATATCTTCTTTAAAAGATCGAATGCAAAGATCTATGATAGTTACATTTAATAAAGAAACTGAGATAGTAGAGAAAAATTTAACCTTTTTAGCTACATCGGGATCTACCGCGCCATTTATAGGTTTATTTGGAACTGTTTGGGGTATTATGAATAGTTTCAAATCTATTGCTGTTGCTCAAAATACAAATCTATCAGTTGTTGCACCTGGAATTGCAGAAGCGTTGTTTGCAACTGCTTTGGGTTTGTTTGTGGCTATACCTGCGGTTGTTGCTTACAATAAAATATCAAGTGATCTATCAAAGTACTTTGTTTCTTTAGAAACATTTATGGATGAATTTACAACAATATTTTTTAGACAGTTGGAGAAGAAATAATTTGATTAATTTAAACAGCAACACAGTAAGAAAACGTAAAAGATACTCTCAAATGAGTGAAATAAATGTTACTCCATTTGTAGATGTTATGCTTGTATTATTAATTGTATTTATGGTTACGGCGCCATTATTGACTGTTGGTATTCCTGTTGATCTCCCAAAAGTAAAGGCATCAGCACTAACTGATCAAAAAGATCCGCTAGAAATAACTGTTAAAATTGGAGGTGAAGTTTACTTAGGAGAGTCAAGGGTTGAGGTTGAAAATCTAATACCAAGATTGAACGCAATAACTGAATTAAACAAAGACGCAAGAATATATGTTCGAGGAGATAGAGTCGTAGCATATGGAAGAATAATGGAAATCATGTCTTTAGTAAATTCTGCAGGATATATTAAAGTAGCACTTGTTACTCAAAATCCAAAAGATAATTAAATTTTAATGCAGTCTTTTTACCACAAGGCTTTTAACTATTTCGACAATACTAAGCCATCACATCTTGGAATTTATTTTTCTCTTATTCTTCATTTATCTATTCTATTATTTGCAATTGGCTTGCCTGATTTTTTTAAACCAAATAAAATACCAATTCCTCAAGTTATCCCAATAGAAATACTAAATATTTCAGATATAACATCATTAGCACCTAAAAAAGAAGCTTTAGAAATAAATAAAGATAAAACAAAAAATATAAAACAAAAAAAATTTAATTCATCAGAAAATACAGAAATTCAAAAAATAGATTTACAGGAAAAGCCTAAAAAGAACTTAACCCAAAATAAAAATGTTTCTGATAATCCTGTTAATCCAAAATTTGACACAAAAGAAATTAATATTAAGGAAAAAAAAATAAATAACATCAAAGAGGAAAAAACAACTCAAATAGAGAAGCCAGAAACACTTAAAGTCAATAAAATTAGACCAAAACTTAAACCAAAATTGATTGAAAAAAAAGAACCAAAAAAAGATATACAAATTGAAAACAAAACAAAACCACAATTAATACAAAATAAAGAAAACAAATTAACTGATAAAGCAAAGCCAGTTGAAAAACCTGAGCCTGATTTCAACCTTGCGTCAATGCTAAAAGATCTAAGAAACGAAGAAGTTTCTAGAGTTATTGATGAAAATGATATTGATATCGATGAAGATAAATTGAATAATACTGAAGAAGATAAAGAATTGGAAGCTAATATAGAAATTTCTATTTCAGAAATGGACCTTGTAATACAGCAACTAAGGAGTTGTTTTAATCCTAGAGCAGGAACTCAAATAGTTGGGAATGAAATGGTTAAAATTAGTGCTGAAATTGATAGAAATGCCAATGTTAAAAAAGATACTGTACAAATTATTGACACAAATATAAGTAAAAGTAATCCTTATTATGAGGCAATTACTGAGAGTGCTGTGACAACTTTATATAATCCTTTGTGTTCAAAGTTAAAATTACCTTTAAATAAATATGAATCATGGAAATATTTGAAAATAACAATAGATTACAGCTGGATAAAAAACTAATTATTAAAATGAAAAATTTATTAATAACTATCATTTGTTTAATTTCAATAAATGCAAATAGTCTTGAAATTACTTTAAATCAAGGTACTGTAAAACCTACACCAATAGCCATTACAAGTTTACAATCAGCAAATGTATCATTAGAAAATCTTGGTAAAAATATATCATCTGTTATTTCAGATAATTTAGAGAGGTCAGGACTATTTATTCCAATTGATAAAAAGGCATTTATACAATCTGCAGACTCTGTCTCCATCCAACCAAGATTTGAAGATTGGAAAGTATTAAAAGCTCAACATCTAGTAACAGGACGATTAGAATCAGATGGAAGTAAAATTTCAATTGAGTTTAGATTATTTGATGTTTTTGCTCAAAAACAAATTGTAGGAAAAAAATACCAAACAAGTAAAAATAATTGGAGAAGAGTTTCTCATATTATTTCTGATGCAATCTTTCAGCGTGTCACAGGTGAAGGTGGTTTTTTTGACACAAGAATCGTTTATGTTGCAGAGACTGGACCAAAAGATAATAGGCAAAAAAGATTAGCAATTATGGATCAAGATCAGGCCAATCATCGTTTCTTAACAGATGGATCTTATTTAGTTTTAACTCCAAGATTCTCACCTAACTCACAAAAAATTACCTACATGTCATATGTTAAAGCAAATAGCCCAAGGGTTTTTATTTTTGATATTGAAACAGGTCAGCAAGAAATAGTAGGTGAATTTCCAGGAATGACATTTGCTCCTCGTTTTTCACCTGATGGAAGAAAAATTGTTATGTCTTATTCAGATCCAGATGTTGGCAATTCAGAAATTTATATATTGGATCTTCAGACAAGAACTTCAAAAAGAATTACTAATAACTCTTCTATTGATGTTTCAGGAAGTTTTTCTCCAGATGGGGAAAAAATAGTTTTTAATTCTGATAGAACAGGAAGAAGGCATTTGTATACTATCCAGTCTAATGGAAAAAATCTTAAAAGAATTAGTCGTGAAGCTGGAAGCTATTATACACCTGTATGGTCCCCAAGAGGTGACATGATTGCTTTTACAAAACAAGAAGGTGGACAATTCTATATAGGTGTCATGGAAATTGATGGATCAAACGAAAGAATGATAGCAAAATCTTTTCATGTTGAAGGTCCTACTTGGTCTCCTAATGGAAGGTATTTGATGTACTTTAAAGAAGAAAGATCATCTAGTGATGGTAGTGGTGGTAATTCAAGTCTTTATTCAATAGATTTAACTGGTTATAATGAAAGAAAGATAATAACCCCACTGGGCGGATCAGACCCAGCCTGGTCACCTTTAATGCACTAATTTTCCTTAAAAAAAACTATTTTTATAAAAAAAATATATGAATTAACAAAAAAAATGTTAATTAATCCAAAGTTTTAATGATATTACATTTCGGGAGAGTTTTTATATGATTATAAGATTATTAACAGGCGCACTTTTAGTATTTTTTTTAGCAGCCTGCTCAACTACACCAAAAGATACTGCAGATTCTTCAGGATCAGGCTCTTCGTCAACATCTACTGATGTTTCATCAAGTGGTTCAGACTCAAGTTCTGGAAGTGAAAATAGCTCTGAAACAGACTCTATAGAACCTGGATCTCAAGAAGATTTAATTGTAAATGTAGGTGATAGAGTATTTTTCAATTACGATAGTTCTGAATTAGACTCTGACGCTCAAGAATTACTTCAAGATCAAGTTGCTTGGTTAAAGCAATATTCAGATGTGTCAGTAATTATCGAAGGACATTGTGATGAAAGAGGTACAAGAGAATATAACTTAGCACTCGGTGAAAAAAGAGCTCAATCAGTAAAAAATTATCTTATAAGTCTTGGAATAGCATCTGATAGAGTCTCAACAATCTCATATGGTAAGGAGAGGCCAGCTGTTGTAGGATCGAATGATGGTGCATGGGCCCAAAATAGAAGATCTGTTACTCTTGTAAACTAAGAATTATATATATTTAAGGCGCTATATTTTTATTGCGCCTTATTTTAGTCTTTAAAAAAAACTATTTAAATCAAATGAAAATGAAATATATTTCATTCCTAGTAATTATTTTAATCTTTTCACTTAATAGCTATAAATCTTTTGGAGAAGATGCTCTAACTATTAAGCAAGAACTGGATCGAATAAGTGAGGAGATAAAAGATTTAAATAAGGCTGTATTTAATAAATCTTTTGAAAGTGATAAAGTTTATTCAATCGATGAAAACAAAGATATAGAGAGATTTACTTCAATTGATATAAGAATTTATGATTTAGAGAACGACATTAAAAATCTGACTTTGAATATCGAGGAAATAATATTTAAATTAGAAGACCTATCAAAAGAGATGGTTTCATTTGAAAATCAACTAATGTTAAAACTTGAAAATATAAAAATTGAGTCACAAGAGTTTATTAGTGATAATGATAATTTAAAAAATATTAATGATAATGAAATAATTCCTGAAAACACCCTTGGTAAAATTGTTATATCTGGTGATGGCCAAACATCGATAAATACAAATTTATCAAAATCTGAAATTAAAACAGAAGAAAAAATTGAGCAAAAGTTAACTAATCTAACTCCTGAAGAGCAGATACAATCTGGGATAGATCAATTAAGAAAGAAAAATTATAGTAATTCTAAAGAAATACTTGCAAATTTCATCAAAAATTATCCAGACAATCAACTTTCAGGTTCTGCACATTATTGGTTAGGTAAAATTAATCTTTTTGAAAAAAATTATAGAGAAGCTGCACTAATATTTGGTGATGGCATTCAAAAATTTCCTAAAAGTATCAAGGCTGCAGAAATGCATTATGAATTGATAAGATCATTAAAAGAAATGCAAAAAATTCCAGAAGCTTGTAAAATTCTAAATTTATTAGAAAAAAATTATAAAGGGAGTAAATTCGTAAAAGATCCAGAAAAATTTAGAGATAAGTTGGATTGCAAAAATAATACCTAATGTCATTAAATGACAATATTTATCATTCTTTTTTGAAAAACTTACAACATTTTGAAACTCGACCTCATGTTGCCGTAGCAGTATCTGGTGGACCTGATAGCATGGCCTTAGCATTTATTTTGAGTAAATGGATAAAGTTAAAAAAAGGAAAATTAACAGGCTTGATTTTCGACCATGGAATAAGAATTAACTCGAAAGATGAGGCATTTACCGTTAAAAATATGTTAAGGGAAATTAATATAGATTCTACTATTATCAAGCCAAGTAAAAAAAAAATAATAAAAAAAAATATGGCTAATGCAAGAAATAATAGATTTGAAGGCATTATAAAATTTTGTAAAAAAAAAAATATCCTCCATGTATTTTTAGGCCATCATTTTGATGATAACCTTGAAACATTTATTATAAGAAAAATTAATGGAAGCAATTTAGATGGATTAGCATCAATCAAAAATATTGCTTATTTTAGTAATATACAAATTTTGAGACCTTTTATTGATATTGATAAATCATCTATTTTAAAATTTAATAAAAAAAATAATATTAAATTTATTAATGATCCAACAAATAAAGATATTAATTATACTAGAGTAAAAGTAAGAGAATTTTTGCAAAACAAAAAAAATAAATTAGAAGTAAAAAATGATTTTCTTTATTTAAAAAAACAAATTCCTGATTATAAAAAAATGATATGGCAAACATTTATTGAATGTCTAATTTGTGCGAGTAGTCATAAAATAAAAATTAGCTTTAGAAAATTAATAAAATTGGACGATCTAATAATAGAAAAAAATGTATTGTGTCTTCTAAAATTTTTGAGAAAAAAAAAGAATCAAACAAAAAGCTCAAAAATATTGATATTCATTGAGGCATTAAAAAAACCTAGTTTTAAAACTTTCAATTTAAGCGGAATAAATATCAGCAAAAATTCGGATTTGCTTATATTTTCTAAAAAATAGTACAAAAAGTATTGTGTTTTCTGTTTTAATTCCTATGTATTAATAACTTAATGAAAAATTTCAGTAAAAACATAGTTTTGTGGATTGTAGTAGGCTTATTGTTAATAGCGTTATTTAACTTATTTCAAAACAATTCTTCATCAAATAATAACCCTGAAATATCCTTTTCTGACTTTTTGATTGCTGCAGATAATGGAAATATTTCAGAGGTTAAAATTGTTGGAAATAATGTCACTGGTTTTTTTGATGACGGTCGATCTTTTTCTACTTACTCACCTAACTATCCTGAATTAGTTAACAAGCTCAGCGAGTCTGGTGTTAAGATAGTTGCCGAACCATCTGAGAGATCTATGCATCCTTTATTAAGTGTTCTTCTATCATGGTTTCCAATGCTTCTTCTAATAGGTGTATGGATTTTCTTTATGAGACAAATGCAATCTGGTGGTGGCAAGGCAATGGGTTTTGGAAAGTCTAAAGCAAAGCTGCTTAATGAAGCCATCGGTAAAGTAACATTTGATGATGTTGCTGGTATTGATGAGGCAAAACAAGAACTTGAAGAAGTTGTAGAATTCTTGAAAGATCCAAAAAAGTTCTCTAGGTTAGGTGGTAAAATCCCTACTGGTGCATTATTAGTAGGTCCTCCAGGAACAGGAAAGACCCTTCTAGCTAGAGCTATTGCTGGTGAAGCCAATGTTCCTTTTTTTTCTATTTCAGGTTCTGACTTTGTTGAAATGTTTGTGGGTGTTGGAGCAAGTAGAGTTAGAGACATGTTTGAGCAAGGAAAAAAAAATGCCCCGTGTATTATTTTTATAGATGAAATTGATGCAGTTGGTAGACATAGAGGCGCTGGCTTAGGCGGCGGCAATGATGAAAGAGAGCAAACTTTAAACCAGCTTCTTGTTGAAATGGATGGTTTTGAAGCTAACGCAGGTGTAATAATTGTTGCTGCAACAAATAGACCAGATGTTTTAGATCCGGCTCTTTTAAGACCAGGTAGATTTGACAGGCAAGTTACAGTTTCTAATCCCGACATAATGGGAAGAGATAAAATACTAAAAGTACATATAAAGAAGATCAAAGTTTCACCTAAGTTTGACTCCAAAATAATTGCAAGAGGTACACCAGGTTTCTCAGGTGCTGACTTAGCCAATTTGGTTAATGAAGCAGCATTAATTGCAGCCAGAAAAAACAAAAGAATGGTCACTCTTGAAGATTTTGAATATGCAAAAGATAAAGTTTTGCTTGGGGCTGAGAGAAGATCAATGGTTATGACTCAGGAAGATAAAGAAATTACAGCGTACCATGAAGCTGGCCATGCTCTAGCAAGAATTCATATGAAAGAGGCAACTCCTATTTACAAAAGTTCAATAATTCCTACTGGTAGAGCTCTTGGTTATGTAATGGCATTACCTGAAAAGGATAAAGTACATCAGAGAAAAGACCAATTAGAAGCCGAGTTAGTTGTAGCCATTGCAGCTCGAATAGCTGAAGAAATTATTTTTGGTAAAGAAAAAGCTTCAACAGGGGCCGTTCAAGATATCAAACAAGCAACCGACATGGCTAGACAGATGGTTACTGAGTGGGGTTTTAGTGATAAGCTTGGTTTTATAAGGTACTCAAATAATCAGGAAGAGGTTTTTCTTGGTCATTCCGTTGCACAATCTAAAAATCTTTCTGATGATACAGCCCAGATAATTGATCAAGAAGTTAAAAGATTAATAGATGATGCAAAGTCTAAAGCCAGAAAAATACTAACTGATAATATTGATGAGCTTCATGTTATTGCTAAAGGGTTACTTGAATATGAAAGTATGACAGGAGATGAGATTAAAGATCTTCTTAAAGGAATCAAACCATCAAGAGATGAATTTGATGATGGTAATTCTTCAAATCCTACTCCACCAAAACCAAGTGTTCCTAAAACCGGTAGCACAACTGCTCCACAAACCAATTAAATAAATCATACCTCTTTATTTTAACTAATATTTTCAATAAAAGAGGATATGGGTAAAATTTTTGGTACTGATGGCATAAGGTGTATCGTTAATACTGAGCCCCTTACCGCTGAAACAACTCTTAAAATATCAAAAACTGTTGGCTATTTATTAAAATCTAAAAACAGTATTAATTCTAGGGTAATAATTTGTAAAGACACAAGACTCTCTGGATACCTATATGAGCCTCTTATTACAGCTGGTTTTATTTCTATGGGAATGGAGGTAATATTGGTTGGACCCTTACCAACACCAGCAGTACCACATTTAATGCGATCACTAAGAGCAGATATTGGTGTAATGATAACCGCTTCTCATAATACTTATGAATACAATGGTATTAAATTTTTTAATTTAGATGGTTTTAAAATTAGTTCAAAATTAGAGAAAAGAATTGAGAATATAGTATTGAATAAACAGAAATATGCAAAAATTCTAAACAGCGAAAATAACACCGGAAAAGCAATAAGGCTCGAAGATGCATCAGGTAGGTACTCAGAGTTTCTTAAAAGTACTTTAGATAAAAAAGTGAAAACTAAAAAATTAAAAATAATTTTAGATTGTGGAAATGGAGCGACTTACGACATAGCTCCTAGTATTTTTTGGGAACTAGGTCATAATGTTGTATCAATAAATAATAAACCAGATGGAACAAATATTAATTATAATTGCGGAGCTGTAAACGTAAATAGCTTATGTAAAAAAGTAGTTCAGGAAAAAGCAGATATTGGTTTTGCTTTTGATGGAGATGGAGATAGATTAATAGTTGTAGATGATAAAGGGAATGAAATTGATGGAGATAAAATCATTGCTCTATTTGCAAAATATTTAGTTAATAAAAAAAATATTAACTCAAAATTTCCTGTCATTATTACAGTCATGTCAAATTTAGGATTAGAAAATTTTTTATCAAAGGACTTAGGTTTTAAATTAAAACGATCTGCAGTAGGTGATATTAATGTTATTGAAGAAATGAAAAAGAATAAATCTTTTCTCGGAGGTGAGCAATCTGGTCATATAATTTTATCTGACTTTTCAAAAACTGGAGATGGTATTTTAGCTGCATTAAAAATAACAGAAATTATTTCGATTATTAAAAAACCTACTAATATAATGTTTGATTTATATGACAACTTTCCTCAAATAAAAGTTAATATACCTTATAAAAAAATATCTGAAAAAAATAAAAAAAATATAAAAGATTTAAATAAGAAAAATAAAAAAGATAAAAATTTTCGAGTTTTAATAAGATTCTCGGGTACTGAACCTTTCATAAGACTTTTGGTAGAGGGAAAGAAATTAAAGGAAGTGCAACAAAAAACAAAAATTTTAGAATTTGAAATAAGGAATATAATTGGATAATAAATCATTAATACCTGAAGGTTTTAAAGATCATGTAGATTTTAATACAAATGTTGAGCATGAGTATAAAAATAAAATTATTAATATTTTTTTATCAAATGGTTTTGATTTAGTTAAAGCTCCACTCTTAGAATTCTATAAGAATAATAGTGAAAATGTTTTTATTATAGAGTCTAAAAAAAAAGAACCAAAGCTATTTTTAAGAGACGATATCACCCCACAAATTATTAGAATAATATCATCAAGGTATAAAAATAAAATTCGACCAATTAAACTTTGTTATTATGGAGAAGTAACTAGAAAAAAAGGTAGCATGCTTCGTCCCGAAAGACAATTTTTGCAAGTAGGATCTGAAATTATAGGCACTAAATCAATTTTAGCGGATATAGAGATTATAAGTTTGGCCTATAGCTCCCTTAAAGAAATTGGTATAAAAAATATTACATTAGAGTTAACATCAAAAATATTTTTAGAAGAAATTTTTTCTAAAATTAAAAGTTTTAAATCTTTAAAAAAACTGAAACAATTTATAAAGCAAAAGGATATAAAGAACTCACTTGCTTTAATCGAATACAATGATCATAAATTATTATTAAAATGTTTATTCAATTTAACAGGAAGTTATAGAGATTTAGATAAAAAAATTAATAATGTTAAATTGCCATATTCGCTGATTTCAGAGATTGAAACTATAAAAAAAATATCAAAAAAAATTAATTTTAAAAATAATGATCAAATAGTTATCGATTTTACTGAGATTGATAATAAAAATTATCATGACGGTATAAAATTTACTTTTTTTGCAAAAGATGTGCGTGGAGAAGTCGCCAGCGGAGGTCGTTACAAAATTAAGAAAAAAGAAACAGAAGAGTCTGCAGTCGGATTTACGTGCTTTATGGATACTGTTTTAAGAGCTTCATCGTTTGAAAACAATAAAAAAAAGATACTTATCCCATTTGAAACAGTTGATGATATTAAAATTAAATTGAGAAAAAAAAATTTCATAATATATTCTTTTTTGGGTGATGTTTCTGATATAAGAGCATCTGCAAAAAATAATCTTTGTACTCATATTTACGAAAATAATAAAATTAAAAAAATATAATGTTTTATACAATTGTAGGAACCCAATGGGGTGATGAAGGAAAGGGCAAAATAGTTGATTGGTTATCTTCCAAAGCAGATTATGTAGCTAGATTTCAAGGCGGTAATAATGCAGGTCATACAATTAAGGTTGATAAAAATGTTTATAAATTAAACTTATTACCCTCAGGTATAATTAGAAATAAAAAATGTTTAATTGGTAACGGAGTAGTATTAGATCCTTGGGCTTTGATTAATGAGATTAAAAATTTAAGAAATCAAAATATTCAAATTGATAATGACAATTTATTTATTGCTGAGAATGTTTGTTTGATATTGCCAATTCATAAACTGATAGATGAAATTAATGAGTTATCATTAGGAAATAATTTAATTGGAACCACTAAAAAAGGAATTGGTCCTGCATATGAGGATAAGGTAGGGAGAAGAGCAATAAGATTATGTGATTTACCTGATCAAGATAATCTAAAAAATAAAATTAAAAGTTTGTACAATTTTCATGAGCCAAGATTGAAAAAATTTAATAAAATTTTAGATTTTGAAAACACTTATGAAGAATTAACTAATATATCAACCGAAATTATAAATTTTAGTGCACCAGTATGGAAAATAATTAATGATGCTGGCAAACAAAATAAGTTTATTTTATTTGAAGGTGCTCAAGGCTCTTTGCTTGATATAGATTTTGGAACTTATCCTTATGTAACTTCATCAAATACTTCTTCAGGACAAATTTTTTCAGGTACAGGTTTTGGCATAAAGGAAAATCATAATGTTTTGGGTATTACAAAAGCTTATACAACTAGAGTTGGATCTGGTCCATTTGTGACTGAATTACATAATGAAATAGGCGACCATTTTGTTGAAAAGGGGCAAGAGTTTGGAACAGTTACAAAAAGAAAAAGGCGGTGTGGGTGGTTTGATGCTGTTCTTGTGGGACAATCAATAGCCATTAATGGAATAACTGATGTTGTTTTAACAAAACTTGATGTTTTGGATGATTTAGAAGAAATTAAAGTCTGTGTTGGCTATGAAGCAATGCATAAAAAATATGACTATCTACCCTTTGATGAAAATATTCATAGTACATTAGTGCCAATTTACGAAACTTTACCTGGGTGGCAAGAAACAACATACGGTTTGACTACTTGGGATGATTTACCAAAAAAAGCTCAAAATTATATAAATTTTTTAGAGTCTAAAATTCAAAAAAATATTTCAATAATTTCTACAGGACCAGATAGAGTCAATACTATAGATAGAAATAATTTATTGAGTAATAACTGAAACTCTTTTTTGTAGTTTTTCAAAAGCTTTTTCTTCTATCTGTCTAACTCTTTCACGACTTATTTTAAATTTTTTACTTAATTCTTCAAGTTTTGTTGGTTTGTCTTTTAATTTTCTTAAAGTAATAATTTCTTTTTCTCTATCATTTAAAACCTCTAATGCTTGCTCAAATATTTTTTTTCTAAATATTAACTCATTTGAATTAGCTAATATATTATCTTGTGTTTCTTTCGAGTCTACCAACATATCCTGCCATTCAGCATCACCTTCTTCTCCAACTTGAATATTAAGAGATTGATCACTAGCAAATAACCTGTTGTCCATGTCAAGAACTTCAGCTTCTTTAACATTTAATCGAATTGCAATTTCACGAGCATTTTCTGGTGATAAATTTCCAGTTTCAATTGAACTAAGTTGATTTTTTAGTTTTTTTAAATTGAAAAATAATTTTTTTTGAGCTGCAGTTGTTCCTATTTTAACTAATGACCAACTATGCAAAACATATTCTTGAATCTGAGCTCTTATCCACCACATCGCATAAGTAGCTAGTCTAAATCCTCTTTCGGGATCAAACTTTTTAACTGCTTGCATTATGCCAACATTTCCTTCTGAAATGAGATCAGTAACAGGTAATCCATAGCCACGATAACCCATTGCAATTTTAGCAACTAAACGTAAATGACTTGTTACTAGTTTATGAGCTGCATCTGTATCGCCATGCTCTTTGTATCTCTTTGCCAGCATATATTCTTCTTCTGCTGTAAGAATTGGAAATTTTTTAATTTCTTGAAGGTATATTGATAAATTTCCTTCAGATGATAGTACAGGTAATTGCATGGCTGCCTATAACATATTTTAAAATCTAAATTAATATTTTAATAATAAATTTAATAAATTCTGCATATCTACTGGTAATTTTGAATTAAATTCCATATTTTTTTTTAATGTTGGGTGCATAAAACCTAAATGTGTTGCATGAAGTGCTTGTCTAGGAAAATTTTTTAAAATTAAAAATTTACTAAAATTCTTTTTAATCAAACCATATTTACTAATCCTATTTTTTCCATAAACGTCATCACCCACAATAGGAGCATCAATTGAAGTTAAGTGAAGTCTTATTTGATGTGTTCTTCCTGTTTCAAGTGTGCATTCAATCAAAGAAGCGTTTTGAAAAGATTTAATTAACTTTATTTTTGTTTTTGAAAATTTACCTTTTTCTTCTTTATTAAAACTCATTTTTTTTCTATTAACTTTGTGTCTTTCAATATAACCTTCTATATTTTGATTTATAGGTACGCCCCAAGTGATAGCTTGATATTTTCTGCTAATTGTATGAAGTTTAAATTGATCTGCTAAATTCATATGTGTACTATTATTTTTAGCAACTACCATTATACCACTTGTATTTTTATCAAGTCTATGAACTATTCCCGGTCTTTTGTTTCCATTAATATTACTCAAATTATTTTCTGCATGATGAAGTAATGCCTGGACTAAAGTGCCAGTTTCATTTCCTGGAGCTGGGTGGGTTACAATACCTGCTTGTTTATTAATAACTAATAAATCCTTATCTTCATAAATTATATCTAACTTAATATCTTCAGCTTTATATTTTATTTCACTAGTTATAGTTATTGATATCTCAAATTTATCGTTCTCTCTTACTAAATATGATGGATCAAGAATTGGATGATCATTAAGCTTAACATTTCCATTTTTAATAAGCATTTTGATTTGCATTCGAGAATATTTCTCAAGTTTTTTAGTTAAAACTTTGTCTAATCTGATCGAACTTAGGTCTTTATTTATATTTATTTTGTGAGTATAGGTTTCATTCATGACTAACAATTTCTTAAAGTTTACAGTTATTATATTGGCAATATTGATTTTTATTTGTTTTGCTTTCCTTTTATATGGATTGTATTCAAAAATTTCAAATACTGAACGTTTATCAGAGAAGGAAATTACTAATTATTCACTAAATTTAAGTAATTCAGAGCGCATTACAGATATAAAAATTATTGATAAAAGTAATTTCTTAATTGTTGTTTCTAATAATGACCAGATATATTTAATCATATATAATTTAGATAAAAAAAAGATCATATCAAAAATAGGTAGATAGAATGAGTAAGGAAAAAGAAAATAATTTTGAATCTAATTTAAAAAAACTTGAGGTAATTGTTGATAAGCTTGAGTCTGGAGATATAGGATTAGAAGAATCAGTTAAGCTATATGAAGAAGGTATGAAAATTAAAAAAATTTGTGACAAAAAACTTAAAGATATTGAAATGCAAATAAA
Organism: uncultured Alphaproteobacteria bacterium; assembly: GCA_902601455.1. GTDB lineage: Bacteria > Pseudomonadota > Alphaproteobacteria > HIMB59 > CACPNW01. The sequence goes on from CACKNC010000001.1 coordinate 121,784, forward strand.
AAAAATTAAAATTGAAGACAATAAAGTAATAAAAGAAGATTTTTAATTTAATGTCTAATAAATTTTTAGATAAAATAAATTTTCCCTCAGATATAAGATTACTGTCTCTAGAACAACTTGAGGTTTTATCAGAAGAGCTAAGAGACAAAACTATTGATACAGTATCAAAAACTGGCGGCCATTTGGGAGCGGGTTTAGGAGTTGTTGAATTAACTATTGCCTTACATTACGTTTTTAATACTCCAAGAGATAGATTAATTTGGGATGTAGGACATCAGTCATATCCTCATAAAATTTTAACTGGTAGAAAAAATAAAATTGAAACACTAAGACAAAAAAATGGCCTTTATGGATTTGTTAAAAGAAGTGAAAGTGATTATGATCCTTTTGGAACTGCTCATAGCTCAACCTCTATTTCAGCAGGAATGGGTATGAAAATTGCAAAAGACCTTAACAAAGATGATGCAAATATTATTTGTGTTATAGGAGATGGTGCTCTAAGTGCTGGAATGGCTTATGAAGCATTAAATAATGTTGGTGCTACAAATAAACAAATGATTGTAATTTTAAATGATAATGAAATGTCAATTGATCGCCCAGTTGGTGCTATGAGTAGTTATCTCACTAGACTACTCTCATCTAAACAATATGTGAATGTTAGAAGTTTGTTAAAAAAAATATCTGCAAAATTATCTACATCAGTATCAAAGACATTATATAAGGCTGAAGAATATTCTAAAGGTCTTGTAACAGGGGGAACATTGTTTGAAGAATTAGGTTTTTATTATCTTGGTCCAATTAATGGACATGATATAAAAACTTTAGTGCCAGTTTTAGAGAATATTAAAACATCAGCTGTTGGTAAACCAATTTTTCTTCATTGTATTACAAAAAAAGGAAAAGGTTATGAGCCTGCTGAAAAATCTGATGATAAATTTCATGGTGTCAATAAATTTGATGTAAAAACTGGTTTGTCTATCAGCAAATCAAATAAAAAATCTTATTCAAAAGTATTTGGTGAAACACTTTCAAAAGCAGCTGAAAATGATGAAAAAATTGTTGCTATTACTGCCGCTATGATGAGTGGGACAGGTTTGGAAATTTTTAAATCTCAACATCCAGCAAGATTATTTGATGTAGGCATAGCTGAGCAGCATGCCGTTACAATGGCTGCCGGTTTAAGCACTGAAGGTTTCAAACCTTTTGTAGCAATCTATTCAACATTTCTTCAAAGAGCTTATGATCAAATAGTTCATGATGTAGCATTACAAAAGCTAGCTGTAAGATTTGCAATTGATCGTGCTGGACAAGTTGGGTCTGATGGGCCCACTCATGCAGGATCTTATGATATTGCTTATTTATCTGCTTTACCGAATTTTATTATCATGGCACCAAGTAATCAAAATGAATTAATTAGAATGATTAATACTTCAGTTTTGATTGATGATAGACCATCTGCTTTTAGATATCCAAGGGGATCTGGTGAAATTGATACTAATAAATTGAATTATAATCCTTTAGAAATTGGAAAGGGGAAATTACTTATAGAAGGTAATGATGTAGCAATATTAAATTTAGGTACTAGAATGCACAGTTGTGAAGAGGCAATAAAATTACTGAATAAGCTTAATATTTTTCCAACTTTAGCAGATGCAAGATTTGCAAAACCAATAGATAAAGATTTGGTAGACAAACTATTAGATAATCATAAATATCTTATTACAATTGAAGAAGGGTCAAGTGGTGGATTTAGCTCCAGTGTTCTAAGTTATATTCATAATGAAAGAAGAAAATCTACTATAACTAAAATCAATAATATTTATTTTCCAGATAGATTTATAGATCATCAATCATCAGAAGATCAATATAAAGAAATAGGAATGGATGCAGAGTCTATTGCTAATAAAGTGATAAAATTTTATCAAGATAATGTTATTGATTTTCAATCATATAATAAAAATTCAAAAAATTGATTGCTAAGAAACAAAGACTTGATCAAATTCTATTTGATAGAAGTTTAGCTGAGTCTAAAACCAAAGCTCAGGCTATGATAATGGCTGGCCAAGTGTTTGTCGACGGTATTAGAATTGAAAAAAGTGGATTTAATATAAGAAATGAAGCAGAAATAGAGATAAAAAAACTTAACTCAGAATGGGTTTCAAGAGGTGCAATTAAACTTATTTCTGCATTAGATAAAAATAAAATTAATGTAAAAGACAAAATTTGTATTGATTTAGGTTCATCTACTGGTGGTTTTACCGATGTTTTAATTCAGAGCGGTGCAAAAAAAGTATACGCGATAGATGTTGGGACAAATCAATTACACGAAAAACTAAAAAAAAATATTAAAGTAGTAAGTTTAGAAAAAACTAATGCCAGGTATCTTACAAAAGAGTTAATTGGGAATTTAATTGATATAATGGTTTGCGATGTAAGTTTTATAAGTCTAAAAAAAGTCATTGAACCAAATTTTAATTTATTGAAAAATGGAAGCATTATCATTGCATTGATTAAGCCTCAATTTGAAGTAAAAAAAAATGAAACAAAGAAGGGTATTGTAAGGGATGCTGAAATTCACCACCGCGTTTGTAAAGAAATTAGTGAATGGTTTAAATCAGTATGTGAGTGTATAGTTTTAAATATTATTGAGAGCCCAATAAGAGGTCCTAAAGGAAATGTGGAGTTTTTAATTACTATTCAATATCAAAAAAAACGAAGACAGTGATCTGCGATAGTAGTGGCTAACATTGCTTCTCCAACTGGAACAGCTCTTATACCAACACAGGGGTCATGACGGCCCTTAGTTGAAATTGAAGTTTCTTTAAGATCCGTATCTATTGTTCTTCTCTCAGAAATAATTGAACTTGTCGGTTTTACAACAAAACGAGCAATTATTTTTTGTCCTGAGCTAATTCCTCCAAGTACACCACCATTATTGTTACTTAAAAAAATTGGCTTACCATCTTTCATAATCATTTCATCTACATTTGTTTTTCCATTTTCGTAAACACAGTCAAAACCATTCCCTATTTCTACCCCTTTAACAGCATTAATTGTCATTAAAGCCTTTGCAATATCTGAGTCTAATTTATCGTAAATAGGTTCACCAAGTCCAACTGGAATTCCACTAGCCCTAACTTCTATAATTGCACCTAATGAAGATCCATCTTTTCTAGCATTATCAATTAGGTTTTTCCATTCAGAAACAATTTTTTCATCTGGACAAAAAAATTCATTTTCTGAAATATTTTTATCATTCCAATTATTATAATTTATTTTAGAGTTTCCAATTTGAACAAGTGCACCTGTAATTTTAGCTTCATTGCTGATTTTTTGATTGATGATTTTTCTTGCAACAGCTCCTGCAGCCACACGCATTGCGGTTTCTCTAGCACTTGATCTACCCCCGCCTCTATAATCTCTAATGCCGTATTTTTTCCAATAAGTATAATCAGCATGACCAGGTCGAAATTTATCTTTTATATCTGAATAATCTTTAGATCTTTGATCACTGTTATATATTATTAATGAAATTGGATGACCTGTTGTTAATCCTTCAAAAACTCCAGATAGAATTTCAACTTTATCATCCTCTTTTCTTTGGGTTGTATATTTTGATTGACCGGGTTTTCTTTTGTCAAGAAAAGGTTGTATATCATTTTCTTGAAGTCTTATATTTGAAGGCACACCATCAATAACACAACCAATTGCTTTACCATGGCTTTCACCCCATGTGGTGAAATTAAAAATTTTTCCAATTGAATTTGAAGACATTATTTGTTTTTATTAAATTCCCCTAAAAGATTAGATACATTTTCAGCCTCATCTACTGCAACCATACCTACTGTATGATAACCACAATCTACATGTTGGATCTCACCTGTAACAGCACTCCCTAAATCACTTAGTAAATAAAGTGCAGAATTACCAACATCTCCTTGATTAACATTTCTTTTAAGAGGAGCATTTAATTCATTCCATCTTAATATAAATCTAAAATCACCTATTCCAGATGCTGCTAAAGTTTTAATCGGTCCAGCACTTATTGCATTTACTCGTACATTTTTTTCCCCGAGATCAACTGCTAGATATCTAACACTAGCTTCTAAAGCTGCTTTAGCTACTCCCATAACATTGTAGTGAGGCATTACTTGTTCAGCTCCATAATATGTCAAGGTTAAGATCGATCCTCCATCATTCATTAATGGTTCAGCTAATCGACATGCTTCTGTAAATGAATAACATGAAATATGCATAGTTTGATTAAAATTTTCTGTGGATGTATTGTAATACTTACCTCTTAATTCGTCTTTATTTGAAAAACCAATACCATGAACTAAAAAATCAATTTTTCCCCACTTTTCTTTTAAAATTTCAAATACGTTTTGCATACTTTTTGAGTCTGCTACATCACAAGGTATTAAGATATCAGAATTTATTGATTTAGCTAAAGGCTCAACTCTTTTCTTAAGTGGTTCACCTTGATAAGTAAATGCAATTGAAGCACCATTTTCTGCTAATGACTTAGCTATTCCCCAAGCAATTGATTTATCATTCGCCACACCCATTATAAGGCCTTTTTTTCCTTGCATTAACATTTAAATACCTATTTTTTCTAATTTATGAATATATATACATCTTAATACTTAAAATATCTAAAATGTTAAAGCACAAAGATTTAATAGATTTCACACAAAATCCATTTGAATTGTTCAACAATTGGTATGATTTAGCATGTGAAACAGAGATTAATGACCCTAATGCAATGACATTATCAACTATTTTAAACAATAGACCATCATCAAGAGTAGTTTTGTTAAAATCTCATGATGAGGAAGGTTTTGTTTTTTACACAAATTCAAATAGTAAAAAGGGTAAGTCAATAAGCGAAAATAATAATATAGCATTGAATTTTCATTGGAAAACTCAAAATAGACAAATTAGAATAGAGGGTCAAGCAAAGATAATAAGCTCAGAAGTTGCTGACTCATATTTTAACTCTAGACCAAGAGGTAGTCAAATTGGTGCTTGGTCTTCTAATCAAAGTTCAGAACTAATTGAAAGAAGTGAATTAATCGATAACATTAAAAAATTTGAAAAAAAATATGAAGACCAAGATATCCCACGACCACCTCACTGGAATGGTTATTTGGTTAAGTCTCAATTAATAGAGTTTTGGCAAGAGATGCCTTTTAGAATTCACGATAGGGTAGTTTATACTTTAGTAAACAATAAATGGATAATAAAAAAACTATACCCTTGATCTCTATTCTTTCCATTTTTTTAAAATCCAAGAACTGGAATTAGATTTATCATTGCCACCAATACCAAATAGAGTTTCAATATTATTTTTATCACAAAACTCTTTTTCTGGAGTTGTTTTGTTATTCCTATCTCCACCATTTGCAAATTTAATTTTATTATTTTGAAATAGTTTTATTGCTTTTATTATTCCATCTACACATGAATTATCGCTATCATCAAAGTCTAACACATCAAGAACACCTTTTATATTTTGCATAATAATTTTTCTTTCATCAAAAGAAAGAAATTCTTTTCCTTTTTTATTTCGCAACCACGCATCAGAATTAAGCAAAACAACAACATTTCCATATTTATTGGCATCATTAATCAATTTAATATGACCACTATGTATTGGGTCAAAACCACCACTAACTAAAATTATATCAGGCATTTTTTGCTCTCCAATCATCTGGTTTAGATAAGAATTCTTTTAAATTTTCTATATCGGTTTGATTAAATGTATTTCTTTTTTCTAAAACAGAGATTATATCTTTCCATGTGCAAAGTGAATGAATATTAACATTTAATTTAGAAAGAATTGATTCTTCAAAATTAAAAATATCATAATAAAAAATAACAAATATATCTTTTACTTCTAACCCTGCTTTTCTCATTGCTTCAACAAAAATAATTTTACTTCCACCATCTGTTGCTAAATCTTCAATTAAAACAGCTGTTTGATTTTTGCTATAACTTCCTTCTATTTGTTGATTCTTACCAAAACCCTTAGGTTGCTTTCTAATATAAACCATAGGTTTTTTAATTTTTTCAGAAATGAAAGCTGCATAAGGTATCCCTGCAGTTTCTCCTCCAGCCACTAAATCAAACTCTAGTTTCTTTTCATTGATATATGTTATTGCAGCATCCATTATAAAAGTTCTTTCCTTAACAAATGATATAATTTTTCTACAATCTACATAAACCGGAGATTTCAATCCTGACGTTAATATAAAATGATTATCGAAAGAAAATTGAACTGATTCTATGTCTATTAATTTTTCAGCAATTAATTCAGACATATTATGTTATTAAAGCGATGTGGTCTTTTGAGAAATTCCCTGGGACAATCATAACAGGTATTCTCATATTGGTGATTTCTTGACTTACAAGAGAGTTAATTATTGAATTTGAGTCTTTATTTTTAGGATCAGAATTTGCTGCTAAAACTAAAACATTAATGTTTTTTTCTTCTTCGATGAGTTTCTTTAATTCAAAAATCGTTTCCCCTTCCCTGATAGCTAAAGCTGGTATTTCACCAGTTTTGTCTTTTACATGACTTGCAGCTCTCTGAAGAAGTTTTTCTGCCTCATCTCTTGCTTCGTTTTTCATTATTTCTGTAACACCTTGAGTAGTTAATACATCTAAAGGCTCTATAAATGTTGCTATTATTATTTTACGACTAGTTTTTTTTGAACGTGCACATGCATATTCTAATGCTATTTCCATTTCTGGCGAGTCGTCAGCAATTACGAGAATATATCTATTATCATTCATTAAGACCTCCTAAATAATGTTGCTGCTAAGAAACCCGATAATACAGCAAATATAATAGCAAACAAACCATAAGCTGCTGCATTTTTGTGGGCAAAATTATATATTTGGCTTCCAACCCCTGATTTTTTTAAAGTAATAATTTTTTCCTTATTGTTTAAAATTAAATTATTTTTTATTTGATACACGTTAACTTTATATTCCCCAGGTATTGATTTTGCTGGAAAAAATATCCTTGTTTGAAATAGCTTATTATCTATTTTCTCAATATTATATTCCTTAAATAAATTTTTACTTTTTTTAATTCTGACAAAATTATCCTCCCAAGTATCAAGCGAAATATCTGAAATAAAATTTCGCTGAGATGTTTTATTTTCTAGTAAATAATTGAAACTAAGTTCTTCTTTAATTATTGTAGAAGCCGGTAAGATATTTTCAATATCTTTTGATGAAGCTATAAAAAAAATACTTGGAATTTGATTATAAGTTATTTGCTTGGTATTAAACCAAAACCCTAATATTCTTTCTTTTTTTTGAATGACAGCATTTTTTTCAGGCCCCTTTATAGTCATTATTGTTTCCTGATTATCATTTAGTATTCCAAAAATTATTACTTCTTTACCAGTAAAGTCTGTTTCAATTTTGATATTATCTTCAGATATGTCAAAATAAGCTTCAGCTACAACAGCATTAGAAAACAAGCATAATAAAATAACGGCTGTTAATTTAATTTTTCTTTTACTCATTTATACTTTTTTTTCTCCATAGTATAAACTTACAACATGCTTTGCTTGGATAAAAAATAAATATCTTTCAATTAGCATTCCGATTAACGCAAAAATTAATACTAAGAAAAAAGATAATTTTAAGATAACACTATCTATTATTAGACTTGCTTCTTGTACAATCATATAAATTGGCAAAATACAAGTGAGTATAACAAAGCATAATCTAAGAAAGTTTGCTTTTTCTTTTTTAATTTTGTTAATCATTTCAGTTGTTAGAAAATTTTTTCCTGTATGAGGTCCTTCAAATAATGAAATATTGTTGTTCCTTCCTAACCCGGTTGCAGAGTTAGCAGTACTAATTATTTTTTTACTAATAATATACCAATAAATAACTTTCATAAATAAACACAAGCTTAAACTCAGAATAGTAAAATGATATAAATAGTTAATCTCAAATTCATAAAAACGAGTAAAGCAATACACAGTTAAAGCCCCCATGCAGATAGAGTTAATTGTATAGATTGGAGTTACCAATTTATTATTCCAGGCAGGTATAGTTTTTAATGTAGCATACATTTGGCCAGTGCAATAGATGGTTGTTAAGCATAGGATTGATGTTGAGTGTAGAAAATATATATAAAAGATATTATCCAGATACCAAAATAGGTAAAAAATCATTAATGGTAAAAAAGTAACGACAGCAGCAAGACCTTCTCTTGAAAGCCAAGAAGATTTCCATTGACTAAATGATCTCCACGCTCTTTCTGGATGCCCTAAATGAAGAGTTGATGATAAAAGACCAGAGCAAATAAAAACAAAACTTGTTATCATTAAAAATAATTTAAAATTATTATCAAAGTTTATGTTTGTTACAAATGCCAAGTAAGAAAGACAAAGTAATATTCCATAACCAGTTCCTGTAAATACTGTAAAAAAAATTATTGATTTACTTGGATGCATTTTCAATTATCTCTTTCCAACTATCAAAAGTAACCTCATTATGCTCAGTTATTGACTCTAATTTATTGCTGCTAAATTGATTATTTTTCTCTCTCGGAGGAAGATATTTATTAGTCGGTGCACAGTCTTGCTCGGGCATAAGGTCGTACCCATTTCTTTCTTCAACAAGTTTAAATATTTCAGAATTTTCATCTCCTAAATCGCCAAAGCTTCTTGCACCTGCAGGGCAAGTCGAAACACAAGCAGGGACTCGATCAGCCTCTGGAATATTTTCATTATAAATTTTATCTACACATAAAGTACATTTTTTCATTATGCCCGCTTCTTCGTCATATTCTCTTGCACCATAAGGGCAGGACCATGAACATAACTTACAACCTATACATGTATCAGGATTGACTAAAACTATACCATCTTCCTCTCTTTTGTAAGATGCACCTGTTGGGCATACAGTAACACAGGGGGCATCACTACAATGTAAACAACTTTTAGGAAAATGAACTGTTTTACTACCATTAATTTCATTTTCTACTTCAAATGTATGAATTCTATTAAACCAAACACCTGTTGGATCATCTCCGTATGGATCAATGTCATGAAGAGGTGATGAATGACCCGATGTATTCCATTCTTTGCAATTTACTGCACATGCATGACATCCAACACAAATATCTAAATCTATTACAAGTCCTAATTTTTTATTCTGTTTTGTTGGTAAAGTTGTCATTTTATATTTCTACTGTTACCTATAAATTCTTGAATTTCACTAATAGAATTCTCACTATATTCTTTTCTAAATTGATTTCCGTATACATTAAGGTTTGAATTATTTCTGGATTTATTTTTAATTGTTTCAAAGTTTGGATAGATATTGCCATCAATTTCATTTTTATTACATTTATAAAGCTTTACTTTTAAATCATACCATGCAGCTTGACCCGTAATTGGATCAGAATTGGACATACTATGTTTTTCATTTTTATTTTTGGGAAGTACGTCTGATATCAAATGATTTAACAAAAATCCTTTATTTGACTCGGGTGCATTAGGGTTTAAATTCCAAGCACCTTTTCTTTTACCAATAGCATTCCAAGTCCATACAGTATTTTTGTTTACACCTTTCATAATTTTACATTGTACTTTTATTTTACTACTAAAACTTTCAAGCCAGACCCAATCAAAATTTTTAAGATTATTTTTTGTGGCAACTTCTTCACCTATATATAGATAATTTAGATTAGTAATTTGTCTCAACCATGCATTTTGAGAACCCCATGAATGATACATATGAGGCGGTCTTTGAGTTACTGCATATAATTCAAAGCTATTGCCATTATTTGCATTTAGTTTTTCTTCAAAAGCTTGATACCAGCTTGGAATAGGATTAAAATATTTTTTGATTCTCTCCTTTAGATGCTCTGGTGGTATTTTATTTCCAAAACCTTCTCCAGCTAGTTTAAATTTTTGCATTTCTTCACTATACATTTGAATAACTATTGGTTCGTTCTTAACTATCCATCCCATCTCATGAGCAAAATTTAAGTAATGTTTATTTGTAAATTTAAAATATTTTTGGTTGTTTTTAAATTCATGATTATGAAAACATCCATTTTCAATATATTCTTGAATTTGGTTTTTATTTATATTTCCTTTACCGAATTGATCCCCATTTCCTCTCCAACCTGCAAGCGGTCCTATGCCTGGTTGTCTTTCGTGATTAACGATATAATCTTTATAGCCATCAGGATACTTTGGAGTTAAATCATCATTAACAAACCCTGGAAGTCCTAGTCTTGCACCTAACTCAATTAAAACATCCTGAAATGGTCTTACATCTCTTGATGGCTCAAGAATTGGTTGCCTAATAGCATCTGCTGCACTGTCAGCAGAACTTATTGGTCTATCTAAGAGTGATATACAGTCCCATCTTTCTAAAAAGGTTGTGTCAGGTAAAATAAGATCAGCATAGGGAACTGTCTCAGAATAGTATGCATCACTATAAATAATTTTTGGAATTTTATATTCACCAGTTTTTTCATCTATATCAGTTAATTTTTTGATTGTTTCTTCTGTATTCATGGACGAATTCCATGCCATATTAGCCATATACATAAACAACACTTCAATCTTATAAGGATCACCTTTCCAAGCATTATTAATTACCATGTGCATCAATCCGTGGGCGGATAACGGGTTTTCCCAACTATAAGCTTTATCAATTCTAATTGGATTTTCATTTTCATCAGTTAAAAGATCATCAGGCGATGTTGGAAAACCTAAAGGCATACCTCCAATAGGTGTATTAGCTTTGATATTTTTCCCCGCAGGTTTTGGACCAGGTACCACATGTTTAGGGTAAGGCGCTTTATATCTGAAACCTCCGGGAACATCTATTGACCCAAGTAAAGTTTGTAAAATATGAATTAACTTGCAAGTACTAAAACCATTGGAGTGAGCAGAAATACCCCGCATTGCATGCATGGAAATTGGCCTACCTTTAAAAGAAGAATGTTTTTTTCCATCAAAATCTTCCCAATCAATTTTGATTTCAATTTCTTTCTCAAATGCAGTTTCTGCTATTTCTGCTGCAATTCTTTTTATTACATCAGCACTAATATCAATAGAGTTAGATATATTTTCAGGTTTATATTTTGTATCTAAATATTCTTTTGATAATAATTCAAAAGAAGGAATAACATCTATTTCATTATATTTATATGTTCCAAAAAAAGCAGAATTTACATTTTTATCATTTGCTGATGTTATTGTTCTTTTAGTATTACAAAAAACAAGAGGAAGATTATTTTTATCTCGGGCAAATAAACCATGATTTTCTTTTCCAGGATTATTGTAAACCAACCAATTAGAATTTGTGTATCTTTTCAGATAATCCCAATCAACTTTATTAGATTTTAATAGTTCATAAATTAAACTATGAACAAACAAACCATCAGTTCCAGGTCTTATCCCAATCCATTCATCTGCTATTGCGGAATAGCCAGTTTTTATTGGGTTAACAGATACAAATTTACTATCCTTTTTAGATTTTAGTTTACCCAATCCCATCTTAATTGGGTTTGAGTCATGATCTTCAGCACATCCAAATAAAATAAAGTATTTAGTATGATCCCAATCAACTTCTCCAAACTCCCAGAAAGAACCACCTATAGTATAGAGGCCTGCAGCTGCCATATTCACTGAACAAAAACCGCCATGTGCAGCAAAGTTACACGTACCAAATTGATTTGCCCACCAGCCGGTTAATGATTGGCTTTGATCTCGCCCAGTAAAAAAAGCAAGTTTTTTAGGGTCCGTATTTCTTATTTCAGAGAGCCAGGTTGTTGCTATCTCCATAGCTTCAGACCACTCAATCTCTATAAATTCCCCCTTGCCTCTCTCCCCAGTTCTAAGAAGAGGTTTTGTCAATTTAGCAGGTGAGTTTTGTTGCATAATACCTGCAGAGCCCTTGGCGCAAAGAACACCTTTGTTTGTAGGATGATTTTTATTACCTTCAATGTATCTTATTTGATTATCTAATAAATGCACATCAATCCCGCATCTGCAAGCACACATGTAGCATGTTGTTTGTTTTACTTCGTCACTTACTTTAGGTGATGTTTTGACATTTTCTGTTTGATTTTTAAATGGATTCATTAATTCAGAGAGGTTGTGAATAGATCGGAAGGTGTAAGAATTAAATCTGTAAGAATTTTTGCACAAACAAGTAAAACTAGAATTGCTAAAATTCCTCTTAAATATTCTGCTTTGAGTTGAGAGCCAATTCTTACTCCTATCTGTGCACCAATTACTCCTCCAAGTATCATAAGAGCAGAGAGAACAATATCCACAGTTTGATTTATATAGGATTGAAAGAAAGTTGAATTGGCTGTTACAAAAATAATTTGAAATAATGAGGTTCCTACAACTACGTTTGTAGACATTCCTAAAATGTACACCATAGCTGGTATCATTATAAAGCCACCACCAACACCCATCATAGCTGAGAGTACGCCAACAAAAAAACCAATTAAAATTGGAGGGATCGCTGATATGTATAATTTAGAGCGATGGAAACGAAGCTTAAATGGGAGTCCATGTATCCAAGAATGTTGATGAAGCTTAGTTCTAATCGCTGAAGTAGTTCTATAGTTTTTAATAGTTGTTTTTGCACTTTCGAAAGCCATAGACATTCCAATAAAGCCTAAAAAAATGATGAATAAAAACTGAATAACTATATCTATCTGACCATATGTCTTCAGTAATTTGAATAAATTTACTCCTAAGGTTGATCCAATAACTCCTCCAGATAGTAAAAAAAAACCCATCTTAAAATCTACATTCTTCTTACGCCAGTGAGCTATTACTCCCGATACGCTTGATGCTAAAACATGAGGTGCTTCAGACCCTACAGCAACAACAGGTGGAATACCTAAAAAAATAAGAAGAGGAGTCATTAAAAAACCTCCACCCACACCAAATAAACCAGATAATGCACCAACAACCATTCCAATAAAAACAATTAGGAAAATATTGACATTCATTTCAGCGATGGGAAGGTAAATTGACATGATTTCTACAATTAATTTATAATCTTATTATTAAGATTATCCAGCAAATTATTGTATTTTTAGAGACTTCTCAATTTTAATTGCCTCTGCTAAATCAGCTTGGGTATTAATATTAAAAAAATAAATTTTGTTCTCAAAATTAAGAATTTCATAATTTTGTTCCTCTACCCAAAGCATAATTTTTCTATTTTCTTTGACTAAAAAATCTTCTAAACTTTTAAATAGTGAAATATGCCACATACCTATTACAGGATGAGTTTTATTAGAAGAACTGGCTAAAATTATTTTTGTTTTATCAATATATTTAGTTTTTAAAAATTTATCTACCAAATTGTTATCGATAAAAGGAGTATCGCTAGGAGAGGTAAAAATCCATTCAATATTTTTTCTACTTTCTAAAACCCATTTCATTGATGAATATATTCCCGCAAGAGGACCTTGGAAATTTTCATGTTCATCCTTTATTAAATGTAAGCCTGTTTTTGCAAACTGATCTTCATTTGAATTGACATTTAAAACTAATTCAATTTTTAATTTTTTAAAATTTTGTATAATTCTATCAAGTATGGGTATATTATTAAGTTTATATAATGTTTTATACCCACCTCCAAATCGACGTGATTGGCCGCCAGCAAGAATAACTATTATTGTATTTGATTTATTTATGATCAATTCTTTTTTCACCTGATAGAACTAGATATTTCTTGCCTTTTGCTCTTCCTATTAATGTAAGGTTAGTTTTTCTCGCAAGCTCAACACCCCAAGATGTAAAACCTGAGCGTGATATTAAAATAGGTATCATCATTTTTACAGTTTTGATTACCATCTCACTAGTTAGTCTTCCAGTGGTGTAAAAAATTTTATTACTTCCATTAATTTTTTTTAAAAACATATATCCTGCAATTTTATCAACTGCATTGTGACGACCAACATCTTCCATATAAATAATTGGATTATTATTTTCTATTATTGCACAACCATGAATGGCTCCGGCCTCAAGATATAAACTCGGTGTTAAATTAATTTTTTTTGAAATTTCATATATCCAAGAGTGTTTTATTTTTTTTTTGGATTTAATCTTACTTTTTAATATCTCATCATAAACATCACCAAATACTGTGCCAACCGCACACCCACTTGTAGTAATTTTTCTTTTTAATTTTTCCTCATAATTAGTTTTTCGGGAAGTTCTTACAACAACAACTCTGAGATTAGTGTCGTATTCAATTTTTTTAATCTTATCAGTTTTTTTGAGCATATTTTGATTTAATAAGTAACCAACTGCAAGATATTCAGGATGATCTCCGACTGTCATTAATGTAACAATTTCTTGATTATTTAAATAAATAGTAAGATCTTTTTCTATAATAACTTTAGTTTTTGTTTTCCTAAAACTTTCATCAAAGCCATTTATTTCCTTAGTTAGTTTTTTATCTAGTGGATTTGGCGCAACTAAATATTTAATTTTTTTACTCATAATGTATTCTGATATAATCTTTATATGAACATTATAGAAATTTTTACAAAATCTATATTTTTAATCATTTCATTTGATAGTGATTTGTGGGAAATTATTATTTTATCATTATATGTCAGTATTTCTGCACTTATAATTGCTTCAATTTTAGGTTTATTAATTGGTTATTACTTAGCGCTTAAAAAATTCTTGTTTAAAAGTTTCATTTTAATAGTTCTTAATTCATTGATGGGTATTCCTCCTGTTGTAGTTGGGCTAATAGTATATTTTATCTTTGCATCTGGTGGGCCTTTTGGGGTTCTGCAATTGCTTTATACCCCCACCGCTATGATAATTGCACAAGTCATAATTATTTTTCCAATTGTTACCTCTATATCTCATGAAATTTTCGATCAAAATTGGAGAGAGTACAAAGATCAGTTAAGATCAATTAATATGCCTTTTTTTGGAGTGGCATTTATAATTACTAAACATAGTTATTTTCTAGTTATTACTGCACTTCTCTCAGCTTTTGGCAGAGCTATCTCTGAAGTTGGAGCTGTAATGATAGTGGGTGGTAACATTGATCACTTTACAAGAGTCATGACTACAGCAATTTCTCTTGAGACTAGAATGGGTAATCTTGAATACGCAATGGCTTTAGGTATAGTTTTAATTCTACTAACAATTGTAATATACTCTTTAGTGTACATCTTTAATAAGAAAAACATATGAACAAAATAATTGGCATTACTGGCTGGAAAGATGTTGGTAAAACATATTATACTAGTCTTATAATCAAATCATTAGTTAAGAAAGGCTATCAAGTTGGATCAATAAAACATGCGCATCATGATTTTGATATTGATAAACCAGGGACAGATAGTTTTAAACATCGAGAAGCTGGCTCTAGTCAGGTTATTATTAGTTCTTCTAAACGTTGGGCAAAAATAACTGAAAATAATAATACATATGAAAAAAGCTTAAATGAGTTGGTTAAAGAGCTACACAATGTTGATATTGTTGTTGTTGAAGGTTTTAAAAAAGATAATCATCCAAAGATTGAAATATTAACAAAAGGTTTAATTAATAGAAATAAAGAAACTAAAAATGTAATTGCAATTGTTTCTAACAATTTAAAAGATACTACTATTCCTATTTTTAAAGAAAATGATATTGAAAACTTAGTTGAGTTTATAATAAAAAAGATTCTATGAATAAAAAACCACTTTATTTGAAACAAATTTTAAATTTTATTAAAAAGCGACCAAAAGTAATTAATAAAATAGAAGTCATAAATCTCTTAGACGCTGAAGATAAAATTTTAGCAGAAAATATATATTCAAAGATAAATTTACCACCTTTCAAAAATTCAGCAGTAGATGGATATGCTTTACTAAAGCAAGATTTAAATAAAATACCAAAAAAGATTAATCAAAATAGAGTTGCAGCGGGTGATATAACAAGTCATAAAATAAAAGATGGTGAGGTTATAAGAATTTTTACTGGTGCCAAAATGCCCTCAAACTCAGATACAGTTGTCATGCAGGAGAATACAGAGATAAGTCATAACAAACTCTCTTTATTAAAAGTTCCTGTTTATGGGGATAACTGTAGGCATAAAGGTGAAGATATTCATAAGGGCAGTCTTGTATTAAAAAAAGGAACAAAAATTGATATTAAAAATTTAAACTTAATTGCTGCAATCGGTTATAGTAAAATTAAAGTTTATGCAAAAATTAAAATTGGTTTTTATACAAGTGGTAATGAGTTAGTAAAACCAACAACAAATTTAAAAAATTCTAAAATAAATAACTCTAATTTCTATCTATTAAACTCTTTATTAAAAAAAAACTATATAACCAAGAAATTTTTAGGCAATCTCCCTGACAATGCAAATAAAATCGAGAAAAACTTATTAAAAGAAGTTTCTAAGTATAATATGATAATTACAACTGGAGGAGCTTCAGTTGGTGATGAAGATCATTTAATCGATACTCTAAAAAAAAATGGAGAAATTTTTTTTTGGCGTGCTGCAATAAAGCCTGGCAGACCCATAGCAATTGGAAAAATTAAAAAAACATACATAGTTTGTTTGCCTGGCAATCCAGTGTCAGTACAATTATTATTTGCATTTGTTGTGAAGCCTTTAATTTATAAATTAATTGGTTCATTGATTAACAATGTTCAGCCAGAGAAAATTGCCACAAATTTTTCTATGATAAAGAAAACAAAAAGGCTTGAGTGGCTTAGAGTTTCAAAAAAGTTAATTAAAGAGAAATATGTTTTGTTAAAACATCCAAAGCAAGGCTCAGGAATGATAACCTCCATATCATATTCAGATGGTGTAGTAGAGATCCCAGAGGATGTCAGTGTTATTAGTAAAGGTGATGTTTTTGATTATTATGACTTTGATAAATTATTTTATTAATTTTTAAATTTATACCTTATAATTATCTTCTCATTTTCATTATAGCTTTCTAAGAATTCATAACCTGATTGTTTACAATAGTGCTCGAAGTCAGCAGTAGCAAGCGGGTCCGTAGCTATTACCTTTATAATTATGCCATTCTTTAACTCTTGAGCAAGTTTTCTTGCTTTTAACACTGGGATGGGACATTCTGTACCGCTTGTATCGAGAACTATTTCATCATTTTCAACTGAATCTTTCATTTTAATCTGATACAAAATATATATTAATAATTCAATTTAAATGGATAAATTTATTTCTCAAACTGATAGCTCTTTAAAAAAAAAGAAGCGAAGATGGAAGCCTAAAGGTAGGCAGGTTGAAAATAATTATTTTGAAGAAGTCTTCAACCTTTTTCAAGGTATAAACTTTAAGAGAGATGAGTTAATTGAGTATCTGCATATTTTGCAGGATAATTTTGGAGTATTATACGACAAACATCTAGTTGCGTTATCAACTATAACTAATTTACCACTTTCAGAGATATATGAAGTTGCAACATTTTACGCGCATTTTAATATAATTAAAAATGCTGAGACTTATGAGCCGCTTAATGTTGTAAGAGTGTGCGAAAGTTTGACTTGCGAACTATTTGGTGCACATAAATTACTTAATGAGTTAAAAGAGAGTGAGAACAAAAACATAAAAGTTGTTCCTGGCCCGTGTATGGGTAGATGTGATGTAGCCCCTACAGTGTGTGTTGGAAAAAATTATGTTGATCAAGCTTCGGTTAAATCTGTGATAGAAACTATAAAAAATAATGATTTTGATGCGGTAATCCCAAATTACATTGATTTAGATCAATACAGAAAAAATGGTGGTTACAAGATTTCAGAACAAGTCAGAGAAGGTATGATTGATAATGATCAAATTATTAAAACCCTAAAAGAGAGTGGTCTTAAAGGTAAGGGTGGTGCAGGCTTTCCAACTGGAATGAAATGGGAAATTGTATCTAAATACGAAGGAAAAAAATACGTAGCTGTCAATGGTGATGAAGGTGAACCTGGTACGTTTAAGGATAGAAGTTATTTGGAAAAAGACCCACATAGATTCCTAGAAGGAGCGCTAATAGCATCATTATTTATTAAAGCTTCGAATGTATATATTTACATGAGAGATGAATATCCGGCTGTTATAAAAATATTAAAAGATGAAATTTTAAAGTTAGAAAATGAAAATATAATTCCAGCTGGTCATTTTATAATCAGAAGGGGTGCAGGGGCTTATATCTGTGGAGAAGAGTCAGCAATGATAGAGAGCATCGAAGGTAAAAGAGGTCTTCCACGTCATAGGCCGCCATATGTTGCTGAAGTAGGATTATTTAATTCACCAACTCTTACTAATAATCTAGAAACATTATTTTGGATTAGAGATATAATAGAGAAAGGTTCAGAATGGTTTGCTGAAAAGGGTGTAAGTGGAAATAAAGGCTTCCATAGTTTTTCAGTTTCTGGAAGAGTTAAAGAGCCAGGAGTAAAAGTTGCTCCTGCTGGTGTTACGATTCAAGAATTAATTGATGATTACTGTGGTGGAATGAAAGAAGATCATATTTTTAAAGGTTACTTACCAGGAGGTGCTTCAGGCGGAATACTTCCTGCTTCAATGAATAATATACCTCTAGATTATGGCTCTAAAGAACTCACAGATGCTGGATGTTTTTTAGGATCAGCTGCTATTGTTGTTTTATCAGATAAAGATAGTATGAAAGATGTTGCTCTTAATTTATTGAAATTTTTTGAAGAAGAAAGTTGCGGTCAGTGTACTCCATGCAGAGTAGGAACAGAAAAGACTGTTAAGCTGATGAAGGAAAAAATTTGGAACAAGCAAAAACTTGCAGATCTGTCTGAAGTAATGTCTCAAGCTTCTATTTGTGGCTTAGGTCAAGCGGCCACAAATCCTCTTAATTCTGTTCTTAAATATTTTGGAAATGAAATAAGTTATGAGTGAAAGCAAAATTAATTTTTACCTGAATGATAAGTATGTAGAAGCAAATAATGATGAAACAATATGGCAAGTTGCTAATAGGCTTGGCACAGAAATTCCCCATCTTTGTTATGCAGACAAGCCTGGTTACAGAGCTGATGGAAATTGCAGAGCTTGTATGGTTGAGATTGAAGGTGAAAGAGTTTTAGCAGCTTCATGCGTTAGAAAGCCAACGCCTAATATGAAAGTTCAAACTACATCTGATAAAGCGAAGAAATCAAGAGAGTTAGTTTTTGAACTTCTATTAGCTGATCAACCAGAAAGAGATATTGCTCATGATAATAATTCTCATTTTTGGAACTGGGTAGATAAAGTTGATGTTAAAGAAAACAGATTTCCAAAAAAAACCCCATGCCAACCTGATAGCTCTCACCCGAGTATGGCAGTAAATTTAGATGCTTGTATACAGTGTAACCTTTGTGTCCGTGCTTGTAGAGAAGTACAAGTTAATGATGTAATTGGAATGGCATATCGGGGAGAAAACTCAAAAATAGTTTTTGATTTTGACGATCCAATGGGTGATAGTTCTTGTGTTGCTTGTGGAGAATGTGTTCAAGCTTGTCCAACAGGTGCTTTAATGCCAGCAACATTGGTAAATGAAAAAGGTATTGGTGAGAGTAACGTTGACAAAAAAGTAAAAAGTGTCTGCCCCTACTGCGGTGTTGGATGTCAAATTGAGTACAATGTAAAAGATAATAATATTAAGTATGTAAATGGTATTGATGGTCCTGCGAATAAAAATAGGTTGTGCGTAAAAGGTAGGTTTGGTTTTGACTATGTCAGTAATCCAGAGAGATTAACAAAACCTTTAATAAGAATAAAAAGCAAAAAGAAAGATTTACACCCAAGTATAGATTTTTCAAACTTACATGAATATTTTAGAGAAGCTACGTGGGATGAAGCATTAGATTATGCAGCAAAAGGTTTTTTAGATATTAAAAAGAAAAGAAATGGGAAAAGTAATCTTGCTGGTTTTGGATCAGCTAAGTGTTCGAATGAAGAAGCATATCTATTTCAAAAACTTATTCGAACTGGATTCAATACTAATAACGTAGATCATTGCACTCGTCTTTGTCATGCATCTTCTGTAGCAGCATTATTAGAAACGATTGGATCTGGAGCTGTGACTGCTCCGTTCTATGAAGTTGAACACTCTGACGTAATAATTGTTATCGGAGCAAACCCAACAGAAAATCATCCTGTAGCTGCTACTTTTTTTAAGAATGCTGCTAAAAAAGGATCAAAACTAATAGTAATGGATCCAAGAGGTCATGCTCTAAAGAAACACGCAACTCATATGCTACAATTTAAACCAGGATCGGACGTGGCTCTTTTAAATTCAATAATGCATGTAATTATTGAGGATGGCTTATTTAATGATGAGTATATAAAAAAACAAACCTCAGGTTTCGATGACTTAAGAAGACATTTAAAAAATTATCCACCTGAAATAATGGAAGAACAAACTGGTATTGATGCTATGTTAGTTCGCGAAGTTGCACATCTTTATGCAAAAACTAATAAAGGGATTATTTTTTGGGGTATGGGAGTATCACAACATGTACATGGTACTGATAATGCAAGATGTTTGATATCATTAGCTTTGATGACTGGTAATGTTGGAAGAAGAGGATCAGGCCTTCATCCTTTGAGGGGTCAAAATAATGTGCAAGGCGCTTCTGATGCTGGTTTAATTCCAATGATGTATCCAGATTATCAATTAGTTGAAAAAGATGATAAAAAAGATTTTTTTGAAAAATTTTGGAATGCACCTCTTGATGATAAAAAAGGATTAACTGTAGTAGAGATTATGGATGCGATTCATGAAAATACAATAAAGGGCATGTACATACTTGGAGAAAATCCGGCAATGTCAGACCCTGACTTGAATCACGCAAGAGAAGCTCTTCAAATGTTAGAGCATTTAGTCGTACAAGATATTTTTTTAACTGAAACTGCAACTTACGCAGATATAATTTTCCCCGCTTCAGCGTGGCCTGAAAAAAATGGCACTGCTACAAATACTAATCGACAAGTTCAAATGGGTCGCAAGGCTATTAATGCACCTGGCGCAGCAAAAGAAGATTGGTGGATTACAAATGAATTAGGAAAAAGAATGGGCCTAGATTGGAAGTATGAACATCCTAGTGAGATTTATGTGGAGATGTCTAAAACTATGCCTTCATTAAATAATATTACATGGGATCGATTAGAAAAAGAAAACTCCGTAACCTATCCTAGTAGATCACCAACCACCCCAGGTGATGAAATAGTATTTGGAGATAAGTTTCCAAATGAGTCTGGAAGAGGTAAATTTGTTCCAGCAAGTGTTACATCTCCAAATGAAGTTCCTGATGAAGAATTTGAAATGATCCTTACTACCGGTAGGCAACTTGAGCATTGGCATACTGGAGCAATGACAAGAAAAGCATCTAATTTAGATGCAATTGAACCTGAGGCAACAGTATCTATATCGCCTAGTGAAATTTTAAAGAAAAATATGAAACCAGGAGATAAGATTAAAGTTTCAACTAGAAGAGGAACAGTAAATATAAGAGTAAGAGAAGACAGAGCTATACCTGAAGGGGTAATTTTTATTCCATTTTGTTATAATGAGGCAGCTGCAAACCTTCTAACTAATCCAGCCTTAGATCCTTATGGAAAAATTCCTGAATTTAAATATTGCGCTGCGAAAATTGAAAAGATAAACTAAAAATATGAAAAAATTATTTATAATACTTTTTTTGGTTACTGCTCCTCTAACAGCTTGCTCAACTTTTAATGAGATTAATGAAAAAGCAAAAGGGGATGGGGTTCCTTATATTCCTGGTATTTAAGACATAAATTACTTGTCGAACTTTTAATTTAATTGTAAATGGCTTTTGAGTGCCGCGTTAGCTCATTTGGTAGAGCAGTTGATTTGTAATCATCAGGTGGTCAGTTCGATTCCGACACGCGGCACCACAAAAAAAAATAAAGTTAAGATTTAAAAAATTCATAAAGAGCAATAGTAGCGGCGTTTGATACATTTAAGCTGTCAATCTGAAAATATTTATTTTGGTGCATCTTTAATTTAATAATCTCGTCACATTCTTTTTTTACAAGATCTCTCATCCCTTTCCCTTCAGAACCAAAAACTAATATTGATTTTTTTGTAAAATTTATATCGAAAGAATCTTTGTTTTCAGAAGAATCAAATCCATAAGCCCAGTAACCATATTTTTTTAATTCAGAAATGCTTCTTTTTAAATTTGTAACTCTAAAGTAATTTACTATTTCTGCTGCACCTGATGCAGCTTTATATAATGAAGGCGTCAGATCAGGAGCATTATCTTTTGCAACTATTATTCCTTTGCAATTGAATAAAGCACATGAGCGCATTATTGATCCTATATTTTGAGGATCAGTTATTTGATCCAAAGCCAATAAAACAGACCTATCGTAAACATTTTCATTTTTGACGAATTGTAGAAGACTTGGTCTTTCAAAATCATTAGTTTTAAGGACAATTCCTTGAGTAGATTTTTCTCCACCATAAAGTTTTTTAAATTCTTTCTGATCCAGAATAGTAATTTTTTTTATTATAGATTTGTAATTATCAGCAAATTCATGGTTGTTTTGAGTTATGTGGAGTTCATCATGAACTCTTTTCGTATTTAACAGAGCAGCTTTTACTGCATGCATCCCATATATCATTTGAATTTTCCCAGTATTTAGGGATTTTTGATATTTATTTTTTGGCATTTTTATTTATCACAGATTTGTCTATTAAATACAATCTAGATATATACAAATTCTGATTTTTTGTCTAAAAGGGGCGCGCTTTTAAGAACTTTTGTATCTTATGGGTAGATAGTAAGTTGTTTTAGATTGACAATCATACTAGTTTATTAGTATGTGCCATTTTCTTCATTTTGGAGGGGTGGTCGAGTGGTTAAAGGCAGCGGACTGTAAATCCGCCCGCGTGAGCGTACGTAGGTTCGAATCCTACCCCCTCCACCATATTTGGAGAGTAGGAAAAAAGCGATGAGTGAGTGAGTCGGTTTCAAAAGCGGGTGTAGCTTAGTGGTAAAGCTCCAGCCTTCCAAGCTGGCTACGAGGGTTCGATTCCCTTCACCCGCTCCAAAACGAATATTAAATACTGGGGTAAAATAAAATGGCTAAAGCAAAATTTGAAAGAAACAAACCGCATTGTAACATCGGTACTGTTGGACACGTTGACCACGGAAAAACTACATTAACTGCTGCAATTACTAAAGTTCTAGCAGAAGCAGGGGGCGCAGAGTTTACTGACTACGCTAATATTGATAAAGCTCCCGAAGAGAGAGAACGTGGTATAACAATTTCTACTGCTCATGTAGAATATGAAACAGAAGCAAGACATTACGCGCATGTCGATTGTCCAGGTCACGCAGACTATGTTAAAAACATGATTACTGGGGCTGCACAAATGGATGGTGGAATTCTTGTTGTTAATGCCGCTGATGGACCGATGCCTCAAACAAGAGAACATATTCTTCTAGCTAGACAGGTTGGTGTTCCAGCTCTGGTTGTATATATGAATAAAGTTGACCAAGTTGATGATAAGGAATTAATTGATCTCGTCGAAATGGAAATTAGAGAACTTCTTACTTCATATGAATTTCCTGGTGACACTATCCCTATAGTAAAGGGTTCTGCTTTAGCTGCACTAGAAGGAAGAGATGATGAAATAGGTAAAAACTCAATCTTAGAATTAATGAAGGCAGTTGACGAATCTATTCCTCAGCCAACACGACCAATAGACCAACCATTTTTAATGCCAGTTGAGGACGTGTTTTCAATATCTGGTAGAGGTACAGTTGTAACAGGCCGTATTGAGCAAGGTCAGGTAAAAGTTGGTGAAGAAATTGAGATTCTAGGTATTAGAGATGCTCAAAAAACAACATGTACTGGTGTTGAAATGTTTAGAAAACTACTAGACTCAGGCGAAGCTGGTGATAATGTTGGTGTTTTACTTCGAGGTACTAAAAGAGAAGAAGTTGAAAGAGGTCAAGTTTTAGCAAAACCTGGATCAATTAAGCCTCACACTAAATTTAAAGCTGAAGCATATGTCTTGAAAAAAGAAGAGGGAGGAAGGCATACTCCGTTCTTTTCCAATTACAGACCTCAGTTTTATTTTAGAACAACAGATGTAACCGGAACAATTAAACTTCCTGAAGGAACAGAGATGGTTATGCCAGGAGACAATATAACTATGGAAGTTACTTTACTCTCACCAATTGCAATGGATAAAGGTCTTAAATTTGCAATTCGTGAAGGAGGAAGAACTGTTGGTGCTGGAGTTGTTGCTGAAATTATTGAATAGGTATTTGAGACCTCTCTATTAGTTTTAGCTGCTGTTAAATTAGGAGTGTAGCTCAACTGGTAGAGCACCGGTCTCCAAAACCGGGGGCTGCGGGTTCAAGTCCTGCCACTCCTGCCAATAATTTGTTACTAGAAAAAAAATATGAATATAGAAAAGAAAAAAACATCACCCGCTCAATTTGTAAGACAGGTTAGGCAAGAATTACAAAAAGTGACTTGGCCCCAGAGAAGAGACACTTTTATTTCATCAGCTATCGTCATTCTGTTGATTTTTTTATTTTCAATTTTTTTTCTTTTGAGTGATCAACTTTGGTCTTTTTTAATTCAAAAAATAATCCAGATTGGTTCAGGTTTTTAACATGATTAAATGTAGATGGTATGTTCTCCATGCTTATTCAGGGTATGAAAAAAAAGTATCTGAGAGCATAATTGATCAAGCTGAAAAACTAGGGATATCTGAGCATATTGAAGAAGTATCCGTACCTACTCAAAATATTGTAGAAGTAAAGAGAGGTGTCAGAGTTAATACAGAAAGAAAAATATTCCCTGGCTATATTTTAATAAAAATGAACCTAAACGACGACACATGGCATATAATTAAGAATACCCCAAAACTTTCAGGTTTTTTAGGAAATAAAGGAAAGCCAGTTCCTATCAGCAATGCTGAGGCTAAAAGAATTTCAGAGCAGGTCATTGATGGTGTTGAAAAGTCAAGACCGGCAATTATGTATGATGTTGGAGAGCAGGTAAAGGTAATAGACGGACCCTTTGCTTCTTTTAATGGTGAAATCGAACAAATCGATGAAGAAAAAGCTAGATTAAGAGTCGCTGTTTCTATATTTGGCAGATCTACACCTGTTGATTTAGAGTATTCACAAGTAGAAAAGGTTTAGAGAAGGATAGGTACATATGGCTAAAGAGGTTTTAGGATTTATCAAGTTACAAATACCAGCTGGAGGAGCTAATCCTTCCCCACCTGTAGGTCCAGCTCTCGGGCAAAGAGGCTTAAATATTATGGATTTCTGTAAAGCATTTAATGACAAAACCAAAGACATAGAGAAAGGCGCTCCAATTCCTGTTGTAATTACTGCTTATAAAGATAGATCTTTTGACTTTATTACAAAACTTCCTCCCGTTAGTTATTATTTAAAAAAAGCAGCTAAAATTAAAAAAGGAAACTCGACTCCAGGTAGATCTCTAGTTGGTAAAGTGACTTCAACTGATATAGAAAAAATAGCAAAAGAAAAAATGCAAGATCTTAATGCCATTGATTTGAATGGAGCTATTAATATGGTTAGAGGTTCAGCAGTTTCCATGGGAATGGAGGTTGTAAGCTAAATGAAAAAAACAAAAAATAATAAAAAATTATTAGATAATATTGATATATCTAAAATTTATGAGCCAATCGAGGCTATTAAAATTTTAAAAGAAAACTCTTATACGAAATTTGAAGAAGCACTTGAGGTAGCTATAAATCTTGGAATTGATTCAAATAAAACTGATCAAAATATTAGAGGTGTAATTAGTCTTCCTAAAGGTACTGGCAAATCTATAAAAGTAGCAGTTTTAGCAAAAGGAGATAAGCAAGTAGAAGCAAAAGAAACTGGTGCTGATATAGTTGGTGAAAATGAACTTATTGAAACAATATCAAGTGGTAAAATTGAATTTGATATTCTTATTGCTACTCCAGATATGATGTCTTCTATTGGTAAAGTTGCTAAAATTTTAGGTCCAAAAGGCTTAATGCCTAATCCAAAACTCGGAACAGTTACTCAAGATTTAAAATTAGCGATCCAAAATGCAAAATCTGGCCAAGTGCAATACAGAAATGACAAAGGTGGTATTGTTCATGCTGGAATTGGTAAAATGAATTTTAAAGAGGATGATCTTTTAGAAAACCTTAAGGTTTTTTTTACTTCGATAAATAAAAGTAAACCTGATAACGTTAAAGGATCATTTATAAAAAAAGTTACCATAGCTTCAACTATGGGTGTTGGACTAGAAATAAATGCAGCTAGTCTGCGTTAAAGCTAGTTTGATAGATAATCCTTAGGATTATCACCTGTCAAAGACTGCAGGAGCTAATGCTTAATATCCTGCATAGACTGAAGCGAGTCATTACTGGCTTCTTGACAGGCTTGTCTTGGTTTGATTGGCAAATTCAAGGCAGCTAAATTTAGGTTATTTTACCTAAAATAAACCGAGGTGAAAGTGAAACGTTCTGAAAAAAAAGAATTTGTTCAAGAACTAAAGGATGAGATTGATAATTCATCTACAGTTATTGTTGCTCACTATTCTGGTCTTTCTGTTGATGAGTCAAATCAGTTAAGACGAGAAATGAGAAGTAATGGAGCTAAATTCAAAGTTACTAAGAACAGACTTACTAAACTCGCTTTGGAACAAACTCAATTTAAAGACATAGCTGGGTTATTTACTGGTCCAACTGCAATAGCATATTCAGAAGACCCTGTATCACCAGCAAAAGTAGCCGTTAATTTTGAAAAAAAATTTGAAAAGTTCAAAATCATTGGCGGAGGTTATGATGGAGAGAAAATGGATTTAGAAAAAATTAATTTTCTCGCTACCTTACCTTCCATGGATGAACTAAGGGGAAAAATTGTCGGATTAGTATCAGCACCAGCTCAAAAGATTGCTTCAATTGTGAAGGAACCTGCTGGTCAAATTGCTAGGTTAGTTAGTTCTAAGAGTGAGAGTTAGTAGAGTTCAAATAGGTTTAGAAGGAGAAAAAAAATGGCTGACTTAAATAAAATTGTAGACGATTTATCTTCATTGACTGTTCTAGAGGCTGCTGAACTTAGTAAGCTTTTGGAAGAAAAATGGGGAGTTTCTGCTGCCGCTCCTGTTGCTGTTGCTGCTGCTCCAGGTGCTGGAGGTGGTGAAGCTGCAGGTGAGGAAAAAACTGATTTTGATGTTGTTCTAGCTGAAGCAGGTTCAAATAAGATCGCTGTAATTAAAGAGGTAAGAACAATAACTGCTCTAGGTTTAAAAGAAGCTAAAGATCTTGTTGAGGGAGCTCCAAAACCTCTTAAACAAGGTGTAGCTAAAGCTGAAGCTGAAGAGATGAAAAAAGCTCTTGAAGCTGCAGGTGCTAAAGTAGAACTTAAATAATTTATAGGACCTCCATTTATGGAGGTCCTTAATTAAACTATTAAACAAAGGCGATTAAATGAGTTTAGACTATATTAATTCAAAAAAAATTAGAAAATCTTTTGGGAAAATTCCTCTAGTAACTTCACTACCAAACTTGGTGGAGGTCCAAAAAAGATCTTTTGATAATTTTTTACAGCTCAGAGTTTCGCCTGACAAAAAACAAGATACAGGTCTGCACGCTATTTTTAAATCAGTATTTCCTATCAATGATTATACTGAGAGAGCTACAGTTGATTATGTTAGTTTTGATATTGGTATTCCAAAATATGATGTCGAAGAATGCACTCAAAGAGGAATGACATATGGAGCACCACTGTTGGTAAACTTTAGATTAATTATTTGGGACATTGATGAAATCGCGGGAACAAAATCAGTAAGAGATATAAAAGAACAAGAAGTATATATGGGTGACATTCCTTTAATGACAAAAAACGCTACATTTGTTGTTAATGGAACAGAAAGAGTTGTAGTAAGTCAAATGCACAGATCGCCAGGTGTTTTCTTTGATCACGATTATGGTAAAACTCATACAAGTGGCAAGTACTTATTTAATTCTAGAATTATACCATACAGAGGATCATGGTTAGATTTTGAGCACGACGCTAAAAATAACATACATGCTAGGATTGATAGAAAAAGAAAATTCCCAGTAACAACTTTATTAAAATGCTTACTTAGCAGATCTTCATTATCATACATTGATGAATGTGAAAAAAAGAAAATAGACCCAGATGCTAAAAAAATTTTAGGAATGACAGGTGAAGAAATATTATCAATTTTCTATGAAAACATTTCCTACAAAAGAAACAATTTTGGATGGCAGTTTAAAGAAAATCTTTCTTTCTATAAATCAAAAATTTTAAGTTTTGATATTCTTGACTCATCAAATGGTAAATTGTTAATTAGTAAGGGAACTAAAGTTAATCAGAAGATAATAAATGATATAAAGAAAAAAAATATTAGTAACTTATCAGTAGATGAAAAAGCCTTAATTGGAATGTATATTGCCTCTGATATTATAGATGAAAAAACTGGAAAAATTTATTATGAGGCTGGTTTTGAAATTGATGAAGATTTTGTTGATTTTTTAAATGACTCCAAATTAAATAAAATTGATATTTTGAAGTCAGATAATATTGAAATAGGATCGTATATTCGTAATACACTTCAATTGGATAAAGCAAGATCAAGAGAGGAAGCCCTTTTTGAGGTATTTAAAATTTTAAGACCTGGTGAACCTCCTACAATAGAGACCGCTGAATTGCTTTTCAATAATTTATTTTTTAATGCTGATAGGTATGACTTATCTTCTGTTGGTAGATTAAAAATTAATGCTAAATTTAAAAAGAATACTGATATCAATCAAAAGACCCTTGATAAATCTGACATAATTGATGTTGTAATGCATATGCACAATCTAATTGATGGTAAGGGAGAAATTGATGATATTGACCATCTAGCAAATAGAAGAGTTAGGTCTGTTGGTGAACTTCTTGAGAATCAATACAGAGTCGGTTTACTTAAGATGGATAGGGCTATTAAAGAAAGGTTAAGTTCCTTGGAGGTCGATAATATAATGCCTCAAGATATTATTAACGCAAAACCTGTAGCAGCATCCATAAAAGAATTTTTTGGTACTAGTCAATTAAGTCAGTTCATGGATCAAACCAATCCTTTGAGTGAAATAACACACAAAAGAAGAGTATCAGCATTGGGACCTGGCGGATTAAATAGAGAGAGAGCTGGTTTTGAAGTCAGGGACGTTCATCAAACTCACTATGGCAGAATTTGTCCTATCGAAACACCAGAAGGAGCAAATATTGGTCTCATAAATAGTTTGGCATCATATTCTAGAATTAATCAATTCGGATTTATAGAAACTCCTTATAGAATTGTTAATAATGGAAAAGTTTCAGATAATGTAGTCTATCTAAGTGCAATTAACGAAGAAGATTTTGTAATTGCACAAGCTAACTCTGAGGTTGATGATAAAGGTAAGTTTAAAAATGACGTTATAAGCTCAAGAAAAAATGGAGAATTTATTAATGTTGATATTGATGCAGTGGATTTAATGGATGTATCTCCTCAACAATTAGTATCTGTAGCTTCTTCTTTGATCCCGTTTTTAGAAAACGATGATGCTAACAGAGCTTTAATGGGATCGAATATGATGAGGCAAGCAGTACCTTTAATTAAACCAAAAGCACCACTTGTTGGAACTGGCATGGAATTTACAGTAGCTAAAGATAGTGGCTCAACTGTTGTGGCAAAAAGAGAAGGAATTGTTGATCAATTAGATGCAAATAGAATTGTAATAAGAGTTACTGATAAGAAAGATAACTCATTAAATAAGATTGATATTTATAATCTTCAAAAATTTCAAAGATCAAATCAAAATACTTGTATTAATCAAAGACCACTTGTCAATGTTGGTGATACTATTAAACAAAATCAAGTAATAGCCGATGGACCCGCTACTGATTTAGGGGAGTTAGCTTTAGGAAGAAATGTGTTGGTTGCTTTCATGCCATGGAACGGATATAATTTTGAAGACTCAATTTTAATATCTGAAAAAGTAGTACAAGATGATGTTTTTACTTCAATCCACGTTGAAGAATTTGAGGTTATGGCTCGTGATACAAAACTCGGCCCAGAGGATGTAACTAGAGATATTCCAAATGCTAGTGAGGAGATGCTAATTAATCTTGATGAAACTGGTATTGTATATGTAGGTGCAGAAGTAACATCAGGTGATATATTAGTTGGTAAAGTTACTCCAAAAGGTGAATCACCTATGACTCCCGAAGAAAAGTTATTGAGAGCAATATTTGGAGAAAAAGCTGCAGATGTAAAAGATACAAGTTTAAGAGTACCCCCTGGAGTTAAGGGTACTGTTGTAGAAATCAGAGTATTCTCAAGAAGGGGAATTGAAAAAGATGAAAGGGCAATAAGTATTGAAAATTCTCAGATAGAATTAATTTCCAGAGACAGAGACGATGAATTAAATATTCTTCAAAAAAGTTTTGGAAATCATCTTAAAGAATTATTTGTTGGTAAGACATACATATCTGGTTCTGAAAATATAGCTAAAAATACAAAACTAAATTTTGATCAACTTGATAATTTAAATGTTAATGATTTAATCAACTTAAACATATCAGAAGACAAAACTACTAATGAGATTGAGGCATTGATAAAAAATTATGAAAACCAACTTGGTAACATAAATCAAAAGTTTGAAAATAAAATTGATAAAATTCAGAGTGGAGACGAGCTGTTACCTGGAGTTTTAAAATTAATAAAGGTGTTTATTGCTGTGAAAAGAAAATTGCAGCCAGGTGATAAGATGGCAGGTAGGCATGGTAATAAAGGGGTAATTTCCAAAATATGTCCTGTTGAGGATATGCCATACTTAGAAGATGGTAGACCTGTAGATATAGTTTTGAATCCGCTTGGTGTACCAAGCCGTATGAATATTGGTCAAATATTAGAAACTCATTTAGGTTGGGCCTCAGCTTCATTGGGAGATCAAGTAAATAAAATGATTTCACAAATTCAAATTGATGGGCACACAAATGATTTGAAAGAAAAACTTCTCGAAATTTATGATTTTGATGATCATAAGAAAATAATTAAAAGTATGAATGATGATGAAATTCTTGAATTGTCTGATAACTTACGAGAAGGTATTCCTTTTGCTACCCCTGTTTTTGATGGTGCTAAAGAAAAAGATATAACTGATCTCTTGGAAAAATCTGGAGTTTCTAAAACTGGTCAAGAAATCTTATATGACGGCATAACTGGTGAAAAATTTGAAAGACCTGTTACCGTAGGTTATGTATACATGCTTAAACTTCATCACTTAGTTGATGAAAAGATACATGCTAGATCAATAGGTCCATACAGTCTAGTTACCCAACAACCTCTTGGAGGTAAGGCTCAATTTGGTGGTCAAAGATTTGGGGAGATGGAGGTTTGGGCTTTAGAAGCTTACGGAGCTGCATACACATTACAGGAAATTTTAACCATAAAATCAGATGATGTAGCAGGAAGAACTAAGGTTTATGAATCCATTGTAAAGGGTGATAACAATTTTGAGTCTGGAACACCTGAATCATTTAATGTTATGGTCAAAGAGCTTCGTTCTTTAGGTCTTAATTTAGAATTTAAAAATAATGTTGAATCATCAAATAAAATAGAAAGTATGGTAGGTGAAAATGAATAGAGAGTTGGTAAATATTTTTAATCAAAATCAAGGAATTCAAACCTTTAATAGTCTTAAAATTTCTATTGCTAGCCCTGATGATGTAAGATCTTGGTCATTTGGTGAGATAAAAAAACCTGAAACTATAAATTACAGAACTTTTAAACCTGAAAAAGATGGTCTTTTTTGCTCTAGAATTTTTGGCCCTGTAAAAGATTACGAATGTCTGTGTGGTAAATATAAACGAATGAAATTTAGAGGTATTATTTGTGAAAAGTGCGGAGTAGAAGTTACACTTTCCAAAGTTAGAAGAGATAGAATGGGTCACATTGAGCTTGCTGCACCTGTTTCACATATTTGGTTTATGAAATCTTTACCCAGCAGGATTGCAACTTTACTTGATATGACAATTAAAAATCTTGAAAAAGTTTTGTATTTTGAACAATTTATAGTTGTTGAACCCGGTCTCACAGATTTAAAAAAAGGAGAGGTTATCTCTGAAGATCAATTTATAGATTATCAAGATCAATACGGTGAAGATTCTTTTAGCGCTGCAATTGGAGCAGAAGCTATAGAGCAGATGTTGATGAATATTGATCTAGAATCAGATTTTGAAAAAACTAAAAATGATCTAGCAGAGACTAAATCAGAGTTGAAAAAAACTAAATTAACAAAAAGAATTAAGCTTTTAGAGTCTTTCATTGTTTCAAAAAACAAACCTGAATGGATGATACTAAGAGTTCTACCTGTAATTCCTCCAGAACTCAGACCTCTTGTACCTTTGGATGGTGGAAGATTTGCAACAAGTGATTTAAACGATCTTTATAGAAGAGTTATAAACAGAAATAATAGACTTAAAAGACTCATTGATTTGCGAGCACCGGACATAATTATAAGAAACGAAAAAAGGATGTTGCAAGAGTCCGTAGATGCACTCTTTGATAATGGCAGAAGAGGAAGGGTTATAACCTCAACAAACAAAAGACCTCTAAAATCTCTTTCAGATATGTTAAAGGGTAAACAAGGTAGATTTAGGCAGAACTTACTTGGCAAAAGAGTTGATTATTCAGGAAGATCAGTAATTGTAGTCGGTCCTAATCTTAAGCTTCATCAATGTGGAATTCCTAAAAAGATGGCTTTAGAATTATTTAAGCCATTTATATTTCATAAATTAGATATTTATGGATGGGCCAACACAATTAAAGCAGCAAAAAAATTAGTTGAGAAAGAAGATCCAAGGGTTTGGGACATTCTTGAAGAGGTAATTAGGGAGCACCCTGTCTTACTTAATAGAGCACCAACTTTACACAGATTAGGTATTCAGGCTTTTGAACCTGTATTAATAGAAGGTAAGTCAATTCAACTACATCCATTGGTTTGTACAGCATTTAATGCTGATTTTGATGGTGATCAGATGGCTGTACATGTTCCTTTAAGTTTAGAAGCTCAGTTGGAAGCTAGAGTCCTTATGATGAGCACTAATAATATTCTATCTCCTTCAAGTGGCAAACCAATAATAGTACCTTCACAAGATATTGTTCTGGGAATTTACTATTTATCGATAATTAGGGAAAATCAAAAAGGCGAAAACAGATTTTTTTTAGATACTAATGAAATTTTAAAAGCTCTTGAAAATAAAGATGTTACTTTACATACTAAGATACAAAGCAGAATTAAAGATTTCAATGGTGATGTATCAAAAGTTCAAACTACCCCTGGTAGGATGATACTTGCTGACGCTCTCCCAAAAAACAAAAGTATTGACTTTTCTCTAATAAACAAAGTTCTTACTAAAAAGGAAGTTAGCAATATAATTGATACTGTCTACAGATTCTGTGGTCAGAAAGAGACAGTTTTATTTGCTGATCATATAATGCAAATTGGCTTTAAATATGCAGCAATTGCAGGAATTTCTTTTGGTAAAGACGATTTAATTATTCCTGATGAAAAACAAAAATTGCTAGATGATACACAAGCAAAAGTTCAAGAATATGAAGATCAATATCAAGATGGTTTAATAACACAAGGGGAAAAGTACAATAAAGTTGTAGACGCTTGGTCAGAATGCACAAATAAAGTTGCAGATAAAATGCTGGATGTAATTTCTAAGCCGGATGATGATAAACCAATTAATTCGGTTTTCATGATGGCGCATTCTGGAGCAAGAGGATCTGCTGCTCAATTAAAGCAACTTGCTGGTATGAGAGGCTTAATGGCAAAACCATCTGGCGAAATTATTGAAAATCCAATAAAATCTAACTTTAAAGAGGGTTTATCAGTTCTTGAATATTTTACATCAACCCACGGTGCTAGAAAAGGATTAGCAGACACTGCGCTCAAAACAGCAAGTAGTGGATATCTTACAAGGCGACTAGTGGATGTTGCACAAGATGCAGTTATTAGAGAGGTCGATTGTGGAACAACCAATGGGGTTGTTGTTGAAGAAATAGTAGAGTCAGGAAATATAACCTCACCTTTAACTGAGAGAGTGCTTGGAAGAACTCCATGTGAAGATTTGAACCATTCAAACGGTGAAATACTTGTTAAGGCTGGAGACATAATCGAAGAGAGACATCTTGAGGAAATTGTAAATCTAGGATTAAGATCCATGAAGATCAGATCAGTCCTAACATGTACAACTGAAAATGGAATATGTTCAAAATGTTATGGTAGAGATTTGGCTAGAGGAACATCGGTTAATGTAGGTGAGGCGGTTGGAATTATAGCTGCTCAATCAATCGGTGAACCAGGTACTCAATTAACAATGAGAACTTTTCATATTGGTGGTGCAGCAAGTTCATCAGTTGAGCAATCTAATTCTTTATCGCCTATTGATGGAACTATTAAATTAGAAAATACAAGGATAATTGAAGATAAATTTTCAAATTCAATCATTCTAAGTAGAAATGCAAAAATAAAAATTGAAGTTGATAGAAACGAAAAATTTTCAATTAATGTTCCATTTGGGTCTAAGCTTTTGGTAAAAGAGGGTGAAAATGTAAAAGCGAATCAACTTCTTGCTGAATGGGATCCATACACTCTTCCAATTATAGCTGAAAGAGATGGTTTCATAAATTATGTTGATTTAAAACAAGGTATTTCTTTTAGAGAATCTATTGATGATACCACTGGTATTTCAAGTAAAATAGTAATTGATTGGAGTCAGAATCCTAAATCTAAAAATTTTAAACCAGCAATAAATGTTCAGGATACTCTGGAAGTTGAACATTTGGATAATAATAATTTTGTTAACTACCCAATGTCAATTGATACAATTTTAAGTGTTGAAAACGAACAAGAGGTTTATGCTGGTCAAGTACTTGCCAGAATACCTAAAGAGTCTTCAAAAACTAAGGATATCACTGGAGGATTACCAAGAGTAGCTGAGCTATTTGAAGCCCGTAAACCAAAAGATCCTGCAATAATGTGTGAAATAGACGGAAAAATTTCTTTTGGAAAAGATTATAAGAATAAAAGGAGATTAATCATAACCAGTTTAGACGAAACTGAAAATTTTGAAATATTAATACCAAGAGCTAAATATTTAAATGTTCAAGAAGGTGATTTTGTTAAAAAAGGAGATATACTGGTAGAAGGAACTCCTGTACCTCACGATATTTTAAGAATTCTTGGTGTTGAAGAGTTGGCAAGATACTTAGTTAGAGAAGTTCAATCTGTATATAAACTTCAAGGAGTTTATATTAATGACAAACACATTGAAACAATTGCAAGACAAATGCTTCAAAAAGTTCTTATCAAAAACCCAGGAGACTCAAGTCTTATGGTAGGTGAGCAAGCCCATAAAAAAGACATTTTGAAACTTAATAGTGAACTTGAAACTAATGGAAAAAAACTTGTAGAATATGAACCAATTTTATTAGGGATAACTAAAGCAAGTCTTCAAACTTCATCATTTATTTCAGCAGCTTCTTTTCAAGAAACTACAAAAGTTTTAACTGATGCGGCTACTTTAGGAAAAATGGATAATTTGAACGGTTTGAAAGAAAATGTCATTGTTGGGAGGCTGATTCCTGCTGGAACAGGTAGAATTACCACTGAATATGAAAAGATTGCGGCAATAAGAGATAAAGAAATACTTGATCAAAGAAATCAAGGTGAAAATATAGAAAATAGCTAAAAAAAAGTAGATATTCTCTTGACTTTAACTGCTTCAATTTATAAAGACCCATACGTTTTGTTGATGGTAGTGGAAAATTAATTCCAAACACTTAGCAAAGGATAAAATAATGCCAACTATAAACCAACTTGTTCGAAAAGGTCGTACAGTCCAAAAAAAACGCAATAAAGTTCCTGCTCTAGCATCTTGCCCGCAGAAAAGAGGAGTATGTACAAGAGTTTATACAACAACACCAAAAAAACCAAATTCAGCTCTCAGAAAAGTTGCAAGAGTTAAACTTACAAATGGCCAAGAGGTATCAGCATACATACCCGGAGAGGGACATAATCTTCAAGAACATTCAGTTGTATTGTTAAGAGGTGGAAGAGTGAAAGATCTACCTGGAGTAAGATATCATATATTAAGAGGCACACTTGATACTCAAGGCGTAAGTGCAAGAAAACAAAGAAGGTCTCTTTATGGGGCCAAAAGACCGAAGTAAAAGTTTATGTCTAGAAGAAGAGCTGCAGAAAAACGAACAATCTTACCCGACCATAAATTTAAAGATATAATTCTTGCTAAATTTATGAATAGAATAATGTTAGATGGAAAAAAATCTATTTCAGAAAAAATTGTTTACGGTGCCTTTGACATAGTTTCAAAAAAAACAGATAAAAGTCCAATTGATTATTTTCACGAAGCTCTCAATAACGTTAAACCAAGTTTAGAAGTTAGATCAAGAAGGGTTGGGGGAGCTACATATCAGGTTCCAATGGAAGTAAGACCAAAAAGAGCACAAACACTAGCTATGAAATGGATAGTTGACTCTGCGTCCAAAAGAAACGAGAAAACAATGAGAGAAAGAGTTGCTAATGAGATAGTAGATGCATTCAATAATAAAGGAAATGCAGTTAAAAAAAGAGAGGAAACACATAAAATGGCAGAGGCTAACAGAGCTTTCTCTCACTTTAGGTGGTAGTCAGATAGAATTATGTCCAGAACTCATTCATTAGATAAATATAGAAACATTGGTATCATGGCACATATTGACGCCGGGAAAACTACAACTACTGAAAGAATTCTTTATTACACCGGTAAGTCTCATAAAATTGGTGAAGTTCACGATGGAGCAGCCACTATGGATTGGATGGAACAAGAGCAAGAAAGAGGCATAACCATAACGTCTGCTGCTACAACATGTTTTTGGAACGAACATAGAATTAACATTATTGATACACCGGGTCATGTTGACTTTACTATTGAAGTTGAAAGATCACTAAAAGTTTTAGATGGAGCTGTAGCGGTTTTTGATGGTGTTGCCGGAGTTGAGCCTCAATCTGAAACAGTATGGAGACAAGCTGATAAATATAATGTTCCAAGAATGTGTTTTATAAATAAGTTAGATAGGACTGGAGCAAACTTTTTTATGTGTGTAGATATGATACCAGAAAGACTTGGCTCATATCCTCTTGTATTGCAGCTTCCAATAGGTATTGAAAGTAACCTTAAAGGTGTAGTTGATTTAGTAGCTAACAATGCAATTATATGGCAAGACGAAAGTCTTGGAGCTAAATTTGATATTGTAGATATTCCTGAAGATTTAAAGGATAAAGCAAAAGAATATAGAGAAAAACTTGTTGAAAAAGC
The DNA here is from genome assembly GCA_902601455.1 of uncultured Alphaproteobacteria bacterium. Classification (GTDB taxonomy): domain Bacteria; phylum Pseudomonadota; class Alphaproteobacteria; order HIMB59; genus CACPNW01. Next base: position 159,229 of record CACKNC010000001.1, read on the forward strand.
TGTTGAGGAAGATGACAGCGTTATGGAAAGTTATCTTGATGGAAAAGAGCCATCAATAGATGATTTAAAAAAATGTATAAGAAAGGGTACTATTAAGGGTAGCTTTGTTCCCGTTCTAACTGGATCAGCTTTTAAAAATAAAGGTGTACAACCACTTCTTGATGCAGTGATAGACTACATGCCTTCACCAAAAGATGTTGCAAATGTTAAGGGTTCAGATGTTAAAGATGAATCAGTTGAGTTAACTAGAGGATGTGATGATAATGAACCATTCAGTGCTCTAGCATTCAAAATTATGACCGATCCTTTTGTTGGTAGTTTGACTTTTACAAGAATTTATTCAGGAACTATTAACACAAAAGACTCTGTTCTAAACTCTGTATCTGGAAAAAAAGAAAATATTGGAAGAATGCTCCTAATGCATGCAAATAATAGAGAAGAAATTAAAACTGCAAATGCCGGCGACATCGTTGCATTGGTTGGATTAAAAGATGTAACAACAGGTGAAACACTATGTGACGTTAATAAACCAATTGTCTTAGAAAGAATGGATTTTCCTGATCCTGTTATTGAAGTAGCTGTTGAACCTAAAACAAAAGCAGATCATGAGAAAATGGGAACCGCTCTTGGAAGATTGGCTCAAGAAGATCCAAGCTTTAGAGTTACTACTGACCATGAAAGTGGACAGACAATAATAAAAGGAATGGGTGAATTACATCTTGAAATCCTTGTTGATAGAATGAAAAGGGAGTTCAAGGTTGAGGCAAATGTTGGTGCTCCTCAAGTAGCTTATAGGGAAACAATCTCAAGTTCGTTTGATGTAGATTATACTCATAAAAAGCAATCTGGTGGCGCTGGTCAATTTGCAAGAGTAAAAATTACTTTTGATCCTGGTGAAGCTGGTAGTGGATATGAATTTGTTAATAAAATTAAAGGAGGAAATATTCCAACAGAATTAATACCTGGTGTTGAAAAAGGACTTATAGCACAACAACAAACAGGTGTTATGGCAGGTTTCCCATGTATAGATTTTAAAGCAACCCTTACAGATGGAGCTTATCATGACGTTGACTCGAGTGTACTTGCATTTGAGATAGCAGCTAGAGCAGCTTTTAGGGAAGGAATTGCAAAAGCCAATCCAGTTTTACTTGAACCTATGATGAAAGTAGAGGTTGTTACTCCTGAAGAATATATGGGAGATGTTATTGGTGACCTAAATAGTAGGAGAGGCCAAGTGCAGGAAATGTCAACTAGAGGTAATGCAAATGTTGTTGATGCAATGGTTCCACTTGCTAATATGTTTGGATATGTAAATAACCTAAGATCTTTATCTCAAGGTAGAGCAAATTATTCAATGCAATTTGATCACTATGAGCAAGTGCCTTCAAATGTTGCAGAAGAAGTGAAAGCAAAGTTAGCATAATGGAATCACAAAATATAAGAATTAGATTAAGAGCTTTTGATAATAAGATACTTGATAACAGTACTGGTGATATAATTAATACAGCGAAGAGAACTGGTGCAAAAGTAAAAGGACCAATACCTTTACCAACTAGATTAGAAAAATTTACTGTTAATAAATCTCCTCATGTAGATAAAAAAAGTAGAGATCAGTTGGAAATTAGAACGCATAATAGATTAATCGATATTATTGACCCGACACCTCAAACTGTTGATGCTTTAATGAAGCTTGACTTATCTGCAGGCGTAGAGGTTGATATTAAAATTTAGTATGAAAAAAAGATCTGGATTAATTGGAACAAAGATTGGTAACTCATCTTATTATGATGAAGCGGGAAAATCTCTACCTGTTACAATACTGAAAATAAATGAATGTGTTGTGTCTAATGTTAAAACAAATGAAAAACATGGTTATAATTCAGTTCAATTAGCATCTATTGATGGAAATAAAGAAATTAAAAAAGTAAAAAAACCTCAACAAAAATTATTCGCTGATTTAAATATAAACCCAAAAAAAGTACTTAAAGAATTTAGAGTTGACTCAGAGAACTTGTTAGAGCTTGGTTCAAATCTTAATGTTTCTCATTTTAAGCAAGATCAATTTGTTGATGTAACGTCTGTATCAATAGGAAAGGGTTTTGCTGGGGCAATGAAAAGACATAATTTTGGAGGACTAAGAGCATCTCATGGTGTTTCAATATCGCACAGATCTCATGGATCAACAGGTCAAAATCAAGATCCTGGTAAAGTTTTTAAAGGCAAAAAAATGGCAGGTCACATGGGTTCTAAAAATGTAACAATTCAAAATCTTAGGGTTATTGAAGTAGATGAAGAAAATAGTTTGTTAATTATAAAAGGTTCTGTTCCAGGAAAGAAAAACTCAACAATTTTTATCAAAGACTCAGTTAAAAAGAATTAGATATGAAGAAAGATATTGTAAATATAGATAATAAAAAAATAAAAGATATTGAATTAAATGAATCTGTTTTTTGTTTAAAGACATTTCCAGATTTAATTCATCAATATATAAGATATCAAAACGCAAAATCTCGACAAGGTTCTCACAAGACCAAATCTAGATCGGAAGTAAATGGTAAAGCAAAAAAACCTTTTTCCCAAAAAGGCACAGGTAATGCCAGACAAGGAAGTAGCAAGCCTCCACATTTTAGAGGTGGGGCGACATCAATGGGGCCAGTTAATAGAGATCATTCTTTTTCGCTTAATAAAAAAGAAAAAAAATTAGCACTTAAATCAGCTTTATCATCCAAACTATCCACTGATAATATTGTATTTATCGATAGTCTTGAGATTGACTCTCATAAAACTAAAAATCTTAATCTAAAGTTGCAAAACTTTAGTTTTACCTCAGCATTATTTGTATATGCCTCAGATAACATAAACGAAAACTTTAAAAAAGCCTCATCCAATTTACCAAGAATTTCTTCTTTAAGTCATAAAGGTTTGAATGTTAAAGATTTACTCTCTTATGAAAAAATTTTTATAGAAGAAAAGTCTATAGAAAAAATTGCTGAAAGATTATCATGAAAAAAGTGAAAAAAAATATTTCCAATGAGCGTGGCCTCAGTCTTATTCAAAGCCCAATAATGACAGAAAAATCCACAAATCTAAATCAATATAATAAATATAGTTTTGTAGTATCAAAGGATTCAAACTCATATGAAATTAAACAAGCTATTGAAAATATATTTAAAGTTAAAGTTCAAAAAATTAATACTTTGGTTGTAAGAGGTAAGGTTAAATCATTTAAAGGTGACGTTGGATATAAAAAAGATTATAAAAAAGCTATTGTGACTTTAGCTGAAGGCAACACAATCGACTCATCATTGGAGATTAAATAATGCTAATTAAACTTAAACCTAATACACCTGGTCAAAGAGGAACTGTTTTAGTTTCAAAGAAACATTTGTCTAATGAAGATCCTTTTAAGCCTCTTACCAAGTCTATTAAATCTTCTGGTGGAAGAAATAATCAAGGAAGAATTACATCCAGAAGAATTGGTGGTCGAGTAAAGAGAAAATATAGACAAATTGATTTTAAGCGTAATAAATTTAATATTTCTGCTGAAGTAATAAGAAATGAGTATGATCCAAATAGATCTGCTTTTATATCTTTAGTTAAGTACGAAGATGGCGAATACAGATATATACTATCTCCAAAGTCAATTAAGGTTGGAGATAAAGTTGAATCTGGAGATAATGTAGAGATTAAAGATGGAAATACATTACCATTAAAAAACATCCCAGTTGGGTCAAGTGTTCATAATATTGAAATGAAACCAGGTGCTGGTGGACAATTGGTAAGGTCTGCAGGAACTTCGGCTCAAATTATTTCAAAAGAAGAAATAAATGTACAAATAAAATTAGTTTCTGGTGAAATAAGATTAATTAATAAAAATTCACTAGCAACAATTGGAGTACTTTCAAATCCTGATAATAAAAATATGAAATTAGGTAAGGCTGGAAGAAACAGATATCTTGGTAATCGACCAAAAGTAAGAGGCGTTGTAATGAATCCTGTTGACCATCCTCATGGCGGTGGTGAAGGTAGAACATCTGGTGGTAGGCATCCAGTGACACCTTGGGGTGTTTCTACAAAAGGTAAGAAAACAAGAAGAAATAAAAAAACTAACGTTTTCATAATTAAGAGAAGGAAAAAATAATGACTAGATCAGTATGGAAAGGTCCTTTTGTGGATATTACTCTTGTTAAGAAAGCTCAAAAAGTGAGTGAATCTGGAAGGAAAGAAGTAATTAAAACCTGGTCAAGAAGGTCTACAATCCTCCCTCAGTTTGTAGGTTTAACATTTGGCGTCTATAATGGTCAAAAATTTGTACCAGTCAGTGTTAGTGAGCATATGGTTGGTCACAAATTTGGAGAATTTTCCCCTACAAGAACATTCAAAGGCCATACTGCAGCAGATAAAAAGGCAGGAAAATGAATCAAGACTTAAAAGCAATTGCAAAAGATAATACAATTAGAGTAAGCCCTCTTAAACTTGCAAATATAGCTAGGTCCATTGTTAATAAGAAAGTTAGTAATGCTGTAAATCAATTAAAATTTTCTAATAAAAGAGTTTCTAACAATGTACTTAAGGTATTAAATGCTGCAATTGCTAATGCAGAAAATAATAAGCAACTTGATATAGACAATCTTTATATTAAAGAAGCTTTTGTTGGTAAAAGTTTGTCTATGAAAAGATTTAGACCAAGAGCAAAAGGTCGTGCTGCTAGTATATTGAAACCTTTTAGTAAGTTAACAATTATAGTTGAAGAAAGAACTAAATTAAAAAAAGAGAAGGATAATTAATGGGTCAGAAAGTAAATCCAAATGGTATAAGACTTGGTATAAATAGAACCTGGTCATCGAGATGGTTCTCAAAAACTGAATATTCTAAACTTTTACATCAAGATATTCAAATTAGGAAATATGTTGAAAATAAATTGAAAAACGCAAGTATATCAAAAGTAAATATAGAAAGAGCTGCTAAAAAATTAAGAATCTCCATATTCAGTTCCAGACCTGGAATAATTATTGGAAAAAAAGGTGCTGATATAGAATCGCTTAAAAACAAACTTACAGAATTATCTAATTTAGAAGTATTTCTCGACATAAAAGAAGTAAGAAAACCAGAAGTTGAGGCTAAGCTTGTTGCAGAAAACATTGCGAGCCAATTAGAAAAACGAGTTTCTTTTAGGAGAGCTATGAAAAAAGCTGTCCAATCATCAATGCGTCTTGGCGCAAAGGGTGTTAAAGTTCTTTGCAGTGGAAGATTAGGTGGTGCAGAAATAGCAAGATCCGAAAAATATCATGAAGGAAGTGTACCTCTTCATACATTAAGATCTGATATTGATTATGCTACTGCAGAAGCTGAGACTACTTATGGTATTTGTGGAATAAAAGTTTGGATTAATAAGGGAGAGATCTTAAATAAAGATCCATATGCCAGTGAAAAAAAACAAGTTGAACAGGGTAGTGTAAGATAATGAATATGATGTCCCCAAAAAAAACTAAGTTTAGAAAACAATTCAAAGGTAGAATTCACGGAAGTGCAAAAGGAAATTTTACTTTAAATTATGGAAGCTTTGGTTTGAAAGCTTTAGAGCCTGAAAGAGTTACATCTAGACAAATAGAGTCAGCAAGAAAAGCGATAACTAGACATTTAAAAAGAGCTGGTAAAATGTGGATAAGGATTTTTCCTGATGTACCAGTTTCTAAAAAACCTGCAGAAGTAAGAATGGGAAAAGGTAAAGGTGCAAACGAGTATTGGGCATGCAGAATAAAACCTGGTAGAATTATGTTTGAGGTTGATGGAGTCAATATTGAAGATGCAAGAAAGGCAATGGCCCTTGCAGCAGCCAAACTTCCAATAAAATGTAAATTTGTTGAGAGAAATATATAATGGTAGACAGCATAAAAAAAATCAATCAACTTAAGTCTGAAATAGTGATTTTAAAAAAATCACTTCTAAATTTAAAATTTCAAAAATCTACTGGTCAACTTGAAAAAACATCTGAAATAAAAAATGTCAGAGTAAAGATAGCAAGGTTAAAAACTGAAATGTCTAAAATATATGGAGAAGATAATGCCTAAAAGAATATTGTCAGGAACTGTAGTTTCTTCAAATACAAATAAAACTATTGTTGTTAAAGTAACTAGACGTGTAAAGCACAAATTATATAAAAAAATTATAAGTAGGTCAAAAAAATATCACGCTCATGATGAGGAAAACAATTTTAAAGTTGGTGATTTAGTGAGAATTATAGAAACTAAACCTATTTCAAAATTAAAAACATGGATAGTTATGAATGATAACCAAGGAAATAATTAAATGATACAAATGCAGTCTAACTTATTTGTTGCTGATAATTCTGGGGCAAGAAGAATTCAATGCATTAAGGTATTAGGAGGGTCAAAAAGAAGATTCGCATCTATCGGTGATATTATTGTAGTTTCAATCAAAGACGCTATTCCTAGAGCAAAAGTAAAAAAAGGAGAGGTATTTAAGGCAGTTATAGTAAGAACATCTAAAGAATTTACTAGAAACGATGGATCTACAATTAGATTTGATAAAAATGCTGCTGTTTTACTAGACAAGCAAGAGGAACCAATTGCAACAAGAATATTTGGCCCCGTAACAAGAGAGTTAAGAACAAAAAAATTTATGAAAATTATTAGTTTAGCTCCTGAGGTATTATAATGAAAAATAAAATTAAATTAAAAAAAGGCGATGAAGTGATTGTATTAACTGGCAAAGATAAGGGCAAAAAAGGTAAAATAGTTCGAGTGATTCCTGATATTAGAAAGGTTGTTGTGACTGATATAAACAAGTATAAAAAACACCAGAAACCAGGAAATAACGAACCTGGCGGAATTATAGAAAAAGATATGCCATTACATGTTTCTAATGTTGCTTTTTTTGACTCTAAAGAAAATAAAGGAGTCAGAGTGGGTTATAGAATTAATAAAGACGGTAAAAAAATAAGAATAAATAAAAAATCAGAAAAAGAAATTTAAAATGAGCAGATTACAAGAACAATACAAAACGCAGATAACTCAAGACTTATTTAAAAAGCTTAACTGCAATAACATTCACGAAGTCCCAAAAATTGAAAAGATTGTCTTAAACATAGGATTGGGTGAGGCGAAAGATGATGCTAAAATTGTAGACAAAGCTCAAGAAGAATTGTCACTAATAGCAGGGCAAAAAGCAGTCAAAACTAAAGCAAAAAAAGCAATTGCAGGTTTTAAAATTAGGGCGGGAATGCCTCTTGGTGTATCTGTTACCCTAAGAAATAAAATAATGTACGAATTTCTAGACAGATTAATAAACATTGCAATCCCAAGAATTAGAGATTTTAGAGGACTAAGTTCCTCAAGTTTTGATGGGCATGGTAATTATTCTTTTGGAATTAAAGAACAAATTATTTTTCCTGAGATTAACTACGATAATATTGATAAGGTTAGAGGTTTAAACATTACAATTTGTACTTCAGCAAAGAATAATGAAGATGGTTTAGAGTTATTAAAAAATTTTAATATGCCTTTTAAAGGTGAGGAAACAAATTAGAGGTAAAATGGCAAAACTTAGTTCAATTCAAAAAAATTCAAGTAGAGAAAGTCTTATAAATAAATTTAGTAATAGAAGAAAAGTTCTTAAAACTAAGATTATGAAAAAAGATTTATCTATTGAAGAGAGGCTTAAAATACAAAACAAACTCAATGATCTTCCAAGAAATAGTTCTTCTATTAGATATAGAAATAGATGTAAGCTTACAGGGAGAACAAGAGGTGTTTACAGAAAGTTTGGGCTTTCTAGAATAAAAATACGAGAACTTTCTATGTCAGGTGATTTACCTGGTGTTGTAAAGTCAAGTTGGTAGGAGGTAATAGATGGCATTTAATGACGCTTTATCAGATATGTTGGCAAGAATAAAAAACGCTCATCAGGCAAGAAAGTCTTTTACGTCTTGTTATAAGTCTAGGTTAAATCAAAATGTTTTGACAGTGTTAAAAGATGAGGGTTATATTAGAGATTTTAAGGACGTTGAAATTAGAAAAGGCATTAGTAATATTCAAATTGATCTGAAATATTATAATGGATCACCTGTTATCAAAAATATTAAAAGAGTTTCTAAACCAGGTATAAGAGTTTATTCAAAGATTTCAGATTTGCCAAAAATTTATGGAGGACTAGGCATATCAATATTGTCTACACCTAAAGGAGTTATGTCTGACAATCAAGCTAGAAAAAATAATGTGGGTGGTGAGATCCTTTGTGAGGTGTTTTAATTATGTCTAGGATAGCTAAAAATAGTATTAAAATTAATCAAGATGTATCCTGTAAATTCGAAAGTGGTAATTTTTACGCCAAAGGTAAACTAGGAGAAATGAATCTTCAAATTGACCCATTGTACACTGTTGAGATCAATGAAAATGAAATTCATGTTAACCCAATTGACCAAAAAGATAAAGAAAATCCAAAATGGGGAACTACAAGATCATTAGTGGCAAATATTGTTACTGGTGTTACTGAGGGTTTTACAAAAACGTTGGAATTAAATGGAACAGGTTATCGCGCAAGTATAGCAGGTTCTACACTTAAATTACAACTAGGATTTAGTCATGATATTGATCATGTCATACCAAAAGAAATTAAAGCTGAATGTCCAAAACAAAATATAATAAAGTTATCAAGCTATAACAAAGAAATATTAGGAGCAACCGCTGCAAAAATAAGGTCTTATCGTAAACCTGAGCCTTTTAAGGGTAAAGGCATTAAGTACGAAAATGAATTTATATTTAGAAAAGAAGGTAAGAAAAAGTAAGGTTTTTATATGATAGATAAAAGAACAAGAAGAGTAAGAAACAAGCTTAAAAAGGTGTCTAAAAGAAACAGATTATCTGTATTTAGATCTAATAATCATTTATATGCGCAAATTATTGATGATACCAAAGGAATTACAATAGCCAGCGCCTCTACTGTTGAAAAAAATTTAACTGATCAATTTTCAAAAATTAATAAAAAAGAATCCGCTGAGTTAGTTGGTAAAAAAATTGCTGAAAGAGGTCTGGCAAATGGTGTAAAAGACGTAGCATTTGATAAAGGTAAATATAAATATCATGGACTAATTAAAATTTTAGCAGACTCAGCAAGAACAGAAGGTTTAAATTTTTAGGAAATATTATGATGGATAATGATAACAAAGAATTTAGTGAACACTTAGTCACAATAAATAGAGTTGCAAAAGTTGTTAAAGGTGGAAGACGTTTTGGTTTTGCAGCTATTATGATTGTGGGAGATAATAAAGGTAGAGTTGGTTATGGAACTGGAAAAGCAAAGGAAGTTCCTGAAGCAGTAAGAAAAGCAACGGAAAATGCAAAAAATAAGATGGTTAGAGTCCATCTAAAAGATAATAGAACCATTCATCACGACATCGTTGGGAGGTTTGGAGCTGGAAAAGTAATACTAAGATCAGCTGCTCCTGGAACAGGTATCATCGCTGGAGGACCAATGAGAGCTTTATTTGAGTCTCTAGGAATCAAAGATGTTGTAGCCAAATCAACTGGCACCTCAAATCCTCACAATATGTTAAAAGCTACTTTTAATGCATTTAAAATTTCAGAATCTCCTAAATCGGTTGCTGCAAAGAGATCTAAAAAAATTACAGAAATAGTTAAGTCAAAACAGGAACAAAACTAAAAAGGAATATATAATATGAAAATTAATGAGTTACCCTCCACCTTAACTTCTGCAAAAAAAAGAAAAAGAAGAGGCAGAGGAGCTGGTTCTGGTTTAGGTAAAACCTCTGGAAGAGGTGTAAAAGGTCAAAAATCCAGATCTGGCGTTTCAATAAATGGATTTGAGGGAGGTCAAATGCCTTTGTATCGCAGACTTCCAAAAAGAGGTTTTAAAAACTACTTTCAAAAAAAGGTACAAAATATAAACTTCAATACAATAAGTCACTTGTTAAACAAATATAATATTAACCCCCAAGAAATAAAAGAGGCTGATCTTTTTGCAAAAAAAATCTTCTCTAAAAGCAAAGGTGATTTGAAGTTACTAGGTGTTGGAAAGTTTGATGATAAAATAAATATTGAAATTTCTTATGCATCAAAAACAGCTATTCAAAAAGTAGAAAAAGCTGGTGGAACAATTACTTTAATAAAAAAATAATATGGCATCTGCAGCTGAAAGACTTGCAAATAATTTAAATTTTGGTGCTTTAGGCAAAGCAAAAGAATTGAGAAATAGATTACTTTTTACGTTAGGTGCACTAATCGTATTTAGGCTTGGAACATTTTTGCCAATCCCAGGAATCAACCCTATTGCTCTTCAGCAATTTTTTGAACAACAATCCTCGGGTATACTCGGAATTTTTGATACATTTTCAGGTGGAGCTCTTGGTAGAATGGGTATCTTTGCTTTAGGTGTAATGCCATACATTTCCGCATCGATAATTATGACTTTAATGCAGTCAAGTATCCCACATCTTAAGAATTTAAAAGAGCAGGGGTCAAAAGGTAGGAGACAAATTATACAGTATTCAAGATATTTAACAGTTATTATTGCTGCTCTCCAAGGATACGGGGTATCAATTGGACTTGAGTCAATGCAAACTGCATATGGAAATATTGTTTTTGAACCAGGACTTTTTTTTAGATTAACAACAGTAATTACTTTAGTCGGTGGTACTGTTTTTCTTATGTGGCTAGGTGAGCAAATAACCTCAAGGGGAGTAGGTAATGGTATATCTTTGATTATTACAGCAGGAATAATTGCAAATCTTCCAAGTGCTTTAGTTAGCACTTTGCAACTAGGGAGAACTGGAGAGCTAAGTATTGCATTTATTTTAGGAATACTAATTTTAGTTTTAGGTTTAATTATATTTATAGTCTTTGTTGAAAAAGGACAAAGAAGACTTGTTGTTCAGTATCCAAAAAGGCAAGTAGGTAACAAGATCTATGGAGGACAAAGTTCTCATCTACCTCTAAAAATTAACACAGCAGGAGTTATACCTGTAATATTTGCTTCATCTATTCTGCTTTTACCGAATACTATGTCTGGCTTTGGAGCAGGATCATCAAGTGACATTTTTTTATTTGTTTCTAGTTATCTTGGCAGAGGTCAACCACTGTACCTTGCTTTTTTTGCTGCAATGATAATATTTTTTGGTTTTTTTTATACAGGAATTGTTTTTAACCCCGATGAGCAAGCAGAAAACTTACGAAAATATGGAGGTTTCATTCCTGGTATTAGGCCTGGCGAAAATACCTCAAAATATATTGATTATGTTTTAACGAGATTAACTACAGTTGGAACAATTTATTTGTCACTCGTTGCATTACTCCCAGAGTTCTTAATTTCAAAGACTTCTATACCTTTCTATTTAGGAGGTACTAGTTTGTTAATTGTGGTAGTCGTCATGATTGATTTTATTACTCAAGTACAATCACATTTATTTCAACATCAATATGAAGGTTTGTTAAAAAAAACAAAACTAAAAGGTAGAAGATAATAAATGAAGATAGTCTTTTTTGGTCCTCCTGGGTCAGGAAAAGGAACTCAAGCAAAATTATTATCATCAAAACTAAATATACAACATCTATCTACCGGTGATATTTTGAGAGAAAAATTAAAAGATAATGATCAGCTATCAAATAAATTGAAAGAAATAATGTCAGCAGGCCATCTTGTTTCTGATGAAATACTTAATAAAATAGTTTCTGAAAAATTAACTAGTAAAGAAAGCTTAGAAGGTTTCATTTTAGATGGTTATCCTAGAACAATCGCTCAGTCTAATTATTTATTATCATTTATGAACAAAAATAATTTAAATTTTGATTTAATAATTGATTTTAAAATTGACTTTAAAACAGTTGAAGAAAGAATAGTAAATAGGTCTAAGCAAGAAAAAAGATCAGATGATAACCTTGATGTAATTAAAACTCGTTTAGAAAAATATATGCAAGAAACCTATCCTGTTTCAGAGGTATTTAAAAATCAATTTAATGATAAAAGTTATTTATTGGATGCATCTCAAGAAATTTCAAAAATTCAAAAAGAATTAATAGAAATAGCAAAAAAGGGGAAAAATTAAGTGAAATCTAGCATTTCAAAGCTTGACTTAAGCATGATATTTAATGTATGCACCCTCATTCATTTTAAAAATAGGCTGAGATAATGGCACGAATTTCTGGAGTTAATATTCCCACAAATAAGAAGATTAACATTGCTCTTACATACATCTTTGGCATTGGCCCAAAAATCGCAGGCGATATTTGTTCTGAAGCTTCAATAGATATTTCAAAAAGAGTAAGTGAGCTTAACGATGAAGATATTAATAAAATCAGAGATTTAATTGATCAAAAACATGTTGTGGAAGGTGACCTTAGAAGAAAAGTTTCATTAGATATTAAGAGGTTAAATGATCTTGGTTGTTATAGAGGTCTAAGACATAGAAAAAAACTACCTGTTAGGGGTCAAAGAACGCATACAAATGCAAGAACTAGAAAAGGTAAGGCAGTTGCAATTGCTGGTAAGAAAAAAGTAACTAAGGGTTAAGTATGGCGGAAAAGAAAAAAACTAAATCAAAAGTAAAAAAGAAACTTTCTTCTGGAGTTGCTCACGTTGTATCTTCCTTTAATAATACCATAATCACAATAACTGATGATAATGGAAATGCTCTAGCTTGGTCTTCTGCTGGGCATAAAGGGTTTAAAGGTTCAAGAAAATCTACTCCATATGCAGCTCAAATTGCTGCTGAGGATGTTGGTAACAAAGCAAAAGAGCATGGAATTAAAACTTTGAAAGTTGAGGTGTCAGGACCTGGATCAGGTAGGGAGTCTGCTTTAAGATCTCTTCAGGCGATAGGATATATTATAACTTCAATTAAAGATGTTACGCCAATTCCTCACAATGGTTGTAGACCAAGAAAACGAAGAAGAGTTTAAATAAAAGGAGTATTAAGTGTTACAAAAAAATTGGATGGAACTTATAAAACCAAGCAAGATGGATGTTAATGTTCAAGAAAATGATGGAAGAAAAGGAGTGTTGATTGCTGAGCCTTTAGAAAGAGGCTTTGGGTTAACTTTAGGAAATGCAATAAGAAGAGTGCTACTATCTTCATTACAGGGTGCCGCTATTACTTCTGTAAAAATAAAAGGTGTTGTGCATGAATTTTCTACAATCCCTGGTGTTAAGGAAGATTTAACAGATATATTATTAAATCTAAAATCTATAGCGGTTAAGGTACATTCTCCTGGACTTAAAAAAATGTATATTAAAGCAACTGGTCCCGGTGAGATAAGAGCTGGAAATTTCGAAACAGACTCAGAGACTGAGATCATGAACAAAAATCAGCTTATAATGACTTTGGACAACAATGCTGATATTGAAATTGAAGCAAATATTGAAACAGGCAAAGGCTATGTGTCTGCTGAAGTTGCAGATGATGAAAATAAAATTATAGGTGAAATTAAGTTAGATGCAATGTTCAGTCCTGTAGTAAAAGCAACTTACAAAATTGAAAACAGTAGAGTAGGTCAAGTTACTGATTATGATAAGCTAATATTTGAAGTTGAAACTAACGGAGTAGTATCTCCTGACGATGCTATTGCCCTTGCTTCTAGAATACTGCAAGATCAATTGCAGCCATTTATTAATTTTGATGAACCAGAGATTCAGCAAGATCAAAGTTCTGCTGAAAACTTATCTTTTAATTCAAATCTTCTTAAAAAAGTAGAGGAACTTGAGCTTTCAGTTAGATCTGCTAATTGTCTTAAAAATGATAATATTATATACATTGGTGACCTAGTTCAAAAATCTGAGTCAGAAATGTTAAGAACGCCAAATTTTGGAAGAAAATCTTTAAACGAAATAAAAGAGGTTTTAACTCAAATGGAACTAAACCTTGGTATGTCAGTACCAGATTGGCCACCAGAAAATATTGATGAATTAGCAAAAAAATATGAGGATCCATTTAACAAATAGCATCTTATGAAACATAATATTAAACATAGGAAATTAAATAGAACTTCTTCTCACAGGAAGGCTCTTTTGATGAACCTTTCAAATTCTTTAATAAAACACGAACAGATTAAAACTACACTTCCAAAGGCTAAAGAGCTGAGACCTTTCATTGAAAAAGTTGTTACTTTAGGAAAGAAAGGTGATTTATCTGCAAGAAGAAAAACAATGTCAATTCTTCAGGATGAAAAGATGACAAAAAAAATTTTTGAAATTCTTGCTGACAGATATAGCGAAAGAAATGGTGGTTATACAAGAATAATTAAACTTGGTAATAGATATGGTGATAATGCGCCAACTGCAGTAATTGAATTTGTTGACAGGGATGAAGATGCTAAGGGCTTAGATAGTGGACCAGTTATAGAAAAAAAGCTCACTGAAGAAGAACAGCTTCCTCAAAATTAATCTTGAATAATTTATTGCTAGTAGCAATTGGTGGTTCCGTAGGAGCCTCAACGAGATATTTTTTTTATTTAACTTCTAAAAATTTTTTTTCTCCAAACTACCTTTTTATTAATACACTTATAATTAATATCATAGGGTCATTTTTAATAGGTTATTTAATTGTCATGCTTGAAAATAAGAGTTTTTCACAAGATTTTATAAAATACTTTCTCATTATTGGTATTTTAGGATCATTTACTACTTTTTCGACATTTTCTTTAGAGACTATCGAGTTGTTAGTTGATAAAAAATTTTTGTTAGCTTTTTTTTATATTTTTTTATCTTTATTTTTATGTTTATCATTTACTTTTCTAGGACTAAATTTTAATAAAATAGTTAATTGATTAAAATATTTATTATAGATAGTAATTCTTCAGATCAAAGAATAGATAAGTTTCTAAAAAGAAATTTTGACAACTTAACACAAAGTTTTATTGAAAAAAATTTAAGAAAAAAAAATATTTTACTTAATCAACATTTAACTAAATCCAATCAAATAATTAAAGTTGATGATAAAATAACAATTAAAAATTTTTCTACAGAAGTATATCAAAAATTTAAAAAGACTCAGCCAACAATAAAAATTAATAAATCTTACATAGCAAATTTTAAAAAATCTATCTTATATGAAGATGATAATTTTCTAATAATTAATAAATGGTCTGGTATTGCTGTTCAGGGTGGTTCCAATATTGTAATTTCTATTGATACAATTATCAAAAATATTTCTGAAAATTATAATTTAGTTCATAGGTTAGATAAGGAAACTTCTGGACTGATGATAATTGCTAAAAATCTAAAATACACAAGGTTTTTTGGTCAACTTTTTAAATCTCATAAACTTAAAAAAACTTATTTAGCTATTTGTGAAGGAATGCCAAAGTTAAAAGAGTCTTATGTAGATCTAAACATTAATTCAAATACTAGTGAAAAAATTATTAAAACTAAAACTTTTTATAAAGTCTTGTCATATAATGATAAAACTTCTTTAATAAAATTTGAACCAAAGACTGGAAAAAAACATCAACTGCGTTTAGTGGCAAAAAATTTAGGATGTCCTATCGTTGGTGATTTAAAATATAATTTGAATCAAAATAAACAGAGAGAAAACCTAAAGTTAAATGCATTTATGTTAGAATTTAATATTGAGGATAATGAATTTAAAATAACATCAGCTTTACCAAAAGACTTTACTAATTATTTAAAACTAAAGAATATTAAATTTAATCTTAAAACTATTTAAGACTATTTAGATTTTTTAAAAAAATTTGAGAAAATTCCTCATCAAATCTTTGTTCATTAATATTTATTCCTAATTCCTTAAGTGACGTATTTCTGAAGTTTTCAAGCCCACATGCGTTGATGTATTTATAATTTTTCATATCTGGATTAATATTAAAACTTAATCCATGATATGTTATCCAGTTTTTTAATCGTAGTCCAATAGCTCCAATTTTTTCTTCTTTACTAAATTTTTTTCCATTTTTTCCAGTTACCCAAATTCCTACTCTATTTTTATATGTTGCGCAATCAACGTTATACATATTTAAAAATTCCATAAGTGACATCTCAATAATCGATATAAACTGTCTAATATCTTTTTTTCTTTTATTAAGATTAATAATAAAATAAATTATTCTTTGACCTGGTCCATGGTAAGTTGTTTTGCCTCCTCTATTTGTTTTGACAATTTTTATTTTATTTTTTTTTAATATTTCATTTTTAGAGGCACTTGTTCCTTGAGTATATATATGATCATGATTTAGAAACCATATAAGTTCTTCTTTCGATTCAACTATAATTTCACTAACTCTTGATTTCATAAATTCTACTGATTTTTCATAATCTACAAAATTATATTGTTTTTTTATTTCTATATTCATTACTTTAACTATATTGATATTATTAACTTATCTGCTATTTAATTCTAGTAAATATGCGGCTGTGGCGGAATTGGTATACGCGCAGCGTTGAGGTCGCTGTGGGATTTATCCTGTGGAAGTTCAAGTCTTCTCAGCCGCACCACATAGCAATTGATAACCGTAATATGATTATAAAAAATGATAAATAAAAATGACCTTATTGATTATTTTATTTCAGGGATAAAACATAAAAATAATTTAAAAATTGGAGTTGAACACGAAAAATTTGTATTGGATAAAAACTCTTTTCTTCCCAGAAATTATGATGAAAAGCATGGTATTAGAGATATTTTAGAAAGACTCTCTTCTATGGGTTGGACTCCTTCATATGATGATAATCAGAAAACTATAGTTGCTCTCTTGAAAGGTAAAGAGTCAATAACTCTAGAGCCAGGAGGTCAAATTGAATTATCAGGAGCTCCACTAGATAATATTCATGAAACATGTGAAGAAACAACTCAACATTTACGAGAGCTTAAAAAATTAGGAGAGGAATTTAATTTTATTCTACTGGGCATCGGCGTTGAACCAAATTTAACGCTCGACGATTTCCCGTGGATGCCCAAACAACGTTATAAAATCATGAAAAAATATATGAAACGTGTGGGTACACAAGGTCAACATATGATGAAACGAACTTGTACAAATCAAGTTAACATAGATTACTCATCTGAAGAGGATATGACTAATAAATTAAGATTGATGTTAAACCTTGAGTCTATAGCAACTGCAATTTTCTCTAACTCCCCCTTTGATCAAGGCTCTATTTCTAAATACAAAAGTTTAAGATCTCATTTCTGGCATCATACTGACTCTGACAGAACAGGTTTGCTACCATTTGTTTTTGAAAGAAATTTTAATTTTGAGAGATATACTGATTACGCACTTAATGTGCCAATGTACTTTATAAAACGAGATAACAAATACATTGATATGACAAACTATACATTTAAGGATTTCTTTAATGGAAAATGCTCAAATATAAATCATGAGGTTACGCTAAAGGATTGGGAAGACCATTTAACAACTTTATTTCCTCAAGCAAGATTAAAAAAATATATTGAAATAAGATCTATGGATGCATGTAATTGGGATTTAATATGTTCTCAACCAGCTTTTTGGATAGGAATTTTATATAATGATGAGATATGTGATAAAGTGCAAGAGATTACTGAGGATTGGACAAATGAAGATCGACATTATTTAAATCAGCGAGTTCCAGAGGAGGGATTGCAAACTAAATTTAAGCAAAAGAAAATAATTGAATTTGCCCAAGAGTTTTATGAATTATCAAAAAAAGGTTTACAGAAAAGAAATAGACTATCTAAAAATGGCGAGTTTGATGAAAGTATACATATGAAAGAATTAGAGATTAACCTCCAAAAAGGTTGCTCACCTGCTGATAGTTTAATTAAAAAGTTTAACACTAGCTGGAATAAATCAATAGAACCAATTTATAAAGATTTAATATTCTAATGAAAAATAAAATAGCAATTCAAATGGATGATATAAAGACAATTGATTTTGATTTTGATTCATCATTTGTTATTGGTTTAGAAGGCCAAAGAAGAAACTATGATTTATTTTACTATCATCCAAATGATTTATTTATCGATCAAGGCGAAGTAAAAGCTAAAGGATTTTTTTTAGAATTATTTGATCAAAAAACAAATTATTTTAAATTTCTCTCTGATAAAACTGAGGTAAAATTAGAAGAATTTAGATTTATTTTTTTACGACAAGACCCACCATTTAATATGCATTATATAACGTCTACTTATATTCTGGATTGTTTGCCAAAAAGTACTGTAGTGGTTAATAACCCAACATCAGTAAGAAATGCAGCAGAAAAAATTTTGCCATTTGAATTTAAAGAATTTATGCCGCCTACAATAATTGCTCAAAAAGTTGAGCAAATAAAAAATTTTTTTAAGATACATAAAGATATCATTACAAAACCTTTGTATGGAAATGGTGGCGCAGGTATTAATAGAAGTAAGGAAGATAAATTAATAGGAATAGATATAGATTGTGAATATTTAGAAATGCCAATAATGGCACAAAAATATATTCCTGAAATTAGTGAGGGTGATAGACGAATTATTTTCTTTGACGGAGATTATGTTGGTTCTGTTGCACGGATTCCTGAAGAGGGTAGTATAAAAGCAAACTTTCATGCTGGTGGTTCAGCTAAAAAAACAGGATTAGTTTTTCGTGATCAGCAAATAATTGAAAAACTCGGTAAGGAATTAAAAAAATTAGATCTTTTTTTTGTAGGAATTGATATTATTGGTGATTACCTTACAGAAATAAACGTTACTTCTCCAACAGGTATTAAGCAGATCAATAAATTAAATAATGTTAAATTAGAGCAGGTTTTCTGGGATAAACTTGAAGCAAAATACAAAATAGTTTAAAGTGTAATTAATAAAGGAACAATTATGAACAATACAAGAATTCTTATAAATAATTTAAAAATATTCCAAGGTATAAATCAAAACGTAACAAATATATTTCTAATTCTTTTTGGTACGTTGCTATTAACTATATCAGCAAAAGTTCAGGTTCCTTTTTGGCCGGTGCCTATGACTATGCAAACATTTATGGTATTTCTAATAGGGGCTACTTATGGTGTAAGATTATCTTTTTTAACTTTAGTTGCATATTTATTTGAAGGTGCAATTGGTTTGCCAGTTTTTGCGACTGGTGGAGGTATTGTTTATTTAACAGGTCCAACAGCAGGTTATTTATATGGAATGACTATAGCCGCTGTAGTGATCAGTTATTTTGCTGACAAAGGTTTTAGTGTTTCTTTCATTAAAACTTTAATAAGTATCATTTTAGGCTCTATATTGATTTTTGCCTTTGGGGTGCTTTATTTAGGCTCAATCATAGGATACAATAAGGCAATACAAGCTGGCTTACTTCCTTTCATTCCGAGTGAGTTATTCAAAATTGCTCTTGCTGTTATTTTAATACCTACTTTTAATAAATTATTAGAATAATTTTTAAATGAAAATTGGTATTGATCTTGGTGGTACAAAGACCGAGGGTATTTTAATAGACGATACAGGTAAAGAATTAGCAAGAAATAGAATTAAAACAGAGAAAAATTATGATGGCACTATAAGTGGTATTATTTCAATAGTAAAAAAGTTTGAAACTGATTTTGGGGATTCTGAATCTGTAGGAATAGGGATGCCAGGTTGTGTCTCTTCAGACTCAGCTTTAGTAAAGAATGCTAATTCAATTTGGTTAAATGGTAAACCGTTTAAGAAAGATCTTGAAAAAGAACTTGAGAGACGAGTTAATTTAGAAAATGATGCCAACTGTTTTGCTTTATCAGAAGCAGTCGATGGAGCTGGAAAAGGTCATCCAGTTGTTTTTGGGGTAATTATTGGTACTGGAACTGGTGGGGGAATCTCTATAAACCAAAAAGTTCTTGCTGGAAAAAATAATATAGCTGGTGAATGGGGACATGTTGGTCTTCCAAACAGATCTGATGATGAAAAAAAATATGTGAAACGATGTTATTGTGAAAAAAATGGATGTATGGAAACATATGTTTCTGGCCCCGGATTTGCAAGTTCTTTTAACTTAAAACATAAAACAGATTATGACTCTCACGCTATTTTAAATGAATTTAATAACAACGAAACTAGAGCAATTGAAGCTTTGGAAAATTATGTAGATCATCTTGCTAGAGGTCTATCTTTGGTTTGTAATATCTTAGATCCAGATATTATTGTCCTAGGTGGTGGAATGTCTAATATTTCATTTATTTATGAGCATATAAATACATCTCTTAAAAAATATATTTTTAGTGATACATTTAATACAAAAGTGGTAAAAAATGTTCACGGTGACTCTGGGGGAGTAAGAGGTGCTGCTTGGCTCTCTTAAATACCTGCCATTGAAATATATTTAATATTTAGATAGTCATCCAAGCCATATTTAGAACCTTCTCTTCCAAGTCCTGATTCTTTTACTCCTCCAAAAGGTATTTCAGCTTTTGTAGTAAGGCCAGTATTTACACCTACCATTCCATATTCAAGAGCTTCTGCCACTCTCCAAATTCTTCCAATATCTCTAGAATAAAAATAAGAAGCAAGACCGTATGGTGTATCATTTGCCATTTTAATAACTTCTTCATCAGAGCTAAATTTATATAAAGGAGCTACAGGTCCAAAAGTTTCTTCATAAGTAATTTTTGCTTTGTTAGTTACATCAGATAGGACTGTTGGTTGAAAAAAATTACCACCAAGTGAATGCACATCACCTCCAACAGCAATTTTTGCTCCCTGATTAACTGCATCTTTAACTTGATCCATAACTTTCATTAAAGAAGGCTGATCAATTAAAGGTCCAGATACAATTCCTTCCTCTAAACCATTACCAACTTTTATTTTATTTACTTCAGCAATAAACTTATTTAAAAATTCATCATAAACCTTTTCATGTACAAAAATTCTATTGGCACATATACATGTTTGCCCAGAATTTCTAAATTTACTTTGCATAGCTCCTGTTACAGCTTCATCTAAATCTGCATCATCAAAAACTACAAAAGGTGCATGACCTCCAAGCTCCATAGAAACTTTTTTAACAGTAGTAGCACTTTGATGTAAAAGAACTTTTCCAACTTCTGTTGAGCCAGTAAATGATATTTTTCTCACTAAAGGATTTTCAGTTAACTCTTTGCCAATAGCACTAGCTGATCCTGTGATTATATTTATTACACCATCAGGAAATCCTGCTTCTTTTGCTAATGCGCCAAGCGCTAGAGCAGAATATGGAGTTTGACTGGCAGGTTTGATTACAATAGTACATCCAACGGCTAGAGCGGGAGCACATTTTCTTGTTATCATTGTGCTAGGAAAGTTCCACGGTGTTATTGCACCTACAACTCCTACAGGTTGTTTTATAACAACTATTCTTCTATCTGGCATTGGATCAGGTATTATATCTCCGTAAACTCTTTTCCCTTCTTCCGCATAAAAATCTATGTAGGTAACACCCATTAATATTTCACCTTTTGCTTCAGCTAAGGGTTTACCTTGTTCAATTGTCATTATTTTTGCTAAGTCATCAGCATTTGTTTCAATAAGTCTTGCCCATTTTTGTAAAATGACCGATCTCTCTTTAGCAGTTTTGTCTCTCCATGAAGGAAATGCAGCTTGGGCTTCTTGAATTGCCTTTTGCGTTTCTGAAGTTGAACATTTAGGAACTTCACCAATAATTTCACCATTAGCGGGATTATCTACCTTGATTTTTTCACCAGTATCACTTTCAATCCATTTTCCACCGATAAAACAAGTTTCCTTAAAAAGTGTATTATTTTTTAGTTCCATATTTACTTCCTCTTATTTATGTATTTATTGAATTATTTTATTAACTTTTAATTTATAGAGATAAATATGACAATAGTTAACTCGTGGAATGAATGGGATCCATTGAAGCACGTAATCGTTGGTACAGTTGAGCAATCAAATATACCACCAATGGAACCTGCTTTGGAACCTAAAATTAGTAAAGATAGTGGTATGGCTGGATCACATGGACCGCGTTCAAATGAGGCTATAGAAAAAGCAAATATACAACTTGATAATTTTGTTAAAATACTTGAGTCACACGATATAAAAGTAGATCGTCCTACACCAATAGATTTTACAAAAGCAATCGCAACACCTGATTGGGAAAATGATGGACAGTTTGGATCCATGCCACCAAGAGATGTAATTCTAACAGTGGGTAATGAAATGCTAGAAGCACCCATGTCATATCGTTGTAGGTGGTTTGAATATCTTGCTTACAGACCTTTACTCGAGAGGTACTATGATGAAGATCCTAATATGCGTTGGGAGTCTGCACCTAAACCAAGATTAACAAGTACAACTTATAAATCAAACTATATACCTGAAGGAATTACAGAGGAAGAAAGATACAAAAAGATTGAAAATAGAGATATGATTTTAACAGAGCAAGAACCTTTATTTGATGCAGCTGAAGTTTTGCGCTTTGGAAAAGATTTATTTTATCATAATAATTTTACTTCTAACCTCAAAGGGCTGAACTGGTTAAAAAGACATTTTCCTAACCACCGTGTTCACCAAATAAATTTACCAGGAGAATTAATTCCAACTCATATAGATGCTTGTTTCACACCCATTAAACCAGGCACTATAATCATCAATCCTAATAGAAAAATTTCCAATGAGCAGAAAAAAATTTTTGATGATAATAATTGGGAGATTGTTGACGCAGCCCCATCAGTGCACAATACACCACCTCCAATGTGTTATTCATCTATTTGGTTATCAATGAATGTTCTAATTTTAAATCCAACAACTATTTGTGTTGAAGCTTCTGAGGAAAAAATGATTAAACAAATGGAAGGATTTGGTATGACTGTTGTTCCTGTTCCTTTTAGAGATGTGTATGCTTTTGGTGGTAGTCTTCATTGCGCAACAACTGATGTTTATAGAGAAGGCGAATGTGAAGATTACTTCCCAAATCAATCATGAGTAAATTTATACAGCATGATTTAATAGCAGACATTGTTAAAACTAATAATCCGAGAATTGGTGTCATTGCTTTATCAACAGATTTCACAATTGAACAAGATTATAGAAATATTTGTCACTCAGTTCCAGTAGATATTTTTGTTAATCGTATACCTTTTGAAAATCCATTAAATCATGAAAATTATTTAAAAATGGCAGATTATATTAGTGAGGTCTCATCACAGATTTTACCATCTGAGGATATTGATATTATAGCATATGGATGCACTTCTGGAACGATCGCTATTGGGTCAGATAAAATAAAAGCAGAGGTCAATAAAACTAAACCAAATGCCAAAGTCACAACTCCAATAACAGCAGCGTTGAAAGCTTTTAAATATTTAGGTTTAAAAAATATTGCAGTTCTAACTCCTTATCCAAAAGATGTAAATGCAACTGTTTATGATTACTTAATTGCTCATAATATTGGTATTGAGTCTTTTAGTTCTTTTAACTTAGAATATGACTCTGAAATTGCTCAAGTAAGTTTAGACAGTTTAGAAAAAGAAATTTCAAAAATTGATCTCAGTAATGTTGATGGATTATTTGTTTCTTGTACTGCTCTTAAAATTGTAGATGTATTAGAGAGAGTTGAAAGCTCTCAAAATACAGTAGTAATATCAAGTAATCAGGCTATTATATGGGATTGTTTAAGGTCAGTTGGTATTGAATCAAAAATAGAGGGCTATGGTAAATTATTAGCCAGCTGAAATATGAAATTTTTTAAAACAAATAAAAGTAAATTATTTTGATAAATTTAGAGAAAATTAAAAAAGCACATGAAGCTATTTCTCCCTATATCAATAGGACTCCACTTATATTATCAAATTATTTATCTAAAGATAGAATTGTTAAGTTAAAGTTAGAGTCACTTCAAATTACCAACTCCTTTAAATTACGCGGTGCTACAAATAAATTATTGTCATTAGATAATGAACAAAAACAAAAAGGTGTAATAGCTGTATCTACTGGTAATCACGGTAAAGGAGTTGCCTATGCTGCAAGTGTTCTTGGCATTCAATCAACAATCTATATGTCGTCAATGGTTCCTCAATACCGTAAAGAAGCAATTGAAGCCTTAGGTGCTAAAGTTCAAATTATTGGCAATAATAGTGATGAAGCTGACTTGCATGCAAAAAAAATTTCGAAAGAACAAAATATTACTTTAGTTCACCCATTTGATGATGAAGAAGTAATTGCAGGTCAAGGAACTGTGGGTTTAGAAATGCTAGAGGATTTTCCTGAGGTAGATACTGTTATCATCCCAACTTCTGGCGGCGGATTAATTGGAGGTATTGCTTTAGCTATTAAATTACAAAAACCATCTGTGAACATAATAGCAGTTTCTATGGAAAGAGGACCTTCTATGTATGAAAGTTTGAAAAATGGCAAACCAACAGATGTTGAAGAGTTAGAAACATTGGCTGATTGCTTGGGTGGAAGTATAGGTTTGGATAATCAATATACTTTTAAAATAGCTCAAGATACAATTGATGATTTTGTTCTCGTGAGTGAAAATAAAATTGCTGAAGGTATAAAATTTAATTTTATTGAACATAAACTTGTAACAGAAGGAGCTGCTGCAACAGGCGTCATGGTAGTTAAAGATAATATGTCTAAAAAAATTGGTAAAAATATAATTAGTCTAATATGTGGTGGAAATATTGATGCTGATCTTTTTAATAAAATAATTTCATGACACTGATACTTAATTCAACCGAAATAAAAGATTGTGTGAAATTTAATAAAGACCTTATCCCAATAATCGAAGATGCATTTAAAAGCTTGTCACTGGGTAAAACAGTTATGCCTCCCATATTAAGAGTTGATATAGAAAAATATCATGGTGAGTCAGATGTGAAGGCAGCTTATATTGAGGGTTTAGATAGCTTTGCTGTGAAAGTTGCTTCAGGATTTTTTAATAATCCAAAGTTAGGTTTACCATCTAGTAATGGATTAATGATTCTATTAGACTCTCAAACAGGAGTTATCAAATCCGTACTTTTAGATAAAGGATATTTAACTGATGTCAGAACTGCTATTGCGGGAGCAATAGCGTCGAAATATTTATCTAATCCAGAATCTTCTACAGTTGCAATAATTGGAGCTGGTATACAAGCGCGTATGCAACTTGAGGCACTAACGCTAGTAAGAGATATTAAAAATGTTAATGTATGGTCTCGAGATATAGAAAAAACTCATGTCTATATTGAAAATATGAGTAAAAATTTTAATCTAAATTTTCAAGCTTTTGATAATACAGATGATTTAGTGAAAAATGCGGACATTTTAATTACAACAACTCCAAGTAAAAACCCTCTTATAAAATATTCTTCATTACCTAGAGGAATTCATATTACAGCAATGGGATCAGATGCTGAGGAAAAAAATGAATTAGATCCAGAAATTATTGAAAATTGTGATGTTTATGTTCCAGATAATCAGGCTCAAACAATGATTTTAGGTGAGTTAAATCACGCTATCAAAAGGGATTCAATTAAAAATGATACAATCTTTAATGATTTAGGAAAAGTAATTATTAACTCTAAATTAGGAAGAAAAAATCATGAGGATATTTCGGTGGCCGACTTAACAGGCACGGGAGTGCAAGACACAGCAATTGCTCGATATGCTTATGCAATTGCAGATAAAAAAAAATTAGGAATAATTGTTTAATAAATTAATTATATGACTAATTTTGTTAGCACACATTGGGGAACATACGAAACTTCAAAAAATAATCAAAATAATATAAAGATTAATAAATGGTCAAAAGATCCAAATCCTTCTGATTTTGGACTAGGTTTTCTTGATGCAGCAACAAGTGATCTAAGAATCAATCAGCCGCACATAAGAAAAGAATGGCTTAAAGATCGACATAATAAAAAAAATCTAAGAGGCTTAGATGAGTTTGTTCCAGTATCATGGGAAGAAGCAATTGATTTAACAGCATCTGAACTTCAAAATGTAAAAAAAGAATTTGGTAATAGTTCTATTTATGCCGGTTCATATGGTTGGGCTAGTGCTGGAAGGTTTCATCATGCAAAAAGCCAATTAAATCGTTTTTTTAATTTATTTGGAGGTTTTTCATCTTCTTTTCAAAGCTACTCTTACGCAGCAGCCCAAACATTATTGCCTCATATAGTTGGTCATGACCTTTACTCCTTTTTGGATGAACATAATACTTGGAATACTCTTGAAAAAGAATGCGATTTAATAGTAATGTTTGGAGGAATGCCTTTAAAAAACTCTCAAGTATCTGCCGGTGGAGTTGGAAAGCACACTACAGAAAAAGAGTTAAGAAAATGTGTTAACGCAGGGACTAAATTTATAAATATTAGTCCAAATGCTAGTGACGCTGCTAAATTTCTGAATGCTAAACAAATATCTATAATCCCTAATACTGATACGGCTTTAATGTTAAGCTTAGCTTATATTTTAATTACTTCCAATAACTATGATCAAAAATTTATTGAAGAGTATACTAATGGCTTTAACGAATTTAAATCATATGTTTTAGGAGAAAAAAATAATAAACCATGTACACCTGAATGGGCCTCAAGCATTACTTCAATACCTGTGGAAACAATAAAATGGTTAGCAAAAGAAATTTCTGCAAAAAAAACAATGGTCTCAGTTTCATGGAGTCTGCAAAGGGCTTCTGCAGGAGAACAGCCTTTATGGATGGGTATCACTTTAGCTTCAATGTTGGGACATATAGGAACTGAAGGAGGAGGGATTGGTTTTGGGTATTCAAGTGTTAATAGCACTGGTGATGTATTTAAAAAAATACCATGGAAAAGTTTACCTCAAGGTAATAATAAAATTAGAGATTTCATACCAGTAGCAAGGATTACTGATATGTTAGAAAAGCCTAATGAATTATTTCAATATGATGGGCGTAAATTAAAATATCCTAATATAAAATTAATATATTGGGCGGGTGGTAATCCTTTTCATCATCATCAAGATTTAAATAGATTAGTTAAAGCATGGCAAAAACCAAAAACTATTATAGTAAATGAAATTTGGTGGAATGCACAAGCAAGACACGCTGATATTATTTTTCCTGCAAATACAGCTTTAGAGAGAAATGATATTATGCTTAATCCAAGAGACCCGACCATTATTGCTAACAAAAAAACTATTTCTTCAGTTGGTGAGTCCAAATCAGATTATGAAATATTTTCTAGCCTTGCTAACAAACTAGGATTTAAAAATTTATTTACGGAGAATAAATCAGAGTTAGATTGGTTAAAATATTTGTGGAATGAAAGTATAAAAGTTTCTGAAGAAATGAATCTCAAATTACCAGAATTTAATAAATTTTGGGAGGAAGGTTGCTTTGAAATACCAATTGAAAAAACAAAAAAAATTATGTTTAAAAATTTTAGAGATAATCCAGTTAAAAATCCTTTGAATACACCTTCTGGTAAAATTGAAATAACTTCGAATATAATTAAAAATTATAATTTAAAAGATTGTAAAGGTCATCCTACCTGGATAGAACCTTATGAATGGCTTGGAAACAAAGATAATTTTCCACTTCATCTAATATCAAATCAGCCAGAGTATAGACTGCATGGCCAATTAGATAATGCAGATTATAGCCTTAAAAATAAAATTAAAGATAGGGAACCCGTATTAATTAATTCTGCAGATGCAAAAGAAAGAAATATTGAGAATAATGATATTGTTTTAATATTTAATAAACGTGGAAGAGTTTTTGCGGGAGCAAGATTATCTGATGAAGTTTCGAAAGGAGTATTAGTTTTATCTACAGGCGCTTGGTTCGATCCTGATTATGAAATTAATGCAGATTTGCACGGAAATCCTAATGTATTAACAAATGATATTGGAACTTCATTACTCTCACAGGGCCCCACATCTCACACATGTTTGGTAGAAATAAGAAAAGCAGAGAAAAATGAAATAAAAAAAGTTACGATTTTTTCAAAACCTCATATACAAAAAAAAGCTTGAAGAAAAATATTAATCAACTAGAAATTAAAACCGATGAATAATATTATTGAATTTGAAAAAGTTTCAAAGTCTTTTGGAGACTTAAAAGTTTTAGATCAATTAAGTTTGGAAGTTAAAGATGGAGAAAAACTTGCATTAATAGGTCCTAGTGGATCAGGAAAAACAACAATTTTGAGAATTTTAATGACCCTAGAGACAATCGATGATGGTTTTGTATCTGTTAACAATGAATACTTATGGCATGAAAAAAAAGAAGGTAAAGTGGTTAATGCCTCAGATAATCATTTACAAAAAATGCGTGATCAAATTGGAATGGTATTTCAACAATTTAATTTATTCCCCCATTTAACTGCAATAGAAAATGTTCAAGAACCTCAAATTCTTATAAAGAAAAAAAATAAATCTGAAGCACATGATAAAGCTTCTGAATTATTTAATATGATTGGATTAAACGACAAAGTTGATCATTATCCTCATCAGTTATCAGGAGGTCAGCAGCAAAGAGTTGCAATAGCTAGGGCATTAGCGATGGACCCAAAGATTATGTTATTTGATGAAGTAACATCTGCTTTAGATCCAGAATTAGTAGATGAAGTTTTACAAGTTCTTCATAAATTGGCATCAAGCTCTGACACAACAATGCTTACAGTTACCCATGAAATGAATTTTGCAAAAGATTTTGCTGATAGGGTTTTGTTTTTTGATAATGGTCAAATTGTTGAGTCTGGAAAACCTAGTGATATTTTCACAAATCCCAAGGAAGAGAGAACTAGATCATTTCTTAAAAAGTTTATTACTGATATTAACTAAGAGGAATAGATAAGTTTTCTTTTACGCGATTCATCACAACCATTGAACTAAACCTTTTGATGTTATTATTATTTAAAAAATATTTTTGGGTAAATAGCTCGTACTCTTCCATGTCTACAAAAGTTGCGATTAACACATAGTCATAATCACCAGTCACATAATAACACTGCATAACTTCTGGCGCTTTAATCATTAATTTTTTAAATTCCTCACTATACTCAACCCCCTCCTTATCGCTTAGAACTTGAACAACAATAGTGATTTTTCGACCAAGAATATTGCGATCAATAATCGAAACATCTTTTTGTATAATGCCGGCTTTACGCATAGAGTTTATTCTTCTTTGACAAGCTGATGAAGATAAGCCAACTTCTTTTGCTAAAACTTCAGATGTTATTTTGTTATTTTCTTGAATTAAATTAAGAATTTTTAGATCAACTGAGTCTATTTTATCCATATGACACTATATCACATAAATTTTGCATATTTTATTTAATTATGCATTTTTTATGCAAAAAACACTTAATAAAAAGTCACACTCTTAACAAGGATAATGCTAACTTATTTTTATAAAACATAAGGGAGGAAAATTATGAAAAAAATAATTTTATTTTTAGCTTCTTTTTTAATTCTTTTAGGTTCAGCTAAGGTTTCTTTTGCTGAGTCTGATACTTTAAAAAGATTAAAGAAGCAGGGTTATGCGACAGTTGCTGTTGCAAATGAGCCGCCATATAGTGATATCAAAACTGATGGATATGTTACTGGTGCTGCTCCAGATGTTGCAAGAGCTGTACTAAACATTCTTGGTGTTGCAGATTTAAAAGCTGAAGTAATTATGTATGGAGCTATGATACCTGCACTTCAAGCACGAAGAGTAGATATGGCAACTTCAGGTCTTTATATTAAACCTGATAGGTGTGAGTCTATTATTTATTCTGAACCTGATTTATGTGGAGCGGAAGCTTTTGCAGTTCCTGTTGGAAATCCAAATAACTTGCTTACGTATGAAGACATTGCAGCACAGCCTGATTTAAAAATGACTACTTGTGCTGGATGTGCTGAGGAAAAATATGCTTTAGAAAGAGGCGTTTCAGCTGATCAGATTGTTTATTTTGATACACCTCCAAGTGGTATCAAAATGCTTCAACAAGGTAGAGTAGATGTATTTGCGCTTTCTGGCTTAGGTACTCAGGATTTATTAAATAAAACAAATGACCCTAATCTAGAACTAGTTATGCCTATTACTGGTGTTCCAATTGGATGTGCTGGAGCTGCTTTTAACATGGATGACATAGAGTTCAGAGCTGAATATAATATGGCACTAGCAAAACTAAAAGCTACTGGAGAGTTTGCTGCTATCATTGAACCATATGGTTTTTCTGCGGAAGCAACCGCTGGTGAGTCATATCTTACAAGATGTCCAGACGGAAAATAAATTAACTTTTAAATTATTTTGCCCTGTATTATTACAGGGCAATTTTTTTTAATATGAAAGAAGTTATAGCCTTTTATCCAATTCTAATTGACGGTACAATTACGACAATTATTTTAACACTTTTAAGTGCTGTGTTAGCCCTTTTTATTTCTTTTGTTGTAGGTCTATCGAGAATTTCAAAATTTAAAATAGTCAGAATTTTAGCAATAATTTATTTAGAGTTTTTCAGAGGTAGTTCTGCTCTTGTGCAAATGTTTTTTATTTATTTTGTTTTACCAATGTGGGGGATTTACTTCGATGCTCTAACAGCTGGTGTTATTGCTATTGGGTGTAATTTGGGAGCATATGGGTCAGAAGTAGTGAGAGGTGGAGTGCTTGCTGTTGGTAAAGAACAGCATGAAGCTTCATTAGCATTAAATTACTCTCCCTATAAAAGATATAGGTATGTAATTATACCTCAAGCAATTCCAGTTATGATTCCTACTTTTGGAAATTTATTAATTGAGCTTCTTAAGTTAACTGCAGTAGCATCTCTTATTACGATTTCAGACTTAACATTTATGGCTCACATAATTAGAGTTCAGACAGCCTTAACCTTAGAACCTTTCTTAGTGATATTGGTAATTTATTTTATCATCGCTTCAATTTTAGTGAAAATCGTCGACATAATTTCTAATAAATTTTCTAAGGGAAGAAATATTATGATGGCGGGAGAAAATTAGATATGTATTGGAGTTGGGAAGTCGCTTTTGATGTATTGCCACAACTAGCAAAAGGAGTTGTAGTAACTATTCAAGCAACAATTGTTGCATCTATACTAGCTTATGTTTTGGGACTTGGAATAGCTATTTTAAAAATGTCCAAAAGTAAACTATTGAGAATTGTTTTATATTGGACCACAGAATTTATAAGAAGAACTCCAATCTTAGTTCAACTTTATGTTGTTTTTTATGTTTTACCTGACTACGGTATTTTTTTTGAAGCTTTTACTTGTGGAGTCTTGGTTTTGGGTATCCATTTTAGTACCTATACTGCTGAGGTCTTTAGGGCTGGTATTGACAATGTTCCAAAAGGTCAATGGGAAGCAGCAAAATCATTAAATTACAACCAAGTTCAGACTTGGAAAAATGTGATTTTGCCACAGGCAATACCGCCTATGATTCCTCCTCTCGCAAACTATTTAATCACTATGTTCAAAGAAACACCTTTGCTAGCAGCTATAACCGTTGTTGAATTATTTAGAGCAGCAGACCAGTATAGTAATAGTCATTATAAATATCTTGAACCAATGACATTAGTCGGAGTTTTTTTCCTAATAGTCTCTATTCCTTCAGCAATCATAGCTATGAAGTTAGAAAAACGTTTTAAACAAAGAAAGATTTGATTATGCAAAGTAATGTTGTTGAAAAGACTGCAAAATATTTCAAGGAGAAAGGTGTTGTTCTTCCAACAATATCTGAATTAAAAAAACCAGATTCAATAAATGAGGATATTAAAAATAAAGTTTTAAAGCTTGATAAAAACGCTATGGATCCGGCAAATTTATTTAGAGTGCACTGGTTTAATAAAAGAGATCATAGTAAATTTTTAGATGTTCCTGAACATATTGTTTTACCAAGTGAGTTTACAGGTGTTGAAGCAAAAATTATTGTCAATCTTGGTCGTTATTTCCCACTTATTACCGCACATAAAGTTTTGGCAGCATATGGTTGTTTACTGCCTAGAATTTTGAATGGTTCATTTGATTATACTAAACATAAAGCTGTTTGGCCTTCTACTGGAAATTACTGCAGAGGAGGCGTAGCTATTTCTAAAATATTAGGTTTTAAAAGTGTAGCAATTCTCCCTGAAGGAATGAGTAAGGAAAGATTTAATTGGCTTGAAAAATGGGTCGAGAATAAAAATGATATTATAAAAACTACTGGAACAGAAAGTAATGTTAAAGAAATATATGATGCCTGTAATGAATTAGAAAAAGATAAAAATAATGATATTATTAATCAATTTGATGAATATTATAATTATGCAACTCATAGAGCTATTACTGGATCATCATTTGAAAAGTCTTTTTTAAAAGTAAAAGGTGACTCTAATCTTAGAGCTAGATTTTATGTTTCTGCATCCGGTTCAAGTGGAACACTAGCTGCGGGAGATTACTTAAAAGAAAATCTTAACGCTCAAATTGCAGTTGTTGAAGCTACTGAATGCCCAACTCTTCTTTATAATGGTTACGGCGAACATAATATTCAGGGTATTGGAGATAAACATGTTCCTTTAATACATAATGTTATGAATTCAGATTATGTAGTTGGTGTTTCAGACGAAGCTACAAATAATCTTAATTTATTATTTAATACAGATGAAGGTAAAAATTATTTAATAAAAAGAAAAGGGTTTGACCCAGATTTTGTAGATAGATTGCCTGAGTTTGGGTTTTCTTCAATTGCCAATATTATTGCTTCTATAAAACTTGCTAAAAAAATGAAGCTAACAAAAAATGACGCTATTATAACGGTGGCAACTGATGGAGCTGATTTATATGAAACGGAACTAGCTAAAACAAAAAAACAATTTAGTAAAATTTATGATCAGGTCACTTGTGCAGAAATTTTTGCAAAAAATTTTGAAGCAATAACAGTAGATCATACTTTGGAGTTAAGTCAAATTGATAAAGAGAGGATTTTTAACTTAGGTTATTATACTTGGGTTGAACAACAAGGAACTAGTTTAGAGGAATTTGAAAGTAGAAGATCTCAGTCTTTCTGGGATAAGCATTACAAAGAGATGATTTCACTTGATGAAAAAATTAAAGAGTTTAATTCTCTTTAGTTAAATGAAAACACAAGGACTTCACAATCAGTTGGTTGAGTGGAGACATGATTTGCACATGCATCCCCAAATCAGTTTTGAAGAAGAATACGCTTCAAATAAAGTAGTCAATTTACTCAAAGATTTTGGCATAGAAGTACATGAGGGAATTGCTAAAACAGGAGTAGTTGGTGTTTTAAAAAAAGGTACTAGTAATAAAAGTATTGGTATTAGAGCAGACATGGATGCTTTACCAATTAATGAAATAAATACTTTTTCTTATAAATCTACGATTGAAAACAGAATGCATGCTTGTGGTCATGATGGGCACACAACGATGTTATTAGGTGCTGCAAAATATTTAGCAGAACAAGGAAATTTTGATGGCACTATTTATTTTATTTTTCAGCCAGATGAAGAGAATACCCTTGGGGCTAAAACAATGATTGAGGAAGGTTTGTTTACTAATTTTTCTATAGATGAAGTTTATGGAATGCATAACATACCCGGAATGGAATTAGGAGAATTTGGAACAAGAAAAGGTGGAATAACCACTAGTGAAAATTTATTTGAAATTTTAATTAAAGGTAAGGGCGGTCATGCAGCTTTGCCTCATATGTCAAAAGATACAATTACCATAGGTAGTCAGATTATATTAGCTTTACAAACTATTGTATCACGTAAATTAGATCCGGTAGCAGCTGGAGTTGTTTCTGTAACTGAGTTTATTACTGATGGTAAAAAAAATGTTTTGCCAGGTAACGGCTTGATAAAAGGAGACGCGAGAGCATTTTCTCAAGAAACTAATAAAATGATTGAAAAAAATATGCGCCAACTTGTTGAAGGTATCTCAAGTTCTTTTGGAGTTTCTGCTGAAGTAAAGTATGAAACAACTTGTCCAGTAACTTTTAATCAACCTAAACAAGCAGAAGCAGCAACAAAAGCTGCTATCACCTTATTAGGAGAAGATAAATGTAATGGCGATATTGATCCAAGACCTTTTTCAGAGGATTTTTCAATTATGTCAGAGCATACTCCTGGATGCTTTGTATTAATGGGCAATGGAACTTCAGGTTCATATGGAAGACCATTACATTCTGCAGATTATGATTTTAATGATGAGTTATTAGTTAAAGGCTCTTCTTACTGGGTAGAACTTGCTGAACAACAATTAAAATTATAATTTTTATTTAATGAAAATTTAAGATGTTTAAAAAAAATCTTGAAAAATTAAAACAAGATCTTAACAAAAATAATATTGATTTAGCTGTCATTACTGACGATGACTCAATATATTATTTTTCAGGTTATTATGATTTCTTACACATGTCTTTTGGAAGACCAACCATTTTATTAGTTCCAAAAGATTCAGATACTCTATTGATTACCCCGCTCATCGATGCTCATTTAGTTAAGAAAAATTGTCCAGTTGATAAAATAATCACATGGAATGATGGTGTCGATAATGAATGGAGAGATGAACTTCCAAAGTATATTAAAAAAAATGTTAATGTAGCAATTGAAAAATTTAAGATTAGCACATTAGTTCTAAATTACATTTCATCTTTATACGAACAAGAATCACTTAAAAATATTTCACCAATTTTAGATTTAATAAGAATGGTAAAAACTGAAGATGAGCTAAAAATTGCTAAGTCTGCTGGTAAAGTTGCAAAAGCAATGATGCATGCTGGAAAAGATGCAATTGGGCACAATGTACCTGAATATGAAGTAGCTTTAGCAACCTCTCAAGCAGGTACAAGAAAAGCTGCTGAAATATTAGAAAATGAATTTAAAGACACTGATATATCTCCTTTAATTCACTTTTTACAAATTATGGCTTCTGGAAAAGATCTACCCAAAACTCACCATCGATCCTCAACAAAATTAATTAAAGATGGAGAGCCTGTATTTTTGTGTTTTTGTGGCATGACAAACTTTCATAAATTTAAACTTGGTTTTGATAGAACATTTTGGCTCAAAGAAATTCGTGATGAATCGCAAATTAAAACTTATGAAACTGCTGTGCAATCACAAAAAGCAGCCTTAAGTGTTTTGGGTCCTGGTGTTAAGGCTGAAGATGTTCATGCAGCTTACGCAGACACTATTCAAAGTGCTGGATATCCTTACCCAACATTTAGATGTGGAAGAGCAACTGGCTTTAGTATGCTTGAGGAACCCCAGCTAGTTTCAGGAAATAAAACAATTT
This sequence comes from uncultured Alphaproteobacteria bacterium, assembly GCA_902601455.1. Taxonomy (GTDB): domain Bacteria; phylum Pseudomonadota; class Alphaproteobacteria; order HIMB59; genus CACPNW01. The sequence continues at coordinate 194,410 of CACKNC010000001.1, forward strand.
TACAACCTGGAATGGTTTTTGCTGTTGATGGATCTGCAAATGAAGAAAATTTTCGTGCTCAAGTTGGTGACAGCTTTATAATTACTGAAAGCGGTTATGAGCAAATTACAAATTTCTCTAAAAAAATTGAAGACTTGATAATTTAATGTCAATTATTGAAATTTATAATACTCATTGTTGTGGTGAGATAGGTGATGTTATTGTTGCGGGTGATATTAAATTAGAGGGTAAGACAATATTTGAACAATCAAAATATTTATTTGAAAATAAAAAACTAAGAAACTTTGTATTAAATGAACCAAGAGGAGGAGTTTTTAAACATTGTAACTTAATTGTAAATCCAAAAAATAAAGAAGCCTTAGCAGGGTTTATAATTATGGAACCTGAAGACAATCCACCAATGAGTGGTTCAAATAGTATTTGTGTTGCGACAGTATTATTAGAAAAAAATCTTATAAAGTCTACCGAACCCTACACTAATTTTACTCTTGAAGCTCCTGGAGGTTTAATTGCCATAAAAGCTGAAGTAAAAAATAAAATTACTAAATCTGTTGAAATTGAAAATCTTCCATCTTTTGTTGATTTAATGGATGTAAAACTTAAAACTAAAAATTATGGAGAAATAGTAGTTAGTACAGTGTTTGGAGGGGATACATTTTTAATCTGTAATGCAAAAGATTTTAATTTATCAATTGAACCCAACAATGCAAAAAAATTTGTAGATATTTCTCGAGAAATTGTAAAAATAGCAAATCAAGAATTTGGTTTTTCTCACCCAACAATACCCTCTTTAAATTATATTTCGTTTTGTCAATTTATTGAACCTGTTAAAATAAATAGCTCACAACAAAAAGAAGGTTGGAACACAGTTAGTATACGTCCTGGTAAACTTGATAGATCCCCTTGTGGAACAGGCACATCTGCAAGATTAGCTCTTATGAAACAAAAAAATGAAATTGATATTAATGAAACATTTATTTCTAGATCAATTATTGGCTCAACCTTTGAAGCAAAAATAAAAGAAGAATTTGTTAGCAATAATAAAAAAATGATTAAACCTCTAATTAAAGGTTCCGCCTTCATTACAGGAAAACAAGAACTTTATGTTACAAAGGATGATCCATTCCCAGAAGGATACAGGCTTAACGATACTTGGCCTGATTTCTAAGTAAAATTATTCTGACAAAGAAATAATTTTTTTTACTAATTCTGCATTAATACTTCTTAGACCATTATCTAATCGATTTGTATGTCTTCTTTCGCCAGGAAGTCTAACACCGTCAAGAGATTTCATTTGTTCAAAAAATTTCTCTGCATGTTCATTCCAATTTTTGCCTGCAATTAGCTCTGGAGATAAGGCCATTATAAATTCACCACCTCTAGCAGGACCTCCATCATTATTATCTGCTTCTTTAGCTTCAAAACTAAATAAATCTCCTACTAATCCAGCAGCTAATAATTCAATCATCATGGCAATAGCTGATCCCTTATAATCTCCAAAAGTAAGTAAGACACCACCATTAGCAATTTCTGATGGATCATCTGTTTTTTCACCATCTTTATTTAAACCTGTACCATAAGGAACTTTATGACCATCTCTAGCTGCTACTTGTACTTCACCCATTGCCATGGTGGAAGTTGCCATATCATAAACTACAGGAGTCTTATTTTTTCTTGGCCATGCAAATGAAATTGGATTAGTTCCAAACAATGGTTTTTTTGCACCTGCAGGTGCAACACTTGGCTTATAAGCTGTACAAGCAATACCGATGAGTTCATTTTCAGCTAAAGCTTCAGTCTCATGCCATAAGGCGGCAAAGTGATGTATGTTTGTAAGAGTAAGAACTCCAACACCATGTTTTTTTGTAACATCTACTAATGCAGGAATACCAATACCTATAGCCGTCGGTGCAAAACCATAATCACCTTCTACCCTTATTGCATTTTGAGTTAAAAAGTTATTTGTCGGTCTTGCATTACCTTTTACTTTTTTACTTTTTAAAGCTGCAATATATCCTGGAATTCTAAAAAGACCGTGCGATACACTTCCATCTCTTTCAGCATTTGTTACTGTATGTGCTACAGCTTCTGCATTTAGTTCATCACACCCATTAAATCTTAATGTTTTTAGGGCTAAATCATATATTTCTTGAAGGGATAGATCGTTAGTTGTCATGTTATTCCTTTTAAATTTTTATGCTAATGTGTCTATTTATAGCGCATTTACAATAAGGATTAAATGGCTAAAGATATATCTATATTTTAATTTGTTTCAAAATCTGAAACTTATTATTTTGGTCTAAACATATGAGGATATAGGAATTTTATGACTCGTTTTAATGCATGGAATGTATTTAAAAATGGTTTCACCGGCCAAAAAAATTGGGATCGTCAATGGCGTGACCCAGTGCCAAAAAAAGAATATGACATAATAATAGTAGGAGGAGGCCTTCATGGCTTAGCCACTGCATATTACTTGGCAAAAAATCACAATAAAAAAAATATAGCAGTTTTAGAAAAAGGATGGATTGGTGGAGGAAATGCTGGAAGAAATACAACGATAGTTCGTTCAAATTATATGATGCCTGGCAATCATGAATTTTATGAGCATTCATTAAAACTATGGGAAGATTTAAGTCATGATTTAAATTATAATGTGATGTTCAGCCAGCGAGCACATGTCTCATTATTCCATAGTCCAAGTGCAAGAGATGGCGCAGCTCGAAGATACAATGTAATGCGTTTGCATGGAACAGATGGAGAGTTGTGGGACTTGGATACTTTGAAAAATAATATACCTCATTTGAATTATGACAATGCACGCTTCCCTATTTTGGGGGCAGCAGTTCAAAAAAGAGCTGGTAATGCAAGACATGACTCAGCAGTATGGGGATATGCTAGAGCGGCTGATAGTTTAGGTGTAGATATTTTACAAAATTGTGAGGTCACTGGTGTTAAAAGATCACAAAATAATATTGAAAGTTTGGAAACTTCAAGAGGAACAATAAAAGCTAAGAAAGTTGGTTTTGCTGTAGCCGGATATACCTCAGTATTATGGCAAATGGCTGGATTAGGAAACCTACCTATTGAGTCACATAAACTTCAAGCTTTTGTTACAGAGGCTATTAAACCTCTTTTAGATCATGTAGTTGTTTATGGTGTCGGAGGAGCGCACTTCTATATTTCTCAATCAGATAAAGGTAGTATGGTTTTTGGAGGAGATCTAGATTGGTACAAGTCATATGCTCAAAGAGGAAATTTACCAATCGTTCAAGACTCTGCTGAAGCTGCAATGGCTATCATGCCTTGCTTAGGTAGGATTCGTCTTTTACGTCACTGGGCTGGTGTAATGGATATGTCAATGGACGGTTCTTTTTTCATATGCAAAACCCCTCTATCAAATTTGTATCTCAACGCTGGTTGGAATTATGGAGGCTTTAAAGCAAGTCCTGCGTCTGGTTGGTATTTTGCCGATTTAATTGCAAATGAACAGCCTCATAGAAATGTTCAAAATCATAATTTAGAAAGATTTGAAAAAGGAATTAATATTGACGAGCGTGGTGCTGGTCCAGACCCAAAGTTGCACGGTTGATATGATTAGAATTAAATGTCCATATTGTGGTGAGAGAGATCATAGTGAATTTACTTATGGAGGTGATGCCTCTGTAGAGTACCCAGCACTTGATGCATCTGTGTCAGATTGGACAAAGGCTATTTTTTTTCGCGAAAACATAAGAGGTAATCAAAAAGAAACCTGGCATCATACAAATGGATGCAGACTGTGGTTAGAAGTCGAGAGATCTACAATCACTCATGAAATTAAAAGTGTAAAAGCTTGCCATCCACAAATTGATAAAATAACAAAAAATAATTCATGACATCGATAAGAATAAAAAATTATGGTAAAATTAATAAAGATAAAGTTATTAAATTTACTTGGGATAACAAAGAATACTCTGGATATGAAGGTGACTCCTTAGCTTCTGCACTTTTAGCTAATGATATAAGAATAGTTGGTAGAAGTTTTAAATATCATCGTCCACGTGGTGTTATGTCATGTGGAGTTGAAGAGTCAGGTGCTCTTGTAACTGTTGGATCTGGAAGTAAAAGAGACCCTAACGTTCGTGCAACTACGCAAGAGCTTTATTCAGGATTAAATGCATCGGGACAAAATGCTTTCCCAAGTGTAAATTTTGATTTTGGTGGTATCAATAATTATTTAGGCCGCTTTTTTGCTGCTGGTTTTTATTACAAAACTTTTATGGGTTTACCTCCATTTGAATGGGGTAAAGGTACTGGAATCTGGATGGTTTTTGAGAAAATTATTCGTAAAGCAGCAGGGATGGGTAAGGCCTCAAGAGAACCTGATCCAGATAGTTATGAACATGCTAATGATTTTTGTGATGTGCTTGTTGTTGGGTCTGGTCCTGCAGGTGTTGCTGCTGCACAAGAAGCAGCTAATCAAAATTTGAATGTTATTTTAATTGAACAAGATTCATTATTAGGAGGAAACAACTTAGCCGAAAAAGCATTTGACTCGAGTCTTTTGCAAAAACAGTTAGAGAGTAAGGGCATAAGAGTGATGTCTAGAACAACTGCATTTGGTGTTTATGATAACACTGTAGTTGGAGCATTAGAGAGAGTTACTGATCATTTATCTAACCCAAATACTTTTTTACCACGTCAACGTTTTAGGACGATCAGAGCAAAATATATTATTTTAGCAAGTGGGGCTCTAGAGCGTCATATTGCTTTCAATAATAATGATATACCAGGTGTGATGACAGCAAATGCTTCAAGACAATATTTGAATAGATATGGAGTTCTAACTGGAAAAAAGATTGTTATTACAACAAATAATGACTCTGTTTATCAAACAGCAATTGAACTTCATGAAGCTGGTTCAAAAGTGACAGTGTTAGACTCAAGAAAAAATATAAAAATCGACTTACCTAAGGAGATAGAGATTCATTTGGAAACCTTACCTTTTAGTATTAATGGCAGTAGGAAAATTGAAAGTCTAGACGTTTGTAAGACTTCAGATAAAACTAATAAAAATACAATTATTTGTGATCAGGTTCTGGTCTCTGGGGGTTGGTCACCAATAGTCAACCTAGTTTCTCATCGTGGAATAAAACCAGTGTGGAATGAAGAAAATCTTTGCTTTGTTCCAGGAGAAATTAAAGAAAATATTACAGTTGTTGGTTCAGCAAAAGGTATTTGGAATAATGAAGATTGTATACAATCTGGTATTGTTGGAGCTAATGAAGCGATGAACTCACTTGGTGTTTCAAAAAAAACAATTTCTCATTTATCTGTTGGTGGTTGGTCAAATCCTATTAATGCTCTTTTTGAAGTTAAATCAAATAAATTTCCATCTAAAAGTTTTATTGATTTTCAGCATGATGTTACTGCTGAAGATGTAAGATTAGCTCACAGAGAAGGTTTCGTATCTGTTGAACATTTAAAACGATATACAACTTTAGGTATGGCTAATGATCAAGGAAAGATGGGTAATATAATTGGCCTGTCACTAATGGCTGAACAACTGGATAAAACTATACCAGAAGTTGGAACTACAGTTTTTCGACCACCATACACGCCTGTACCAATAGGTGCCTTGACTGGTAGAAATGTTGATAAGCATTTTAGGCCGTTACGAGTGACACCAATGCATCAATGGAATATTGATCATGGTGCCAAAATGATTGATGTGGGGCTGTACCAACGACCTTGGTACTATCCTAAAAAAAATGAAACTTTGAGTGATGCTTATATTAGAGAAGCTACAATTGTAAGAAAAACAGTTGGTATTTGTGATGTAACATCGTTAGGTAAAATTGCTATTCAGGGACCTGACGCAACTGAACTTGTAAACCGTATTTATACAAATCCCTTTGCTAAGCTTCCTATAGGTAAAGCACGTTATGGTATTATGCTACGAGATGATGGCATTGTAATGGATGATGGTACTTCATGGAGATTAGGTGAGAATGAATATTTTATGACAACATCAACCGCTGCTGCAGCTAAAGTAATGTCATGGTTAGAAGAATTATTGCAAACAAGATGGACAGATCTTAAAGTGAATGTAACAAGCGTATCTGAACAATGGGCAGGGGCAGCTATAGCAGGTCCTAAATCAAGGGATGTTTTAAATGAGTGTGTTCTTGATCCAAATAAAATTACAAATGAAAAATTACCTTTCATGGGCGTATTACAAACTAAACTTAAAGATGGTACACCTTGCAGAGTTGTTAGGATAAGCTTTTCAGGTGAGCTTGCTTATGAAATGTATATTGAGTCAGATTATGCTCATGGCATGATGGATATATTATGGGAAAACGCACAAAAGTATGAAGGCTGTTTGTATGGCTTAGAAGCTCTTGGTGCATTAAGAGTTGAGAAAGGTCATGTAACTGCAGCAGAGCTTGATGGAAGAGTAACAATTGATGATGCAGGTTTGGGTAAAATGGCATCAACAAAAAAATCTTATATTGGAAGTGCTATGCGAAAAAGAGGAGTTATGGGTGCCGATGATAGAGATATGTTAGTTGGATTTTATCCTTTAAATGAAAAAGAAACTTTTAATGCTGGAACAATTGTTTGTGAAAAAAATAATATTCATGGTCAAGGAGTAGGGCGCATTACATCTGTGACGCATTCTCCTGAGCTAGGACATTGGATTGGAATTGGGTTTGTTAAAGGAGGCCTTGAGAAATGGAAAGATGTTACATTAGTAGGCGCTGATCCTGTCAGAGATAAGCAAATGGAAATAAAAGTTGTTTCACCACATATGGTTGATCCAGAAGGTAAGAGAATGTATGCTTAATAGAAATTCAGCAATTATAGAAAAGTATAATGTTGGTAAAAATCCTTTTGAAGATAATATTGAAATTATATTTTCTGAAGATCGCAATCTTATAATTCAACAAATTGCTGCATGGCCTGATGAAATAACAAACATAGAAAAGTTTTTTTCTGATCAATTAGGAAGTCAGAAAAATATAGATTTTAATAGAGGGGAAATTTTAAAAAATAATTCACTTTGGAGAATGGAGCCTTCTAAATGGTGGTTATTAGGTGACACTATTAATTTACCAGAGAATTTAGGTACATCACTTGAGCTATCACACGCTTTCACTTCAATATCAATTGAAGGAGATAAAACTGGCACATTACTCAATAGGCACTTACCTCTTGATTTACGATTAGATAATTTTCCTATAAATTCATCTGCAAGTTCTGCAATTCATCATGTTAGTGTTAAACTTTTTAGAATTAGTGAAAAAGAATTCAAACTTTTTATTCCTAGAGGTTTTGCTCTATCTATCTGGGAAATATTACTTGAAACAGCCTCTCAATTTGGATTTGAAATAAAATAGCTTCAAAAGTTTATTGACTAATATACATGTGTTACTATTTGATAAATAATGAGTAATTTAGTCGACCTTTTATCAAGAATTTTCCTTTCAGCCGTTTTTCTAGTAAATGGCATTGCTAAAACAAATAATATCGACGGAACAGCAGGTTGGATGGAAATGTACGGCTTACCTGGATTTTTGATTTATCCTGCTATTATTCTTGAGTTGGTTGCACCTTTATTTATTATCATTGGTTTTTATGTAAAGCTTAGCTCTTTAGCATTAGGATTTTTCTGTATTCTTACTGCTATTATTTTCCTAAGAGATCTATCTGACCCTATGACATTAACTAACTTTCTTAAAAACTTTGCAATGGCAGGTGGTTTTTTTATTCTTTATTTGAATGGCTCTAAAAAATTTAGTTTAGATTATTATCTCAGTCATAAATAAGTTTGTATATTTATATAATTAATTTTCTTGTTTCTATTCTAATGGGATCAATGATTTTTTTCACTACTGTTGTCTCACCTACAACTTTTCAAACTTTAAAAAACAAAGATAGTAGCAATTTTTTAAGAAGTATTTTTCCTAAATTGTTTTTATTTGGTTTTATTATTTCAATTCTCTCACTACTAATTTCTTTATTTATTAATAATTTAATTATTACCATCTTATTAACATTTGTGACTTTATCTTTTCTTTATAATAGAAATTTTTTAACTCCATTAATAAATAAATTTAGAGATATGGAATTGACTGGAGATAAAGTTGCTAAAAAAAAATTTAAATTAATGCACTTTCTATCTGTATTTTTGTTTATTGGGAATTTCTTATTATTATCTTGTATTCTGATAATAAATTATAATAATTTCTAAACTTATTAGACATTATTCTTTTTACATATTAAACAATTCCTTATGATTTTTTCTAAAGAAGAATATTTATCAAGATTAGCAAAAGTTAAAAAAACAATGGATCAAAAAAATATGGATGTAATCATTCTTACTGATCCATCAAACATGCATTATTTAACTGGATACGACGGTTGGTCTTTTTATGTCCCTCAAGGAATAATTGTGGCGTTAGATATGAATGAACCAATATGGTTTGGAAGAAGACAAGATTCTAAAGGAGCAAAAGTAACAACTTATCTTAAAGATAAAAATATTATTTTTTATCCTGAAGATCTTATTCAGTCACCACCAACACATCCCTATGATTTTGTTTCATCTTTTATTCATGAAAATAATTGGGCAAATAAAAATATCGGTGTTGAAATGGATGCATATTACTACACTGCGGAAAATCATTATAGATTAACATCAACATGTCCTAATGTTAATTTTAGCGATGTAACACTATTAGTGAACTGGATAAGATTAATTAAGTCTGAAAATGAAATAAATTACATGAAGGAGGGAGCTAAACTTGTTGAGGTTGGAATGAAAACGGCATTTGATAATATAAAGTCCGGAGTTAAGCAGAGTTATGTTGCTGGAAAAATTCAAAATAGTTTAATTGGTGGAAATGAAGAAATAAATATAGGTGGAGAATATGCAGGTCTAACCACTATTTTAGCAAGTGGAGTCTCTGCTTCAGCTTCACACTTAACACCCAAAGATAATTTATTTAATAATAATGAGGGAACTATCATCGAGCTAGCAGGAGTTAAAAATCGATATCACTGTCCTTTATCTAGAACTGTTTATTGCGGCAAGCCTGACTCAAAAACTTCAGATATTATGAAAATTACAAATGAAGGAGTAGAAAAAGCAATCTCTGTTACTAAGCCTGGCAATACTGCTAATGATGTTGCTATTGCATTTTGGTCAGTATTAGAAAAATATGGTATCGAAAAAGACTCGCGTCTTGGGTATGCTATAGGAGTTGGTTATCCTCCTGATTGGGGAGAACACACTATGTCTATCAGAAAAAATGATATGACGGTATTGCAACCCAATGTTACGTTTCATATGATTGCAGGAATGTGGATGGATACTTGGGGTTTGGAAGTAAGTGAGTCAATTAATGTTACAGAAAACGGATGTGAGCTTTTATGTAATTTATCAAGAGAACTTCATCTTGTTTAAATTTAATCATTAGCATCGCCTCCACCAGCTCCTTTTTCTCTAGATTCTTCTGACTCAGGAACATAAGTTCTAAAAGCTAAATCAGAAATCTCATCCCAGCTAGACTGGTCTGGATTCAAACCATTTGATATGTTTGTGTTCAGAATATTATAATCAAAAGAGTCTATTTCTTTAGATATCTGGTACTCATTTGTAGACATGTTTAAAATAAAATTTGAACAATCATTATTTTTTATATCATCATGAATGAAAATCTTATTTTTACCTAAAACTGCATAAATTTTATTTTGATTAATGATTTTTGAAAAAATATTTTTCTTAATAGCTCTATATAAAAGTGGGATCAAAAAAAGAGGATCAGAGCAATTTTGAAATTCTATATAAATCTCATTATTTTTTGCAGTATGAAAATTTAAAAAATCAATCAAACCTGGCCCAATCATGAGACATGATTTTTTCTCTAAATTAATTGTATTTGTTAATTTATTATTATCTAAAGCTCCATTAAAATTACTATCAATTTTTTTTTGAATACTAGAAAACAAATGAATGCCATCTAATTCGAATGCTTCTAACCAACTAATAATGTATGCTGCATCTTCATCTGCGCCATATGGAAATCCAAGACCTGAAAATGCACGTTGAGCATTTGTAAAGACTTCATAATAGGAGTAACTCACAAATTAATTGTATGAATTCATCGTTGCAAAACCCCAACTATCAACGTTTTGCTCATTTAAATTTGACAAAAAAGGTGCTCCAGAAAAAAAACTGACGCGAAGCCATCTATCTGATTTTGGATCATATCTATTGGCACCAAAAAAAGATAATTTAAATCTGAGCATGTTAATTGGTATTGTTTCTTTTGATAAAATATTATCTTGAACTTCTGCAAATGGATATTGTTCAAGAGATTGAATTCTTCTTATAATGCCTCTAAATTTTGGGTTGAGAACTAAATATTCAGCAACTGACAAATTAAAATTTTCTTTTTGTATTATGGAATGAAGTGTTTGAACCATTTTTGCAACACCAAGATTTTGCTCTAGTTCACTTCCTTCTTCATTATATCTTTCTCCCAATCTTGGCTCAAGTTTTGCGGCTGAGATATACCAAAATAAATAATCGTTATTTTTTTTTGAAAAATCAACTTCTAGAGCCCATTGATAATCTTTTTCAATAAGAGAATTTAACTCTTTTAAAGTTTGTGATTCATTTATTTTCATTTCTTCAACATCTGACATATCTTCAGCTAATTTTTCAGATTTTTCAGGATATAATTCTAACAACTGCACTCTAGCAATCTCCTGAGTATCGTAATTACATTCTTTAGTTGAAAATTTTATTATATCCATCCATGTTAAATCTTTTAATGCGTTACTTTGTAAATTTTTAATGTGATTGATATAATTATTTAAATCTTCAACTGTTTTTGTATTTTTTGTAATTTGATATTCATCAAATGTTGTCACTTCTTTCAAATAAAGGAGAGCTTTTTCAAGTAATTTTAAATAAGTAGTAATTTTTTTTGAGTCTACATTTTTATTTATTATTTTGTTTAAAGACTCTGTGTATTGGCTCATCCACTTGTTTATTAATTTTGGGTGCTTAATTATAAAGGGGGCCATACCTAATCCTGTTGAATTACCAATACCTAAATGCTGTTTAATTTTATTCTCAAGCTTTACTGCTTTTGCAGGATTCTGTTTTTTTGCTACGTGCTCAACTAATTCAACACTAAATTCTCTAATAATATATACGGAAAGCATTTCCGCTCTAAACGGTTGATTAAAATCAGTAACCTCTTTTGTATTAGTAAAATCAGATAAGCCAAATTTTCCACTCCCATAGACAGCAGTTGTACGCAAAAGATAACCAACTTTATTTATTTCATTGATATCAGGTTGAAGTCCTTTAGATAAACAATCAGCTACATACTCGAATAAACGGACACTTTTATTCGCTCTACTCAAAATTAACTCTTTAGAAGAGTTACGTCCAGACTCTTGAAGAGGTACATTTTTTCTTAATCTATTAAGTTCTTTTTCATCTAACTTTCCATTGATTAAAGAGTAAGCTGTATCCCATTTTTCAGCAATTACTCTATCACTTCTATCTTCGTTATCTAAATGTTGAGAGAAACATACAAGTGAATATATATTTTTATTAATAGTGATTTCATAAACGACTGTTCCATAACCGTTATCATCAAGATCAAACTTTGATTTTGAAATTTTCCAGTTATCAAAAAATAATCTTCTCAGCATACTTCTAGAAAAGCTCAATCTAGATGGATATCTCGAGCCCATCTTATCTAAGGTCATAATATCTGAGAAATTTAAGTTTTGTTGTAACATATACAAATATATATAGTGGATTATGATTTTTTTCACTATTAGAAGTTAAATAATATGAACAATAATATACTTATTGATGGCCTCGAATATGTAAATTGGACTAGAGATCTATTTGAAAAAGCTCATGCAGGAGGCTTAACTGCAATTCATACAACCCTAGTGTATTGGGAAGATACTAAAGAGTCTTTTGATAAAATAGATTATTGGGACAATCTTATTCAATCAAACAGTGATATCTTAGTTCACGTCAAAACATCCTCAGATATTTTGGAAGCTAAAAAAGCAAATAAGATTGGTATAATTTATGGTTTTCAAAATTCCGCTCCAATTGCTAATGATATTTTTTTAGTAGAAAAGTTTTTTAATAGAGGTCTTCGCTTTATGCAGTTGACATATAATAATCAAACACCTTTGGCGGGAGGATGTTATGAAAAACATGACTCAGGTGTATCAAGGTTTGGCGAGATGGTTATTGAAGAGATGAATCGATTAGGAATGATTGTAGATTTGAGTCATGCAGGTAAGCAAACTTGTTTGGATGCAATAAATTTTTCAAAAAAACCTGTTGCAATTTCTCATGCTAATCCAAGCTCTTTTCATCAATCGATAAGAAATATTGATGATAAGGTTTTAAAACAGTTGGCAAATAAAAATGGTTTCATAGGCTTAAGTCTGTATCCATATCATTTAAAAAATCATGGTGATTGTAAATTAGAGGATTTTTCTGAGATGATTAAGCAGTTAATTAATATGATGGGCGAAGACAGTATTGGTATAGGATCTGATCTCTGTATGAACTGGCCAGATAGTGTAGTTATGTGGATGCGAAATGGAAAATGGACAAAAAAAATTGATTATGGAGAGTCTAAAGATAAAAATGCAAGTTGGCCAAAACCCGTTTCCTGGTATTCTAAACCAGAAGATTTATCGGGTTTGATTTCTGGAATGATTTCAAATGGTATTAATGAAAAAATTGCACACAAAATTGCTGGCAAAAATTGGCTAAATTTTATGGAAAGTCACTTTTAGTTTTTTCTTGTTACAAATGTTGAAGCAGCAAGACTAATCAAAACGATTGCAGTTCCTAATAATTGAATGGAAGTTAATTGTTCATTAAGTATTAAAACTGCACCAAATATTCCTGTAATTGGTTCTAAATATAAAAATAAGGCAGTATTTGTTTGTCCTATTCTTGGAATTGCCAATAGTTGAAGAAACAATGCTATAGCATAAGAGCAAGATGGTATTAACAAAATTATAAAAGCGTTAAGATTAACATCCAAATTAATTTCAAAAAATAAACTTAAAATTACTAAAAAGAAAATTGTATTAAAAAAATTAATAAAAATATTAATTTCGATAGGCGAAATATTTTTTTTTGACATTGTTTGATTTGTAACAATCATTATTGAAGCGCCCAAAGAAGCAATTAGGGCAAAAATTATACCCTGTACTTTAAGGCTTTCTGTTGAAGGACTTAGGGCAAGAAAAAGTCCAATAAAAGTAGTTATGAATAGTAATTTAATAATATTTTTAATTTTTTCTTTTGTTACAAAAATAGAAATAGTTAAAACTATTATTGGATAGGTGCAAAAAATAATAATTGTTAAACTTACATTTATATAAGTTACAGATATTAATAATCCTGTTGTAAGCATTATTGAAGCAACTGTAATTAAAAGGAATAATTTAAAATTGTCTTTATAAGTTTTAAATAAATTTTTTTGATAAGGAATAAGAGGAGATACAATTAGCAAAGCTACAATATAACGTAAGAATATTGCTAGACCTACACCAGCCCCAAGATTATAAGCAGTTTTTGTTACAGGCCCAATTATTCCGAAAAATACACCTGCTGCTAAAGCAAATATAATGCCTAAAATGTTCATATAATTTAAATTTTTTTTTGACTAATGCTCTTATGACAGGTATTCACACTACAACAACAAAAAAAAACATACAAAATCATGAATTCAGATACTGCAAAATCTTTCGTAAAATTTGAAAAAATAGACAAAAGTTATGATGGCGAAGTCCTAGTAGTTAAAAATTTAAATCTAGATATTGCAAAAGGTGAATTTGTAACCATGCTAGGTCCTTCAGGTTCAGGTAAAACCACAACTCTGATGATGTTAGCTGGTTTTGAAACTCCAACCAATGGTGAAATATTTCTTGATGGTATGCCAATAAGTAAAATACCTCCCTATGAAAGAGAAATTGGTATGGTATTTCAGAATTATGCGTTGTTCCCCCACATGACAGTTCAAGAGAATTTAGCCTTTCCACTTGAGGTAAGAAAAATGTCTAAAGAGGAGACAAAAACAAAAGTTCAAAAGGCTCTTGATATGGTTGAGCTTGGAGAATTTGGAACTCGTTTCCCTGCGCAACTATCTGGTGGGCAACAACAAAGAGTGGCGCTAGCTAGAGCGTTAGTATTTGAACCAAGACTCGTCTTAATGGATGAGCCTCTAGGAGCGTTAGATAAAAATCTTAGAGAACAAATGCAATATGAAATAAAACATATTCATGACAGAATAGGAATTACAGTTGTTTATGTAACACATGATCAAAGTGAAGCATTAACAATGTCAAATAGAATTGCAGTATTTAATGATGGTTTAGTTCAACAATTATCTACCCCAGATATCTTATATGAAAAACCTGAAAATTCTTTTGTTGCTCAATTTATTGGTGAAAATAATAGAATGACTGGAACTATTAAAAGTATGGATAATAATTATTGTTCAGTTGATTTAGATAATGGAGCTGGTACAGTGAAAGCTCTCAAAGTGAATGTTGGCGGGACTGGTGATAAGACACAACTATCTGTTAGACCTGAAAGAGTTTCATTAGGTTCTGAAGGTAATGGAGAAAACGTATTTACTGGTAAGGTAGAAGAACTAATTTATTTAGGTGATCATATAAGGGTTAGATTAGATGTTTGTGGTAACAATGAGTTTATTGTCAAAGTTCCTAACGAAGGATCATTTAATTATAGTGAGGGAGATTCAATTAAATTAAATTGGAATCCTGACGATATAAGAGCTTTAGACCTCCCTAATTAGTAAAAACTCTATTTTCTGCGTCTTTTTTCCCCTTTTTTTTAGTTTTTCTACATGTTAAGAGGTGTTTATATATCGACATATATAATCTTAAGATTAATTAATTAAAACAGGAGGAAACATATGTCAAAATTAATAAAAGTTTTCTTGATAGCATCTTTTGCTGTTGCTTCTTTTTCTGCTAAGGCAGTTACAGTTGCTTCGTGGGGCGGTGCTTACACAGAAAGTCAACAAAAAGCATATGCTGACACATATACTGATCCTAGTTCAATTCAATTTGAAAACTACAACGGTGGTTTAGGTGAAGTTAGAGCACAAGTTGAAAGTGGAAGCGTAACTTGGGATCTAGTAGATGTACTTCCAAGTGATGCAATTACTGGTTGTGATGAAGGTTTATTCGAAGATATCTCTTCTGAAATAGCAGAATTATCAACTCCAGGACCTGACGGAGAAACAATGTTAGAAGATATGGAAAATAACGGTCTTGAGTATCACTCAGGCTGGGATTGTTGTGTTCCACAAATCTTTTGGACTTACGTAGTATTCTTTGATCCGGATGCATTCCCTGGTGATAAACCATCTAGCATGGCTGATTTCTTTGATGTGGAAAAATTTCCAGGTAAAAGAGGAATTCATACATGGGCGACTGGTATTGTTGAAAAAGCTATGGTTGCAGACGGTGTAAAACCAACTGCAGTACCAACAGTTTTAGAAAAACAAACCGGTGCGCTTGATAGAGCTTTTGCAAAATTAGATACAATTAAGGACCACATAGTATTCTGGTCTTCAGGTTCTAAACCACTTGAATTAGTTAAGAGTGGTGAAGTTGTAATGGCTATTGCTTATAATGGTCGTGTTGGAGCTGCTAACCTAGCAGAAGGTGAAAACTTTGAATATATTTGGGAAGGTCAAGTTTTAGACCAAGAATATCTATGTTTAATGTCTGGAGCTCCTAACAGAGATGCTGCTATCGACTTTATGATGCATGCATCAACTCCTGAAGCGCAAGCTGAACAAGCAAAGTATATTACTTATGGACCTATGAGAGCGTCTGGTATTCCTATCATTCAAAATAATGAGCCTTGGGGACCAGGTGGTGTAGAAATTATGCCTCATATGCCTAATACACCTGAACGTTTAAAAGTTTCTATTGTTAGTGATCCACAATGGTGGTCTGATAATGGTGCAGAAATTAATGAACGTTATTCAGCTTGGATGGGTAACTAAGGTTGATAAAGTAAATAAATTAATTTAATTTAAAGGCGAGATTTTTCTCGCCTTTTTAATTTGGGAGGTTTGTATTTCTACTGCAGAATTATTAACAACTGACGGCGTACCACTAAAGCAAAGTCTAAAAAAAGCTGAACGTAAAAATAAGATCAGAGCATTTCTTTTAGTATTTCCTTTGTTGTTATTTATTATAGTAACTTTTGTAATGCCTATTGGTGACATGTTATTAAGAAGTGTTGATGACTCTCAAATCAATACTGTTTTCCCAAATACTTTTAAAGAATATGAAAAATGGGATAAAGAAAAAGACGAACTACCTCCTGAAGAAGTTTTTAAATCACTATTTGAGGAATTAGCATATGGGGAGAAAGTTCAAGTTGGCAGAGCTCTTACAAGAATGAACTATTCAAAATCTGGATGGAAAAGTCTTATAAAAAAAACATCAAGAGCAATAAAAAAAGCTGTTAAAAAAAATGAATTTCCTGACTCATATAAAGATTTTTTAATTACAACTAATGAAAATTGGGCGGATCCAACTTTTTGGTACGCTATGGGTCAAATGTTAAATAATCAAACTCCTATTTATTACTACAATGCTATTGATATGACTTATGACCAAGACCAAAATGTTGTTCGTCAGGAAGAAAATAGAAGAGTGTATGTTCAAACATGGATCAAAACATTTAAGGTAAGTGTCTACGTAACTTTCTTTTGTTTAATATTAGGTTTCCCCGTAGCTCATCTTTTAGCAAATTTACCTCTTCGTTATAGTAATTTGTTGATGATTTTTGTTTTACTACCATTTTGGACTTCATTACTGGTAAGAACAACTGCATGGATTGTCATGCTTCAACAGCAAGGTGTTATTAATGGAGTTTTAGTATGGATGGGAATCTTGAACGATGATGGAAGACTATCAATGGTTTATAATGAGACAGGAACTTTAATCGCCATGACACAAATATTACTACCTTTTATGATACTTCCTTTGTACAGTGTTATGAGAGTAATCCCAAAAAGTCATATGAGAGCAGCCCAAAACTTAGGGGCAAAACCAGCAATGGCATTTTGGAAAGTATATTTACCTCAAACTATACCTGGTATGAGTGCTGGGGGATTACTGGTTTTTGTTTTAGCAATTGGTTATTTTATTACACCCGAGTTAGTGGGTGGAAAAGATGGTAAATTAATTGGAAGTTGGATTGCTTATCATCTTAAAACAACTTTAAATTGGGGTTTATGTGCAGCTCTAGGAGCAATACTTTTAGGAGTAATGCTTGTTTTTTATTGGCTTTATAATAAAATTGTTGGCATAGATAATATTAAATTAGGATAGATATGGCATTACCAAGTTACGCTTCAACTGTACAAAGAACATATTATTATACATATCTGTTTTTTTGTGGTGTAGTTTTCTTTTTCCTTGTTGCTCCTTTAATCGCAATCGTTCCAATTTCATTCAGTGTTTCACCATTTATGGTTTTTACTGATGAAATGCTTGCTTGGCCTCCAAATCCTGAAGCATGGTCTCTTAGATGGTATCAAAATATGATTGGAAATTGTAGTGCAGATGTTGTCTCATCAACTGTACCTTGTTCAACAAAATGGATGACAGGAACTGTAAATAGTTTCTTTATTGGAATCACTGCAACATTTATTGCTACTACTCTAGGCACGTTGGCAGCATTAGGTCTCAGTAGACCTCATATGCCTTACAAAGGTCTAATAATGGCCATACTAATATCTCCAATGATAGTTCCTCTAATTATAACAGCTGCAGGAATGTTCTTTTTTTATGCTAGAATTAACCTTGTTTACACGTTTACAGGAGTCATATTAGCTCACGTAGCATTAGCAACACCTTTTGTTGTTATTACAGTTACAGCCACATTAGTAGGATTTGATATGAATATGGTTAAAGCTTCGCAAAGTTTGGGTGCAAGACCTGTGAGAACATTTTTTAAGGTTATTATGCCTTTGATTTTACCTGGAGTAATCTCAGGCGCTTTATTTGCATTTATAACCTCATTTGACGAGGTTGTCATAGTTATGTTTATGGCAAGTTTGGATCAACTTACTATTCCAAAGCAAATGTGGGCAGGTATTAGGCAAGAAATCAGCCCAGTTATTTTATGTATGGCAACCTGCTTGGTAATTTTATCTATTTTTTTATTAACCACAGTAGAGCTATTAAGAAGGCGCTCAGAAAAACTTCGCGGAATTAAAGCAAGATAAAAAAATGAATGCAAAACCACATATTGCAGTGGTTGGAGCAGGTATTGTAGGGATTTGCTCAGCTTATTTTTTAAATAAATCTGGTTTTCAAGTAACATTAATAGATAAAAATGATCCTGGTACCATTACAAGTTATGGACATGCAAGTACATTTGCTGATTATGCATGTGTACCTGTTAATTCACCAGATTTAATTAAAGAAATTCCATCAATGCTATTTAGGAGTGATAGTCCTTTAACTGTTGATTTTTTTTACGCAATTAAAAATCTTGATTGGGCATTTAAATTTATAAAAAATTGCACAACAAAACAGGTTAATTATATTTCTGGCGCATTAGGCAATTTACTTAATAGTGCAAGTGTAAGTTACGATGAAATTTTCTCAGAAGTAGACGTATCAAAATATATAAAAAACGAAGAAGCGTTATACTTATATCAAAATAAATATGAATTTTTAAAAGCAAAAACTTCAAATAAAATAAGAGAGAAAAATGGTGTAAAAATCAAAATACTTTCAAAAAATGAAATATTAGATCTTGAGCCTAATCTTGCTTCTATATTCTATAATGGTCAACTTTTTATTGGTTCACGTCATACAAATAATCCTGCAGCTATAAGTAAAAAAATATTTGAAACATTTGTAAATAATGGAGGAAGATTTTTAAAAAATAATATTGCAGATATAAAATCTAAAGAAAATTTGGTTACTTTGATCTATGGTAACAATGAACATAATTTTGATAAAGTTATTATTTGTGCCGGCTCATGGTCAAATATTTTGACAAAAAAAATAGGTGATGATTTTCCTTTAGATACTGAAAGAGGTTATCATGTGATGTTTAATAACTATGATTTAATTAATCGACCAGTAGGTTGGTCACAAAGTGGTTTCTATCTTACGCAACTTGAAGAAGGTTTAAGAGCTGCAGGAACAGTAGAAATTGCTGGTTTAAATAAACCTGAGAATAAAAAAAGAACCAAAATGATTGAGAGTGAGGCTAGAAAATTATTACCTCAACTTAAAGAAGTAAAAAGTACTTGGTTAGGTTTTAGACCTACATTGCCTGACTCATTACCAGTTATAGGTCCGTCAAAAAAATATAAAAATATTATTTATGGTTTTGGCCATCACCATATTGGTTGGACACTTGGTGCAGTTACAGGAAAAATAATTAATTCAATATGTAATGATAGAGTTCCAAATATTAATATAGAGCCTTTCAGTCCAAGTCGCTTCAATTAATCTAAACTTATTCCAACGTTTTTAACTTGAAGATAAGATTTTAAAGCATCTACCCCTTTTTCTCTACTATAACCTGATTGTTTGTAACCACCGAATGGAGTTGCATGATTACCAGCAAACCATTTATTAACATAGACTTGTCCTGACTCTAATTTACTTGCAGTCCAAGATGCTTTTTTAAGATCTTTGGTAAAGACACCTGCTCCTAATCCAAAATCAGTATCATTAGCAATATGAATTGCCTCATCCTGGTCTTCATATTCAAGAACAGATAAAACAGGACCAAATATTTCCTCTCTTGCGACTGATGTATCTTGTTTGACATTATTTAATACTGTTGCTTCCATAAAATATCCTTCACGGTCTGCTCTTTTTCCACCGTGAACAGCTTCTGCTCCCTGCTGAACACCTGAACGCGCATAACCTTCAACTTTTTCAAGCTGCTTTTCTGAAATAATAGGTGTTAAGCCTGTATCTTTTTCGTATCCAGGACCAACCTTAAGAGATTTACTTAAATCTACAAGCTTCCCAATTAATTCATCTTTCACTGATTTATGGACAACCAAGCGTGACATAGCTGTACATATTTGACCAGCAACTCCAAAAATACCGTGACGCGCACTATCTATAACTTGATCAAGGTCAGCATCTTCATAAACTATACCTGCAGATTTTCCTCCAAGTTCAATTACTGCTGGAATTGTTTTATCTGCACAGGCATGCAATATTTTTTTTCCTGTCGATACTGAACCTGTAAATACAACATGATTTACATCTGGATGTGATACTAAATAAGAACCAGCTTCGTTTCCATATCCACAAATTATATTTACTAATCCATTTGGAACGCCGGCATTTTCAATGGCTTTGGCGAAAAAAGTAGCAGAAAGAGGTGTTAATTCGGCTGTTTTTACAATTGTAGAATTTCCTGTTGCAAAAGAGCAAGCAAGAGATCTTCCTACCATTGATATAGGAAAGTTCCATGGAACAATATGTGCTGAAACTCCAAAGGGTTCTAAAACAGTATAATCAAAAATAGTTGGCGAGACAGGAATTGTTTTGCCTTCAAGTTTATCGGTGAGACCGGCATAATAATCAAACATATCAGCAACATCATTAAATTCTTTAATAGCTGATCCCAACATTTTACCATTTTCATAGCAAAGCATTTTTCCACCTTCATCAGCTATTTTTCTTGTTTCATCTGCTATACGGTGCATTAATTTTGCTCTTTCAAGTAAAGGCATATCTACCAATACTCTTGAATTAAAAGCTGCTTTTGCTGCAGATACAGCAAGATCTACTTCATTTTTTTTAGCACATGAAATTTCACCAATAATTTTACCAGTAGCAGGATCATCGACTTGAATAATATCTTTTGACTCACTCTCTAACCATTTGCCGTCAATGTAATTTTTATAAAGTTTCATATTTTGTAATTTTTGTTTGTTTGTTGATACATCTTATCATAAAAGAATTGATTTAACATACTAAAAAAACTAAATCGTTGTAATGCTAAAAACTATATCCCCAATCGATAATTCTCTCTATTTGGAAATCCCTTATGCTAGTGACAGTACAATTGAAAATACATTGACTTTATCACATGAAGCAAAAACAATATGGAAAAATACAAGTTTGCAAGAAAGAAAAAAGTTAATTGCAAAGTTTGTTGAGAGTTTTTTATCTAATAATAAGGAAATTGAAGAAGAATTATCTAGGCAAATGGGAAGACCTATTTCTCAATGTGCTGGAGAATTGAGAGGTTTTGAAGAAAGAGCAAAATACATGATTGATAATGCAGAAAGAGCATTAGAAAAAGTCATTTCAAAAAATGATAATGAATTTGATAATTATGTAAATAAAGATCCATTAGGTACAATATTTATAATAGCCCCTTGGAACTATCCATATAATACGTCTGTTAATTCTATTGTTCCAAGCTTGCTTGCCGGCAACTGTGTAATTTTAAAACACTCATCACAAACACCTTTATGTGCTGAGCAATTATTAAAAGCAGCTAAAAACTCTGGTATTCCAGAGAGTGTTTTTCAAATTTTACATTTAGAACATTCATCAACTTCTAGGATAATTTCTGATCATAGGATCAATCATGTTTTATTTACTGGGTCTGTCTCAGGAGGCAGAGAGATAAAAAAAGCTATTGGAACAAGATTTATAGGAGCAGGATTAGAGTTAGGTGGGAAAGATCCTGCATATGTAAGGTCTGATTGCAACTTTGAACATACCGTAGAAAATTTAGTTGATGGTTCTTACTTTAATTCAGGTCAATCTTGTTGCGGAATTGAAAGAATATATGTTGATGAAAGTATATTTGATAATTTTGTTGAAGCTTTTAAAACACAAACAGAAAAATATATTCTTGATAATCCATTAGATAAATTGACTAACCTTGGCCCTGTTGTAAAATTGAGTGCAGCAAAAAATATTCGCAACCAAGTATTAAAAGCAATTAATGAAGGTGCTAAAAATATAATAGATGGATCTAAGTTTAAAAAAGATAGTTTGGAGAATTGTTACGTATCACCTTCAGCATTAATTAATGTAAGTCACGATATGGAATTCATGATGGAAGAAACCTTTGGGCCAACTGTTGGAATCATGAAAGTTAAAAATGAAAAAGATGCAGAAGCTTTGATGAATGATAGTGCATATGGGTTAACAGCAAGTGTGTGGACTTCTGATAAAGAATTTGCTGCTAACTTTGGAAATAAAATTCAAACAGGCACATTTTTTATGAATAGATGTGACTATCTTGATCCAGGACTTGCATGGACTGGTGTAAAAGACACAGGAATGGGTATCACTTTATCTATTTTGGGATTTGATCATTTAACAAGAGCTAAAAGTTATCATTTAAGGAAAGTATAAGTATATGATGTCAATGAATTGGAATTATCCAACAACTATATGGTTTGGCGATAAAAGAATTAATGAAATTCAAAAAGCTTGTGAGAGTTTAAATATACATAAGCCTCTCATTGTTACTGATCCAGGGATATTAAAAACTAATATTATTGAAAAAATTAATGCTTCTTTAACATATAAGGCAAATATATTTAGTGATGTTCAGTCAAATCCAACTGGAAAAAATGTTGAACTTGGAGTTTCATATTTTAATTCAAATACTCATGATGGAGTAATAGCTGTTGGAGGAGGGTCAGGAATGGATGTTGGTAAAGGTATAGCTTTTATGGCTGGACAAGATAGGTCTTTATGGGATTTTGAAGATATAGGTGATTATTGGACTCGAGCTAATAGTGAAGCAATAAAACCTATCATTGCTGTTCCAACTAC
The DNA here is from genome assembly GCA_902601455.1 of uncultured Alphaproteobacteria bacterium. GTDB lineage: Bacteria > Pseudomonadota > Alphaproteobacteria > HIMB59 > CACPNW01. The sequence continues at coordinate 217,309 of CACKNC010000001.1, forward strand.
AGCTGGTACTGGTTCAGAAACAGGAAGAGCTGGTGTTTATACAAATGAAGAAACAAAGGAAAAAAAAATAATTTTCCATCCTAAAATGCTTCCTTCAATAGTTATATTAGATCCTGAATTAACTGTGCCTTTGCCTAAATCTTTGACAGCATTTACAGGTATGGATGCACTGGCTCATTGTTTAGAGGCGTATTGTTCAAATTTTTTCCATCCTTTTTCCCAAGGAATTGCACTTGAGGGAATGTTTATTGTCAAAAATAATTTAATCAAAGCTTATCATGATGGATCAAATTTAGAAGCAAGAGGAAATATGTTAGCCGCATCTTCAATGGGATCTATTGCTTTTCAAAAAGGACTAGGGGCAATTCATTCTCTTAGTCATCCAGTTGGTGCAATTTATAATACTCATCACGGTCTTACTAATGCTGTTTTTATGCCTTATGTTTTAAAAAGAAATAAAAAAGTAATTGAAGAAAAAATAATTTCTTTGTCAAGATATTTAAATTTAGATGATCAAACTTTTGAAGGATTTATGAGTTGGATATTGTACTTAAGAGAGGAGTTGTCAATTCCTCATACTTTAAAGGAACTTATTCATGATGAATCAAAGTTTGAAGATATGAGTAAGATGGCAAAAGATGATCCATCAACTGGAGGTAATCCTATTCCTTTTGAAATAAACGATTTCTATAATTTATATAAAGACTCTTATTCTGGGATATTATAAAAAAATCTTAAATTATAGTGTTGGATCTATTATCCATGGATTAAACTCATCATCACCGTAGCCATTAATTTCACTTTTTGATTTTTCTCCAGAGGCAACTGCAATTATTTTATTAAATATTTCTTTTCCAATTTCTTCTATCGTTTTTTCATTATCCATGATGGTTCCAGCATTTATATCCATATCTTCTTCAAGTTTATTATACATATTTGTGTTTGTTGCTATTTTAATACTCGGAGTAGGTTTAAATCCAAAACAAGAACCTCTTCCTGTAGTAAAACAGATTATATTTGCTCCTGATGCAACTTGACCAGTTACTGATACAGGATCATAACCAGGGCCATTCATAAAATTAAAACCTTTTGTCTTTACTGGTTCTCCATAATCAAGCACATCGACCATGGGTGAGTTTCCACTTTTAGCAACTGCTCCGAGCGATTTTTCTAATATTGTAGTTAAGCCTCCTCTTTTATTTCCTGGAGATGGGTTGTTATCTAAGGTGCTATGATTTTTTGTAAGGTGTTCTTTCCACCAATCAATTTGTTTTTCAATTTTTTCAATATTTTTTTTATTAATTGATCTTTCAAATAGTAAATGTTCTGCACCATAAATTTCAGTTGTCTCTGATAAGATTGATGATCCTCCATGATTAATTATCATATCTGATGCAATCCCAAGAGCTGGGTTGGCAGTAATACCAGAATAGGAGTCGGATCCCCCACATTGTAAGGCAACATTTAGTTCTGATATTGGTATTAGTGTTCTTTTAATATTATTGATTGTTTCGAGTTCGTTTATTATTTTCTCACTTACCTTATTTATAATTTCTTTTGTTCCTCCCTCATCTTGAATATTCAAATATTCAATATTCTTTTCTAACTGACTTTGATTATATAAAGAAATTTGAGCACACTCACACCCTAAACCAATTACATATACTTTCCCAAAATTTGGATGAACTTTAAAACCTTCTATCGTTCTATTAAAGGTGCTCATTCCATACCCACTATTATTCATTCCACATCCAGATGAATGCTTTAAGCAAACAGCACCATCAATATTTATAAAATCTTTCTTAGATAGATATTCGTTTATTTTATCTGCAATTTTTTTAACAACTGTCGCTGAGCAATTTACAGTACTTATGAGACCTATATAATTTCTAGTACCTGAAGAACCATCAATCCTTTTATAGCCATGAAAGAATTTTTCTTTCTTATTTTCTATTTTATTTTTTGTTAAGAACTCATTATTATATTTTCTATCAAATTCTGAAAATTCTAGATTATGTGAATGAACATGTCTACCTTTGTCAATGTCACACCGAGTAATCCCAATGATTTGACCGTATCTATAAACATATTCTCCCTTACTTATTTTTTTTAGTGATATTTTATGACCATATGGAATTTTATCTTTTGATGTAAGATTAAGGGTGGTTTCTACATTTTCAGGAATATCCATTGTGGCTATTCCAATATTATCTTTTTCATTTAATTTGATTATGTTAAACATTTGTTATTATATAAAATATTATTAAAAAAAAATCATGAATGAAATTGCAATTTATCCCTCACTTAAAAATAAAGTAGTTATAATTACAGGTGGAGCACAAGGTATAGGTGAGAGTATTGTTGAACAATTTATAAAACAACAGTCTAAAGTCGCTTTTTTGGATATAGATGAAAAAGCTGCAGAGAATTTAGTTAACAAAATGAAATTAGAATATAAACAAACTCCTTTATTTATTAAATGTGATCTAAAGGATATTGATCAACTTAAAAATTCTATTTCATTAGTAAGAGAGAAATTAGGAAGTATATCTGTTTTAGTAAATAATGCTGCAAATGATGAAAGGCATGATATTGATTCAGTGACCCCTGAATTTTGGGATGATAGAATGAATATAAACTTAAGACATTATTTTTTTGCTGCTCAATCTGTTTATAAAGATATGAAAGAGCTTGGTTGGGGGACTATAGTAAATATAGGTAGTTTTTCTTGGATGATTGCTCAAGGAGGTATGCCTGGTTACACAACTGCAAAATCTGCTGTGATGGGATTAACACGCACACTAGCAAGAGATCTTGGTGTTTATAACGTTAGAGTTAATTGTATTGTTCCTGGTTGGATTATTACTGAAAGACAAAAAAAACTTTGGCTTACGGATGAGATTAAAAAAAATCAATTAGAACGGCAATGTATTAAGAGAATGTTAATGCCTGAAGACATTTCAAAAGCAGTTCTGTTTTTTGCCTCTGATCAAAGTTCGGGGTGTACTGCTCAAAATTATGTGATTGATGGAGGAATAGTAAATTAATGAAAAAAAAAGCAAAGATAGCTTTTGGTAAACTTGATCTGTTAAGAAATGATCAATTAAATAATAAAAATAAAATTAATATTGGTTTTATTGGTGGTGGCCCAAATTCATTTATTGGCTATACACATAGATTGGCTGCGCGATTTGATAATAGATTTGAATTTGTTGCAGGTGTTTTTTCAAAAGATAAAAAAAAATCTAAAGAATTTGGAAAGTCTCTCGGTTTAGATCCAAATCGTTGTTACAATGATTATAAAATAATGGCAAAAAAGGAGTCATCAAGATCTGATGGTGTTCAAGCTATCGGTATTATGACACCATCAGGTGATCATTATAAAATTGCTAGAGAATTTATTAAAAATAATGTTCATATTATTTGTGATAAACCATTAACTTCAAAAGTAGAAGATGCATTAGCATTAGAAAAACTTGTTAATAAAAATAAAATTGTTTTTGCGCTTACACATAACTATTCAGGTTATCCTATGTTGAGAGAGGCAAAAAAATTGGTTGAAAAAAATAAAATTGGAAAAATAAAAGTAATTAATGTTGAATATCCTCAAGGATACACAGTTGCTGTTAAAAAAAAGGATGAAAAAAGTACATTAAAATGGAGATTAGATAAAAATATGTGTGGACCCTCAATGATTTTGGCTGAAATTGGAACTCATGCTTATCATCTCATGAGATACGTTACAGGACTTGAAGTAAAGGAAGTATCAGCAGAAGTTAATTCTCTGTCTGATGAGATAACAGTAGATGATAATGCCTTTATGACAGTTAGAATGAATAATAAAGCAAGAGGTTCAATATGGGTATCCTCAGCAGCTACCGGAGGAGAAAACGGTCTAAAGATAAGAGTGTATGGAACAAAAGGTGCTGTTGAATGGTTGCAGGATGATCCAAATATTTTAAAATTTACAGAATTAAATTCTTCAATACAAATCATTACTCGTGCAAGTGATGCTGTTTCAGACTTATCTATACAATCATCAAGAGTTGCAGCTGGTCATCCTGAAGGATTTTTTGAAGCATTCGCTAATATTTACACAGAGTTTGCTGACTCAATTCAAGCAAATTCAAAAAAAAATAAACACAAATTAGTGCACCCTACTGTTAACGATGGAGTAATGGGAATTAAATTTATTTTTGCAGCAAAAAAATCTTCTAATTTAAATTCTAAATGGGTAAAAATTTAATTTTACAACTTGATTTTAAAATCTTGATCTGATCTAACTTTGGAATGATTAATTTTACTTTACTCGGTGCTGGCAGAATAGGAAAAATGCATGCAAAAATTATTTCAGAACATGAAGATGCAAATTTAGTTAATGTTTACGATGTGAATCAAGAATTTGCTTCTCAGGTCGCAAGTGATAACAAGGCAAATATTGCAAAATCTGCAATGGATGCAGTTCAGGATGAAAATGTAGATGCGGTTTTAATTGCTTCAGCAACGCCGACACATACTGAATATTTAATTATGTCTTCTGAAGCAGATAAACCTGTTTTATGTGAGAAGCCTATTGATTTAGATATAAATAAAGTAAATGAGTGTAGAGATAGAATTTCAGGTTCTACAAATTTAATACAAATAGGGTTTAATAGACGATTTGATAAGAGTCACGCTAGTCTTAAACAAGCTTATAGTAATGGTGAAATTGGTGAATTAGAAAAAATTATTATTACTAGTCGTGATCCATCCCCTCCAGGACTAGATTATTTAAATGCAGCAGGTGGATTTTTTAGAGATACTACGATTCATGACTTTGATCTTTCCAGATTTATTTTAGGGGATGATCCGATTGTTGAAATTTCTGCATTTGGAGATAATTTGTTTGATGAAAATGCAAAAATTGCTAATGACTTTGATACCGCAATGTTCATCCTTAGATCTAAAGCAGGTGTGTTAATTCATATAAATAATTCTCGAAGAGCTGTTTATGGTTATGATCAACGTGTAGAAATTTTTGGTAGTAAAGGAATGATGATTTCAGGTAATCAAACTCCAACATCAGTTAGAAAATACACAGACACCCACACTTCAAGTAAAGAGCCAATATATAATTTTTTTATTGAAAGGTATGAGCAAGCTTATAAAGATCAGCTAAATGAATTTATTGCATCTGTAAAATCTAAAAGTAAATCCAAAGTTACTTTTGAGGATGGAAGGAACGCACTTATTTTGGCAAACGCTGCTTATGAGTCTCAAAATAATAAAAAAGTTGTATCAATTGATTTTTCATGAACTAAAGGATCTATATGAGTGATTATGTAACAAATCAATCTAGTCAATTTGAAGGTAAAGTAATTATTATAACTGGTAGTACTCAAGGAAGTGGAGCTGAAACTGCTAAACTTTTTTCTGCAAGAGGTGCTAAAGCAATAACAATTTGTGGCAGACAAGAAAATAAGGGGAATCAGATCAAAAAAGAAATTGAAGAACTAGGTTCTAAGTGCCTGTATGTTAAAGCTGATTTATCAAAAGTAGATGATTGTAAAAAAATTGTTCAACTTACTGATAAAGAGTTTGGAACAGTTCACTCACTAGTTAACGTTGCAGGTTATACTGAAAGAGGAACTATCTTAAGTGCAACTCTTGAGAATTATGAAAACAATTTTAATGTAAATGCTAGAGCTCCTTTTATACTTACTCAAGAAGTGGTTAAAATAATGATAAGAGACAAAAACAAAGGAACTATTGCAAACCTATTATCAATGGCAATGTATAGTGGCATGCCTTTTTTAACTGCTTATAGCGGTTCAAAGGCAGCTTTGGCGATTATGACAAAAAATATTGCAAATTCCTTAGCAGGTCATCAAATCAGAGTTAATGCATTAAATATTGGCTGGACAGATACTCCTGCAGAGCATGATATACAAAAAAGAGTACATAACAAAGGAGACGATTGGCTCGAACAAGAGGAGAGTAAAGTTCCATTTAAAAGATTAACAAAAACAATAGATGTAGCAAAGGGTCTTGCTTTCATGTGCTCAGAAGAATCAGGATTGATGACAGGAAGTGTAATTGATTTTGATCAAACTGTTAATGGTTGGCATTCTTACTCTGCATATGAGACTAAAATTTTAGATGATAGTTTATTAGGAGAGTAATTAATTAATACCTAAAAGCTTTTTTCTTTCGTCAGCCCAAGTTCTAATTAAATTATCTACAGCAAGACATATAAAAGAAATAAATATTCCAAGTGTAAAACCAATTCCTGCTCCATTAGGTCGAGAAAGACTCCCCATAATTAATTGACCTAGATCCTCAGTTCCAATTAATGCACCAAGTACAATCATCATTAAAGCGAAGATTACAGTCTGATTTATACCAAGCATTATGTGAGGCAATGCCAAGGGAAGGTCTATCAATCTCCATCTCTGCATTTTTGATACGCCAGACATTGATCCAGCATCATGTAAAGATGGTGGAACACTTCTTAAACCCTCAACAGTATACCTAGTTGCAGGAACACTTGCATACACAATAGCAGCTATCATTACTGAAGTATCTGTAATGCCAAACAGAAGTATGACTGGTATTAGATATATAAACGATGGAAATGTTTGGAAAAAATCACATAGTGATAAAATAGATTTACTTGCAAATTCATTTTGAGCACATAAAGATCCAACCACTATTCCAGAAATAGCAGATACACCAACCGCAAACGTTGCCATATATAGAGTGATAAGAGTTCTATCCCAGTATTCTGAAAGTGCGATGAAGAGTATGAGACTACCTACAATTAGGCAAGATCTGATCCCACCTATTATATAGCCTGCGCCCATGAACAGAACAAAAGTTGAAACTACAGGCATATTAAGATAAGCTTGTTTCATTGGGCCTAAAACATTTGTTAATAAAAAAATATTAAATGTATTAAGATAATAAAAAAATGTATTCCATATCCAATCAACAAAAGCATCTAATATAGGAGATACAGTAAGACCTTTATTAAAAGGTATTAAATACAAATAATTAAATCCTTTAGGAAAATAATAAGAAGAAATAACAGCAACTATTGAGCAGATAATAGTTAGAAAAATAAAAAAAATAGATAATCTATTTCGTTGAAAAAAACTAAGATTTGCAAAATAATCCTTTTGTTTATTAGCCCATGCTAAAGATAATTTATCTAAAACTACTGCAATAATTACTACACATATGCCAATTTCAGCAGCTTTTCCTATTTTAAGAGAGTTCAAAGCCACCTTTAAATTAAACCCAAGACCTTTTGCTCCAATAAACGCTGCAATAGTTGTCATTGCTAAACATTGCATAATAACCTGATTTACACCTATTAAAATATCTCTTCTTGCTGTGGGTATTAATACTCTAAACAATAGTTGAAATTTATTACACCCACTCATAAGGCCAGACTCAATTACTTCTGGTGATATTTTTTTTAATCCAAGAATAGTTAATCTTACCATTGGTGGAGTGGCAAAAATTATTGTTGCTATAGATCCTGCGTGATCACCAACACCAAATAAAACAACTATAGGCACTAAGTAAGAAAAGTGAGGCATAGTTTGAGCCACATTTAAAATTGGTTGCAGTGCAGCTTCAACTCTTTTACTGAGGTAACCCCATATACCTAATGACAGACCTAGAATAAAACATACCGGAGCTGTAAATAATACCAAAGATAAAGTTTGCATTGAAGGTTCCCATTGACCAAAAACAGAAACATAAAAAAATCCTATCCCAGCTATTACTGCTAGTCTTATGCCCTCAAGCTTATAGCCAATCAAAGCTGCTCCAATTACAACTGCTGTCCATGGAAGTGCGGGTAAATATAACCATGAAAATGTTTTAGTAAGACCATCACCTAAAACAGCAGATACTGTTTGATACCCACCTAAAAAGATCTCCCTTATAAATATTATAAAAAATAAAACTGAGTTAGATATTGACCGAGTAACTATTCTAAATAGAGTTTTATCTTCATACATCTGCCAATCTGGATCCCATATTGGTATAGTAAACCAGTTGAACATCAGGTTATCTAAAAGTGCATTAAACATTAAAGGAATATTTTTTAATAAAGGAGGCAATCTCCACAAATAACTATTCTCATTTTTAGGTATGAAAAAATATAAAATTAGAAAAATAAAAAAAAGAAAAATAAACTGTCTTTGTCTGGAGTTTTTAATAACATCAAACATTAAAATATTTACTTTCCAAATAAGACTTTGATTACTTTTGAAGGCTCAAGAATACCAACAGGTTTATTCTGTTGTTCAGTATCAATAACTGTTAAATTTTCTTTGCTATCTAAAATTGACTCCGCAACAGTTTCAATTATTGCATCTTTGAAAACAGTATTACTACCAGCCATAGACGGTTCATAGGTTGTCATTATTGATTCTATTTTTAAAACTTTTTCTCTTGGAACATCTTCAGTAAATTTTTTCACATACTCTGTTGCAGGATTTAAAACGATGTTATCAGGTGTGTCTAATTGCTCAATGATTCCGTCTTTCATTATTGCAATTCTATCTGCAAGTCTGAGAGCTTCATCAAAATCATGTGTTACAAACATAATAGTTTTGTGAAGAGAATCTTGTAAACGTAAAAATTCATCCTGCATTTCTTTTCTAATTAATGGATCTAAAGCAGAAAAAGGTTCATCTAAAAACCAAATATCAGGTTCTACTGCTAGTGAGCGGGCAATACCTACTCTTTGTTGTTGACCACCAGATAACTCTCGTGGAAAATAATTTTCCCTTCCTTTTAATCCGACAAGCTCAACCATTTCCATTGCTTTTGAAATGCTTGCATCTGTTGGGAGACCTTTGATAATAAGTGGAAAGGCAATATTTTCTAAAACAGTTTTATGAGGTAAAAGGGCGAAACTTTGAAAAACCATACCCATTTTATTTCTTCTTAATTCGATCAACTGCTTACTATTCATTTCTAGTAAATTTTCTCCATCAATAAAAATCTTACCTGAAGTTGGATCAGTCAATCTAGAGATACATCTTAGAAGTGTTGATTTTCCAGAACCTGAAAGTCCCATTACAACCAACATTTCCCCTTTATGAATTTCAAAAGAAGCGTTGTTTACGCCAATTATGCAACCAGCTTTCTGGAATTCTTCAGCTGATATTGGGCCATTAGAATTTTCTAAAAGTTTATTAGCATTATTTCCAAAAATTTTAAAAACAGATTCACATTTAATTACTGGCTCTAAATTTGATGATAGGGAGTCATTTAACATGATAAACTTATAACACTCTAAAGTTGATTAATTAAAAAAAAAATTAAAAAAATTAAAAAAAAAATCCTCTCTTAAAAAAGAGAGGATTTATGAAATATTAATTATTACTTACTTCATCCAAAGATCCATTAGATCTCTGTGGTCAGCAATAAATTTAGTTGCAGCATCAGCATGACTCATACCTTGATTATCAACTAAATCTGCCATTAAACCGATTTGAGGAGCGGTAAATGACATTTTTGTATAAAATTTATACGCAGCTGGGTGAGTGATAGGGAACTTTATATGAGCAGCTTTTTTAAGCCATCCCTTTGGTGAACCACAACCTGTAGTTTCTAAACTCCCACCATTTTCAAGTCTACAACCCTCAAAGTAAGGAGGGAATTCGATGAATGTAAATCCAGCAGCATCAGTAAAGTTTGGAGACCAGTTAAATATAACTGTTCCTCTTCCTTCTTTTTTTGCAGCATCAAGCTCTGCCCACAAAGCATCAGCACTACCAGCAAACTTAACCATCCATAGATCATCGATACCAAGACCTTTTAGTCTGTTAGGCATAACGTCAGTATGCCACTCATAAGGTCCCTCTAACCATCTACCTTTTCCACCTGAATCAGCAGTTGCAAAGTTAGCTGCACATTCTGGAGATTTAAGCGCTTCCCAGTTTGGAAGACCAGGGCATAAACCTTCGTCAATTACCCAGTTTGGAATTCCCATTTCCTCAAAAGTTATGAGGTCATGACTTCCAGCATCAATTAGACCACCTTTATCCATAGCTTCGTAAAAAGGAAGAGCCATTGTAGACTCCCAAGTCTCATGAGCTACGTGTAAGTCTCCAATTCTAACAGCTTCGTATCTAGAAGCTGACTCAGCTGGAACTAATTCCGCAGTAAATCCTTGTTCTTCAAAAATTTGTGCCATAACATTTGCCATAACTATTTGGCTTGTCCAGTTAAGCACTGGTATTCTAATAGGATCTGCAGCTTTAGCGATACTTCCAAAAACTGTGAATGAAACAACCACAGCTGCTAAAACTAGTCCCTTAAATAATCTTACCATATTACCTCCCGATAGGTTTTGATTTAAATCTTAAAAGACGTTATTCTCATCTTTAGACATTTCAGTCATTTATTTCTTATATTGAAACAAGTTTTTACTTTAAGATTAATTTTTTATAGGATGTTTTTAAATTAGTTTTGGAGGAAAAATGACCAAAGTCGCAGTTATAGGATCAGGACCGTGCGGTTTATCAATATTAAGAGCATTTCAACAAGCTGAAGAAAAGGGTCAAAAAATCCCTGAAATAGTTTGTTATGAGAAACAAGAAGATTGGGGTGGTTTATGGAATTATAGTTGGAGAACAGGATCTGATCAATATGGTGATCCAGTCCCAAATAGTATGTATCGCTATTTGTGGTCTAATGGTCCAAAAGAATGTTTAGAATTTGCAGACTATTCATTTGATGAACATTTTAAACAACCTATACCTTCATTTCCACCAAGAGAAGTTTTATACGATTACATTATAGGAAGAGCAAAAAAAGCAAATATAAAAAAATATATAAAATTTAATACTGCTATTACTCAAGCAAAGTTTAATGGAAATCAATTTGAAGTTTCTGCTTTGAACAAAATAGATAATACTATTTCATCAAATAATTATGATTATCTTGTTGTTGCCTCTGGTCATTTTTCTGTACCATACATACCTGAGTATAAAGGCATGAATTCATTCCCTGGAAGAATTTTACATGGTCATGATTTTAGAGATGCAGAAGAGTTTAGAAATAAAGATATTGTTGTTTTAGGTAGTAGTTACTCTGCGGAGGACATAGCACTTCAATGCTACAAGTATGGAGCAAAATCCGTAACTATTGGTTATCGTAATAATCCTATGGGATTTAAATGGCCGCAAGGTATGAAGGAAGTTCATTACTTAGATAGGTTAGAAGGAAATAAGGCAATCTTCAAAGATGGTCATGAACAAAATGCTGACGCCATTATTTTATGCAGTGGTTATTTGCATCATTTTCCTTTTCTAGAAGAATCTCTAAAGCTTAAAACGAGTAATAGATTATACCCTAATAAATTATACAAAGGTGTTGTTTGGCAAGATAATCACAGATTAATGTATTTAGGCATGCAAGATCAATTCCATACTTTTAATATGTTTGATTGCCAATCATGGTTTGCCAGAGATATTATTATGGATAAAATAAAAATGCCTAGTGATGAAATGATAAATGAAGACATAGATAGATGGGTTTCACAGGAAGAAGTTTTAGAAGATCCAATTCAAATGATAGATTTTCAAACGGAGTATACAAAAGATTTGTATTCTAGATCCGATTATCCAGAAATTGATTTTGAATTAATTAGAAAACACTTTAAGGATTGGGAGCATCATAAAGAAGAAGATATAATGACATATAGAAATAATTCATTTTCTTCAGGTGTTACAGGAACCGTTGCTCCAGTTCATCATACACCGTGGTCTGAGGCTATGGATGACTCAATGAAGGTATTTATGAAGTCTAAATAAATTTATTCTTCTGAATAAATAAATTTTCCTCGATGTGTTACAACGCTAGTACATCCATTTTTAGTTGTACTGTAATGCGATGAACCAGAAGAAAGCTGAACAAAATCACCTTTTTTATAAACATATCCATCTGAGTCTGTGAGATCACCTTCAAGAATAAAAAACTCTTCAGGACCAGTATGATGATGAGCTTTTGATTTAGTATTTGGTTCCATTCTATAAAGGTAAGATCCTTCTCCTGAACTGTGATCATAACTTAAATTAAACCAATAAATATTTCCTGATTGATTTTCTGACTCATCTTCAAGTAATTCCCATTTTAAATTTTCAATATTGAAAACTTTTCTTTGGTTTTTCAAATTATTCACAATTAAAAATAATTAAGCTCTGACTCTGCTTTTTGTGGGGTCGTAAAATGGAAAGCTTACAACTTTTGCTGAAATTCTTTTTTGATGCCCATCTAGTTTTCCAATTTCTAGCTCCGTACCTATTTCTGATGAACGAATATCAACTCTGCATAAGGCAATATTTTTATTTAATGTAGGAGAAATTGTTCCACTAGTAATTATTCCAACCTGAGCCCTTCCTGAATGAACACAATCACCATGATTTGCTTTTTCATTTCCCTCTATTTCTAAACCAACAAGTTTTCTATGAGGGTGAGCTTTTCTATCAACTAAAGCTTCTTTACCAATAAAATTTTGCTCTTTAGATTTAAGAGGGACAGTAAAACTTATTCCTGCTTCAAAAGGATCTGTGTCATCACTGAATTCATTACCACCTAAAATTAATCCCGCTTCAATTCTAAGCATATCTAGAGCTTCAAATCCCATAGGTGAAATATTAAATTCTTGTCCCGCATCCCAAACCGCATCCCAGACTTGGGCAGCATCCACAGGATGGCAATAAATTTCATATCCTAGTTCTCCCGTATATCCAGTTCGGGATAACATGACAGGAATACCATTGTGATCTCCAATTCTGCTAATTGTAAAACGAAACCACTCTAAATTATTTACATCAGAGTGAGCTGGAGGAGTCCAAATAATTTTAGATAATACTTTTCTGCTATTTGGTCCTTGTACTGAAATATTATGAAGGTGGTCAGTTGAGGATTTAATGTTAGCATGTAGTTTTAGTTCTTCACTTAATTTTATCAGCCATTCGCCAGAATAATCACTTCCACAAATCCAACGAAAGTTATGATCTCCTAACTTGTAAAGTGTTCCATCATCAATCATGGTACCATTTTCATAACACATAGCGGAGTACACTACTTGACCTGTAGATAATTTTTTTATGTTTCTTGTAAGTGCTACGTTCAGTAATTCTTCTGAATCTGGTCCAACAACTTCAAACTTTCTTAATGATGATAAGTCCATCATAACTACATTATTTCTACATTCCGTGTATTCTTTTATAGTTCCGTAGTTATTAAATTTATTTGGTATCCAAAAACCTGAAGAGTCCATCATATCACTAGTTAATTTTGATGTTCTTGGATGAAAACCGGTTTTTTTAGTTAACATAAAATCACTCCCAGCATTTTTTCTATATCCAATAGATTTTGAAAATCTATCTTTTTCTGAATAAACTCTAACGTATATGTCTGTAGGGTTCCAGTCATTTGCAGTATCTATATCATCAGGACAACCTGATGATACACAAACTAAATCTTTTTGAGCTTGAAACAATACATAGTCACCTGGTCTAGACCAGGGCATATCAGAAAAAATTACATTTTGATTATCGATTCCTGTATTGAAAAATAAATTTATTGCAGCCCAACCATTTCTTTTTTCAACACCATATTTATTAAGAGCATAATTAAAATTATCTGAACAATTAATATGTCCAAAATAGCCAAGGTCTTCATATAATTTTCTTGTGCAAGCGGTACCAAAAGTATCGTGACGACCAATAGTATCTTGTACAACTTCAACAAGTGGTTCTAAATTTTTATCGAAATATTTAGAATGTAAACCAGGCATTGCATAAGCTCCTCCTAAAATTGCTCTACTTGCAGTGGTATCAATTGATAATTCTTCACCATTTTGAAGGCCTTTACTATCAAATGCCATAAAGTCTGAGCATTGCCTCCCATACAAATCAATAATTTGAATATAGTCACCTTTTTTCACCTCGTAAGCACTTGCAGAACTATCTTTAATTAATATTTCCTCTTTAGGATTGGCCAGAGGTTCAGGCAAGATTCTTTCTAGTTTATTATTTTTTGGATTTGTTCTTTTAATTAAAACTTCAATATCAGTAGGCGGGTTTTGATTACCAACAATCATATTCTCTCCAGGGCATGCAAAGATTATAAAGCAGTTTTCACTAATTATTATTTCCTCACTGTCATTTCTTTTTGAATTTTCGTTAAAAAGCAGAGATGAGGTAAAGTTATTTAAATCAATTTTTTTATTTCTTAATTTTTGTATTAAAAATAATTTATCAGAACTTTTGTTTAATACTTGTTTTAAAAAAGAATTTTCTACTTTTTGTGTTTTTTTGATTATATTTTGATTATTACTACCTTCTTGATCAAAAATAGTTACTTCACAAACTTGATTACCTTCTAGATTTTTTAGATATAAATTGTCTCCTTTATCTAAATCAATACCAATTATTCCTTGGCCTTTAACAATGTATCTTTCCATATTTTCAGGTAATCCATAAGATCCTAAAACAATAGGATTGGATCTTCTAACTGTATATTTATTAACATCTATATTCATAAAACTATCTTTTATTCTTTTTGTTATCTGGTCTACTTCTTGTTTTATATGATGAAAATTATTTTAGTATAAATATAATTTAATTCAAATTCTTTTAAAAATCGGCATTATATGATTGATTAAATTTTAACAAATTTCCTTCAGTATAACTCTTATAATCAAACTCAATATCAGAAGTTATTTCAGACACCATACTCCACATAGTTTCTCTTAATAGTGAGGCGCACTTAATTGCTTTAAATTTGATAAATAGTTCTGATGTAATTTTTTTTTCATAGTAATCTTCTAACAGATTTTCTTCTTCTTTTTCGGAAAAATCATTATTAGACGCCAATCCGCCCAAATCAAATAAAGGTGTATTAAATCCAGCATATTCCCAATCTATTAACCATATTCGATCTTTATCTTTAATAAAATTTGCTGGAAGCAAATCATTATGACCAAAAACAATTTCAAAAGGTGATGAGACAATCTGTAGTTTATTAGATTTTTTTAAAAGATCTGGAAGGATTTTTATATAGGCACTTTGATTTCTTTCTAAAAAATTTTTGTAATTTTTGATTACATGAAATACCCAAAAAATTATAGATTGACCAAAAAGTTGATTGGGCAGTTCAACATGAACTTTTTTAATAAGTTTAGTTATTTCTTTTAAATTATTTTTTATATCATTTGAGTCAAATGTTTTGCCTTCTATAAATTTAAAAACTTGAATTGAATTTTTATGATACAATAATTCTGGACAAATATTAATTTTAGATGCTGCTTCACTAGCAAGTATTTCGTTTGATCGATATATTAAATGTTCTTTAATATCATTTCCAATTCTTACAAAATATTTTTGAGAGCCATCCTTAACAAAAAAATTTTTATTTGTGATTCCGCCTTCTACAGAGTTAACGGTAATTTCATTTTTCCAAAAATTAAGACTAGATATTAAATCAATGCTATTTTTATCCATAAATTATAAAATTTATTATATTTTATAATAAATAATTTCCTATTAATAATATATATTTTCCTTATAAAAAAAATATGACTCGTAACTATTTAAGTGGATCAATCAAAAAAGCTCTTGCAATTATAGAATGCGTTGGAAAATCTCCAAAACCTCTTAAAGCAAGTCAGGTTGCATCTATAACAAAGTTAGATAGAGCAACAGCTTTTAGAATTTTAACTTATCTTACTAGTCTTGGTTACGTTTTTAAAGATACATCAAATAATTTATATTCTCTTGGTCACAAAATTTTTGAATTTGGTGATAAATCTGACTTTCTAAAAACTTTAACTACTTTATGTTTTGAATACATAAAAAATTTATCTTATGACACTAATCATATTACTTATTTAGCTGTATTAGAAGGGCCCCATATCGTATATTGTGATAAGGTTGATCCTTTAGGAGAAAATGCTCCAAGAGCTTTTAGAATGAGGTTAGATGCGCATAGCTGTGCTTTGGGTAAAGCTATTCTCGCTTTTAAATCAAGAGATGAGCTCAGAGAAATTTATAAGAGTTATACATTGCATAAACATACCTCTAACACAATTACATCACTTGATAAATTATATGCAAATTTGGATAAAGTAAGAAAAAATGGTTATAGTGTTAATGAGGCTGAAACTTTTGATTATGTTTATGGTGTAGGTGCGCCAATACTGGATATGCAAAATAGAGCTATTGCTGGTATTGCGATATCAGGAACTAAGGGTAGTATTAATGTAAAGACTGTTGTTGACTTAGCTCAAAAAGTTACAAGCACGGCTAAAATGATTTCAAAAAAACTTCAAGAAAGCTAAGATGTTTCAACTTGTGAAACACTTACTTTAAGGAAATATTACTTTAAAATAAACAAATATAAAAAAAATTTGCAAAGGAATTTTCTATGGCTTTTCCAGAAAAAGTTGATTACGTTATTGTCGGAGCTGGCATTCATGGTTTAAGCACTGCCTGGCATCTTGCTGCTAAGTTAAAAGCAAAAGGTAAAGGAGATGGCTCCAAAATTGTTGTTATAGATAAAGATAGTATAGCCGCTGGTGCAAGTGGAATTGCGTGTGGTGTTGTTAGAAATAATTATTATCAACCGGCAATGAGAGAATTAATGGCTTTATGTGTAGATGTTTGGGAAAGTGATGCAAAAAATTTCCATTATCATGATGTAGGTTACATGCAAATTAGCCCAAAATGTATGGAAGAAGATGTAGCAGAGATTTATGCGCAGCAAAAAAATATTGGTTACGACTCAGTTTTTATTCAAGGAGAAAAAGACTCTGAGCAATATATGAAAAAAATGTTCGGTGATTGGCAAGCTAAAGGCATAACTAGTGTTCTGCATGAAAAAAGAGGAGGATATGCCAATAACACATCCGCTATATATGGTTTGGCTGATAAGGCTGAAGCAGAAGGAGTAAGAATTTTAACTGGAACAACCGTAAAAGGATTTCAATATGGATCCAATTCAAGTGCAGTAACTGGTGTTGAGACTGACAAAGGTATAATTAAGTGTGATCACGTAATAGTAGGAGCAGGACCTTGGGCAAAAACTTTCTGGGACATGTTAGAACTTCCAAATGAAATTACTATTAAGGGATCAGATGGAAAATTAAATAATAACATACCTATGTGGCATTATTGGATGCTTACTGAAGGGGTATTAAGAGTTGATCCTGATTTTCTCAAAACTGACAGCGGAGACATGCCACCAGTTATTCATGTTGACACCGATGCTCCTCTTTACTCTGATACCGATAAAAGTTTAATTACTGATGAGTTATGGGGAATTTATTATAAGCCTGATTTTCATTTCAACGGTATTCAAGGAGGTGCATCTCCTTACAAAGTAGGTAAGCCTGGAGGAGCAGATGTTAACGTTGATCCCTATGGTCCAAAATCTGCTGACTTTGTTATAAGTGATGAATTCGGTGATATGTGGACTTCAGCTCTAGCTTTTTGTCATAAAAGATTTGAGGGTAAATCACATTTATTTAAAAAAGGTGCAACGGGAGGTTTAGGATGTTTTACACCAGACTCATTCCCTGTTTTCGATCAATTTAGAGAAAATGTTTATATGATAGCAGACTCTAATCATGGATATAAAATGATTGGTGTAGGAAAATTAGTAGCTGACGAGGTTTTAGGAGAAAAATCAACTTTATTAGAACCATTCCGTTTTTCAAGATACGAACAAGGAAAATTACATCCAACTTCAAATAGTCCTTTTCCGTGGAGTTAATTTGTTGTCGAATGTAAGAAATTTTTAAAGGGGGGTAGAAATGACAGATTTAGAAAATTTTGTAAATCAATCAGGAAGAGACAAGTTAGTTAAAGATGTAAGAAAAAAAATTGATGAGCTTGGAATAACATACATTTATTATCAATTTGTTTCAGTTACTGGAAGAATTGTTGGAAAAGGTGTGCCAGCAGATCATTGGGAGTCTATGGCTGAAAAAGGTTTTCAACTAGTTTATGGTGCTACAGCAAATTTGTTTGTAGATAGACATGGTGAATATATTGGTTACGGGCCAGAGTCTTCGGAGCTAGTAGGAATTCCAGAGCCTGATACATTTGTTCAACTTCCATGGGATAAAAGAGTTGCAAGAGTTTGGTGTACTTGTTTTAGAAATAGAGAAGAAGAAGAAAATCCAGGCGGTCATTTAACTTCTGATTGCAGAGGAAATTTAAAAATATTCCAAGATCAGTTCCAAGAAAAATTTGGAATGAATATGCGTGCAGGTACTGAACCTGAAATGATGTGGCTCACAAAAAAAGATAATGGAGAACCAACAGGTGATGGTTTTTCAAGACCATACTGTTACCATATCGATCAGTTTGAGTCTTTAAGACCTGTTTACATGAAAGTCATAGATTATTGTCGAGCAATGGGTTTAGATGTAATTCAAGGTGACCATGAGGATGCTCCTGGACAATTAGAATTAAACTTTATGTATGATGATGTTTTAAGAAATGCAGATAGATTAACTACTTATCGACAAATTTGTGCACAAGTTGCAAGAGAATTTAATTTAATTGCATGTTTTATGAGTAAGCCATTTATGGGTGTTTCTGCCAATGGCTGTCATACAAATGTATCTTTATGGAAAGGTGGAGAGCTTAAATCTACACCTATAGGGAATAACCCTCTTCCTGGAATGGATCAGGTTTTCACCCATATATCTGGTGGTGAAAATATGTTTATGCCAGATCCAAAAATTGATGCTGTTAAACCAGGGCCCGTAGGATTAAATAGTATCGCAGGTTTGCTAAAGCATTTACCTGCATTAACCTGTCTTGGTTCACCAACAGTAAACTCATATAGACGATTATGGGATACAGGTTTTTGGGCACCAGTATATGCTGATTGGGGATATCAAAATAGAACTTGTAGTGTTCGTGTATCTGCGCCAGGTCGAGTAGAATATCGATCTGTTGATTCATCTCATAACCCATACTTAATGGGTGCCGGAATTTTGAAAGCTTTTGAGGATGGTCTTGATAATAAAATGGATCCTGGGGAGCCAGAGAAAAAAAATATCTATGATGCAATGAAAGCAGGTAAAGAAGTCGATAAACTCCCTCTAACTTTGGGTGAGGCTATACAACGTTTGGATAGTGATGAAATTATTAAATCAGCACTACCTGAAGATATGCTTAGAGTGTTTATGCACTATAAGAATGATGAGTGGGAAAAATTCTTATCTGCAGTTACACAGTGGGATGTAGATACTTATCTGGATGTACTTCCATAAATTTTAATAACAAGGAAATATAATATGTGCGGAATAGCTGGATTAATACATAGAGGTAAATCAACAAATGTTGGTGGAGAAATGCAAAAGATGTTGCAATCTCTTAAACATCGTGGACCTGACTCAACAGGATATGCTTTGTACGGTAGTGGAAAATCTAAAGATTATATCTTAAGATTTAAGGTTGGAGAAAATGTAAAAGAAGGCAGTTCCGCTATAATGGAAGATGCATCTGTATATGATGCAAGACGTGATGAAGTGAATAATCAAATCAGTGAAGCAGGAGGAGAAATAATTAAAGAAGAACAAATTACTCCTTATTCATTTAGGTATGTAATAAAGTGTGACGACGATTTACTTGAGTTAGCAAAAAAAATTGAGTCAGTTGAAATGACTGAAATATTATCACTTGGAAAATCTTTAGAATTAATTAAAGATATTGGAGATGCTCAAGTTGTAGCAGATCAATATAGCTTGAATAAATTTAATGGAACTCATGGAATAGGACATACTCGAATGGCAACAGAGTCAGGGGTTGATATTAGATCTGCTCATCCTTATTGGGCTTATCCATTCAGTGATGTTTCAGTTGTCCATAATGGCCAGCTAACAAACTACTGGAATAATAGAAGAGCACTTGAGCGTAAGGGAATGCGTTTTATGTCATCTTGTGACTCAGAATTGATTGCAGTGTATTTAGCAAATAAAATTCGTGATGGTCATGATTTAGAAGATGCTATGCGCTCTTCATTGTCAGATTTAGACGGTGTATTTACCTACATGGTAGCTACGAAAGATAAATTAGGTATGGCTAAAGATACTATGGCAGCAAAACCAATGGTTTTATATGAGAGTGATGATTTGGTTGCTCTTGCATCAGAGGAGGTTGCAATTAGAAGTTTGCTTCCTCATGAAATCGATACATATGATCCCTATGAAGGAGAGGTTAAAGTATGGCAAGCATAACAAAAAATGAACATAAGTCTTATGGAATGGGTCTCCATGATGAAGTTTTAACTGGAAGAACACAACAAACATTTTTTAATCCTGAAGAAGGTGAGAATTTTTTTTATGATGATGCTTTTGATGTTGATTTTAATAAACGAACTTCGATAGATGTAGAAAATCTTGAATGTTTAGAGTTAAATAAAAAAATTAAAGAGTTAATGAAAAAAGGGTACGGCACAATAGTATTAAAAAATCCTGGAGCCAAACATAGTATTGGGGTTGGTATTTTGCAGAAACTGAATCTTATTGTTGAAGGAAGCTTAGGATACTTTGGTGTTGGTTCAATTGACGGTCCTGTAGTAAGAATTTCTGGTCGGGTAGGATGGTCATGCGCTGAAAACATGATGTCTGGAAAAGTAGTAATCGAAAAAAATGCTGGTTCATGTTTTGGGGCTGCAATTCGTGGAGGAGACTTGATCTGCAAAGGCAGTGTTGGTGCTCGGTCTGGTATTGATATGAAAGGTGGCACTATTATTGTTGGTGGTGATGCTGGAGCATTTACAGGTTTCATGATGCAACGAGGCAGGATAATAATATGTGGTGATGTTGGACCAAATCTCGGTGACTCTCTCTATGATGGAACTATTTTTGTAGGAGGCAGTATTAAATCTTTAGGAGCTGATGCAGTAGAAGCTGAAATGACTGACCTCGATGTTTCTTGGTTAAAAAGAAAATTAAAAGTAGCAGAAATTGATAAAAAAATAGATTTTAAAAAAATGACTAAAATTGTTTCTGGTAAAAAATTATGGAACTATGATAATTTGGAACCATCGGAACGGAAAGGTGCAATATAGGAGGAACATACATGGCAAAGAAAACTAAAAATAAAAAAAATGAAAATGAAAAAAGTATTTTAGGTAAAAATGCTATTTTTACTCCTAATGTAATTAACGACATTCATATAAAGTCTCAGCTTGGTCGATATCGAATGCGTGGAATGGCTTTAATGAAAAAAATCCCCCACTGGGATGATCTGACTTTTTTACCTGGAACTCTTACTAGGTTTGTTATTGAAGGTTACAGAGAAAAATGTGAGACAAAAACAGTAATTGGACCAAATTGTAAAAATCCTGTTAAGCTTGATATACCAATTTATATTACAAGTATGAGTTTTGGAGCTTTATCATATGAAGCAAAGACTGCTTTAGCTCGTGGGGCTACTATGGCTGGCAGTGCTACATGCTCTGGTGAAGGAGGTATGATACCTGATGAGAGACGTTACTCAGAATTATGGTATTATCAATGTATTCAATCTCGATATGGCTTTAATCCACATCATGCGCAGTTAGCTGATGGAATAGAAGTATTTATTGGTCAAGGTCAAAAAGTTGGTATGGGTGGTCACTTAATGGGTCAAAAAGTTACTGACCAAGTTGCAGAAATGAGATCTTTGCCAGCAGGTATTGATCAACGTTCACCTGCGAGACATCCTGATTGGTTAGGTCCTGATGACTTGGCTCTTAAAGTTGAAGAGCTTAGAGAGCTTACTGACAATCAAGTTCCTATTCAACTTAAATTAGGAGCAGCAAAAGTTTATGATGATGTTCGTATGGCTGCCAAATGTAACCCTGACTCAATTTATCTTGATTGTATGGAAGGATCAACTGGAGCTGGCCCTCATATTGCTGCAGCAAATACTGGTATTCCTGGAATTGCAGCCGTTAGAGAAGCAAGAAGAGCTTTGGATGACGTCGGAAAAACTGGTGAAGTGTCATTAGTTTTTGCAGGAGGTATTCGTGATGGAGCAGATATGGCAAAAGCTTTAGCTTTAGGTGCCGATGCAATAGCTGTTGGGACTGGTGCTTTGATTGCATTGAATTGTAATAAAGATATTCCAGAGGCTGATTTTGAAAAAGAATTAGGTGTTTCAGCTGGTGATTGTTATCATTGTCACACAGGAAGGTGTCCTGTTGGTGTTGCAACTCAAGATCCAAAATTAAGAAAACGCCTTAACCCTGATGATGCTGCTTTAAGAGTCTATAATTATTTACATTCAATGACTCTAGAGGCACAATTACTTGCAAGAGCATGTGGTAAAACAAATATTCATTCACTTGAGCCCGAAGATTTAGCAGCTCTAACAATGGAAGCATCCGCTTTAGCAAAAGTTCCACTTGCAGGTACTGATTATACAGTTGGCGTGGACGATTATCATTCAATTTAGGAGAAGAAAATGGCAAAGAAAAAAGTAAAAAAGACAACAAAAGCTAAAAAAACTTCATCTAAAAAAGGAAAAGATTCAGGAATTAAAACAGCTCGTGAAAAAATGATAGGTCAGCATATTGGTTATAGGTATGATGTTAATCTACTTCCTGATTATAAAAGATTAACCCCTTTTTTAAAAAAATATATTGATCATATGGGCTGGGATGATCTTAATTGGTTAGAAGATGTTCATATGGGGTATGAAAACGGAAAGCCAGCTGTATTTGATAGAAATATAAATGGCTGGGTTACAACACCAAAGAATATGAAATTACCAAAAGATCAACAAGATAGAGATATGATAGCTAGGGAGTTATTGATAAAGTTTCAAATGTCTCCTAATCATCCATTGGTTGTCTTAAAAAAAGCTTATCAAAAATTTGATTAATTTTTTTTAAATTTTTTTTTATGTAAATTAATAGTATTCTAAAGTTGCTTTTAAATAAAATTAATATTTAGTAACTTATTAATTTATTATCTGTATGTGTGGAATAGTCGGTCTATATTTAAAAAATAAGAAGTTACATAGTAAACTTGGTTTTTTCCTAAGTGGAATGATTGATAATATGTCTTCAAGAGGACCAGACTCAGCAGGTTTTGCAATTTACAATAATTTAAAATCAAAAAATATTTATAAATATTCTCTTTCTTTTAAAAATAATGCATCAATTAAAAGTTTTCAAAAAGAAGCAACTAAAAACTTTAAAGATTTAAAATTTACAAATATCTCAGATCATACAATTGTTTTTTCATCTTTATTGCCCTCGAAATTTATTCCATACTTAAGATCAAATTTCAAAAATATTTCGATAGTTGGTTATGGAAAATCAATTGAAATTTTCAAACAAGTTGGTAATCCAAAAAAAGTTGTAAAAAAATTTAAGTTAGATAAGTTTTATGGATCTCATGGAATCGGTCATACCAGAATGGCTACTGAAAGCGCTATAACAACTGAAGGCTCTCATCCGTACTCTACAGGAGAGGATGAGTGTTTGGTGCACAATGGATCTTTATCTAATCACAACAATTTGAGAAGAAAACTAATAAAAAAAGGTAAAATATTTAACTCTTTAAATGATACAGAGGTAGCGGCTGGTTACATTAGTCAAAAATTATCAGAAAAAAAATCTATTAAAAAAAGCCTTACAAGTTGTCTAAATGACCTTGATGGTTTTTATACATTTATTCTAGGAACTAATAGAGGGTTTGCAGTTTTAAGAGATGAAATTGCTTGTAAACCAGCTGTGATTGCTGAAAATAAAGATTATGTAGCTGTAGCATCAGAATTTCAAGCTATGGCACACCTTCCAAATGTTAATAAAGCTAATATATATGAACCTGAGCCTGGAGTGATTTACAAATGGGGAAATTAGAAGACTTAGATTTTAAAAAAAATAATTTGAGAAAAATTAATAACTTTCTTCAAAATATTAGTTACAAAAATAATAGAAGAAATTTTATTATTAAAAATCCAAACGGAGAACATGCAGTTTGTGCAGGTTTAAAAGAAGACATTTCAGTAAATATAAAAGGTCATGTAGGTTATTATTGTGGTGGAATGAATCAAAAAGCAAATATTATAATTGATGGTAATGCCGGTACTGGAGTTGGAGAGAATATGATGTCTGGCTCAATACATGTTAAAGGTAATGTTTCTCAGTCAGCAGGAGCAACTGCTCATGGAGGAACAATTATTATTGATGGAAATGCAAGCTCAAGATGTGGCATATCAATGAAAGGAGTTAGTATTATTGTCAAAGGATCAGTCGGTCATATGTCTGCCTTTATGGCTCAATCAGGGACATTACTTATTTGTGGAAACGCTGGTGATGCTCTTGGCGACAGTATTTATGAAACAGTAATATTTTTAGCTGGCAAGCCAAAAAGTCTTGGAGTTGATTGTGAAGAAAAAAAAATGACAAAAAAAGACCTTATTAAAATTGAAATTTTATTAAAAGAAGCAAATATAAAAAAATTTAAATCTTATAATTTTAAAAAGTATGGTTCAGCTAGAAAGCTCTATAATTTTAAAATAGATAATTTATCAGAGTATTAGCAATGAGAAATAAAAATAACAAGCAAACTACCTTTCCTCGCAAATCATGGACATTCGACGATTATACCAATTCTGAAATAAGAAGAGCTGCTGAAACTGGAATTTATGACATAAGAGGAGGAGGATCAAAACGTAAGCTCCCGCACTTTGATGATTTACTTTTCCTAGGAGCCTCTATGTCTAGATATCCTCTCGAGGGATATAGAGAAAAATGTTCAACTAATGTTACTTTAGGTACAAGATTTGCAAAAAAACCACTAGAGCTAGAAATACCTATCACAATAGCAGGAATGAGCTTTGGAGCATTATCTGGCCCAGCTAAAGAAGCTTTAGGAAGAGGCGCCTCTGCAGCGGGAACTTCAACAACAACTGGAGACGGTGGAATGACAAAAGAAGAACGTGGTCAATCAAAAAATCTTGTATATCAGCTTTTACCATCACGTTATGGAATGAACCCAGATGATTTAAGAAAAGCCGATGCAATTGAAGTTGTAATAGGTCAAGGAGCTAAACCAGGTGGTGGTGGAATGTTGTTAGGCCAAAAAATTAGTGATCGGGTGGCAGAAATGAGAAACCTTCCTAAAGGTATTGATCAAAGATCAGCTTGTAGACATCCAGACTGGACAGGTCCAGATGATCTGGCAATTAAAATTACTGAACTTAGAGAGATAACAGAATGGAAAATTCCAATTTTTGTAAAAATTGCTGGAGCCAGACCTTACTATGATACTGCATTGGCAGTAAAAGCTGGAGCCGATGTTGTTGTGCTTGATGGAATGCAGGGTGGCACTGCAGCTACCCAAGAAGTTTTTATAGAAAATGTAGGTCAACCAACTCTTGCCTGTATAAGACCAGCTGTTGACGCGTTGCAAGAATTGGATGTTCATAGAGAAGTACAACTTATTATTTCTGGAGGCATTAGAAACGGAGCAGATGTTTCCAAAGCACTTGCTCTTGGAGCTGATGCTGTTTCCATAGGTTCTGCGGCTATGATAGCTATAGGTGATAATGATCCGAAATGGGAAAAAGAATATAATAAGATTGGAACTACTTCAGGAGCATATGATGATTGGCATGAAGGAAATGATCCTGCAGGTATTTCAACACAAGATCCTAAACTTATGAAAAGATTAGACCCAAAAAAAGCAGGAAGAAGATTATCCAATTACTTGAAAGTAATGACATTAGAAGCGCAAACTTTAGCAAGAGCTTGTGGCAAGAACAATTTACACAATCTTGAGCCTGAAGATTTATGTGCATTAACTTTAGAGTCTGCAGCAATGGCACGAGTTCCACTAGCCGGAACTAATTGGATACCGGGTAGTAATATTTAGTCTGTAACTTCTCTAATTGCATTCTTTGTTGGTATAAAGTGAACGATTTCAATATTTTCACTTAAGTTATTATTAAAAAAAGAATTATGCCAAAAAGTATACTTCCATTTTGACTCAATTTTTTTTAATCTTGAAACACTAACTGGAAAGTTAAAACCAGTACCTCTCTCAAAGAATTGAACATTAAGTTTTTTCTTTTTTGATATTTTTTTAAACAAATCAGAATTTTTTTCAAAAGTAGCTGTAAACGAACCATCAAAATCATTTGGTGTATTATAGTACTCTGATGATAAAAATTTTACTATTTTATCAAAGCGAAGTTCAGGCTCATGCGTTTGCTTAATCATAAATTCAAACATTTTTGCTGTATTTGTACAATTTTTTTCCATCAAAACTGTTCTAATACCACAAAGATCTTTTTTAGTTTTAGAATCAAATATATTTGCAACAGTACCTTCAGATGGTTTACCTCCAAACATTCGAAAATTACGTTGCCTTAGACTGCATTGCCAAATTACAAAGTCGCTCCAACCAATTTTATCCATTCTAAATAATTTTTATACTAACAATCAAGTGTGTTATCTTTTTCCCATTGGGTAATAACATTTTTTTTACTACTTTGTTTTGAGCCTTTAAATCCAATTTTCTTAACATTAGAGGATTTATATTTTTTTATCTCTTTATTTTTAAGCTTAATATAAGAATTAATTGTTTCTTTGCTAAACGCACTTTTAAGAACTTTACTTTTATCTAAATGAGATAAAGCTTTTTCCAGAGTGAGAGGGAGTTTCTTTGCACCCTTAACTTTGTGCCCATCTTCATACATATTTACGTTAATAGGTTTGCCAGGATTTCTTTTATTTTCAATTCCATCAATACCTGCTGCCAAAATCCCAGCTTGTAACAAGTAAGGATTTGTTGCTCCATCCATTAATCGAAGTTCAAACCTACCAGGCCCAGGAACTCTGATCATATGAGTCCTATTATTACCTGAGTAGGTAATAGTATTAGGTGCCCACGTAGCACCAGATGCAGTTACAGGGGCATTAATTCTTTTATAACTATTAATGGTTGGATTAAACCAAGCAGTCAATGCTTCAGCTGAATTTATTATGCCACCCATAAAGTTATAAGCTGTTTTAGATAAGCCTAAAATATTTTTTTTATCAGCAAATAAATTTTTTCCTTTATTATTCCAAACTGATAAATGGGCATGACAACCATTACCAGTTTTATTTAAAAAAGGTTTTGGCATAAATGTTGCTCTCAACCCTTTTTTTTCTGCAAGAGTACGAACCATAAATTTGAAAAAAACATGCCTATCGGCTGTTTGTAAACAATCTGAAAAATCCCAATTCATTTCAAATTGACCATTTGCATCCTCATGATCATTTTGATATGGCCCCCATCCTAACATAATCATGCTATCACAAATTGCTCGAATTAAATCGTATTGGCGCATTAATGCTGATTGATCATAACAAGGTTTATCTGCAATATCATTTTGATCAGCTATTGACCCACCATCTGGTGTAATTAAAAAATATTCACATTCAACACCACTTTTTAAATACATATTTTTTTTTGCTAATTTATCAATTTGATTACGAAGCATAACTCTTGGTGAAGATGCTACTGGTTTACCATCCATCCATAAGTCACCAGCCAACCAGCCAACATCTGGTTGCCATGGAAGTTGGATTAAACTATTTGGATCGGGAATAGCTGCCATATCAGGATCAGACGGACTCATATCTAAGTAGGTTGAAAATCCTGCAAAGCCTGCACCTTCTTTTTGCATTTCTTTGATTGATTGTGCAGGTACTAATTTTGAACGTAGCACTCCAAAAAAATCAACATAACTAATTAGGAAATATTTAATTTTCTTTTTTTTGGCAATTTCATCAAGTTTAATAGTCATTATGGATCCTTTATATTTTTGCTTTTTATTTCAAATCTTGAACAATGTTTATTAATCTTTATTGATTTTTTCAACAATTTCCTCAATTTTTATAAATTTATTATTTCGTATATTGAAATAAAAATTATGAATCTTCCAATAATAATACAGTATTTAACTCATAATTTTTAATAATATAACTTGGGAGATTATTTATGGAAAATGAATTATCGGCTCTAAGCGTTATATTTACAGAATTTTATTACTGGGTCACTGTTGTATTAATGTTTTTGATCCATGTTGGTTTCTGTATGTATGAAGTTGGAGTGTCTAGACATAAAAACCATCTCCACACTCTAATGAAAAACACAATGTTGATACCGTTGGTTACTGTAACTTGGTTTTTCTTTGGATGGTGGATTTATTGGGCAATGATTAACGGCCCATGGTTAGGAACATCTATAATGGATGGAAATAGTGGTTTACAATTAGGTGGAGGATATGGAGCTAATGAATTAGCAAATCCAATGAGTCCAATCATGGGTGTAAATCTTGGAGATCATATTAATGGTGTTTTTTGGGCAGCATTTTTATTATTTTCATGGACAGCTGCTTCCATTGTCTCAGGTGCAGTAATTGAAAGGATAAGAATGTCAGCGTTTGCAATTCTTGCAATTGCAATAGGTTCAGTTTTCTGGTCTATTGATGCATCATGGGGATGGCACTTTGATGGATGGATGGTTAAAGTACTTGGATATCATGATGCCTACGCTTCAGGAGTAATACATGCTTGTGCAGGAGGTTTTGCTTTGGGTGTTTTAACTGTTTTAGGTCCACGTCTAGGAAAGTTTGCATCTGATGGAACACCAAGAAATATTGGTCCTCGAAATCCGTGGTTAGTTACTGTTGGTATATTTTTAATTTATACTGGCTTCTGGGGATTTTATGCAGCATGTAATATTCCAATTTTAGATGTTGGACCAGAGTATGGATTAGAAGGTGTGTATTTTACAGCTACCAATATCTATGCTACACCAACTACATTAAGCGGAATTACATTTAACTTTTTGATGTCGTTATCGGGAGGACTCCTCGCTGGTTATTTGGTTTCAAAAGGAGATCCTTTTTGGACTTACTCAAGTGGTCTTGCAGGAATAATTACAGCATCAGCAGGTAATGATTTGTATCATCCTTTGCAAGCAATGATAATTGGAGCGATCGGTGTTTATGTAGCTTATAAAATGCATTATTGGGTTGAACGTAAGTTCAAAATTGATGATGCTGTCGGTGCCGTAGCAGTACATGGATACGCAGGAGTTGTAGGTCTTATTATTTGTGGCTTTATGTTATGGGGTTACCCATCATCTGGTTACGAAGGATATGCCGCAATTAATCCTGTTGGTATGATTATAGGAGCCGTGATTATGTTTGGCTTACTAGGATTTCTACCAGGTTATGTCATTGCTAAAATTCTCAACGGAATGGGTAGATTACGAATTCCTAAAGAAGTTGAAATTGCAGGTCTTGATTTTAATTACATGGAAGCAGCTAAAGCAGATGAAGATGCTGTTGCTGCAGATCAGAAATAGGAGGATAATTTATGGCAACTGTAACAAGTTGGGTTGAAACTCTTAATGCTGGAGAAACTGTTATATATCCATTCGTGGGCACTGAATGGTTATGGCTTATAATAGCTATAGCCTTTTGGATTGTATGGCATGTTAGATCGTCAGCAAGTGAAACAGAGGAAAATGATGAATTAGCCTCTAAGGGTAAAGGCTCAGATGATTATAAAAGTAATATTGCCAATTGGTAATATTAACTTAAATTTTTAATATTAGCAGAAAGGGCATTGTAAAACATGCCCTTTTTTTATAACTACATATAAATGAATTCTGAAAACAATAAAAAAAACAAAAGACCTTACAGAATGATTAATGTAGCATTTCCTCCAGCAAAATACGGTGCTTTTGCAGCAATAATAATTATAATTATCTGCTCATTTTTTTTATTTTTTAAATAATTTTTATATGAAAGCTGTTATTTTAAATATTTCAGCATGGATGCTATTGCCATTTATGGATGGTATAGCAAAATTTTTAAGTCAGGATATTCATTTTCTGCAAGTTGTATGGGGCAGGTATTTTTTTATGGCCTTTTTTAGTATTCTTGTTACTTTTATTTTTTTTAAAAAACATTTTAGTTTTCCTAAAGGTATACAAATACAAATCTTTAGAAGTGTCTTTTTATTTTTTTCTACAGTATTTTTTTTCTATGCAATTTCAGTTATTTCTTTGGCAGAAGCATTAACTCTTGCCTTTATTTCTCCTATTATTGCAACAATACTCTCTTTTTTTATATTAAAAGAAAAAGTTGGACCAAGGAGATGGGTGGCAGTAGTTGCTGGTTTTATAGGAGTTTTGTTCGTTATTAGACCAGGATTTAATGAAATTAATATAGCAACCTTTGCAGCCGTTGGTGCTGGTATCTGTTATGCGTTTTATGTAATTAGTACAAGGAAACTATCTTCAATTGATAGCCCTATGATGACTTTAATATTTACGGGCTTAACTGGTGCGCTTGTAATTTCACTTCTTGTTCCTTTTTTTTGGACATGGCTTTCTTTATCTCAGTGGCTTTTATTAATTTCTCTTGCAGCTATTGGCACTTTGGCTCATTTTTTACTTATTCTTTCGTTAACTTTAGCTGAGGCATCAAAATTAGCACCATTATCATACTCAGAAATAATTATGAATGTAATCATAGGTTATTATTTTTTTGGAGACTTTCCAGATCAGTGGATTTGGATAGGGCTTGCTATAATTGTTGCCAGTGGCGTCTATATTTCGTTAAGAGAATCTAAAATATAAATTAGTGAGATTTGTAAATGAGTAAAAGTGCAAAAGGGTTGTTGTGGTCATTTTTTGGTGTCTTAATTCTCAGTCCGGATACTCTTTTAATTCGTTTATTAAATTTATCAGATTTTAGTTTAATATTTTATAGAAGTTTCTTACCAGCAGTAACAATATTTTTATTTATTTTTTGGCAGTATAAAAGAGAAACTCTAAAAATATTTGTATTAATTGGACTTCCTGGAATAATTTACGCTATTTTTTATGCAATCACACATATTTGTTTTGTTTACTCAATACAAAATACGTCAGTAGCAAATACATTGGTTATTATTGCTGGAGCACCTATTTTTGCTGCTTTATTCTCAATAATTTTTCTAAAAGAAAAACCATCTCCTTTTACCTGGGTGATAATTTTTGTTGCTCTTGTTAGTATGTTTGTAATTGGTTGGGGAAGTTATTCATCATCAGGTATTTTTGGAGATTTAATGGCTCTTATCGTTGCGGTTTTTATGGGTGCAAGCGGTGTACTTGTGAGATACTTTAAAGGAATCGATTTGGTACCAGCTTGTTTTGTTGGATGTATTCTTGCAGGTTTGTATGCCGTCCCATTTGATATAGAATTTAATTTAAGTTCAATGCAAATTATATACCTTTCTTTGATGTGTTTTATAATGTTGCCAATTCCTTTTATTATTATGACAATTGCGCCAAAATATACGCCTGCATATCAAGTTTATTTAATATTTTTACTTGAAAGTGTCTTAGGTACGGCTTGGGTATGGGTTGTAATAAATGAAGTTCCCTCAATCAATACTATAATAGGCGGTTTAATACTTCTTACTTCGGTATTAATCTACATGATTTTAGAGACGAGAAAGTAAAAATTAATTGAAGATTTTTTAAAAAAGAAATATATTTTTTTTATGAAAGTGTTTTTAAATGAGTCAGGCTGTTTGCTATTAGATCATAGTGAATTTAAAAATTTTTCTATACATCCTTTATGGCTTCGTGAAAG
This sequence comes from uncultured Alphaproteobacteria bacterium, assembly GCA_902601455.1. Taxonomy (GTDB): domain Bacteria; phylum Pseudomonadota; class Alphaproteobacteria; order HIMB59; genus CACPNW01. The sequence goes on from CACKNC010000001.1 coordinate 248,982, forward strand.
ATTAAATAGTGAAAGATATTTAGATCAAAATAATTATCAAAGATTATATGAGCCCTCATTATTAGACTCTAATATTAAGTTTTCAAAATTTTGTGTTGAGAATAATTACTTAAAAGTTGAATTTACTGACAACTCAAAAGGGCGGTTTTTAATCGGCGATCTTATAAATGATTTATATTCGAAAGATGTAATACCAAACAAAAAACCATGGAAAAATAATTTTAAAAATTTACCCATTTATGATTTCAAACTATTAAATGATGGTGAGAATTTTAAAAAGTTACTTTGTGACTTTCAAAAATTGGGGTTTGTTATAGTTAAAAATACTTCTGTAGAAGAGGGAACAGTTATAAAATTTGCCGAAATGTTTGGACCAGTTAGAACGACAAACTTTGGTAAACATTTTGATGTAGTATCAAAACCTAACCCCAATGATTTAGCATATACAAGTCTTGGAATAAAAGCCCATACAGACAACCCTTATAGAAAGCCAATGCCTGGAATTCAGATACTACACTGTATATCTAATGAGGCAGATGGTGGAGACTCCTCCTTAGTTGATGGCTTTGCTGTCGCAGAACATTTCAAAAATAATGAATCAGAGATGTATAAGATGCTGACAGAAACAGACGTTTTGTTTAAATTTGTTGATAAGGATATTATTCTTGAGAACTATGGAAAATTAATTGAACTTGATCATAGGGGAAAATATTTACAAAGTAGGTTTAGTGGGAGACTCGATTATGTTCCTTATTTAGAGCCTTATCAATTACAAAAATTTTATGAAGCAAGAAAAAAACTTTATCACTTATATGAATCAGAAGAATTTGAACTTAATTTTAGATTGGAAAGTGGTATGTTGATGATGTTTGATAATATTAGAGTTCTGCATGGTCGAACTGAATATGATGTTAATTCAGGCTTTAGACATTTACAGGGATGTTACATAGATCACGATTCAACAGAAGGTAAGTTGAGAAGATTGAGTTCGCCATTATAAAAAAATAATTTATTTAATTATTGGTATTTCTTTTGGAGCCCTTTTAGTAATTAATTCTGCACCATCTTTACGGATTATAACATTTTCTTCATGCACAATCATTTTTCCATTTGCATATTCCATTCCTGGTTCAATTGTTAAAACCATATTTTCTTTTATAATTGTATTATCTCCTGGACGGTGAGATGGTGGCTCAGTTAATTGTAGACCAAGACCATGCCCAAGCCTCCCAACATTATTTCCTACAGTATTTCCATCAGAAATAATCTTATTCATAGCATTAAATATATCAAAAGTAGATGCTCCTGGTTTTGCTGCATTAATTCCTGCGTCAGTTGCATGCCATAATATCTCATAAACTTTTTCTACTTCACTAGTAGTGCTACCAAATGCGAAATTTCTATCAAAATCACAAAAATATCCATCAAAGGTAGAACCGGTATCAATAAATAGGATGTCTCCATTCTCTATTACTTTATCAGAGGGGCCACAGACAATTTGAGAAACACCTCCTTTCCCAGATATGCCTGGCATAAACGGAACATTATCAGCACCTCTATTAATTATATCTATTTTTAATTTATTTACTGCCTCTCTCTCGGTATCACCAATTTTTAATTTAGAGGGAAGATCGTAATAAGCATCACTTGCAATTGAACAAATATGTTTAATACGTTCAACTTCAGCATTTGTTTTTATCATGCGCATTTCCCAGATTGCGTCAGATCCATCAACAATATTAGTTTTTACAATCTCTTTTAATTTAAATAGATCTCTAACAGGCATTCTCATAGCCATTTCTTTTCCAATTTCAGCTCCAATTTGACCATAAGTTTTTTTTAAATCATTAATAGTTGATTTTAAAATTGAAATACCCTCATCTTCAGGTCTTGGAGATGGCCAAGTTTTAATATCCTCTAACCAAGTTTTTTTAAATTCAGATTCACCAATCTCTGGCACAATTCCAATTGGCTTACCTGAAGCTGGAACAACCACAAACCAAGGTCTTGTTGGGCTTTCCCAAAATTGAGAATCATAGCCTGTAAAATAACGAATATTTTGAGGGGTAGTTAATAAGAGACCATCTAATTTATATTGTTGCATAACATCTTGAGCTTTTATTAGACGCTCTTCAAATTCTGGGGTTGAAAAACCTCTTTCAAGATTAATTTTATTCTGCATGTTTTATCTAATATTAAATGGATCAGATAATGGTTTTGTTGATGTGCTGATCCAAGTTGTTTTTGTATTAGAGTAATCTTTCATCACTTCTAAACCCGACTCCCTTCCATAACCACTGTTTTTAAAACCACCAAAAGGAGCAACAGGTGAAATTAATCTATAAGTATTAACAAATACAATTCCTGCTTGAACTGCTTTAGATACTCTCATGGCTATTCCATTATTTTCAGTAAAGATCCCTGCTGCTAATCCATACCTGTTATCATTCATTAATTTAATTACTTCTTCTTCATTTTTAAATTTCATAACTGACAATACTGGGCCAAATAATTCATTTTCCGCAGATGGTAGATTATGATTATCACATGCAATAATTGTGGGTTCAAAATAGAAACCACTTTTAAATTCATTTACTTTTTTACCACCTGTAATTATTTTGCCACCTTGATTTATAGTCTCTTGAATTTTTTCTTGAATATTAGTTAATTGATTTAGAGTAGCGAGAGGTCCTAGTTGCGTAGTATTCGATAATGGGTCACCAATTTTTATAGTTTTAGTTCTTTTTTTTAGCTCTTCTAAATAATCATCATAAATGTCTTCTTGTAAATATAATCTGGATCCTGCAATACAACTTTGACCACCAGCACCAAAAATACTTGCCATAATTCCATTAATTGCATTGTCTTTCCGTGCATCATTAAACACTACAACAGGACTTTTTCCACCTAGCTCAAGTGATAATTGAGATAAATTTTCTGCAGAATTTTTTACTATATGTTTTGCCGTATGCACCCCTCCGGTAAAAGCAATTTTGTTTATCATGGGGTGAGAAGTGAGAGTTTTACTACAAGTATCTGCATAACCTGTGATTATATTTACAACACCATTCGGTAAGCCAATTGTATGGATAATTTTAGCAAACTCTAAAAGAGGGGTAGGGGCAATTTCAGATGCTTTAATAATAATTGTATTTCCCATAGCTAAAGCTGGTGCAAGTTTAACAGCGGTTAGAAACATTTGTGAATTCCATGGAATGACTGCAGCTACAACCCCAAGAGGAACACGAGTAGTAAAAACATGCATATCTTCTTTATCTATAGGTAAAGTTGAACCTTCGACTTTATCTACTAATCCTGCATAATAATAATAATACTCAGCTATGTAGTTTGCTTGAAATTTTGTTTCTTTATACAATTTACCTGTATTTTTTGTTTCAACCGTTCCAAGTAATTCAGCTTTGTCTTTAATTTGATCACCTATAGCTCTTAAATAATGAGCTCTTTGATAAGGTAAAATTTTAGACCACTCTCCGTGAAAAGCATTATAAGCTGACTCAACAGCTAAATTTACTTCATATTCTTCAGCAGCAGAAACTTCTGCAAATTCCTTTTCAGTTGATGGATCAATAGTTTTAAAAGAGCTTCCAGATTTTGACTCAACAAATTCACCATTGATATAATTTTTAAATTTTTGCATCAAACTTCAAAAATATTTTTACTGTCATAAAAATTGTCCATATTTTTTTTCCATTCTTGATAATTATCAGAATGTATAAGAGAGACTGTAAAACCTCCAAATCCACCGCCAGTTAATCTTGCTCCCTCTGCACCAGATGATAATGATCTTTCAACAATTTCATCAACATCTTTGGTAGACGCTTCAAAATCTTCTGCATACGATTTATGACTATTACTCATTAAATTACCAAATAACTTTATATCTTTATTTAAAATAGCTTCTTTAGCTCTAAGGACTCTATCATTTTCTGTAATTACATGTCTTGCTCTTTTTAAGATTAATTCATCATTTATTTTACTTTGATCAAATTGAGAGGGTTTTACAGAACCTAAGTACTCAACATTTAAATATTCTTCAGCTCTTTTGAGTTGGCTATACCTTTCATTATAAGAGCTATCCCTCAGATTTCTCTGAACTGCCGAATCTACTAAACAAAAAACCCAATCACTTGGCAGATCTAATAATTCATATTTTAAGCTTAAACAATCTAAGTAAAAAGCTTTATTATTAATACCTATGGAAGAGACCATTTGATCCATAATTCCACCTGAAACACCAATGTAATTACGTTCAACTTTTTGAGCTAAAATAGCAATATGTTTATCAGAGTATTGAGTTCCAAAACAATTATTTAATACTTTTAAAATTGCTACACATAAAGCTGATGAAGATGAAATTCCTCGTCCTATTGGAATAGTTGAGGTTATAAAAATATTTAAGTGTGTATTATGTATATGTTTATTCTCATCATAAAATACAAATAAACAACCTTTTACATAATCTATCCAATCATTATTTTTTGATTTTATAAAATCATTAAAATCTTTTTTTTCTTTAAAGTTCTCTGAGTAGACTTGATAAACTTTATTTTTATTTTTAGAAATTTGAATAATAGTATTAAAATTAAGCAAGCATGGCATAACATAACCGCCAGTATAATCAGTGTGCTCACCTATTAAATTTACTCTTGCGTGAGCTTTATTGGTAAATAAACAATCTTCGTTAAATATATCTTTAAAACTCATGACTAATTAAATATATAAATTATTGATGATGGAAATACACTTAATTTTTACTAGAAGTAATCAATTAAAAATTACTATTGCGAATAGTGTCAATCAGCATCTTAGTTTAAAAATTTGTTTCTCTCTTGTTTACTCTATTGAAAGTGTAGATGGCGGAACCATTACAAAAAAAGTTGGCAGATATTATGAAATTTTAAGTGAAAAAAGTGAAATTTTTTTAACTCTACAAAAAACAAAAATAGGCTCTTATAATCTCTCATGTGGTCCTGAGGGTTTATTTGTCATAGATGATAATGACAAAAGATTAGAATGTTTTATTCACCCTCTTACATTTGAAAGTCCCATACCTCGTGTCCAATATGCTGAATATAAAGAAAAAATATTAGAGCCTGTAATTCCGTTCCCCTTTTTTTCACGTCTAAAGCAAGAATTTATCAAAATTATAAATTTGAAATTTAAAATTCAACCACAAGAACAAGATTTTTTTAAAAATATCAAAAATATTACAGAAGTTTCAAATATAATTTTTAATACTGAAAGAGGATACGATATAGTATTTTTAAAACAAAATTTAGAGGCTGAAGAATACAAAATTCTAATTGAGAAAAAATTAATTACCATTAACTACTCTGACTATGGGGGAAAGCTTTACTCTATAATAACTTTAGTGCAGCTTGTTAATTTTTATAAATCAGAATTACCTTTAGGATTGATTGAGGATAAACCGACATTATCATGGAGAGGAATGCATTTAGATTGTGCCCGACAATTTTATAGCATTGAAAGAATAAAAAGATTGATGGATTACATGTGTTTTTTCAAGTTGAATCGTTTTCATTGGCATTTAACAGACAACGAAGCTTGGAGAGTTGAATTAGATTGCTACCCTAACTTGACTAATCAAGGAGCTTTCAGAGGTTATAATGAAAAAATTCCACCTTTTTATGGAACTGGATATAATAAATCTGGCGGATACTACTCTCGAAGTGAAATAGCAGAGTTAATTGAATATGCAAAACAGCGTAACATTGAAATAATGCCAGAGATTGATTTACCTGCGCATTCTTGGACGCTGCTGGAAATAATGCCAGAACTTAGAGACACGAATTCTAATGTAATTTCAGAAGATGTTGGTAATTATCCAAATAATACAATCAATCCAGCTTTAAAAGAGACACATATTTTTTTAAAAAATATTTTAGAAGAATTAAGTGAGATATTTTCATTTAATATAATTCATGTTGGTGTTGATGAAAGGCCAAAAGAGTCTTGGGAAGGATCTCCCAAAGTAATTAAGTATATGCAAGACAATAACATTTCTTCTTTTGATGAATTGCAAGATGTTTATATGAATAATATTATTTCAATATTAAAAAAATCAAATAAATTGACAGCTGCTTGGAACGAAGCAGCTTTACCACCTCATAATGACATCGGGTCTGCTGGAAGCTCAGGTAAAGTTGATAAATCTTGTATAATATTTGCATGGGAACATGAAGACGTTGGCTTAATGTCTGCAAGGAAAGGTTTTAAAACTGTTCTTTGTCCTGGTCATAAGACTTATTTTGATATGGCTCATAATAAATCTACTTACGAAAGAGGTATTTGTTGGGCTTCAACCATAGAGGTAAAGGAGGTCTTTGAATGGAAACCGCTTCAAGATTACAATTCTGAAAATGTAGTTAATATATTGGGGATTCAAGGTCAGCTTTGGTCGGAGACAATTACAAATAAAGATTATTTTGATTCAATGATTAATCCACGTTTAGCCGCACTTGCTGAGATCGCATGGTGTTCTGAAGCAAAAAGATCATGGGGTCATTTCAGATCATCTTTGATGAAGAATATGGAATATATGACTAAAATGGGCTGGAAGTTTCACGGATTTTAGTTTTAAAATGAAAAAATTAACAACTTATTATTTTTGTATCGATGGAGGTGAAACTAAGTCAATAGCAATTTTATATGACCATATGGGAAAAATTTTGTCAAAATCAAAATCAGACTCAGGTAATTCTTTTAATAATGTTTACAATGTTGAGAAAAATATTAATTTATTGTGGTCTAATTGTTGTAGAAAGGCAAAGTTAAATAAAAATAAAATTAAGTATTCAACAATTGCTTCTTTTGGTTTGGCAGGAATAAGACTTGTAAAGAATAGAATATATTTAGAAAAAAAAATTAATTTTTTTAAAAAACTAATATTATCCACTGATGGATATATAGCTTTAGCTGGAACTTCATTTACACATTCTGTTGGAGTTTTAAATATTGGAACAGGTGTAGTTTCTCATATAATGTTAGATGATATTTATTCTCAACAAATTAGTGGTTGGGGATTTCCTTATGGTGATAAAGGGGGCGGTTGGTGGATTGGATTTAGAATTATACAAGAAACATTAAAAGCAAAAGACGGATATATGATGCAAGATGTGCTAACAAAAAAAGTTTTAAATATTATTGGAAAAAAGGATTTAGAAATTTTAGATCATATATCAAAACTAAAGCCAAATAAACTTGCTCAATTAAGTAATCTATTTTTTTCAACCATAAATAAATCAAATATTTCTAAAAATATAATTATGGAAGGATCAAAAGAAATTAATGAAATCCTAAAATATCTAATTGAGGAAAAAAAAATTAATAAAATATTTTTAGTAGGTGGAATTTCAAAATTTTATTTGCCTTATATTAAAAAAAAATATTTAAAATACATTTATTCCAACTTATCCCACCCTATTAAAGGGGCTCTTCTTATTGCAAGGAATAAATTTCCAAGTGAAAAGCTTATAAATAAATAATAGCTATAAATTGTATAAATTTAGATATGTGGATTTCTTTTTTTATAATGTTTTGCTAAGTTATCATTATGTTTTTGTGCATTAGGCATATTTCCACTTATGTAAAAAGGAAATGGTTTCTCATTTTTACATAACTCAGCGACTTCTGATAAAATTGAGTTTAAAATAAATGATCCTGCAATTGTTGAAAAAGGAGATACTTTAAATTTTTTATTAATATTAATTAATGCATCACCAGGGGGGCCGCAATTATCAATATGGTAGTTCACCACATCAGATAATTTTTTTTTATATTTTGATTTTTTTGCTATTTTTGAATATTTTTCTGAAGAGATTCCAAAAGTTTTGCATTTGATTTTTTTTGCAAGATAGGCCGCCTCTAATGGGGCTTGATTTACTCCGCTATTAGTAAAAATTACTAACATATCATTTTCAGTAATATTGTATTTGTTAATTAATTTTGTTGCAACCCCTTCTGTTCTTTCTAGAACCGAACTAAAAGTGGTATCTTCATGAAGCATTAAACTTGAATTTAAAATTGGGCAAATTGGTGCAAATCCCCCTGCCCTAAAATGACCCTCTTCAGCTAACATGTGAGAGTGTCCAGTTCCAAAAATATAAATTATCCCATCTTTTTTGTATGTATTAAAAAATTCATTAGCAATTTTTTTAAGTTTATTTTTCTGTTTACTTATGATTCTCTCTAAAAGTCTTGATACTTCTTGATGATATCTTTTTATATTTAGCATTTTAAAAATTAATTAAAAAATAACAATATACATATTTTACAACATTATTTCATTATTATTAACTTATAAAAGACTCAACTTAAAGATAGTGATTTACTTAATTTTATTATATATATTAATAAATAAAATTTACTTTAAAATAGGAGAATTTATGAAAAAAATTATATCTTCGTTTTTAGTATCTATAGCTTTTATATTTACTGCACTACCTGTATTTTCAGGAACAGTAATTATTGAATCTTGGAGAAATGACGATGCAGATGCTTGGAATGATAAAATTATTCCTGCCTTTAACTCTCAGTACCCAGATATTGAGGTAGTTTTTCAAGCGACAATACCAGCTCAATATTCTGCTAGTATAAGTGCAAAACTTGAAGGTGGAAATGCTGGTGACTTAATTACTTTAATACCTTTTGATGCTTCACTTAAGTTATACAATAGAGGTTGGTTAGCTTCATTGAATGATTTAGGAGGATTAGATAATTATCCTCAAGTAGCTAAAGATGCTTGGAGCACTGATGATCAAAGTAATATTTTTGGTGTTCCTATGGCTTCTGTTTCTCATGGCTTTATGTATAATAAAGACATTTTTAAAGAACTTGGCTTAAGTGTTCCAAAAACTGAAAGTGAATTTTTTGCAGTATTGGAAGCAATCAAAAAAGATGGAAATTATATTCCACTTGCAATTGGTACAGCTGATACTTGGGCAATCTCAACTATGGGTTTCCAAAATATTGGACCAAATTATTGGGCTGGAGAAAAAGGACGTAAAGGAATATTAACTGGTGAAGAAAAATTTACTGACCAGCATTATATTAATCTTTTTCAAACTTTATCTTATTGGAGTAAATACATGGCTGATGGATATCAAGCTCAAACTTATCCAGATAGTCAAAATTTATTTACATTAGGAGATGCGGCAATTTATCCAACAGGATCTTGGGAAATTTTTACATTTTCTCAAAATGCTGATTTTGAATTTAGTGCATTTGCCCCACCAGTAAGAGATGGTCAAACTGATTGTTATATTGATGATCATACAGATATCGGTATTGGCCTCAATTCTAAAGCTAAAAACCCTGCAGAGGCAAAAATTTTCTTAGAATGGTTAACTGGTGCTGAGTTTGCTGAAATATTTGCTAATGAAGTTCCAGGTTTTTTCCCTCTACATTCGCATTCAATTTCCGTTAATGATCCTGTAGCAAAAGAGTTCATTAGCTGGAAGGATACTTGTGATACAACTATTAGAAATAGTTATCATATTGTTGGAAGAGGTGAGCCAAATTTAGAAAGTGTGTTATATGAAGTAGTTTCAGGTGTTGTTAACGGAACTATGACGCCTGCTGAAGCTGCAACAAAAGCTGAGGCTAGTTTAGCAAATTGGTATGAGCCACATCAATAAAGTAATTTAATTGTGTGCGGCGATATAAATCGCCGCATTTATAATATTGATTTTCATTATAATAATCAGTTACTAAAATATGAAAAAAAAATTTCCATTTCACATTATAGTTTTTTTATTTCCTGCTTGTTTCATTTACTCAATTTTTATGATTTATCCTCTTATAGATACAATGAGAGTAAGTCTTTATACCCAAAATTTATTGGGAGAAAATATGGATGATTCTTCAGGTATTAGGGTTTTTATAGGTTTAAGAAATTATTATGATCTATTTTTTAATGATACATGGTCTTGGCATTTTTGGAATGCACTTAAAAACAATTTATATTTTTTTCTTTTGCATGTTTCTATTCAAACGCCAATTGGTTTGCTTATTGCTGCATTTTTATCGAATAAAGAACTAAAATTAAAAAATACATATAGAACTCTTATTTTTTTACCAGCAATGATGTCTATAGTAATAGTCGGATATATTTTTAATTTAATTTTATCAAATTTATGGGGAATCCCTCAAACTATATTAGGTGTAGTTGGTTTAGAGCACTTATATCAGCCCTGGTTAGGTTTAAAGGGCTCAGCCTTAATAACTGTATCTTTAATATCTATTTGGCAATTTGTTGGTATTCCGATGATGTTATTTTACGCAGCATTACTTAACATACCAGAGGAAATTTTAGATGCAGCTAAAGTTGATGGCTCATCTGGATTGAACACTTTTTGGAAGATTAAATTCCCACTTATCTTACCTACAGTTGGTCTAATGTGTGTATTAACATATGTAGGCAATTTTAATGCATTTGATTTAATTTATGCAATTAAAAATATTTACGCTGGTCCAGAATTTTCTACTGACTTGATGGGGACTTTTTTTTATCGTACCTTTTTTGGTTATCAGCATCAATTAGGTAATCCTACAATGGGCGCTACTGTTGCATCTACTACTTTTGGAATAATTTTGGTTGGTGTAATAATTTATTTATTTGCATTTCAAAAAAGAATTACCAGGTATCAATATTAATGAAAAAAATATCATCTAATTTAAATTCTACAATAATGCATCTTGTATTAATAACGTATACTATAATTTGTTTATTCCCTGTTTACTTATTAGTTAATAATTCTTTTAAATCGAGAAGGGCAATATTTAAACAACCTTTATCTTTACCTAATGAAGACACCTTTAGTTTAGGTGGTTATTTAAAAATGTTTTCAAGAATAGATTTTAGTATTTATTTTTATAACTCTGCAGTAATTACAATTATAACATTATTTTTTGTTCTTCTTTTTGGTGCTATGGCTGCATGGGCCCTTTCTGAATATAAATTTAAGGGCAATACAATGTTGGGATTATATCTAGCATTAGGAATTATGATACCAATTAAGCTAGGAACTGTAAGTATACTTCACTTAATGAACACACTTAATTTAGTAAACTCTCTAACTGGTTTAATTATTATATACATTGCACAAAGTCTTCCGTTAGCAATTTGGATCTTAACTGAATTTATGAAGCAGTTAAGTAATGAACTTAAGGAAGCCGCAAGATGTGATGGTGTAAATGAATATCAACTATTTTTTTATATTGTTTTGCCACTATTGAGACCTCCAATGGCAACTGTAGGTGTATTTACAATGGTTCCGGTATGGAATGATCTTTGGTGGCCTTTAATTTTAGCACCATCTAATGGAAAGCAAACTGTTATATTGGGTATGCAGCAATATATCGGTCAATATGTAACTAATTGGAATGCTATTTTTGCTTCACTTTCTTTAGCTTTAATCCCAGTAATTATATTTTACTTAATATTTTCAAAACAATTAATAAGAAGTATCACAGCAGGAGCTGTTAAATAATTTATAATAATGTTTAATGAATAAAAAAAATAATTTTATTATTAAAGGTTTAAAAAAATCATTAATTGCTTCTTGTCAGCCAATCCCTAAAGGACCATTAGACTCTTCTTCCTTTATTCTAGCTTCAGCAAAAGCTTCAATAATAGGTGGGGCAAAAGCGTTGAGAATAGAAGGATTTAAAAATATAAAAGTTGTAAAAAAAAACATAAATTTACCAGTTATTGGAATTAAAAAAAGAATATCTTCAAAATACCCTATTATTATTACGCCCTTGTTAAGTGATGTTGAAAAATTAGCTGAGTTGAACGCTGATATAATTGCTTTTGACTCAACATTGAGAAATAGGCCTTTTTCAGTTACTAAATTAATTTCAAAAATACATTCATATAAAAAATTAGCTATGGCAGATTGTTCATGCGTTAAAGATGCTCTTAATGCTTTTGATAATGGAGCTGATATATTATCAACAACTCTTTCTGGTTATACAGGCGAAAAGCCAATACCTAAAAATCCTGATTTTAAATTATTAGTTTCATTAATCAATAAATTTAAAGTTCCTATAATAGCTGAGGGCAGGTTTAATACTCCAGTTTTATTTAAAAAAGCTATCGATGCAGGAGCTCATTCGGTTGTAGTTGGAACTGCTTTAAATAGAATAGAGATAATAACGAGATCATTTTTAGATGATAAATAAAAAAAAGTATATTGTTGCTGTTGATATAGGGGGCACAAAAATAAATATAGGATATTTTAATAATAGTAAATTAATCAAAGTTAATAGGCTTCCAACTAAAAAATATGGCCCTGATAATATTGATACAATTTCTCAAATTTTAATTAACTCTAAAATAAATATATCGGCAATTTGTTTGTCACTTACAGGTTTAATAAACAATGAAGGATTATGGAATCCCATTAATAAGGTAACTTTAGGTGATTTTAAAAATTTTCCAGTAATAAAAACTCTAAAAAATATATTCCAAATTCCTGTTTATGCACTCGGAGATACTCAGGCGGCTGCTTTAGGTGAAATGTATTATGGAAGTGGTAAAAATTTAGAAAGTTTTTTTTATTTAACAATTTCCACAGGAATAGGTGGTAGTATTATTCATAAAAAAAATTTATTTGATGGTAAAGTATCAGACATTGGATCTATAGGGCATAGTGTTATAAAATATAATGGTAGGTTATGTGGCTGTGGTAAAAGAGGATGTTTAGAAGCATACTCTTCTGGAAATGCTCTAATAAAAAAAAACAAAATAAAAAAGTGTCAAAATACTAAAGATCTTCTCACAAAATTTAAAAATAATTTGCAAACCAAAAAAATAGTAAATGAAGCAGCATCAATGATAGCTCAAAGCATTATTAATGTGAACGTATTAATAAGAATAAATTATTTTATAATTGGTGGAAGCGTTGGTTTGAATTCATATTTTTACTTAACAATTTTAGAGAAATTGAAACAAACCCAATTTACTGTTAAAATAAAAAAAGCAAAACTACGATCTAAAGCTGAATTGTACGGATGTTTCGTTTATATAAACAAAAAACTATTTTTACAGAAATGACAAATTCCAATAAAGTTTCAGGAAAAATTATTAACTATAATGACTCATATTCAGGTGAAATAACTTTTGACGAAAACATTCTCAACATAAATAAAATAGAAGAAATTAATTCTAAAAATTATATTATACCTGGTTTTGTAGACTTGCATTGCCATGGTGGCGGTGGATTTGATACCATGGATGGAGTTCAGGCAATACAAAAAATGTCATCATATCATTTGTTTAAAGGTACAACATCACTTTTGGCAACCACTTGGACAAGTTCTTTTGAGCATACCTATACTGCGCTAAAAGATTTTAATTCATTAATTGATATGAATTCTAATTTAATAGGTGTTCATCTCGAGGGTCCTTTTATTAACCCTGAAAAACTTGGAGCTCAACCAGCTTTAGCAATTGAGCCATCAATTGATTTTATAGAAAAAATCAATGAAATTGCTGATATTAAAACAATTACATTGGCGCCTGAAATAAAAGGCATGGAAATGTTTATTCCTTTTTTAATTGATAAAAATATAAATGTTCAGTTTGGTCATACACTTGCAGATAGTAAAACGTGCAAAAAATATATGAATTCTAATGATGTTAGTTTTACTCATTTATATAATGCGATGTCAGATAATAATCACAGAAATCCGGGTGCTCTCTCAGCAGCTCTAAATAATGGTAAATTTGCTGAAGTAATTTGTGATTTAAACCATGTTAGTGAAGAGGCTATTCTCATTGCTAAAAAATGCATTCCTGATTTATACGCTATTACTGACTCAATAGCGGCTTCAGGGATGAAAGATGGTAGTTATAAGTTTGCAAATGTTGAGATTGAAAAGAAGAATAATAAAGTATACCTAAACGGAACCAATACGCTTGCAGGTAGTGTTCTTAACATGCATGATACTTTTTTAAATTTATTAAAAATGAAAATTTCAATTAAGGATGCTGTTAGAATGACAAGTTATTCAGCAGCTAAGTTTCTAAAGAAAGAAGATATAGGAGTTATTGATGATGGAAAAAAAGCAAATTTTTTAATATTAGATCATGACTTTAATATCAAAAGTATTTATTTAAATGGAAAGCTCATAAATGGTTAACTCTTTAGTTTTAGATGAAGCCTTAAGCATTCCAAATATCATTGATGATTTTTCTCAAGTGGATAAAAATCCTTATGAAAATATATCTAAGCTAATAAATCAAAAAAAAATAAAATATGTTGTAACAATTGCAAGGGGAACTTCAGATTGTGCTGCATTATATAGCTCTTATATGTTTGCAAAGCATCTAGGACTTCCAACATATAGCTTGCCTCCTTCTATTATTACTTTGGAACAATCTAAGTTTGATTTTTCAGAAGCTTTGGTAATAGTTATTTCGCAATCTGGAAAAAGCGCTGATCTAGTAGAATGTGAGAGAAAGTCTAGATTAATGGGAGCAAATACAGTTATCATAACAAATAATGTTGAGAGCCCGATAATTAATGAGGCAAATTATTTCTTAAATATGTTTGCTGGAGATGAAAAAAGTGTTGCAGCAACTAAAACGTTTACTCAAACTTTGTTGGTTTTAATAAAGTTGGTTTTTGTATGCTTAGGTAAAAAAAATATTAATGATGATATAAAAAAAATGAGTGAAATCATAGTTAATGACTCAGGCAATGAATGGAACACAGATATAATTGATAAAAGTATAAATACAGGTTTCATAATAGGTAGAGGGGTTGGATTTGCTCTTTCTAACGAGATTTCTCTTAAATTTAAAGAGCTATGTCAAGAAATGATTGAGCCTTTTAGTAGTGCTGAAGTAATGCACGGTCCGAAAAGCTTAATAGAAAATTCTTTTAAATTATTTCTTTTAGGCATGAATGATAAGAGTGGCCAAACTGTAAATAATGACGTTCATGAGCTAAAAAATTATACCAATTTAATTTATGAAATGTCTTCAAATGAAAATGTAAAATCGAATTTTTTTTATCCATCTAATAAAATTTTAGAACTAGACTCAGTCATTTTAATGTCCAAGTTTTATCCATGGATAATAGGTTACACAATTAAAAAAGGTCTAAATCCTGATAAGCCACGTTATTTAACAAAAGTAACACAAACTTTTTAATTTCTTGGATAATTTTGATCTAGTTATAGTAGGTGCTGGTTCAGCTGGGTGTATTGTTGCAAATAATATAATCAACACTACTAACTATAGAGTATTACTAATTGAAGCTGGACCAAGTGATAATAATCCTACTATTCAAGTTCCCCTTGGATATGGAATGACTTTTTATCATAAGGCTATGAATTGGAATTTTTATTCTAAAGCTCAAACTGAACTTAAAAATAGAGAAATTTATTATCCGCGTGGAAAGGTGATTGGAGGATCTGGGTCAATCAATGCTATGATTTACGCTCGTGGATTGAAATCAGATTATGAGAATTGGAATTTAAATTCTAATTGGTCTTGGGAAAATATTAAATCTACATTTAATGAATTAGAGTATGCTGTTAATGAAGAAAAAAATCAATTACCAGTAAATAAAATTCCTGTTAATGATGTCAGTTCTCAACATCATCCAATTCTTGATAATTTTTTTAAAGCATCTAAAGAATTTAACTTTGATTTTAATAAACAACTAAAAAGTACAACTGAAAATCAAGTAGGACATTATAATGTTAATACTTATAAGGGTTTTAGAAATTCATCAGCTAAATCGTTCTTAAAGCCAATAAAAAATCATCCTAATTTAACTATTTTAACAAAAACAGAAGTCTTGAAATTAAATTTTAAAAATAAAAAAATTTCTAGTTTAAATATAAAACATAAAGACAAAACTCTAGAGGTAAAACCGAAAATAGGAACCATTCTATCAAGTGGTTCAATAATGACACCTTATTTATTATTAAAATCAGGTATAGGTAATCCTGCTGATTTAAATAAATTTAACATTCCTGTAGTATTAAATAGTCCCCATGTAGGTAAAAACTTCCAAGATCATCTAGGTTTAGATTATCTATATAAAACTTATTTTCCAACTCTTAATAAAGATCTGGGAACTTGGAGCGGAAGAGTAAAATCACTTTTACAATATATTTATAATAGAAAAGGCCCTTTATCTCTTAGTCTTAATCAAGGAGGAGGGTATATTAATTGGAATTCTCGTGATCCCTATCCAAATATTCAATTATATTTTAATCCACTTACGTATTCAGTTTCATTTAAAAATAAAAGACCGTTACTTAAGACTGATAAATTTAATGGATTCATAATAGGTTTTAATTCTTGTAGACCTAAAAGTCTTGGTGAAGTAAATTTAAAAAAAATAGATAATGATTTCGTGCCTAGTATTGACCCAAGATATCTATCAGATGAAAGGGATATTCATGATTTATACTCGACATTTGATTTTATTCGAAAATTTTCTGCAAATCAAAATATAAATAAAATCATTGAGTCTCCCGTCAGCATTGACCCTATTAATTCAAGTGATGAGGAGTTGCTTGATCATTTTAAATCAAAATCTACAACAGTCTATCACCCTTGTGGAACCTGTCGAATGAGTAAAAGTATTCAACAGGGTGTTGTGTCTGAAAAACTTAAGGTTCACGGTCTGGAAAATTTATGGATAGTTGATGCATCCATAATGCCAAATATTACCTCAGGTAATATAAACGCTCCTGTTATGATGCTTGCACATTTGTCTAGTAAAATTATTATAGACGATTTAAAACAAAAATATCAATGAAGATTAAAAAACTAGAAACTTTCACAAAACCTTATGTTAGTTTTGTAAAAACAACTTTAGAGGATGGCTCTCAAGGCTTTGGTCAAATGTCAACGTATCATGCAGATATTACTGCTCAAATATTTCACAAACAAGTCGCCCCGTGGGTTTTAGAAAAATCGTGGGAAGATTTTAATGATATCGAAAATTTAGTGTTGGAAAAAGAGCACAAATTTCCTGGATCATATTTGTTGAGAGCCATAGCAGGTCTTGATACTTCTTTGTGGGACCTAAAAGGTAAATTAGAAAATAAGCCTGTAACAGAACTAATAGGCGGCAATACAGGCTCACTAAAAGTATATGGTTCATCAATGAAAAGAGATATTAGCGCTATTGATGAAGCCGATCGTTTTAAAAAGCTATTTCAAGAAAAAGGAATTGATGCTTTTAAATTTAGAATTGGAGCTGAATGTGGACGAGGATTAGATGAATGGGATGGTAGGACAGAAGATATTGTAAAAACAATAAATAAATCACTTGATAGCTCTGTACTAAAATTAGTAGATGCAAATAGTTGCTTCTCTTCAAACCAAGCCATTGAAATTGGAAAACTATTAGAAGATAATAATGTTACACATTTTGAGGAACCTTGCCCTTATTGGGAGCCTGAAGAAACAAAAAAAGTTACCGACGCACTTGCTATTGATGTTACAGGCGGTGAACAAGACTGTGATATAAGAATTTGGAATGATATGGTTAAAAATAATATAGTAAATATTTTTCAGCCAGATGTTATGTATTTAGGTGGACTTACAAGAACTTTGCAGGTTGCAAAAATAATAGAAGAGGGTGGATTCATATGCACCCCTCATGCTGCAAATTTGTCATTAGTCACAATGTGCACAATGCATTTATTAAAAGCTATACCTAATGCAGGACCATACCTAGAGCTTTCAATTGAGGGTGAAGACTATTATCCATGGCAACAAGATTTATTTTTAGATAATCCTTTCAAAGTGGAAAATGGATGTGTTAATGTTAGTGATAAACCTGGATGGGGTATAATTATTAATCCTGATTGGTTAGATAGCTCTGAATACCACGTGTCAGAAGTTAATTAATTATTTACATTGACTAAAACTAAAAATATAATTCTAAAAAAAAGGATTTTATATGGCAACTTATGAATGTAAAACTTGTGGAATGTCGGTAAATGCATCTTGTGCAAAATGTGATGAACCTCTTCAGAATGACATATTAGTTAAGGATGATGGTTCTGAAGTACAAATTTCAAAATGCCCTAGCGGTCATGGAAAAATTAAATCACCAATGTGCTGTGGCGCAGATATGACTTGCTCTTTAGGCTAGTATAAAAAACTATTAATTTTCTCATTTACAACATTGGCTTGTTCTATCGTTGCCCCATGTTTAGCATTCTTAATAATAAATAAACTGCTATTTTTGATTTCTTTACTAATACCCTCACTCATGAGAGGTGTTGAACCAACTTCGTTTTCCCCAGTCATGATTAAAGTTGGCATATTAAAAACACTATAATTTATGTGATGCTTATCAGAATTAACAAATATTTTATATGCAGGTAAAAAATTTTGATTATTTTTCTTTTCTAATAAATTATAAAAAAAATCGAAAACTTCTGGATTGGTATTTAAATAATCTTCAGAAAACCATCTTTGAATGGAATTTATAGTTATGCTTTCTCCATTAACAGCATCGTTATACCTCCTTTGTACTGTTTGAATTTGTTTATCAGACCTTTTATAAACACTTCCTATTAAAACTAATTTATTTACTTTTTCATAAAATTTTTCTGTAAAATGTTGAGCCACAAGTGCACCGATCGAAAACCCAACAATATTTATTTTTTCTATTTGTAATTCATTAATTAAATTAAGTAATTGATTGCTATAAATTTCAAAACTTAAATCTTTATAATCTCCATTTGATTGACCATGATTAAGAAGGTCATAAAATATAACAGATTTATTTTGAAAGTAATTTTTCTGAGGATACCACATTGTGTTATCCAATCCAACACCATGTATAAAAATTGTGCTTAAAGATTTATTTATTGTGCTATATTCAAAGTAATTTCCATGGCTGTCTTTATATTTTTCTAATTTCATTTAGATCGATGTTTAAAAGAGTCTTTTCGGAAACTATATAAAGCTTTTGGGTCAACATCTATATTGATTACAGCTGGTTTGTTGCATACTAAAGCATCAGCAATAACATTATTTAAGTCTTCAAGCTTTGCAACATGGTACCCTTTTGCGCCATAAATTTCAGCAAGTTTATGAAAAGGAGGACTATCAATATCAGCTCCGATATATCTTTGATCATAAAAATCTCTTTGGTAGGCTTTTTCTGCTCCCCATGATTTATTGTTCATAACAATTGTAATAGTATTAATTTTATGATGAACAGCAGTTGATAATTCGGAAACTGTCATTCCAAATCCACCATCTCCCATTAAACTAAATACAGGAAAATCTGGCTTTGCAAGCTTTACTCCAAGGCCCGCTGCAAATGAAAAGCCAACCAATCCAAAGTCTAATGGTGTAAAAAGGGATTTAGGTTCAAAAAAATTAAATTCATCAGTGGCTTGCAAACATAAAGTGCCTGCATCTAATGTTATTGATGAGCCCTTTGGAATTATCTTTCTTAACTCTTTGAACAATCCAGATGGCTGAATAATTTTTGAGTTTGTGTCAGCATCTTGATCTCTTTTTTTATAGTAATGAGCTTTTTCTTTTAAAAAATTTTCAACCCAGTTTTGATTAGCATTTTTTAAACTAACATTTTTTAATAATGGAATTAGCTGGTCCAAAAAAATTTTAGCATCATTTTGAATACCTACTTCTACAGGAAAGTAACGACCAATAGCAATTGGATCTATATCAACTTGAACAATTTTTGCTAATTTTGAAATATTGTCATAGGAATAAAAGGTTGAATTAAAACCAAGTCTTGTTCCTATAGCTAAAATTAAATCTGAGTCTTTTACGAGGGAAGATGCAACTTTATTACCTCTTGGACCCATTTGACCACCATACAACTCACAGTCAAATGAAATAACATCACCATGACCAGCTGAGGAAACAATAGGGATATTTAAATTTTTGGATAATAAAATTATTTGATCTTGTGTTTTTGAATTTTTTACTCCAGCACCACAAATAATCACTGGCTTGGATGAGTTTTGAATTAGTGTTATAATTTTTTTTAAGTCGTTTTCATTAATTTTTTTAGACTCAATTTTATTTTCAATTTTAAAAGAATCAAAGATTTCACTTCCTGCAAGTACATCCCTAGGTATATTTATATGAACAGGTCCCCATTTACCTTTAGTAGAGAGATTTAGTGCTTTATTTAAATCTTCTACAATCGACCCAGTATCTTTTATAGAAAAAGTTTTTTTTGTAATTGGTTCAAACAATTTTTGTTGATCCACTTCCTGAAATGCATCTTTTCCCACATGTTCAGTAGCTATTGCTCCAGCTATTGATACTAGTGGTGAAAAAGCAGCTTTTGCTTGTGCAACACCTGTTACAAGGTTAGTGGCTCCAGGACCATTTTGACCTGCAATTATAACTCCAGGCTTACCAGATGCTCTCGCATATGCATCAGCCATATGAGTACCTGTACGCTCATCTCTTACATCAATAAAATTTATACTCTTCTCATCATAAAGTGCATCGAAGAGTTCCATGGTAGCTGATCCAATTAATCCAAATACATACTTAATATTATAAGCTTTGAGGCATTCGACAACAGCCTTACCTCCTGAAATAGGAGGGTTTCTTTCTTCATTCATTATGATGCAGCTTTAATTTTACTTTTTTCTTTACTCTTAAAGTGTGGAATTATTTTCTCAGTGAATAACTGTATACTTTTCATACAGTCTTCATGTTTTACGCCAGGAAAATTAGACCAAACTTTTAAATTTTGTAAATTTAATTCATTTTGCATTTCTTCAATTTTATTAATGATGTAATCTACAGTTCCAAACAGCATATTTCTTTCATGAAGGAAATCATAAGATAGTAAATCTAATTTATGGTCAGTTTTTGGAAGTTCTTCCCCAGGATTCATATGTGTTCCTAGTCCTCTCCAATGACATACCCATCGCATATAATTTACCATTTGCTCACCAGCTTTCTCTTTTGCTTCTTCCATACTATCAGCAACAAACATATCCCTGACGACACTTATACCTTCACCTAGCTCAACATGACGTTTTTCTTTTTCTGATTTTGCTTGTTGATATATTTCAAAACGTTTCTTTAGAGACTGCACTGGTGGTATCCACATGATAATACTAATGTCATTTTTAGCAGCCCACTCAATAGAACTAGGGCTATCAACCACTTGCCACAAAGGCGGGTGTGGTTTTTGAACTGGTTGAGGAACAATATTTATTTTCTCTAAAATTTTTGTATCTACATTCATAAATTCAGAACTAGGAGGACTCATATCATGCTCCCATTCAAAATTAGGAGCGGGGTACGTATAAAACTCACCCTCGTGCTTAAAGAATTTTTCAGTCCATGCTTTTTTTATAATTGTGAGAGTTTCTTCAAATAACCTAAAATTTTTAGCTTGATCCTTCATGTCAGCATCAGCATTCATGTTTAGCGCCTCTCTTCCATAAATGCCTCTTCCAACCCCCGCTTCCACTCTACCGTTAGATAATTGATCTAGTAGTGCAATGTCTTCAGCAGCTCGTATTGGATTCCAGAAAGTAATTATTGAGGCTGCTTGACCAATTCTAATATTTTTAGTTCTAGCCGCGATATCAGAGCTTAACAATATGGGGTTAGGACAAATTTCCATCCCTTCATGACTAAAATGATGTTCTGAGAACCAAATTGAGTCCCAATTATTTTTATCACAGTAAGTTGCTATATCTCTTATTTCTTCTAAAATTTGATTATAACTTTTTTTATTGCCCCAGTTTGTTGAGTTGCAGAAATAGCCTATTTTCATATTACCTCCCAATTTGAAGGCGACCTATCCCACTTCCGTATTATGACGACGAGTTATGTATCGCTATATATTTCGTATTATAAATTTTTAAAATTTCAATAAAAAAAGTCCAAATCCACTAAAAATCTATAAAAACTGTACTTATATATGATTAAAAACATCATTTTTGATTTTGATGGAGTGCTTGTAGATAGTGAAATATTGGTTGCTAAAGCTTTTGCCAAATATTTGCTAAATTTTGGCATAGAAACAAATGAAAAAGAATTTGCAAGTTATGCAGGCAAAAAAACAGTCCAAGTAATTGAAATTTTGTCAGAAAAATATTCAATAAAAGATCAACAAAAATTTTTTGATGATATTATGGAGATTGCTAACAATATTTATAAAAAGGAATTAACTACTGTTAAAGGAGCATATGAATTTGTAAGTAATTCTAAACTTAATCTGTATATTGGTTCTAATAGTATGAAAGATAGAATACTAGATGGATTAGAAAGAGTTGAATTAAGTCAATACTTTAAATCTGAACAAGTTTACTCATTTGATCTGGTGGATAAACCAAAACCGAATCCTGATATTTATTTAAAAGCGCTTGAAGATAATAATCTTAATAAAAATCAAACAATAATTATAGAGGATAGTGCAGTTGGTGTTACAGCAGGTG
Source organism: uncultured Alphaproteobacteria bacterium (assembly GCA_902601455.1). Classification (GTDB taxonomy): domain Bacteria; phylum Pseudomonadota; class Alphaproteobacteria; order HIMB59; genus CACPNW01. The sequence goes on from CACKNC010000001.1 coordinate 271,461, forward strand.
TGAGTGCAGGAATAAAGGTTATAGGTCTTACGGCAGGCGGTCATTGGCATGAACAGAGAAATGAAAAAGAACTATTTGATGCAGGAGCATTTACTGTTACTAATGATTACAATAAAATAATTGAAATAATTAATAATAATTAAAATGGGACCAGCAGTAAAAGGAAATCCTCTTAGAATATTTGTTTTTTTATTAGTTATTTCTTACATTGTAGGTGAGTATTTTATTCCCTCATATCCTTTATTTAGCTTACTTAATTTAATAGGTATTATGGGATTGATAATGTGTTTAGCATTATTTTTTTCTTCATTGAACTTATTTAATTCATATAAAGAAAATCCGACACCTCAATCCAATACCAAGCGTATTATAAAGACGGGTATTTTTGCATATTGTAGAAATCCAATGTATTTAGCATTCATTTCATTTCATTTTTGTATGTTTTTAACATTTGAGAATGTGGCATATTTATTGAGTGGTTCTGGGTTATTCATATGGATTAGTAACTTTGTGATACCCGTTGAAGAAAAATTTTTAATTGAAAATTTTGATGATGAGTATGTAAGATACACTAAATCAGTTAAAAAATGGCTGTTTTTCTAGCTCTTGAATTTTTTGACTACTGAAATATATTCTCAACATGAAAAATTTAATAATAATATTACTATCGTTAATTTCTTTTAATGCTTTTGCGGCAGCCACATCTTCAAAATCTGATGTTTCTACTGAAAGAGCTGAACAAATAAACAATCTATATGAGGTAGCCGAAAAACGTATTTATAATAATGAATATGATAAAGCTCTAAAGTTACTCATAAACTTAGCAAAAAATGACGATTTAGGTGAGAAAAAAGCCGATGTGTACAATTTATTAGGTTTTAGTTATAGAAAATCTAGCAATCCAGATTTAGATAAGTCTTATAACTCTTACATGATAGCCCTTGAACACGATCCAAAACATGCAGGAGCGCATGAGTATTTAGGGGAATTGTATATGATGAGAGGCGATCAAGAAAAAGCCATGAGTATGCTAGGCAAGTTAGAGAACCTTGTTGGTAAAAATGCTAAGGAATATAAAGATCTGTTGAAAGCTATTAAAAGTTATCAATCTTAATTATCTTTTCTATTTTCTGATTTTTATTTATTTTAATAACTATGCTTGCTTCAGCGGGCATAGTTTTTATCATCCATCTTGTCTGTTTTTCATAATGTTGAATAAAATATTCTAATTTTTTTTTAGACATAGAAATTTTTTTCTTTTTTATTAATGCATTTTGTTTTTCTTGTTTATATCTCCATTTTATAACATGTATAAAAGAAGGGGGCTTAATATATATTTTTTTTTCAAACTTAGAGAATATTTCAGAATATTCTTTTTTCAAAAAAGAATTATAGTAGTTTCTCCAAATATTTTTATTATCTAATCGTCGCTCCAAATCATTAATATTTTTATGAAGATATTTATTTGAAATTGGTTTTGATCCACAACACCAACCTTCTAATAAAAGAATGTCTGCATTTTTAATAATTCTTCTTTTTTTTAACACATCATCTGTTAATTTATTAAAAGTTAGAGATCTGATTGGAAATCTGTTTTGTATAAATTGATTTATGTGATCTTTTAATTTTTTAATGTTATGAGTGCCTGGAACACCTCTAGTAATTAATAATGGATGCACCTTTTTTGACAAATCAATTCTTTTTTTCTTACTTAAATAGTAATCGTCAATACTTAAGACCATTACTTTTTTTTTATAAATTTTTTCAATAACTACTTTTAGTAATTTTGATATAGTTGTCTTTCCAGATCCTTGCGGCCCAGCTATAATAAACTTATTATCATTTGAATCATTTATATGATTAATAATTGGAATAAGATGTTGAGTTATATATTTTTTTGAAAAATTCTCATATGTAATTTTTTTTAACTCATTCTTAATAAATATATTAATATCAATTTTCATAAATATAATGAATTTTTGTTAAATTAATTTATACAATAGAACTAGCATTATGAAATTTCTTTTTGACTTAGGCGGTGTTTTTTTTGATTGGGACCCTAATCATTTTTTCAAGGATGTATTTAATAAAGAAGATGAAAGAATTCATTTTTTAACTGAGGTTTGTAATGATGATTGGAATATTCAACAAGATGCTGGAAGAACAATAGAAGAGGCTGAATTTGAATTAATTCCTAAATTTCCTCATTACGAAAAAGAAATCAAAATGTACTATAAAAATCATCGCAAAATGATCAGAGGGACTTTTAACACATCAATAAAAGCCTTAGATAAATTAAAAGATCAAAATTACGAATGTTATGTTTTATCAAACTGGTCTGCAGAAACTTTTATAGGAATGGTTGATGATTATCCTTTTTTAAAAATATTTGATGGATTATTGATTTCAGGTGAGGATAAATTAATGAAGCCTGATCCTGCAATTTATGAATTGGCAATTAATCGTTTTAAGTTGATACCCAATGAAACAGTTTTTATTGATGATAAATTAGAGAATATTGAGACAGCAAAAAATTTAAATTTACAAACTATTCATTTATTAGATCCAAATATAATTGAATTAGAAATTGATAAGTTCTTAGTTTAACCTTTTCTTAAAAATTTTTTCTATTATAGATAAAAAAATGAAAATTGGATTCACATTAAAACCTAAAGATGGAAATATTGAAGATTTTGAAAAACAAATAGAATATCTTGAAAAAATTGGAGCAGGATCTGCTGAAATACCTCTGTATGAACTGGATGTAGTTTGTGGAAAAAAAATTATCAAAGATGAATTAAAATTGCTTAATAAATTTACTCTTAAAAGTAATTTAAAATTTTCAATTCACGGATCAATGTCAGTTAATCTTTTAGACGAGGATTACTTAGAAGAGCATTTGCAAGTATTAGAAAAAGAAATTCAAGTTTGTTCTGATTTAAATATAAAAATTCTTGTAACTCATTTTGGACATACATCAGTGGCAACTTCACAAAATCAGAAAAAATATAATGATTTAATTAATATACAAAAACAAAAATATTTTGAAATGGCTGAAATAGCAAAAGTACATGGAGTAAAATTATGTATAGAAAATATATTCCCTTATACAGATCTTCATTTTACAGCTCTACCTAGTGAAGTGTCAGAAAGTATTCGTGAAATCAATCATCCCAATGCAAGAACAACTATAGACTTCAGTCATGCATATATAAATTGTAATCTAAGAAAAAAGGATTTAATTCCTGAAATAGAAACAATGATCCCTTACACTGAACATCTCCATGTTCATGACTCTTTTGGAAAGTTTAAAACTATGTATACCTATATTTTTGCAGAAGATATTACTTATGGTCAAGGAGATATACATTTACCTTTGGGTTGGGGAGACATTCCTTTTGATAAAATTTTTTCTTCTGGCGCTTTTAATAAAGATATTTTTTTTAATTTTGAGTTGTCGCAAAGATATAAAAAATACTACTCTCAAAATGTCGAGCAAGCAAAAAAACTTATTTCGTTAGTCAAATAATGCAAAATAATTTTATGATTGGGCAAATAAGTGACACTCATTTTGTAGATAAAAAACACAAGTTATTTGATAAATATGATACGTATAAAAGATTTATAGATGCGATTGAAACCTGTAATCAATTAATGAAAACTCCAGATTTCTATATAATTTCAGGAGATTTAATTCATGATAATGAAATTTTTTATAAAGATTTTTTTGAGCTTTGTAATAAATTCAAAAGACCAATTTATCCTATGATGGGAAATCATGATAAAAGAAAAGCTCTAAGGAGTTTTGTCAAAAGTGATTTAATTGATGAAAATGGTTATTTAAACTATACAATAAGTTCATACCCATTAGAGATTATTTGTCTTGATACAGCCATTGAAAATGTGATTGAGGGGACACTATCAGAGTCAACACTGGACTGGCTTGAAAAAAAATTATTAAATAATACCAATAAACCAACTATTATTTTTATGCATCATCCACCAATTGAGATTGGTAGTTTGTTGTTTGATCATATAAAATGCAATAATGGTAAAGAATTTATAAGCTTAATATCTAAATATAAAAATGTAAAAGAAGTTATATTTGGGCATGTTCATTGTTCTTTTAGTGAAATTATTAATGGAGTTGAGTTCTCAAGCTGTCCAAGTGCTTCAATTCAATATCCTATAGGCGCAAAATCAGATAAAAATTTAGAACTGGATACTACGGGCTTCATTAAATTAATAAATTACAATGATGGAACTATTTCAAAAGAAAACATTAAAATAAAAAATTAGTTTTATCAAACCTGATATTCGAAAATCTTCGTTTATTAACAATAAATGTTGTTTTATTTTCGTTTTTTTATTGTATCTATTTTTTAAATGCTAATAATAACTTTTAATTAAATTTGGGTTAGATTGCTAATTTTTTTTATAATTTTTTCTAACTTTTTAATTTTTACTAGGGAGGTAAATAATGATTAAAACTTATATAAAAATCATATCTTTATTTGCATTTATATTTTCTCTTTCTAGCTTTTCTGCAAAGGCAGTAGAGTTGGAGTTCTATTTTCCAGTAGCAGTCGGTGGAGCCGCAGCTACAACTGTTGAGGAATTATCAAATAAATATATGGAATTAAATCCAGGTGTAACGATTAAGCCGATTTATGCTGGATCTTATACAGATGCTACTACTAAAGCAATAACTGCTGCTAAGGGAGGAAACCCTCCACCTATGGCAGTTTTAATCGCTATTGATATTTTCAAATTTTATGATGAAGATCTCGTTATGCCTTGGGATGATATCCTAACAGCTGAAGAGAAAGAAAATTGGATTGGTGGTTTCTATTCTGCATTTATGAAAAATAGTCAAATTGACGGAGTTACTTATGGAATTCCATTCCAAAGATCTACTCCAGTTTTATACTATAATAAAGATGCATTCAGAGAAGCTGGTCTTGATCCAGAAAAACCTCCCCAAAATTGGGCTGAGCAATTAGAGTATGCTAAGAAGCTTACCAAAAAAGGATCTGATGGAAACATTGAAAGATATGGAATTAGAATTCCAACAAAAGGTTTTCCATCTTGGTTAACATCTGGTTTGATCTATCAAAATGGTGGTCAAATGACTAATGGCTTAGGTACTGAAACTTTTTTAGATACTCCTGAAGTTATTGAAGCTGTTCAATACTTAGTAGATCTAAGTGAAAAGCATAAAGTAATGAGACCAGGAACACTTGAATGGGGAGCAACTCCTAAAGCATTTTTTGAAGGCCAAACTGCGATGATGTGGACAACTACTGGTAATCTTACAAATGTAAGAAAAAATGCTCCATTTGATTTTGGTGTAGCAATGTTACCAGCTGGTAAAAGTTTTGGGGCACCAACTGGTGGAGGAAATTTTTACATTTTCAAAGGAACGCCTGAGGCGGAACTTCAAGCTACTAAAGATTTTGTAAAGTGGATGACAGCACCTGATCAAGCAGGCGTATGGACTATGGCTACAGGTTATGTGGCTCCAAGACCAGATGCTTGGGAAACACAGGCTATGAAAGATTATGTAGCTGATTTTCCTCCTGCGTTAGTTGCGAAAGAGCAGTTAGCATATGCTGATGCAGAATTTTCAACTTATGAAAATCCTAAGACAGTTAAAATATTTAACACAGCTCTTGAGAATGTAATGAGTGGATCAATATCTCCTGCCGATGCTATGAAGCAGGCACAAATTGATATTGATAAAATATTAAAAGATTACAGATAAATTTATTACTAAACAGCACTTGAACAATCGAGTGCTGTTTTGATTTCAAGTAGGAGATAAATGAACAAAAAAAATAATCTTATAAGCGTATTCTTTTTATTAGTGCCAGGTTTTATTCTGTTAATAAGTTTTACTCATATTCCTGCTGTAAAAACTCTAATGAACAGTTTTTTTTCAACTGCGAAAGGAAGAAGGCCTAGTAAATTTGTAGGTTTAGAAAATTATGATGTTCTTTGGCATGACGCTACATTTTGGAAGGTGTTCACAAATAATATTATTTATGCTTGTGGTGTTATACCTTCTTCAATTTTATTATCTTTGGCAATGGCCTTATGGGTAAATAGCAAAATTATTGGTAGACCTTTTTTACGTTTTTCTTATTTTTTACCTACAGTACTTCCTCTTATAGCCGTAGGAAATATTTGGTTATTTTTTTATGCTCCTGGTTTTGGATTAATAGACCAAATAGCAAGCTCACTTGGATTTTCTAGCTTTAATATACTTGGATCACAGGAGTCTTCACTTTTTGGAGTAATGGCAGTTGGTATTTGGAAAGAAGCAGGGTTTTATATGATTTTTTATTTAGCAGGTTTGCAAGCTATCCCCCCAGATTTACGGGAAGCCGCTATGATCGAGGGTGCGAATAAATGGTATATCTTTTGGAAAATTACTTTTCCTTTACTTACTCCAACAACTTTATTTGTATCTGTAAATGCAGTAATTAATTCTTTTAGACAGATTGATCATATAGTTGTTATGACACAGGGTGGTCCAGATTATGCAAGTACATTATTGTTATATTATATTTATGAGGCTGCATTTATGTTTTGGGATACGGCATATGCTACAACATTGAGTGTAGTATTAATTCTAATATTATGTGTAATCGCTATAGGTCAGTTTTTTGTTTTAGATAAGAAGGTTCATTATCAATGAAAACTTTATCAAACTTTTTAGGAGAGAGATTGAATGTCATTGGGGCATGGTTATTAGCTCTATTGTGGGTCACTCCATTACTTTATGCAATATGGGCTGCAGTTCATCCAATAGAATATGAAGCAAATTTTGATATTTTTGCTCCTTTAACAACCTATAATTTTACTAACGCTTGGTCTCAAGCTCCTTTTGCTAGATATTTAGTTAACACTGTTTTGATGACAACTATGATTGTAATTTCACAGTTTATTCTATGTACATTTGTTGCTTTTGCTTTTGCTCGATTTGAATTTCCTTTTAAAAATATATTATTCGCTTTAGTTCTTCTTCAATTACTTATCATGCCAGACATACTTATAGTTGAGAATTACAAGACTATTCGTTTTTTAGGTATTATGGATACAATACTAGCAATAGGATTACCCTATATGGCTTCAGGTTTTGGAATTTTTTTATTAAGACAAACTTTTAAATCAATACCAAAAGAGCTCGATGATGCTGCTAGAATAGATGGGGCAGGTGTATTAAGAATTATTTGGAATGTATATGTACCACTCTCTATGCCAACTTTTGTTGCATATGGTCTTGTGTCTGTAAGCTTTCATTGGAATAATTTCTTATGGCCATTAATCATTACTAACTCAGTTGAAACAAGACCCTTAACTGTTGGATTAAGTATATTTTCTATGTCTGAGGCAGGTGTCGAGTGGGCCACTATAAGTGCAGGCACACTTATGACAACAGCCCCTTTATTTATTGCCTTTCTTATATTCCAGAGACAATTCATAGCAAGTTTTATGACTGCAGGAATTAAATAACAATGAAAGATACTGATAGTATTATACTTGACTTAGATGGAACAGTTTATGTCGATAATCAAATTATTAACAAATCCGATATTGAAATTAGAAGATTAAAAAAAAAAGGTAAATCAATTTATTACTTAACTAACAATACAAGTAAAAATACTAAACACTATTTTAGCAAATTAAATAATTTAAATTTACCAGTATCAACGAATTCAGTTATCTCCCCGATCCATGTTATGATTGATTGGATTAAAAAAAACAATATTAAATGTGTTTATATATTAGGTGTTCAAGAAATAATTGATGAGTTAGAAGAAAGCACTGGTGTAGTTCATTCTTCAAAAAATCCTGAGTTAATTATTGTTGCTTTTGATAGAGAGCTTACTTATCAAAAGCTTGAAACCGCATGTGAATTAATTAATAAAGGGATTCCTTATTATCTAAGCCATATTGATATCTTTTGCCCTACTCTCAAAGGTAATATTCCAGATTGTGGCGCCATTGGTATGTTAATTGAAAAAACAACAGGAAAAAAATCAATAAATAATTTTGGGAAACCTAGTGACTTAATGATTAATTACATAAATACAATTATTGATAAAGATCATAATAAAATTGTTGTTGGTGATAGAATCCATACTGATATTGAACTCGGAAAAAAGATTGGAGCAGAAACAGTACTTGTTTGTACTGGGGAATATCAAAATTCTAAGAATGATAATTTGAAAATTGACAACACTCAAATATTTAACACTTTAACAGATTACCTAATGACTATTTAAATTATGCAACACCAATCATTACTCCCAGTAAATAAAAGACAACAAGACATTATTGATTATGCTAGAGAAAATGGCTTTGTAACAGTTGAAAATTTATCAGAAAAATTTCAAGTGACACATCAAACAATTAGAAGGGACCTTTCATTTTTATCTGATAATTTGTATTTATCTAGAACTCATGGGGGTGCATTTTTCCAATCAGGTATTAGTAATGTAAATCACTTTTCAAGACAGACAATTGCCGAAAAAGAAAAAATGGCCATTGCTGAGAAAGTTTGTGATATTATTAGTGATAATTCTTCAGTAGTTTTAAATATAGGTACCACAACTGAGCAAGTAGCTAAAACTTTAGTAGGAGCTAGGAAAGGTCTAAAAATAATAACTAACAATATCAATATAGTTAATATAGTTGCTCATTCTCCAAATTGTGAAGTTTGGGTAGCTGGAGGAAAATTAAGAACCGCTGACAATGCAATCATAGGGTCTGTTGCTTCAGAGTTTATAAAAAATTTCAAAATTGATTATGCTATTGTTGGTGTATCAGCAATAGATAGAGAGGGGACTTTACTAGATTTTGATCATGACGAATTGATGGTAACTAAAACGATATATGAGCAGAGTAGAAAAATAATATTAATTGCTGATGCAAATAAGTTTGAGAGAAAAGCACCCTATGTTACAGCGCATTTAAAAGATGTCGATACATTCGTTACAGATAAAAAACCTAGCAAAGAGATAATTAATATATGTAAAAAAAATAATGTTGAATTAATCATCTCTCCACCAAATTCTTAAATAAATGACAGGTATGTATGATATTTTTATTATAGGCGGAGGTATTAATGGGGCTGGAATTGCAAGGGATGCAAGCGGTAGAGGTTTAAAAGTGTATTTGGCAGAGAAGGGCAAGGTAGGCTCTGCAACATCCTCTTGGTCATCTAAATTAATACATGGGGGGTTGAGATATTTAGAAAATTATGAGTTTAAACTTGTAGCTGAGTCTTTAAGAGAAAGAGAAGTAATTACTCGAATTGCACCAAATATAACTAAACCATTACCGTTCGTTATTCCTCACTCTAAAAGACTTAGATCAAAATTATTAATAAGATTAGGTTTATTTTTATATGACAATCTTGGTGGAAAAACAAAAATACCAAAATCATCAAAAATTAATTTTAATAAGAAATATAAAAACATTTTACAGTCAAAATTTGTAGAAGGATTTCAATATTATGATGTTAAAGTTGATGATAAAAAATTAGTTGAGATGAATATAGATGACTCAAAAAAAATGGGAGCTGAAATTGCTGAAGATACAAAAGTAATAGATGCTAAAAGAAATGAAAATTATTGGGAAATAACTCTTAATAACAATGATGTAATTAGATCAAAAATCTTAATTAATGCTGCTGGACCTTGGATTAATGAAACAGTGAATAATGTTTTAAAATTAAATACAAAAAAATCTATTAGATTAGTTAGAGGTAGTCATATTATAACAAAAAAATTGTATGATGAAGAGGTGGCATTTACACTACAAAATGATGATAACAGAATTGTATTTGTTATTCCCTATAAAGAAGAATTTTCATTAATTGGAACTACTGAGGTTGATGTTAATACTCCAGATAATCCTGCTATATCCGATGATGAAAAAATATATTTGATAAATTCAATAAATAATCATTTTGTAAAACAAATTTCACAGGTTGATATTGTAGATACTTATTCAGGTATTCGACCTTTGATAGAAGATTTTAAAGAAGCCTCCAAGGTGTCTAGAGATTATATTTTTGATTTAAATGTTCAGAATATTGGTTCGCCCTTACTGAATATCTATGGAGGTAAACTCACTACGTATAGAAAATTATCAGAAAAGGTTATGGAAGAGCTAATGCCTTTTTTACCTGACGCTAAAAATAAAAATTGGACTTCCTTAAAAAAATTATAATAAGCATTCCTCGTGCACAATCTTCTCTTTATAAAGAGCAGAGAAGTTTACAAGAGGAATACTTCTTATAGGAGGAAATAATATGAAACTCTCTGCTCAAATACTATTATAAATTATTATTAATTTTTAACTAATAATGACCAAAACGCTTTGGAAATGCCCCTTTTTATAGGGGGCATTCAAAATAACGATTCTATTATTTAAAAGCTTGTTGAGAGCTATCAAATAAATGACAACGAGAGGCTGAAAAACCAACTTTTACAGTATCGCCAACTTTAATATTTGAGTCTCCTTCAGTCTCCACAACAAGAGGTTCACCTTCTTTTTCTAAGTAAAGAAAAGTACCTGAACCTAATTTTTCAACAACAAATACTTTACTTTCCCAACTGCCATCACTTTCTGCATTGACAGTTAAATGCTCTGGCCGAATACCAAGTTGTACTTCATCACCTTCAGAAGCAGAAGCTGAAGTTTTTGGAATGCTTATTTTTGAGGATCCCATTAGATCTACTTCCGTCTTGTCACTACTTTTACTAGTAATTTTAGTAGAGATGAAGTTCATTTTAGGAGATCCAATAAATCCACCGACAAAAAGATTATTTGGATCATTATATAGATCCATCGGTGATCCTTTTTGAGATACGATACCTTCATCTAGAACGACAATATCATTCGCAAGTGTCATCGCTTCTGTTTGATCATGAGTTACATAAATCATTGTTGCATTTAGTTGGTCATGAAGTTTAGCTAATTCAACACGCATTTGTACACGTAGTGCTGCATCTAGGTTCGATAGAGGCTCATCAAATAAGAATACTTTAGGTTTACGTGTAATAGCTCTTCCTATAGCAACCCTTTGTCTCTGACCTCCAGATAATTGTTTTGGTTTTCTGTGAAGATAATCTTCAATTTGTAGAATTCTTGCAGCTTCTTGAACACGGTCATTAATTTCATCTTTAGATCTTTTTTCTAATTTTAAACCAAATGCCATGTTATCAAAAACTGTCATGTGTGGATATAAAGCGTAAGATTGGAACACCATGGCAATATTTCTTTGCTTAGGTGGCAAATCATTAACAACTTGTCCATCAATTGAGATAGTTCCCGAATGAATATCCTCTAATCCTGCAATCATTCTTAACATAGTTGATTTACCACAACCTGATGGTCCAACTAAAACTGTAAACGATTGACTTTTTATATCGAGAGATACGTCCTTAATAACATGAACGTCTCCGTAGTACTTGTTAACTGTATCTATTTTAATATCAGCCACTTCATCCTCCTTTGAGCGATCTTTCAAGTGTTTAAATTATCTTGTATAATTTAAAATATATTGATTAATTTATATCAACCCACTGATTTTTGTCATTACTTTTTATGCACATATCCAGAATTTTTTGAACTTTTGCACCTTGCTGAAAGTCAGGTTGATCATTTTCGCCTGATTTAATTGATTTAATAAATCTCTCAAAATTAGTTGGAGTTGACTCACAAATAATTTTTTCCCATTTTGCTTCATCGATATTCTTGTTTTCACATATATGCAGTGTTGACCATTTATTATCTCTTTCAGCATCAAACTCAACTTTAACTGCGCCTTTTTCACAAAAAACTTCAAGCATAAGTGTATTTGCATACCCTGTTGCGTATCTTGTATTTGATATGGTCCCAATTGCTCCATTTGAAAATTTAACCATAGAGGTAAAACCATCGTTTGCATCAAGTGTGTATTCACCAATCTTATCACCTTTTTCCTGATAAGTTTTTAAGTTAGCACATATTTGTTGAATATCTCCCACTGCATTAATGGTGAAATCAAAAATATGTACCCCAGTATCACCTAAGGCACCATTACTGCCATGTGCAGTTGACAGTCTCCATAACCATGTATCTTCTTCTTTCCAATTCCCCCATAAGTTGCTTGTTAGCCATGATTGATAATAATTAGCGTTTACATGCTTTATACTCCCTAATGTATCTGACTTAATTGTTTCTACAAGTTTTTGATATCCACTAGATTCTCTATATGTAAAATTGACCATGTTAATTACGTTACGTTTGTGAGCCAAATCAGTTAAAATTTTAGCATCTTCATAATTTTCTGCCAATGGTTTTTCAGAAAATATATTAATTTCTTTTTCTAAAATTTTAAGAGAAACTTCTTTATGAAATCTGTCTGGAGTATTATTACAAATACCATCAAAGTTTTTTTCTTCTTTAAGCATTTCATCAATAGACGAATATTTCCGTAAGTGATTACCAAATTTTTCTGTGAATAAATTTAAGTTTTTTAAATTAACATCACAAACTGCTTCAACTTTTACTCCATCAATCTTAGAGAATTCTTCGAAATGCCTATAAGCAACGTTACCCGTACCAACTATACCTAGTTTCATAATTTTATTTTTCTGTAGGATGACCTACACTAAAACCTTTTTTTGTAATATTTTCAATTGGATCAGGTCTGTTACTTTTTGGGGTAGGGGAATGTATATCCTGCCATATATTCTTTGAAGTTTCTTTAACAAAATGAACTGCATTTAATATTACTTTTTGAATATTTTTATCATGATAAGTTGGGTGCACTTCATGACCTGGGCGAAAATAAAAAATATTTCCATTACCTCTTTTATATAGTAATCCTGATCTAAAAGTTTCCCCACCCTCAAACCAACTTGTAAATAGAGTTTCATAAGGAGAAGGAACTTGAAACGGTTCTCCATACATTTCTTCCATCTCTAGTTCAAAATAAGGATCAAGGCCCTCACAAATTGGGTGACCTGGATTACAAATCCATATTCTTTCTTTTTCTCCATATTCTCTCCAAGTCAAATTGCAGTTTGTTCCCATTAATCGTTTAAATATTTTTGAGTGATGACCAGAGTGTAAAACAATTAAACCCATACCTTCTAAAACTCTTCGATGAATCAGATTAACAGTACTGTCTAGTACTTCATCATGAGCTTTGTGTCCCCACCAAATCAACACCTTACAATCCTTTAGTCTCTCTTCACTTATTCCATTTTCCTTTTCTCTTAAAGTCGCAGTTTCAATTGTAAGAGATTTGTCATTAGACAAAAAATCTTTTATGCAATTATGAATTCCATCAGGATAGATTGATTTGACTTCGTTATTTTCAACTTCGTGCACAAATTCATTCCATATAATTACTTTTATCATTTCTAATTATCCTTTCACAGATCCTGACACCAAACCTCTTATAAAGTATCTTTGTAAGGCAAAAAATATAAATAAAGGCACTGTCATTGAGACAAAAGCGCCTGTTGTTAAAATTTCCCAATTCTCTCCTCTGGAGCCTAATAGTTCTTTTAATTTAGCAGTTAAGATTATTTCACTTGGTACTTGATCTAAAAATACCAACCCAACCAACAAATCATTCCAGCACCATAGAAATTGTAAAATAAAAATTGATGCAAAGGCAGGGATTGATAAGGGTAATATGATTTTTAAAAAAATATCATAATGCGAAGCTCCATCTACTTTTGCTGCTTCCATCATTTCATTTGGTAATGACTTTAAGAAATTTCTTAGTAAAAAAGTTGTCGATGCTAAACCAAACCCTGTATGCGCCATCCAAACACCAGGATATGATTTTGCGGCTACACCAAACAAAGCTCCAAAATCATTATAAATTGTGAGAATTGGAATTAAAGACATTTGCAAAGGTACAACAAGTGAAGCTATTATCAAAGCAAGCAATGTATCTCTACCAAAAAATTTCATCCATGTAAGTGCGTAAGCAAAAAAAGAACAAATTATAAGAGGTATCAATGTTGAGGGAAGTGCAACAGCTAGTGTATTAATAAAAGCTCTCCCAATACCTTCTTTAAATAAAACCTCTTTGTAATTATCAAAAGTAAAACTTGGAGGACTCAAAGAAGTTGTGAAAAGTCTTTTTCCTTTCTTTTTTGTAAATTCAGTTTTCGATTTCCATACATAATTACCATTTTCATCAATGGTAACCTCACTATTATCTTTGAAGGTTGCAATTTCACCTAAGGAAAATTCATTAATTTTTTTAGAAGTTATTCCAAAGCTTGTAATTTTCTTTCCTGTATTACCTTCAAAAATTGAACCTTTAATAATGTAATAATTATTTTCTTGAATTTGATATTCCATTCCTAACATTCTGTGGATTTCATTAATCTCAGTAGTAGTTAATGAAGTCCACCATCCACTTATTGATAAAAGATCTTTATCTCGCAATGAACTTATGAAGAGGCCAAATGTTGGAATAATCCAAATTATAACAAAAATTAGCAGAAGTAGCTGCGATAAAATTGATGTTAAAGAAAGTTTTCGCATCAGATATTTTGTTCCTGTTTATGTTTATACAAGTTCCATAAAAGAATTGGGATTACTCCAAGCATAATAACTATTGCTAAAACACTACCTCTTCCTGAGTCACCACCACCTCTAAACATCCAATCGTACATTAAATTTGCTAAAACTCCCGTTTGCCATTCTCCATTTGTCATTGCAAAAATAATATCAAAAATTCTTAGAACAATTATTGTGATTAACGTCCAGATTACCAAAATTGTTTGCTCAAGGTATGGAATAATTATTGAAAAAAATATTTTTAATTCACTAGCCCCATCTATTCTTGATGCTTCTATCATTTCTTTTGGTATACTTCTTAATGCTGCACTAAAGATTACCAATGCCAAACCTGTTTGAATCCAAATCATAATTGCCATCAAGAAAACATTGTTCCATATTGGAATAGTTAACCAAGCTTGTGGTTCATATCCAAAAGATACTATTATAGCGTTTAGTAATCCAATTTGCGTATCACCAGGTCCTCTATATTCATATACAAATTTCCAAATTACTCCAGCTCCTACAAAGGAGATTGCCATAGGCATAAAAATTATAGACTTTGCAATTGAACCCCACCATATTCTATCTGCTAAATTTGCGATTACTAATCCAAAAAATGTACTAAAAGTTGGGACAATAAGTAACCATCCTAAATTATTTAAAATACTTCTTCTAAATTCAGGATCATCAATAGCCCATTTATAATTATATAAGCCTACAAACTCTCTTCCGAACTTGTCATAAAAACTCAGTCTTACAGTTTCAAAAACTGGATATAAAATAAAAACAAATAAAATAATGAAAGCAGGTAAAATAAAAATAATTACTCTTATAGAATTTTCAAATTTTAATCTTCCATTAGATTTTCGGTTATAATTATCTAAAAAAGAATTAGAGAAATGAAAATATGAAACAAAAATTAAAATACCTAATAGAACAATAAAAGATAAGTTTAATAAGCTCATGTGAATTTAGATATATAAAAAAAACAGGCGAACAAGTAAATTGTTCGCCTGTTTGTGGAGGTAATTTATTTAATAGCGTCCCAACTTGCTTGAATACCATCTGCAACTTCTTTAGCAGATTTTCCATTGGTATAATCAACCATGCCAGTCCAGAAGCTACCTGCGCCGATTGCTCCTGGCATTAAGTCTGATGCATCAAATCTAAATGTTGTTGCACCAGTTAATATTTCGCCAAGTTTTCTGAAAGTATCACTTGCGTATTTACTTCCATCAACACCTTTATGTGGAGTTAAAAATCCTCCTTTTGCCATCCAATACTCATGCGGTTCCGGATGCATTAAGAATCTAATAAACTCTAATGTTGCCGGATTGTCATTAGTTGCCCCAACTAGTGTACCAGCTCCAAGAACTGGAGTACCTAAATCCTTAGTTGAAAAAGCAGGAAAGTAAAAGAAATCGTAATCTACACCCGCTTCAACACCTTCTGGGAAGAAAGCAGGAATAAAACTAGCTTGACGATGCATCATGCATTCTGCAGGTGAAGTAAATAATCCATTAGGAGCATCTCTAAAATCAGTTGTTGCAACTGCTTTTGATCCACCATTTACGTAATCATCATTTAAAGCAAAAGATCCAAAAACATCCATTGCTTCAAGGACTCTTGGGTCATTGAAAGGCATTTCATTAGATACCCACATATCATATACATCTGGAGTGTGAGTTCTTAACATAATATCTTCCATCCAGTCAGTAGCTGGCCATCCAGTAGCAGCACCAGATCCTAAACCTATACACCATGGCGTATTTCCATCCGCAACCATTTGATCTGATAAAGCTATAAGGTCTTCCATTGTAGTCGGGACTTCATAACCATTATCTTCAAAGTTATCTGGCGAATACCATACTAAGCTTTTAACATTAGTTCTGAAGAAAATTGCGTTAAATTGATCTTTACCATTTTCATCTGCGTATGTTGATAGATCAATCCAAGATTGACCAGCAGCATAATTATCTAAAACCATTTGCTTAATATCATCACCAAGAGGAACTAGACCACCCATTGCAGCAGCATTTGCAGCAAGTCCAGGTTGAGGGAATACAACTAAATCAGCAGCACTTCCAGCTTTAAGATCAATCATTACCTGTTGTTCAAAACTATCTGAACCACCATATTCAAATGTAGCTCCAGTAGCTTTTTCAAATATTGCACCAACCTCTCTCATAATTTCTTGCTCGGGTGATAACCAAGGACCAAACATAACAACTTTTTGACCACTTAAATCTGGTCCTGTATAATGCCCACCTGCGAAAGCTGAAAAACTTAAGAAAGAAGATGTAATAGTAGCTAATAAAATTTTTATTAATTTATTCATTAATCCTCCAAATTAAAATTATATTTATTAATGTTTATATATTTCCCCAAAACGTTTTGGTTGTCAATCGATAAATTATAAATCCATAGTTGAAAATATTATTTTCTAAGTTAATGGTGCATAAATGAATATAAAAGAGCTTGCCAAAAAACTTAACTTATCAATCACTACTGTTTCAAGAGCTCTTGGCGGATATTCAGATGTAAGTGAAAAAACTAGAGAAAAAGTAAAGAAATTTGCAATAAAATATAAATATAGTCCTAATTTATATGCCAGTGCTCTTGCATCGGGTAGGTCAAAGACAGTGGGATATGTTTTGCCAATTTATGGAACTCACTCCAGCACTTTAAATCAAGGCAATATATTTCAATTTGTTTCGGGGATGTCCGAAGCTTTGTTATCAGAAAGCATACAGTTTCAGGTTTTATTTGCCAAAAGTGAAGCTGAAGAACTAGAAGCTTATAAAAAACTAATCTTTGAGCAAAAAATTGAAAATATTGTTTTACAGAATATTAAAACGAAAGATAAACGTATTGAACTATTAAATAAATATAAAATAAATTATGTTGCGTGGGGAAAAAATAAATTTTGCAAAAATTTTTCATGGGTTGACCTTGATAATAAAAATGCAATTGAAAAAATTACAAATTACTTAATTAAAAAAGGTCATAAAGATATATCTTATATTAATATTTCAGAAAAATATAACTTTGCTAGTGAGAGAAAAGCTTCATTTTTAAAAACATTAAAAAAAAATAAAATAAAATTTAATAAAAATTATTACGCCTCAGTTAAACTAGAAGAGCCAGAAAAAAGTTTTGAAATAATAAGAAAGATGCTGTCTAAAAATAAAAAAATTACTTCAATTATATGTTCAACAGAGTTTTCGGCATTAAGTGCAATTAAAGCATGTAATTATTTAAATTTAGAAATCGGTAAAGATATTTCTATAATTACTTTTGATGGCCCACTAGTAAAAGATTTAAGCACACCTCCCATAACCGCTATATCATTTCCAGTTCAAGAACTTGGTAAAAGGGCTATAAAGATTTTATTAAAAGGTCATTCAAATAAAAAAAATTATAGCAATTTTGAAGCAAAGTCAGATATAATTGAAAGAGGGTCAGTCCATTTTGTATCCTAAAAAAACTTAAGTAAATAAATTAATTAATAGATTTTCATTTAACAGAAACTCAATCAAGTTTATAGAGCACTAATGAAACTAGTAATTATCGGTACTGGATATGTGGGCCTTATAACAGGTGCTTGCTTTGCTGAGTTTGGATATCAAACTGTTTGTATAGATAAAGATGAAAATCGCGTAAAAGATTTGAATAATTCTAAATGTCCATTTTTTGAGCCAGGTGTAGACGCTCTATTAGATAAACATTTGAAAAAAACGAAACTGTTAAGTTTTTCGAATTCTTTATCAAAATCTATAAAAGATGCAGATATTATTTTCATTACTGTTGGAACGCCTTCAAAAAGAATTGAAGGGGAAGCTGATTTGTCATTTGTTTGGGATGTTGCTGAAGAAATTAGTAACAGTATAAGTAAATACTGTATTGTTGTAACTAAATCTACTGTTCCCGTAGGCACTACCAAGGAAGTAAAAAATATCATTTTAAAAAAAATAGATGAAAAAGATTTTGACGTTGTTTCTAATCCAGAATTTTTACGTGAAGGTTCAGCAATAAATGATTTTATGCGTCCTGACAGAGTGGTTATAGGTTGTGAGAATAAAAAATCAGAGGATATAATGAAAGAATTATACAGACCTTTATATCTTCTTGAAACACCAATAATCTCAACAACTGTAGAGTCTGCAGAAATTATTAAGTATGCTTCTAATAGTTTTTTAGCTACAAAAATTAGCTTTATTAACCAGGTTGCTGATTTGTGTGAAAAGGTTGGTGCAGATGTTCAGGATGTTGCAAAAGGAATGGGTATTGATAAGCGCATAGGTAGTAAATTTTTACACGCTGGTCCAGGTTATGGTGGGTCTTGTTTTCCAAAGGATGTAAAAGCATTTATTAAAACTGCTCAAAAACATGATGTTGATATGTCTATTCTATCTTCAGTTGATGCATTTAATGAAGAACGAGTTAATCAAATTACGAAAAATTTTATTTCAAAAGCTAATCTTAAAAAGGGAGATCAGATAAGTTTACTTGGATTAAGTTTTAAACCAAATACAGACGATGTACGTGACTCAACCTCATTAAAAATTGCAAAATTACTTCAGGACAAGGGTATAGTTATTAAATCTTATGATCCAGAAGCAATGGGTAACGCAAAAAAAGAAAATACAAAAATACAATTATGCAACAGCGCATATGAAGCATGTATAGATACTAAGGCAATAATAATAGGTACTGAATGGAATGAATTTAGAGCTCTGGATTTTCTAAAAATTCAAGAAAGTTCAAAAAATTTAGTTATCTTTGATTTAAGAAATATATATAACGCTAAAGAAATAACAAATTTAGGGTTTCAGTATTTTGGTACAGGTAAATAAATATACATTAGAAAATTTTGATCCAGAAGTACTCCGCGAATATGATATTAGAGGTGTAGTGGGGGAAAATATCAATGAAAATACTGCATATACTATAGGTAGAACTTTTGGTCATACGGTTAAATCAAAATTAACTTCTCATACAATTGTAACAGGTTACGATGGAAGATTGACTTCTCCATCATTACACAAAGCTCTCTGTGAGGGCTTAAAGGACTCGGGTGTAACAGTAATTAATATTGGTATGGGGCCAACGCCTATGACGTACTTTGCTCATTATCATTTTGATGCTGATGCAGCTGTTATGCTTACAGGCTCACATAATCCTTCTGAGTATAATGGTTTTAAAATGGTTTTTAATAAACATTCTTTTTTTGCTGAAGATATCCAAAGTCTTCAAAAATTATTAGATAAAAATGAGCTTTTAATATCCAATGGTCAAATAATTGAAAAAGATATTACCAAAGAGTATATTGAAAGAAATTTATTAAATATTTCTCTAAATAGAAAGCTTAAAGTAGCTTGGGATCCAGGTAATGGAGCGATGGGTAAAGTAACAAGAGAAATAACAGAAAAACTTATTAATTCTGAAAACATTATTATCAATGAAGAAGTTGATGGCAATTTTCCTAATCATCATCCAGATCCAACAGTTCCTAAAAATATGATACAATTAATTGCAGCAGTTAAAGAAAATAATTGCGATATTGGACTAGCTTTTGACGGTGATGGTGACAGATTGGGTGTTATCGATAATCTTGGTAATATTGTTTGGGCTGATCAATATATGCTTTTGTTATGTTCTGAAATTGCTAATTTATATGACAAACCAAAAATTATTATGGATGTAAAGTGCAGTAAAGTTTTTTTTGATGAAGCAAAAAAAATTAATTGTGATCCCATTATGTCTAGAACAGGTCATTCTCCAATAAAAGAAAAGATGAAAGAATTAAATTCTCCACTTTCAGGTGAAATGAGCGGACATGTTTGTTATGGTGATGATTTTTACGGATATGATGACGCGATGTACGTTGGTCTAAGATTACTGAGAATTTTATCAAATCAAAATAACATGCTTAGTGATTTGATTAATATTTATCCTAAAACATTTTCAACTCCAGAGACACGATTTGATGTCGATGAGTCTAAAAAATTTACTATTATAGATGAGGTTAAAGAGAGATTAAAAAAAGAAGATAAAAAAATAATTGATATAGATGGAGTTCGTGTTGAGGATGAAGAAGGATGGTTTCTTATGAGAGCTAGTAATACACAAAATCAACTTACTTGCAGGGCAGAGTCAATTTCTGAAGAAGGATTAAAAAAACTTATTGCAATAATTGAAGATCAATTATCTTTAAGTGGGGTTAATTATAAATTTACGATCTAATAAAACAATCCCTATTATATTTTTTTAATCTTTTACATGCCGTATATGCTTCTTTTTTTGAAAAATTCTCAAATCTTGACTCATAAAGTTGTTTCCCACTGACTTTAATCAATACAATATTTGATTTTTTAGCAGTTGTTGTTTTTGGATATTTGCTCTTAATTAACTTAATTTGTTTTTCCGCACTATTTCTATATTTAAACGTTCCCACTACTATTGAATAAGAGTTAGGATTAATTTTTTTAGTTTCTTTTTTTACTATTGTTTTTTTTATTTCTTTTTTATTAATTCCTAATTCCGCAAATTCTTTATCCATAATAATTTTTAGAGATCTATCACGTTGCTTTCCGCTATCACCTCCAAATATAACACCAATTAATCGTTTATTATTTTTTACTGCAGAAAAAGCTAATTGAAATCCAGAAGCTCTTATATAGCCAGTTTTAATACCATCTGCACCTTCGTAACTAAGCATTAACTTATTGTGAGTTTTATATGTTTTGCCTTTGTAGGTAAATTTTTGTGTATTAAACAATTTATATTGTTCTGGAAAATTAGATATAAGCGCATGTGATAAAATGGAAATATCTTTAGCAGTAGTAAGTTGAGCTCTGTTTGGAAGACCGGATGCATTTTTGAAAGTCGTATTGGTCATGCCTAAGTTTCTAGCATAGCTAGTCATAAGTTTTGCAAACTCTCTTTCGGAGCCTGAAATATTTTCTGCTACTACTGTAGCTACATCATTGGCAGATTTAATTATGAGAGCCATAATAGCGTCTTCAACTTTAATAGTTGATCCTTCTTCTAAATATAATTTACTAGGTGATCGCGAAGCTGCAATTCTTGAAACTTTTAATTTAGTTTGATTGGTAATTTGATTTTTTTCCAAACGATCGAATAAAATATATAGTGTCATAATTTTTGTTAATGATGCAGGATAATTTTTGGTATTAGCATTAACTTCAAATAAAACCTCTTTGGTGTCAAAATCGATGACAATGGCAGCTTTTTTGGCATAGCTTGTTGAAGTAGTAAAAATTACTAGTAAAAATAGGAGAGTTAATAGATATCTAAATAAAGTCATGCCATGCCTCATTAACATAAGGCTTTCGTTCTTAACAATTGAAAAAAACCTCTTTAATTTCCTTTAAAAGTGCTTATTTATAATATTATGAAATTAAGTAATGAAAATGATAATAATTTAAATAATGACTTGGAAAAAGGTGTTTTATTAGAAACTAAGCCTAAAACAAAAAAGCCATCCATGTATAATGTTTTGTTACTTAATGATGATTACACCCCAATGGAGTTTGTTGTTCTAGTATTAGAGAGTGTATTCAATAAAAAGCAAGAGGAGGCAACTCAAATAATGCTTCATGTTCATAAAAATGGTGTAGGTGTATGTGGAACTTTTACTTATGAAGTTGCAGAAGTTAAATGTAAATCAGTCATGGACCTTGCAAAAAAGCATGAACATCCTCTTCAATGCACAATGGAAAAAAATTAAATGTTATCATCTAACTTAGAAATTACACTTCGAAATGCATATCAACTAGCCACTGAAAATAAGCATGAGTTTGTCACCCTTGAACATTTATTAAACTCCCTCATAAAAGATAAAGATGCGATTAGCGTTTTAAAAGCGTGTGGTGTTGAAATTGAAGAATTAAAAAAAAATTTAGAAGATTTTATAAAAAACGATTTAGCTAATTTAACAGAAAATTTTACTGGTGAGCCTAAACTAACGAATAGTTTCCAACGAGTTCTTCAAAGAGCAGCTATTCATGTTCAGTCAAGTGGAAGAGAGAGTGTTACGGGTGCTAACATGATTGTCGCACTCTTTTCTGAAAAAGAAAGTCATGCAGTATATTTTCTACATCAACAAAATATGACAAGGTTGGATGCTGTCCAGTATATCTCACATGGTATTTCTAAAGTGCAGGAAGATGAGGATGGTGAAGAAATTGTAGAAGAAACTACAGACGGTCAGCAACAAAAAAAATCTACCAAAAAAGCTCTTGACCAATTTTGTATTAACTTAAATAAAAAATCTTTGGATGGGAAAATAGACCCGTTGATTGGAAGAAAACTTGAAGTAGAGAGAACCATTCAAATTTTATGTCGAAGACAAAAAAACAATCCTATTTTTGTAGGTGATCCTGGTGTTGGTAAAACAGCTATAGCGGAAGGCTTAGCAAAACGTATAGTTGAAAAAGATGTCCCAGACATCATCCTTGATGCAGTTATATACTCTTTGGATATGGGCGCTCTTCTAGCTGGAACTCGTTATAGAGGAGATTTTGAAGAAAGACTAAAAGAAGTTCTAAAGGATTTACAAAAAGAAAAAAAATCAATTTTATTCATTGATGAAATACATACCGTAATAGGGGCAGGAGCTACTAGTGGTGGATCAATGGATGCAAGTAATTTATTGAAACCCTCTCTAAGTAATGGATCACTTCGTTGTATTGGATCTACTACTTATAAAGAGTTTAATAACTATTTTGAAAAAGATAGGGCGCTTGTTAGACGTTTTCAAAAAATTGATATTAAGGAACCAACAAAAGAAGAAACAATTAAAATTTTAAATGGCTTAAAAAGTTATTACGAAGATCATCATCAAATTAAATATTCATCAGATGCAATTATTAGCGCTGTTGAATTATCAAATAAATATATAGGTGATAGAAAATTGCCAGATAAAGCAATTGATGTGCTTGATGAAGCTGGAGCAGCGCAGTATTTGCTTCCAAAGTCTAAAAGAAAGAAAACAATCACATCGAAAGATGTCGAGGCTGTTGTTTCTATTATGGCAAGAATTCCTGCAAAGTCTGTAAATAAAAACGATAAAGAAAATTTAAAAAACCTTGAGAGAGATCTTAAGAATTTTGTTTTTGGACAAAACAGAGCCATAGAGGAACTTTCCTCTTCAATAAAACTTGCAAGAGCTGGGCTTAGAGAAGATGGTAAGCCTATCGGTTCATATTTATTTTCTGGGCCAACAGGTGTAGGGAAAACAGAAGTTGCAAGGCAATTAAGTAAGACACTTGGTATAAAACTTCTTCGCTTTGATATGTCAGAATATATGGAACGACACACAGTAAGTCGTTTAATTGGAGCGCCTCCAGGATATGTTGGGTTTGATCAAGGTGGATTACTAACTGACGGTGTTGATCAAAACCCTCATTGTGTATTGCTATTAGATGAAATTGAAAAAGCTCATTTTGATCTTTTTAATATTTTGCTTCAAGTAATGGATTATGGAAAATTAACTGATCATAATGGAAAATCAGTTGATTTTAGAAATGTTATTTTAATCATGACTACTAATGCAGGCGCAATTGATTTATCAAAAAAAAGAATTGGTTTTAATTCAGCAAGATCAAAAGATGACAACAATGACGCAATTAATAAAATCTTTTCTCCTGAATTTAGAAATAGAATAGATTCTATCATTCATTTTAATCATTTGAATAAAGAAATTGTCTTATCCATCGTTGATAAATTTATTATTCAAGTTGAGGCTCAATTAGAAGATAAAGGCGTCTCTTTATCAATAGATAAAAAAGCAAAAGAGTATCTTGCTAACATCGGGTATGATGAAGTTTACGGTGCTAGAGAACTAGGAAGAGTCATACAAGAAAAAGTTAAAAAACCAATGGCTGAAGAATTAATATTTGGAGCACTCTCAAAAGGTGGTCATGTTGATATAACAATTGATAAAGAAGAAATATCACTCAAATATTCATCAAATCAAGATAAAAAGAAAGAGTTAGTCTAGCTTTTGTAAGGACCCAATGCTTCTAGATCTTTTTTATGATGATTTATCATCTTTGATTCCTCGTTAAGAAATTTATTTATCGCTGTAGAAAAATCTTTCTCCTTTATCCAATGTGCACTCCATGTTTTTTGGGGCAAATAACCTCTGCTTAATTTGTGCTCACCTTGTGCTCCTGCCTCAACATACTTGATATTATTTGCGATCGCATAGTCAATAGCTTGATAGTAACACAGTTCAAAATGCAGATAAGGTACTTCAAATTTAGATCCCCACAGTCGTCCATATAAATGGGTTTTACTGAGAAAATTTAGTGCGGAAGCAACTTTAGAATCATTTTGGTAAGCAATCATTAGTAAAATTTTATTTTTAAAATTGCTCAAGATATTCATAAAAAATTCTTTTTTTAGGTACGTTGAACCCCATTTTCTTCCTGTTGTATCAAGATAGCATTCGTAAAAAAATTCTAAATCTTCTTTCTGGAGATTATCTCCACTTAATAATTTTACTTTTAGGTTATTATTTTTGAGACATTCTCTTTCTTTCTTTATTTGTTTTCTTTTTCTTGATGAGAGAGTTGATAAAAAGTTATCAAAAGATTTATAATTATTGTTTTCCCAATGAAATTGAATTCCCTCTCTTATCATTATTGGTTCTTCTGCATCCCATTCATTTGGATTTTTGATAAAATTAAAATGAGCTGATGAGACATTCAGTTTTTTTGCTTCTCTAATAATATTATTAATAATTGATTTGATTTTATCTTTTTTATTTCTTATTTTTTTACTTATAAATATTCTCTCTCCAGTTACAGGAGTGAAAGGTATTGCGGATTGAAGTTTGGGATAATAATTTAATCCATGACGATGATAGGCATCTGCCCATGCGTGATCAAAAATATATTCTCCATAAGAATGACTTTTGATATATAGTGGGCATATAGCAATTATCTCATTAACATCATTGTACTCAATATAATGATAGGGTTTCCATCCTGTTTGAGAGCAAGCACTTTCACTTTCTTCTAAAGCAAATAAAAATTCATATTGAATGAAAGGATGATCATCGTCAACACAAGCATTCCAATCTTCTTTTTTAATTTTTTTTAAACTATTGATAAAAAAGAAATCACTTTTTAGTGAAGACATTTATTTCAATTGAACTATTGCATCTATTTCTACCGCAATACCTAATGGTAGAGCATTAGATCCAACAGCAACTCTCGAATGACGACCTTGATCACCAAAAATTTCAACTAACAAGTCAGATGCTCCATTAACGATCTTTGGTTGATCGGTGAAATTATCCTGACAATTTACATATCCCGTTAACTTTACAAAACTATCTAATTTACCCCAATCACCTTCAAGACCGGTTTTAACAGCGGCAATAATATTGGTGACACATAGTTTAGCAGCCTTAATACCATCTTCAACAGTAATATCTGAGCCAACTTTTCCTTTATAGATTAGTTCCCCATTATGAACAGGTGCTTGTCCAGATATGTACATCGTTTTACCAACAATTTTATATGGTACATAATTGGCTAGAGCTTTTGGAAGTTCTGGAATATTTAAACCTAAGTTCTTGATATTTTCTTCAAACAAATGCATTAGACACTATATAAAACTTTTTGAGCGAAGGTAAAGGGAACAAATATGATTAAAATTTTAAAATTTTTATTTCTGTGCCTGGCAATCTCAACTTTATTAAATGGAGGACCAGTTATGGCAGACGAAAAAGATATTATACATTTGACATTAAAAGATGGTGTGGTGAAAATTGAAACTCGACCAGATTTAGCACCAAAGCATGTGGCACAAATTAAGCAATTAATTAGTGAAGGCCAATATGATGGTGTTGTATTTCACCGAGTTATTGATGGTTTTATGGCGCAAACTGGGGATGTAGAATTTGGTAATTCTTCTAATGACAAATTCAATATGTCAAGAGCAGGTACAGGAGGCTCTAATCTTCCAAATATTCCTGCAGAATTTTCTGATGCTAATCATGGAAGGGGTGCACTCTCTATGGCTAGAGCGCAAGATCCAAATAGTGCAAACAGTCAGTTTTTTATTGTTTTTGATGACGCTAGCTTTTTAGATGGTCAATATACTGTATGGGGTCAAGTAGTAGAAGGCATGGAGTTGGTTGATAATATCACTCGAGGAGAACCACCTCAAGATCCAGATAAGATAATCAAAATGGAAATCATCACAGAATAAGTATGTTTGTAGCTGATTTGCATAATGATCTTGTGCAAAGAATGATGATTGGTGAGGATGTGACTAAAAACACATCCTCAGGCCATACTGATATTGAACGATTAAAATTATCTGCAATCGACTTAGAAGTAATGATTGTTTGGGCTTCTGAAA
This sequence comes from uncultured Alphaproteobacteria bacterium, assembly GCA_902601455.1. Lineage (GTDB taxonomy): Bacteria > Pseudomonadota > Alphaproteobacteria > HIMB59 > CACPNW01. The sequence continues at coordinate 298,452 of CACKNC010000001.1, forward strand.
AAGATGCTAATACAAGTTACTTTGAATTTGCTTCCAAAATGTATGATAAATTAAAAGCATTAGAGAAAGTTGAGGGAGTCTCAGTTCCTATTACTCTTAATGACATAAAAACTGCTAAACAAAATAATCAATTATCTCTTCCAATTGCAATGGAGGGCGGTGAAGCATTAGAAAATAAAATAGAAAATTTAGAATATTTTATTAATAAAGGGTTATTTTATTTTGGCCCAACATGGAATCATTCCTTGGATTGGGTTAGTTCTGGTTATGGAGAAACGCATAAGCAATCTAGCTTAAAGACAGTTGGTTTAAATAAATTTGGTATCGACGTGATTCATCTCTGCCAAGAAAATAGAGTATTAGTTGATATGTCTCATATTGGAGAAAAAAGTTTTTGGGATACAATTGCTATCACTAAACAACCAATCATTGCTTCTCACTCTAGTGTCTATAAGTTATGTCCGCATTTTAGAAATCTTAAAGATGATCAAATTGTAGCTATAAAAAATACAAATGGTTTTATAGGACTAAATCCTTATCCTTTTTTTATTGATCCAACATTTAAAAGTAGAGAACAAAAGGTAAGAACTGCTTTCAAAGAACAACTTAATGAACTTGCAGATAAACAAGAAACGACAGCAGGTAAGTGGATTGTAAAACAACACTTTTTGCAAAAAGAATTATCCTCTGTTTGCCCTGGTATGGATATTTTTGTTGATCATATTGATTATATTGTGAAAATGATTGGCATTGACTATGTTGGTGTAGGAAGTGATTACGATGGTCTTGATTGTCTTCCAAAAAGTTGGAATGATTGCATGGATCATATGCTTATTGCACAAGAATTAGAGAAAAGAGGTTATACTTCTGAAGAGATTGAAAAAGTAATGGGTAAGAATATATTACGTGTTTTAGAGGAGGTATGGGCTTAACGTTTTATATAAAATAATTAATGAAATAAAAATTAAGGTTATACCCGATATATTTTGAATTGTTTTAGTATTGTTTTCTAGAAAATGTTTTAAACCAAATCCTGTCACAGTAATAGTCACTACGACATACCAAACTCCATCTATAGATGATGCTATAAAAACCATAATAAATTTTGTCAAACTTGTTGATGAGACATCTATAAATTGTGAAAAAATGGCAGCAAACCAAATAAGGATTTTAGGATTCAGTATACTTATTGCAAAACCTTGTGCAAATGAGTTAAATTTTTTTTGCTCATCATCTATTGATAATTTTTCCCCAGAATTTTTTAAAAATAAAATACCTAGAATTAATAAAAAAACACTGCCGCAAAACTGTATTGTGTTAAATACAAAAATATTATTTATAAGTATTAATTGTAAACCTACAAGAGAGATTGCTGCATAAATTCCAATACCTATTGCATGACCAATAGAGCTAAGTAGCCCAGAGACCCTACCATATTTTATTGAATTTCTGATGATTAATGCCAATGATGGTCCGGGAGACATTGCTCCAACAATACATATGGCAGCAAATTGAATCCAAAACCAATTAATCATTACTTTTTTGTGTTATATTTTTATATTTCTCAATTGTTTCTTTAAGTCCAAAATCAATACTGTCACATACCAAAGCATGCCCAATTGACACTTCTTTAATTTCAGGAATATTTTGTAAAAAATAATCTAAATTATCTAAATTTAAATCATGACCAGCATTAAGTGATATATTTGGAAATTCATTCTTTAAATAGTTTGTTACTTCTAGATAAGATTTTATTGCTGAGTTTTTATTTTCATTATAATTTTTGGCATAATCGTAAGTATATAACTCTACTCTATTTGGTTTAATTATCTCTAGATTTGATAAAGTTTTGGATGATGGATTTATAAATATTGAAACTCGAATGTTATTATCTCTTAATTTATTTATTACTTCATTTAAAAAAAATTTATTTTTTTCACAGTCCCACCCAAAAGAGGATGTCAGAGCTTCTGGTGGATCTGGAACAAGAGTTACTTGATCAGGCGATACATCAATTACTCTCTTAATGAAATCATCTGATGGGTAGCCTTCAATATTAAATTCTATTTGTTCGTAATTATTAGTTAGATTTTTTAATTCTTGTAAATCAGAAAATTTAACATGCCTTTCATCTGGTCGAGGATGAACAGTAATTCCGTCTGCACCGTATTCAATACATTTTTTACTTATGTCGATGAGGTTCGGTAAATCAGCGCCCCTTGCATTGCGTATTAAAGCAAATTTATTTATGTTAATACTCAGCGCAGTCATCTTTAAATTTCTTTACCATAAGTTTTTAACATCCATTCTTGAACTTTTGGATGGGTATGTACTTGATGATGAATATTTTTTAATTTTGGAAAGTCATCAACAACAGAAGTAGGGATACCATCAATAATACCTGATGTTAGCCAGCCAAGTAATCTCCACATTGCAATATCAGCAATGGTCATTGTTTCTACAAACCATATGGAGTCATCCTCTGAAAGTAAGTTCTCTAAATATTTAAACCACCGTGGCAACAGTTTATTTACAAGCACTTTTCTATCTTCCATTTTTTTCTCTTGATCCTTCTCTCTTATTGTTGGGCTTACTACATTTGTTATATCGGTAGCAGCATCAATTATTTGATCGATTTTTGCTGCTTTCAACATATCATCAGAATAGAGATTTGAAACTTTACCACAATATCTGGCAATAGCTCCTGTTTGACCAATTATTTTATCTTCTACTTCTATGACTGGTAACTGGTGAAAAGGGGATTTTTTACCATTTGGCAAAAAACCAGTTTTTATCAAATGAATAAATTCCTCTCTGGAAACTCTAACATCTTCAAAAGGAATATCTCTTATAAACAAAGAAACTCTTAAAACTTCTGCCCTCCAAAAAGGGAGGTGACTATAATAGATTTTAATCATTTATTTAGCGATTCTACCTTATAACTCTCTATTTTTCTTTATATTTTAAGCATTAAATCAAACTTGTGGATTTGTAATCAAAATCTTCTAAAAACTATAACGAGTCTGGTATTTTGAATTCCGATTTAATTACCTTTGCGCAAATGTCAGACTCAACCACACTCTTGTTTGGGAGAATCATACTTTAAATGATATGCTTACATAATTAATTATAGGAGATTTTATGGTTGAAACAGCAGGTGGCATGATACCTTTTTTATGTCATGTTTTTTTAATTTTATTTGGAGGATTCTTTGGATTAAGTTTTGCTTTTAACAAAAGCTTTGTCCAAAATAGTATAGGTTTTGGATCAAAAGATGCAATGTATATGGGCCGACCCCTTGGTTTTTTAATGATTGGTATAGTTTTAATGTTAATTGCTACATTATTCCAAATTGGAAGTTTTGACTCTCCAAATGAAGTTATAGGTATTTTGTTTATTTTTACTATTTTAGCTTTTTGTTATAATATTGGCACAACGCTAAAAATTTTTGAAAGTTTTGATGGCAATGATTGGCCTATCAAACATGCAATTAGGCCACTAATTCCAATGGTAGTAATTTTAATAAGATATTTTAGTTTGTAAAATAAAAACAGTTAAAATAGCACTCTTCTAATGAGTGCTATTTTTGTTAACATTTATCATTTTTTATTTCTTGTTTTCTCATCGGCATAGAGTCAATTAAATTGAATAATCGTAAATATATTTTGTCATCTTGGCTATAGTCCTTAATTTCCCCATCATATCCAATTAACCAAATACCAATTTTTTTATTAATAAATTTAGGTGTTAAAAAATCTTTATTTTTAAAATTCTCAAAAAAAATTATTTCTAAATTTCTATCATCTATTCCACATTTATTATCAGAAATATATTTTATACTTTTAGAAAATAGTTCACCACTCTGTTTTTTATAAGAAATAATAATTATTCTTTTTTTCCAATTTAAATCTGATATTTGTTTTGGCATAATCTCTGAGCTTGTAAAAAAAATTATTAATATAACTATGTATTTCATTAAAAATGGTGCCACAGGGCAGAATCGAACTGCCGGCTTATTCATTACCAATGAATTACTCTACCCCTGAGTTACTGCGGCATTGATTAAACTTAAACATTAAATATATAATTAAATAAATGAAAACAACCATATTAATTCTTTTTATAATTTTACTATCTTTTAGTAATTTTGTTTTTGCTAAAATAATAAATGGTAAACCAAGAATTATAGATGGTGATACAATTCATATCAATACTAATAAAATTAGACTGCACGGCATTGATGCTCCTGAAATAAAACAAACATGTAAAATCGATAGTAAAGAATGGTACTGTGGAAAGCAATCAACTAAAGAATTAAAAAAATTAATTAGCAATCAAAAGGTAGAGTGCATTATAAACGATGTTGATATTTATAATCGTTTTGTGGCAATTTGTTATGTTAATGAAATTAATATTAATCAATGGATGGTGGAAAACGGTTGGGCAATTGCATACCGTTATTATTCAACAGATTATATAGTTGAAGAAAAATATGCTAGGGATAATAAGCTAGGTATATGGAAGAGTGAATTTATGAAACCGTATGCATATCGTCAACAAAACAAAAAATGAACTTAGAGTCACTAATATTATTTTGATAAACATATTTGATTTAATCACTTAATTTACTCTATAAATTAAATTACGAATCTTAATAAAGGTTATAAATACTAAAATTATTAATAGGAGAGTAATATGAATTTAAGAACTGTATTCAAAGCCCAATCTATTGTTTTGCTTATCAATGCAATAGGTGGATTATTTTTGACTGCTACATTTATGACCCAAGCTAATTTTGAAGTAACAGCTGATCTTATCACTTTAGGTCAATTCATGGGAATGACATTTTTAATTATTTCTATTTGGTCATGGAGAATCCCAGAAATAGCAGGAGATTCATTTAATGCTATGGGGAAATTATTTGCAATTGGGGGAGGATTATGGACATTAATAATTCTTTATCATATTGTTGTAAAAGCTGTGTCAGGCCCAACAGCCTATGTTAATGTTATTTTGACAGCATTATTCGCTATAGGATTTTATATATATAGCAAAGACTAATTATTTTTTTTATAAACGCTCTTTTTTAAGAGCGTTTGTAAATTTTACAAAATTTTTTATAATTTTTTTTAAAAAAAACATTATATACATTTCATGAAATCTTTTTTATATTATATATTCCCAGAAGGTCAATGGTCTCTAAAAAGAGTTATAATACTTTTTTTATTTCTTGGAATATTAGATCTTCTAGTTCTTTACTTAAAATAAAATGCCAAGTGATTTAATTTTTTCACTTAGAGATGTTGATGTAAGATTTGGTAAGAAGGAAATTTTTAATGGTTTAGATTTAAATATTCATAGAAATGATTTGATTGCTCTGGTTGGTAAAAATGGTGTAGGTAAAACAACCCTAATGAAAATAATAATGGGGACACAGGAGTTAGATAATGGGGAGCTTTGGAACTTCCCTAATCTTAAAGTTTCATACTTTACTCAACATTTCGAATTAGATTTTTCTAAAACTGTTGAAGAGGAGATGAGTAAAGTATTAAAAAGCGATGATGAAAAATTTAAAATAGATATTTATTGTAATAATTTAAATTTAGATAAACTCGCAAATATAAAAAATTTATCTGGTGGGCAAAAAAGAAGAATTGCTTTAGCTAAAACTCTTATACCTGATTCTGATATAATGTTACTTGATGAGCCTACAAACCATTTAGATTTAGAATGTATACAATGGCTAGAACAGCATCTTAAAGGATTAAATAGAGTAATGCTATGTGTTAGTCACGATAGAACTTTTCTGAGTAACTTTACGAATAAGGTTTTCTGGTTGGATAGGGGGGATTTGCGAATAAGCCCAAATGGATTTAAAAATTTTGACGCTTGGTCTGAAGAATTATTGGATCAAGAAGCTCGTGAATTAAAAAATAGAAAACAGTTTGTCAATTTAGAAGTGGAGTGGGCACAAAGAGGAGTCAAGGCAAGAGTTAAAAGAAATGTAAAGCGCCTTGAGAGGGCAAAGCAATTGAAAGAACAATTGGAAAAAGATGAGTCATCTTATCGACTAGCAATCAAATCAGTAAAACCAATGCTAGTAAAACCTACGTTTGATAACTCTAAATTTATAGCTGAATTTATTAAAGCTTCTGTTTCTTATCCAAATTCAAAAAATAAAATATTAAAAGATATATCTGTTAAGATTACAAAGGGGGATCGCATTGGTTTACTCGGTAAAAATGGAACGGGAAAATCAACATTTTTGAAAACTTTGATTGGAGAGCTTAAAGAAATTAGTGGGTCAATTAAATTAAAAAAGAATTTAGAATTCTCCTATTTTGATCAACTAAGAAACGATTTAAATTCAAACAAATCGTTAAAAGAAATTTTAGTTCCTAATGGGGGTGATTATTTATCTGTTCAAGGGAAAGAAAGGCATGTTTGTAGTTATTTAAAAGATTTTCAATTTGATCCTAAACGCGTTAATGATACAATTTTATCATTATCAGGTGGACAGCAAAATAGATTGTTATTGTCGAAGGTTTTAGCTAATCCAAAAACAGGTCTAATTTTAGATGAGCCAACAAATGATTTGGATTTAGAAACGATGGACCTTCTCACTGAAATGCTATCTAGTTACCGAGGTACTTTATTGATAGTTTCTCACGACAGAGACTTTTTAGATCAAACAGTAAATAAAATCCTATCTTTTGATGGAGATGGGAAGATATCAATGTTTTTAGGTGGTTATAGTGATTTTCTAAATAATCAATCTGATAAGATTTATATAAATAAAAGTTCAAAAAAAAAAGAAAGCATACCTAAAATAAAAAAAATAGAAAAATTATCTTTCAAATTTAAGTTTGAATTAGAAAATATCCCCAAAGAAATTAAAATTATTCAAGAAGAAATTTCATCTCTAAAAAATGAATTAAAAGATACAAATTTATACATTAGTAATAATAATAGGTTTGAAGAAGTTACAGAAAAACTAAGCAATCAAGAAAAAGAACTTGAGAATAAAGAAAATAGATGGTTAGAGTTATTAGAAATGGAAGAGGCGATAAGCAAAGAGAATGAACAATAAAAAAATAAATATAGTTGGTTGGGTGCTCTTTATTATATCGGCAGTAGGCTTTCTAATCTCTAGTATAGGAAATTTTTGGGCAATGTTTGGAAGCTTATTTTTTCTTATAGCTTGTTTAGTTTTTCTAATTCCTTTTTTTAGAAAAGATGACAAGGATTAGTAGGCTTCATTTTTTGAAGTTTCATTCGTTTTATTTTTCATATCATCTATAACAGATTGTGCATGAGCTGACATAGATCTAAAGTCTGATGAAATAGTTACTAGCTTAAAGCCTAAATCTATCATTTCTTTGGCATATTGTGTGGTGCCGTTATGAATACCAGCAATTTTTCCATATTCATTAGCTTTTTTTGCTATTAGCTTAATATTTGAAAAAACGGGATCTTCTTTAACATCAAATTTTGGCTTCATACCATAAGAAGAACTCATATCTGCAGGACCAATATAGACTCCAGTTAAATTTGGTACAGAAAGAATATCATCTAAGTTATCTACTGCCTGTTGTGTTTCTATCATTGCAAAACTTAAAACATTTTCATTGGCTTTTTCAAAGTAGTTAGATCCATGAATTAATTGAGCACGCATTGGACCAAAACTTCTTTGTCCTATAGGAGGGTAGTAGCAATAAGAAACAAACTTTTCACAATCTTTTTTTGTGTTTATCATTGGTGCTATGATCCCTAAAACGCCTAGATCTAACATTCTCATTATTATTCCCGGTTCATACCAGGGAACTCTAACCATTGGGGTTGATGAACTGGAAGATAAAGCTTGTAACATTGGGATACTAGATGAATAATCACTTTGACCGTGTTGCATATCAATTGTTATGGCATCCCATCCCATTTTTCCAAATGCTTCCGCAGTAAATGAATTAGGAATTGAAAGCCATGCATTAACCACAGGTTTATTTTCATTCCATATTTTTAAAAGATTATTCATACAGATTGGTCAATTATAGGAAAAAAATATAATTTAATATATTTTTATTTATAATTATCTTACTATAATAAGTTTAACATAATATGAAATTAAGAAAATTTGGGAATATTGGATGGAATGTTAGCGAAATCAGTCTTGGCTGCTGGGCCATGGGTGCAGATTGGGGAGATATTTCTGAAGAAAACGCAAAAGATATTTTAAAAACTTCTTTTGATAACGGTGTTAATTTTTTTGATACTGCTGATGTTTATGGTGATGGTCGAAGTGAAAAATTTGTTGGTGAACTTATCAATTCAACTTCTGAACGCATTTATGTAGCTACAAAAGCAGGTCGAAGAATCAACCCTCATGAGGCTCAGGGATATTATGATAAAAATTTAATGGAGTCATTTGTTGATAGATCGTTAACTAATTTACGTGTTGAAACTATAGACCTTCTTCAAATGCATTGCCCACCAACTGAAGTATATTCTAATGATTTAACTTACGAAATGTTAGATTATTTAGTTAAAAAAGGCAAAGTAAAACACTATGGTTTTAGTGTTGAAACTGTTGATCAAGCTCTTGCTTGCATTCAAAGACCTCATACAAAAAGTGTTCAAATTATATTTAATATGCTGAGATTAAAACCAGCTGAAGAATTTTTTAAAATGGCGAAGGAAAAAAACATAGCCATTATAATAAGAGTACCTCTTGCAAGTGGATTATTAACTGGAAAAATGAATACAGACTCTTCTTTTCCAGAAAATGATCACCGCAATTATAATATTAAGGGTGATGCTTTTGATGTTGGTGAAACTTTTTCAGGAGTTGATTTCAATAAAGCTCTTAAAGTTGTTGAGGAATTAAAATCTATCACACCTGAGGGTTTCTCTTTATCACAATTAGCTCTTAAATGGATTTTGATGCATGAAGCTGTGAGTGTCATAATACCTGGGGCAAAAAATTCTGATCAAGTTCTAAAGAATATTTCTGTATCATCATTACCTGATATTCATGATTTGATGCAGAAAATTGAAGATATTTATAATTCACATTTAAAAACAGATATACATCCTCGTTGGTAAACAACACTTAATGGATCAAACAACATTTAGAAGGCTACCTTTGCCGTAATTTTGTGCTCTTCATATCCGATGCTTATCGTCGGTTGTTATTTTGGTTTAATTCCATGGAATATGGAAAGATTACAGATTGACGAGTCTGATCTTGGCTTTGCTATACTTTCATTTGGTGTATCTTTTCTTATTTCAAATCAAATTGAAGGAAGAATATTAGTACCAAAGTTTGGGACAAAAAAAATCATGACAATTGGTCTAGTTATTATTTCATTTTCTAATATTATTTTAGTATCAGCACCTACATATTTAATTCTTCTTCTTGCTCATATTCCTGCGGGAATTGGGTGGGGTTCATCAGGTCCTATTGGGGGTATTCACGCGCAATTGATAGAGAGACATTCAGGAAAAATTATAAGCCCTTATTATGCAATGGGCTTTAACATAGGAATTTTTCTAGGAGGTATTTTGTCTGGTTTTATTTTAGGAAATTCAATGAGTCCAACTTTTGTTTTTTTAATTTTATTTTTTCTTTCAATAATTGTGTCTTTGATAATTTATATGAATGGACTTCCCAAAGATCTAGATTTTAAAGGTGAGGGGGAGAAATTAAAAATACCTGAAAAGAATGTTTTGATTTTTGGGCTCCTACTTTTTGTAATATTTGGTTCCAATGGTATTATTATAGATTGGTCAGCTTTATGGTTTACCAAAGAACTTAATGCTCCTCTTTATTTAGCTAGCTTAGGATTAATTTGTTTAAGTTTTGGTGGAATTTTTGCTAACTTATTCTCAAATCAATTAATTAATTTATTCTCAGAAAAAATAGTTGGGTGTTATTTTGTTATCTTTGGTTCTTTAATATTATTTTCTTCAATCATTATTGGTAATTTTTATTTAATACTTATTACTTTCTTTTTTTATGGTTTCTTAACTGCTAATTTAGTTCCAATAATCATACGCCAAGCAGTTAAGCATTCATCTGAAAGCATTCCAACAACTGTTACTAATCTGATAACAATGGGTTTCTCACCTTTATTATTTGCTCCCGCCATAATTGGATTTATTGCAGAAACTTATTCACTAACTATTAATATGTACGCCTTATGTGTTATAGTTTTTTTTGCGGGTAATATTTTTTTAAGAAAATTTAGAGTTAATTAAGGGGTTAATTTATACAAAGTTGTATTATTTTCATCTGCAATTAAAAATATTTCCCCTTTAGAGTTTACTTCAATATCTCTAATTCTTCCTATTTTGTTTTTAAAGATTAATTGCTCTTCACCAAATCCATTTTCATTTCTGGGAAGGTAGGATAGATATTGAAATTTAAGTGAGCCAATAAGTAGTGTATTTTTAAGTTCAGGAAATAAATCACCTTTATAGAACTTTATTCCTCCAACTCCTATTGATGGTACCCAAATATGATCTGGTGGAAGTAATCCGGGTTCCCATGTATTTCCATCACCTATTTTTGTTCCAGAATAATTGGTTCCACCCCAGCCAACTCTTTTCCATCCATAATTTGTACCTCTGATAACCTTTCCAACAAAATCACCACCTTTAGGTCCATGATTAGATATAAAAACATCATTAGTTAAGGGATCTAAATCCATTCCTTGAGGATTGCGAACACCTATTTGATATACTTCCTCTGACCAGTCACTATTAGTCACAAAAGGATTATCTGCTGGTATTCTTCCATCTTTGTGAATTCTCACTATGCTTCCAACAGTATTAGATGGGTCTTGAGAAATCATTCCTTTTCCTCTTTCGCCAATACTTATATATAAAAAATCATCTTTAATTGTTATTCGTGATCCAAAATGTTTAGCATTATTAATATAGGGCGTTGCTTCAAATATTAACTCGGAGTCAATTAAGGAATTATTATTTAGTGTTGATTTATAAACAGCTGTAGTGAGAAGTTTATTCTTCATTATCGAGCATGTGATCCAGATATTATTACCTTCAGAGATAATATCCAATAAACCTCCTTGACCCCAAGAGGCCACTGGTATTTTGTGAGATATAATTTTGGATGTATTATTTGATGTATCAAATAAAATTATTTGTGCAGTTTTTTTTTCCGTAATTAATAATTTTGTTGAGTCTATCCAGGTCATGCCCCAAGGATAACTCAAGTTTATGGAAGATTTTTGAAGCGTGTATGCATGTATTTTGAGAGAAAACGTACAGAAGCAGATAAGTAATAGTAATTTTTTCATTTATTTAAATACATTTTATTATGTTAAGATAAAAAAACAAATAATAAATTTAAATAATGAAAACTATAAGCATTTCACAAATTCAATTCGAAGCCAAATCAACACCTTTTAAAAATGCTGAACTGTTAAAAAAATATTTTGAGAAAACCAAAAAATTTAAGCCTAATTTAATTTGTACTCCAGAATGTTCAAATATTATAACAAATGATATTGATTATTTAAGAAAAAATACAACTTTTGAAAATGATTGCCCTATAATAAAGATGGCAAAGTTATACGCAAAAGAAAATAATGTTAACATTAATATAGGGTCACTTCTTCTCAAGATTAAAAATCAAAAGAAGTTAGTTAACAGATCATATTTCATCAATACCAAAGGTAAGATTGCAAAAACATATGATAAAATTCATATGTTTGATGTCAATATTAATAAAAAAGAAACTCACCGAGAGTCAGATACATTTCATGCGGGAACTAATATAGTTCTATTGAATATAGATAAAATAAAAATAGGTTTAACAATTTGTTATGATTTAAGATTTCCAAATTTATTTAGAAAAATAGCTAAAAAGGGAGCTCAAATTATTTTGATGCCAGCAGCATTTACAGTTCCCTCTGGAAAAGCTCATTGGGAGGTGATGTTAAGGTCAAGAGCTATAGAAAATAGTTTGTTTCTTGTGGCAACAGATATGTGTGGAACTCACCACACAAATAGAAAAACTTACGGACATTCACTACTAGTAAATCCTTGGGGTAAAATAATAGCAAAGGCAAAGACTAAGCCAAAAATTCTAAATACAAACATTAATTTAGAAGAAGTTGAACATGCTCGAAATAAAATACCAGCTATCTTAAATGACTAAAGTAAAATCATTAGTGGATGGTATTGGAAATGAGACTTTAACTGAAAAATATTATGATGAGTGGGCTTTAAGTTACGATCAAACATTAAAAAAATGGAACTATAAGGCGCCTTTAAAGGCAGTAAATGTGATGACTTTATTAAAAGAAAATATTAACTACAATTTAGACCTAGCCTGTGGAACAGGAATGTTTGCTGCTAAACTCAAAAAAAATTATCCCAATGTAACTATCGATGGTTGTGATATATCCTCCCAAAGTCTTAAAATTGCTAAGAATAAGACACTTTACAGAAAATTAATTAAACAAAGTTTTGAGAAAAAAATTAATATTTCAACAAAATATGACTCTGTGAGTATGATTGGCTCTATGACATATTGCAAAAAACCAAAAAAGTTACTCTCTTTAATATTTGATTATTTAAAAAAAAATGGAATATTTATATTTACTCATAGAATTGATTTATGGGAGAAACAAAATTTTGATTTAATAGTCAATAATTTCAGTAAGTCTTTTCATCTTGTTCATAAATCAAGACCTTTGAATTATTTGCCACAAAATTCTTCTTTTTCAAATAAAATTAAAATAAGATTAGTTGTGTTAAAAAAAATTTAATTTTTTTTGTTAAATTGTTCCATTTTTTTTAATGTTTTATCACTTACGTGATGCTCTATACCCTCAGCGTCAGCCTCTGCTGTTCTAGCATCCAGACCAAGATTTTTTAGAAAAGTCAAAACTATGATATGTCTCTTTTTAGAAACACTAGCCACTTCTTGTCCTTTAAGTGTAAGAAAAATTGATCTGTAGGGTTCTTTTTTTACAAATCCTTGATTTTGTAATCTTTGAATTGTTTTATTTGCAGTTGCTTGGGCAATATCTAATTTACTCGCAATATCAACAATTCTTGCCTCGCCCTTAGTGTTTAAAAGATCAGCAATAATTTCAAGATAATCTTCTGTATTCTCTGTTTTGTGGGCGTCTCTGACTTTTTTGAATGACATATATTTAATTATTTGTAATTTATAATATATCCATAGCATTATAATATAGCCATAGCTATACTTTTTATATATAACTATGCAAATGAATGCATTAATCTCAGCAATAAAAGATAAACAAAAAATTATGTTTGCTAATGAAGGCAGACTATTAAAAAAGTCATTTTTTGGACTAATAATACTTGCTCTCGCTTTTCAATCAGGAGAATTTGGAAATATAATCCGTGAGTCCATGGTTGATGCATATCTAGCCGTATCTGTGTTTGTAGGTTTTACATTAATGGTATTCATTGGTTTAGACTCTCTAACTAAATTTGATATCCATTCTTTTTTAGAAAAAACAAGAAATTTTCATGTGCCTATTGCGTCTTTTCTTGGAGCAATACCAGGGTGTGGAGGTGCTATAATTGTTGTTACGCAATATATACAAGGAAGAATCTCATTTGGCTCTTTAGTTGCCGTACTTACTGCAACAATGGGAGACGCTGCATTCTTAATTTTAGCTATGGAGCCATCAACTGGATTATTAATTTTTGTATTAGGTATATTTGTTGGAACCATATCTGGTTATGTCGTTGATTTAATTCACGGCCGCAGTTTTATGATGACAAATTCTGATATTGAATTGGAATTTGAAAAATTAAAAAAAACATTTGTTTCAAAATTTAATATATTTTGGCTAATGTTATTTGTTCCTGGTTTTTTTATTGGCATACTTCTTGCGTTTCAAATAGATGTAGATACTTTTTTAAATCTACCAACAAACATAAGTATTGTTTTACTACTTGGGTCTACAGGAGCTATTTTATCAATCTTTATGTGGTCACTAAACCCATTAAGTGACTTTCAGTGCTCTACAGATAAAAGTAGGGGATTTTTGTCTAGAGTAGTGGATACAACTAATTTTGTTACAACATGGGTAATCAGTGGGTTTTTAGTTTTTGAAATATTCATGTATTTTACGAATATAGATTTAAAATTATTTTTTGACTTATGGCTTCCATTTGTACCTTTGATAGCAATCTTATTTGGATTTCTTCCTGGTTGTGGTCCACAAATTGTTGTCGCTACATTTTATTTAAATGGATACATTCCATTATCTGCTGAACTCGGCAATGCTATATCTAATGATGGTGATGCTTTATTTCCTGCTATAGCTCTCGCTCCCAAAGCTGCAATCTTAGCCACTATTTATAGCGCGTTTCCTGCTATTATAGTAGCTTACACATATTTGATAATCTTTGAGCTATAAAAAAACAAATTTACCAACTAAGATTTGTAAAAGTTGTAAAAAACCTTTTACCTGGAGAAAAAAATGGCAGAAAGATTGGGGAAACGTATTATATTGTTCAAAAAAATGTTCTAAAAAAAAATAGAAATATAAATTTTTTATCATATTTATAAATAGTGTCTCCAAAACCTCTATTCGTCATACTTGGCAATCAGCTTTTTCCATTAAACGAGATTAGCAGTTACAAAGACTCTTATTTTTTAATAGCTGAAGATTTTGAATTGTGTACTTATGAAAAGCATCATAAGCATAAATTAATACTTTTTTTATCATCTATGAGAAAATATGCATCTAAATTAAAAAGTAAAAAATTTAATATTAAATATTATCAATTAAATAAAAAAAATATTAATCTTACTTATGAAGATAAATTAAATGATTTTATTAAAAGTAAAAATATTTCTGAAATTAACATGTTCGAGATTGAAGATAAATTTTTTGAAAAAAGAATTTTAAATTTTTCCAAAAAAAATAATGTTAAAATAAATTTTTTAGATAGTCCAATGTTTTTAAATACAAGAAATGACTTTAAAAAATATTTATCGAAAGTAAAAAAACCCTTTATGGCAAGTTATTATAAGCAACAAAGAATAGAAAAAAATATTCTTATGAATGGTGATAAGCCTATTGGAGAGAAGTGGAGTTTTGATGAAGAAAATAGGAAAAAAATACCAGATAATTTCCCTATTCCGTCCCTTCCAAATTTTACTGAAGACATTGTTGTAAAAGGAGTAAAAAAAACTGTTGATGAATTTTTTTCTGATCATCCAGGTGATGTAAATAGTTTTTGGCTAGGAACTTCAAGAAAGGATGCGTTGAAAGCTCTTGATTTATTCATAAAAGATAAAATTACTAATTTTGGTGATTACGAAGATGCTGTAAAAAAAAATGTACCTTTTTTATTACACAGTGTTCTTAGTCCTTATTTAAATGTTGGATTAATCATACCGAAGGAAATAATAAAAAAAATACTAGATACTGGTAAAAATAAAAAAATACCACTTAACAGTTTAGAGGGTTTTATTAGACAGGTAATAGGATGGAGAGAGTTTATGAGAGGTATTTATCAAAATTATGAAGATAAACTTGAAAATACTAACTTTTTTAATCATCAAAGAAAATTAACTGATGATTGGTATAATGGTACTACAGGTATAGATCCTATTGACGATGCAATTCAAGATGTAAATAAGTATGGATATGCGCACCATATCATAAGATTGATGCATTTAAGCAATATTATGACTTTATCTCAACTGCATCCTAAAGAAATTTACAAATGGTTTATGGAGATGTTTGTTGATTCATCTGATTGGGTTATGTCACCTAATGTATATGGAATGGGTACTTTTAGTGATGGGGGTATTTTTTCAACAAAACCATATATTTGTGGTTCAAATTATATCATTAAAATGAGCAACTATAAAAAGGGTAACTGGTCTGACATTGTAGATGGCCTTTATTGGAATTTTATTCATACCAACAAAGATATTTTATCAAAAAATCCCAGAATGGGTATGGTAATGATGTCTTACAGAAAACTAAAGGAGGATAGAAAAGATTATTTGCTAAAAATAGCAAATGAATTTATTGCTAAAAAAACCATATAAAAAACATTATTTCATGAGAGATAAGATTAATACAAAAAGATCTGAACATAAACAAAAAC
Organism: uncultured Alphaproteobacteria bacterium; assembly: GCA_902601455.1. Taxonomy (GTDB): domain Bacteria; phylum Pseudomonadota; class Alphaproteobacteria; order HIMB59; genus CACPNW01. The sequence goes on from CACKNC010000001.1 coordinate 314,589, forward strand.
TTAAAGAAGTAAGAATTTCTAGATTAGAAAAACAACTTAAATCAAATATTCTTAAAAGAAAGAAAGCATCAAAAAAAAATAATGGATAAATTAATTATTAAAGGTTGTGCTAATTTAAGCGGAGAAATATCAATTAAAGGATCAAAAAATTCGGCCCTACCAATTATGGTAAGTGCTCTTTTATCTGAGGATACTCTTAAATTAAGAAATATTCCTAAACTTGCTGATATAGAAAATATGTCCAAACTTTTGCGCAATTATGGATCTATTATAAAATCAAAAAGTGATAGTATTGAAATTAATTGTAAGAAAATTATTAACAAAGACGCTGACTACGATATAGTTAGAAAAATGAGAGCTTCTATTTTAATATTAGGACCTCTTTTATCTAGATTTGGAAAAGCTAAAATTTCGCTTCCTGGAGGATGTGCAATTGGAACCAGACCAATTGATATACACTTAGACGGATTAAAAAAATTAGGAGCTAACTTTAAAGTTGAAAATGGTTATGTAGTTGGACAAGTTAATAACCAATTAATTGGTAGTCATATTAAATTATCTTTTCCAAGTGTTGGAGCAACAGAGAATATAATGATGGCAGCTGTAAAAGCCAAAGGGAAGACTATTATTGAAAATGCGGCAAAAGAACCTGAGATAATAGATTTAGCAAATTGTCTAAACAAAATGGGTGCAAACATCAAAATAACGAAAAAAGGAACTATCAATATAATTGGTGTAAAAAAGCTACATAAAGCAAATCATAATATAATGAGTGATAGAATTGTCGCGGGTACATTTATAATTGCTGCAGTTATGTTAAACAAAAAATTTGAAGTAAAAGATGTTGATACAAAACATATTGAAGCTTTAATTTCTGCTTTAAAAAATATGGGTGCTAATATTAAATTAAAAAAAAATAGCATTAAAATTATGCCCACAAATGAATTGAATGGTATTAAAATTCAAACATCTCCACATCCAGGTTTTCCAACTGACCTACAAGCTCAAATGATGGCTTTAATGAGTTTAGCTAATGGTAAATCACAAATAAAAGAAAATATTTTTGAAAATAGATTTATGCATGTACCTGAGTTAAACCGCTTAGGAGCTAAAATAAGAGTAAAGAAAGATGTGGCTTTTATTTCAGGCTCAAGAAATTTCAAAGGAGCTCAAGTGATGGCCAGTGATCTAAGAGCAAGTGTAAGTTTGGTCTTGGCAGCGCTTTGTGCCGAGGGTGAAAGTGAAATTAATAGAGTTTATCACTTAGATCGTGGTTACGAAAAGATTGAAAACACCCTTGGTAAACTTGGCCCATCCATAAAAAGAGAAAAAAATTAAGTTTTTATAGTTTTTTATGACCTCTAGATATAAAAGCTCAAAATTATGTCTAAAATTATTATAGCTATACCGAGAGGTAGAATAATTGGAGAGTTAAGAAAAATTTTATTGAAAACAACTTTTGCCCCTGAAGCAGAAATGTTTAATGATAAATCAAGAAAATTAACTTTTTTATCTAAAAATAAGGAAGTAAATTTTATCAAAGTAAGAGCTTTTGATGCATGTACATTTGTAGCTTTTGGAGCAGCACAAATTGGAATAGCGGGTGAAGATGTTATAAGAGAATTTGATTATTCTGAAATCTATGCCCCTTTAGAGCTAAACATAGGTCATTGTCGTTTATCGGTAGCAGCTTTAAAAACACTTTTAAAAAAAGAAGATCCAGAAACTTGGAGTAATATTAGAGTTGCAACAAAATACCCTAATATAAGTAAAGATTATTTTGCAAATAAGGGAATTCAAGTTGAGGCAATTAAATTAAATGGCTCAATGGAATTAGCCCCTTCATTAAATATGTGTAGAAGAATAGTAGATTTAGTCTCAACTGGTGCTACCTTAAAAGCAAATGGTCTTAAAGAGATTGATGAAATTATGAAAGTCCAATCAAAATTGATTATCAATAGATCTGCATTTAAGACAAATAATAAAAAAATACAAAGTATAATAGATGAATTTAAATCATTAATAAAATGAAAGTAATAAAATATACTTCTGAAAATTTTTGGCAGCTTTTAGACGAACATCTTTCTTTAAGGCAAATAGAGACTAATGCAAAAATCGATGAGGTAGTTAAATCAATTTTAGAAGATGTTAAAAGATTTGGGGATGAAAAAATAATTCAATTTGCTGCAGATTTTGATAAAGTTTCACTAAAAAAAAACGACATAAAAATACCAAATTTAAAAAAATTATATTCACTGAGTCAATTAAATAAAGAAACTATAGAGAGTTTTAAAATTGCAATAAATAACATACAGAAATTCCATCAAAAGCAATTACCTGAAAACTATGAAGTTATAAATATGAATGCAAGACTTCAATCTATTTGGAGGCCAATGGATTCTGTTGGATTGTATGTACCTGGAGGTAATGCGGTATATCCCTCATCTTTAATAATGTCAGTTGTTCCTGCTCAAATTGCTGGTGTAAAAAGAATTGTTTGTGTTACTCCACCAACTGATAATTTTAATCCTTATGTAGCTTATTTATTAGATGAATTGGGAATTAATGAAGTTTATCAAATTGGAGGTGCTCAAGCTATTGCTGCATTAGCATATGGTACAAATACTATTAAGCCAGTAAATAAAATCTTTGGACCGGGAAATGCTTATGTAGCTTCTGCTAAAAAACAAGTTTTTGGTAAAGTAGGGATAGACCTGGTGGCAGGTCCATCGGAAATAGTTGTTGTTGCAGATGATAATAATAATCCTGAATGGGTAGCTACTGATTTAATGGCTCAAGCAGAACATGATGAAAATGCTCAATCAATTCTTATAACTAATAGCAAGATATTTGCCGACAAAGTTTTAGATAGAATTGAAAATTTAAAAAAAGGGCTAAGTAAAAAAGAGATAATCAATACTAGTTTACAAAAACATGGACTAATAATATTAATGGATGACCTTAATTTATCTTCTGATATTATTAATAAAATTGGTCCTGAACATTTGCATTTACAATCAACTGAAAAAGACGAGATTTTAAACAAGGTAAATAATGCAGGTGGAATTTTTTTAGGTAATTACTCAACTGAAGCTTTTGGAGATTATATAGCAGGAACAAACCATGTTCTTCCAACATCTGGTGCAGCTAAATTTTCTTCAGGCTTGGGAGTTATCGATTTTATGAAAAAAAGTTCAATAGTTGAAATTAATAAAACAAGTTTTAACACACTATCAAAACATGTAGAAAATATAGCTGATGTTGAAAATCTAGATGCGCACAAATTATCAGTTACAATTAGACAAACTAAAAAAAATTAATTATAAAACTTCAAAAAAGGAAAATAAATGCCAAAAGAGGGATCAATAGAGTTTCAAGGTGTAGTATTAGAGCTATTACCAAATGCAATGTTTAAAGTTAAGTTAGAAAATGACCATGAAATATTAGCTCATTCATCAGGAAAAATGAGAAAAAATAGAATTCGAGTTTTGGCTGGAGACAAGGTTACTGTTGAAATGACCCCATATGACCTTACTAAAGGTCGAATAACATTTAGATGGAAATAGAGAAAAAAAATAACTTAATTCAATTTAAGAAAATAAAAAGTAAGTGCCCAACTTGCAAAAAAAAATCAAAAGAACCTTTTAGTCCATTTTGTTCAAAAAAATGTGCTGATTTAGATTTAATGAAATGGCTTAGTGATGAACACCAACTAAATGTAAATTAATAATATTTTTAATATTTAATTGAATTCATGCCTAAAACACTTTATCACATTTTTTCAATGCCCAGGTAGCTCAGTCGGTAGAGCAGAGGACTGAAAATCCTCGTGTCGGTGGTTCGATTCCGCCCCTGGGCACCACTATTTAATGGCTTAAATAAAATTAAATCTTTTTCATAAAAAAATACTGTAATAAGAGAAGTATTTCTATAATTATTAATTAATGAAAAAAGATAAAATCATTGTTAGTTCTGCTGATAGTAATTATTTTTTTTTATTAAAAGAACTTTTTCTATCATTAAATAAATCAGGAATTTTATCTGATTATCAATTTTCTATTCTTGATACAGGTTTAACTGAAGAGCAAAAAATTTTCTTTCTGGATAACTCAGTAATTATAAAAGATGCAATCTGGAACACACCTGTTCCAAAGTTTAAAATCTTGGGAAGAGATAATCTTAAGACGCAAGTTGCAAGAGCGTATTTACCAGATTACTTTGAAAATTATAAATTATACATTTGGCTAGATGCAGATATGTGGCTTAATGACATAGAAAGTTTTTATTTTTATGAAAATGGAGCTTTAAATAACAAACTAACAATCGTTCCTCAATCAGATCGAGCTTATGTAAAAAATGCAAATGTAGAATGGTTATTTGGTTTTCCAAAAAAAATTAAAACTATAAATTATAAAAACATAAGTAAATCTATTTCAAAAACTCTTGGGAGAAAGTACGCTTTTCATTCTACGTTAAATGCTGGAGCATTTGCGATAAATGATAATGTGAATATTTGGAAATGTTTCCAAAAAAATATAAAACTTGCTGCTAAAAAAGGAAGAATTTTTGGGACTGATCAAGTAGCTTTAGCATTAAGTATATACGAAGATGATCTTCCTTCTGAATTTTTACCAGCCTATTGCAATTGGATGTGTGAATTTAAAATGCCTAAGTTTGATGATGATAAAAGTCAATTTGTAGAACCTTACATTCCTAATCATCCAATCGCATTAGTTCATCTAGCAGGACTAGATGATATTAGACAAGATAAAAATATTTTATCTGATGTTGAGACATTAGATGGTTTGCGAATAAAAAAATCTCTAAGATATAATGTTTAAATTTGATAAGTTAGTTTTTGGTGATTTAGGCTGGGGTGATGAGTTACTTTTTGCAACACTAATGACAATTACTGTAAGTATTTTGTCAATGGGCCTTGGTTTATGTCTGGCAATTATTACCGTTTGGGCAAAATTAATTACCAATAGAATTACCCGTTTAATTGCAAGTTTTTATACTACAGTCGTAAGAGGTGTTCCTGAACTATTAGTAATATATTTAATATTCTTTGGTGGTAATTCTGTTATAATGGGAGTTGCAAAGCTGTTTGGATACAATGGATATATAGAGCTCAATGCTCTTACAATTGGAACTATCGCAATAGCTTTTATATCCGCAACATATTCAAGTGAAGTTATTAGAGCCGCATACTTGGCAGTTAATAAGGGTCAAGTAGAGGCTGCAAAGGCGCTTGGACTCAGCAAAATTCAAATATTTTTAAGAGTGATGGGTCCTCAAATAATTAGACATGCCCTGCCAGGAATAGGCAATGTCTGGCAGATAACATTAAAAGACACATCATTAATTTCAGTAACAGGACTTGTTGAAATTATGAGACAAACAAGAATAGCTTCCAATGTTGAACATTCACCATTAACATTTTTAATAACTGCTGCTTTTTTATATCTTTTCCTGACAACATTCTCTGGAAAATTTTTTAAAGTTTTAGAAATAAATTATTCAAAAGGTTATAGTTAATGCAAAATCTTTTATCTTATCTAAATGAGTTTTTGCTTTTTCGTAATTTTGTAGAAGTAATCGGAGGACTTGATAATACTTTACTTTTATTGTTAATTTCCCTGCCTATTGGTTTTGTCTTATCATTAATATTTGCTTTAGGAAGAGTTTCACAAAATAAATTTATATCAAAACCTATAGCATCTTATATATTTGTCATAAGAGGAACCCCATTGCTTGTACAAATCTATTTAATATACTTCGGCTTAGGATCGATTGAATTTATCAGGGAAAGTTTTTTGTGGTATCTTTTAAGGGAGCCTTTTTGGTGTGGAGTTTTAGCTCTTACTATTAATACTGTTGCATATGGCAGTGAGATTTTTAGAGGTGGTATACAATCAGTTACAAGGGGGCAAATTGAGTCTGGATTATCTCTTGGTTTCAATAAAATTGATCTTTTAAGAAAAATTATTTTCCCTATTGCTCTAAGAAAAGTTTTACCTTCTTATGGAAATGAGTTAATTTTGATGGTTAAAGCAACATCATTAGTTAGCTTAACAACGTATATGGAAATGACAGGTATAGCCAGAAAAATAATGGCCAAAACATTTGCTCCAGTTGAGGCATTTATTGCTGCAGGGATACTTTACTTATTTTTAAATTTTTTAATGGTTCAGTTTGTTAAATACTTAGAGTGGAAATATAACCCGCACTTAAGAGTAGAGCAAAACTAGTTTCTAAATTTTTTGTGACACGTTCCACAATTAGAAGCCATAATGTTAAAATTTTCCATTAAGCTTACACTGTCCTGATTTTCTATACTTAATCCAATATCTTCTATAGATTTAATGAAATTGTCATTATAGAGATCAAAAGTTTCTCTGTCCCCCCAAATTAATTCAGAAGCTTTTCCACCTTGAGAGCCTAAGGGAAAAAGCTCTTTAAAATCTTTGGCTGCGTGAAGCAATTCTTCATTTAATAGCTTTATTTCATCAAATTCTGAAGCCATAGCTAGTGGGTACATTTTAGATGAGTATGCCTTAATTTTACTCATATTTGCCATTCTTTCTTTAACAATTTTTTCTACACTTTTATCTTCGATATTAACTTCATGGGAAATAGAAAAAAAAGGTATGAAAATAAGTAATAGTATTAGTTTAATATTCATAATTAGTATTGTCTAAAATCTTTGTAAGATAATTATATCCAATTTTGGCATATTCAAGAGGGTTAGCTTTTATCGGATCTTGTTCAGCTTCTATTATTAGCCATTTTTCGTAATTATTTTCATATAAAATTTTAAATAATGGCTCATAATCTATACACCCATCCCCTGGGACAGTGAAAACTCCATCTAAAAAAGACTCTCTAAAGCTGAGATCATTTTTAAGTGATTTTTCTAAAATATTCTTTCTTATATCTTTACAGTGAACATGATTTATTTTTGTTATATAATTTTTTAAAACTCTTTCAAAATCTGCTTGTGCAAATAATAAATGACCAGTATCATAAAGTAGAAAAGTATTATCATTTGTATTTTCCATAAACCTATCAACATCATATTCTGTTTGAATAATTGTGCCCATATGCTCATGGTAAGACATTGGCATTCCTTCATTGGTTAGTCGGTTAGAAATTTCATTAATTTTTTTACAATATTCAACAAATTCTTCATCATCCATATTTGGACGAGTAGATAATTTTCTTGATTGATCACCTTGAATAGATCCTGATACATCTGCAAATACAAATACGTCTGCTTCAACCATTTTGAGTAAGTTTAAATGATCTTGCATTGCTGCCCACTCATCATTTGCGGATCTCCCTCTTAGCAGAGATCCATACCAGCCACCTGGCATTTTAAGATTATATTTTTTTAATAAAAAATTTGTAATACCAGGATTTCTTGGAAACTTTCCTCCAAGTTCAATGCCAGTAAACCCTGCTAAGGAAGCTTCTTCCAAACATTGTTCTATTGGTGTATCCCCTCCTAGTTCAGGCATATCATCATTGCTCCAAGCGATGGGAGCTATTCCTAATTTTAATTTCATTTTTTTTTATATTTCATGATATGATAAAAAAATAAAGAGAAAATATGAATATTCTTATAGTTGATGGAAACGAAAAAGAAGCATCTTTAAGATACACTGATATGGGTATGGATACCCAATACGAAGTTTATAAAAAAGTTTTAAATTCTTTATCTTTAGAAAATTTTAACATTCAAATAATTCATCCAGCTATATCAAATAATTTTTTACCTAAAGGCATAAGCTTAGATGATTTTGATGGTGTAGCTTGGACTGGAAGTTTGCTAAATATCTATGATATGACTTCACCAATTATTAATCAAATTAATCTTGCTAAAGAATTATTTACTAAAAAAAATAAAATATTTGGAAGTTGCTGGGGTCTACAAGTATTAGTGACAGCAGCTGGAGGAAAAATTAGAAAAAACCCAAAAGGTCTTGAGGCAGTAGTAGCCAAAGAAATTACTATAAATAATGAAGGTCTCAATCACCCTATGTACAAAGGCAAAGATAGTGTTTTTGATGCTTTTTGTTGGCATTATGATGATACTGAGCTCTTACCTTCAAATTCTAAGATTTTGGCTTCAAACAATAAAAGTGAAGTACAATCAGTTTCATTTGATATGAATGAGTCAAGTGTTTGGGCAGTTCAATATCATCCTGAATTTGATCCATTGTGGATAGCAGGATTAATGCAACAGCGTGAAGATATTCTGCTAAAAGAAGGGGCTTTTAGTGAAAAAAAATATTTTGATGAAGAATTAAATTTTTTTTCAAATTATAAAAATATGGACGAAAAAGATAATCATGTAAAATATAGTGATTTAATAAATATTAGTAAACATACTCGAGAATTATCTAATTGGATTAGCAATCTTAAGAATTAAGTGAAATTAAGTTTTTAACAGTTTTTTTCCAAGTCTTAATTTCTGTTTGTATTATTTTCTTAGAAGTATTTGGTTTAGCGATTTTATTTTTTTTCCAAAATTTTGAAATTGCATTAACATTTTTAATTAATCCAGCATTCAACCCTGCTAAATAGGCTACACCAAGAGAAGTAGTTTCTATATTTTCTGGTTTAATGATCTGTACCTGCGTTATGTTAGATAAGCTTTGAAGAAAATTATTATTGCTTATCATTCCTCCATCAACTCTAATTTCTCTAATTTTGATTTTAGCATCTCTCTCCATTGACTCTATTAGATCTAATGTCTGAAAAGAAAGACTATCTAAAGTGGCTTTAATAATGTCTGCCTGAGAAGTATTTCTTGTTAACCCAAATATTGCTCCTCTTGTATTTGGCTCCCAATGAGGTGCGCCTAGTCCAGTTAATGCTGGCACGACTATAATATTTTCACGTTTATTTGCTTTGGAATAAATTTTGTCTGTTTCTTTAGAGTTTTTGAAAAAAAGCATATTATCTCTCAGCCACTGAATTGCTGAGCCAGCAACAAAAATACTTCCTTCATAACAGAACATTTTTTTACCATTTATTTTAAAAGCCACAGTAGTTAGAAGCTTATTAGTTGAAATTTTAAACTTACTGCCAATATTCATTAATAAAAAACATCCTGTCCCATACGTACTCTTTGACTGTCCTGCATTAAAACAGGCTTGGCCTATGGTTGCAGCTTGTTGATCGCCAGCCATTCCACCTATCACAATATTTCCCCCAAATAATTTAGTTGAACCAAAGTTAAATGCATTTTCTTTGACTTCAGGGAGTAGGCTTTTATTTATGTTAAATAATTTCAAAAGTTCGTCTGACCATTCTTCTTTTTTAGAATCAAAAATCATTGTTCTAGATGCATTTGTTATATCTGTTAAATGAGATTTACCTTCAGTTAATTTCCATAACAACCAAGTGTCTATAGTGCCAAAAAGAATGTCGGTAATTTGTTTTTTATTATTCTTTGAAGTTTTATTAAGTATCCACTTTATTTTTGTAGCTGAAAAATATGGGTCTAAAACTAATCCAGTTATTTTTTGAATAATTTTATCTTTCTTTTTAAGTTTTAGTTTATCACAATAGTCAGCAGTTCTTCTGTCCTGCCATACAATAGCTTTATGAATAGGTTTTCCAGTTTTTTTATTCCATAAAACAGTTGTTTCTCTTTGATTTGTGATACCAATAGAAATAATTTGAGATGGCCTGAGCTTATTTTTTTTTATTGTTCGACGCATTAAATGCTCTACATCTCTCCATATTTCTTGAGCATCATGCTCTACCCAACCATCATTTGGGAAATATTGTTTGAATTCTTTTTGTTCAATACTTTTAATTTTAAACTTTGAGTCATACAAGACAACTCTTGAGCTTGTAGTTCCTTGATCAATTGCGAGAATATATTTTTTCACTTTTAAATATCTATTTGATCAGTAAAATTAGCATTTTCTTGAATGAACTTAAATCTATATTCTGCTTTTTTTCCCATTAAAGACTCAAACAAACTTTCTGTTTCTTTCAATTCTTTTTTTCCTTGATTTATATTTATGCTTAATAACTTTCTTTTTTCAGGATGCATTGTAGTTGACTTTAGTTGATCAGCCGGCATTTCTCCAAGACCCTTATATCGACTTAACGTTGGATTTATTTTATTTGAAAATTCTTTTTTAACGATTTTGTCTTTTTCATTTTCATCATAAGCATAATAAATTTTATCTTTATGTTGAATTTTAAAAAGAGGGGGCATGGCTAAAAACAATCTATTATTATCTATTATGGGTCGCATATATTTATAAATAAATGTTATTAGTAAAGTTGCTATATGTGATCCGTCTACATCTGCGTCAGTCATAAGTATTATTTTTTCATATCGCAATTTTGACAATTCAAAATTTTTACCTATTCCGCAACCAAGTGACTGAATAAGATTTTGAATTTCATTATTATCTGCAATTTTAGATAAACTAACGCTAAAAACATTTAAAATTTTCCCTCTTAAGGGAAGTATTGCTTGTAATTCTCTATTTCGTGCTTGTTTTGCTGATCCACCAGCACTGTCCCCCTCAACTATAAATAGTTCTGTGCCCTCAATATTCTTACTAGAACAATCGACTAATTTTCCTGGTAGTTTATGACGCTCCTTAAATGATTTTCTTTCAAGTTCTTTTATTTTAGTTAAATCAGTTCTTAATAAAGATCTTTCTATTAAAGTATCAATCAGATTTCTAGTTATTTTTTTATTTGAATTTAGCCATAATAAAAATTCATTTTGAATTATTGTCTCGAGTTGTTTTTGTAGTTTTGGCATAATAATTCTTTTTTTAGTCTGACCTTCAAAACTTGGTTCATTTATAAATATAGAAATCACTATGTCTGAATAATCTATTAGGTCATTTATATTTATGTTGGATATTTTAGAAACTTGGTTTTTTTGGCCATAGAGCTTTATTGCTCTAATAATTCCGTTTTTGAAACTATTTTCATGTGAGCCCCCATCAGGTGTTTCAATTGTATTGCAGAAAGATACTAAAGATGATTTTTCATTTTGATTAAAGCTTATAAATATTTCACATTTTTCTGTATCATTTATTTTTTTTACTATTGAAAATTGTTTATCAAATAATTTAGAATTATTTTTATTTTTTATTTCTAAGTAGTCAGCGATTCCATTTTTAAAATGAAATTTTTCATAACTTGGAGTGTTATCAGCGATTAAGTCTTTATCAATCTTAAAATCTATAGATGTTCCTGATACCAGAACAGCTTTCATTTTTATAAAATCATATAATTTCTTTGGTGAAAATTTTGTTGTTTCAAAAATTGTTTCATCAGGAATAAAAACAATTTCTGTTCCTTTTTCATTTTTTTTACATTTTTCTATTTTAATTTTAGTTTTAGCTTTCCCTCTTGAATATTTTTGAAAATATTTTTTGCTATTTTTAAATACGGCTACCTCTAATGATGAACTTAATGCGTTAACAACTGATATTCCAACCCCATGCAAGCCACCTGATGTTTTGTATGAATTACTGTCAAATTTTCCACCGGCATGAAGAGTAGAAAGTACTATTTCTAAAGCTCTTTTATTTTTAAATTTAGGGTGAAAATCAATTGGTATACCTCTGCCATTATCTTTAATTAAAATTGAACCATCTTTTTTATAATGAAAAAAAACTTCACCTGCATGACCGGCAACTACTTCATCTATGCTGTTATCTAAAACCTCATTTACTAGATGATGTAATCCTTGTTCATTTGTGCTTCCTATGTACATCCCTGGACGTTTTCTTACAGGTTCTAATCCCTCTAGTACTTCTATATTTTTTGCTGAGTAGGAAGTTTTCTTTGCCATTTCTTTTTCTATCAAAAGTATCGAAATATTAACATAAAAAAAAACCGCCTTATTTTAAGGCGGCTTTTAGTCAAAATTATAAAAAAATTTTATAAAATTTTAAACATCATAATAAAGATTAAATTCATGAGGATGAGGTCTTAAATCCATTGGACTAACTTCATTCTCTTTTTTATAAGAAATATAAGTTTCAATATTATCTTTAGTAAATACATCCCCTGCTAACAAATATTTATGATCTTTTTCAAGCGCATCCAAAGCTTCGGCAAGAGATCCAGGGGTTGAAGGTATTTTTGCTAAAACACTTGCAGGTGCTTCATAAATATTGATGTCAGTAGGTTTCCCTGGATTTATTTTATTTTTAACACCATCTAAACCAGCCATTAATATAGCAGAGAATGCTAAGTATGGATTTGCAGAAGGATCAGGACATCTAAACTCAATTCTTTTAGCTTTAGGGCTAGCAGTGTAATTATTTGGTATTCTAACAGAAGCAGTTCTGTTTGCTGCTGAATACGCTATGTTTACTGGAGCTTCAAAGCCAGGCACTAATCTTTTATAAGAATTAGTTGTAGGTGCGCAAAATGCTAATAGTGATGGAGCATGTTTTAAAATGCCTCCAATATAATGAAGTGCAAAGTCACTTAAGTCAGCATAATTTCCTTTCTTATACATTAGTGTTTTATTTTTTTTCCAAATGCTAGAGTGTACATGCATCCCAGATCCATTATCCTCAAATAATGGTTTTGGCATAAAGGTGGCTGTAAGACCATGAAGTTTTGCTACATTCTTAACAACGTACTTGTAACGCAATAAATCATCAGCCATAGATAAAAGTGGAGAAAACTCTAAGTCAATCTCACATTGTCCACCTGTTGCGACTTCATGATGCGAAGCTTCAACATTAATACCAATATCTTCCATTGTTAAAACCATTTCTGTTCTAACATCTTGTAAGCTATCTGATGGAGGTAATGGGAAGTATCCCCCTTTATGTCTTGGTTTATGGCCTAGGTTAGGATTTTCATCCCTACCTGTATTCCATGCCCCTTCAGTCGAGTCTACTTCATGAAAGGCAAAATTAGAACCTGAATCATATTTTACGTCATTAAAAATAAAAAACTCAGCCTCAGGGCCAAAATAAGCTGTATCACCCATACCAGAGGACTTAAGATATTTTTCTGCTTTCTTTGCAATGTATCGCGGATCTCTAGAATAACTTTTATATGTTACAGGGTCTACTACGTCGCAATAAAATGCTATTGTCTTTTCTGTAAAAAAAGGATCAATATAAGCTGATGTTACATCAGGCACCATTGCCATATCACTATTTTCTATTGATTGAAATCCCCTAACTGAGGATCCATCAAAACCAACACCATCTTTAAATAAATCTTCAGTTAAATACTTAATTGGAATAGAAATGTGATGTGTTGATCCAGGCATATCTGTAAAACGCAGATCAACCATTTTTATATCTTCATTTTTAATTTTTTTTATCAACTCTTTTGGAGTTTTGCAGTTATATTTCATAAAATTCCTCACACCTAAAGTTAACCAAATTCAATTATTGAATTTAGCTTGATACTTAATTCATGCTCTAGTTATGAAATCTGCTATTCGCGTTCCTTCAGCTGAAGCTTACTTCCGACCCAGATGGGTTGAACGATTTATAACTTTTGCATGCGTTCCTTCAGTCAAATGACTTACTTCCGATTTAAGAAAATCTTAAATTGAACGATTAATTGTTATTTATAAATTTTTAATAAAAAGTAAAGTTAATTTAGACAGCATCACTGTCTTTTTCGCCAGTCCGTATTCTAATTACTTGATCAATATTATAAATGAAAATCTTTCCATCACCAATTTTTCCTGAATAAGCGGCTTTTTTAATAGTTTCAGTAACTTTTTCAGCATCTTCATCCTCTACAATTACTTCTAACTTCATTTTGACTAGAAATTCATCATCGTACTCTTCCGGTTTATCTATTCCTCCAGTTGAACCTCTTTGTCTTCCAAAGCCTTTGACATCTGAAACTGTCATTCCTGAAATACCTACTTCATGAAGAGCTTCTTTTACAAGTGATAGCTTAAATGGCTTAATTATTGCTTCAATTTTTTTCATATTGAAGCAAGTCTATAAATTGCTTTATCTAAATTTTCCATTGAATTCGCATAACTTAATCGAACAAATGATTTAGCACTATCACCAAAACTAGTACCTGGAACTAGCGCGACACCTTTTTCTTCGAGTGCTATATCTGCAAACTTTTGCCCAGTATGTCCAGTTTTAGAAATATTTGGAAAAGCATAAAATGCACCACCTGGTTCAAAACATGACATGTTTTCTAGCTCGTTCAATTTTTTATGAACAAAGTTTTTTCTTTTTTCAAATTCTTTTTTTATTTTTTCAACTTCATCTTTTGGACCTTTTAATGCTTCTAATCCTGCATATTGTGCTATTACATTTGGGCAAGAGTGATCATTAACACATAATTTATTTGCGTGTTGGTAAAGTTTTTTTGGCCACAGACTCCATCCTAACCTCCAACCAGTCATGCAAAATGTTTTGCTCCAACCTTCTAAAACTATTAACCTGTCTTTTAAGTTTTCATAAATTAAAAAAGAAGGCATTTCATGATCATTAAAAATTATTTTACTATAGATCTCATCAGACATTAAGTAAATATCTGGATATTTATCAAGCATTTTAACAATCTCATCTATTTTTTCTCTCTTCATAAATGAGCCAGTAGGGTTATTTGGGTTATTGATAATTATTAAACTAGTATTTTTTGTTATAAGTTTTTCAAGTTTGTTTATATTAATTTCAAAATTATCTTCTTCACTAAGCTCTAAAGGAATTCCTTTAGCGCCACTAAACTTAATCATAGATCTATAAATAGGAAAACCAGGATCTGGATAAATTATCTCATTTCCCTCTCCACCAAGTATAAGGCTGGAGTAAAAAATAGTAGGCTTTCCACCTGGGGTAATAAGTATTTGTTCAGGATTTATATTAACTTTGTAATCATAATAGATCTGTTCAGATACAGCCTCCCTAAGAGGTAAAATTCCATTTGATGGAGTATATCCATGATGACCATCTTTTATAGCTTTGATACCTGCTTCTTGAATATTTTTTGGAGTGGGGAAGTCTGGTTGACCAATGCCAAGATTGATTACATTTTTTCCTTCAGATACGAGTTTTGTTGCTTTAGCTAGTATTGCAAAAGCTGATTCTGTCTCTAGATTAATTATTTTTTTTGAAACTTTCACAAAATTGGTATAGCCAATAATTTTTATTAATAAAACTTAAATTTTATTATTAATTTGGCGAACGTAGCTCAGTTGGTTAGAGCGCGGCCTTGTGGTGGCCGATGTCGTGGGTTCGAATCCCATCGTTCGCCCCAAATATCAAAAAAAATCATTTATATTAAAATTCTCTATTGTTTTTTATCTTATTCATCATAAAAGCAGCAAAATAATGGGCCGGTGGTGGAATTGGTAGACACGCTAGATTTAGGTTCTAGTGCCGCGAGGTGTGAAGGTTCAAGTCCTTTCCGGCCTACCAATTAAAGAGGTATTTTGATGTCAATAAAAGAAATTAAATCTGGAACTTTATACAAAGAATTTTCTTTAGAAATTCCATATGAGGAAATAAATAAAATTATTGACTCTAAAATAAATGAATTACTACCTACTGTAACATTACCAGGTTTTAGAAAGGGAAAGGCTCCAATAAATATTGTTAGAAAAAAGTATGAGAATAATGTTTTATCAGAGTCTATAGAAAAATTAGTCCAAGAAAAAACTAGAGACTTGTTAGATAAAAAAAAATTAAAACCATTTACACAACCTAAAATTGACTTAAAAAAATATGAAAAAAATGAACCTATTGAAGTTGAAATAAAGATTGATTTGGAACCTGAAATAAAGCTTAAGGACTTCAAAAATATAAAAATTAATAAATATAAAATAGATTTAGATAAAAAGTTAATAGAAAATAATTATAAAGAATTTATTAAGTCTCAAAAACAATACAAAGAAATTGAAAATAATAGACAAATTAAAAAAACTGATAAAGTTATCATTGATTTATCATCAGCTGATGAGAATGTTCCTGATTATCTAAAAAATCAAAAAAAACTACCAATTGTGATTAACTCTGAATATCAAGTACTTCCTTCAATTGGAGATAAACTTTTAGAAAAAAAAATTAAAAAAGGTGATAAAGCAAATTTAGAATTAGATATTTCTAACTCACTTAAATTAAAAGAAAAAAAAATAGTAAACTTTGATGTTGAAATCCTAAACATCGAGGAGTTAGTTGATTTTGTAGTAGATAAAAATTTTTTGGACAAAAATGGTTTAGGAAGCGAGCAAGATTTAAAAAATAATCTCGAAAAAAGTTTGAAATTACAATATGAAAATGGATTAAAACAAATTGAAAAAAAACAACTAATGGATATTTTGGAAAAAGAACACTCATTTGACTTACCTCAAGGTATTCTTGAGCAAGAGTTCAATGACATATGGCATAGAATTGATCATGCAAAAAAAGATGGTACACTTGATGAGGATGATAAAAAACTAAATGAGGCTGATTTAAAAAAAAGATATAAAAAAATATCCGAAAGAAGAGTAAAATTAGCTATTCTTCTCAAGTTTATTGCTAGTGAGAATAAAATAGATATTGATGAAAAAGAATTGTCAAATGGAATGATGCAGTATGCTTCACAATATCCAGGGCAAGAAAAGGAAATAATTGAATATTTCAAAAAAAATCCCTCCTCAATTGAAACTATTAGAGGGCCATTACTTGAAGATAAAGTAATTAACTTCGTAAGCTCTCAATGTGGCTTAACAAATACAAAAATCAATAAAGAGGCATATGAAAATCTTGAGAAAAAAGTTTTTGACGTTAAAAAGGATATATAATGAAAGATTTTGATGAAATTACTAATAATTTAATACCAATGGTTGTTGAGCAATCTTCTCGTGGAGAAAGGGCTTATGATATTTATTCTAGATTGCTAAAAGAGAGAATTATTTTTCTCACTGGACCAATTGATGATAATGTTGCAAGCCTTATCTGTGCACAGTTACTTTTTTTGGAATCAGAAAATCCAAAAAAAGAAATTTCTTTCTACATAAATTCTCCTGGGGGTATAGTATGGTCTGGATTAGCAATTTATGATACAATGCAATATATATCTCCAGAAATAATGACAATCTGTATCGGTCAAGCAGCGTCTGCTGGATCTTTGCTTTTAACAGCTGGATCCAAGGATATGAGATTTTCACTTCCTAATTCAAGAATTATGGTACATCAGCCAAGTGGCGGATACCAAGGGCAAGTTACAGATATTGAAATTCATACAAATGAGATAAAAAAAACTAAACAAAGATTAAATGAAATTTATTCAGAACATACTGGTAGGAAAATTGAAGAGATCCAACAAGTTATGGAAAGAGATAGATATTTTTCTCCTGAAGAAGCCGTTAAATTTGGTTTAATTGATAAAATAGTTGAGAATAGAAAAGCTTAATGAGTAAAAAAGACGAAAAAGAATCATTGTTCTGCTCCTTTTGTGGCAAAAGCCAGAAAGAAGTAAAAAAATTAATTGCCGGCCCAACTGTTTTCGTGTGCGATGAGTGCGTAGAATTGTGTATGGATATTATTAAAGAAGATAGTAAAAACAGTAAATCCAAACTAAAGAAAGATACGCCCAAACCTGCCGAGATAAAAAAGTTTCTAGATGACTTTGTTATAGGTCAGAGCAATGCAAAAAAAGTACTATCAGTAGCAGTATACAATCATTATAAGAGATTAGCCAATCCATCGTTTGATGATGTAGAAATTTCAAAATCCAATATTTTGCTTGTTGGCCCAACAGGCACTGGAAAAACTTTACTAGCACAAACATTAGCAAAAGTATTAGACGTACCATTCACTGTTGCTGATGCTACTAGTTTAACTGAAGCTGGTTATGTTGGTGAGGATGTTGAAAATATAATTTTAAAATTATTGCAAGCATCTGACTATAATGTTGAGAGAGCACAAAAAGGTATAGTCTATATTGACGAAATTGATAAGATTAGTAGGAAAAGTGATAATCCATCAATAACTCGTGATGTTTCTGGTGAGGGAGTTCAACAAGCCTTACTAAAAATAATGGAAGGAACAATCGCAAGTGTACCTCCACAAGGAGGTAGAAAACATCCTCAACAAGAGTTTTTGCATGTTGATACTTCAAATATTTTATTTATTTGTGGTGGAGCATTTTCAGGTCTGGATAATTTTATTAATCAAAGATTAAAAGGGTCTTCAATGGGATTTAACTCGTCTGTCACAGAATTCAATGATAAATCAGTAGGGGACTCCCTAGTTAATCTAGAAAATCAAGATTTACTTAAGTTTGGAATGATACCTGAGTTTATTGGTAGACTTCCAGTTATAGCAACTTTAGAAGAGCTTGATGAGGAAATGTTAATACAAATTATGCAAGAACCAAAAAATGCTTTATTAAAACAATACAGTTCATTGTTCAAAATGGATGAAATAAAACTTGAGATAAAAAAAGATGCTTTAAAGGAAATTGCTAAGCTAGCTATAGAACAAAAAACAGGAGCAAGAGGTCTTAGGTCAATTATCGAAAAGTTACTTATTGACCTTATGTTCGAAGCACCTGATAAGAAAAATTTAGAAACTATTATTATTAATAGAGAAACAGTATTAAAAAACTCAGATCCAATTTTAATTTATGCAAATAAACAGCAGCAGAATCAAAAAATATTAGCTAATAAGTCTTGATTTTTTCTTAAACATAATCATCTTTTACATATATAGATAAAAAATGAATTCTAAAATTATACCAATACTCCCACTTAGAGACATTGTTGTCTTCCCAAACATGGTTGCTCCATTATTTGTTGGAAGAAAACAATCTGTTAATGCTCTCAACAATGTGATGACAGGAGATAAAAAAATTTTTTTAGTTGCTCAACAAGACTCAGAAATTGATACACCTGATTTTGAAAACTTACATGGTATGGGGACCATAGGAAAAGTTTTGCAATTGTTAAAATTACCAGACGGAACAATAAAAGTTTTAGTAGAAGGACTTGAAAGAGCGCAATTAAATTCTATTGTATCTAACAATGACTTTTTAAGAGGCAGTGTAAAAACAATTCAAAAACAAAACAAATTTAAAACTAAAACCAAAGCATTAACTAAGCTAATCATAGAACAATTTGAAGAATACATAAAAGTAAATAAGAAATTGCCAGCTGATTTAAATAAAAACTTAAAAACTATTAACGACCCCAACAAAATATCTGACCTGATTTCAGTCAATCTAAACATTACACTTGATCAAAAACAGGATTTACTCAGTCTGACGGACTTAGATAAAAGGCTCAACAAAATTTATTCTTATCTTGTCTCAGAGATTGACTCTTTTCAAGTTGAGAAAAAAATAAAGGGTAGGGTCAAGCGTCAAATGGAAAAAACTCAAAAAGAATATTATCTAAATGAGCAAATGAAAGCTATTCAAAAAGAATTAGGAGAAAATGACGACACTGATGAAATATTAGAAATTGAAAAGAAAATAAATCAAATAAATTTTACTAAAGAAGCAAAAGAAAAATGTAAAGCTGAGTTAAAAAAGTTAAAAAATATGAGTCCAATGTCAGCTGAAGCTACAGTAATCAGGAATTATCTTGATTGGGTTATATCAATTCCATGGAATGCTCCGACAACTATCTCAAAAAATATTAAAAAGTCTAAACAGATACTTGAAGGTGATCACTTCGGTCTTGATAAAGTAAAAGAGAGAATACTCGAATACCTTGCTGTTCAAAAAAGATCAGACAAGTTAAGGGGACCTATATTATGTTTAGTTGGCCCTCCTGGCGTTGGTAAGACATCTCTTGGAAAATCCATTGCAAGTTCAACTGGGAGAAATTTTGTAAGAATGTCCTTAGGTGGAATTAGAGATGAGGCGGAAGTCAGAGGTCATAGGAAAACATACATTGGTTCAATGCCTGGAAGATTTATTCAGTCCATGAAAAAATCAAAATCTTCTAACCCTTTAATCTTGCTTGACGAAATTGACAAACTTGGAGCTGATTGGAGAGGTGATCCCTCTTCAGCACTATTAGAAGTTTTAGATCCGGAACAAAATAATAAATTTAATGACCATTATCTTGAGCTTGATTATGATTTATCAGATGTAATGTTTGTTTGCACAGCAAATACCTTAAACATACCAGCCCCACTTTTAGATAGAATGGAAATCATTAGAATTCCAGGTTACACAGAGAAAGAAAAAAATAAAATTGCTCAAAAATATCTTTTACCCAAACAATTAAATAATCATGCACTTGGAAAAAAAGAAGCTAAGTTTGGAACCAAGATCATTAGTAAAATTATTCAAGATTATACGAGAGAAGCTGGTGTAAGAAATTTAGAGAAACAAATATCTAAAGTATGCAGAAAAATTGTTAAAATTTTGGAAACATCAAATAAAAAATCTATTGCTTTAAACGAAGAACTATTAACAAAATTTCTCGGTTACAATAAGTTTAGGTCAAGTGAAATTGAAAAGAAAAATCTTTTAGGTGTTACTAATGGTTTAGCTTGGACAGAGGTTGGAGGTGAGATTCTATCAATTGAGGTAATCTTATCTCTTGGCAAAGGAAAACTTACAATAACAGGTAAATTAGGTGAAGTGATGAAAGAGTCAGTGCAAGCAGCAATATCCTATGTGAGATCTAATAGCATTAACTTAGGGATACATCCTTTTGACTTTGATAAATATGATATACATTTGCATGTTCCTGAAGGAGCAACACCTAAAGATGGTCCTAGCGCAGGTATTGCAATTTTTAATTCATTGGTATCAAGTATGACTAACAATAAAGTTAAAAGAGATGTAGCAATGACTGGTGAGATAACTCTTAGAGGAAGAGTTCTACCAATAGGTGGTTTAAAAGAAAAAATATATGCAGCAGTTAGAGCTGGAATTAAGACAGTTCTTATTCCTGAAGATAATAAGCATGAGGTTAAAGATTTTGATAAAGAAATATTAAGAGCTATCAAAATTATACCCATTAATGAGGCTAAATCGATACTTAAGCACACTCTAACAAAACCAATTAATCCACTAAATATTACCGAATCAGAGATACTGCAGTCTCAAAAATCAATAAATATTGATAATAATTTAAAAGAAAATTTAACACATTAACCATTGTTTTCTGGGAAAATTTCTTAAATTTCCAACAAAACAGGGATATTTTTATTAAAATTAATTGACTTGAATATTAAACTAAACAATACCTCTAATTATCATGAAAAAAAGGAGATAATTGTGAATAAAAATGACTTAATTGCATCTGTTGCTTCATCAGCAGGTTTATCAAAATCAGACGCTACTAGAGCCATCGAAAGTTTTCTTGATGCTGTTACCAATTCTCTAAAAAGAGATGAAAAAGTAAGTATTGTTGGTTTTGGAAATTTCAGTGTAAGCCATAGAAAAGCTACAACTGGAAGAAATCCAAGAACAGGCGAATCAATTCAGATACCTGCTTCTAAAAGACCAAAATTTACTGTGGGTAAAGCTCTCAAAGACGCTGTTAACATATAATATTATATTATTTATCTTGCACCGGCTGTTAAAAATATTTAACAGCCGTTTTTAAATGTATAGGGTGTTTAGCTCAGTTGGTAGAGCATCTCGTTTACACCGAGAGGGTCGGGAGTTCGAGTCTCTCAACACCCACCATGCGCGGGAGTAGTTCAGCTGGTTAGAACGCTGCCCTGTCACGGATATAACCTACTATACGAAAGATTTTTTTAAAAATCTTTCGCTGTTTACCAACAAAAAAAAGTTTGCTTACACACATCCTAAATGAATCTAATCCTAGTCTTGGCACACTTTGTGGCAGGCTTGACACAGTTTGTGTCACAGATGTTTTATTGACACACTTTTTTTTAAAGTCTTTTAAGGCGGTGTCTACTATCCTACCGCCAACCAAGGAGAATTAAAAAAAGGCTCCATTAATATGCATGACCATTGTGGACATGTCCATGGTTTATCATTTTTAATAAATTGTATATTAATATTGGAATGTGTTTTTATCCCCCTATGTTTCACTGTGGCATCCTCTCCGTCCTCCTTGCGTGTCACAGTGAATCACTTGTATCATCATAATGGTTAATATTTTTAAACAAACACGGCTTAACAAAAAACTTCTCATCTCTGATGTAGTGGAGAAACTTTGCTATCCATCTGACGTAATTGAATCACTAGAAAAGGATAAAATTGACTTTTTACCAAAACCATACAATTATTATTTTGCTAAATATTATGCGCAATTTCTTAAATTAGATAATATTCCTGATTTATTGAAAAAATACAGATAAATTAATTATAATGAATAAAAATATTTTTTAAAAATGAGAGGAAAGTATAGCTTATATTATGATTGGATAATAGAAGTAGGTGAAGAGAGATTAGTTGAGCAAAAATTTTTAAAAGAAAATTTTTATTCACGAGAAGATTACACGGTGTTTTTGTTCATTCTGATGCGTTTCTCAAAAAAATTGACTTCAGAAATAAGAGATAGCACGGCTAATAAATCTGATAATAAATTTATTAAAAGTACATTTCCCAATCAAAACATTACAGGTGATGAGTTAGATGAATTCATTATGCAATATTATGAAAAAGTAAAAAATTTGAAACATTATGGCACCACTCGCCGAGCCATTTCTATGCAAACTAATATTCCACGCACGAGTGTAAAACGCATCCTTGATCGATTAATGAAAAGAAAATTAGTGACAGTAACAAAAAATGATAATTTAATTGTGCCAACCGCATTAGCAAGGAAAAAATTTTCAGATTATAGGAAATATTTATTTACATCTTTTAAGAGACTCAATAAAATTTTTAATGATTCACATTTAGAATATCTTAATCCAAATGATCCAGGTCTATGAGTTATCAAATAGTTTTTGAGGTCGTTACCTATAAGGATATATGCGTTTTTTAAGTAAATTTTTGATCCTTTTTCTTTCACTCCATGTTGCAATTACTGTGGTTGCTTATTTTTATGGTTTTTCATTTACCTTCCCTTTTATCATGACAGAAGGCACTTATGTGCCTGAACATCGTTTACAAGCTTTACGTTTATCAACTTTTACCACTTTTGTTTATTTTGGTTTTCGATATTTATTTTTTGGTTCAGAAAAGTTGCATCCAATACAATTCTTAGGTGTTTCTTTATTTAACTTAGGTATTCTAGGTGGTCTATGCCTTTATGTTAATGATATTGATAATTCTTCAGAATATTTTTTAATACCTTTTTTTATACTTTCATCTATAATTTTATATAACGCTACTAAACCGCAATATAGAAAATACTTTCAAAAATAACCTTTAGATTACCTTACCATCTACCTTTAAAAAGTAGATCAAAATTGATTAAAATTACATGAAATTGAATTTAATATTAGTTGATAAGAAATGCTCTTTTAATTTGAATTTTCTGACACAATTTGTGCCATAAAAAATATCGAATCTATTGTTTCGAATACATATACGGAACGGAACTTACAAGGTTGGGTGTACCAGAGACGAAAATAGCAGACTTACTGGGACATTCTAATCTTGATATGGTTAGACGTTACACGAAGTTGGCACAGAAAGAGTATGGTGCTTACGTAAACAAACTGTCGTAACAGACATATACTAGACGGGTGGTGGCACAGACCACCGCCTGTCTTTTAAACTTTACATTAAAAATCTTTAAATTATATAGGGAATCGCTGATGTTTACATCTCATGCGGGAGTAGTTCAGCTGGTTAGAACGCTGCCCTGTCACGGCAGAGGTCGCGGGTTCGAATCCCGTCTCTCGCGCCATTTTCATCGGTTTTATTGATCGATGAAATTGTAGTTCTAAAAAATAATTTTCTTCATAATTGTATAATAGTCGCAGAAATCATGGATTGTTATCCTTGAATAATCTACTAAATATAGTACTAAACATTTTTTTTGAAGAAACATATATTTGAAGTAACATACATATAGTGGAAAATTATTTATCAGAATATTTACCAATTTTAATTTTTATTATTATTGGATTTGCGATAGCAATTGGAATGACAACTCTATCTTTTGTCGTTGGTCAAAGCAAACCTGATAACGAAAAACTGTCTGCTTATGAATGTGGCTTTGAAGCTTTTGATGATGCAAGAGGTAGATTTGATGTAAGGTTTTATTTAGTGGCAATACTTTTTATTATATTTGATTTAGAGGTAGCTTTTTTATTTCCTTGGGCAATATCATTGGGAAGCATAGGGGCATTTGGATTTTGGTCAATGATGATTTTTTTACTTATTCTTACTATTGGCTTTATCTATGAATGGAAAAAAGGAGCTCTTGAATGGGAGTAGAAATTAACGAAAATAATTTTGGTGATGAGTTAAATTCAAAAGGTTTTTTGGTAGCAAATTTTGATAAACTTCTCACTTGGGCAAGAACAGGCTCATTATGGCCAATGACTTTTGGTTTAGCATGCTGTGGTGTTGAAATGATACATACATATATGGCAAGATATGATCTTGATAGATACGGAGTAATTCCAAGAGGAAGTCCTCGTCAATCTGACGTTATGATTGTTGCTGGAACTTTAACCAATAAAATGGCCCCAGCTTTAAGGAAAGTTTATGATCAAATGCCTGAACCTAGATGGGTTATTTCTATGGGCTCTTGTGCAAATGGAGGAGGGTATTATCATTATTCTTATTCAGTTGTAAGGGGTTGTGATAGAATTGTCCCAGTAGATATTTATGTACCTGGCTGTCCTCCGACTGCAGAGGCATTGGTGTACGGTATTTTGCAATTACAAAAAAAAATTAGAAGAAAAAATAAATTTGTAAGATAATTAATGATAGAAGATTTAAAAAAAAATAATCAATTGTCTTTCATTAAAGATAAAAAAATTTTTTATGAAGCTTCATTTAATAAAGAAGATATACTTAAGTTGTTTGAAGAATTAAAAAAAAACGAACTATTTAGTTTTGATCAATTAATTGACATGACTGCAATAGACTATCCTTCAAGAGAAAAACGATTTGAACTAATTTATATTCTGCTTAGCATGAAAAAAAATAAAAGAATTGTTTTAAAAACATCAATTAATGAAAATGATAGTTTAGAAAGTATAATTAAAATTTTCAAAGCTTCTGACTGGTACGAGAGAGAGTGTTATGATTTATTTGGAATAAAATTTAATAGTCATCCCGACTTAAGAAGAATTATGACAGATTATAATTTTGAAGGTTTTCCTTTGAGAAAGGATTTCCCTTTAACTGGTCATACTGAAGTAAGATATGATGATGTTGAAAAAAAAGTTGTTTATGAGCCTGTAAAATTAACACAAGAATATAGAGATTTTGATTATACTTCTCCTTGGGAAGGTATGCCTGACGGAATTGATGAGCATAAAGATCAAGAGTCATCATGAAAGAAATTGAAGTAAACACAACTACTATTAATTTTGGACCACAGCATCCAGCAGCACATGGAGTTTTAAGATTGGTTGTAGAGCTTGATGGAGAAGTTGTTGAAAGAGCAGAACCTCATATTGGTTTATTGCACAGAGGTACTGAAAAATTAATTGAATATAAAACATATCTTCAAGCTGTGCCATATTTTGATAGATTGGACTATGTTTCACCTATGTGCCAAGAGCACGCTTTTGCATTAGCTACTGAAAATTTATTAAAAATTGAGGTTCCTCAAAGGGCTAAATATATCAGAGTTATTTTTGCTGAAATTACAAGATTGTTAAATCACTTATTAAACATACCTGCTTACGCTGCTGATATTGGTGCTGTCACACCATTTTTGTGGTGTTTTGAAGAGCGAGAAAAGCTACTTCAATTTCATGAAGCTGTATCAGGTGCTAGATTTCATGCAGCTTACTTCAGACCTGGAGGTGTACATCAAGATATGCCTGAAGGCATGGAAGATAAGCTTAATGATCATTTTAAAAACTTACCTAAGTTTATCGATGATCTTGAAGAGCTTTTAACAAATAATAGAATTTTAAGACAGAGATCTGTTGATATCGGTGTTATTTCAAAAAAAGAAGCTATTGAATGGGGATGCACAGGACCTGTTCTTAGAAGTGCTGGTGTAGCTTGGGACTTAAGACGCTCTCAACCTTATGATGCATACGATAAAGTTGATTTTGAAATACCTATCGGAAAAAAAGGTGATTGTTTTGATAGGTACTTAGTGCGCATTGAGGAAATGAGACAAAGTATTTCAATTATTCAGCAGTGTTTAACTCAAATTAAATCGGGAGATATATCTGTTATTGATAACAAAATTACTCCCCCTAAAAGAAGTGAAATGAAGCACTCAATGGAGTCATTAATACATCATTTCAAATTATTTACTGAAGGCTACCGAGTTCCTGAGGGCCAAACCTACAATGCTGTTGAGGCTCCTAAGGGTGAGTTTGGGGTATTTTTAGTTTCAGATGGATCAAGTAAACCATATAGATGTAAAATTAGAGCACCAGGTTTTGCTCACCTGCAAACACTTGATTTTTTATCAAAGGGCCATTTAATGGCAGACATAGCCGCTATTCTAGGAAGTCTTGATATTGTATTTGGAGAAATAGATCGATGAAACATCCAGGTATGATAAATAAAGTCTTCAATTTACCAGACGAAATTTTTGATTGGTCTCAAGATAACTTTGAAAGAGCTTCAGAAATTATAAAAAAATATCCAAACTCAAGACAACAAAGCGCCGTAATTCCTCTCCTTGATCTTGCACAAAGACAAAATTCAGGATGGTTAAGTAAAACTGCAATTGAAAAAGTTGCCGAAACATTAAGTATGTCATACATTCGTGTTTTAGAGGTAGCTACATTTTATTCTATGTTTAATCTTGAGCCTGTAGGTGAAAACTTCGTTCAAATTTGCAGAACAACCCCATGCTGGTTAAGAGGAAGTGATAAGCTTGTTGAAGTGGCTAAAGAGGTTTCAAACACTAAACTTGGTGAAACTTCTGATGATAAAAAATTTACTATTGTTGAAGTTGAGTGTTTAGGCGCTTGTTGCAATGCCCCGATGGTTCAAATTAATGACGATTACTATGAAGATCTTGATGAGCACAGTTTTAAAAAATTATTAACCAATTTAAAACAAAGTAAAGAGACTAAAAAAGGTTCACAGATTGGAAGACAAACATCACATCCTCAAAGGGAAGACAATGCTTAAAGAAGAAGACAAAATTTTTAAAAACCTATACGGCTTTGATGATTGGTCTTTAGATAGTGCTAAAAAAAGAGGCATATGGTCTAATACAAAAGAAATCATTGAAAAGGGATCTGATTTTATTGTTGAAGAAATTAAAAGCAGTCAATTGCGTGGAAGGGGTGGGGCAGGTTTTCCTGCTGGATTGAAATGGTCATTTATGCCAAAAGATTCTGGTAAGCCTCAATATTTAGTTGTTAATGCAGATGAATCTGAACCGGGGACATGCAAGGATAGAGAGATAATTAGAAATGATCCTCATCTTTTATTGGAAGGCTGTTTGATTGCAGGTTTTGCAATGCATGCAAATGCTTGTTATATTTATATTCGAGGAGAATACTATAGTGAAGCATCAAACCTTCAAAAGGCAATCGATGAAGCATATCAAAACAATTTGATTGGCAGGAATGCATGTGGGACTAATTGGAATTATGATATTTATTTACATCGGGGGGCCGGAGCTTATATTTGTGGAGAAGAAACTGCACTTCTAGAGAGTCTAGAAGGAAAAAAAGGTCAACCAAGATTAAAACCTCCTTTCCCAGCAGGTGCTGGTCTTTACGGATGCCCAACTACAGTTACTAATGTTGAAACTATAGCAGTAGCACCTACCATTATAAGAAGAGGAGCTTCTTGGTTTAGTGGTCTTGGTAGAGAAAATAATACTGGTTCAAAAATATTTAGTATTTCAGGTCATGTAAATAATCCATGTAATGTTGAAGAAGAAATGGGCATTGGGTTAAAAGAGC
The DNA here is from genome assembly GCA_902601455.1 of uncultured Alphaproteobacteria bacterium. Classification (GTDB taxonomy): domain Bacteria; phylum Pseudomonadota; class Alphaproteobacteria; order HIMB59; genus CACPNW01. Next base: position 342,530 of record CACKNC010000001.1, read on the forward strand.
TTATTGAAAATCATGCAGGAGGAGTAATAGGAGGATGGGATAATTTATTAGCAGTAATACCCGGTGGTGCTAGCGTACCACTTCTTCCAAAATCAATTTGTGACACAGTTAAAATGGACTTTGATAGCTTAAAAGAAGTTCAAAGCGGTCTTGGTACAGCGGCAGTTATAGTAATGAATAAATCTACTGATATTGTTGATGCAATATGTAGGCTGTCACATTTTTATAAACATGAAAGTTGTGGTCAATGCACACCTTGTAGAGAAGGAACAGGTTGGATGTTTAGGATGATGGAGAAAATGGTTAAAGGCTCTGCACAAGTTAACGATATTGATAAACTTTTAGATGTAACCAAACAGATTGAAGGACATACTATTTGTGCATTAGGAGATGCTGCAGCTTGGCCTATACAAGGACTTATGAGACACTTCAGGCCTGAAGTAGAAAAAAGAATAAAAGAATACCAACTTGGAGAAGTAGCATAATGCCTACAATTACTATTGATGACAAAAAAGTAGAATTTGAAAACGGCATGACGGTGATGCAAGCATGTGAGTTAGCAGGGGCAGAAATTCCAAGGTTTTGCTATCATGAAAAATTATCAATTGCTGGAAATTGCAGAATGTGTCTTGTGGAAATGGAGAAAGGCCCCCCTAAGCCAGTTGCCTCCTGTGCTATGCCTGCTGGAGATGGAATGGTCATTAAGACAGACTCTGAAATGGTCAAGAAAGCAAGAAAAGGGGTTATGGAATTCCTGTTAATAAACCATCCTCTAGATTGTCCAATCTGTGATCAAGGGGGCGAATGTGACCTTCAGGATCAAGCCTTACATTATGGTTTTGATAAATCAAGATACGAAGAAAATAAGAGAGCTGTAAAAAACAAGCACATGGGCCCTCTAGTAAGTACCATTATGACTAGATGTATTCATTGTACCAGATGTGTAAGATTCTCTACAGAAGTAGCTGGTGTTGATGACTTAGGTCTTCTTGGACGTGGTGAAAATGCAGAAATTACAACTTATTTAGAAAAAACTATCGACTCTGAATTATCTGGGAATGTTATTGATCTATGTCCAGTGGGAGCTCTAACGAGTAAACCTTATTCATTTAAATCAAGACCTTGGGAATTAACTAAAACTGAAACCTTTGATGTTTTTGATGGTGTGGGATCCAGTATAAGAGTAGATACAAGAGGTAAGCAAGTTTTAAGAGTTTTGCCACGCATCAATGAAGACACAAATGAAGAATGGATAAGTGACAAAACAAGATTTGCCATCGATGGACTTTCGAGACAAAGATTAGATAAAGTTTACATCAAAGAGAATGATAAATTAAATGCTTCTGATTGGGATAGTGCATTAAATATAATCAAAGATGAAATTAACATAAGAGGAAAAGATAAAACAATAACTTTATCTGGAAAATTTACAGATGCAGAGACTATAATTTCTTCAAAACTTTTTTCAAAAGGCCTAGGTTCTAACTTTTATGATTGCAGATTTGATAATGCGCAAATAATTCATGGTGAAAACGAAAGTTATAAATTTAACTCCTCTATTCAAGAAGTCGAAAATGCCGATGCGATACTTTTAGTAGGCTCAAACCCTAGATGGGAGGCAAGTGTTTTAAATGCAAGAATACGAAAAGCGTTTATACATAATAATTGTCAAGTAGGATTGATCGGACCAGCTCTTGATCTCAATTATGCTTATAAAGAAATTTCTGTTTCATTAAATGGACTTAATGAAATCTTAGATAATAAATCTGAATTTTCAAAAGTACTTTTTAATGCTAAAAATCCTATTATCATCGTCGGCACATCAGCGATTAATACAAGCGAGGGATCTTCAGTATTAAAAACATGCGCAGAAATTGCAAGAAAATTACCAAATTATTCTGAATCATTTAATCCTTTAAATATATTAAACCAAGACATATCTAGAGTAGGATCATTAGAGCTTGGTTTTGTTAATAAGGTTTTTGATGGTAATTTTGAAAAAAAACTCAAAGAAGAAATAGGCTTAAATAAACCTGTTGTATTTTTATTAGGTTTGGATGAATTAAACCCAAAATCATTAGAGGGATCTTTTGTTGTATATTTAGGTCACCATGGTGATGTGAACGCACAACATGCTGATATTATTCTTCCTTCTCCAGCTTATACAGAAAAATCTTCCACCTTTATGAATATTGAGGGCAGAACAATTCAGACATCACGTTGTCACAATCCACTTGGGGATGCTAAAGAAGAGTGGAAAATATTCAGAGTATTAAGTGATCTTCTTGATTGTGGTATTCAATTCAATAATCTTAATGATGTAAGAAAGACTTTAATTAATGAAAATAAAAACTTTCTTGCAATACTAGAGGCTAACAGTTCTTCAAATTTATCCTTTTCATCTAAAGAAGATATAAAAGATCAAAGTTTATCCTATAACATTAGCAATTTTTATATGAATGACTCAATATCTCGAGCATCTGAAACTATGGCTAATTGTACGAATGAAATACTGAATAAAGCAAAAGCTTCATGAATAGTTTTTCGCTATTAAATGATTTAATATTTCCAGGAGCTATTATAATTGCTCAAATATTAGCAGTTTTAATGCCTGTATTAATTTCTGTAGCTTTTTTAGTTTATGCAGAGAGAAAAGTATTAGCTCTTATACAACTTCGGAGAGGTCCAAACGTAGTAGGCCCTTTTGGTATACTTCAAAGTTTTGCCGATGCTCTTAAATTGTTAACAAAAGAAAATATCGTACCTGCAAATTCAAATAAGGTAGTTTTTTTATTAGCACCTATAATTACTATGGTTCTTAGTTTAGCAGGATGGGCAGTAATACCTTTTGCACCCAATTGGGTCATAGCAGATATAAATGTAGGTATAATGTATTTATTTGCTGTTTCATCTTTAGGTGTTTACGGAATTATTATGGCGGGTTGGGCGAGTAATTCTCAATACCCTTTTTTAGGAGCTTTAAGATCAGCAGCGCAAATGGTTTCTTATGAGGTATCAATAGGTTTCGTTATTATCACTGTATTATTATGTGTTGGCTCATTAAATTTATCTAAAATAGTTGAGGCGCAAGAGACTGTTTGGTTTGCAATTCCTCTTCTTCCAATGTTTGTAGTTTTTTTTATTTCAGCTTTAGCTGAAACTAACAGACTTCCATTTGATTTACCGGAAGACGAGTCAACTTTAGTTGCTGGATTTTTCACTGAATACTCATCTGCCTCATTTGTTTTATTTTTCCTAGGAGAATATGCAAGTATGATATTGATGAGCTCTATGACAGTTATATTGTTTATGGGAGGTTGGTTGCCACCATTTGACATATTTCCTCTAAATGAAATTCCAGGAGTAATCTGGTTTACTTTAAAGGTTATATTTATTTTATTTTTGTTTATATGGGTCCGTGGAACTTTTCCAAGATACAGATATGATCAATTAATGAGACTTGGATGGAAAATTTTCTTACCTCTTTCACTATTGTGGGTGGTTTTAACGGCTGGGTTTTTAATGATCTTTGATATGGTTCCTAATTCTTTATGATAAAATATATTAAATCTTTTACTTTATTTGAACTTTTACAAGGTATGTTTTTAACATTAAAGTATATGTTCAAGGCTAAAGTAACTATTAACTATCCTCACGAAAAAGGACCTTTGAGTCCACGATTTAGAGGTGAACATGCTCTTAGAAGATATCCAAGCGGGGAAGAGAGATGTATTGCTTGTAAATTATGTGAAGCAGTGTGTCCTGCGCAAGCTATTACTATTGAGGCAGAGCCACGAGATGATGGTAGTAGGAGAACTACTAGGTACGACATTGATATGAGTAAATGTATTTATTGTGGGTTATGTCAAGAGTCATGTCCTGTTGATGCAATTGTTGAAGGTCCAAATTTTGAGTTTGCAACAGAGACAAGAGAAGAGCTTATGTATACTAAAGAAAAACTATTGGAAAACGGGGAACGCTGGGAGCAAGAAATTGCTCAGAATATTTACTTAGATAGAAAATATCGTTAATGTACCTTTACTCGATAACATTTTATGTTTTTTCTCTTGTGGCAGTTCTATCGGCATTAATGGTTATTAGTGCAAGAAATCCCGTTCATTCAGTTTTATTTTTAATTTTAAGTTTTGTTAATGCATCTGGTTTATTTGTTTTGTTAGGAGCAGAATTTTTAGCAATGATTTTAGTAGTGGTCTATGTTGGGGCAGTTGCAGTACTTTTTTTATTTGTTGTAATGATGTTGGATATAAATTTTGTAAAATTAAGAGAGGGCTTTCTCCAGTATTTACCTTTCGGTGCTTTATTAGGAATAGTGCTTATTATTGAATTGGGTATTTTATTTCTTACTAGATCTTTTTCTGAAAATTCACTTTCTAAATTCGTCGAGTCGCCCGTAATGAATGATGTGGAAAATACTAAATTAATTGGTCAAGTTTTATATACTGACTATTTTTATTTGTTTCAGATTAGCGGTTTAATCCTTTTAGTAGCCATGGTTGGCTCAATAACTTTAACATTGAGAGATAGAGGTCAAGTTAAGAGGCAAAATATATCTCAACAAAATTATACAAACGCCAATGACTCTATAGAGAAGAAAAAGGTAAAATTAGGAGAGGGAATTTAATGATTTATCTTGAGCATTATTTGTTTCTTGCTGCAATCATTTTTACAATTGGTGTGCTCGGTATTTTTCTTAACAAAAAAAATGTTATTATTATTTTAATGTCAATTGAGTTAATACTTTTGTCAGTAAATATTAATTTAATATCTTTTTCTGTATTTCTAAATGACATTTCAGGACAAATATTTGCAATGTTAACATTAACCGTAGCAGCAGCAGAAGCAGCAATTGGTTTAGCCATTTTAGTAGTTTTTTATAGAAATTTAGGATCTATTGAGGTTAGTAAAATTAATAAATTAAAAGGATAAATTAATCTTTATGGCTCATTTTGTTATTTTTCTTCCTCTTCTTAGTTTTTTGTTTTGTTTCTTTTTTGGAAAAAATTTTAATTTCAAAATTTCTCAAATATTAACAACTTCTTTTTTATTTATATCAGCCATATTATCTTGGATTTTATTTTTTTCTTTTTTAGGTGAAAAAGATACTGAAGTTATTCATATTATTAATTGGTTTACTTCAGGAAACTTTGTAGTTGACTGGTCAATAAGGTTAGATGCCCTAACCACAACGATGTTTATAGTTGTCTGTAGTGTATCTGCTTGTGTTCATCTTTACTCAGTTGGTTATATGAATGAAGATCCTTCAAAAGTAAGATTTATGGGTTACTTAAGTTTATTTACTTTCTTTATGCTGATGCTTGTTTCCAGCAACAATTTATTACAAATGTTTTTTGGATGGGAGGGGGTTGGGTTAGCCTCATATCTCTTGATAGGATTTTGGTATCATAAACCCTCAGCTAATAATGCTGCTATAAAAGCTTTTCTTGTAAATAGAGTTGGTGATTTTGGTTATGCCCTTGGGATTGCAGGAGTTTTTTTTATTTTTGGCTCAATAGAATTTGATGTAATATTTAATAATGCTGAAAATTTTAAAGATCATAGTATTCCATTTTTAGGTTTAAGTTTAAGCACAATAGATCTTTTATGTTTTTTATTATTTATTGGCGCTATGGGAAAGTCAGCTCAATTAGGTTTACATACCTGGCTTCCAGATGCTATGGAGGGGCCAACACCAGTATCTGCTCTCATCCATGCGGCTACGATGGTGACTGCTGGAGTTTTCTTAGTAGCAAGAATGAGTCCTTTATTTGAATACGCAACAGTTACAAATTTATTTATTACTTTTATTGGGGCCGCAACTGCCATTTTTGCAGCAACTATTGCTCTTACACAAAATGATATAAAAAGAGTGATTGCTTATTCAACATGCAGCCAACTTGGTTATATGTTTTTTGCTGCAGGATTAGGAGCTTACAATGCTTCTATTTTTCATTTAATGACGCATGGTTTTTTTAAAGCTTTATTATTTTTATCTGCTGGCTCTGTAATACATGCAATGCATCACGAACAAGATATGCGTAAAATGGGCGGGTTATTTAAAAAAATTCCTTTTACAGGCACTATGATGTGGATTGGTTCTTTGGCAATAATAGGTTTCCCATATTTTTCCGGTTATTATTCAAAGGAAAGTATTTTAGAAAATGCATACTATTCTGATTCTTCAATGGCTACTTTTGCATATACAATAGGAATTTTGACAGCTCTATTAACAGCTTTTTATTCATGGAGATTACTCTTTATGACCTTTCATGGAGATACAAGGTCTGACAAGAAAACTTTTGATCACGCGCATGAATCTCCACTTGTAATGACATTGCCATTAGCATTATTAGCTTTTGGTTCTATTTTTATGGGAATGTTTTTTGCTGATTATTATATTGGTAAAATACAATACGTTTTTTGGGGAGATTCACTTATTCTTCATGAAGGTAAACATTACTATTTACCTTTTATCCAAACACTCATTGTAAAAAGCTCAGTAGCTATCGGTGTAATGCTGGCCGCACTAATTTATTTTTATAAAAATAACTTACCAAAAAATTTAGCTCATAATTTAGACCCTCTTTATTCTATTTCTCTTAATAAATGGTATGTTGATGAACTTTATAATTCAATTTTTATTAAACCTTATTTTTTGCTCGCAAACTTATTTTGGAAAAGAGGAGATGAAAAAATTATTGATAAATATGGGCCTAATGGAATTTCTAAAATAGTTGGTCTAACTTCAGGTTACTTAAGTCGTTTTCAATCTGGATATTTATATCATTATGCATTTGCCATGTTAGGTGGTTTAGTAATAATTTTAACTTGGTTTATTTATTATTAAATGACTGATATCCCTCTACTATCGTTAACAATATTTCTCCCTCTTTTAGGTGCCTTTGTAATTCTTTTAATTAAAGAAGATGAAAACTCTCTTAATAATATTAAATATGTAGCCTTGTGGACTTCAGTTGGTGTTTTTCTTATAAGTTTATTGATTTGGCTTCAATTTGATAACACTAAACCAGGCTATCAATTTGAAGAAAAATTTAGATGGTTCAGTGATTTTAATTTTTATTATCATATAGGAATTGATGGAATATCCCTTTTTATGGTTATCTTAAGCACATTTTTAACTCCTCTTTGCATTCTAGCAAGTTGGGAAAGCATCAAAAAAAGAGTTAAGGAATACATGTTAGCTTTTCTATTTTTAGAGACGGTAATGATAGGGATGTTTGCATCTATAGATATTCTACTTTTTTATATTTTTTTTGAAGCAGTTTTGATACCAATGTATTTAATAATTGGTATTTGGGGCGGTGATAGAAGAATTTACGCATCCTTTAAATTCTTTTTATACACCTTATTGGGCTCTGTACTTATGCTGATAGCTATTGTTGTAATTTATCAGCTAACGAACTCTATGAGTATAGAAGAACTACAGGGAAATTATTTTACTACAAATGTTCAGTTATACCTTTGGTTGGCTTTCTTTGCATCTTTTGCAGTAAAAATACCTATGTGGCCTTTTCACACTTGGTTGCCAGATGCACACGTGGAGGCACCAACTGCTGGATCAGTAATTTTAGCTGGTGTACTTTTAAAAATGGGAGGTTATGGATTTATAAGATTTTCACTTGGTATGCTTCCCGAAGCATCAGAATATTTTGCTCCAATGGTAATGACACTGAGTATAATTGCTATCATATATACTTCATTAGTTGCGCTAGCTCAAACTGATATTAAAAAACTAATCGCTTATTCTTCTGTGGCTCATATGGGTTTAGTAACAATTGGAATTTTTGTCGTAAACTCTCAAGGTCTTGAGGGGGCAATGGTTCAAATGATTAGTCATGGAGTAGTATCTGGAGCTCTATTTCTTTGTGTAGGTGTGATCTATGATAGAATGCATACAAGAGATATTAATTTTTATGGTGGTTTAGTTAATAGAATGCCAATTTATGCAACAGTATTCATGATATTTATGCTTGGATCTGTTGGCTTGCCTGGTACAAGTGGTTTTGTTGGAGAATTTTTAGTTATAGTTGGCGCTTTTAAATATTCGAGTATTGTAGTAATTGGAGCTGCATCAGGAATTGTTTTATCAGCAGTTTATATGCTTTATTTATACAAAAGAATTATATTTGGCGTGATTGAGAATGAAAAATTGAAGGAAATTTCAGATTTAAATCTCAGAGAAAAATCTATATTGATACCATTAGCAATAGCAGTAATTGTTATAGGTATTTTTCCAAACATTTTTATTGACCCGATGAGATTACCTATAGAATTAATTATATCGAACTATGAGATTGCTAATGGAAAATAATCTAATTAATATTTTTTTTGTTCCTGAGGTTAGTCTTGCAATACTTGCTATTGCTTGTTTGATGTATGGATTATTTTCTAAAAATAATTCTTTTGATAAAGCCACAAATTTTGCTACATTATCATTATTTTTTTTAAGTTTCTTAGTTTACTTTGACTTCACTACAAATTTTGCTTTATTTGAAAATTTCTTTTCAAACACTACTTTTACAAAGTTTTTTAAAATACTAACTTTATTAGGAGCAGCGGCTTCTTTAATTATTTCTAAAAATTATTTTATAGATACTAAAATTAATAGATTTGAAATACCAACTTTACTTCTTTTTTCTACTTTGGGCATGATGTTAATGATCAGTTCAAAGAACTTAATGATGATGTATTTAGCCATAGAGCTTCAGAGTTTATCCCTTTATGTAGTTGCATCAATAAAAAGAAACTCTCTAGAATCTGCTGAGTCAGGCGTTAAATATTTTATTCTTGGGGCATTATCTTCAGGAATATTACTTTATGGATTTTCTTTGGTTTATGGTTTTACTGGACAAACTAATTTTGATGGAATTTATACTTCTTTATCTCATTTAGATAAACTACCTATTGGTTTAGTATTCGGTTTAGTTTTTATTCTTGTTGGACTTGCCTTTAAAGTATCTGCTGTACCTTTTCATATGTGGACACCGGATGTATATGAGGGAGCCCCAACTTCTATAACGGCTTTCTTTGCCATTGTTCCAAAATTAGCAGCAATTGCATTAATTTTTAGATTTTGTTTGGAGCCTTTTAATAATTTTTATTTTGAATGGACACAGGTAATTTTCTTTTTATCTCTTGCTTCGATGTTTTTAGGAGCAGTAGCAGCAATAGCTCAAAAAAGTATAAAACGTCTTCTTGCTTACAGCTCGATAGGTCATGTTGGATATGTTTTAATTGCTTTAGTTGCTGCAAGTGATCAAGGAGTTAGAAGCGCTTCAATATATATGTTTATTTACATTATTATGAATATATCAGTTTTTGCTATCTTATTATCATTAAAAAAATCAGATAAATATGTAGAGAAAATAGATGAATTAAGTGGCTTAAGTAAAACAAATCCTGTTGTTAGTGTTTCATTAGCAATTATAATGTTATCAATGGCAGGTATACCTCCTTTTATTGGGTTTTTTGGAAAATTTTATGTTTTTATTGCAGCAATAGAAAGTCAACAATATATTTTGGCTGTATTAGGAGTGTTAGCTAGTGTTATCTCAGCTTTTTATTATTTAAGAATTATTAAAGGTATGTATTTTGATGAAGTCATTGAGGGAGAAAGCTTTGATTTCACTATAAATAATCAGGCTAAAGTAATTTTATTAATTTTACTATTTATCATAACTTTTTTTATTTTTTATCCATCTTTGCTTGTTGATATTGTTTCAGGTATATCGCTAATTTAGTGGAATTAATTAATAAAATAAAAAACATATTATCTCCTAATAACTTTAATTTCATTCATGAGGAGTCTGTTGAATCTACAATGATATCAATTAAAAATTTTATTGGTAGTCAAAATGTTTGTATGATTGCTGATGAACAAACATCAGGTATAGGAAGGCGAGGGAATGAATGGATAAGCCCTAAAGGAAATATCTATATATCTTTTTTAATTAAGTATGATTTATTAATTGAAAATCATTTTCTTTTTAGTGCATTAACAGCAAACTCTATTATTAAATTTTTAAATAATCATATTGATGAAAATATAAATATAAAATGGCCTAATGATATCATTATTAATAATAAAAAAATAGCTGGTATAATGACTGAGATAGTTGATCATAATAATACTCAATACATTATTATAGGAGCTGGTATAAATATTCTAACAGCTCCTAAAATTATAGATTATCAAACTTGCAGTTTAAAAAATTATAAAGATAATCTAAACTATGAGAATCTATTGATTAATTTTATTGAGTCATATTGCAATGAATTTAAAATGATAAGTAATAAAAATTATGATCAAATATTAAATTTTTTTAAAAATAAAATGAGTCATTTTGGATCTAAAATTAATATTCTTTTACCTAATGGAGATATTAAAGAAGGTTTATTAAAAAATTTAAATTTAGATGGCTCTCTTTTGGTAGAGTTTGCTGGGATAGAAGAGAGTATTTTTTCAGGTAGGATTATTAATGATTTTAATTGATATTGGTAATACTAATATAGTTTTTGCAGTAAGTAATAATAATAAAATAAAAAAAATAAGCAGAATTGATACAAATAAAGAAACTAATATATTTATTAAAAATGTTAATAAAATTATTAAAAATTTTTTAGATAAAAATTTTTTAAAAAATTCAAAAAAATTTGCAGTAATTTCATCAGTAGTACCAAGCATTAATACTCATATAATCAAAATATTAAAGACATATAAAATAACATTCTGTGTTCTTAAACCTAAAGATGTGCTGTCATATTTAAAGATTGATTATAATCTAAATGAAATTGGTGCAGATAGAATAGCAAATTCAGTTGCGGTAATTAATAGTAAAATTCAAAATAGTATCGTCATAGATTTTGGAACTGCAACTACTTTTGAGGTTCTCAAAAATGGTAGATTTTTAGGTGGATTGATATTTCCTGGTATTGAATTATCTAAAAAGAGTTTAATAAAAAAAACTTCTCTTTTAAAAAATGCTCAAATTACCAAAACTCATAAGGTTGTTGCTAAAACTACTAAAGATTCAATTCAATCTGGTTTTTATTGGGGTTATATTTCAGTAATTAATGGCATAATTAAAAAAATTATTAATGAAAAAAAATTCAAACCTAAAATCATTCTTACCGGAGGGCTGGCAAAAATATTTAAAAATGATATTAAGCCAAAACCTATTGTTAATTTAAATTTAACCCTAGAAGGTCTTCAAGTTATTGGATCACTTTATTATGCTAAAAACAAATACTAATTTAAAATTATATGAAAAGGGTCTTTTTTTTCTCTCTTTGGGAGGAATAGGAGAAATTGGTGCAAATTGCTATCTATATTGTTGTGATGGAAAATGGATAATGATTGATTTAGGCTTGTCTTTTGCAGATGAACAGTTTCCAGGTGTTGATTTATTAGTTCCCAAAATTAAATTTATTGAAGAAATAAAAGATAATCTAGTTGCAATTATTATTAGCCATGGTCATGAAGACCATGCTGGAGCAGTTGCTTATTTAGCAGATTATATTAAATGCCCTGTATATGCTTCAAGTTTTGCAAAACTTTTAATTGAAAATAGATTAAAAGAGTTTGGGAAGCTAGATACTATAGACCTAATTGAATTTGACTCCTCTCAAAACTTATCATTAGATAATTTTAACTTAAGATTTATAGATACAACGCATTCTATTCCACAACCACAAGCAATAGTTATTGAAACGAGTTATGGCAATTTGTTGCATACAGCGGATTGGAAATTAGATGATCAACCAACATTAGGAAATTCTTTATCTAAAAATAGTTTTATTGATTTAGGTAATGAAGGAGTTTTAGCTTTGATAGGTGATTCTACAAATGCTGATGTGCCTGGATATTCTGGTTCCGAAAATGAAGTTAGAGAAGAGTTACAACAAATTTTTGCAAGGTATATTAATAGAATAGTTGTGACTTGCTTTTCATCAAACATAGCTAGGATTATCAATATTGTTAACGCAGCTAAAAAAAATAATAGAAAAATTGCTTTAATAGGTAGGAGTATGAAAAAAAATATTGAGGCAGCAATTAAAACTGGACTAATTGATGATAATAATATTTTTATTTCTGAAGAAGAAGCGTCTTTAATTCCAAAAGAAAATCTTGTTATCATTTGTACTGGCAGCCAAGGGGAAAAAAGATCTGCATTATATAGAATAGCATACAACTCACATCGTAATATTCACTTAGAAAAAGATGATGTGGTTATCTTTAGCTCAAGAGATATTCCTGGAAACGAAAAATCTATTAATGCTCTAAAAAATTTATTAATTAGGCAAAGAATAGAAATAATTACTGCTGATGATGATTTAGTCCATGTTTCAGGCCATGGACATGCTGAAGAAATAAAGCAAATGTATAACTGGACTAAACCTTATATTTCTATACCTGTCCATGGGGAACCTATGCATTTAGCAGCCCATAAAAAAATATCAGAAGCATCGCAAGTTCCTCTCACAAAAATATTGCAAAATGGTAAATGTTTAAAAATGGCCCCTGGAGATTGCTCCATAGTTGACAATATTGAAACAGGCAAATTAATTGTAGAAGGTAAATATTTATATGATTCTGAATCTGAGTTCATCAAAAATAGAAGAAAGTACTCATTCGAGGGACTGGCAATGATATCAATATTGTTAAATGATGATAATTCAATTGGCAAAAATATTCAATTAAGCTTAATTGGACTGCCTGATCTAGAGTTAAATTTTATTAAAGAGGAATTTAAAAAAGAATTTGTAAAAAATTTTACAAAACTTAATAATGATCAAAAATCATCAGACCAGAACGTAACTGATTTAATAAGAAAAAGTTTAAAATTTGTTTTAAAAAATATTTTATATAAAAAACCTGAAATTCAAATTCATATAATAAGAGATTAATGCAATTATTTTCTTATTTCTTGTTTTTTGTTGTTATTTGGTGGGTTTTGTTTTTTATTTTTTTACCAATTAAAAATGAAACTCCAACAGAGTGGCAACCAGGTAATGCCAATAGTGCTCCTGTAAAAAGTTACTTATTAATAAAAGTAATAATTACTACAGTTTTGTCTTTTATTATTTTAATTACTTTAATATACTTTGGTTTAGATTTAGCATTTTTATTTAAAATATGAAATACTCAGAATTCTTTATTCCAACTGTTAAAGACGCTCCAAGTGATGCAGAAATAATATCTCATAAATTAATGATAAAGGCAGGTATGATAAAACAATCGAGTGCTGGTATTTATTCTTGGCTACCATTAGGTCTAAAAGTTTTAAAAAATATTGAGAGTATTGTAAGGGAAGAGCAAAATAATGCAGGGGCAAATGAGATGTTGATGCCTACTATTCAATCGGCAGATTTGTGGATCAAATCAGGTAGGTATGATGATTATGGAAAGGAAATGTTGAGAATAGCTGATAGAAGTGGAAGGGAAATGTTATATGGTCCAACAAATGAGGAGTTAATTACCGATATCTTCCAAACTTATATTACCTCATATAAAGAATTACCAAAAAATTTATACCACATTCAATGGAAATTTAGGGACGAAGTTAGGCCACGATTTGGAGTAATGCGAGGTAGAGAGTTTTTGATGAAAGATAATTATTCTTTTGACTTAAATGAAGATGCGGCAAAAATCTCTTATAATAATATGTTCAAGGCTTATATAAAAACTTTTTTAAGAATGGGATTAACACCAATATCTTTAAGGGCTGAAACTGGTCCTATAGGTGGTAACTTAAGTCATGAATTTCAAGTCTTAGCAAATACTGGCGAAAGCACGTTGTATTATGATAAAGAATTAGAAAGTTTAAATACTGAAAGTCTTGATCCAGATAAATTACAATCTTATTATGCTGCTGTAGATGATCAACACAATGAAAAAGATTGCCCAATTCCCAAGGAAGATTTAAAAATATCAAAAGGTATTGAAGTTGGTCATATATTTTATTTTGGAACAAAATATTCTGAGAAATTAAATGCTTACGTGCAAGACCAAAACGGTAAAAGGGTAGCTGTTCACATGGGCTCATATGGAATAGGTGTTTCAAGACTTGTAGGAGCTTTAATTGAGGCTAATCATGATGATAAAGGCATTAAATGGCCAAAGTCTGTAGCTCCATTTAAGTTAAGTATTTTAAATTTAATGCCAGATGATCAAAATTGTAACACAAAAGCATTAGAATATTATTCATATTTTATGAATGCAAATTTTGATACTCTATATGATGACAGAAATTGCAGTATTGGAAAGAAGTTATCTGATAATGATCTTATAGGAACACCAGTTCAAATAATAATTGGGAAAAGAGATTTAAGTGCTGGTGTAATAGAAATTAAAGATAGAATATTAAATAAAACTGCAAAAGTTAATATTGAGGATGCTAAGAAAGTTGCCTTACAAAAACTTAGATCTTAATGCTATCCAAATCAGAGATTTTAATAACAAAACGTTTCTTATTTTCAAAAAAAACTGAAGGATACGTATCAATATTTTCATGGTTTTCTATTATAGGAATTGCTGTGGGTGTTGCTGCAATTATAATTGTTATGTCAGTAATGAATGGATTTAGATCAAATTTAACAGAAAGGTTAATTGGAGTTAATTCTCATCTTAATATTTATTCATTTGATAAAAAAATACATACAGATGAAGTTAATTTGTTAAAAAAAAATCTAACTTCTAATGATTTTGATAAAATATTCCCTTCTGTTGAAACGCAGGGCTTAGTTATAAATGATGATATTTCTAAAGGAGTTATAATTAGAGGATATGAAGAAATAAATATTAACCATTATTTAAATGAAAAATTAATTTCAAAAAAAATCTCTTCAGTAAATTTTGATAAAATTATAATTGGAGATGCACTGGCAAAAGAATTAAATTTAAAAATAGGAGACAGCATAAAGTTAGCTATTCCAAAAACTGATAAGTCCATATTAGGAAATATTCCAAGATTCAAAACTTTAACAGTGGATGGAATATTTGATTTTCAAATGTATGAATATGATGCAAGCTTAGTATTTATATCTTTAGAATTAGCTCAAAAATTATTATTATTAGATAATCGATATTTTAATAGAATTGAATATTATATTAATGACCCCTTATTGATTAATAACTTTAAGAAAAAAATTGACTCAATTATTGAGGCCAAAAATTTGAGTTTATATTCAGTATCTTGGACTGAAAGAAATATTTCCCTTATGAATGCTTTAAAAGTAGAAAAAAATGTTATGTTTTTTATACTTACACTCATAATTATAGTTGCTTCTATGAATATAATTTCTGGACTAATAATTTTTGTAAAAGAAAAAAATAAAGATATTGGAATTTTAAAGACATTGGGATTCAAAAATTCGAGTATTTTGAGAGTGTTCTTTTTTATCGGTTTAGTTATTGGATTAATTGGAACATTATTTGGAACATTATTAGGAGTTATAATAACTGAAAATTTGCAGTACATTCAAATAGTTTTAGAAAATCTTTTACATACAGAACTCTTTTCAGAAGAAGTTTATTTTTTATCAACACTTCCTTCAGATATTAAATATGAAGAAGTCTTATTTGTATTTTCTATATCTATAATTATAACTATATTATCAACAATATTTCCTGCGATAAGAGCATCAAATATTGACCCAATTAATACATTAAAAAATGATTAATTTTATTGAAATAAGCAATCTTAAAAAAAAATTTAAATTATCTAATGGACAGGAATTATTAATATTCGATGAACTTAAATTTAATATTATTAATAATAGTGTTATGTCTATTGTAGGTCCATCAGGTTGTGGTAAATCTACTTTATTAAATATTCTAGGTCTCTTAGACTCTGATTTTGATGGTCAATACTCAATTGATGGTATGAACGTTAATAATATGAAAAATAACCAATTAAGTAACATAAGAAATAAAAAAATTGGTTTTATACACCAATTCTTTCATCTAATCCCAGAACTGACTGTTTTGGAAAATGTTATTTTGCCAGGATTAATACAAAATAATAAAGTATCAGCCATAACTAAAGATGCAAATGAATTATTAGATACTTTTTCAATTCTTGATAAAAAAAATATGAAACCAAATAAATTATCTGGTGGAGAACAACAGCGTGTAGCTTCAGCAAGAGCATTAATCAATAAACCAAACATAATTCTTGCTGATGAAATGACTGGAAATTTAGATGAAGAAACTTCTGATGTTCTAATGAATTTTTTTTTGAAATTTATTAAAAATAATAATATGTCTCTCCTTTACGTTACTCATAATCATAAGTATGCTAATATGGCTGATTGTAAATATGAACTAAAAAATAAAAAATTGATATTAATGTGAATAAGCCTTTTATTCACTTAAGATGTTTGTCTTCATATTCTCTATCTGAGAGTACATTAAAAATAAAAAAATTAGTTAATTTAGCAAAAAAAAATAATTCACCTGCTATTGCCATTACTGATAATAACAATATGTTTGGAGTTTTTGAGTTTGCTCAAGAGTGTATAAAAAATAATATACAACCTATAATTGGCACCTCTATAAATTTATTAGATGTCAAAACTAAAGATAAAATTTCTCAATTATCTTTTTTGGTAAAAGATGAAACTGGTTATAAAAATTTAATTTATCTAAGTTCCTTATCATATTTAAACAATAATTCAGATGTAGGAATAACAATAAAAGATCTAGAAAATCATACAGATGGCCTTTTCTGTTTTATAGGAGGTGAGTTTAATCCTCTTATGATTTTACATAATGAAAACAAAAATTTAGATGATTTAATAAATTCATTAAAAACATTATTTCAAAAAAATCTACTATTCGAACTTCAAAGAATAAATGATCTAGAAATTAATTCTTTTGAAAATTATTTTATAAATATATCAAATGAACATAAAATACCTTTAATTGGTTCAAATAATATTAAGTTTGGCGAAGAGGACGAATTTAGTGCTCATGATGCTTTGTTATGTGTTGCTCAAAAAACTACTATTAATAGTGGAAACAGAAAAACCTCTAATAATCAGATAGCTTTTAAAAATGATAAAAAAATGTTTGAATTATTTTCTGATCTTCCTGAAATTATTGAAAATAATATTAATGTTGCACTATCATGCAGTTATTTTCCAAAAGAAGTTTTACCTAAATTGCCTAAGTTTAAAAATGACCTTAATCTGTCAGAAAGTGAAATGTTAGTCAAAATATCAAAGAAAGGTTTAAAAACAAAAATTAATGAAAATAATATTAATGAAAAAAAACTTTATGAAAATAGGTTAGAATATGAAATTCAAATAATTAATAAAATGGGATTTGCCGGTTATTTTTTAATTGTTTCTGATTTTGTTAATTGGGCTAAAGATAATGACATACCCGTCGGCCCTGGAAGAGGCTCAGGAGCAGGAAGTGTTGTTGCCTGGTCTTTAGGAATTACTGATTTGGACCCTATAAAATATAGCTTACTTTTTGAGAGATTTTTGAATCCTGAGAGAGTTTCAATGCCAGATTTTGATATTGATTTCTGTCAAATTAGAAGAGATGAGGTGATTGAATATGTAAATAAAAAATATGGCAGAGATTCTGTTGCTCATATAATTACATTTGGTACTCTTGCATCCCGAGCCGCTGTAAGAGATATTGGGAGAGTTTTAGAGGTTCCTTATGGTGAAATTGATACATTTGCTAAATTAATACCCTTTAATCCCTCAAACCCACTCACTCTGGCAGAGTCAATAAAATCTGAAAAATCTTTAAGGGATATAATTAATACTGATGAAACACTATCAAATGTTGTTGATATAAGTTTAAAACTTGAGGGTGTTCATCGTCACGCATCTACACATGCAGCAGGAGTCGTAATTGGTGATACAAGTTTGTCTAATTTAGTCCCTTTATACAAAGATCCTAACACAGAAACCAATGCAACTCAGTTTTCAATGAAGTATGTTGAAAAAGCTGGTTTAGTAAAATTTGATTTTTTGGGTCTAACTACCTTATCAATTATTAATGAGTCTGTTGAATTAATAAAAAAAAATATACCTAATTTTTCATTAAAAAATATTCCCTTAGACGATTTAAAAACATTCCAACAACTTAGTAGAGGCAATGCTGTAGGTATTTTTCAATTGGAAAGTAATGGAATGAGTAGTGTTTTAAAACAACTACAACCAGATAAATTTGAAGAAATTATCGCTGTTGTGGCCTTATTTCGTCCAGGACCTATGGATAATATACCTTCATTCTGTAATAGAAAACATGGAAGAGAAGAGATTGATTATATTCACCCTATGCTTAAAGATGTTTTAAAAGAAACATATGGAATTATTGTTTATCAAGAACAGGTAATGGAAATAGCACAAGTTTTATCCAATTACTCATTAGGTGAGGCGGATCTATTAAGAAGAGCTATGGGTAAAAAAATACAAAAAGAAATGGATGATCAAAAAAATAGGTTTATCGAAGGTGCTTTAAAAAATAATATCACTAAAAATGAAGCCTCGAAAATATTTGATCTTGTTGATAAATTTGCTGGATATGGTTTTAATAAAAGTCATGCAGCAGGTTACGCATTAATTTCTTATCAAACTGCTTTCTTAAAAGCAAATTTCCCACATGAATTTATGACTGCAACTCTAAATTTTTCGATAGATAGAACTGATAAAATTATATCTCTCAAGCAAGAATTGGAGAAATTAGATATACCATTTCTAAAACCAGATATTAATTTTTCTAATGAAAAATTTTCAATTGAAAATAATGATAATAAAAAATCAATTAGATTTGGACTTAGCGCAATCAAGGGAGTTGGTTTAAAATCAATAAAGTCTGTTGTTACAACAAGAAAAAATAAAGGTAAATTTAAATCAGTGATTGATTTTTTAAAAAGAGTTGAGGGAGAGGTGGTTAATAAAAGACAGCTTGAAAAATTGATTCAATCTGGTTCTTTTGATTCACTTAATAAAAGAAGATCAAAACTTTTTAATAATGTTCCTCAATTTGTTAATTTATTTGGTTCAAATAAAGTTACTTCAAGTCAAAATTTGTTATTTGAAGATCAAGAAATTTCAATAAATGATAAGAATCTATTTGATCAAAATATTCCTGATTGGAATTCAGGTGAAACATTAAAAAATGAATTAGAAGTGGTTGGTTTTTACTTTAGTGATCATCCGTTAAATCATTATCCTCGGAAGTTTTTTGATATACAGAACATTAATTTTTTTAATGAAATTTCCATTGATGAAAATATTAAAAAAATGAGATTGTGTGGTTCAGTCCTTGATATAAAAGAAAGATCAAATAAAGATGGAAAAAAATATGCTTTTATTACAGTTTCTGAGATAGGATCACAGTATGAGTTGTCAATATTTAGTGAGAATCTTAGTAAGTTTAGGTATCTTTTAAAAGAAGGAAACTTATTAATTTTTGATATCGATATTATTATTAATAATAATGAACCAAGATATGTGATTAGATCAATTAAGAAATTTGATTTTGAATTTAACAACACAGAAAAAAATATTAATATATTTATTAAACCTGAAAATTTAATTAATTATAAGGAAGCTCTATTTGAAGAAAAAAAACCATCTAAATGTAAGCTATCAATATTCATAAATATCGATAATAAGCTGATTAATTTCAATTTAAATAATAAATATTCATTGAAATCTTACAAGCAATTAAATTTATTAAAAAACTCTAAAAAACTCGATTACAACTTAGATATTTCTTGATCTTTATTAATTTTATCATTAATAGCTCCAAAAAACTAAAAAACTAGCACACAGAAAAAACCGGTGTTTTTATTTCTGTGGAGGTTAAACCGGAGATAATTATGAATTTACCTGAAGTTAAAATAGAAGACCTACTTGAGGCAGGAGTGCATTTCGGCCACAATGTAAGAAGATGGAATCCAAAAATGGAAAATTATATTTTTGGAGTCAGGAATAACATTCACATTTTTGATTTAAGAATTACTTTAGAAGCTATTAATACCTCTCTCGTAAAAATACATGAAACAGTATCCAAGTCTGGTAAGATTTTATTTGTAGGAACAAAAAAACAATGTGCGGAATCAGTTAAAGAATTAGCTGAAACAAGTAATAATTTTTTTGTAAACAAAAGATGGCTTGGAGGTACATTAACTAACTGGAATACTATATCTAATTCAATTAATAGGTTAAATGATCTTGAAAATACAATTAATGATCCAGCCTTTACTAATAGTGTTTCAAAGAAAGAATTACTTGAAAGATCAAGAGAAAAAGATAAGCTTCAATTAAATCTTGGAGGTATTAAGGAATTAAATGGTATGCCAGATTTAATTGTTATCTTCGATGTATTAAAAGATAAATTAGCCGTGTTAGAAGCAAAAAAACTTAATATACCAATTATTGGTATAGTAGATACAAATTCTGATCCTGAGTTGGTTGATTATGTTATTCCAGGAAATGATGATGCAATTAGATCTATTAATTTATATAAAAAATATTTTCTAGATACTATTATTGATGCAAAGCAATTTTCAAAAGATGAAAAGGATGCTGATAAATAAATTACAAAATAACTTTAAATTACTTTTAATATAGGAGTACAAATGTCAGATTTAAGTTTAATAAAAGAATTACGAGAAAAAACTGGAGCTGGATTTCTAGATTGTAAAAATGCTTTAAATGAAAATAATAATGATATTAATCTATCTATCGACTCTCTTCGAACGAAAGGTTTAGCTAAAGCTAATAAAAAATCATCTAGAGAAGCAAAAGAGGGTGCAGTGGGTTTTTTTAGTAATGAAAATATTACCGTAATATTAAAAATTAACTCAGAAACTGATTTTTCAGCAAAAAGTGATACATTTTTGGATTTTTTAGATCTAATTGGTGAAATTGCACTTAAAAAAAATGATCCTAATCTTAGTTTAAAGACCTTAATGGAAATTAAAGAAAATAATAAAAGTGTTTCTGATCTTTTAACTGAAATGATTGCAAAAATTGGTGAAAATTTATTAATAAGTGATCTAAAAGTTTATGATAACAATTCATTAAGAACTAACCATTATATACATAATCCATACAGGACAAATATAGGAAAGATTGTATCCACTATATTTTTCTCAAGTGAAACTATAAATGAAAATATTTCTAGTTTTTCAAAAAATTTATGTATGCACATTGCAGCTTCAAAACCAGAAGCTATGGATGTAAATGATTTATCACCTGATTTAATTGCAAATGAGAAAAAAATACAACAAGAAATGATTAAAGATTCTGGTAAACCATCAAATGTAATTGAAAAAATATTAGAAGGAAAGATGAAAAAATTTTATAGTGAAGTTACTTTATTAAATCAAAATTTTGTTATAGATCCTGATAAAACTATCCAATTAGCAATCAGTGAATTCAAATCATCTCATAAATTTGATCTTAAAAATTATGCATTAATGTCTTTGTGATATGAAGGAAAGGATACTGATTAAATTATCTGGAGAGGCATTAATGGGAGACTCTGGATATGGAATAGACGTATCTACTATAAATTTTATTTCTAAAGAAATAAAGAAGATCGCTAGCTTAGACTATGAAATCTGTTTGATAATTGGAGGTGGTAATATTTTTAGGGGAGTTAAAGGGGCCTCACAAGGTATTGATCGTTCTACTTCTGATTATATGGGCATGTTAGCAACTGTAATGAATGCCTTATCTCTTCAAAGCTGTTTAGAACAGATTGATTTACCCACTAGAGTACAATCTGCAATTTCAATGTCACAAATTGCTGAGCCGTATATAAAAAGAAAGGCTGTTAGGCATTTGGAAAAAAATAGAATAGTTATATTTGCTGCAGGAACTGGAAATCCATTTTTCTCAACGGATACTGCCGCTTCTTTAAGAGCGTCTGAAATGAGTTGCTCAAAAATAATAAAAGCGACAAAAGTAAATGGGATTTATAATAAAGATCCAAATATCTACCAAGATGCAAAACTAATAAAAAATATCACTTATTCAGAAGTTATAACAAAAAATTTAAGAGTTATGGATTTAACAGCAATAAGTCTGGCAAAAGAGTCTAATATCCCCATATATATAACAAATATTTTTGAAGAAGATTCTCTTATTAGATCTTTGAAAGAACAAGGAAATTATAGTAAGATAAATTAAATATGAATTTAGATGAGCTAAAAATTAAAATGGACAACTCTATTCAACATCTTGAAAAAGAGTTTCATACAATAAGAACATCAAGAGCAAATCCAACAATGTTAGAAAATATTTTTGTTGACGCTTATGGATCTAAAACTCCGTTAAATCAATTAGGTAACATATCAAGTCCAGAACCAAGCATGCTTACGATACAGGTATGGGATACAAGTCTTTTAAAAAACATAGAAAATTCAATATTAGAATCTAACCTTGGTATTAATCCTCAAACAGATGGTTCTTTAATTAGATTGCCAGTACCTAAATTAAGTGAAGAAAGAAGAAATGAATTGTCAAAGGTAGCATCTCAGTATGCCGAAAACTCAAAAATATCAATTAGAAATGTAAGAAGAGATTTTATTGAAATAAAAAAAAATGAAAAAAAAGAATCAGTAATATCAGAAGATGAATTAAAAAAATTTTTAACAGAAGCACAAAATTATACAGATCAATACATTGCTAATATAGAAAAAATATTAGAGCAAAAAAAAGAAGATATATTGAAAGTTTAACTTGTCAAAAAGTAATAAGCTAGAACATGTTGCTTTTATCCTAGATGGTAATAAGAGGTGGTCAAAAAAAAATAATGTTTCTCTAAAAGCTGCATATAAAGAAGGTTTAAAAAATATACTTAATTTGATAAATTATTCTCTTGATATTAAATTAAGATATTTAACGCTTTACACTTTATCTTCAGAAAATATTAAAAGAAAATCAATAAATAATATATTTGAAGTGATATATGACGATTTTTCATTTTTTTTTGAAAAAATAATAAAAGAAAAAAAAGTAAGAATTAATGTAATAGGTTCAAGAATTAATCTTCCTTCTAAAATATTAAATTTAATAAACCATTGTGAAATGAATACAGAAAAAAATTCAGACTTATGTCTTAATCTAGCATTTAATTATGGCTTTAAAGATGAGATAAAAGAAGTTTTAAAAAAAATTAATAATTCAAATAATAAAATAAATTTAGATAAAGACTCAGAAATAAGAAAATTATTTTATATTGGAGATATAGTAGATCCAGATATTTTAATTAGAACAGGTGGTGAAAAGAGATTAAGTAATTTTCTAATGTTTAATCTAACATATACTGAAATATTTTTTATAAATACTTTATGGCCTGATTTTTCATTTAATGAGTATCTAGAAATTATTAGCAGTTATCAAAAAATTTCGAGAAGATATGGTTTATAATAATTTTGTATTAAGGTCTTTAATCTCAATCATTTTAATAATGATATTATTTGTATCATTACAGAATGTAAATATACTTTATGTATTTGGAATTTTAATTTATTCTATAATTTTTATAGAAATTATAAAAAATTTTCATAATAATTTATTAATTATATTAGTTTATTTATTTACTTCTTTAATATGTTTTAATTTATATATTTTACTATTTTATAATGAAATTATATTTTTACATTTAATATATACTGTAGTAATGTTTGATACTGCTTGTTATTTATTTGGATCTCTTTTTGGTAAAAATATTATATTCAGTAAAATTAGTCCCAAAAAAACTTATGAAGGTTTTTTTGGGGGAGTTCTTTTTACTAATTTATTATATTTTATTATCTTTTCCTTTTTTAATAACCCTAATTTCAATCATATAAATATCTTAATGCTAAACACATTAATTTTATCATCTTTTTTTGGTGATTTGATTCAATCTATTTTCAAAAGAAAAAATAATTTAAAGGAATCAAGTAATTTTTTGCCAGGTCATGGTGGATTTTTCGATAGGTTTGATAG
Organism: uncultured Alphaproteobacteria bacterium; assembly: GCA_902601455.1. Lineage (GTDB taxonomy): Bacteria > Pseudomonadota > Alphaproteobacteria > HIMB59 > CACPNW01. The sequence continues at coordinate 366,545 of CACKNC010000001.1, forward strand.
TCTTTTATTTTCAATAATTGTTTTATTTGTTTATCAGTTCTTTTTTTTATGAAAATTAATATATACGGAAGCACTGGGACAATTGGTACAAAGTCTTTAGATTTAATAAATAGATATTTTCCTAAAATAGTTGTTAATTTATTGTGTGCTAACAATAATGTATCAAAACTAATTAGACAAATTAACCAATACAAACCTAAATATGTTTATTTAAATAATATTAGTAAATACAAATTACTGAAATCAAAAATTCCTACTAGTACTAAGATTTTAAATTATAATGAATTAAAAGCATTACTAAAAGATACTAAATCAGATTTTTCAATTTTAGCTATTTCTGGTTACAAATCTCTTAATTATTTTGAATTAATATTAAAAAATACAAATTTATTAGGTCTTGTAAATAAAGAATCAATTGTATCAGCCGGTCATTTATTAAATAATTATAGTAAAAAACAAAGAGAGAAAATATATCCATTAGACTCTGAGCATTTTTCTTTATTTAATTTTTTTCAAAATAATAAATCTAATCAAGTTGAAGAATTAATATTAACTGCATCTGGAGGACCTTTTCTAGGCAATAAATTTTCATCTTTATCTAAAGTTACTTTTAAGGAGGCTGCAAATCATCCAAAATGGAAAATGGGATATAAAAACAGCATAGACTCAGCTACATTAGTAAATAAATGTTTAGAACTAATTGAAGCTCACTATTTGTTTAATATTCCATTTGATAAATTGAATATTATAATTCATCCAGAATCTAAGGTACATGCCATTATTAAAAATAAAAATTATTTATACAATATGATTTATTTTCATAATGATATGAGTATCCCATTATTTCATTTTATTAATCAAAATTTTAAAAAAAATTTAGACAATAACAATTATTTATTCAATAATAGTGAAACTTTGCGTTTTTACAATGTTAAGAGAACTGAATTTCCTATATTTTCTTTTTTTAAAAATTTAGATAAAAGTAATCCATCAAATTTAATCAGATTTAACATAGCTAATGAGTTGGCTGTTAACTTATTTAAGAAAAAAGAAATTAAATACACAGATATTTATAAAATTATAGTAAATATTACATCTTTAAATTTGAATTATAAATTAAACACTATTAAAGATATAGTTGAATATCATGAATATCTTGAGCATAAAATATATGAAATCAATTATAAATCATTCTTATAATTTTATTTTTATTATTATTTTATTTATATCAATTACATCACACTTAAATGCCAGAGAAGTAATTATTTCTGGTAACGATTATTCTAGTGATAATGTTATTTTAAGTATTATTGGAGATATACCTGACTCAGATGATAAAACAAAATCAAACTACATATTAAAGGAACTCAATAATTCTGGACTATTTAAATCTGTGGAAGTTCAATTTAATTTTAATCAAATACTTATTAAAATTGAGGAATATCCTTCTATTAACAAAATATATTACACAAATAATGAAAGATTAAAAGATGAGCAAATTGATGAAATAATAAAAGAGTTAGGTATCTTTACGCTTTCAGATAGAAATATTTCTATACTTACTGAAGAACTTACAAAAATTTATCAATCATTTGGATATAATAATATTAAAATTCAAAATAGATCTGAAATTTTATCAAATAAATCTGCAAACTTTTTTTTAGAATTTAATGAAGGAAAAATAACTAAGATAAAACAAATCAATATTATAGGAAATGCTAATTTTGATGACTCTCTAATTAGATCTAAAATTAAGTCAAAAACAAAAAAATTGACAAATATTTTTGCTAATAACAATTTCAAATTATTTCAAATAGAAAATGACATTATTAGAATTCAAAACTTTTACAAATCTGAAGGATATAAAGATATTGAGATTGAGTTTGATATTGAGTATTTTGTAAACAATAAAGTAACTATTAATTTCAATATTAATGAAGGTGATAAATATTACTTCTCTTCTCTAAAGATCAAGAATGAACTAAAAAATAATCAAAATTATAATGATACCTTAATTGATTATGCCAATTCAAAATCAAACTTTTCCAAAAATCATTATAACCTAGATAAACTTGACCTTATTGAAGTTGAAATCTCACAACTACTAGAATTATCAGGTGAGAAGTTTTTTGAAATTAAAATATTTGAAAAAATCAATAAAGAAAAAGTTGATATTCTTTACCAAATACTTCCAACCAAACCTGAATATGTTAATCAAATCAATATATCTGGAAATACAAGGACTTATGATTATGTTATCAGAAGGGAACTTGATATTTCAGAAGGCGATCCTATTAATGAAACTAAAATAAAAAGCATAAACAAAAAATTAAATAGACTCTCTTTATTTGAAACAGTTAGTATCGAAAAAGAGCTATCAGATAACGAGTCTAAAAATCTTGAAGTTATTGTTAAAGAAACACAAACAGGAACTTTTAACGTCGGTTTATCCGTTGGAACACTTGACGGTGCAAGTTTTGTTAGTGGTTTAAAAGAAAGAAATATTAATGGAACAGGAAGATCTCTTGAATTTTTAATAAATACTAGCGAAGATAATCGAGCTTTTACTTTAAGTACTAAAGAAAAATTCGCATTAAATAATAAAATTGATCATAAATATTCAACTATATATGGTGAAAATGATTTTACTAAATCTAAATCATATAAATTACATACATTAAATCTAGATACCGAATTTAATTATGATCTATTTGATAATCTGAACCACAATTTTGGTGTGGGATACACTTTAAAAGATTATATCATCACTGATCAATCGACTGTTGAAGATAACATAGCTAAATCATCAGGTGGGAGTATTGCAATAAATATAAAAAATGAATTATCTTATAGTACCCTCAATTCATTTATTAAACCCACAAAAGGAAATTATATTTATTTAGGAAACTTTATTGAGTCACCCTCAAGCTCTACTAATGGGTATATCAAAAATACTATTACAGGGAAAAAATTCACTCAAATAAACGATAGTATTTATTCAGTACAAGCACGTTTAGGTAATATTGTCTCACTTAATGATAATGAAATTTTATCAGATAATAAGTTTTCCTTAGGTGGCAGATGGTTAAGAGGGTTTGATAACTTTGGGGCTGGCCCAAGAAATTCTAGAACAGCATATATTGGGGGGAATAATTTAATTGTTACAAAATTTGATTACTCAAGACCATTAACACTTAATGAACAAAATCCTATCTATTTAAATTTATTTAATGATTATGGGTTATTGTGGGAGAATAAAAATAATGTAACTTTTTCAGATGAATCTCTAAGATCTTCTTACGGGTTTGGTTTCAACTTTTATTCACCTATTGGCCCAATTGGATTTACATGGGGTTTCCCATTATCTGATAAAGATTATGATATAAAAAGAATGTTTATGTTTACTGTTGGTAACTTAAATTGAGAATATATTTACCTATTTTTATTTTTTTATTTTTTCACTCTCACGCAGTTAATGCTACAGATATCAAAGTTGTTGATATTGATTTGTTAATAAATAAAAATGAAGATTTTATAAATTTAATTAAATTTATCGAAAATGACCAAATTGAACATAAAAAAAAATTTGAAAAAACTGAAATTAAATTACAAGAAGATCTTAAAAATATCGATAATTCAAGATTAATTTTAGATCAAAATGAAATTGAAAATCAAATCCAAAATTATAATAATGATTTAAATAGTTTTAATGATCTAATACAAAAATTTAATAATCATTATGAAAAACAATTAAATTTTTTAAAAAATAAAATATTGCAAACAATAGTAGAAATATTAAAAAATTATGCGACTGAAAATAAAATTGATTTGATATTAGATACAAAAAGCTATATCATTGCCACCAATTCAATTAATATAACTGATGATATTTTAATTGAGTTAAATAAAATAAAATTTGATATAGAATTTGAAAAGTATAAATAATAAATCTTTTGAAGATATTAAAAATTATCTTAAAAATTTTAATATTAATTTAATATCAGATTTATCTGATGATGTTTGTTTTCAAAATTTAAAGTCAATAACACTTTCTTCTAATAATGATTTAACTTTTTTTAATAAAAATTCATCAAATAATATAGCTATTAAAACAAATGCTAAGGCTTGCATTGTAAGTAAAGAAAATGCAAATTTATTGCCCGAAACAACTGCACCTATTATTGTTGAAGATGTTTATAAAGTTTTCTCAATTTTAACAAATTTTTTTATAAAAGAAAAAATTTCTACAGGAATTATTTCTTCTCATTCTTCAATTAATGATGATGTTAAGTTAGGAGAAAATGTTCAAATAGATCCATTCTCAACAATTAAAGAAAATTGTATAATAGGCAATAATGTAATTATTGGTTCTAATTCTACAATTGGTCCTAATGTTATTATTTCTGCAAATTCAATTATTCATTCAAATGTATCTTTATCATATTCAGAAATTGGTGTTAAATGTATTGTTAAATCTGGAGCTATTATTGGTGGTACTGGTTTTGGTTTTGAACCTAAATCTAAAGTAAGAATTCAACATTCGGGAAAAGTTATTATTAAAAACAATTGTAATATTGGATCTAATACAACAATTGATAGGGCAGTTTTTGATGAAACACACATTGATGATAATTGCTTTATTGATAATTTAGTTCAAATAGCTCACAATGTACGAATAGGGAAGGGTGCTATTATTGCTGCACAAACAGGAATAGCAGGTAGCACAATAATAGGGGAAAATGTAGTTATTGGTGGTCAAGTTGGTGTTTCTGGACATTTATCAATTGGAAACAATGTTACGATTGCCGCAAAAAGTGGAGTCACCAAAAATTTTGAAGATAATTCAACAATAGCAGGCTTTCCAGCGACTGATATAAAAAAGTGGAAAATTAGAAATATTAAATTAAGTAAGTTATGATGATTTTAAACATTGATGATATTAAAAAATTAATCCCACATAGGTCACCCTTTCTTTTTATTGAAGAATGCAAAATCATACAAAGAGGGAAGATAGGAGAATCTTGTAGAACATTTTATGATAATGAATATTTTTTTGAAGGACATTTTCCTAACAATCCTATTGTGCCGGGCGTTGTTATTGTAGAAGCTATGGCCCAAACTGCTGGTGTTGTAGTTTCAGAAAATTTAACAAACAATAAAGATAAATCTGTGTTATTTATGAGTATTAATAAAGCTAAATTTAGAAAACCTGTTTTACCTAATTATAAAATTATGTTTTATGTCGAGATGATAAATAACATTAAAAATGTCTATAAATTCTTGGGAAAAGCATTTCACAATGATAGATTAGTATCTGAGTCAGAATTCTCTGCTATGATTACAAGTAAGTAATAATTAGAAATAATATATTTATACAATTAATTTTTTTTTCTTTTAATAGTTGACTATGTCAAATAATAGCAATTTTATATCTAATAAAGCTAAAATTCATAAAACTGTAAAAATAGGTCCATACTGCAATATTGGAGACAATGTAACAATCGGAAAAAATTGTGAACTTAAATCACATGTATCAATAACTGGACATACGATCATTGGAGAAAATAACATTTTTTATCCTTTTACATCCATTGGTTCTGAACCTCAGGATTTGAAATATGAAAATGAAAAAAGTTATTTGATAATTGGCAATAGTAATACCTTTAGAGAAAATGTAACTGTTAATCTAGGTACTAAAGGTGGAGGTTCTGAGACTTTAATAAAAAATAATTGTCTTTTTATGGTTGGATCGCATATTGCACATGACTGCATAATAAACTCTAATGCCATATTAGCAAACAATGCAACATTGGCAGGGCATGTTGAAATAGGAGAAAATGCAATAATTGGAGGCAATTCAGCTATTCATCAGTTTGTTCAAATAGGTAAATTTTCAATGATTGGAGGTATGAGTGGAGTCGAAAAAAATATTCTACCTTATGCTCTTTATATGGGTATAAGAACTGGCTTAAAGGGATTAAACTTAATTGGATTAAAAAGAAAAAATACAACTAATTCTGATATAAAATTAATTTCATCTTTTCTTAAAGATATTTTTAACAAAGAAAATTCTATTGAAATAAATATTAAAAATTTAGATAAAAAATATAAAAAAATTATTGAAATTCAAGAAATGTTAGAATTTATAAAAAAATCAAACAAAAGAGGAATTACATCATTAATTAATGAATAATATTGGCATCATTTCAGGTGGTGGAGCACTACCAATAACTATAGGCAAAAACTTAACTAAAAAAAATTTTAATGTCATTTTTTTTGTTATTGAAGAATTTTATAATTCTAAAGTTTACAAAGATTTAGATGTAAAAATTATTAATTTAAAATCTGCCAAAAAAATTATCCAATCCTTACAATCTAGAAACATAAATAACATTATTATGGTTGGCAATATAATTAGGCCTAGTTTAACTGATTTAAGTTTTGATCTTCAGACTTTTAAATTAGCAAAAAATTTACTTTTAAATAAAACGGGTGATAATGATCTACTCATTTCTATAAAAAATTTTTTTATTGATAATGGTTTCAATTATTTAGATTGGAAAATTCATTGCCCTGAACTTTTTGCAAATAAAGATAATTTAACAATAAAAAAACCATCGGTTATGGCTAAAAAAAATATTAAAAAAGCATTATCTATATTTAAATCTTTTGGCAGATTGGATGTTGGTCAAAGCTTAATTATTCAAAATAAAATTGTATTAGGTCTTGAAGCAGTTGAGGGAACAGATAGCTTAATTATAAGATGTAAAAATTATAAAAAAAGTGGTGATAAAGGAATTTTAGTAAAATTTGCCAAATACAATCAAAGTAACATCATTGATGTACCAACAATTGGCGAACAAACAATAAATTTGTTATCTGAAAATCAATATGAAGGAGTTTATATTGAAAAAAATAATTGCTTAATAATTGAAAAAGAAAAAACTATTGAGTTAGCTAATAAAAATAATATCTTCATTTCTACTTGTAACAAAATTGAATAAAAATAATAAAAAAATATTTATCTGTTGTACTGAGCAATCAGGTGAAAATATAGTTTTTAATATTTGTAAAAAATTAAAAAAATACAATTACCAAATAGATGGTGTTTGTGGGAAATTATCAGAACAATATTTTACTAAAAAATATTATGATATTAGTTTATTTAAATCTTTAGGTTTAGTAGAAATATTTTTTTCAATACCAAGAATTCTAAAAATAATTAATGAACTTAAAAATCAAATATTATTAAATAATTATGATCTAATTATATGTGTTGACTCTCCTGATTTTAATTATCAATTAGCTAAACGAGTTAAAAAAAATTATAATAAAAAAATTATTCAGATTGTTGCTCCAACAGTATGGGCTTGGAGAAAGGGTAGGGCAATAAAATTCTCTAGAGTATTTGACGAAATCTTTACTTTATTTAACTTTGAGAGAAAATATTTTGAAAATAAAGGTTTAAAATCAACGTTTATTGGTCATCCTATTTCTTTGATAAATGAAACTGATTATAATGATAAAAAAAATAAAAATTTAATAGCATTTTTACCAGGTAGTAGAGAAAATGAAATTGATAAACTATTTCCCTATTTGAAAAATATTTATGATCATTTAAAAGATCAAAATATAAAAAATTTTAAAATATTTATCCCAACACTTCCTCATTTAGTTAATAAAATAACTTACTTAACAAAAAACTGGGAAATTGAGACCATAATTTCTGTTAACAATGAAACAAAAGAAGCATTATATAATAATGTTTTTATTAGTATTACTTGTTCAGGAACTGCTTCACTGGAAATTTCCAAAAGAATGATTCCTCAAATAGTAATATATAAACTAAATTTTTTAACATTTTATATATTTTCTTTATTAGTTAAGGTTAAGTTTGCAAATATAATTAATATTCTAAGTAATAAAATGATAATAAAAGAAGTTGTTAATAGAGAGCTTAACCAAAGAAGCTTAATAAAAGCTTTTGAGATGCTTTTTAGTGATCAAAATTTTAGAGATAAACAAATTTTAGAAATTCGAAAATATTTACCAGAAATACAAAGTAAAAATAATCCTTATGACATCTGTGAAAAAAGAATTACTGAAATTATTTCCACAACCACTTAAAAATTGATTTTTTCTCTCTAGTAGCTTCTTGTTGATAGTCTCTAGACGTTTTTCCTAGGTATAACTGTCTAGGTCTTCCAATTTTATTAATAGGATCTTCTATCATTTCTTTCCATTGCGAAATCCAGCCAACGGTTCTTCCAATAGCAAATAATACCGTAAACATACTTGTGGGAAAGCCTAGTGCTTTTAAAATAAAGCCAGAATAAAAATCTACATTTGGAAAAAGTTTTTTTTGAATAAAATATTCATCTTCAAGAGCAATTCTTTCCAATTCTAATGCTACTTTTAATAGAGGATCATCATGTTTATTCAGCTCTTCTAATACTTCATATGCACTTTCTTTCATTACTTTTGCTCTAGGGTCATAATTTTTATAAACTCTGTGTCCAAAACCCATGAGTCTAAATGGATCGTTCTTATCTTTTGCTTTTTTAATATACTCTGGAATTTTTTTAACATCACCAATTTCTTCAAGCATCTTAATTACAGCTTCATTTGCACCTCCGTGTGCAGGACCCCAAAGTGATGCAATACCTGATGCTATACAAGCAAAAGGATTTGCTCCAGATGAACCAGCTAACCTTACAGTAGATGTAGAAGCATTTTGCTCATGATCTGCATGAAGAATAAAAAATCTATCCATAGCTTTAACAATTTTTGGACTAATTTTGTATTCTTCAGTTGGAACAGAAAAAGTCATATATAAAAAGTTTTCCGCATAAGACAAATCATTTCTCGGATATACAAAGGGCTGTCCTACTGAATATTTATATGCCATTGCACCTATAGTAGGCATTTTTGCAATTAATCTATGACATGCTACCATTCTTTGATTAACGTCTGAGAAGTCAGTACTATCATGATAAAAAGCTGATAATGCACCAACAACTCCAACCATAATAGCCATAGGATGTGCATCTCTTCTAAACCCTCTGTATAGGTGGACAAGTTGTTCATGGATCATTGTATGGTTAGTGATTACATCTTTAAATTTTTGTTTATCTTCTGGAGAGGGTAGGTCTCCATGCAAAAGCAAATAACAAACTTCTAAAAACTCACTCTTACTGGCAAGCTCATGTATATCATAACCTCTATGTCTCAATATACCTTTATTACCATCAATATAAGTAATAGATGAGTCACATGAGGCTGTTGATGTGAAACCTGGGTCATAGGTAAACATTCCTGTTTCTTGATATAATTTTCTAATATCTAATACATCTGGACCATCTGTTCCTTTGATAACTGGAAGATCATATGATTTGCCTGTTTCATTGTTAAATAATGTAAAAGAATTTTTCTGATTATTATCTTCGTAATCTGCCATTTTATACTTTATATTTGTTTATTCTTTTTATTGATTCTTCTTTATCTAATATCATAAATATATCAGTAATAGAAGGTCCATTATAATTATTAGTAAGTAAAAATCTAACTGGTTTACCAATAATAGGAAATTTTAAATTATTTTTTTTTAAAAAATCTTTAATTTCTGAATTGATAACATCATACTCCCAATTTTTAATACTATTTATTAGCTCTAAAAAATTATTAAAACATTTATTAAATTCTTGTTCGAATATTTCATTTTTTAACACTTCAAAGTTTGAGTTAAAATATATTTCTGCAATATTTACAATTTCTTCATATTTAGAAATGTCTTTTTTATAGATATTAAAAATTTTAATTAACTTTTCTTCATCCTTATCGAGATATTTTTGTAAGTTTATATTTGATTTACAATAGTTAATGAATAATTCTAAATTTTTTTCTTGTCTTAAATAATAATTATTAAAGAAATCAAGTTTTTTGTAATTAAAAATACTTGCTGATTTAGATAAATCATTAATATTAAACATTGATATTATGTTATTTAATTGAATAATTTCATCATCACCTTTTTTAGGAGACCATCCCAATAAAATTAAATTATTAATTATAGCTTCTGGCAAATAACCTTGTTTTTTTAAATCTATTAAATTAACCGCACCGTGCCTCTTTGATAGTTTTGATCCATCCTCTCCATGTATAAGGGGAATATGTGCGTAAGTTGGAATCTCCCAGTTCATGTATTCATAAATAAATTTTTGCCTGAAATAGTTATTTAAATGATCATCGCCTCTAATGATAAAATTGACTCCAAGATCATGGTCATCAACAACAACAGATAACATGTAAGTAGGTGTACCATCTCTACGAACAAGAACATAGTCGTCTATTTCAGATTTATTAACTTCAACAGTACCCTGAACAACATCTTCTAATATTTCTTTGTTATCGATAGGTATCTTTATTCTGATCACATAATTTTTTTCAAGACTTTGCACTTCAGTGTTTTTGGCACAAGAAATACATATTTTTTTTGAAGTAATATCGCCTGAGTTTATTTTTTTTCTTCTTTCGTTAAGCTCTTCTTCACTGCATACGCATTTAAATGCATTGCCATTAACTAAAAGTTTATTGGCTATTTCTAGATGTCTATTAATATTATGAGATTGAATTTGTGGTTCATTGTCCCAATCTATACCCAGCCATTTTAGGCCGCTAAGAATATTATTTTTAAATTCTTCTTTTGATCTATCTTTATCAGTATCTTCAATTCTTAAGTATAATTTTGAATCATTGTTTTTTGATTTGCATATATAATTTATAAGTGCTGTTCTTGCGCTCCCAATGTGAAGATTTCCTGTAGGAGAGGGGGCAAATCTAGTAATCATTTTAGTCATTTGTAAAACGACTATTAATTATATTTTCTTATAATGCCAGATAAAGTACCTTGAATTTGTACTTCCCCAATGTTGTGTTCTTTAATGTCATATGCCTTATTTGCAGGAATTAGATAAATTTTTTGATTGGTCATTTTAATTTTTTTAAGAGTAATTTCATTATCTAATGTTAACACTGCTGCAATTTTGCCATTTTCAGCAGAGGTAGTCTTTTTTATAATAGCTATATCTCCATCAAAAATACCCTCATCTATCATTGATAGACCTTTGACTTTTAAGCCAAAATATGTGGAATGTTTTGAGACTAGTGATTTGGGAACGGAAATCATGGAGTCAGATGAATTTATAGCTTCAATCGCTTCACCTGCAGCTATTGAGCCAACCAATGGAATATTTAAAAAGCTATTTTCCGAAGAGGTAACAATTGAACTATTATTTTGAAGTTCTTTTGTTATCTCCATTGCTCTTGCTTTATGCTTTAAGCGCTTGATATAACCCCTTTGTTCTAAACTAGTAATTAATCTATGAATTCCTGATTTAGATTTTAAATTAACCGCATTCTTCATTTCCTCAAAAGATGGAGAGATATCGTTTGATGATATATAATCTCTAAGATAAACAAATAGCTCTTTTTGTTTTTTAGTTAACATATGTTCTATATATGTTCTCTTCTGAAAAATTACAATAATTATTTTATTGAAATTTAAGACTTAAAAATACCGGATTTACCACCTTTTTTAGAAATTAGCTTTATATTAGCTATTTTAATCGATTTATTTAAATATTTGCACATATCATAAATAGTTAGACAACTAATAGTTACAGCAGTCAATGCTTCCATTTCTACGCCAGTTTTTGAGCTAGTTTTAACTATTGCCTTAACTTTCATTGAGTGTTTTTTTAAATTTTTGATTATTTCAATATTAACAGCGTCAATTGGAATGTTGTGACAAAGAGGTATTAATTTAGACGTTTCTTTCGCCCCCATAATTCCTGCTAGAATAGCTATATTTTTAATACTGCCTTTTTTTGACTTTAAACTTTCAATTTTTTTAAAACTATTTTTATCAAATATTACATCTCCCTCAGCTTCGGCAATTCTTTGAGTGATATTTTTATCTCCAACATCTACCATGGTGGGGGAGTTTTTTTTATCTAAGTGACTAACCATTATTTAATAACTTTTTTATAAAAGTTGCATAATCTTTTGATCTTAAAATTGACTCACCAATAAGAAAATTAAAAATTCCAAGATCGTTATACATATTTATATCCTTTGCTGTTTTAATACCACTTTCAGCTATAACAGTATAATCTTTACTTATACTTGTAAATAAACTTACAGAATTATTAAGATCGGTTTTAAGATTTTTTAAATTTCTATTGTTTATGCCTAAAATAGGATAATCTAATTTTAAGGCTCTTTTTATTTCATTTTCATCATGCGTTTCAATAATGCAATCTAAATTTAATTCATTAGCAATTTTTAAGAATTTTTTTAACTCTTCATCACTTAATATTGAAACAATTAGTAATATTACATCTGCTTGGTAAACTTTACTTTCGTAAATTTGATATTCATCAATAATAAAATCTTTTCTTAAAATCGGTATATTTGTATTTTGCTTAATAAAGGATAAATGATCTATTTCGCCTTTAAAATAATTTTTTTCAGTTAAAACTGATAATGCTTTTACCCCAGCTCTTTCATAAATTTTAGCAATTTCTATAGGTTCATAATTTTGGATAATTTCTCCTGCGCTTGGACTTGCTTTTTTAATTTCCCCAATAATAAAATTTTTTCTCTCTTCAACTGATTTAATAATAACATTTTTAAAATCCCTTTTATTTATTTGATCAGATATAAGTTTCTTAAGAGAGTTAAGTGAACATTTTTTTTTTAATATTTCTAATTCTAATTTTTTGTCTTCACAAATTTTTTTTAAAATATTATTCATCAGTAATCCTAGATATAAATTCTTTAGTTCTCCCTTCAGCTATAGATTTTTCAGCTATTAAAGCTCCTTCTTTTATATTAATTGCTTTTCCTGATAAGTAGATTGCTGCACCCGCATTTATTTCAACAATTTTTTGAAATTGATTATAATCTCCATTAATCATTTTCATAAAACACTCAGCATTATATTTAGGGTCACCACCTTTGATATCGTCAAGTGAAATATACTCATATCCAATATCACGTGGATCAAAATTATAATTTGCAATCTTTTTATTCTGAAGTTCACATATATAAGTATTTTGACTTAGAGTAATCTCGTCTAATCCATCAAACCCATGAACAACCATTACTTTATTTGAACCTAATTCATTTAACACTTCACAATGAGTGTTTAGCCATCTTTTATCATAGACGCCTAAGAGTTGATTTTTAGCATTTGCAGGATTGGTTAATGGTCCTAGAAGATTGAAAATTGTTCTAGTTTTTAGAGTTTTTCTGACATTTATTACATGTTTCATTGCTGAGTGATGAAACTGAGCAAACATAAAACAAAAATTATTATTTTTTAATTGTTGTTCTAAAACTTTTGAGTCATCTGAAAATTTATAGCCAATGTTCTCAAGCATATCAGCAGACCCAGATTTAGAACTTACAGATTTATTCCCATGTTTTGCAACTGTTACCCCACAACTTGCAGCGACTAAGGAAGCAGCAGTGGATATGTTCAAAGTATCTGACATATCACCTCCAGTGCCACATGTATCAACAATATTGTCTGTAGCTTCAATTTTTAAAGACTTCGATCTCATAATTTTTGTTGCACCAAGTATTTCATCTTTAGTTTCTCCTTTTATCTTTAGAGAAATTAAAATTGCAGATGTATCAATCTCGTTTACTTCGCCATTCATGATGGCGTTAAAAAGTAAAAATGATTCATCAGAAGTTAAATTATTTTGTGAGATTAATTTATTTTTTATATTACTAATGTCCATAATGAATAAGGTTTAAAAAATTACTCAATAAATTTTTACCAATCTCGGTTCCAATACTCTCTGGATGAAATTGAAAACCATAAATTGGCAGTTGTGTATGAGCTATTCCCATAATAATTTTATTATTTGTTTCTGCTGTTATTATAAAATCTTTTGATAGGGTATTTCTGTCAATAATTAAAGAGTGATATCTTGTTGCTAAAAAATTAGTTTCAATATTTTTAAATATATCGTGATCAAAATGTTTCATTTTATCAATTTTTCCATGCATAATTTCATTACATTTTATGATTTTTCCCCCAAATGCCTGACCTATAGATTGATGACCTAAGCAAATGCCTAAAATTGGAAATGTAGTTTTTAGTTCATTAATTAGGTTAAGGCAGATACCTGCTTCATCTGGCGTACAAGGTCCAGGAGAAATTACAATGGCTTTAGGTTTAATTTGTCTAATTTCATCAATTGTTATTTTATCATTTCTATATATTTCTACTTCTGCTCCTAGTTCGTTTAAATAATGTTTAACATTATAAGTAAAGCTATCGTAATTATCGATTAAAAGTATCATTGATTATATTTGTAAGAGTCTCTAGCTGCAGCCATCAAGGCTCCAGCTTTATTTAGTGTTTCTTGATATTCATCATCAGGGTTTGAGTCATAAACTACTCCACCACCTGCTTGAACATACAGTTTTTTGTCTTTTACTAATCCACTTCTTAAACTTATGCAGGTGTCCATATCTCCATTTGCATCAAAATATCCCATACACCCAGCATAAAAACTTCTATTTAGATTTTCAAGTTCTTCAATTATTTCCATCGCTCTAATTTTTGGAGCACCTGAGACTGTTCCAGCTGGAAAGCCAGCCTTTAATGCATCTACAGCATCGTATTTTTCATCAATGGCGCCTTCAACATTTGAAACAATATGCATAACATGAGAGTAATACTCAATTATCATTTTTTCTGTTACCTTTACTGATTTATTTTTAGCCACTCTCCCAACATCATTTCTTCCTAAGTCTAAAAGCATTAAATGTTCAGCAAGTTCTTTTTGATCTTCAAGTAAATCTTTTGATAATTCAAAATCTTCATTTGCATTCTTCCCTCTTTTGCGAGTACCAGCAATTGGTCTTATAGTAACCTTTCCTTTTCTTAGTTGAACTAATAATTCTGGACTTGAGGCAACTAAACCAAAGTTATCAAAGTTTAAATTTACTAAATAGGGAGAGGGGTTTAATCTTCTTAGAGATCGATACAAACTTATTGCCTCTAAATCATAATTTGTTTCAAATCTTTGAGAAGTAACAACCTGGAAAATATCACCTTTTTTAATATATTCTTTTGCTTGTGCAATAATTGAAAAATATTCTTCTTTAGAATAATTTGATACAAAGTTTAGATCGGATTGTATTTGATTTTTTTTGGTCTGGACAAGGCTTTCTTTTAATTGATTTACTTTTATTTTCAAAATTTCTTGAGCATTTTCATAGGCGTTCTCTACGTCTTTATCTTTATAAGGATATACGACTGTCATCACAGTTATACTGTCCTTAATATTATCAAATACAGTTACTATTTTAGGTCTTATTAAAACAGAGTCAGGTATATTTATATTATCTGTATTTCTTAGATCTATTTCTTCCATATATTGAATCATAGGATAACCTAAATAACCAACAAGTATGGGGTAGGGTACTTCTATTTCACCTTTATCAAACTTTGAATTTCCTATTAGGTTTTTAAGAGACTCTATTGGCTTTTCTGATATTTCATAATCATAATTATTATCTAGATAAGTAATAGATGCTTTATTATTTTTAACTTCCCAAACTATATCAGGATCACAGCCAAGTAGTGAATATCTACCTCTCAGACTCCCTCCTTCAACTGATTCTAACAAAAATGAATATTTCTGATTTTTTTTTAACTTTAATAAACATGATATAGGCGTCTCTATATCTGCAATTAAATCAGTAGTTAAAATTTGAGGTTTATTATTTTTAAGACCTTCAATGAAACTTTTTTTTATTTCATTCATTAATATTGGCTTATTAAAGCCTGAATTAAATTGTCATTTGTTGAAATAGTTTTATTTTTGATTATTTCTGCACCGAAGTTACTTCTTAATTCAGACAACATTGAGATTTGTTGTGCATTATTAGTTTCTTCTTTTGGAAATGAAATTTGCTTTAATTGACTAATATAAATATCTTTGTTTGAAATACTTAAAGAAATTTGGTTTATCTCGTCTGTAAATACTTTATTTTTCAGATTTGTTGGAAAGAGATTACTGTCTAATTTCATATCTTCATTTAATATTTCTTTTTTTACAAAATTAGCAATCTCTTCTAGTGATTTTGAGCCTTCTAGTATTTTGTCAATTTGTGTATTTATGCTCTCAATTTTTAGTGAATCAATCCAATCATTGGATACAACTTCGAAAATTTCTTTTAATTCATTAGGTCTTTCATTTTCTATATTATCAACATTAACAATAAAAAATCTGCTATCGTCTAATTCTTCAATATCACTTACAAAGTCTTTATTGCTGGCAAAACCTTTTGCTATGACTTGATTTTTAATTAAATCATTTTCAGCCTGAATGTTATTTCTTTCTGCATTATTTAAATTTTTGATACTTAAAGAATTATCTATTGCTATCTCATTTAATGATAAACCATCAAGAATTTGTTGGCTGATTTTATTTTTTAGATCAATAATAAAACTTTCAACCTCAACTTGTAAAAGGGTATCGGTGATTGCTTGTTTTGATTCATTTAAAGTTGCTTGTTTTTCTGGATAAATATTATTTAAGACCACTATGTGTTTTGCAAGTGCTGTTTCGACAACTTCAGAGACTTGATTTTTTTCTAAATTAAAGATTGCATTTGATAAGGTCTCTAAAACTTCATTTTCGGATACTTTAGAAAATTCGTTGAATAATATATTATTATTATTTGCATATTCTATAATTTCAGATCTATTTAAGGCTAAGATATTTTTTTTAAATTCATTAGCCTTTTCAAGGTTTTTGAAATTAAACTGAATGAAATCTCTTCTCTCTGGTTTTAGGAAAATGTTTTTATTATTATTATAGTAGTTTTCAATTTGAGAATTTGAAGGAGTAAACTGTTTTGTATAATTATCAGGATCGATTACTATGTATGACATGCTTCTTTTTTCAGGAACCATATAAGAGTTAAGGTTTTGATCAAAAAATTCACTTATAGAAGTATTATTTATAGAAATATCTAAATCATTTAAATTTGGTAATTGAAAATCATCAATATTGAATTTTATTAAGTTAATATTTCTTATTTGATTGTTGTGCTTGTTTAAAACTTTTTGTATTTTATTAGGATAACTAATATCAAAAAACAACTTGTCAAAAACTCTTGATCGAGCCTCGTAGTCAATAATTTTAACTAGATCATCTATTTTTAAATTTTGTTGAGATAAGAATGCGTTAAGTGCTGTTTCATTAAGTTTGTTATTTGAATTATACAAATTAGGAAATCTTTTTTTCGTTTCAGAAGCAACTACAGTTTCATCAATAATAAATTCCTGTTCATCAAACTCATTTTCAAACACAGCATTATTAACTAGTTGACCTAGCGCCATGGAATGTATTTGAAAGGCTTGAATTTCTTCACTAGTTAAAGGCTTGCCAAACATTTGACTGTATTGGTTAACATTCATTTGCATTACTCGAAGAAATTTAGAAGTGGAAATAGGAGTTCCAGAGACTGATGCAACAATATTATCAGATCCAAATAAACCGGAATATCTATCACCACCTCTGATAAGAAATAAACTTAATCCAAAAAGTATTGCTAAAACTAGAGCTATTTTTGACTTTCCTAAACTTCTAAACATAAATATGGTTGCTTCTATAATAATACTTTCTATAAGGGAAATAATTATGATCAAAATTAACAGTTTTTCGTCATTTTTTGTAGCTAATTGGAAATTAAATGGTGATTTTAAGTTTATTGATCAGTTTCTTGATAATCTTCAAGTGCCTAGTGACAATTCAAAGTGCATTGTTATTTGCCCAACTTCAACTTATTTAGATTATATTCGTCATAAAAAAAATAATTTCTATGTTGGCGCGCAAAATGTATCTGAGCATGAAAAGGGAGCTTATACTGGTGAAATTTCATGTAATGCACTTTCAGATTTAAATATAGACTTTTGTATACTAGGTCATTCTGAAAGAAGGCAATTATTTAATGAAACTAGTACTGATGTTTCTCTTAAATCGTCTAAAGTCATAGAGTTTAAAATAGTACCAATCGTATGTATTGGTGAAACATTAGAAGAAAAAGAAAATGGTAAAACAAATAATATTTTGTCTCAACAATTAGAGGATAGTATTCCAGTTTCTTCCAATTCAGATAACACTATTATTGCTTACGAGCCTGTGTGGGCCATTGGCACTGGATTAACCCCTACTTTGGAGGAAATTAATAAAACACATCAATTTATAAAAAACCACAACACTAAATTTGAAAATTTTAAAGTTTTATACGGCGGATCAGTAAATGCCAATAATGCAAATGAAATAGTATCTCTTTCAAATGTTGATGGTGCTTTGATAGGTGGGGCATCACTTAATTATGATGATTTCACAAAGATAATTAAAGATTAATATCTTGATTTATATAACTTAATACATATAAGGTTTGCCATGTTAACATTAATAATTATCCAGTTAATTCTTGCAGTTTTGCTTGTAATTCTCATTTTGCTTCAAGGAAGTGATAATGAGGGTCTTGGTCTCGGTGGAGGAGGCGGAGGTTTAGGTGGAATGATGTCAGCAAGAGGCTCAGCTAATCTTTTGTCTAGATTAACAGCTTTAACAGCAACTTTGTTTATGGTTATGAGTGTTATATTAACAATTGTTGCATCTGTAGGTTCTGAAAGAAATGTTTTAGAATCTTTACCATCTATTGGTTCTGAAGAACAAACCTCAGAAGAACCAGTTATTCCTGAAAACAATTAATATTATTATCTTGATCTAGTTATCTCAATTCTGTATCAAGGTTATCCGTAATGCAATACGTTTTTATTACGGGCGGGGTAGCCTCATCTCTTGGTAAGGGAATAGCTTCAGCAGCACTTGCCTCATTACTACAGCAAAGAAATTTTAAAGTCAGAATAAGAAAGTTAGATCCCTATCTCAATGTAGATCCTGGAACAATGAGCCCATATCAACATGGTGAGGTATTCGTGACTGATGATGGTGCTGAGACAGATCTAGACCTTGGTCATTATGAGAGGTTTACTAATAAATCTGCAAAAAGTACTGATAGTACTTCATCAGGAAAAATATATTCAAATGTATTAAAGAAAGAGAGAAAAGGTGATTATTTAGGAGCAACTATTCAAGTGATACCTCATGTAACTGATGAAATAAAACTTTTTATAAATAGTGGAATTGAAGATGAAGATATTATTATTTATGAAATAGGAGGTACAGTTGGAGATATAGAATCCCTTCCGTTTTTAGAAGCAATTAGGCAAATTAGAAATGATAAAAGTATTTCTTCTGCTTTAATCCATATGACTTATGTACCTTTTCTATCCTCTGCAGGTGAATTAAAAACTAAACCCACACAGCATTCTGTAAAAGAATTATTAAATTCAGGAATACAACCTGATATTATAATGTGCAGATGTGAAAAAGAAATAAATGACGAGTCTCTTGAAAAAATATCACAGTTTTGCAATGTTAAAAAAGACTCTGTTATACCTGCATTAAATGCAAATTCTATTTATGAAGTTCCTTCTATCTACTCTAAAGCAGGTCTTGATAAAGTATTACTCGAACATTTAGGATATAATCCTACTGAATACCCACTCAACATAAAGGCGTGGGAAAGTTTGATCAATAAAATTAATAATTTACAAAAAGAAGTTACTATTGGTGTTGTTGGAAAATATACAAACCTTAAAGACAGTTATAAATCCTTAATAGAAGCATTAACTCATGGAGGCATAGAGAATAATGTTAAAGTAAAAATTGAATGGATAAATGCTGAAAAAATTGAAACTGATCAGCTGATAAATAATTTAAAAAATGTAGATGGTATTCTCATACCTGGAGGCTTTGGATACAGAGGTGTTGAGGGAAAAATACAAGCTATTAAATTTGCTAGAGAAAATAATATTCCTTTTTTTGGTATATGTCTGGGTATGCAATTAAGTGTAATTGAAATTGCAAGAAATTTAATTGGCAATCAAGACTCTAATTCTACAGAGTTCCAAACATCTGATAATCCAGTAGTAAGTCTCATGACAGAATGGAAAAATGAAAATAAAATTGAAAAAAGAGATCTAACTAGTGACAAAGGTGGTACTATGAGATTAGGTGCGTATAGAGCTATGTTAAAAAAAGGATCAAAAATACATACTATCTACAATTCAGATGAAATATCTGAAAGGCACAGACACAGATATGAAGTAGATGTATCTTATACTAAGGGTTTTGAGCAGAAAGGTTTCTATTTTTCTGGCATGTCACCAAATAATGTACTTCCAGAGGTAATAGAAAGCGTTAATCATAAATGGTTTATTGGCGTTCAATTTCATCCAGAATTAAAATCTAGACCTTTAGCTCCTCATCCTCTATTTTCGTCATTTATAAAACATTGCATTAAATGAATAAAATTAATTTAGCAGACTTTGAAATTTCAAATAATAATCGATTAATATTAATTGTAGGCCCATGTGTTATTGAAAGTGAAAAACACTCTTTGATGATGGCAGAGAAAATTACAAATATTTGTCAAAAACTTAAAATTAAATTTATCTATAAATCTAGTTTTGATAAAGCTAATAGATCAAGCATTAATAGCAATAGAGGGATCTCAATAAGTGAGGCAGATAAAATTTTTGAAAAAATAAAAACTACATTCAATTGCCCAATAATCACAGATGTGCATAATGAGGCTCAATGTGATTTTTTTGCTAAGTCAGAAAATGTTGACGTTCTTCAAATACCAGCCTTTTTGTGTAGACAGACTGATTTATTAATATGTGCAGCAAAAACTAATAAAATAATTAATGTAAAAAAAGGTCAATTTTTGTCACCTCAAGAGGTTCCTAATATTTTTAAAAAAATTGAGAGCGTTGGTAATAATAACATCATGATAACTGAAAGAGGAACATCTTTTGGTTACAATAATTTAATAAATGATTTTAAATCTTTAGACATAATGAAAAGTTTTTCCTATCCCGTAATATTTGATGCCACCCACTCTGTTCAGGAGCCAGGTGGTTTAGGAGAAAAAACTGGTGGCAAAAGAGAATTTGTGACTACTTTGTCAAAAGCAGCTGCTGCTGTAGGTGTTGCTGGTATTTTTATTGAAACACATAATGATCCAGATAATGCATTTAGTGATGGTCCAAATATGTTACATCTAGATAATTTAGAGAATTTAGTCTCAAAATTGATTGAGTTTGATAACATTTCAAAAAATAATTTTTAAAAAATTTAATTAATATAGAAGGGAATTAATGGAAAAAATTAAAAATATTCATGCAAGAGAAATTTTAGATAGCAGAGGAAATCCAACCGTAGAATGTGAAGTTATTTTAGAAGACGGTTCTTTTGGTAGGGCAGCTGTGCCAAGCGGGGCATCAACTGGTATTCATGAGGCTTTAGAGTTAAGAGATATTGATAATAAAAGATATCTGGGCAAAGGTGTAAAAAAGGCTATTCAAAATATTAACGAAATAGTTAAAAAAGAAATTATTTCCAAGAAATTTGAAGATTATAGAACTTTTGATAAAGCTATTTTACAATTAGATGGAACAGAAAATAAGTCCAATATTGGAGCTAATGCTACTCTTGCTGCAAGCTTAGCTTTCGCTAAAAGTTTATCTAGTCATTTATCAAAAGATTTTTTTAATTTCTTATCAGAAAATGATGAATATTTATTACCAGTTCCTATGATGAATATTATTAATGGCGGTTCTCACGCTGATAATGATGTCGATATTCAGGAGTTTATGATTGCACCAGTAGGTGCCCCTAGTTTTTCTGAAGGTTTACGTTATGGTTGTGAAATTTTTCATTCATTAAAATCCATTTTAAAGTCAAAAAATTTGAATACAAACGTTGGTGATGAAGGAGGATTTGCTCCAAATATAAATAGTTCAGCTGAAGTAATTGAAATTATTTTAAGTGCTGTTGAAAAAGCTGGTTTAAAAATTAACGATGATATTCTTTTATCTTTAGATGTAGCGTCAACTGAATTTTATAAAGATCATAAATATGAGTTAAGAGGTGAAGGAAAAACTCTTTCATCTGAAGAAATGGTTCGATATTTAGAAAATCTATCAAATAATTTCCCTATCTATTCAATTGAAGATGGTATGTCTGAAGATGATTGGGATGGTTGGATTGAATTAACAAAAAAAATTGGGAGTCAACTTCAATTGGTGGGGGATGATCTTTTTGTTACTAACATTAAAAGATTACAAACTGGAATTGATAAAAAAGCAGGCAACGCTATTTTGGTTAAATTGAATCAAATAGGAACATTATCTGAAACAATTGATGCAATAAATCTAGGAAAAGAAAATAATTTTTCTTCAATTATTTCTCATCGATCAGGTGAAACAGAGGATACAACAATAGCAGATTTATCTGTTGCCGTCTCTGCAGGCCAGATTAAAACAGGATCTCTTTCTAGGACAGACAGAACAGCTAAATATAATCAATTATTAAGAATTGAAGAAAAGTTAGGTTCAGACGCCAAGTACGCAGGTAAATCCATCCTTAAATATTGACATAAACGATCTATTTCTGATTAGTTAATTTTATTATGAATAAATCGGTAATTTTAAAGAACAAGGTTATTCTATATCTATCTTTTTTAGTTACTTTTTTTATTTTTATATATCTGGTTTATTTTCTTATTTATGGTCAAAGAGGACTTCTTCAGTATTATTATCTGTCAAAACAGAATCAACAATACAGCCAAAAACTTATAGAATTTAAGTCAGAAAATAATTACTTAAGTGATAGAATAAAGAGATTACAGCCAAATACCTTGGATTTAGATTTTTTGGATGAGCAAGTAAGAAAAAAGCTTGGATTGATTGATAAAAATGAAATTGTTATTATCTTAGATGAATAAATAATTGACAAAAGTTTACAAACTAATATTAAAAAATTTACAAAAATTTACAAATGAAAAAAATAACTAAATCTGATCATTTAAAAATATACTCTTATATGTTGAAAATTAGACGTTTTGAGGAACGTTCAGCCCAGCTATATGGTATGGGCCACATTGGTGGGTTTTGTCACTTATATATTGGTCAAGAAGCAGTAGTTGTAGGCGTCCTTATGACAATTAAAAAGAATGACTCTGTTGTGACTACCTATAGAGATCATGGGCATATGATAGCAAGAGGTCTAGACCCAAAAAAAATCATGGCTGAATTAACTGGAAGGGCAGATGGTTACTCTGCTGGTAAAGGTGGTTCCATGCACATGTTTTCTAAAGAGAATAATTTTTATGGAGGTCACGGTATTGTTGGTGCCCAAGTTCCAATAGGAACTGGCATAGCTTTTACACATAAATATAATGGAGATAAAAATATCTGTCGAACTTATATTGGTGACGGGGCAATGAATAATGGTCAAGTATTTGAGGCTTTTAATTTAGCCTCCTTATGGAAACTTCCTGTACTTTACATAATTGAGAATAATAAGTACGGTATGGGAACGTCTGTCGAAAGGGCTGCTGCTGGTTCTGATTTATATAAAAGAGGAGAGGCTTTTGGTATTAAAGGTGAGATTGTTGATGGCATGAATGTGTATTCGGTCATTAAAGCTGCTGAGAAAGCAGGGGAATATGTTAGGTCTGGTAAGGGGCCTTATATTCTTGAAGTCCAAACTTATCGTTATAGAGGTCATTCAATGTCTGATCCTGCAAAATATAGAACTAAAGCCGAGTTAGATGAATACAAAAATTCTGATCCAATAGAAGTTGTAAAGGATGAAATAATAAAAAAGAAGATAGCATCAAATAAAGAGTTGGATAAAATTGGAAAAGAAATAATTGAAGAAGTTAAATCAGCTGCAGATTTTGCATTGGAAAGTAATTTTCCTGATAACAATGAATTATATACAGACGTCTATCTTTAATGAGTATTGAGATTTTAATGCCAGCACTGTCCCCAACTATGACAGAGGGAAACCTCACTAAGTGGTTAGTAACTGAAGGTCAGCTGGTCAAAGCAGGAGATGTAATAGCAGAAATTGAAACTGATAAAGCAACGATGGAGGTTGAAGCAGTTGATGAAGGATTTGTTGAAAAATTATTATTCAAAGAAGGTGATGTTAATATACCTGTTAACAAACCAATAGCCATAATCTCAGATCAGCAAGGTTCAAAATCAAAAGGGACAAAGCAAAGTGAAGTTTCTGTTGAAGAAAAAAAAACTACACAAAAAAAAGAAGTTAAACAAAATGAAAATCAACTTCCAAAAGAAGATGTTGTGCTTAATGACGAACATATTACCATGAGAGAGGCTATTAGAGATACTATTGCAGAAGAAATGCGAAAAGATAAAAAAGTATTTATTTTAGGTGAGGAGGTCGCTGAATATCAGGGAGCATATAAAGTTACTCAAGGCTTATTAGAAGAATTTGGAGAAAAAAGAGTAATCGATACACCTATCTCTGAGCAAGGCTTTACAGGACTGGCAGTCGGTGCAGCCTTTAAAGGATTGATTCCTATTGTAGAGTTTATGACTTTTAATTTTTCTATGCAAGCAATTGATCAGATTATTAACTCTGCTGCCAAAACATTGTACATGTCGGGAGGTCAAATTAATTGTCCTATTGTTTTTCGAGGACCAAATGGTGCAGCAGCTCAAGTAGCAGCTCAACATAGCCAAGATTTTTCATCTTGGTATGCTCAAGTGCCTGGATTAAAAGTTCTAGCTCCATCAACGCCATTAAATGCTAAGGGTTTATTACGTTCTGCAATAAGAGATCCAAATCCTGTTATATTTCTTGAAAATGAAATCCTATACGGTCTCAAAGGAGAAGTTTCATCTGATAATGATTTCACGATACCATTTGGTAAGGCAAATATAGCCAAAGAAGGAAGTGATACAACAATTGTAACTTATTCTATAATGCTTCAAAAATCACTCGAGGCTGCAAAGATTTTGAAAAATGAGTTTAATTTAGATTTAGAAGTAATTGATCTTCAGAGTTTAAGGCCTTTAGACTCAGAAACTATCATTAATTCAGTTAAAAAAACTAATCGCATTGTTACTGTCGAAGAGTCTTGGCCAGTCGCAAGTATTGGCTCAGAAGTAGTAAACATTGTTCAAAAAAATGCTTTTGATTATTTGGATGCACCGATAATTAAGGTAAATAGTGCAAATGTGCCCATGCCATATTCAAGTTCATTAGAAAAGTTATATCTACCACAAATAGATGATATTGTAAAAGCTGTTAAAGAAGTTAATTATATCTAAAATATTATGTCTTCAAAAATATTAATGCCGGCTTTATCGCCAACTATGACAGATGGTATTATTAACCAGTGGTTAGTAAAAGTTGGTGATACCGTAAAGGCAGGTGATATTATAGCAGAAATTGAAACTGACAAAGCAACGATGGAAGTTGAAGCAGTTGATGAAGGTAAAATAACACATTTACTTGAAGATACTGTAAATAAACAAATACCTGTGAATAGTGTTATTGCAATCATTGATGGGGACGAAAGTGAATCTATAGAAAATAAAAAAAAGATTGAAAACACTAGTGAAGATAAAAAGGATGAAGAAATTGAAAAATCCAAACAATTCTTAGATGTAAAAATTTCTCAAAATAGTAAATCCCAAAATTCTGATGATAGATTAAAGGCATCACCTTTAGTAAAAAAAATCGCTAAAGAAAATAATCTAGATTTAAGCAAATTTAATGGTACCGGACCTGATGGCAGAATTATTAAAAGAGATATTGATTCTAATAATATTGCTGAAGAAATTCAAAATACTCCATTTAATGGAGACATATCTATGCCTAGTTCAATGAGAAAGGTGATAGCAAAGCGCACACTTGAAGCAAAACAACAGATTCCTCATTTCTATTTAACTGTTGAATCTAATGTTGATAAACTAATTAACTTAAGAAAAAAAATTAATGAAAATAATTCAGTAAAAGTATCTTTTAATGATTTAATTGTTAAGGCAATAAGTTTAGCGATGAAAAAAAATCCTGACACAAATGTATATTGGCAAAACGATAAAATTTATAAATTAAATGATATTGATGTATCAGTTGCTGTGGCGATAGATGAAGGTTTGATTACACCTATAATCAAAAATGCTGACTCTAAAGGTCTTAATATAATATCAGGTGAAATTAAAGAACTTGCTAAATTAGCAAAAACTAATTCATTAACACCTGAGCAATATACGGGTGGTTCCATCACAGTATCTAATTTAGGTATGTTTGGTATTAGTGAATTTGCTGCAATAATTAGTCCACCTCAATCATCAATTTTAGCTATAGGTAAGATTATTAAAAAGCCTATTGTTGTTGATGATGAGGTTGTTGTAGGAAATACTCTCAAATCTACCCTTTCTGCAGATCATAGAGTTCTAGATGGTGCAGTAGCAGGTAAGTTGTTAAAAGATTTTAATGATATAATTGAAGATCCATTTGAGATTTGGATTAAAAGTAGTGATATGGAGATATTATAAATATGAGTGACATACGACATCCTGAAAAAATAAATAGGGTTTCAAATCCTATCCCAAAAAAACCACCATGGATAAGAGTAAAGGCACCAACATCTAAATTTTTTAAATCTACAAATAAAATTATAAAAGATAAAAAAATTGTAACAGTTTGTGAAGAAGCAGCGTGTCCTAATATTGCAGAATGTTGGCAAAAAAAACACGCTACTTTTATGATACTTGGTGATATTTGTACTAGAGCTTGTGCCTTTTGTAACATTAAAACAGGTAAGCCAGGATTTATTGATCTTGAGGAACCTAAAAAAATAGCTGAAGCTGTTAATGAGTTAGGACTTGAGCATGTTGTTATAACAAGTGTTGATAG
This sequence comes from uncultured Alphaproteobacteria bacterium, assembly GCA_902601455.1. Classification (GTDB taxonomy): domain Bacteria; phylum Pseudomonadota; class Alphaproteobacteria; order HIMB59; genus CACPNW01. The sequence continues at coordinate 393,460 of CACKNC010000001.1, forward strand.
AGATGACCTTATTGATGGTGGTGCAAATCACTTCACGAATGTCATTAAAGGTATACGTGATTTAAATAAGAATTGCACGATAGAGATATTAACTCCTGACTTTCATAAAAAACCAGAGGCATTAAGTATATTATCAAACAATCTTCCAGATGTATTTAATCATAATCTCGAGACAGTTCCACGCCTTTACTTAAGTATCAGACCAGGCTCAAGATATTTTGTGAGTTTAAAGCTGTTAGCAGATATAAAAAAACTTAATCCAAATATTTTTACAAAATCTGGATTAATGGTTGGTTTAGGTGAAACAAAAGAGGAGATTTATCAAGTAATGGATGATTTGCGTGCCGCTGATGTTGATTTTATTACTATTGGTCAATATTTACCACCAACAACAAAGCATGCGAAACTAGAGAGATTTATTACCCCAAAAGAGTTTGAAGAATATAAGCAGATGGCAATTGCAAAAGGTTTTTTAATGGTTGCATCTTCTCCTCTTACGCGTTCAAGTTATCATGCCTCAGAAGATTTTAAAGTTATGCAAGATAATAGGGCTTCTAAAAATAATTAATGAAAAACTCAATCAGAGAGGAGGTTGTTAACCACCCTGCTAATAAATTATTTGATATTGTAATAGATATCGAGAGTTATCCCGAATATATTCCGTGGTGTACACGTATGGTTGTGAATGAAAGAAAGGATAATGAAATTTATGCCGATATGTATGTTCAATATAAATTTATTCTTGCACAAAAATTTGGTTCACACGTAAAATTTGATCGTAATAAACTAATGATTGAAACAAATTATATTGAAGGACCATTAAAAGATTTAAAAACTAATTGGAAATTTGAAGAAATAAATAGTAATAAATCAAAAATAATATTCAAGGTTAATTTTGAATTTAAAAATTTTATACATCAAAAAGTTGCAGAAACTTTTTATCCCTTAATTGAAAATAAAATGATTCAATCATTTAAAGAAAGAGCAAATATATTAGATTAATGTATCTATATATTTAAAAATAAAATTAACACATTTTTTTTGTATTTGATTTCTAGTTCCTTTAAATTTTTTTTTTAAGATAAAGTTTTTTTTGTCAAGGCGAATACCTATATAAGTTAAACCAACTGGCTTATTTTTTGTACCGCCACCAGGACCTGCGATACCAGTGGTTGAAATACATAATTTAGTTTTATGTTTTTTAAATAATCCATTTAACATTTCCTCGGCAATTTGATGGCTTACGGCACCATATCTTTTTAAGGATACTTTTCTAACTTTTAGTTCCTTATTTTTTAATTCATTAGAATAAGTTATATAACCACCTACAAAAACCTTAGAAGAGTCTTTATTTTTAACAAAACTATATGCTAGTAAACCACCTGTGCAAGACTCTGCAGTAGATATAGTGATATTTTTTTTAATTAATTTATTTAGTACTTTGTTAAATAGCAACATTTAATATTATCATGGTTAAAATTGTATAAACACCTGCTACTATATCATCTAGAATAACTCCATATCCATTTTTAAAATTTTTATCAATGTAGTTAGCTGGAAATAGCTTAAAAATATCAAATAATCTAAATAATAAGAAGATCAGTATTAATGTTATGAAGTCATTATAAATCAAAATCAAATCGTAAAAAATAAAAATACTAAAGATACCTAAAAATTCATCAATTACTATATGTCTTGAGTCATGAGAACTTGTTAATTTTGAATAAAAATTAATAATCAAAATTGAGATAAAAGATAAGATTAAAAAAATAAAAATAATAGCCTCAGAAGATAATAAAGAAAATTTAATAATTGGAAATATAATTAATATAGAAGCTATACTAGCCCATGTTCCTGGTGCAAACTTTATGTAACCAACAAAGAAAATTGATATAAAAATTTTAGTAAATATTTTCATTACATATTTGAACTATTGATTCTGCAGCAATTCCTTGGCCATCACCAATAAATCCAATTTTCTCATTGGATGTTGCTTTTATAGATATTATTTTTTCTGAAATTCCAAGTATAGATGATAATTTTTTGACCATCTGCTTCCTGTATTTATTAATATTTGGTTTTTCACAAATAAAATTTATGTCTAGATTAACAATATAGAAATTATTTTCTCTCAATTTTTTATTTGCAAATTTTAAAAAGTAAATTGAGTTTTTATTTTTCCATTTTGGATTCGTATTAGCAAAATAATACCCAATGTCTTTCATTGATAATGCACCAAATATACTATCGCATATTGCGTGAAGACCAACATCAGCATCAGAATGTCCAATTAGTTTATTATAATTAATTTTTATACCACAAAGTTTTAGACCACTATGTGATTTAGGATTTATTCGATGAATATCATATCCAATCCCTGATTTGTAAACACGTTTTAAAAAAAGTTTAAAATAATTTATATCCTCTTTAAATGTAATTTTTTTATTTAAATTTTCCCCTTTTGTAAAACTTAATTGTTCTTCTGATAATAGTATTGAGTCATCTTTCGCATTTTTGATTTTTGTATTCTTATGACCTTCAAAAATAGCATTAAATTTAAAACCTTGCGGTGTTTGAATAGATTTTACATTACTGTTCAATTCTTTTTTTGAAATCATTTTTTTATCAGGACTAATAATATATGGTATTGCTGAATGATGTTTCTCAAGTTTTTTAAGAATTTTTAATATAAGTTTATTAGAGCAAAATGGTCTTGCCGCATCGTGTATCAAAACTTTTTTTGGATTTAGTCTTTTAAGTTTTTTTAAACCATTAAATGAAGATGATTGTCGATTGTGTCCTGCATTAGCAGAAAGAAAATTAACTAATGGAAAATCAATTTTTAGCTTATTAATATATTTTAGATAGGATCTTTTATGGACTATAACTATATTGTCAAAATTATTAAGATCTATTTGTTTTAAAAAAAAATGTATGAGATTTTGACCATTTACTTGTTTAAATTGTTTAGGAGATTTTTTACTAAACCTTGAGCCATTGCCTCCTGCTAGGATAACAAGTGCATTTTGTGTTTTTTTCATTTATAGGAGGTTTATATTATTTAAGTTTATTATAAAATAAAATAAAGTCTATCACAGTGATTAGCTTAACCAAAATATTAAATAAATTATACCTAACTAAGTTTTCATTTTATTTGTTAATTACTCTCATTTTAATAAGTTTTTCAATAACTTTTTACTTGATGCTTCCAAATAATGATCTAGTAAAAAATCCTCTGCAACTTCAATACTTTTTATTAGCAGATGTTTTTTTTGTAATAATTTTGCTTGCTCTTATAATTAGACAGTTGATTTTGATAATTATTTATAGAAGAAATCAAAAAGATGAATCTAAGTTATATATTAAATTTGTAAATTTATTTACAGCAATGGCTGTTGGTCCTACTTTAGGACTTGTAGTCATTACATCTCTTTTTTTTAATTTAGAATTTAGAACTTGGTATGGAGGAGCTGTTAGAGATGCAGTAGTTAATTCAAATATTGTTGCAAGAGATTATGAGAATGAAATACAGGCTGAAATAATCTCAGATACTCAACTTATAATGAGGGAGATTGTAAAAGTTTCTAGAAATAATGAAGTGAATATAAATGCAATTAATCAAGGTTTAAGTGAATTTATTAACTTAAGAACTATATCAAATATTTATCTATTTAATAGATCTGGAAAGATCTATTCTAATTTTAAGGATCAAGAAAATAAAAATTATTTATTACCATCAGATGATGTTTTTGAAATATTAGACCAAAATAGAGTTTATATATTCCAAGTAAATAAAAATTCTATTTCTGCATACAAGAAAATTAATTTTTTAGGCGATGTTTTTATGCAAGTTAATAGGGAATTAAATACTAATATCTGGGATCATGTATCAGCAACAAAAGATGCTTATAATATTTACACCACAAAAGAAAGTGAAAGTGCTGGGATTCAGATAACTTACTCAATGATATTTGTGTTGTTTTCCATTGGGTTTATCTTGGTAGCAGTACTTATTGGTTTTAATTTAGCAAGAAGATTGTCTAAGCCGATTTCGAATTTAATTGAGTCAGCAAACGAGATTTCAAAAGGTAATTTCGACTCAAGAGTATCAGAAATTGATCAATTTGAAGAAATTAAAGTTTTAATTTCATCCTATAACAAAATGATAGGAGAAATAGAAAACAAACAAAATCAATTAATTTCAAAAAGCAATGAAGATGAAGAAAAAAGATTATTTATTGAGGCTATATTAAGTTTGTTGACTATAGGTGTAATCTCATTAGATGAAAACTTTAATATAATTTTTTTCAATAAAACTACAAACAATCTTTTTAAGGGAACCAAAAAACTTAAAAATAATAATAGTTTTCTATACCATTTTTCAGAGTGGGAAAAAATTTTTAATAATTTTAAAAAATCAAAAAAAATTTTAGAAAATTTTCAAACAGAAATTTTAATTAATGATGATCTTAGAAATTTTAATGTAAGAATTATAAAAGAATTCAAGGAAAAAACAATTAATGGTTATATAGTTGCAATAGATGATACAACATCGTTTATATTAGCAGAAAAACATGCAGCATGGTCTGATATTGCAAAAAAAATTGCTCATGAAGTTAAAAATCCTTTAACACCTATAAAATTATCTGCTGAAAGAATTGAAAAAAAATATCAAAATAAAGATTTTGATAATGAAGATATCAAAATTCTAACAGGTACCATATCAAGACAGGTTGATGATATTGGTAAATTGATTGATGAATTCTCTTCATTTGCTAGAATGCCTGAACCAGAAATAAAGCTTGATAATTTGTCTAAATGTTTAAATGAATCTTTTTTATTGTTTTCAAACTCACATAAAAATATAAAATTTAATATTTACACGGCTAAAGAGGATCTTTACTTTCAATTTGATAAATTTCAAATTTCTCAATGTTTTAATAATCTTATCAAAAATGCCATTGAAGCAGTCGAAAAAATTCCCAACCCGTCCATTTCTATCAATCTTAGTTCAGACAAAAACAATATTTTTATTGAAGTAATAGATAATGGAATTGGTATATCAAAAGAGATGGCAGCTAAAATTTTTGAACCTTATTTTACTACCAAAAATAAGGGGACAGGTCTTGGACTATCCATTGTTAAAAAAATAATTGAAGATCATAATGGAAAAATAAAAATAGAAAAGAATAAGCAAATGGCAGGCACAACTAGTTTAATTATTTTTGAGAATACAAATGTATAAAGTTTTGATTATTGACGATGAAAAGGATATTTGTTTTTTAATTTCAGAAATATTAAAGGATGAAAAATATATAACATATTCTGCTCAAAACTCTGATGAAGCAATTTCTAACTTTAATAAATATAATCCTGATTTAGTTATTCTTGATGTATGGTTATCTAATAGTAAATTAGATGGAATTGAAATCTTAAAAGAATTTAAAAATATTAATAAAAATGTTCCTGTAATAATCATAAGTGGTCATGGAACAGTTGATTTAGCTGTTAGTGCAATTAAAAATGGAGCTTATGATTTCTTAGAAAAACCATTTAATAGTGATAAATTAATAATTTTAACTAGAAGAGCTATAGAAAGTTCAAGATTAAAAAATGAAAATAAAGATTTAAAAGAGCTTGTTTCACCAGATGTTTTATTAATTGGTGAGTCTAATTTTATAATTAATGCAAAAAAAAATATTTTAAAATATTCTAAATCTAATTCAAGGTTGTTGATTGAAGGATCTTTTGGTGTAGGAAAATCATTAATTGCTAATCAAATTCATCAAAATTCAAAATATAAAGATAAAATTCCTCTTAAAATAGATTTTGCTAGTTTAAATAAAAATAATCTTGATATCTTATTTTCTGAGGATATAAAAAACTTGAACGATAATCTTTTTATTAGATCAAATCAAAATACTCTTATTTTGTCAAATGTTGACCAAATTCCAATAAATTATCAAAAAAAATTTTTATTTTTTATTGAAAATCCTGATTTCTTTAAATCATCAAATATTCAATTAGATCATAAAATTATTACTATTTCTGAAAAAAAATTAGATGAAGAAATTAATAATGGTAACTTTTTAGCAAGACTCTATGAGCGCTTAAAAGTAGACCATATGATTTGCCCAGATTTGTCTGATAGAATTCCTGATATTCAACCAATATTAAACTATTATATATCTAAATTTAATTCTAGAAATATAAACTTATCTTTTTCAAAGTCTGCTATTTCTAAATTAGAGTTGTTTAATTGGCCTGGCAATATTGCTCAATTAGTAAATTACGTTGAAAAAACTGTTATATTAAATCAATCTCTTAATAAGGATGTAATTCTTGACGTTGACAGCTTAGCTCTTGAAATGGGTGATTATGATAACAATGATATTTCAACTAATAATCATGATCTTTCACTGAAAGAAGCCAGAATAGAATTTGAAAAAGAATATTTGTTATCGCAAATTAAGAGATTTAGTGGTAATATTGCTAAAGTATCAGAATTTACTGGTATGGAAAGAACCGCTCTTTATAGAAAGCTCAAATCATTAAATATATCAGTTAATTAATTTATATGAAGACTATTATATGTGGATCTGGCGATGTTGGCTACAGTATTGCAGATAAATTATCCAAAGAAAATTTCGAGGTAACTGTTGTCGATGAGCCTTCTGAGAGGCTTAATAAAATTTCTGATAACTTGGATGTAAAAGTTGTTAAAGGTTTGCCCAGTCTACCCTCAGTACTAATGAATGCTGGGGCTAAAGATTGTGAAATTTTGATTGCCGTAACAAAAAGTGATGAAACTAATATGATAGCATGCCAAATTGGGCACTCACTATTTGAAATACCAAAAAAAATTGCAAGAATTAGACAACAAGATTATTTAAGAGGAGAATGGCAAAAATTGTATACTAAAAATGATTTACCTATCGATGCTATAATTTCTCCAGAACAAGAAGTTGCAAGCGCTTTTCATCGTAGAATTATTTCACCAGGAACGATTGATATGGTCGAGCTTTCAGAAAAACAATTAAAATTAATAGGTTTTAAATGTGATAATAATTGTGATCATATTGGATTAACTGTAAGAGAATTATCAGCGAAATTTCCTGATTATTTAGCAAACATTCTATTTATTTTTAGAGGTGATAAAAAGTTTATTGTTAATTCTTCAACAAAAATAGAGAAAAATGATCTTATTTATATGGTTGTAGAGACTCAGAACTTAAAGGATGTCTTGAGAGAATTTGGTCATAAAGAATTACAAGCACAAAAAATAGTTATTATTGGTGGCGGAAACATTGGTTTCTCATTGGCTGAACTAATAGAAAAAAATGATGATGGCATCGCAACTGAATTAATCGAACTTGATAAAGAAAGGGCTCAATTTATTGCCTCTAGTCTTAATAATGTCACTATTACAAATGGTGATGGTCTTGATAATCAAATTCTAGAAGAAGTAAATATTTCAGAAGCAGGATATTGTTTAGCAGTTACAGAAGATGATGAAGTAAATGTTTTAGCATCTCTACTTGCAAAAAGGGCTGGCACAGATCAATGCATGGCTTTGATTAATAATAGTTCTTATACTTCCTTATTATCTAATATCGGTATTGATATCACTATAGATCCAAAATTAATTACTATATCAAAAATTTTAGAAAAAGTAAGAGGTGGAGGTATAATGAGTGATTATTCAATTGGAGATGGTTTTGGCGAAGTTATAGAGGCAATGATTAAAAATCAATCTCCGCTATGCAATAAAAATTTAAAAGAATTAAATTTGCCAAAAGGCATAAGAATAGCATCAATCTTAAGAGATGGAAAAATAATTATACCTAACAGTAATACTGTTTTTAAAGAAAATGATGATGTGGTTTTTTTTGCAGAAACTAAATATATTAATAAATTAGAAAAATTACTATCTAATTACTAATTTATGTCAAAAATAGTTTATTTAAATAATAAATATATTCAATTTAAAGATGCAAAAATCCCAATTGAAGATAGAGGGTTTCAATTTTCTGATAGTGTTTATGAAGTTGTAAAAATAATAGACAAAAAAATGCTTGATTTTGATTTTCACATGAGAAGATTAAAATATTCAACTTCAGAACTTAACTTTAATTTTAAGGTTAACAGTAAATTATTAAAAAAAATTTTTCAAAAGTTAATTATAAGTAATAAATTATCTAATGGAATAATATATTTACAGATTACAAGAGGTGTGCAGTCACGTGATCATGCATATAAAAAAAATCTTAAACCAAATATCATTGTTTACACAGCTAAGAAAAAATTTAATTTACCAAATAAAGACTTTAGAGGTTTTAAAGCTATAACTTACCCTGATATTCGTTGGGGTAGACCTGATATCAAAACCACTTCTCTTTTAGCCAATATTATTGCTGCTACAGAAGCAAGTAAAAAAGGAGCTTATGAAACGATTTTAGTGAAAGGAAAAAAAATTACTGAAGCAGCTCATTCAAATGTCTGGATTGTTAAAGATAACAAAATTATTACTCATCCAGCAAATAAAGAAATTTTAAAAGGTGTTACCAGAACTGTTCTAATAAATATAATACATTTTATAGGTCTTAAATTAATCGAAAAAGAATTTTCATTAAAAGAGTTGTATAATTCTGATGAGGTTTTTATTACAAGTTCAGGAAGTTTAGTTACACCTATCACTCAAATTGATAGCATAAAAATAAACAATAAAAAAATAGGAAAAATTACTAAGGCTCTAGCTTTAAGTTTCTATAAGTCTATTACTTAATATTCGTGATAAACCCTTATGACTTAAGAGAAATTTTATATAATATTAGTAAAGATATTATTCTTCCAAGTTTTGGCAATTTAGAAAAAAATCAAATCTCATATAAGGATGGCAAGGATATTGTTACAGATATTGATGTTTCTGTAGAAAAAGAATTACATAATATTCTTCCTAAATTAATCAAGAATTCAAATTTTATTGGTGAAGAAAGTTATGCAAAAAATAACAATATTCTTAACCATTATTTATCTGAAGAATTTTGTTGGACAGTTGATCCTATTGATGGGACAAGTAACTTTGCAAAATCTAAAGATAGATTTGCAGTAATGGTAGCATTAACAAAAAGTAAAAAAATTATTCAATCTTTTATTTATAAACCATTAAATGAAGATTTTATGTATGCTGATCATTCAGGTACTTATTTAAATAATAATAAAATTAATTTGAATAAAAAAATAAGTATAGAAAATGCAATAGGTTCAATAAGTACAAAATATTGGGATGAATTTAAAAATAATAAATTAATTTCAATAAAAAATAAATTTGCAAATATTAATTCTTATGGGTCTATAGGTTGTGAATATTTTGATATTGCTTTGGGAAAGAGAGATTTTACCTTGTTATCAAGGTTATATCCCTGGGATCATATTCCTGGAGTTTTTATTGTAAGACAATCTGGAGGACATGATTGTCATTTTGATAAAAAAGAATATAAATTTTATAAGGATTCAAAGAATTTAATTGTTAGTAATTCTAAAAATTTAAACTACGATATTTTAAATTTAATTGAAGGGGAATAATATGAAAATACAAAAGGTAACATTTATAGGTCTTGGCGTAATGGGTTATAATATGGCAGGACATCTGAAAAAAAATAATTTTAATACTACCGTCTATAATCGCACACCATCAGTATCAGAAAAATGGATCAAAGAGTTTGGTGGAATATCAAAAAAAAACCCAGGAGAAGCTTCTTTAGATGCTGACATTGTGTGTATATGTGTTGGACGAGACGAAGATTTAATTTCTGTGATGGAAGGAGATGATGGAGTAATTAATAATATAAAAGATAATACTATCATTATTGATCATACAACAGCCTCTGCTGACATTGCTAGAAAGTATTATCAACAAGGAAAAGAAAGTAATTTTTCTTTTCTTGATGCGCCTGTGTCAGGAGGTCAGGCTGGAGCGGAAAATGGCATTTTATCTGTCATGGTTGGTGGTGATCAAGAGCAATTTGATAATGTTAAACCTGTAATGAGTGCTTATGGAAAGACAATTGAATTAATTGGCAACTCCGGCTCTGGTCAATTGGCTAAAATGATTAATCAAATTTGTATCGCTGGATTAGTACAAGGTTTATCAGAGGCAATGGCTTTTGGTAAAAAAGCTAATTTAGATATGGAAAAAGTTTTGCAAGTTATTTCAAAAGGGGCTGCACAATCATGGCAAATGGAAAATCGTTACAAAACCATGTTAAAAGGTGAATATGAATTTGGTTTTGCTGTTGATTGGATGCGTAAAGATCTTTCTATTTGTTTTAACGAAGCTGAAAAGAATGGAGCATCACTTCCAGTTACCAAAATAGTTGATAAATATTATGAAGAAGTTCAAAATAATGGAGGATCACGATATGATACTTCATCTTTGATGACTTTAGTCGATGATAAATAATAAAAGTTTCTATTTTGCTTTTGTATTATTAATTGCTTCATCTTTGTTTTGGTCTGGTAATTTTTTTACTGGTAAAATTGCTTCTCTTTATGATTTGACTCCTTTTAAGCTTAGTTTTTTAAGATGGGCATTAGCTTTTCTTTTATTACTACCTTTTACTTTTAGAAAAATAATATTAGATTTTAGCAAATATAAAAAGAACCTTCCATATTTGATTATTACTTCAATACTTGGAGTCACTATATTTAATTCATTTACCTATTTATCTCTACAAACATCAATGGTTATTAACTCTTCAATAATGGCCTCTATTACACCGCTATTGATAATACTTTTCTCATGGTTAATTTTTAAAACTCAGACATATTTTATGCAATTTTTTGGTATAATATTATCAATTATAGGAGTGCTCCTTATTATTTCCAAAGCTAATTTAAATAATTTAATTAATTTAGATTTTACCATTGGTGATTTGTGGATGCTTACAGCTGTTTTTTCATGGGGTTTATATTCTGTTCTATTAAAAAAAATTGATAGTACTTTGTCGCAACTTGCTACCTTGGAAGTAATGATATTTATTGGTTTGATTTTTATTTCCCCTTTCTATATTTTGGAATCTTTAAATAATTCATTTTTACCAAAAGATACTAATGAAATATTAATGATTACTTATGTAGCAATATTTGCAAGCATAACCTCTTTTTTTGCCTGGAATAAAGGTGTGTCTATAGTTGGAGCAAATAAAGCTAGCCTTTTCCTTCATTTGATACCTGTTTTTAGTTCTATGTGGGCAATTCTATTTTTAGATGAGAAATTTTCTTTTTTCCATTTACTTGGAACAGTCTTTATTATTTTCGGAATTGTTCTATCTAATGTAAAAAGAAAAGTATCATGAAAAAAATTATTAAATCTGAAGAAGAATGGAAAAAAATACTCTCAGAAGAAGAATATTATGTTACCAGACAAAAGGGGACAGAACCGGCATTCTCCGGCAAAGCTTTTGACGTTACTAAGGATGGGATATTTAAATGTAGATGTTGCGGGGCTGAGTTATTTGAGAGAACCTCTAAATATGAGTCAGGTTGTGGCTGGCCTAGTTTTTTCAAGGGTATTTCAAACAATGCAATTAAAACAGAGCAAGACACTTCACATGGAATGATTAGAACTGAAATCATGTGTGCTACTTGTGATGCTCATTTAGGACATGTATTTGATGATGGCCCAGAGCCAACAGGGCAACGTTATTGTGTTAACTCTCTATCAATTCAATATCAAGAATTTAAATAAACTTAATTAGGATTTTGCTTCAAAAATTCTAAATAATTAACGACGTCTTTAAATTTCTCATCAGGAATATCTTTATATGTCATTTGAAAATGAGTCTTTACTTCTAGAGCAACGTGAGCATAAGGATTTCTACCTTTAGGGTGATTAGGGTGGTCAGGAAGTTTACCCAATAATTCATCACCAGTTTGTTGAATTAATCTCCAAATTTTACTGGCGTTTTCTTTATTCAAGATTACTTTGCTAAAGCTCCCATTGGATCCCATGGTGCTAGAGTTATTGGATTCATATCAAGATATTTTAATAATTTTTTACTTAGATATTTTTTATCAACTACAACTTCATAAGTATATTCATCAAACCAATCATCTGTCATCATCATATACCCTTTGTTGCCATTTTTCGTACCCCAACTATTTTCAATTTTCCATTTAGCTGATTTTCTGTTTTTAATATCTACACCTGTTAACAACATGGCGTGAGTCATTTCACTATCTCCATATTCTAGTCTAGTTTGTTTGTTCATTTTAAAAGAAGTTTGAAAAACATTTTCGTAATCAAAGATACCCATATCAAGAACACCCATGTCTCTACTAAATCTCTTACCAACATCACATCCAAACCAAACAGCTTCATTATTTTTAATTGATTGCATAGCTGATTTTTTTAATTCAGATATCTCTACATTTAGATATTTTATATCTTGTCCCTCAACAACATTACCTAAATATTCAACAGTGTAAGTTGTGTTAAACTTTTTATTACTCATCGGTGCATGAATAAGACAAACTTTATCTTTAATATTAATGTCAGCATATTTTTTACAGAAATCTTTAGGTTTCACATCTGAAATTGATATGTATTTGTTATCTTTATCTCTTGATGACCAGTTGATTACTTCTGGAGGTTGTCCGAGAAACATAGCTAATAAATTATAAATTGTTTCCATCATGTCTTTCTTTAATGCTGCAGATTGTTTTACAGATTTCTTTCTGAGGATGGAGGCAAAATCTCTTAACTTATGGGTTAGGATATAATTCATTGCCATTGATTTACTGCTATGATTTGTTTCTGGCATGACATCTTTTGGAACAGCTCCATATTTTTCTATAAGATTTACGAACATATCCCACTGTCCACCATCTTGCACTGGTGCTTTAACAAGATGCATAACTAATCTACTATCGTATTTTTCATCTCTTGTTTTGATAATATTTTCTAAAAAATAATTTGCTTTTTCTAACTTATCCCAAAACATAAAATAGTTTTGAGAAAATTCAAAATTTGTTAAACCTAACTGTTTAACAACTTCAAGACGCATTAAATTTAATCCTGCAAAACCCCAACATCTTCCAGATGCCATTTGATTCGTTGCTGGTAATTCTTTCTCAATTAAATGTGAAAAATGATGGTTAATTTGACTAAAATTTTCCCAATTAAGGGCAACAGTATTTAAGTCATTTTTTATTAATGCATTTCTTGATGCAGTATTTTTATTATTTTTAACAAATTTATTTTTAAATTTTTTTACTTCATTAAGAGATATATTTTTAGGCATAATATGTATTTAAGACTATTTCAGCTTAAATCAAATTGAATCTATTTTTTCTTTTTTTTTAAACCTATTTTTTGCTTCCTATCATCAATTAATTTGACTGCATCTTCTAATGTTAAGTTATCAATTGTTTGATCACCTAGAAGGGAAGCATTAATTTTTCCACATTTTACATAAGGTCCATACTTACCATCATGGGCAGTTATATTTTTTTTATCTGTCGGATGTTCACCAAAACTTTTTAATGTTGCATTACCTCTTTGGGTAGGTTTTGCAATTAATTCAAGAGCTCTTTCTAATTCTATATCCAGAATATTATCTGTTTTTTCAAGAGCTTTATATTTTTTATCATGAAGAATATATGGCCCGTACATACCAATTCCAGCACTAACGGTTTTATTATTTTCAGGATTAAATCCAAGTTTCCTTGGCAATCCTAATAATTGTATTGCTGTATTCAAGCCTATTTCATCTGGTTCAAAATTTTTGGGAATAGAGACTCTTTTTGGTTTTTTTTCAGGCGTTCCTTCACCAACTTGCATATAAAAACCGTATGGGCCTTTTCTGAGTGTAATCATTTCATTTGTTTCAGGATAAATACCAATCTCTTTCGGTCCACTTAATGATTTACCATCTTTGTCATTTAATTGGTTAAACTGAACAGTGTATTTACAATCAGGATAATTAGAACATCCAATAAACCCACCAAATTTTCCAACTTTAATTCCTAACCTTCCGTTTTCACATGTTGGACATTTTCTACTTTCATTTTTGCCTTCTGGAGGGAAGAAATGAGCACCTAAGGCATCATCAAGAACATCAATTACTTCTCTATTTGATTTACCTACTGTGTCGTCGCATAGTTGTTTAAAAGTTTCCCAAAAATTTCTTAAAACCTCTTTCCAGTCTAATTTACCATCAGATATTTCATCTAATTGATTTTCTAAATCAGCTGTAAAATCATATTCTACGTATTGGTTAAAATATTTTTCAAGAAAAATAGAAACAATACGACCTCTATCATGAGGATTAAAACGTTTCTTATCTAAAATAACATAATCTCTATCTTGTAAAACTTTTATTATTGAAGCATATGTTGAAGGTCTGCCAATACCTAGTTCTTCCAATTTTTTGACTAAACTAGCCTCTGTGTAACGAGGAGGCGGCATAGTGAAATGTTGATTTTTAATTACCTCTTTTAGATTTAATTTGTCCCCTTCATTCATTATTGGAAGAATGGTTTCTTTTTCTTCATCTTTATCATCATCTTTTGCTTCTTGATAAACTTTATACATCCCAGGAAATTTAATAGTTGAACCATTAGCACGCAAACTTATCTGTTTATCTACACTTGTTATGTCTATAGCTACTTGATCAAGAATGGCACTAGCCATTTGCGAAGAAACTGCTCTCTGCCAAATAATTTCATATAATTTATACTCTTCACCAGTAATATATTGCTTAATATTTTTTGGAGTTAAATTTACATTCGTTGGACGTATACATTCATGTGCTTCCTGAGCATTTTTTGCTTTAGATTTATATACTCTTGGAACGTCAGGAAGATATTCTTTTCCATAATTCTCACCAACAAAGTTTCTTACTTGATTAATAGCCTCATTTGACATGACTACACTGTCAGTTCTCATGTAAGTAATTAATCCTGTTGTCTCTCCATCAATTTCTGTACCTTCATAAAGTTTTTGCGCTGTACGCATGGTTTGATTAGCGCTTAATCCTAATTTGCGACTTGACTCAATTTGCATGGTAGATGTTGTAAAAGCAGGATAAGGATTTCTTTTTGCTTCTTTTTTCGTAATATTTCCAACATTAAAATTTGATTTTTTAATTGTTTCATAAATTTCACTAGCTTTTTTTTCATTTTTTATATCTAGTTTATCGATTTTATTTCCATCAAATAATGTTAATCTTGCATTAATATCTTTATCATCTTTATTTAAAAAATTTCCTTGAATAGACCAATATTCTTGAGGATTAAACTTTTCTATTTCTAATTCTCTTTCACTTATAATTCTTAAAGCGACAGATTGAACTCTACCAGCAGATTTTGATCCAGGAAGTTTTCGCCAAAGCACAGGAGAGAGAGTAAAGCCAACTAAAAAATCTAATGCACGCCTTGCTAAATAAGCATTAACTAAATTTTCATCTATTTGACGTGGTTCTTTCAAACTTTCTAAAACTGCATTTTTAGTAATTTCATTAAAAGTAACTCGATGAATATTTAACTTAGATAGAGAGGCATTATCTCTTAAAAGCTTTTCAACGTGCCAAGCTATCGCTTCTCCTTCACGATCAGGATCAGTGGCTAGATATAGGTTTTCAGACTTTTTAGCCGCATCAGTTATTTCTTTAATAACTTTTTTCCCTCTATCACTTGTTTCCCATCGCATTTGAAAATCATTTTCAGTGTCTATGGCATCATTTTTAGCAGATAAATCGCGGACATGACCTACACTTGCAAGAACTTTGAAGCCAGAACCTAAATATTTATTTATAGATTTTGCTTTTGAAGGTGACTCAACAATTAATACATTCATATAAATTTTAGTCCAAATTTCAGTTTAAACTTACTTCGTCAAGAATTTTTTAAAAAATATAGAATACTACTTAGATAATTTTATTTTATTTTCCGAACCATTCATCAATCTTTTTATATTTTCAAGGTGTTTTAGTGATATTATTAAAAATAAATACATTAAAAAAATACCAACAAAATACATGGGATTTATGAAAAAAAAATAGAGTGGAGCTACTAAAGATGCTGCCAATGAGCTAAAAGATGAGTATTTAGAAATCCAAGCAATAGTAATCCAAGTTAATAAAAAATACAGTCCAATAAAGAAATTAAAACCAATTAAGAAACCAATATACGTAGCTACACCTTTACCGCCTTTAAATTTTAACCAAATAGGAAAAATATGACCAAGTATTGCAAAGTGACATAGAAATATTGAATTCAAAGTATCAGTATCATAAAGAGAGCTCAAAATAATGAAAGGTAGAACTCCTTTAGAAATATCTAAACATAGTACTACAAATGCTAAATACTTATTTCCTGTACGAAGAACGTTTGTTGCCCCTATATTACCTGAGCCAATATCTCTAATATCTCCATGCCCTAAAAGCTTTGTAAGAATTAATGCAAAAGGGATTGACCCAATAAGATAGAAGGCAATTATAAATAAAAAATTAGTAACTAAGGACATTATCTCTATTTTTAATTAGTATATCTAAACAAGCCATACGTATTGCAACACCCATTGCAACTTGTTCTTGAATCAAGCTTCTTGTAATATCATCTGCTAATTTAGAGTCTATTTCAACCCCTCTATTCATTGGGCCAGGGTGCATCACAAAAGCATTTTTTTTTGCATATTTGAGTTTATTGTAATCTAATCCATATTTATTGAAATAAGTCTTTTGATTTGGCATAATTTTTCCAACAATTCTCTCTTTTTGAATTCTTAGCATCATTACAATATCACAATTTTTAAGACCTTTTTTCATGTCTGTATAAACTTCTACGGGAAGTTTCTTTATATTTTTTGGCAACCATTGCTTGGGACCAATTACATTTATCTTAGCGCCAAGTTTAGATAAGATAATTATATTTGATCTCGCAACGCGGCTATGAAGAATATCACCACAAATAGCTATTTGTAATTTTGAAAAATTATTAAATCTATTTTTTATAGTTAGAGCATCTAATAGAGCTTGAGTAGGGTGTTCATGACTTCCATCACCTGCATTAATTACGCAAGCATCGACATTATTTGAAATCCTTTTACTAATACCTTCTTCAGGATGTCTTATTATTAAAACATCTGGATTCATTGAATTAATAGTTGTCATAGTATCTAAAAGTGTTTCACCTTTATTTATAGAACTATCTTTTACTGCAACATTTATAAGGTCCGCACCTAATCTTTTAGCAGCTACTTCAAAACTTGTACGTGTTCTTGTTGAGTCTTCAAAAAATAAATTAAAAATTGTTCTTCCTTCTAGTAGGTTGTTTTTTTTAATTCTTTTTTTGTTAAAATTAATAAATTTTTTTGCTTCATCTAAAATAAATTCTATTTCTTTTGTATTTAAATCAGCAGTCTCAACTAAATGAATTTTTTTATATATATTACTTGATGTTTTTTTTATTTTGTTACTAATTTCAAATGATGAATAGTTTTTTAAGGCTATTTTTTTTGCTTCATTTAATATTTTTGATCCTGTTGATGAACGAATAGCCTTCTGTCTTGGTAATTTTAATTTCATTTGCCAATATTGAGAGTTTTCTCTTTTGTATAATTTAATGTGTCCTGACTCTAAATAAATTGATTTCATATGTGTTAAAATTGTGTTTATATGTGTAAACTAATTTATAGAGTATTTCTATACCTATCTAAATATCCTTGTAAAATATAAGCTGCTGATTGTTGATCTAATTTTTTTTTAATTTTTGAAGAACTAAAATCAGATTTTCTTAATTCCTTAAATATAATATCGGATGAATATCTTTCATCCCAAAACTCAAATGGTACAGAAAAAAAGGATTTTAATTCAATACTAAATTTTCTTATTTTATTAGTTTGTTCATTCTCATTTCCGTCTAAACTTAAAGGCAATCCAAGAATAAATCCCCCAATATTATAATCATTTAAAAATTCCTTGATTTTATGCAAGTCTTTTTTAGTTCCTTTTCTTGAAACTGTATTGAGAGGTGTTGCTATTGTCAAGGATCTATCTGATGTGGCTATTCCAATTGTTTTGTAACCTATATCTAGACCTACAAGAATTTGTGATGTAATAAGTTGCTCAATTAAATTATTAGTTTTTTCAATCACTGGAGACATATAAATTGAAGTTAGATACAAATACAATAAATAAAATTGCAAAACTTGCTAGAATTAAACTTTCTGAAGAAGAAGCTGAAGATTTGCTAAAAGATATGAATTCAATTTTAGATTGGGTGGAGCAACTTAATGAGGTTAATACAGACTCAATTGAGCCATTAGCGAATATTTCATCATCAATTCTTCCCCAAAGAAAGGATGAGTCTAGTGATGTAAATTCTAGTGATGAAATTTTGCAAAATAGCCCTGATAAACTTGAAGGATATTTTGCTGTACCAAAGGTAGTAGAATAATGGAATTTAAATCAATCTCTCAATTAAAATCTTTATTAGATGAAAATAAAATATCAGTTAAAGAAATTGCTGAAACGTACATAAAAAAAATTAATGAAAATAAAGATTTAAATATTTTTATTTATTTCAATGAAGATAAAATTCATGATCAAGTAAAAGAGACAGAAAATTTATCTAACGATAATGTATTAAAAGGTATTCCAATAGCTGTAAAAGATCTTTTTTGTACAAAAAATATGCCTACAACAGCAGCATCAAAAATATTAGAAAATTTTAAACCAACCTATGAGTCTTTTGTTACTCAAAAGCTAATTGATCAAGGGTCAATTTTTGTTGGTAAAACAAATTTAGATGAATTTGCCATGGGCTCAGCTACTAATACAAGCTTTTTCGGAAACACCATCAACCCTTTATCAAAAAATAATAATCCTCTAGCACCAGGAGGTTCATCAGGTGGATCAGCCGCTGCAGTTGCTGCAGATTTGTGCTTAGGTGCTACAGGAACAGATACTGGTGGATCAATAAGACAGCCTGCAAGTTTTTGCGGAGTTGTAGGAATTAAACCTACTTACGGTTTATGTTCCAGGTGGGGGATTGCAGCTTTTGCATCTAGTCTTGATCAAGCAGGTGTTTTTTCAAAAAATGTAACTGATTCATCAATATTACTAGAAGTAATAGCAGGTCACGATCAAAGAGATAGTACTAGCTCTAATGTGAAAATACCAAGTTTTTCAAAAAATCTGAATTCTGATTTAAGAGGAAAGGTAATAGGTATACCAAAAGAGTACACAGTTGATGGAATTTCTGACGAAATTAATCAAGTTTGGGAAGACGCTATTAAATCCCTAGAAAAAAAAGGTGCTAAAATAAAGCACATCTCATTACCACACACTAAGTACGCTTTGCCTACTTATTATATTATTGCTCCAGCTGAAGCTTCATCAAATTTAGCACGCTATGATGGTGTTAAGTATGGATATCGAGCTGAAAATCCTAAAAGTTTAGATGAAATGTATGAATTAACTAGAAGTGAAGGATTTGGAAAAGAAGTAAAAAGAAGAATATTAATTGGTACTTATGTTTTATCTGCAGGTTATTATGATGCTTATTATTTAAAAGCGCAAAAAGTAAGAAAGTTAATAGCTAATGATTTTATTGAAGTATTTTCAGATTGTGATTTTATTTTAACACCTACAGCCCCAAGTGCAGCATTTTCTTTAAATGAGAAACAAGATGACCCCATTAAAATGTATTTAAATGATGTTTTTACAGTACCTGCTTCGCTAGCAGGAATACCTGGAATTTCAATTCCATATGGCCATGACAAAGAGGGCCTACCTCTTGGTATTCAACTTTTAGGCAAACATTACAATGAGCAAGAAATTTTTAACGCCGCTTTTGCATTAGAAAAAGATTATGAGTAATTTAATTAAAGGAAAAAAACATGATTGGGAAACTGTAATTGGTCTTGAGATACATGCTCAAGTAAAATCAAATTCAAAACTATTTAGTAGTTCCTCAACAACTTTTGGCTCTAAACCAAATAGTCAAGTTTCTCTAGTCGATGCTGCGATGCCTGGTATGTTACCAGTTATAAATAAATATTGTATCGAACAGGCAATAAAAACTGGAATAGGTTTAAATGCAAAAATAAATAATTATTCTATTTTTGATCGAAAAAATTATTTTTATGCTGATCTTCCTCAAGGTTACCAAATTAGTCAATACAAACATCCTATTGTAGGGGAGGGTAAAGTAACTATTGATTTTAAAGATGGAAGTTCAAAAGATATCAGGATTGTTAGGCTTCATTTAGAACAAGATGCTGGGAAAAGTCTTCATGATCAAAATCCAACAAAAACATATGTAGATTTGAATAGATCTGGAGTTGCCCTAATGGAAATTGTAAGTGAGCCTGATATTAGAAATGCTGACGAGGCTGGATTATATATTAATAAAATTAGATCTATTTTAATGTATCTTGATACTTGTGATGGAAATATGCAAGAAGGATCATTACGAGCTGACGTAAATATTTCTGTGAGAAAACCAGGTGATGATTATGGTACAAGATGTGAAATTAAAAATTTAAATTCTATAAAATTTATAAAACAAGCAATTAATTATGAGGTAAAGAGACAAATTGAAGTTCTTGAAGAGGGGGGTGTAATTGAGCAAAACACATTATTATTTAATACCTCTACTGGCAAAACTCGACCTATGCGAAGTAAAGAAGAAGCCCACGATTATAGATATTTTCCAGATCCAGATTTGTTACCATTGGTTATTGGTCAAAGTGAAATTGAAAATTTAAAAAATGAAATACCAGAACTGCCAGATGATAGAAAAAAAAGATATATAAATGAATATAATTTATCAAATTATGATGCTTCTGTATTAACCTCAGACAAATCAGTATCTGATTTCTTTGATAGTGTAATCAAGGTGGATTCAAGATTAAAGAAGTCATCAAAGATAGTTGTTAATTGGATTACTTCAGAATTATTTTCTCTTTTAAATGAAAATGACTTAGAAATAAACAACTCTCCTATCACTCCAGAAAATTTAGGAAAGTTAGTAAAACTAATAATAGATGATGTCATTTCAGGAAAAATAGCAAAAGATGTATTACTAGAAATGTTCAAAACAAAAAAAGATCCAGATAAAATTATTGAAGATAAAGGACTAAAGCAAGTAACTGATACTAGCTTAATTGAAACTATTGTTGATGATGTAATTGATGAAAATCATAAAATGGTAGATCAATATTTATTAGGAAAAGATAAGTTGCTTGGTTTTTTTGTTGGTCAAGCAATGAAAAAAAGTAAAGGAAAAGCTAACCCTAAAATTTTAAATGAAATATTAAAAGAAAAATTATCCAAAAAAAACTAACCTCAAAGTAAAAATTCTGTAAGATATAAAGATGAATGTAGCTATTATCCAAAACAAATTACCTTTATAATTTTCTGCAGATCTCCAAATTCCAATACTGATAAAAGCAGTCCATATAAATAATGTAAGCTTAGAAAAAAAACTAAAATTAGTAAAATTCCAAAAGGGCAAAGAATTTGAAAATTGGTTGTTGTCAAAAAAGTAGATTTCAAAGTTGAATATTGCTAATATAAATAAAGCATTTAATAACTCTCCAACCAACCAATATGATTTCCATAAAGTAACTTCACCTTTGTAAAACTTAAAAATAATATATTCCATTTAATTACTTATTTTTTTTATTTCTTGTATCAATATATAATTAACAATCTTAAGAATAGACATGTTTGTTAATAGTATTATAGATATAAAACTCAATAATTAAAATGCTTAAATATATTAAATTATTAATAATCAAATATAGACTTAATGATTTATTTTTTTATTTCTTTTCCAAGAATAAATTTAAATATCATTTTTTAAAATCAGATATGGTTATTGATGACTATGATTTACAAGATATATTTAAAAAATATTCAAATATTATAAACGATAGAAGTTCTCATTCAAAAATATGGAAAGATATTCTAGATTTTTATTATAAAGACTTAAGTAGAGCTTTTTTAGAAAATGACTTTCATTTGTTCAAATCTATTTTAAATAAATTTTTAAAAGATAATGTTATTAGGGGGGCTGAAGATGGAAGTTTGCACAAATATTTTATTTTCAGAATATCTCATAAAGTAGCTTTAATTAAAGCCATTCATTTATTATCTAACTACTTAAAAATAACAAATTATCAAAATCCTTATCAACCTGAAATAAAAAAAGAAAAAAAAATTAATACTTTATACAGCTCAATAGAAAAACTAATCCCAATTTCTTCACTTCCAAATGTTGGATCACCATATGGATACAAATGGAAAGATTCGGTTATAAATTATAGGTTCTTAGAGTCTATATATTGGAATGAAAATATTAAAAATTTTTTAAAAATAAAAAGTGATATTACTAATTTAAATATTTTAGAAATTGGTGCAGGTTCAGGTCTAAACCCAATAGTTTTTTATTATTACTTTAGCGATAAAGTAAAAAAAATCTACTTAATTGATATCCCTCAAATACTTTTATTCCAAGAATTTTTTATTAAAAGCTCTTTAAGCAAAGATGTTGTAAGTAATAAATTTGAATTTATTGAAAATCTTAAAATTAATACTATCGAAAAAACTAAATTTGATATCTTTATTAATAAGGACTCTTTTCCTGAAATAAATGATTATGAAGCAAATAAATATTTAAATTTAATTTCAAAAAATCATGGTTCAATACTTTTTTCAATAAACCATGAAAGTAAAATCAGTAATCAAAGAAGTTTATCTGAGAGGATAAAGAATTACGAAAATATAGAACTCATATCTAGAGATCAATTTAATATCAGAAAAGGATACGTAAAAGAAATATATTATATTAAATAACTATTTCAGGTTCATTAAGTTCTTAAATCTCTTTTTAAATAGAATAATTCGTAAATTTATATTTCCTAATTCTTCTGATCTTTGTTAGTTAAGCTAATAACATCTATTAATAAATGAGATATTATGTTATTACTATAATTTAGGAAATAAAATTAATTGAAACTATATATTATTGAGTTAATCTAAATTTTTAATTAAAAGGTTATAGAAAATGTTTATTTTATTGGAGAGATGGGTGAGTGGCTTAAACCACAGGTTTGCTAAACCTGCGAAGGAGGTAACTCCTTCCGAGGGTTCGAATCCCTCTCTCTCCGCCAAGAATTAATATGTTTATAGGAAGTATACCTGCTGTAATAACGCCATTTAAAAAACAAACTGTTGATTATGATTCTTTAAATTTAATAGTTAATCATTTAATAAATAATAACTCAAATGGTCTTGTGCCCTGTGGAACTACAGGAGAGTCACCAACCCTGTCTCATGAAGAGCATAAAAAAATTATTGAAGAAACAATTAAAATTAATGATAAAAGAGTTCCAATAATTGCTGGTACTGGATCAAATAATACTGATGAAGCTGTTGATTACACTAATCATGCAGAAAAAGCAGGTGCCGATGCTGCCCTAGTGGTAACACCTTATTATAATAAGCCAACCCAACAAGGTTTATATGCCCATTTTGAATCAATTGCTAATTCAGTAAAAATACCAATAATTATATATAATATACCAGGCAGATCAGTTGTTGATATGAGTATAGAAACAATGATAGATCTTTCAAAAATAGAAAATATTATTGGTGTAAAAGATGCAACTAATGATTTGTTTAGACCTCTTCTTACGGCAGCAAACCTATCTGAAGATTTTTGTTACTTATCAGGTGAAGATGGTACAGCTCTTGCATACTTAGCTCAAGGTGGACATGGTTGTATATCAGTTACAGCAAATGTTGCTCCTAAATTATGCTCAGATATGCATAAGGCTTGGAGAGATAAAGATATTAAAACAGCACAAGAAATCAATTTAAAACTTGCAAAACTTCATAATGCTCTTTTTATTGAGTCAAGTCCAGGACCTGTAAAATATGCCGCTTCTTTATTGGGTTTATGTACTAGTGAGACAAGACTACCACTTGTTGAAATTCAAGATGATACCAAAAAAATAATTTCTGATTGTTTAAAAAGTCTTTCATTAATTTAAAATGAAAATTATAGCCACTAATAAGAGGGCAAATTATGATTACAATATCACTTTGAAATTAGATGCTGGCATTGTTTTAACTGGATCTGAAGTGAAATCTTTAAGACATAATTCATCATCAATTAAAGAGTCTTATGTCGATGAAAAAGGTAGTGAATTATGGCTTTGTAATTGTTTTATAAAAAAATATTCATCTTCAAGTGAAAAAGATATGAATCCTACAAGACAAAGAAAATTGCTTGTTCACAAAAAAGAGCTTAACAAAATCTTAGGATCAATGAAGAAGGAAGGTTTTTCAATAATCCCTATTTCAATGTATTTTAATGACGCAGGGTTAGTTAAATTAAACATAGGGCTTGGAAAAGGAAAAAAGAAATTTGACAAAAGAGAAAGTCAGAAAACTAAGGATTGGAACAAAAATAAACAACGTTTGTTAAAAAATAATTAATTTTTGTTTACAATTCAGAATCTCATATCTATAAGCTGAAAATATGGCAAGAATTACAGTAGAAGATTGTGTAGATAAATTTGAAAGCAGATTTGAACTAGTACTAGTTGCTTCAAATAGAGCAAGAAAGTTACATTCTGGAGAAAATCCTACAGTTGAAAAAGATAACGACAAAAATACTGTTATTGCTCTTAGAGAAATAGCTGATGAAACTGTAGATGTTTCTGAAATGAAAAATAAATTAATAGAAGAATATCAGACCGTTTCAACTCAAAATGAAGAAGATCTTAGTTTAGAATACTCTGACTCTGAAAATGAGAATGATGAAATTAGTCTTAAAGAAGAAGAAATAGTCACTAATGAAGAAATTAATATAGATTCTGTAACTATGGATCAACAAGATTTATCTCTTGAAGATAGTGACAATAAACAATCTGATGATGTTGAGGAATCCTCAGAGTAGGGCAAAAAAAATATTATTTTTTTCTTTTTACTTTTACATTATCTTTAATTCAAATGATTAAAGAAAAAATCAAAGACTTAGAAAATTTAACTAAATATTTGACACCAAAAGACGTAGAAATTATTTCTAACGCAATTTCATTTAGTCAAAATGCACATCATAATCAGTTGAGACAATCTGGAGAGCCTTTCATTATTCATCCAATAGAGGTTGCAAAAATTTTAACAACAATTAAGTTAGACTCATCTGCAATTGCTGCAGGTTTATTACATGACACTATTGAAGATACAAATATATCTCTAAAAGATATTACTAACAATTTCGGTGATCAGATATCTGAGCTTGTCCAAGGTTTAACCAAAATTAGTAAATTTTCATTAAAAATTAACAAACAAAAACTTGGAGAAAATTATAGAAAATTAATTTTAGCTTCTACGAAAGATCTAAGAGTTATTTTGATTAAATTAGCTGATAGATTGCACAACATGAGGACTATAAGCTTTATTAAAGATGAAGGAAAAAAAATTAATATTTCCATGGAAACTTTAGAAATTTTTGCTCCTATTGCTCAAAGATTAGGAATGAAAGAATGGCAAGATGAACTTGAAGATTTATCTTTTCAATCCATCAATACAGATGCAAGAAAATCAATAATTGATAGATTGAGCTACCTTAATGCAAAAGATGAAAATATAATTGATGAAATAAGATATGAACTTAAAAAAAATTTTTTGAGTGAGGACATAAATTGTAAAATTGATGGACGTATAAAATCTGCATATTCAATTTGGAATAAAATCAAGAATAAAAATATTTCTTTCGAACAATTATCTGATATCATGGCTTTTAGAGTCATTACAAACTCAACACGCGAATGTTACAAATGTTTAGGTATCATTCATAGAAAATATCAATATATTCCTGGAAGATTTAAAGATTTTATCTCTTCACCAAAATCTAACGGATATAGAGCTTTACATACTACTGTTATGGGTCCAAAGAACAAAAAGATAGAAATTCAATTTAGATCTAACGTTATGAATCAGATAGCTGACTACGGTGTAGCTGCTCATTGGAAGTATAAAGATCCCAAAAAAATTAAAGAAAAGGACACCAAAGAATATAAGTGGATGCATGAATTAGTTGATTTAATGAATTTATCATTAAATCAAGATGAGTTAATTGAGAACTCAAAAATTAATGTGTTCAATGATGAGATATATGTATTCACACCAAAAGGAGATTTGATTGAGCTTCCTACTAATGCTACACCAATAGATTTTGCATATGCTATTCATACTCAAGTAGGGGATAAATGTGTAGGAGTTAAAATAAATGAAAAATTACAACCTTTAAAAACTATTTTAAAAAATGGTGATCAGATAGAAATTATTACATCTGAAGAATCTCAACCATCACCATTGTGGGAGAGATTTGCAGTCACTAGTAAAGTTAAATCTCAGATAAGAAGATTTTTTAGATCGAAAAAAAGAGATGAATACATAATATTTGGAAAAGAAATTTTAAATTCTTTTTTTAATAAAGAAAATTATGATTTGAATGAATCAACATTAATTAAAATTAAAAATGAATATAACTTGAGTGATATTGATGATTTATATGAAATGATAGGTGAGGGAAGGGTGACAGCACTTGCAGTTATTAAAAAAGTGTATCCTGAATTCAATTATAAAAACTCTAAAAAATTTGAAATTCAATCTAAAAACCCAATTAGACTAAAAGGGTTAACGGCTGGTATGTCATATCATTTAGCTGGTTGTTGCTCTCCCATCAAAGGTGATACTATAGTTGGTATTGTAACAGCAGGTATTGGAGTAGCTGTACACACTATTGATTGTGAAACTTTATCTTCTTATTCAGATCATCCAGAAAGATGGTTAAATATATCTTGGGATAGTTCATCTCAAAATCCAATATTGTCAAATTCCAGAATAGGAGTTGTTTTAAAAAATCAACCAGGTAGCTTGGGTAAAGTAACAACAGTAATTGCAAAAAATAATGGTAATATTTCAAATATTAATTTTACAATCAGGAAAACTGATTTTTTTGAAATTATAATAGACATTGAAGTAAGGGATGCTAATCATCTAAAAAACATTATTGCTGCCTTAAGATTGGTAGCAGAAGTCTCAACATTAGAGAGAATTAAGGGATAAATAATGATCATTGGCACAGGTATTGATATAATTGATATAAGAAGAATAAATAAAACAATAAATAAATATGATTATAAATTTAAGAAAAGATGTTTCCATCCCTCTGAAATTAAAAGATCTGAGTCACGTGTAAAATCAGTTGAATCTTATGCAAAAAGGTATGCTGCTAAAGAAGCTTGTGCTAAAGCACTTGGAACTGGTTTAGCAAGAGGTGTATTTTGGAAAGATATTGAAATTCAAAATGATAAATTTGGTAAGCCTAAAATTATTTTACATAATAATGCGTTAAAATTTTTGCAAAAACTATCAAAAAATAAGATTTTTTCAATAGATGTATCGTTAAGTGATGAAAAAAATTATGCAATTGCAAATGTAATTATTTATGAAAAGTAAAAAAAATAATTTTTTAAGTAACTTAAAATCCATCAGTCTGGCTGTTTTCATAGCATTGGTAATTAGGTCATTCATAGCAGAGCCATTTAATATTCCCTCTGGCTCAATGAAGCCAAACTTGCTAGTAGGAGACTTTATTTTTGTTTCTAAATGGTCTTATGGTTACTCCAGGCATTCATTGCCATTTTCTATACCAATTTTACCTAAAAAAATTTTTTCAAAAAAACCCAAAAGAGGAGATATAGTTGTATTTAAAACACCTGAAGATAATAGAACTGATTATATTAAGAGGGTAATAGGTTTGCCAGGTGATAAAATTAGAATTGTAAACGGTGAAATAATACTTAATGAAAGCAAAATAGTTAGAAAAAAAATGAATGATTTTTTAGATAATGATAAAAAAACTTCAATTAGAAGAGTTAGAAAGTATGAAGAATATCATGAATACGTCAATATAGAAGTGCTTGATATTATGGACAATGGAATAGCAGACAATACTGAAATGTTTATTGTTCCAGATGGTCATTTTTTTGTAATGGGAGACAATAGAGATAACTCTCAAGATAGCAGATTTAGGAATGTAGGTTATATACCATTTGATAATCTTGTCGGCAAAGCAAGGTTTATTTTTTTCTCTCTTGAAAATTCACGTTTTCTAGAATTTTGGAAATGGCCAAAAGCTATTAGATTGAAAAGAATTTTTAAAAAATTAATATGATTTCAAATAAAAAAATAGCTCAATTTGAAAATCAAATTGGATATATTTTTAAAAACAAACAGCTTTTAATTAATTCACTAATTCATCCCAGTTTTTTAGTTGATATAAAGAAAAATAAAAAAATTATCAAAAATGATTTTGAAAGATTAGAGTTTTTAGGTGATAGGGTATTAGGTTTAGCAATATCTTCAATTATATACAAAAAATTTAATCATAATAATGAAGGTGATTTGTCAAAAAAATTATCTTATTTAGTTCAAAAAAATTTTTTACATAAGATATCAATTGAATTAAGAATTAATAATTTTCTCAAATTTAGTTTTAAAAAAAATGAAAAAATGAATATTTCAATATTAGCCGATTCAATTGAGTCTTTGATAGGAGCTATATATTTAGATGGAGGATATATAAGTGCAAAGAAATTTATAAGTAAAATTTGGGGACCATATTTTGAAATTACTGACCAAAATATGCAAGACTCAAAAACTAAACTTCAAGAAATATCTCAACAAAAAT
>CACKNC010000002.1 GCA_902601455.1 uncultured Alphaproteobacteria bacterium
CTACCTAAAAAAGCATTCTATTTTTTTTCTAGATTGTGAGCGAATTTAATTAAGTTAAGAACTTTTTTGGATAGTTTTTTTGTTTTATTAACATCATCAATATAATTATTTTTGCTAAACCTACCCTCATGATACCAATCACAAGGATATTGCCAATAAAGAGCTTTACCATCCATGTTCCCCATTTTAAATTCTCCTTTATAAATAGATTTTGGACGAGTAAGTTTTTTATCGTGATAGTTAATTCTTATTCCCTTACCATTTAATGCGTGATTTTTGAAAGTACCTTCTTCATAGGAATACCATTTAGGATTTGTATTTTTAAAAATTTTCATAGCCCCTTTACCTTCAGCAACGAGGTCTCCAGATTGTGATAATTTACCTTTGTAAAACCATGTTAATTCTTTTGTAGAGATTTTAAAATTAGTAGAAACATCAAGCCTGCCATTTTTAAAAACTCCTTCAAAAATATCACCATTTTTGAATTTATCTATTCCTTTTCCGTGAGGTCCAAAATCAGTACTGCCTTCTATCCTTTTAATTTCTCCAACATATTTAGAATTTCCAAAATTAATAACCCCATGACCTTTTTTAAATCCATCATTATAAAATGTACCAATTAATTTAGTTCCATTATTATATAAACACTCACCCTTTCCTTGTTTGAGTGGCAAACTCCAGTCAATACGCATTGGGTGTATGGTACTTTTCCACTCTCCCTGATATTTATTATCTGACTCTACTATTTCTCCTTTTATGGGAGCTCCATTTTTCCACAAACCAGTATGTTTAGAGTCATATTTTTTTTTATTTTTAAATTCTAAGTAATAAACTCCTTTTCCATGAAACTTTCCATTCTTAAAATTTCCTTCAAAGTAATCAGGTATATCATCTGAAAACATAAATAATTTACCGAAACCATTTTCTTTTCCATTTATAAAGCTACCCTCATATTTTGCATTTTTTTTAAATTTAATTTTATTAGACCAAGTTTTTTTTCCTATACCATGCGGTTGACCATTTTTAACCTCACCTACATAAGTCCAATCTTTATTTTTAATAGTTTCTATTTTTTTCATTATTAAACAATTTTAAAAATTTTTTTATATTTTAACTTACACCAATCAAAGTTTATTAACCACATCTTCTGCCTTAAGATGAGTATATCTAAAAAGCATCCTAACGTCTTTGTGACCAGAAATTAAGGCAACTTCGGGAATACTTAATCCTTTTTCAAAGAACCGTGAGATAGCTTCATGGCGTAAATCATGGAAGTGTAAGTCTTTAATGCCCCCTTTCTTTTTTAATCTAGACCATGCAAGCCTCAAGGCATTTGGGGTCATAGCAAAAGGAAGGTTACTATCATTGAGGATATTAATGGCTTTTGAAGTTAATGGTATTTCTCTTGAGGAGCCATTCTTCGTAATAGGTATTATTAAAGTCCTGTTTTTTAGATGATGTCTTTCAATCTTTAATATCTCACCTCTTCTCATCCCTGTCTCTATGGATAATTCAATGATAGCTTTAAGCTTTGAGTTCACTTTGTTATTATTCACTAAATAATTATATTCAAAAGATGTCAGCCTCCTTTTTCTTGAAAAACTGCTCTTTGGTTTATAGATTTGTTTTACAGGATTAATAATAGGATATGACCAATCTTTGATGCAGATATTAAAAATATGATTAATGATTGTGAGTTCACGAAGAACAGTATCTGATTTATTCTTCTGTAATCGCTGATCTCTTAGCTGGGCAATATTGTGAGCTTTAATTTGATCAAGTCTATGTTGCGCAAGATCCGTTTTAGATAATTGATTGAGGAAATATCTCTCTCGTATGTGCCCCCTTTTCTTTGTTGAGATCTCATTGGTGTATCGTTCAATCATTATAGAGAATAAAGGGTATTCAATTACTTTATGACCAAGCTTATTTTGATCAAAGCTCACCTCCAATTCTCGTGCCCATTGTTCTGCTTCTTGCTTACGGTTAAAGGTCTTTGATATCTGTTTGTGACCAATATGCCTGACCTGAACTTGCCATTTTCCCTGACGTTTCCTAATCGTTGCCATCCTTAAATTCCCTTCGTTGTGACACGATTGTGACAAAGGAAAAAGGTATGCTAAGAAATGGTGGGTGCGACAGGGATTGAACCTGTGACCCCTGCCGTGTCGAGGCAGTGCTCTACCGCTGAGCTACGCACCCATTATTTAATTAATTATTCTAAATTTAAAATAAATCTATAAAAAAAGCGAATGAAATTTAGAATTGAAACAATGTCTGAGAAAAACTTAAAAGATGCTTATAAAATTTATAATTACTATATAGTTAACTCCTATTCTAATTTCGAAGAAAAAAAAATCACATTTAAAGCATTTTACAAAAACTATATTAAAACAATTAATAATGAATTACCCTATTTAGTAGCCTTATTTGAAAATAAAGTTGTTGGGTTAGCTTATTTAAATCAATTTAGAGAAAAAAGTGGCTACAGATTTGCTTTTGAAAATACAATATATATTCATAACAAGCATATTAGACAAGGCATTGGATTTAAGCTATTAAAACATCTTGTTAAAGTTTCAAAAAAAAATCAAAATATAAAGGTTATAGTTGCAGTCATAGGAAGTATAGATAGTAAAGGTTCAATTAATTTACATAAAAAATTAGGTTTTACTAAAACAGGAGTTTTAAAAAAAATTGGTTTTAAAAATAATAAGTGGATAGACTCAATTTTTCTTCAAAAAAATATATGAACAAAATAACTAAAGAAAATTTTAAAAAAACACTCTCAACTTTCGCGACTGGAATAACAGTAGTTGCTACTAACAACGACTATGTTCTTTATGGAAAGACTATTAATTCATTTTCCTCTTTGTCACTATCTCCACCATTAGTATTATTCTCACTTGATAATAAATCATCTAAATTAAATATATTCAGAAAATCTAATTCAGTTTCAATAAATATACTTAATAAAAAACAAAAATTAATATCAGATAATTTTGCAAGAAAAAATCCAGATTGGAGTAAGGTTGAATATTATATTTTCAAAAATGGAAATCCTATAATTAAAAATTGTGTTTCAAATTTAAACTGCAAAATAATCGATAGAATAAAAAAAGGAGATCACATAATATTTATCTGTAAAGTTACACATGTATTAATAAATAACAAATTGCAGCCTTTAATTTATTATAATTCAAAATATTCTTAATGAATGATACCCTCTGTTAAAAACACAACCTTTTTAATATTAATAATTTTTGGATTTTTATTTTTTCTATTTAATGCAAATATATTAAGCTTAAATTATAAAAATATAAGCTCTCCAAAACAAATAAAGTCAATTGAACAAAAAGTCGAAATAAATAAAAATTCTCATAAATCTAAAGTTGAAAAAGAAAATGTTATTAAAGATTTTTCTTATAATGATTATAAATTACAAAATAAGGAAATAATTATAACAGTAAAAAAAGGACAAACTTTTTTATCTATTTTAGATGATTTTAATTTTGATAATAAAAGAAAATTTGAAATCATTAATTCTATAAATAAAATATTTGATCTTAGAGAATTGAAGGTAAATCAAAAAATTAATTTTATAATAAATAATGAAGAAAAAGTAAAAAAAATTATTATTGAACTTAGTTACAATACTAACATAGAAATAAATTTAGGTCCTAAAATACAAATTGAGAAAAAGCAATTAGAGACCTTCACTGAAATAAATTCAAAGGAGTATTTAATAACAAATTCACTTTATGCAGATGGAATAAATAATAAAATCCCAAATCAAATTTTAATTAAATTAATACAATTATTTAGTTTTGATTTAGATTTTCAAAGGGATATTCAAAAAAATACTAAAGTTTCAGTCTCTTATGAAAAAATTAACGTAAAAAATAAATCAGAAAGTTCTTTTGGAGATATTGAATATGCACAAATTATAATCAAAAATAATACTTTAGAATATTTCAAATTTTTGACTGATGATGGTTTTATAGATTATTTCAATCGAGAAGGAAAAAATGTAAAAAAATCAATTCTTAAAACTCCTTTAGATGGGGCAAGACTATCCTCAAGTTTTGGTATGAGAAAACACCCAATTTCAGGTTTCAATAAAATGCATAAAGGAATTGATTTTGCAGCACCAAAAGGTACGCCTATATATGCAGGCGGTAATGGTGTTATAGAAATGGCTGGTGTAAATGGTGGTTATGGTAAATATATCAGAATTCGTCATAATAACGAATATAAAACTGCTTATGCTCATTTAAGCAGTTTTAAAAAGGGGATAAGTAAAGGTGTTCGTGTAAATCAAGGAGAAGTAATTGGTTATGTGGGAAGCACTGGAAGATCTACTGGCCCACACTTACATTATGAAATTATATATCAAAATAAGCAAATTAATCCATTAACTTTAAAATTGCCTTCTGGAAAAATTTTAAAAGGCAGTGAACTTGAAAGGTTCATTAAAAACTATAAAATGATTTATGCTAATCATTTAAATAATTTATTTGAATAACTATTTTGATGTTCTTGTTCTTTTCTTTTTTATTGGCTCAGACATAAAGGGAATGGATTCTATGGATTGATCAACTTCTTCCTCTTGAATTTTTGTAGACTCTGATTTCTGATCACTTTCAGGATTAGATTCTTTACTCTCTTCAGTAATGGAATTTTCTGCAATGCTATCTTTGTTTTCCATAGAACCGTCTTGATCTTCAAGATTTATACCTAATTCTATCATCAGACGATAATAGTGATCAGTAAATTGATAATAATATTCAGCCTGTATTCTATCTCCCGCACTAAATGTATCTTTAGCAAGTTTTAGGTATTTGTTATATTGCTGCGTAACATTGCCTTTACTTCTTCCTTTAGAAGAATAGTTATTATTTCTTTTAAAGTTTGGTCTTCTATTAGACTTATAGGTCATACGACCATTTTTCTTAGTATACATAAATTTTTATTTATTTTATTGAAAACTCTAGAATTTAATTTTTAAATTACGATTTTCTAATTAATGTACCTTCTATAACTTTGAAAACACCATAATTCTATCTTTTTTTTGCAAATCTTTAGTTTTTTTCTCAAAATTTAATGTAGAATTGGTAAAAATTTCCAAACAATCATTAAATTGATTTTCCCCTATCTCTAATATTAAATGAGCCTTACTTTTCATTAATTTAGGAATTTTATCAGCAAAATTCCTATAAAAATCTAGACCATCTTCACCTCCATCCAAAGCAATTGCGGGTTCAAAATATCTTATTTCTTTTGATATATTTTCAAAGTCTTTTTTTGATAAATATGGAGGATTAGAAACAATTAAATCAAATTTTTTATTCAAAAAATCAATAGATATATTTCTTGTTTGAATCTGTTTCACTAGTTTTTTATTAATTATATTTTTATTTGCAACTTCAATTGCTTTATCAGAAATATCTATAGCCAGAATATTTGCGTTAATAAATTCTCTAGCTAATGATATTGCAACAGCTCCTGAACCTGTACCAATATCTAAAATATTATAACTTAATTTATTATCTTTCTTAATTTTTAAACTTTCTTCAATTATAGCTTCAGTCTCAGGCCTTGGATCTAATACAAATTTATTAACATAAAATTCATCTTTCCAAAAATTTTTTCTATTTATTATTTTTGAAATAGGTTCATGTTCAAGTCTTCTGTTTAACAAATCATTAAATAATTGAACATTTATTTGATTAATATCAAAATTACTTAAAACAATTTCATTTGACGAGTAATTTGAATAATTTAACAAAACTCTAAGATCAATTTCAGGATTTGGAATTTTTTTTTCTTTTAATTTATTTAAACTTGAAATAATGAAATCATTCATCGCCTAATTCAGCTAACTTGTTACTTTCCTCATCAGCTATTAAAGGATTAACTAAATCTTCCAAATTACCCTCAAGCACTTCTGTAAGATTATATAACGTCAAATTTATTCTATGATCAGAGACTCTACCTTGTGGAAAATTGTATGTTCTAATTCTTTCGGAGCGATCTCCTGATCCAACTTGATTTTTTCTTTCAAGTGATCTCTGTTTATTTTTTTCTTGGATTTCATTATCTAATATTCTTGATCTTAAAATTTTAAGCGCTTTAGCTTTATTTTTATGTTGGGATTTTTCATCTTGTTGAGAAACCACTATACCAGAGGGTAAATGGGTGATTCTAACAGCACTATCTGTAGTATTAACGGATTGTCCACCAGGTCCACTAGATCTAAAAACATCAATTCTTAAATCCTTTTCTTCAATATTTATATCTACTTCTTCAGCCTCAGGCAAAACTGCTACAGTAGCAGCTGAAGTATGAACTCTCCCACTACTTTCAGTAGTTGGTACTCTCTGCACCCTATGGACACCAGATTCAAATTTCAATTTTGAAAAAACATTATAACCTGAAATATTACAAATAACTTCTTTTATACCTTTAAGTCCTGTCTCAGAAATAGATAGTATTTCAAATTTCCAATTATTTAAATCGGAAAATTTTTGATACATAGAAAATAGATCAGAAGCAAACAAAGAAGCTTCATCACCTCCTGTACCTGCTCTGATTTCCAAAATAGAGTTTTTTTTATCATTTTCATCTTTAGGTATAAGTAGTTTCATTACTTCATTTTCAATCAATATTATTGATTTCTTTTTTTCTTTAAGCTCATTTTCTGCTAACTCTTTAATAGAAGGGTCAGTATCTTCAATTAATTTATTAAGTTCACTAATTTCATTTTTTTCAATTTTATATCGTTTTATTGTTTCTACAATTGGCATTAATTCAGCATATTCTTTATTTAATTTTATTAACTTTTCAGTATTGATATCAGTTTGATTATTGAGATTACTCTCAATATCTTTAAATTTAGTTTCAATATTTTTAAATTGTTTTTCAAAATTTATCATTTTAAGTGATCAAAAATATTATTAATATCTACAATCGTCTGCTTACCATTTGATAGATTTTTAATAGTATAGTTATTGTTGATTTTTTCATTTTCTCCCACAATTATAATAAAATTTGCTTTCATTTCATTAGCAGATGATAAAGATTTTTTTAAATTATATTTATAGTTCCAATAAACTGAATAGTTATTTTTTATTAAATAATCATAAAGTTTAATCGCATGCATTTTTAAATTAGAGTCAAGAATTGCTAAATGTATGTCTTTATTTTCTTTGGGAATATTTTTCATTAAAAGCATAATTCTCTCAATTCCTCCTGCCCATCCAACTCCAGCTATATCTTTACCACCGAGAGTTTTAATAAGACCATTATATCTTCCCCCGCCAATAAGAGTATCTTGACTGCCAATTAAATCAGATTTGAATTCAAAAACTGTATGACAATAATAATCCAATCCCCTAACGAGAGTTTGGTCTTCACAAATTTTGATACCAAGTTCAGTTAGACATTTCTTAACTTCTTCATAAAAAGATAAATCTGATTTAGATAGTAACTCAATTAACTTGGGAGATTTATCAATAATTTCTTTTTCTTCAATATTTTTTGAGTCTAAAATTCTAAGTGGGTTTGTGTTTATTTTATCCAAACTTTCCTTTGATAATAAACTTTTATTATCTTTAAAATATTTTGATAATATTATTTTATAACTTTTTAAATTTTCTCTGGTCCCCAGAGAATTAATGTGCAAAGTAATATTATTATCTGGTATTATTTTTTTTAAAAGATTATTAGCTAGGCTGATAATCTCAATATCTGCAAAAAAATCTTCTGAGCCAAAATTTTCGAAATTTATCTGATTAAACTGTCTGTATCTACCTTTCTGAGGTCTTTCTCTCCTAAACATTTGTCCTGTACCAAAAAATTTAGCTGGTAAATTATTTAAAAGACCGTTAGAGATTGCGGCCCTGATCATTGGAGTGGTATACTCTGGTCTTAATGTTATTTCTTCTTCATTCCTATCTTTAAAAGTATACATTTCTTTTAAAACAACATCACTTTGCTCACCTAGGGGTTTTTTAAAAAGTTCTGAGCTCTCAAAGATAGGCGTTATTAGCTCACTAAATCCAAATTTATTTGCTATACTTTTAACTTCAAAAAGAATTTTATTAAATTTTATTATCTCCTCTCCAAAAAGATCATGGGTACCTCTTATTGGATTTATTTTCATATTACCCTTTTATACTAATATTATTAGCTTTTTTTCTAATTAAATTTTCTAAATATACCGACAAGTCTTTATCTTTTACTATGTGATCCTTCTTACCATCTACATATATCATGTGCGTATTATTTCCTCCACCCGTTATTCCAATATTTGTCATATTTGCCTCCCCTGGCCCATTAACAACACAACCTATTATTGAAACAGTTAGAGGATTTTCAATATCATCAAGAGATTTTTCTAACTTTTTTACTAAATCAATAACCTGAAATTGTTGTCTTGCGCATGATGGACATGAGACAATTTTTAAGCCACGATTTCTAAGACCTAAACTTTTGAGTATTTCAAAACCTACCTTAACTTCTTCTTCAGGTTCATCTGATAAAGAAACCCTAATGGTATCACCAATTCCTTTTAACAATAAATTGCCAATTCCTATTGATGATTTAATTGATCCAGTTCTTTTTCCCCCAGCCTCAGTAATGCCTAAGTGTAAGGGATAATCGCACTGCTTTGCGAGTAACTCATAAGCTTTAATTGCCATAAAAATATCTGAAGATTTGACACTTATTTTAAAATTAAAAAAATCATTGTCTTCTAATATTTTGATATTCTCTTTAGCACTTTCAACAAGTGCTTCAGGATTAGGTTCAGAATATTTTTCCAAAATTTTTCTTTCTAGACTACCTGCATTTACACCTATTCTCATTGAACAATTGTTATCTTTTGCAGCTTTAATAACATCTTTAACTCTTTCACTAGATCCTATATTGCCAGGATTTATTCTAAGGCAACTAGCTCCATTATTTGCTGCTTCAATTGCTCTTTTGTAGTGGAAATGAATATCGGCAATTATTGGAATTTTACTGTGTTTAGTTATTTCTTTTAATGCTGCTGTTGATTCTTTATCAGGGACTGAAACTCTAATTAAGTCTGCACCAAAACTAATTGCTTTATCAATTTGTTTACGTGTAGCTATTATGTCAGTTGTTAAGGTGTTTGTCATTGTTTGGACGCTTATAGGATTATTTCCACCAACTAAAACATCGCCCACATTAATTACACGCGTCTTTCTTCTATATATTTTTTGATAAGGTCTTAACATTAAGCTAATTATAAAAATCTTTATTTATAACTAAAGAATCAACCACTTGTCCTTTTTTTCCAATCTTACCTTTTACTTTTTGATCTATTAAAACTAGTATATGACCTGCATTACCAGATGTAATTGAATAATTTTGATCTAAATCATAAGAATATTCATCATTTTTATTCATGAGTTGACTAAAGATGATTTCATCATTCCCGTCCCTAATTTGCACCCATGTATCATCAATTATTTTGAGTGTTATAATTTTTGATTTTATATTTTCATTGTTTGGTAACGAAGCAAAAGCGCTAGATGAACTTAAGTTTTCTAAGCTTGCAAAACTTTTTTCTTCATTCATTTGACTGATATTATTATTAGATATGTTTTTAATACTATTACCCTCAACTAGTGAAACATAATTCTCCGGTAAATCAGGAATGATTGCATACTCTCTTGTTGATTTATCAACCTCTACAAATAAAAAATAAAAAGTTGTAAATAAAATTATAATAATTGAAAGTGAAAAAAATTTATTTGAAAATAATAAACTATTTTTGATAATTGGCCGTTCAATTTCAATTTTATTATTTTCGTTTGAAATATATTTTAATTTAAATTGATCAATTATTTCATTTTGATTAAGATTTAAAAAAGAACAGTATGCTCTTAAATGTCCAAGAATAAAAACTATATCGATATCATTTCGGAAGTAATCATTTTCAATATTATCTAAAATTTCTACAGAAATTTTTAATTCTTCAGATACTTCTAAAAGTGAAAGTTTTTTACTTTCTCTAGTTTTCTTTATTATTTGACCTACAAGTTCCATGAGAACAATATTTTATAAGTTATAAACATCATGCAGAGATTTTACAGCAATATTTGTATGATTTTCATTAATTAATACACTGATTTTTATTTCTGAAGTTGAAATAGCCAAAATGTTAATCTCATGCTTTGCTAATGTTTTGAACATTTTTTCAGCTACACCAGACTGAGACATCATCCCCATTCCAATCACTGATATTTTTGCAACATTCTTATCTAAAGAAAGAGCTTTGTATTCTAAAATTTTATTACTATCCTCAAGTACTGATTTAGTTAATTCATAATCCTTTCTGCTTATAGTGAATGTTATATTTGCAGATACTCCATCTTGAGATATATTTTGAACAATCATATCAACGTTTATATTATTCTCTGTCATAAGACTAAAAATCTTAGCTGAAATTCCTGGCTTATCTAATATACCAGAAATAGTTACTTTAGCTTCATTCTTACTATAACTAACTCCACTAACTATTTCTTTTTCTATTAATTGCTTATCATCAACAATAAATGTTCCAGTTTTCCCTGTTAAAGAGGATAAAACTTGAAGAGTTAAATTATTTTTCATTGCTAGCTCAACTGATCTTGTGTGCAATACCTTTGCTCCAGTGGAAGCCATTTCAAGCATTTCCTCATATGACATTTTTGAAATTTTTTTTGCGTTTTGATCAATGTTAGGATCAGTAGTATATACACCGTCTACATCAGTATAAATATCACACCTTTCAGCTTGTACTGATGAAGCAATGGCAACAGCTGTTGTATCTGAACCACCTCTACCAAGTGAGGTTATTTTACCATCCAAACTAATTCCTTGAAATCCTGCTAAAACAATAACATCATTGGTTTGAAAATATTTTATTATTCTCTTTTGATCAATATATAATATTTTTGCTTTCTCATGATTATCATCCGTAATAATGGGAATTTGCCAACCTAAAAGAGGGATAGATTTAATTCCTTTGATTTTTAATGCTGCTGAAAGAAGTCCTATTGTGACTTGCTCTCCAGAAGTTAAAACTAGGTCGCTTTCTGCAGAATATTGAGTTTCAAAATCATCTAAAAAAGACTGTAATTTATTAGTTTCTCCCGCAATAGCAGATAAAACAACAATTACTTTATTTTTTATAGCTTCTTTACAAACAATATCAGCTATGTTTTTAAGTTTTTCAGTACTGGCAACAGATGTACCACCAAATTTCATTACAATTACATTCATTGATAAACAAATAATTAAATCTATTTTGGGTATTATTATTATTAGTGTAAAAAACAAGTTTTAACATGAATTACAAAGTAAAAAATAGTGAATTTGATCATTTTTCAACACTTGCTCGTGATTGGTGGTCAAAAAAAGGTAAATTTAGAGTACTTCATGATATTCAACCTATAAGGATAGAATATATTCTTGAAGTACTAAATAAAAAAAATTTAAATAATACCAAGATATTGGACATTGGTTGCGGTGGAGGTTTAATATCTGAAGGATTATCTAAAATTGGAGCGAATGTGACAGGAATTGATTTCATAAAAGAAAATATTGATGTTGCAAAAATGCATTCAAAAAAAAATAATTTAAATATAAATTATGTAGTTAAAGATTTTGAAAAAGAGAAAATTGATTCTAAGTACGATGTAATAATCATACTTGAAGTATTAGAACATTTAAATAATTGGGAATCATTTATAAAAAAAATAAAAGTTAATCTCAAAAAAAATGGCATACTAATAATTTCTACAATAAATAGAAACTTATTATCTAAGTTTTTAACAATTGATATAGGTGAAAATTTACTAAAATTAATACCTTTAAATACTCATAATTTTTTTAAATTCATAAAACCTGAAGAATTAGAATATGTTTTAACTTCAAACAAATTTCAAAATATACAATTTAGAGGACTGAGTTTTAATCCTAAAAAGCTCTCATGGAATTTAAGTGAAAATACTAAAATAAATTTTTTTTGTAGCTGTGTTTTAGCCTAGTTATTTTTTTTATCTGATTGAAAAGGTAGTGGTGAGATATTAATCTCTTCCTCGATCAATTCTTTAGTTTGTTCAACTGTAGCTTCTCCATAAATCGGCCTATCTTTAGTTTCTCCATATTTAATTTTTTTTGCTTCTTCAGAAAAATTTTCACCAACATAGTCAAAGTTTTCTTCTACAATTTTTTTAATCTTTTTAATATTACTAGCTAAAGTTTTTTTATTTTTATTTGATTTAGAATTACTTTTTTTAGATATATTTGGAGCAACTAGAGCCTTAGATATATTTGAGGATTCACAATTTGGACAATTAATTAGTTTTCTCTTTTTCTGATTATTAAATGCTTTTGTATTATCAAACCAACCTTCAAAAGGGTACTCACATACTAAACATTTTAAATTAAAAACAATCACATTTATAATATTATATCTTTTTTTAATTTGTCAATATCTGCTCAGTTTCTTTATTGTTTATTTCAATTAATAAAAGATTTTTATTATGTTGAGAATTAATAATAGTATCTTTTGGTACAGAAATACCTGTATTTTTATACATCGATAAACTTGTAAAATTTTTTTTATCTTCAAAAATATCAATATTAGAGATCTCGTTAAAATAAATAAATAATGAGTCATTATTCATTTTTTTTTTATTTAAAGATATAGATTTAAGAAAATAATTAACTGTAATTTTGATATGTCTTGAATTTTTAATTATCTCATTTTCAAAACTAATTTCTTTTTCTAAAGGAAATTTTTGTTTGTTTACCAATAGTGATATTTTTTCAATAATTTTAGCTTTTAAAATTTCAAGAAAATTGAGACCTCTAACTTTATCATTTAATTCTCCGATCTCATTCGTAATAATCTCTGATATATCTTTTGTAAGTTTTTCCATTAATAGTTTATATAAGTTTAAATGATAAATAAAAAGTATCTTAAAAACCTTAGATGTAAAGAAATCAATAAGAAAAATGAATTTATTTTAAATTTATACAATGCAAGAATTATTGACTCTCTAGATGTTATAGCTTTAGAATTCAAAAATATTCTAATTTTAGGTGACCAAGGAGCTTTAATTTACGAATATTTAAGAAAAAGATTTCATGGTTCTCAATTAATTGTTTATGATGTTAAAGATACGTCCCTCACACAAAAAATAGAAATTAAAAAAGAAACAATTGATCTAGATTTATGGTTACCCAAAAATAATGAGTTTGATTTGATAATCAGTAATTTTTTTCTTAATAATTTTGAAAATCTCGAAAAAATATTTGGTAAAATTTTAAGATCACTAAAACCAAATGGCTTTTTTCTCGCAACTCTTCCTAGTAATGAAAATTTTAATTTTTTGAAGTCAGCTATGATTAAAACAGATATACAACTTTATAGCGGGGCATATAATAGATTCAATCGAACAAATGATATACATATAATTATTGATTTTTTAAAAAAAAATAATTTTAAAATACCATTAGTAGATTATGAAAAAATTTGTTTACAATATAATAAATTTAGTAAATTACTCCAAGACATTCGGTCAATGAATTCATCATATTATCAAAACGATAAAAAAAATAGTTTTGAAAAAAAATCATATTTTACTGATCTAGAAAAAAATTATTATAAAAAAAATAATAATTTCGAATTAGAGACTTCTTTTTATATCATATCTGGTTGGAAAAATCATTCATCCCTTCAAAAACCTCTTAAACCAGGACAAGCAAAAAATAAATTAAAAGACTTTTTATAAGTTCTAAGACCTGTAGTCAGCATTAATTCTTATGTACTCATTGTTTAAATCATTTCCATAAACAACTTTTGAAAAATTACCTATGCCTAAGTTGACTTCTATTTCTATAATATTTCTTTTCATATATTTATCAATATTATTATTACTATTAATTTTCTTATTTCTTTTAATTTTATTTCCTAGAATAATATTACCAAATTTTATCTTAATTTTATCTTGATTAATTTTTTCTTGTGTTTTACCTATTGCCATAACCACCCTTCCCCAATTTGCATCCTCTCCTGCAATTGCAGTTTTTACAAGGGGTGAATTAGCAATTGAGAAAGCTATATTTTTTGCTTGCTTCTTATTCTTTGCTTTTACAACACTTACTTTTATTAGTTTATTTACTCCCTCTCCATCACTTATAATTTGCATGGCTAATTCTTTCATCACTTTATTCAGACAACTTGAAATTTTATCATAATTATCTTGAATATTTATTTTTTTTAAAGGGTTTGAAAAAAGAACAAGAGTGTCACTAGTTGAGGTATCACTATCTACCGAAATAGAATTAAAAGTTTCCTCAATATTATCTGTTAATAATTTTGTCAGTTGTTTTTTTGAAATTTGACAATCTATAAAAATATAAGCCAACATTGTTCCCATATTTGGATTTATCATGCCTGAACCTTTTGCAAATCCATAGATTTTAATATTTTGATTATCTATTTTTAGATTATGTAAAGAAGTTTTGACATATGTATCTGTAGTCCAAATAGCTCTTGCTGCATCAATGAGTTTTTTTTGTTTTGAACTAGTTAACAATTTAATTTTATTACAAATTTTACTAGGATCAATCTGCTCTCCAATTACACCT
This sequence comes from uncultured Alphaproteobacteria bacterium, assembly GCA_902601455.1. Taxonomy (GTDB): domain Bacteria; phylum Pseudomonadota; class Alphaproteobacteria; order HIMB59; genus CACPNW01. The sequence goes on from CACKNC010000002.1 coordinate 14,674, forward strand.
GTTGAAGAGACTAATATTTCTTTTTTTGAGCATTTTAATAATTTTGCAAGCTCACCGACATATTTATTAATTTTTTTTATACCTTGCTCTCCAGTATGAGCATTTGCATTGCCTGAATTTACTATTAAAGCTCTACAGTTGCCTTTATTATTTTTTTTATCCCAAATAATTGGTGCAGATGGTGTCGTAGTAAGAGAATATTTACATGCAATATTAATATTTCTATCAAAAATTATAATTAATAAATCATCATGTTTTTTTTTAAACCCAGAGTTAAATGTAAAAATGTTAAAACCTATGGGTGTATGGTCTTTGTAGTATTTTGGAGCAAAAGGAGATTTAGATTTTATAAAAAGCCTATCATTGCTTTTAAGATCTAATTCCTTAGTAGCCTTCTTGAAATTCATATGATAACAGCCACATATCATAATATGCTCAATATTGTTAACAAATTGTTTGGAGGTTTAAAGTCAAAAAATCTTAAAAAATATGAAAATATTATAAAAAAAATAAATCAATTTGAGGATGAAATATCAATTTTAAGTAATCAAGAACTTAAAAATAGAACTGAGTTTTTTAAAGAACAGTTCAGGAAAAAAACAAAATCTATTGATGAAATACTTCCTGAAGCTTTTGCTGTTGTTAGAGAGGCTTCTAAAAGAACATTAGGCATGAGACATTTTGATGTCCAACTTATAGGTGGTATTGTTTTGCATGAGGGTAAAATTGCTGAAATGAAGACAGGTGAAGGCAAAACTCTTGCTTCAACCTTGGCGGCTTACTTGAATGTAATAGCAGATAAATCAGTTCATATAGTTACAGTAAATGACTATCTAGCGAAAAGAGACTCTGAATGGATGGGGGCAATTTATAAGTTTCTAGGCGTAACTGTTGGTTGTGTAAATTCAGAAACAGATCATCAAATAAGGCCAAAAATATATGAAAGTGAAATTGTATATGCAACAAATAATGAAATAGGTTTTGATTATTTAAGAGACAATCTTAAAGGTGATTTCGAGAGTATTTGTTTTAAAAAAGATGCATTTGCAATAGTTGATGAAGTTGATAGTATTCTTATTGATGAGGCAAGAACTCCTTTGGTTATCTCTGCTGAAGCTGCATCAGCTATAGATCTATTTCCAAAGATAAACAAAATTATAAAATTATTCAAAGAAAATGATTATGAACTTAATGAGGAAAATAAGGGGGTACTTCTTACTAATGACGGTATGGAATTTGCAGAAAAATTACTTTTAGAAAATAACTTAATTCAACAAGGCACCCTTCAAGATTTAGAAAATATGTCTTTAAATCATAATATTATTCAGGGATTAAGAGCGCATAAATTATTTATTAAAGATAAGGATTACATAATAAAAGATAAACAAATAGTTATAATTGATGATTTAAGTGGACGTCCAATGGAGGGAAGAAGATATGGGGATGGATTACATCAAGCAATTGAAGCCAAAGAAAATCTTGCAATACAAAAAGAAAATCAAACAATTGCTTCTGTAACTTATCAAAATTTTTTTAGATCATATAGCAAGTTAAGCGGGATGACAGGAACAGCATTAACAGAAGCTAATGAATTTGAGGGGATTTATAATTTAGGCGTTGTTTCAATACCCCCTAACTTAAAGGTTACAAGGATTGATCAAAACGATCAAATTTATAGAACAAAAGAAGAGAAATATGAAGCAGTAATAAAATTAGTTATAGATCGTAATGCAAAAAATCAACCAATTCTAATTGGCACAACATCTGTTGAAAATTCAGAAATCATTTCCAAACTACTTAAGAAAAATAAAATAGACCATTCTATTTTGAATGCTAAACACCATGAAAAAGAAGCTGAAATAATTGAAAAGGCAGGAATGCCAGGAAATGTAACAATTTCTACTAATATGGCAGGTAGAGGTACAGATATTAAATTAGGAAATGACGATGAAGAGCTAAAAAATATAGCGATTGCATCTGGAGGATTATTGGTAGTTGGTACAGAAAGACATGAAAGTAGAAGAATTGATAACCAATTAAGAGGTAGATCAGGCAGACAAGGAGATATTGGGGAAAGTATTTTTTTTCTTTCATTAGAAGATGATCTGATGAGAATTTTTGGGTCCAAAACACTAGAAAATGTTTTAAATAAATTAGGTCTAAAAAAAGGAGAAGTAATTACACACTCTTTAATAACTAGATCTCTTGAAAGAGCCCAACAAAAAGTAGAAGCTAGTAACTATGATGTTCGAAAACAAATATTAAGATTTGATGATATATTAAATGATCAAAGAAAGATAATTTATCAAAATAGAAGAGAAATTTTAACAACAAGAGATCAAACAAAAATAATTAGTGAAATGATTGATGATTATATTGATGAAATTATTAATGAATGTATACCCCCAAAAAAATACTCATATGATTGGAATGCACAATTATTAACCCAACATGTTGAAGAGACTTTTTCTATCTCTCTGCCATTTAATAATTGGTTTGAAGAAGAAGGTGTAGATGAAGAGGAAATAACTAAAAGAATCAAAGATCAAGTTAATCAAAAATTAAAAGAGAAAAAACATAAGTATTCTGAAGATTTATTTGAATTCGCTGAAAAAAGAGTAATGTTATTTCAAATAGATAAAGATTGGAGAGAACATTTAGCTTCAATGGATATGTTGAGAGGAAGCGTTAATTTGAGAGCAATGGGAGGAAAAGATCCATATTTTGAATATAAAAGAGAATCATTTAATTATTTTGATGAAATGCTTACAAATCAAAATCAAAGGGTTTTGAAGACTCTTTTTGGATTAGAGTTAGTGAATGAAGAAAAAAATAAAAGTGAATCAAAGGGCTCAAAAACGCCAAACCGAATTATTGCAAAAAAAATTGGCAGAAATGATTTGTGTCCATGTGGCTCAGGCAAAAAATACAAAATTTGCCATGGCTCTTAAATATCAGAAGTTATATTAATAAATTTTTCATTTCTAATTTTTTTTCGTTCTTTTCCAGAAATTGATTCTAATTCATCTAAATTTTTTAACAATTCATTCTTTAATATCATGGCTTGTTCATTTGGATATCTATGAGCACCTCCGGCAACTTCTTCTATAATCGAATCAATAATTTTATTTTTAAAGCAATCAGCTGCAGTTAATTTTAGGGTTTCTGCAGCTTTTTGAATAAAGTCACTGTTTCTCCAAAGAATTGATGCACAACCTTCAGGAGAAATAACAGAATATATTGAATGTTCTAGCATTAATACTCGATCTGCAGTTGCAAGTGCAATCGCTCCACCTGATCCACCTTCTCCAATTATTACTGAAATAATTGGGGCTTCAATCTTTAAAGAAGTTAATATTGAGGAGGCAATTGACTCTGATTGGCCTCTTTCTTCAGCATCTTTTCCAGGAAAAGCTCCGGCTGTATCTACAAAAGTAATTATTGGAAGATTAAACTTATCAGCCATTAACATTAGCCTTTGAGCTTTTCTGTAACCTTCCGGCTTAGCCATACCAAAATTATGCTTGATTCTCGACTCCATTGAATTGCCTTTTTCCGTTCCTAAAACTAAAACAGAACGTCCAGAAATATTTGCAAAACAGCCTAATATAGCACTATCATCAGAAAATTTTTTATCTCCATGAAGATATATTATATTTTCAAAAATTTTGTTTAAATAATCAATTGTATGAGGTCTATCAACGTGTCTGGCAACCTGAACTTTTTCCCATGCAGATAAATTACGATATTTTTTTTTTAAAATATCAATTTTTTTTTGTGTCAGTTTATTTTTTTCAGAAGTATAATTATTATTATCAGTTTTAAGTTCATGAAGTTGGTTATCAATTTTTTCAATATCATTTTCAAATTCAAGATATTTATTCATTAAAATATTTTTAATTCATTTAGTATCTCTAAAATAATCAGTTTCATTAGAATTCCATTTTCATATTCAGAATAAGCATTTAAGATTAATTTGAAATGCTCTGGATGTAATTGAATCCAGCTTTTATTATGCATTGAAATTAGTGATAAAATAAAAATTGATAAATTATTTTTTTTATTGATATTTAATTTGATGTCTTCAATTAAAAAATACGAAGGCATTATTCTGATATCTTCAATATTTGTATATGATTGCTGCATTGTTGCATTTTCAATATTTAGAAAATCAACTAAAACTTTTATACTTTCTAGTTTAGTTTGATCTTTAATATTATTTAAATTATCGTAATTATCTGTCAAATATTTGATAATTGTATTTAAATTATTATTTTTATTTAAGTCTATTAAAAATTTTGCATATTCCAGACTGTTTTCGCTGGGGTTAGAAATTTCAAATAAATTAATCCATTTTTCTGCTTCGTCATAATTTTTATTTGAAATAAGAGCAAAAGCTATTTCCATTCCATATTCAGAATTGTTTGATGTTGGAGAAAATGTATCCATAATTTGCTCAGTAATAGCATATGCTATTTTCTCTAAACCTATTTTTTTTGCAAAATCCCAATATTTTAAAATAACACTCAACCTTTCATCAGGAAATATTTGAATATTTGAAAGTTGATAATAATAAGCCATTATTAATTCATTATTATTAAGTGAGGCTATAGTTTCATCTGGTTTGTTAAATTGTTTAGAATTAAAATCAACAGATTGGTACAATGCTGATAAACTATTAATTGAAAGGGCATCATCATAATAAGCTTTATTGGCAGCTCTTATTCTTATTTCCATTTCGGTAGAGTCGCTAAGTATAACTGGAATAGCTAAATTAAGAGGATCAACATCAATGAAATCTTTATCAAGAGGTAATTCATTGATTCTAAGCATTGCACTATATAAAAAAATTAATTCTTTAGATTTAATATTATTTAATCCTGTAAAAGAACTGACCCCTTGTTCTTTTAAAATCATATAATTAAATAATTTTTGAAAATTTTGATCTGTTTCTATTTCTGACTCTAAAAGAAGGGAATTTAATAATCTTGCTTCTGCATATTTATTTTCTAGAGTCAGGCAAAAAATATCTGTTTTTTCTAATAAATTTTTTGGAAGAAAAATAGATTTTTCTAAAAGACTTGATTTTAAATCACATACTTCTGCAAGATCATAAGATGAGTATAAATAATTTAACTCTATAAAATAAAAAAAATTTAAGTTTGTTTGTTTTTCAATATTATTTTTATTTATTTTTTTTACTAAACTATATGCTTGTTCTAACTCCCCTATTTCATACAATTTTTTGACAAGAAAATATATTTTATCATATGAGAGGCTATCTGCATCTAATTCTATATCAGACAAAATTCTTATGAATTCCCGATTTAATGTAAGTGACTTAATATTTTTAATTGTATTAATATGATTAATAAAAATTTCTTCATTTAAGTCAAATATACTTTCAGTATTTAGAACAGTGACTGGAGAGTCTATATTTTCAATCTCCTTATCCACATTTGTCAAATCTTCATTCTCGTCACTAGTTTGGTCATTTTCATTGTCTTGATTATCAATATCACTTTCATTTATATCACTATCTTGAATTTGAAGTTTGTTCTCAATTTCTTCTTCACTTTTATCAGACTCCAATACAAGCTGGTCTAAGCTTTTATTTTTATGCAATTCAATTATTTTGACATCATTAGAAAAAACAGATGTTGTAAAAAAAATATTTAGGATAAATATTGAAATAAATTTTATCATTTAATTTCTAAAGTATAAGTTTCTACAATATTCATTCCTGGAGACGGTATATCAATAAAAAGTAAAGATATAAAAAGAGCTAATAAAATTGCAATAAAAGTAAAAGTAATATATGTTGTTTTCATAAATTTAAATTAGCTTAATATAGGATTTTATATTTTTTTAAAATTGTTTCTGGAATTTAATTTTGTCAATAATAAGATAATTACAATTAAAATAATATGTTTTTTGCTAACAATAATAAACTAAACATAACAATATGTGGAATGATGGGATCAGGAAAGTCTACAGTTGGTAGATTAGTAGCAAAGGAAATTAATTATAAATTTGTAGATATTGACAAGCTTATTGAAGAAAAAGAGGGGAAAAAAATTGTTAAAATATTTGAAGAAAAGGGTGAAAATTACTTTAGAAACTTAGAAGAAAAAGAAACTCTTGAAATTTTAAATCAAAGAAAACTTGTTGTTTCTCTTGGTGGTGGAGCGATAATTAACAAAAAAATAAGAAACTCTATAAATTTAAATTCATATAATATATATTTGAAAGTCAAAGTTGAAGTATTGTATAATAGATTGAAAAACTCTAAAAATAGACCATTAATTTTTAAAAAAGATTTAAATCAAGTCTTAATTGAATTATCGGAAAAAAGAGAAAAATTTTATAATACTGCTGATCTAATTATAAAAAACGAAGAAAATATTAATTCTACAATTGAAAAAATTATCAAACAAATAAGAAATGAATAGGAAAATTACATTAAAAACAAATAATGATATTTATTCGATTTATATTGAGCCAAACTCAATTATTAAAAATTTAAATAGAGTAATTAGTGCAAATAAAAAAATTGTTTTTCTTATTGATAAAAAAGTTTTTTTTATCTTTAAAAAAATAAAAAATTACAAAAAACTTAATTATATCTTAATTAATTGTTCAGAAAAAATTAAAAGTTTTGACAATTATGCAACTGTTTCAGAAAAAGTATTAAGTTTTAATATTGATAGAGATACAAATATTATAGCAATTGGCGGAGGTACTCTTGGCGATTTATCCGGTTTTATTGCCAGTACAATCTTAAGAGGTGTAAATTTGACTCTTTTTCCTACTACCCTACTATCACAAGTTGATAGCTCAATCGGAGGAAAAAATGGTATAAATTCGAAGAGTGGTAAAAACCTTATTGGAACTTTTTATCAACCTAAATCCGTATTTATTGATCCTGAAGTTTTGTCAAGTCTTACAAAAAGAGAAATATTATCTGGATATGCTGAAATAATTAAGCATGCACTTATTAATGATAAAAAATTTTTTAATTGGTTAGATAAAAATTCAAAAAGTATAATAAATTTAGATAATAAATATTTATCCGAAGCAATATATAAAAGCATTCTTATTAAAAAAAAATACGTTTTAAGTGATGAAAAAGAAAAATTAAAAAGCATTCATTCTCGAGCAATATTGAATTTTGGTCATACATTTGGACATGCTCTGGAATCATTTTACAAATATAGTACAAAATTAACACATGGAGAGGCCATATGTATAGGAATGATCATTGCTGGAACACTTTCCTATAAATTAAAATATTTATCCTTAAAAGATTTAGAAAAAATTAAGATCCACTTTAAATCAAATAAATTGCCTCTGTATGACAACAAAATTTATGATAATAAAATCTTTCAAATAATAGAAAAAGATAAGAAAAATAGTAATGGTAAAATAAATTTTGTTTTACTCCAAAGTATTGGTAGCTCTTTTCTTAGTAAGAATTTAAGTTTAAAAAAAATTAAAAGAATACTTAAATAAAAATATGTCCATAACAACCATATTGCTTCTAGTTTTTTTATTAATATTGATTATTTTATCAGGTCTTTTATCTGGCTCCGAAACTGCTCTTACAGCAACTTCAAAACCTCGAATACTTCTAAAATATAAGAAAGGTGACAAAAGGGCTGGATTTGTTTTAAAAATACTTAATAATCTTGAGAATGTAATATCTTCGCTACTTTTATCAAATAATTTGGTTAATATTTTAGCATCTTCATTAGCTACTGCTGTGCTTTATGATATTTTTGGTGTGACAGGCATATTTTATGCGACATTAATTATGACAATTTTAATCGTTATTTTTGCTGAAATTTTACCAAAAACATATTCTCTAAATCGACCAACAAGAACATCTTTAATTATTGGTAAATCCATATTTTATTTAAGCTATTTTCTTTATCCTATTATTTTTTTTATAAATTTAATTGTAAAAAAAATTTTTTTACGAAATCAAAAACAAGATCGTAAACATATAGATCAACAATCTGAGGAAGAGCTTCAGGGTGTAATTGATATGTATAAAACTTCAAATCCTGACTCTGAACACGAAAAGGACATGTTACAAAGTATATTAACTCTTAATGATACAACTGTTGAAGAGGTCTTCACACATAGAAAAAATATTTACTCCATTAATGGATCGATTGATATTTCAGAAATTATAAAAAAAATTAATTTATCTAGATATACAAGAATACCCGTATGGAAAGATAATCCAGAAAATATAATTGGCCTATTAAATGTAAGAACTCTTAATGTGGATTTATCTAATCACAATAGCTCAAAAGAAATTATATTTGAAAAAATTTCAAAACCTTGGTTTATTCCAGAAACCACAAATCTATTGGAACAGCTTGTAGCTTTTAAAAAGAAAAAAGAACATATTGCCTTTGTAGTTGATGAATATGGAGAATTATTAGGTCTAATAACTCTCGAGGATATAATAGAGGAAATTGTTGGTGAAATTGTTGATGAAATAGATATTCCTGATGAAGAGTTTGCAGAGAATAGTGAGGGTTTTATTATTACAAATGGAGAAAAAAACCTAAGAGATCTATATCGACATTTTGATCTTGAGCTTCCTTTAAGTGAAGCTTCTACGATATCAGGTCATGTATTAGAAATTTCTAAAAGAATTCCTTTATATGGGGAATCTGTTGAAGATAAATACTTTAGATATAAAGTTCTTTCACATTCTAGAAAACAAATATCTAAAATAGAGATACGTTATATCAAATAATTTTTATTTGCAGAGAATGCAAACCCATTTCAAATTCTTCTTTAAGTAAAAAGTTGATTTTTTTATGTATCTCTAGCCTGTTAATACTTTTAATTAAATGATTATTTATCTCTAAAATTATATGTGTCTCACGAGTTCCATCAAAATTGTTGTGGCCTCTGTGAGAATGCGAGTTATCAATAACATTAATAGTAAAATCAGATAAATGTTTTTGTAAAATTTTCTCTATTCTTTTTGAACGTTTCATATTTTTCAACTATATATTAATTTATGAATAAATTTAAATTTGACATTCAAAAAAAAAATTTATCTTGGGAAAAAAACCCTTATAAGAAATGTGATTCAGGTAATTGCGAAGAAAAAGGTGAATATAGGGCGCCAAAATCAAGAATATTATTAAATGAGTATTTTTATTTTTGCATGGATCACGTAAAAGAATACAATAAATCATGGGATTTTTATAAAGGTATGACAGTTGATCAAATTGAAAATTCTATGAGAAAAGATACTGTTTGGGACAGACCATCATGGCCACTTAAGGGAAATTATAAACACGTTTTTGATGAATTTAATGAATATATTGAAGATTTTGTCAAAACTGAAAATGACAAGATTAATGATAATTTCTTCAAAAATAAGTTAATTGATGAAACTATTACCAGAGATGAGTCAAAAGCATTAAAAGAATTAAATATAAAAATGCCTTTGTCTCTTGAAAAAATCAAGAAAAACTACAAAAAGTTAGTGAAAATCTTTCATCCTGATGTAAACGGAAATAATAAAAAAGCAGAAGAAAAGTTTAAAGAAATAAATGAGTCATACAAACTATTACTTAAAAAATTTATAAAAAAAAATGAACATGAAACCAAATAAATTAATTAATACTTCTGAGTTATTTGGTGTGTCAACAAATTTTGAAGTTTTAGGTTTTGATGAAAAAAGTGAGCATGTACCAGAAATTGACAACACCTATCGTTTTGATCCAGAAACAACGATTTCAATTCTAGCTGGGTTTGCAAATAATAGAAGAGTGCTTGTGCAAGGATATCATGGAACTGGTAAGTCAACACACATAGAGCAAATTGCAGCAAGATTAAATTGGCCATGTGTGAGAGTAAATCTTGACAGTCATATTAGTAGAATTGATTTGATTGGAAAAGATGCAATTGTTCTAAAAGATGGAAAACAGATAACTGAATTCCAAGATGGTATTTTACCCTGGGCCTATTCAAATCCAGTTGCACTAGTATTTGATGAGTATGATGCTGGAAGACCTGACGTAATGTTTGTTATTCAACGAATTTTAGAAACTGATGGAAAATTAACATTACTTGATCAATCCAGAGTTATCAAACCTAACAAATATTTTAGATTATTTGGTACAGCTAATACAGTTGGTCTAGGAGATACTTCTGGCCTTTACCATGGTACACAACAAATTAACCAGGGCCAAATGGATAGATGGAATATTGTTACAGTTTTAAACTACCTAACTAATAATGAGGAAGAACAAATAGTTATTAGTAAAATTAAAAAACTTAATAACAAAAATGGAAAAGAGATTATAAAGTCAATGGTTGCAACAGCTGACTTAAGCAGATCTGGCTTTATGAACGGTGATATATCAACTGTTATGAGTCCAAGAACAGTTTTAACTTGGGCAGAAAATTACCTGATGTTTAATGACATTGAATATTCTTTTAAACTGTCATTTCTTAATAGGTGCGATGAACTTGAAAGACCTATTATTGAAGAATATTTTCAACGATCATTTGGGATAGATATCTCAGATGCAAAGGTAGCCAATGTTAAAGAATGAGGATATTTTAGAAGAGTTTAAAAAATCACTAACAGCTACAACTAAATCTATTAGTAAAAATAATCTTGTTGAAATAAACTTTACAAAAGAAAACTCGTCAATTGATGGTAATTATATAAATTTAACTGAGCCAAATATTGAGAATATAAAAAAAAACTTAACTTACATAAGAGCGGAGGCTGATACCCTCGCATTAGAGTTTAGGTTTCATTCTAAAGAAATACATAAAAATTTTATACAAGATAGTGAAAATGCAAATGAAATATTAAATGCTGTTGAGCAATCACGAATTGAAGCAAAAGGCTCAATCTCTTTTAAAGGAATAAAATCAAATATAATTAAAAAACATTTATTGGATTTAAAAAAAAATTCAGTCAATGAAAACAATACAATTGCAGATGCATTTAAATATGTTTCTTATGAACAATTTTTAAATATAGATTTAGGTGATCATAATGAAAAAAATAGAAATATCATCAAGCAAAAAATTGGAGATAATTATGAAACTGTATTTAATGATTTAAAAGAAAGTATAGATAATCAAGAAGCTTTTGGATCAAAGATTAAAAAATATTTAGAAGATTATGGTTTATACGAAAAAAATGAAAGTAGAAAAGACTCAGATGATATAAGTCAGGATGATGATATAAATTCTGATGAAAATAAAAATAATGATGATAATAATCAAAAAAATGATGAAAATAATAAAAGTAAGATTGAGACAGAAACTAATACAGTGGATTTGCAGCAGTCTGTATCGACTGAAGAAAGTGATGAAATTGGAGAGGATTCTTCTGAAGGAGAAATTGAGTATTTTCCTAAAATAAATGCAAATTTCATACAGGATGATTATAAATCATTCACAAAGGAATTTGATGAAGTAATTAACGCAAACGAACTTTGTGATCAAAAAGAATTAGAAAAATTACGATACAATTTAGATAAGCAAGTTTTTACATTTCTACCTTTGATTACCAAAATAGCAAATAGACTTCAAAGAAAACTTCTTGCTCAACAAAATAGAAACTGGGATTTTAATATGGAAGAGGGTTATTTAGATACATCTAGATTATCCCGAATTATTGCAAACCCACAAAATAAATTATCCTATAAGCAAGAAAAAGAAGTTGAATTTAAAGATACTATTGTTTCACTTTTAATTGATAATTCCGGTTCCATGAGAGGTCGTCCAATTACGGTCGCAGCACTATGTAGTGATATTTTGGCCAAAACTCTTGAAAGGTGTCTTATTAAAACTGAAATACTCGGTTTTACTACAAAAGCCTGGAAAGGTGGGGAGTCCAGAGAAAAGTGGATTTTAGATAATAAGCCAAGTAATCCAGGAAGATTAAATGATCTTCGACATATTATTTATAAATCTGCTGATTCTCCTTCAAGAAGATCAAAACAAAATTTAGGTCTTCTTTTGAGAGAAGGTATATTAAAAGAAAATATTGATGGTGAAGCTTTGATGTGGGCAAATAACAGATTAAAAAATAGACAAGAAAAAAGAAAAATTTTAATTGTTATAAGTGATGGAGCGCCTGTTGATGACTCAACACTATCTGTTAACCCAGGAAATTATCTTGAAAAAAATTTGAGAGAAGTAATTTATCATATTGAAAAAAATAAAGAAATTGAGTTAATAGCTATTGGAATAGGGCACGATGTGTCTAGATATTACTCCAAAGCCGTTACAATAATGGATGTTGACCAATTAGGAGAGGTTCTTTTAGATGAATTATCTGAAATATTTAATATTAACTAATCCACTCTTTTTCTGCTGCATCAACATTATCATTTTGGATAGCTTGTCTTATAACAGTCATTAATCTATTCATAAAAAAAACATTGTGTGAAGTAACAAGTTGAAGACCTAGCAACTCTCCAGCTTTAAACAAGTGATGTATGTAAGCTAATGTATATTTTGAACAAGTTGAGCAGCTACAAGACTTATCAATTGGGGACATTCGGTTTATATATTTGTTATTTTTTATATTTATTTTTCCAATTTTTCCTCTCACTAGAGCTGAACCATGTCTTGCTAATCTTGTAGGACTTACACAATCAAAAGTGTCAATTCCGCTTTTAACTAAACTCCAGATATCACGAGGATCACCAATTCCAAGTAGGTGAATTGGATGCTTGTTACCTAATTTTGAAGCTGTAAAGTTTACAACTTTATACATTTCATTTTTTGATGAACCAAGACTACCTCCGATAGCAATACCAAAAGTGTCAATTTTGTTCAAATTAAAGTCTATACTCTCTTCTCTTAGATCATCGTAGATTCCTCCTTGGACAATCCCATATAATTTTTGTTCACCAGCAGAACCAAAACCAGATTTATATGTTATTTTTGATTTAAAGCGATTATTTGATCTTATTGCCCACCTATGACTTCTTTTCATAGAGGTGCTAGTATAATTTTTATCAACATGAAATGGAGTGCATTCATCAAAAACGAGTATTAAATCTGCTCCAAGATTCCTTTGTATTTCTATAGATTTTTCAGGTGATAATAATTTGAATGATCCGTCAATATAAGATTTAAATAAACTTCCCTCCTCACTAATACTTAATACACTTTTATTTCTTTTGATATTTGAGCTACCCTTTATTTCATCTGCAACAGAACCATGTCCTAAAGAGAATATTTGAAAACCTCCACTATCAGTTAGCATTGGTCCATCCCAATTAATAAACTTATGCAAGCCTCCATGATTAGCAATCAATTCACTGCCAGGCTGAAGCATAAGATGGTAGGTATTAGAAAGAATAATTTGAGAATTGTTTTCTTTTGCAGCAGTTGTGGTAAATGATTTGAGAGCACCCTTAGTTGCGCAAAATATAAACGCAGGTGTATCAATTATCCCATGAGGTGTCGTTATAGTTCCCGTTCTAGCTTTGGAAATTTTTGAATAATTTTTAATTCTCCAAGAGAACTTAGTCATTACGTTTTGATAAAAATGATTTAGAAAAGTACATAAATGGAGTATCTAAAAGAGCTATAAATATTCTTAGTATGTATGTTCCTAAAATGTATATCATTATCACATTATATAATGTTTCAGGGTCAGGATTTAATATAATCCAAGCTAATAAACTAAAAACAGTATTATCAATTAAAGATGATAATATTGTGGAAAGGTTATTTCTAAGCCACAAAAAATTACTTTTTGTTACTCTTTTAATTATAGAATAAATCCACACATCAAAATATTGACTTGCTAAATAAGCAATCATACTGGCAATAAAGAATCTTGACATTGGAGTAAAAACATTTGCCAAACTCTCCTGAGACCAATCACTTGAAGAGGGTGTAAATCCAATAGTTATTAACATTATTGTTGTCATAAATAAAAAACCAGCGAAACCTATTAGTACATTTTTTTTAGCTTTTTCTTTTCCAAAATGCTCTGATAAAATGTCTGTACATAAAAATGTTGAAGCAAATAATATCGTTCCAAGAGCAACAGGTTCTGGAGAATAAAAAAAATCTACAGTTTTTAAAACTTGAATATTTCCAATTATAATTGCCAATGCTGAGTAAACATAAAGACCAACATAACCAAATAACCTCAAAAAAACTAAAATGGATGAAAAACATAAAAACAACATTATCAACCATAGTACAAAAGTATTAAATGAACTTAAGTATGACGTAAAACTAGTGAAGAAATCCATAAATAGGATTAGTTGATTTTACTAAGTATTGTTTTTTTTAGTTTTTTAGCTTTTACAGGAAGCTTATTGCTAGGAGTAGAAACTAAAAAATCATCTAGACCGCCTTTTTTTTCAACAGTTCTAATAGTGCTTGCTGCAACTTTTAGTTGAATTTTTTGGCCTAGTTTTTCACTTATAAATGTTATCTTTTGAAGATTTGGCAAAAATCTTCTTTTTGTCCTATTTTTTGCATGACTTACGTTATTCCCTGTTTGAAAGGATTTACCAGTTAGTTCACATTTCATAGACATAATAAATGGGTTAGTAAATATATCTGATTAATTGTCAAGCAAAGTTAGATATTAAAATTTTCACAAATATATGTTGGACTAAAATGCCATCTACTATTATCTTGTATCTTTTTCAGGCCAATTTCAAGGTTATTTTCAAATAAATCTTTGTGAATACCTGTGGCTATCAAGACACTATCTATAGAAAAATTATTTGCTCCCAAAATGTCATGGTCTAATGAGTCCCCAATAGCTACTACTCTTGATTTATTTAAATTTTTAATTTTTTTACAAGACTCTTGATAAATTTCTTTAGATGGTTTTCCAAGAATAATAACTTTACCTCCCATATGAGTATACAAATCAGCAATTGTTCCCATACAGTAAATATTTTTTCCATTATTTTTTTCAATTGTTATAAAATCAGGGTTAGCACAAAACATTACCAACTTTTTATCCAATGCATTTTTTAGAACTGGAATATAATCAATAGGTTCAGTTTTATTAAAAGGGGTGCATGCTAGAATAAAATTAGACTCATTAATATTTGATACAAAGTTAAATTTATCCAATTTATTTCTAAATTCTATATCTTCATTTTTAGTATTGTCACAGATATGGTAACAGTTTTTTAAATCATTTCCATAATTATCAATACATTTGTTTATTTCTTGCCAAATCATTTCTCCACTTGTCATAACTTCTATAAAATGATTTTTATTAAAACCCAGGCTGTTTAATCTATTTATAGAACTAATTTTTCTTTTTGAAGAATTAGAAATAATAATTAATTTTTTATTTTCTTTAACCAATTTTTCAACTGAGCTAATTGCATGATTATATCCATAATTACCATCATGCATTACCCCCCATTGATCCAAAATAAATACATCATAAAGTGACATAATATCGCTGATACTATTTATTAGTTTTGTCATTAAGAAGATTTACCTATTGCTTCAGATATATTTTTATAACCATCAGTTAATACGAGACCATTAAGTTCTCTTATAATTTTACTTATTACTTGTGGACCTTGATACACTAAGGCAGTGTAAAGCTGGACAAGACTAGCTCCAGCTTTAATTTTCTCATAGCATTCATTACCGTTGGAAATACCACCTACTCCAATGAGAGGTATTTGACCATTTGTAAGTGAATACATTTTTTTAAGAATTAGAGTTGAGTCTATAAATATGGGCTTTCCACTTAGCCCTCCTAATTCATTTTTAAATATAGAAATTAGAGAATTTGGCCTTTTAAGAGTTGAGTTTGATATAATCAATCCATTTACATTGTTAGCTAAGGACATAAGTGCAATATCTCTTAACTGCTCATCTTCTAAGTCAGGGGAAATTTTTATAAATATTGGTTTATTATTTAACTGCTCGACCTCATTTTGTTTTTTTTGTATTTTTTTAACCAAATTTTCAATTCTACCACGAAGTTGTAAATCTCGTAAACCGGGAGTATTTGGTGAGGAAATATTAATCGTTATATAATTTCCATAATTTCCAAGTTTATCAATGCAATAAATATAATCATCAATATCATTTTCAGTAGTTTTATTTTTACCAATATTTATACCAACAACTCCACTTAAATATTCATTTTCATAAAATGATCTTAAATTTTTTAAAATTTTTTCACTTCCAGAATTATTAAAACCAAGATGATTTATAATAGCTTCATCTTCTTTTAATCTAAAAACTCTTGGTTTTTGATTACCTTTCTGAGATTTAGGTGTAATTGTTCCAACTTCAACAAAACCAAATCCATAAGATAACATTGATTTTATTACTTCAGCATTCTTGTCAAAACCAGCTGCCAATCCTATAGGATTAACAAAATCTATGCCTAAAATAGTTTGTTTTAATGCATTATATTGTTCAATTTTTTTTCTAGAAATAGATAAGCTAGATTTTAATAATTTTATTGTTATTTGATGAGCTGTTTCGGGAGGTAATAATCTTAATAAATTAATTAACATTCTTTATGGTTTGTGAAAATTAATCTTTTCTTCTATTATTTTGATAGTTTCCTGAATTCCATAAAGTTTAATAAATGAACCAAGTCTCGGACCTTGTTCTTGTCCCAGTATAACTTGATAAACTAATTTAAAAAAATCTTTTAAATTGTCGAATTGATTTTTTTTTCCAACTTCATATAGAAGAGTTTGAATTTCTTCAGCGCTATCTGTTTCAGTGATCTCAGATTTTAAAACATTGAGTATGTCTTGAAATACAATTTTATTATCACTGTTAACTTCTAAATATTTTTTGTTTGGTAAAACAAAATCATTATAATAATTTATAGCGTAATCAATCAACTTATCAAATTCTGGATTTGATGATGGACTTAAATTTGTATCGTATTGGTTGACAAAATTCCATATAATATTTTTGTCATCAGTATTGCATATACTTACAAGATTAGTGAGTGAATTAAACGTAATATCTGATTTAAAAAATTTTGGATTACCTGCATGAATATGCCATATTGGGCTATCAATTTTTTTAATAGATTCTAATTTTTCATATCCATTGTAATGAGCTATATACTCGTCAACAGTTTTAGGAATAACATCAAAAAAAAGTTTTTTGGCAGATTTGGGTTTTTGAAACATGTACAATGATAAACTCTCAGGTGAACCGTATCTTAGCCATTCATCTACACTAATACCATTTCCTACAGATTTTGATATTTTCTCACCTTTTTCATCTAGGAACATCTCATAAATCAGATTTACCGGGGATTTTTTTCCAATCGCTTTACAAATTTTTGAAGCCAAATCAACACTTTCAGTTAGATCCTTCCCACACATTTCATAATCTACTCCTAGTGCCATCCAACGCATAGCCCAATCTACTTTCCATTGTAATTTACAATTTCCACCAGTTACCAAAACTTCAACCTTTTTTTGATTTACTGGTTCAGTATAAATTACACTTTTACTTTTTGGTCTATATTCATCTATTTGAACTTGCAAAACATTTCCTGATTTTTCACTAATTGGCAAAAAAGGACTATAAGTACTTTTTCTCTCTTTTCTTAAAGTAGGTAAAATTATCTGAAGAATTTTTTCATAATTTTCTAAGATTTCAACTATAGTATTATCAAAAAAACCAGATTTATAAGTTTCAGTTGAACTTACAAAATCATAATCAAATTTAAAAGCATCTAAAAAAGATTTTAATTTTGCATTATTGTGATGCCCAAAACTCTCATATTTTTCAAAAGGGTCAGGGATAGCAGTTAATGGCTTGCCAATATTTTCACTGAGCATTTTTTTATTTGGAACGTTATCCGGAACTTTGCGTAATCCATCCATGTCATCTGAAAATGTAATCATTTTTGTAGGACATTCTACAAATGCCATAAGTGCGTTTCTTACCATGGTTGTTCTTACAACTTCTCCAAAAGTTCCAATATGCGGCAATCCAGAAGGGCCATAACCTGTTTCAAGTAAGATATGGCCTTTTTTTGGAGTTTTAAAATTTATTAAACCTCCATTCCTTTTCAAAATTTGTTGAGCCTCTTTGAAAGGCCAAGATTTTAAATCATTGAAATTCTCAATATTAATTTTATTCATTATAATTTGCTTTTATTCTTATTTTTTTACCCAATAACAATTTTAAAGAATTTGTGAAATTAAAAGTTTCTTCATTTAATTTTTTAAAAAAATTATTTTCAGTCGATATTATATCATCAATAATATTTTCAATAATGTTGATACCTTCATTAGTTAAAATTAATTTGTTAGACCTATTATCATTAGGAGTCATTTTTTTAATTAATTTTTTTTTTGCTAATTGAGACAATTTAGCACTTACTACAGATTTATCCATAAAAGAGTTATTAACAATATCAATTTGATTAATATTATCAGAAATATTTGACAAATAATAAATTGTTTCAATTATCAAATACTCATTAAATGAAATATTATATTTCGATAGTTTGTTTCTTAATTTAGATTGCCAAAGATTAGATATCTGCCAAATCAATAAACCAATTCTATTCTCATTTAGAGAAGTGTCTGCCATTTGTATACAAACTATTTGTATACAAACAATTAAAGTTTGTAAAGTATTTTTTAAAAAAATTATTGATTTTATCTATTCTGGTGCCAATTCAAGCTCGAGTCCATCAAGTTCTTCATTTAGATGGATTTGACAGCTCAGTCTTGAATTTTTTTTAACATCAAAAGCTTGATCTAGCATTGACTCCTCATCATCATCTATCGGGTCAATTCTGTTTAGCCATTTGTCATCAATATAAACATGGCACGTGGCGCATGCACAACATCCGCCACAGGCTGCTTCTATGTCAATACCTTCATCTCTTATAATTTCCATCAAAGTTGAGCTGGTATCAGCTTCTAATATCTGCTTATTGCCATCTCTATCTGTTACTAAAATTTTCATGTTGAAGAAAGTTTTTTTTGGAGCTCTTTTGATGAAGTTGTATATCGAAATATATTTTTTTTATCAGGAAAACAATATTTAAAACATTCTTGAGCCATGAGAGCCGCTTCATGAAAACCAGATAAAATTAATTTTAATTTTCCTGGGTAAATATTTATATCTCCTATAGCAAAAATAGAAGGGATAGATGTCTCAAATTTTTCAGTATCAACCTTAATTAAGTTTTCATCTAAATTAAGCCCCCAATTAGCAATTGGTCCAAGTTCCATTTTTAAACCAAAGAATGGAAGCAAATAATCAACTTCAAAATCTTCCATCTCGTCATTGTTTTGAATAATTACTTTTATTTTGTCATTTTTTAAATCTTCAATACCTTGTATTTGTCCTAATAAAAAATTGAGTTTTTTATTTTTTTCTAAATCTAGCATTCTTGAAACAGAGTCTGGAGAAGCTTTAAATTCCTTTCTTCTATGCATTAGAGTTACATTGGAAATTTTAGATAATTCATTTGTCCAATCTAATGCCGAGTCTCCTCCTCCAACAATTAATATTTTTTTACCTTCTAAAATAGATTTATTTCTAACCGCATATAAGATATTTTTTTCTTCAAGATGGTCAATATTTTTGATTGGTAGTTTACGAGGAACAAAGCTACCTGCTCCAGCAGCAATAACAATGCACTTAGCTTGAATAGATTTATTAAGACTGGTCATTATTAACCATTCGTTTGAGTCAAGTTTCTCAATCTTTTCAACTTGTTGGCTTAGATGGTATACTGGTTTAAACGGTTTTGCTTGAGCAAGGAGTTCATCTGTAAGTTCTTGACCAGATATAGAAACCCTAGAAGGAATGTCATATATTGGTTTTTCTGGATATAATTCTGCACATTGTCCCCCCGGCTTATTTAAATTGTCAATTACATGACATGAGATATTCAATAACCCTAGTTCAAAAATTGCAAATAAACCGACAGGTCCTGCACCAATAATGACTACATCAGTTTTTTCAATCATGGCATTTAAATAACAACTTTTATTACTATTTCTATAGAATATATTAATATTATGCAATTTACCGAACTAAATCAAATTTATAAAAATTCTGTGATGTTGTGGTTATTAACCTTAACTTTTATGGTTTTCTTAATAATTATTATTGGCGGCTTGACTAGGTTAACTGACTCTGGTCTATCTATGGTAGATTGGCAACCTATTCTTGGAACTATACCGCCCTTAAATAACAGTCAATGGTTAGAAGTTTTTAATGATTATAAATTAACTCCTGAGTATCTCTATGTTAATAAAAATATGAATCTTGAAGAGTTCAAATATATTTTTTGGTGGGAGTGGTTCCATAGATTTTTTGCCAGATTAATAGGAGTAATTTTTATTATTCCTTTTCTTTATTTTTTAATTAAAAAAAATCTTAACTCTTTTCTCTTCAAAAGGTTTTTGGCAATATTCAGTTTAGGTCTTTTACAGGCACTGGTTGGTTGGTGGATGGTTAAAAGCGGTCTATCGGATGACCCATATGTAAGCCCATATAGGCTTACATTTCACCTAACAAATGCAGTTATCATATACGCATTACTATTATGGACCTCAATTGAATATTATCATTTGAAAAGTACCAACTTTATTAGTATTGAATCAAAAAGTGCTTTAATTTTGATATCAATAATTTTAGTATTTGTTACAATCTTAAGTGGTGGCTTCATGGCTGGCTCCCATGCTGGTCAATCTTTTAACACTTATCCTTTAATGAATGGCAAAATTATACCAGATGATATTTATTTAGAAGATCTTGGTTTATTAAATATTTTTGAAAACACTGTAACAATTAATTTTAATCATCGTTGGATTGCAACAATTACTTTTATCTACACGTTTTCTTTTTTTTCTTATTTGATCTTTAATAAAGTTATAAACTTATCTAATCAAATTATTATATTAGTTTTAACAATCTTAACCTTACAGTTTTTATTAGGTATAATGGCACTGCTTTCTAATGTTTCAATATACTACGGAAGTCTACATCAGACAAATTCAATAGCTTTGTTATCAATTCTATTATTTGCTTATTTTAAATCTAAAATTACAGGAGCTTAACATGAAAAAGAAAATACTTATTTTTGGTGGTACAGGAGCGATAGGTTTCTCTATTGCAAAAAATTTAAAAAATCAGGGATATGATCCAATTATAATTTCTAGAAACAAAGAAGAATTAATAGAAAAATCTAAGGAAATTGATTGTAAATATGAGGTTTGTGATGTTTTAGAAATAAATCAAATTGAAGAAGTTTCAAAAAAAACATCATGAAGATATAATTGGACTGGCTTATTGTGTTGGTTCAATTAATTTAAGACCACTTAAAATAACTAAAGATGAAGATTTTTTAGATAGTTTTAAGATTAATACACTAGGAGCAATCAATACTGTTAAAAGCAACATCTCATTTCTAGCTAACAACAATGGTTCCGTGTTATTTTTTTCCACAATTGCTGTTCAGCAAGGATTTACAAATCATAGTATAGTTTCTTCTTCAAAAGGAGCAATTGAGGGTTTAACATTAAGTTTAGCTGCTGAATTTGCTCCTAAAATAAAAGTTAATTGTATAGCTCCAAGTTTAACTGACTCAAAAATGTCACAAAAGATGGTTAGCAATGAAACTATAAGAAAAGCTATAGAAAATATGCATCCGATACCTAAAATTGGCAATGGTGAAGATTTTGGAGATTTAGCTAGCTTTCTCTTAAGTCAAAAAAATAACTGGATTACTGGGCAAATATTCCATATTGATGGGGGAAGATCAACTTTAAGAATAAAAGCGTGAGATATTTTAAATTATTTATAATAGTTACTTTTTTATTAATACCATTAACTGCAAATACATTTCCTATACCAGATGACAGCGAGGTGAGCTTTGATGTAATTAGAAAAAATAAAGTAATAGGTAATTTAACCTCTAAATTTATTAATGAAGGGGAAAATATAATTCTTCATTCCGTATTAAAAATAAACGTTAAAATATTGTTTATTCCAGCTTATAAATTTTTTCAAGAAACAAAAGAAACTTGGCATGATGGAAATTTTATATCGATTGATGGATTTACAGATTTTGAAGATGATAGAGAATATAAAATAGAAGGAAAAGATGAGGATGGTGTCTTTAAAGCCACGGGTATGGATGGTTTATTAGAACTAGATGAAAATATTTTACCACTTAATTATTGGAATAAAGACATATTGGAAGAGGAAGAGCTTTTTGATACTCAAAAAGGTATTGTTAGAAAAGTTAGTGTAAAAAAATTAAAAGATGAAGAAATCAAAATCAAAGACTCAAATTTATTAGCTGAAAAATACATTTTTAATGCAACAAAAAATCCCAAAGATAAAGGTCCCTTCCCTCAATATACTCTATGGTATTATAATAAGGAGCTTATTAAGATGGAATTTAAGAATCCAAATGATAAAAAAAATATTATAACTATAATCAGGAAAGATTGGGAATAATAAATGTCAAAAAGAATTATATGGATAACTGGTGGCTCTTCAGGTATTGGATTTGCTACTGCCAAGCATTTTTTAAAAAGAAATTGGGTTGTAATAATTAGCTCAAGTAATTTAAAAAAGTTAAATGATGCTAAAAATAAAATAATAACTAATGATAATATAGATAATCTTCATATTATTAAATGTGATATTACAGATAAAAAAGAGGTAATAAATACTATTTCATCCATTACGAATAAAATCGGAGATATCAATATAGCTCTTCTTAATGCTGCTGCTTACTCACCAAATAAAAACCAAGATTTTGACATAAGTAATTATGAACTATTAATAGATGTAAATTTAAAAGGTACACTTTATTGCATTGATGCTCTTAAAGATGCTATGAAAGGTAAAAATAATACAATAGCAATAGTATCTTCACCAATTGGCTATCGGGGTTGGCCAACTTCAGGTGCTTATGGGATGACTAAAGCTGCCCAACTAAATTTATCAGAGAGTTTATTCTTTGATTTTAAAAAAATTGGAATTAACTTTAGGGTAGTCAATCCTGGATTTATTGATACTGAAGCTACTAGATTAAACTCTTTTAAAATGCCTTTTTTAAAATCTGCAGAGTTTGCTGCAGAAAAAATATTTAATGGGTTAGTTCATAAGAAAAAATTTGAGATTTATTTTCCTTTTCTAATTGTGTTTTTTGTCAAAATTCTCAGAATAATGCCTTATAAATTATATTTTTACTTGTGGAAAAAGATAGGGAATTTCTAACCTAAATCCCCAATATATATTCCTAATCCCCTAGCTACGTCAATTAATGGATCTGATTTACTTAAGGTTTGAGATTTTCCAGCGATATCATCTAGAGAAACATCTTTCACACTTCTGTCTTGCCAAACAACTACCCTATTATAACGTCCATTGGCAATCAAATCTACTGCCTTAACACCGAAAGCACTAGCAATTAATCGATCTCTGTGTGTTGGTTGTGCTCCACGTTGAACATGACCAAGAACTGTAACACGTGTTTCTGCATCTGTAAGTTTATAAATTTCATCACCTAAATAAGTACCAATTCCACCTAATCTGATTTCCCCATCAACAAATTTAACTGTTGCTTTTTTACCATCTTCTTTTTTGACTGCCTCTGCTACAACAATAAGAGCATGATTTCTTCCTTTGCTTCTTATATTTTCAATATGACTAGCAATCCCTTTTATTGAATAAGGTATTTCAGGTATTAAAATTACATCTGCTCCTCCAGCTATTCCAGCATTAAGAGCTATATGACCAGCGTCTCTTCCCATTACTTCAAGAATCATAGCTCTTCTATGACTAGCTGCAGTAGGTTGAAGCATGTCCAAAGCATTGGTGGCAACATCTACAGCAGTATCATATCCAATTGAAAGTTCATTATGTTTTACATCATTATCAATTGTCTTAGGAATTCCGATAAAATTTATATTTCCCTTGTTTGTAAGAGTTTGTAGAATTTTTAGACTACCATCACCACCAATACCAATTAGAGCATCTAATTCTAATTTTTTAAAACTTGAAATAATTAGTTCAGAAACTTCGATAATTTTACCCTCTTTTTTTATGGTACCAAAGGGATTACCTTTGTTGTTAGAACCCAAGAATGTTCCACCCATTCTCATCAAATTACCATCAAAATGCTCTGGTTTTAACTCTACAACATCAATTGGATCTTTCATTAAACCTAAGGTTCCATCTCTCAAACCAAATACTTGCCAACCATATTGAGAAGTTGCTCGTAAAGTAACGGCCCTTATAACAGCATTTAAACCCGCACAATCACCACCACTGGTTAAAATACCTATTTTTTTTACCACGAGGTGTTTATATACTATAATTTAATAAGATAAATTTTAAATTTCATGAATAATGACTCTAAGCTGATAGAAAAACTAAAAGAATATGAGCAAGAACACTCCGATCTAGATGAGATTTTAATACAACTACAAGAAAAAAATACAGTCAATTTATTACAAATTCAGAGATTAAAAAAAAGAAAATTAATACTTAAAGATAAGATTGCTTTGATAAAAATTGAATTAGAACCTGATAGTATTGCTTAGTAAGAATTTTTTACAAATTTAGTTATTTTTGGTAAATACTCTTTTATAATTTTAAGCTTAGATTTCAGTTGTGGAATTTTTGAAACTCTTTTCAAGCTTTCATCTAAAATTGCTTCTAACTCCTCTTGATTATTATTATTAAAAAAGAAAAGCATTATTCTTGAATATATACCCGATAAAATTAATCTTTTTGTGTAAAAATTAAAATCAGTTGAAGTATCACCTGCAATAAACCATATTTGATCAACACTTTTATAAATTTGACTTGATAAATTAAGATTTATCTTTGGAATAAGTAAATTTAAAAAAATATTTTTATAAAAAATTTTATCCTTATTCATTAAATAGATTTTTGAGAGTAATATCTTTCTAATTCTCTTATGCACTGGTAATCTAATTAAATCAATTTTCTTACAATACTTTTCTAACTCACTATTAAGCTGCTTCAATGAAAATTTTATCAGATCAACATTTCCTTCAGGAAATAATAAATCTACTTCATCTGAAACTAGTCCATGTTTTTTTGAAATTTTTCTAAGACTATTTTTGTCTAATCCATTTTTTGTAATAAAAGGTTTTGCATGTTTTAAAACTACTAATCTTTTTTTTAAAAGAAAATTATTTTGATGCATCATCATTATTATTTTTCCAAAATTTTTCTATCTCTTCAGAGAATCCAAATGCTCTTTTATCTGCTAATCTTGAAGTATACAAAATTCCATTTAAGTGGTCAAACTCATGTTGTATTACTCTTGCATGAAGACCTTCAGCTTCTCCAGATACTTTGTTACCATTTAAATCAATTGCTGAATATTTAATTTGTTTAAACCTTCTTACTAGACCAGACATTCCAGGTATAGAGAGACATCCCTCCCAATCATCTGCTGTTTCATCCGATATTTTATCAATTATTGGGTTTATCAAAACTGAAATTTTAATTTGTTGTTCATCTTTTATGTCAGGATTTCTATAAATAAAAAGTCTGTGGCTTAGATGTACTTGAGGAGCGGCCAATCCTATTCCATCGGCGTCAATCATTGTTTCAGACATGTCGTACACTATTTTTTTTAAATCAAAATCACTTAAATTACTAATTTCATTAGTTTTTTTAATTAGAACTGGATGTCCTAGTTTTGCTATTTTTAAGATTGCCACAAAGTTTATATAGTTATTAAGTTAAATTATACCATCCATTTTAAATAATATATGAGTATTTGCATTAAATAGTTGTATGTGTTAAATGGCCTCCAATATGACACTACACGTAAACGTTAAAGATAATAACATTGAGCAAGCTTTAAGAAGCTTGAAAAAAAAGATGCAAAGAGAGGGTTTGTACAAAGAAATGAAATTAAGAAAACATTTCGAAAAACCTTGTCTTAAAAGAGCTAGAGAAAAAGAAGAAAATATCAGAAGAGCGAGAAAAACTGCGAAAAGAAATAATTCTTAATTTAAACTTTTAACTATATCCTCACACATTTTTTTAGCATCACCAAAAAGCATAGTTGTATTATCCCTATAAAATAGTTCATTGTCTACACCTGAATAACCTGTAGCCATTGACCTTTTAATAAATAATACAGTTTGTGATTTTTCTACATCAAGTATGGGCATACCGTAAATTGGAGATGTCTCATCTGTTTTAGCAGCAGGATTAGTTACATCATTTGCACCAATTACAAAAGACACTTCAGTCATTGGAAAATCATGATTTATCTCATCTAATTCTAATACTTCCTCATATGGAACGTTAGCTTCAGCTAATAAAACATTCATATGACCTGGCATTCTTCCTGCAACTGGATGGATTGCGTATCTTACATTAATTCCTGCTTTTTTTAATATATCTCCCATTTCTCTTAGAGCATGTTGTGCTTGAGCTACGGCCATACCATAGCCTGGTACAATTATAACGGAGTCTGCGTTTTTCATAATGTAAGCTGCATCCTCAGCATTACCTTGCTTAACTATTTTATCAGAATTATCACTAGTACTATTTACTGCCTGTTCTCCACCAAACCCGCCTAAAACAACACTTATAATAGATCTATTCATTCCTTTACTCATAATATAACTAAGAATAGCGCCCGAGGCACCGACCAGGGCACCAGTGATTATTAAAAGGTTATTGCTAAGAGTAAAACCAATTCCACATGCTGCCCATCCAGAATATGAATTAAGCATTGACACAACAACTGGCATATCTGCACCACCAATTGGAATAACAACTAAAAAACCTAATATTATCGATACGGCAACAATTGTCCAAAAAATAGTTGGTGATTGATCTAAAACAAACATAATAATTAGACCAACTATACCAATCAAAATAAGAGCATTTATTGTATGTTGAAATTTAAATACTATCGGTTTTCCTGAAACAGTTCCTTGAAGTTTGCCAAAGGCAAGAACTGATCCAGAAAATGTTATTGCACCTATAAATGTTCCAATACTCATTTCTATCAAACTACTTGTCCCAATTGATCCTATATTTCCGATTCCAAAAGATGCAGGATCATAAAAAGCTGCAGCTGCTACAAAAACTGCTGCAATACCTACCAAACTATGAAAAGCAGCAACAAGCTGTGGTAGAGCTGTCATTTCTATTCTTAATGCTATAAACGTACCAATTGCACCTCCTATGATTATAGCGGCACCAATTTCTACATAACTAAGTACAGATTTGAACATCAATGTGGTAATGATTGCAATAATCATTCCAATAATCCCAAAAATATTACCTAATCTAGACGACTCTGGATGAGATAAACCTCTTAAAGCAAATATGAATAACAAAGCTGATGCTAAATATAAAACTGCAACCATATTTGCCGACATTTCTTATGCCTTCTTTTCTTTTTTTGGTTTTTTCTTAAACATAGATAGCATACGATAAGTAACAATAAATCCACCAAAAATATTTATTGAGGCAAGTACTACCCCTATAATGCCAAAGATTTTTGATGTTTCATGTCCTAATGGGCCTGCAGCAAGAATGGCTCCAACAATTATAACACTAGAGATAGCATTAGTAACTCCCATCAAGGGACTATGAAGAGCTGGAGTTACTGACCAAACTACATAATATCCAATTATACAAGCTAGAAAAAAGACTGTTAAACCAATTACAAAAATTTCAGAACTATGAGCTTCCATATTAATTAAACTGCTCCAATCTTAGTTTACCCTCATTAGTTAAGACAACTGCATTAACAATCTCGTCTTCCCAATTAAGATTAATTTTTTTATCCTCTTTATTAATAATTAAACTAAGAAAATTAAAGATGTTTTTTGCATATAAAGCAGAAGCATCTTTTGCTACTCTTCCAGGTACATTTGCATACCCAATAACTTTTACTCCATTATGATCTACAATCTGACCAAGTTTACTAATAGGGCAATTTCCCCCTGCCTCAACTGCTAAATCAACAACAACGGAACCAGATGCCATCGACTCTACCATTTCTTGAGAAATTAAAACAGGTGCTGTTTTGCCAGGAATAAGAGCAGTGCAAATAACTATGTCTTGTTTAGCTATAGTATCAGCAATTAGTTTGGCTTGCTTTTTTTTGTATTCATTACTCATTTCTTTAGCATAACCACCTTCTGTTTCAGCATTTGTAGAATCTTCATCTTCTACCATTATAAACTTTCCACCAAGACTCTCTACTTGCTCTTTTGTAGCAGACCTAACATCAGTTGCTGAAACTACAGCACCTAATCTTTTTGCAGTAGCAATGGCTTGTAATCCTGCAACACCAACGCCTAATACCATAACTTTAGCAGGGTTGACTCTTCCGGCTGCAGTCATCATCATTGGAAAAGCTTTTCCAAACTGCTCGGCAGCATCTATAACACTTCTATAACCTGCTAAATTTGCTTGAGATGATAAAACATCCATACTTTGAGCTCTACTAATTCTTGGAATCAGCTCCATACAACAAGATATTATTTTTTTATTATTTAATGCATTAAAATATTTTTTATTTTCATAAGGATTAAGAATACCTATTAAAACTGTTTTTTCATTTAACTTATTTAAATCTTCTTCATTTGGCATTTTAACACAAAGACAAATATCTGAGTTTAAGCAATCATTTCTGGAAGCTATTTTTGCACCATTTTCTTCATAAAGCTTATTTGGATACCCAGAGTCAATTCCCGCACCGTCTTCAACAAGAACATTTAAACCTAGTCTTTGAAAAAGTTTAATTGAGTCTGGAGTTAAAGATACTCTATTTTCATCGCTTGAATGTTCTTTTAATGCTGATATTTGCATAAGGGTTTATAATTATAGGTTAACTAATTTTAAAGTATTTTGTTGTTTTTCTGTAAGTTTTTTTTGACTGAAATCATCAATTAATTCATGAAATACTCTATACCAATTTACTTCAGCTCTTAAATGCATAAAAACTGAGCCTAGTCCAACAGCTGCTCTATCCATAAAAACAAACTCCTTAGGAGGTTTAACACCTCCAATTTTTTTTAATTCTTTATGAACTTCTGAAGCAATTTGTGCTCCATAAACACCACTATCGCTCTCTTGAATTTTTTGTATTTTATCTTCCATTAAAGGTGCGTAAAGAAAATTTGCCCACTTACTGAGTATATTTAACTTCTCTTTAGTAATATCTTCAAAACCCCATTGTTCATAAGCGTGAACTGCGAGTTGTTCATCATTTTTTTGAAGAGCAAAATATAAATCAATGACACCTTGAATAAATTTTGATTTAAATATTCTCATACAACCAAAGTCATATAGATTGATGCTAAGATCATCTTGGACTGAATAGTTTCCTAAATGAGGATCTCCATGAATTACTCCATAGTCAAAAAACGGTTTATACCATGAATAATACATATTTCTCGCAAGAGAATTTCTAACTTCTTTATTTGCACTCCTATATTCTAGAATTGACTTACCTTCTAACCAAGACATAGTTAAAAGTCTTTTTGAGCTTAGTTTTTCATAGGTAACAGGTACATGTATAAACTTATCTTTAGAAAATATTTTTCCAAAAACATTCATTAATTTTCTTTCTCTTTCATAATCTAATTCTTCATTTAATCGCTCTGTTATTTCCTTATAAACTTCTCCTGTCTTTATGGCTTTATTGTAACTTTGATATATAGAAAAAATCATCTTTAATTGAGAAAGGTCAGCACTTACAGCAGATTGCATATCTGGATATTGAAGTTTGCAAGCTACAGTTTCACCATTATTTGTAACTGCTTTATGCACTTGTCCTAAAGAAGCTGCTCTAGTAGCTTCTTTATCAAATTCTTTGAATTGCTTTTGCCAATTTTGTGATAATTCTGTTGCCATCCTTCTTTTTACAAAGAGCCAACCCATTGGTGGTGCATTAGATTGTAAATGCAATAACTCCTTTGTGTATTCATCAGGTAATAAATCAGGTATAGTTGCAGATAGTTGTGCCACTTTCATAAGAGGGCCTTTTATTCCACCAAGAGCTTCTCTAATTTCTAATGCATGTTTTTCTTTATCTAGTTTTACACCAAGATATTTCTGACTTGCTAACTTAGTTGCTAGCTTACCTACAACTCCGCCAACTTGAGCGTATCTTTTTATTTGCTTAGCAATTGATCGTGATTCATTATCTGCCATTTATAAAGTTTCCAATTCATCAATAAAGCTTTCAATTACATTTAAACCTTTTTTCCAAAAAGATTTTTTTGATAGATTTAAATTAAATGGACTAAACAGTTCATTATATTTTTTAGAACCTCCACTTTTAAGGAGATTGATATATTTGTCTTCAAAATTTTGTAGCCCTTTTTCATAGGTATTAAACAACGAATTTACTAAGCAGTCTCCAAATGCATATGCATACACATAAAATGGAGAATGAATAAAATGAGGTATATAGCTCCAGAAGTATTTATATTCTTCTTCAAATTTAATAGACGGTCCCAAACTAGTTTTTTGAACATCCATCCAGATTGAGCATATTTGATCAATACTTAGTTCTGTACTTTTTCTTAAAGTATGAACTTCTTTTTCAAATTGAAAAAAGGCTATTTGTCTAATTACTGTATTAAGCATATCCTCTACCTTATTAGCTAAAAGAGCTTTTCTTTCTTTTTTAGAGTTTGCTTGTTCAAGTATTGATTTAAATGTAAGCATTTCTCCAAATACACTAGCAGTCTCAGCAAGTGTTAAGGGTGTTGAAGCATTAAAGTGTGTTTGGTTTTGACCAGCCAAATATTGATGAACTCCATGACCTAATTCATGAGCTAAAGTTGCAACATCTCTTGTTTTTCCTTGAAAATTAACAAGAATAAAGGGATGAACACTAGCTACAGTAGAGGCAGCAAATGCACCAGGCGATTTACCTTCTAAAACAGGGGCATGAATCCATCTTTCATCAAAGAATTTTTTTACAATATTTCCAATAATAGGATTAAATTCTGAATAAGCATCAACAACAGTATTTTGTGCTTCCCTCCAAGTAAAAGTTTTGGAACTTTGGAAAGGCAAGGGGGCATTTCTATCCCAATACATAAGAAATTTTTTTTCAAACCATTTAGCTTTTAATGCATAATATCGGTGAGAAAGTTTGGGATAGTATTCAATGACTGAACTAACAAGACTATCTACTACAGAGTCCTCAACAACATTTGATAAATTTCTCGCACTTACAGGATTTGGAAGTTTTCTCCAGCTATCATTTATTGATTTATCTTTTGCTAAGGTATTTGTAATGGTAGAAAATATTTTAATATTGTTACCTAAAACTTTTCCAACTGATTTGGCTGCCAACTTACGAGTAGATTCATTTTTATCTGACATATAATTGAATATCTGCGCACTAGTTAATTCTTGTTTTTTAAAGGGAAATTTTAAAGAAGCTATTAAATCATCAAATAATCTTATCCACGCAGAATGAGAGGTAATACTTTTATCCTGAAGTATTTTTTCGATTTTTAAATCTAATTGGTAAGGTTTAAATGATCGTTTATTAATAATCCAATTTTTATAAATTTGTAAATTTGGACTTTTAACAAGTTTGTCAATTTGTTTTTCTGTAATTTGATTTAGCTCTAATGTAAAAAAAATTATTGAAGAGGCATATTTAGTTATCGTCTCTTGCATTTGTTGATAGAATATTTTATTTTTTTCGTTATTACCATCTTCTGCAACCAATAAATGAGCATAGGATAATATTTTATCCATCAACTCATCTATTCGCTCAAGTTGCTTAATTGCTTTGTACAAATTATCAGCAGAAAGTGTGTTAACTTTATTTAAGTATTTTTTTTCAAAATTTTGAGTATTTTTTTTTATATCATTCAAATTTCTAATTATGCTTTTATCATTTTGGGAATTGTACAAATCTTTAAGGTTCCAAACAGGGAGTTTTCCATGTTTTTTTGATGCATTAGTTTGATTATTTTTTGTATTCATAGTATGAAAATAATATAGGTATTAATTATAGTGTTTGTAGGGAGGTAAAGTCAAATGTCTATCAATTTCGATAATTATAATAACATTGTTGCTATGTTTTTTGAAAAATCAAAAGAGATGAAAGATAAACCTTATTTGTGGAAAAAAAATAATAACGAATTTGAGTCACTGTCTTGGAAAAATGTTGAGTTATTAGTTAAGTCTATTGCGAGATCTCTTATAGGGTTGGGCGTTTTAAAAGGTGATAGAGTTGTAATTTTATCTGAAAATAGACCAGAATGGCAAATTGCAGATTTAGCTATAATGTCAATTGGTGCAATAACTGTCCCTGTTTATACAACAAGCACTACTTCTGACTACAGTCATGTTATCAATCATTCTGGTGCAAGGTGCATGATTATATCCTCTCACGAACTTTGTCTTAAAGCTCTTCCTGCATTAGAGAGTTCCTCAGATTGTAAAAGCATTATTAAGATTGATGATGATAATCATTCATACGATAACCCTGTTAATGTTTTGCAGTGGAGTGATCTTATAAAAAGTCAAGAAAACCAAAATTATAATTTTGATGATGAAATTAAATCTATAAAAAGAATTGATACTGCCTGCATAATATATACATCAGGGACTGGCGGAAACCCAAAAGGAGTTATGTTAAGTCATGGAGCAATGCTATCAAACTGTACAGGCGCACAAGTATTATTAAAAAATCTTTTAGAAGGTATGGATGAGATTAAATTTCTTTCCTGGCTTCCTTTATCTCATTCTTATGAACATACATTACAATTTTTTACTTTAGGCATTGGTGCTCAAGTTTATTACTCTGAAGGTATTGATAAGTTAGTAATTAATATGGGTGAAGTTAGTCCTCATTTTATGACTGCTGTTCCAAGATTTTATGATTCTTTGCATACAAGAATTTCTCAAGGTTTAAAAAAACAAGGTAAATTAAGCCAAGCTCTTTTCGCAACCACTCTAAGATTAGGTAAAAAGAAATATAATGGAGAAAAACTTAGTTTTATTGAAAGTTTTACAAATAGTATTCTTGATAAATTAGTAAGAAGAAAGGTTAATAAAAGATTTGGTGGATCGTTGAAGGCTCTTATTTCAGGTGGTTCAGCTCTAAATTTTGAAGTAGGATTATATTTAACAGCTTTAGGATTACCTCTATTACAGGGTTATGGACAAACCGAAACTGCTCCCGTGGTTTCTGCTAATCCTCCAGAAAAAGTAAAACTAGATACTGTTGGACCACTTTTCCATGGTGTTAAAGTTAAAATTGCTGATGATGGCGAAATATTAGTCAGTGGGGAAAACGTTATGAATGGATATTGGAATGATCCAGATGCTACATCTAAAACTCTTATTGATGGATGGGTACATACGGGAGATATAGGTGAGTTTGATGAAGAAAATTATCTTAAAATTACCGATAGAAAAAAAGATATTCTTGTTAATGCCGGTGGAGATAATATTTCTCCATCCAGAGTTGAAGCAAAACTTGATATTGAACCTGAAATAGCACAATCTATGCTTTACGGAGATTTTAAAAATTATTTAGTTGCCGTTATTGTTCCAGATAAAGATTTTGCAATAAATTGGGCAAAAGAAAATTCTAAAGATGAAAATTTTGGCTCTATTGTTAAAGATGAAAATTTTAATAAAGTAATGAAAGAAGTAGTAAATAAGGTAAATAAAAATTTATCTGTAATTGAACAGGTCAGAAAATTTATACTAATTGATCATGAGTTTACAATTGAAAATAGCATGATGACACCTTCAATGAAAGTTCGTCGTTTTGCAGTAAAAGATAAATATGGCGATCAATTAGAAGACCTTTACTAATACTATTTTGTATTAAAATCTTTTAATTGTTCTTTAGTTGCCTCTTTTTGATATTTCCTTTTCCATTCATCGTAAGGCATTCCATAAACTAATTCTCTTGATTGATTATAATCTAGGGATATATTCTTCTTTTCAGCAGCTGCTAAATACCATTTAGATAAACAGTTTCTACAGAAGCCTGATAAGTTCATTAGATCTATATTTTGAACATCAGTTCTTGTTTGTAAGTGAGTTATTAATCTTTCAGCAACATCTGCTAGTAGTTCTCTATCAAATTTTTTATTCATAATGGCTCAATTAAGTTTAAATTAAGTTAAATTAAATATATAAACATTTATAAATTAAATGAAACGTAATAGAAAAGCTAAAATTTTAGCAACTTTAGGTCCTGCATCATCTTCAAGTGATATAATCGAAAGGCTATTTAAGTCTGGATGTGATGTATTTAGACTGAATTTCTCTCATGGCTCAGTAGAAACTCACCGTCAAAATTTACAAAGTATAAGAGCTCTAGAAGAAAAATATGATCATGCATCATGTATTTTAGCAGATTTACAAGGCCCCAAACTACGAGTTGGAGAATTTAAAAATACTGATGAGTCTCTAAAGAAAGGGCAAACATTTATATTAGATACTAATTCAGAATTAGGTGATCACAAACGAGTAAATTTTCCTCATTCTGAAATTTATGAACATTTAACGCCCAACTGTACACTATTAATAAATGATGGAAGAATAAGACTTCAGGTAATTGAACAACATAAAGATAAATTAATCACTGAAGTTTTAAATGATGGAATTATTTCAAACAATAAAGGTGTCAATATTCCTGATGTTATACTTCCTATAGATTCAATGACAAATAAGGATAGAGCAGATTTACAAAAAGCTCTTGATATGAATGTTGATTGGGTTGCTCTTTCTTTTGTTCAACAAGCTGAAGATATAACTAAGTTAAAGAAGATTGTTAATGGAAAAGCAATGATAATGGCTAAAATAGAAAAACCATCCGCTGTTAAAAATATAGATGAAATCATAAAAGTTGCTGATGGTATTATGATTGCAAGGGGTGATCTTGGAGTAGAAATGCCCACTGAAAATGTTCCAATAGTTCAAAAAAATATTATTAAGAGATGTCGTTATTTTGGAAAACCAGTAGTTGTTGCAACACAGATGCTCGAAAGTATGATATCAAATTTAGTACCAACAAGAGCTGAAGCATCTGACGTTGCCAATGCAATTTATGACGGAACTGATGCCGTTATGTTATCAGGTGAGTCTGCAGTTGGTGACTATCCTATTGAGTCAGTATCAACAATGAACAGTATCATTGAAAATGTAGAGAAAGATAAAAATAATTTTAATTTAGAAATTGAAAATAATGAAAGTTTTAAAACAATTGATGATACAGATGCAATTACAAGTGCTGCCTATTCTATAGCTAATAATGCTGGTGCAAAAGCGATAATAACATTTTCTGTAAGTGGAAAAACTACTTTAAGGATGGCACGTGAAAGAGCGCCAGTACAAATAATTGGTCTTTCCCCGAACATTACAACAGCGAGAAAAATGCAAATTGCTTGGGGAGTAAATTCATGTCACTCCACTCAAGACGCAGCTAATACAACTGAAATGGTAAATATAGCATGCAGTGTAGTAAAAAATAAAAATTTAGTTAAAGCTGATGATAGCGTCATCATCACTGCAGGAGTTCCGTTTGGAAATGCTGGAACAACTAATTTATTAAGAATAGCAAAAATTATTGAAGATAAAAACCTTACTTAAGTTGTTCACAAGCTCTTTTTATTCTTGCACAAGCATCTGTTAATATTTCATCACTCGTTGCATAGGATAATCTAAAATAAGGAGATAAACCAAAAGCAGCTCCATGAACTCCAGCTATGCCTTCTCTCTCTAAAAGATAACTCATAAAATCTTCATCATTAGAGATTTTTTGTCCATCTGGAGTTACTTTACCTATTACACCAGCACATGATGGATAAACATAAAAAGCTCCTTGTGGTGTTAGACAACTTAAACCATCAATTTGATTTAGCAAATTTACGACCAAATCTCTTCTTCTAACAAATGCTTGATTATGCTCACCAATGAAATCTTGAATTCCATTCAATGCTTCTACAGAAGCGGCCATAGAAATTGAAGAGGTTGAAGTAGTACTTTGAGATTGAATTTTATTCATAGCAGTAATAATTTCTTTTGGCGCGCCACAATATCCTAATCTCCAACCAGTCATGCAGTATGATTTAGACACTCCATTTAATGTTAGACATCTATCTTTAAGTTTTGGCTCAACAGAAGCTATGGTTGAAAATTCTAAGTCGTCGTAAATTACTTTTTCGTAAATATCATCTGACATAATTAAAACTTGAGGATACTTTAACAAGACATCTGCTAATTTTTGAAGCTCTTGTTTAGAATAAAGACTACCAGTTGGATTACTTGGGCTATTCAACATTAACCATTTTGTTTTATCGGTAATACTTTTTTCTAGCTGATCAGCAGTTAACTTGAAATTTTGATCCTCTGGACAAGGTACTATGATAGGCTTTCCTTCAGCTAACAAAACTATATCAGGGTAGCTTACCCAAAAAGGTGCAGGAATAATTACTTCATCTTCAGGATTAATTGTTGCCATCATCGCGTTATAAATTATGTGTTTTCCTCCAACGCCAACAATTATTTCGTCTAAATCGTAGTGCAGATTATTATCCTTTAAGAATTTCGATTGTATTGCTTTTTGTAATGCAGGGGTTCCTTTACCAGGAACATACCTTGTTTGCCCTTCTTCCATTGCCGTTACAGCAGCTTTTCTAATGTTTAAAGGTGTATCAAAATCTGGCTCTCCTGCAGCTAGAACTAAAACATCCTTACCCTCCGCTCTTAGAGCATTTGCTTTAACATTAATACCAACTGTCATTGAAGGTTTAATTCTTTTAAGTCTGTCAGCAATAAAATTCATATTTTTTAAATTATATAATGTTCAATAATTAGACTTATGCATGTAAACAATAAAAAAATTGAGAATATTCTTCTTAATGTTACTTTATTAACATTTACAGAAACCTTTGCTCCTAAATTTGCAGTAAATATACTTGTAGAAGATATTAATAAAACAATAGCTAAATTAAGATACCCAATGGAAAATGGTGGTAAATTATCTATGTTAGAACCAGATAGCATTAGGATAATAGCACCAGGAAACGCAATAAAGAAACCTAAAGCAGCAGATGTACCGACTGCTTCATATATTTTTTTTGAGAACATTGTTAATGTTGGAACACTAAAACTTCCTCCTCCTATTCCTATTAATACAGACATAAAACCAATCAGAAAACTAATTACTAAATTGACCAGTTTAAATTTAGGCAGATCTTTAGAAATGATTATAGGATCTTTTTGAAAGGCCATATTCAATGCAATCAAAAAAGCTAATAAAATAAAAATATTAACTAATATTTGACCTGAAATTAAACTAGCGCCATAAGAACCTAATACAGAACCAAGAACTATACCTGGAGACCATGTTCTTAGTATAGAAAAATTTACATTTCCAAGCTTTATATGAGAACGTATTGAAGAAATTGAAGTAAAGCATATTACACCCAAGGAAGATGCTATTGAAATATGCATAGCGTAATCTGATGAGTAATCTAAATATAGAAGAACAAAATAACTAATTGGAACAATTATAATACCTCCACCTACTCCTAAAAGGCCTGCCATAAAACCTGATATAATTCCGGTTACTAAAAAAATAATTATTAAACTTGTCAATTTTTACCGCTTTGATTTACTTTTTATTGTAGTAATCTTTTTAAAATAAAAGTAAATTATTACCTATGCAACATATTCATTGGTTAGGGACTGGCCTATCATCTATCCCAGGTATTCGAAGATTAGCTCAAAACTATGACTTTTTAACTATCTGGAATAGAACTATAGAAAAGGCCGAGCAAAGCATAAATCATATAAATAAACAAAATGTGTTAGCAAAAAAATTTGATATTGAGTCTCTCAGTCAAACCTTAAAAGCCGGGGATATAGTTGTTTCACAATTACCTGCTAATCAACATGTAGACATTGCAAAATTATGCCTGACAAAAAAATGTCATTTCGCAACTAGTAGTTATATTTCTCCTGACATGCAAAGTTTAGATGCTGATGCTAAAAAAAATAATTTAATTTTTGTTAATGAGGTTGGTCTTGATCCAGGTATAGATCATTTCTTTTCTCACTTACTTGTTAAAAAATTAAAAGATATGAAACTAAGTAATTTAGATGTAACATATCATTCATACTGCGGTGGTTTTCCTGCAATACCCAATGATTTTAGATATAAATTTAGCTGGTCTCCAGTAGGGGTCATTAAGGCATTAAATAATGATGCAAAATTTATAAGAGATTTTATTGAAGTAACTGAAACACCATACAAAAATGTTGGGAAATACACTGTTAGTAATGAAATTTATGAAGCGTACCCAAACAGAGACTCTACTCCCTATATTTCAGAATATAACTTTGACTCAAAATGGAGAATAAAAGAGTTTGTAAGAGGAACTCTAAGATTAAACGGATGGAAAAATGCTTGGTCTGATATTTTTAAAATGCTTGATAATAAATCACCAGAATTAAATAAACAAATTGATATTTTAGGGGAAGAATTATGGAAAAAACATCCATATCTCCAAGATGAGCAAGACCGCGTCGTTCTTTATGTTAAGTTGTTAGCTCGTAAAGATAATAAAGAAGTATTTAATAGTTTTTATGCATTGGATGAAAAAGGATCTGGGGAAAATACAGCAATGGGTAAACTAGTATCTATTACTTTATCTTGCGCAATTGATTTAATATTAGAAAATAAAATGCTAAGTGGAGTTCAGGCTGCGCCTCACGATGAAAATTTAATAAATTATTTTTTTAAGACTTTTGAAGAATATAAAATTGTTATAAAAAATAATTTATGAAAAAAAAAATAAAATCTATAGGAATTCTTAAAGAAAGCAGACCTGATGAAAGTCGTGCTCCAATTACACCTAGCCAAGTACCGCTTATTATTAAAACATATCCTGATATAGATATTACGGTTCAACCATGTGATAATCGCACCTTTAAAAATAATGAATATTCAGAGTATGGCGCGAAAATATCTGAGGATTTGGATAGTTGTGATTTGTTATTTGGAGTAAAAGAAGTAGATGTGGACAAACTTATTCCAAATAAAGATTATATTTTTTTTTCCCATACATATAAATTAAATAAAGAAACGTTATCCAACGCTCAAGGCACTCCCGGAATGGATAAAAAAAAATTATTAAAAAGTATTTTAAGTAAAAAAATTAAGCTAATTGATTATGAGAATATTCGCGCTGCAAATGGAGCTAGATATCTAGGATTTGGAAGATTTGCAGGAATTGTTGGTTGTTATAACACTTTGAATTTATTTTTATCACAAAATAATTTCCAACCTTTGGCTCGCGCTTATAAAATCAATGATTATGAAAGAATTAAAAATAATTTATCTGAAGTACGTTTTCCAAATTTTAAACTTCTAGTCACAGGTGATGGAAGGGTTAATAATGGTGTTCAAGAACTACTTAAATATACAAATATAAAACAAGTATCAAATGAAGAGTTTTTAAAATCAAATTTTGAATATCCTGTATATTGTAATCTAGAAACTAAAGATTATGTCATTCACAAAAATAAAAAACCTTTTGAGCTCAAACATTTTATTGAATTTCCAGGCGAATATGAGTCACAAACTTATGAATACTTAAAAGTAAGTGATCTCTTTATAAGCGCTCATTATTGGGATCCAAGTTCTCCGAAAATATTTACAAAAGAACAAATGAAGGAATTTTTAAAACTTAAAATTATTGGTGATATAACTTGTGATGTTGATGGATCTATACCTACAACTATAAAATCTACAACGATTGAAGAACCTAATTTTTTTCTGAACACTGAAATATTTTCTGAAACAAAAAAAGTTGATGGTAATTTAGCAATTATGGCTGTTGACAATCTACCGTCTGAGTTACCTAGAGACTCTAGTATTGAATTTGGTAATGGTATAGTGAATGAAGTTTTACCTTATATATTAGAAGAAGATGACGGTAGAATTTTAAATTCAACAATTGCCGCTGAAGGTCGTTTTTTAAAAAAATATAACTATTTAAATGAGTATATTAACTCATAAATGAATTTACCTAATACTATTAATCAATTAGCAAAATCTAATGAAAAATTTAAAATTGTAAGTGATTTTACCCCTAGTGGTGATCAACCTGCAGCAATAAAAACATTAGTTAAAAACCTAAATGATAATGAAAATGAACAAGTATTACTAGGTGTCACTGGTTCAGGAAAAACTTTTACAATGGCAAAGGTTATTGAACAAATGCAAAAACCTACGCTTATTATGGCTCCAAATAAAACTCTAGCAGCTCAGCTCTACGGAGAGATGAAAAGTCTTTTCCCTAATAATGCAGTAGAGTATTTTGTAAGTTATTATGATTATTATACTCCAGAAGCATATGTTGCAAAAAGTGATACATTTATTGAAAAAGAATCATCAATAAATGAACAAATAGACAGACTTCGTCACTCGGCTACTAGATCACTTGTGGAGAGAAAAGACACAATAATTGTGGCATCAGTATCTTGTATTTACGGGATTGGCTCAGTGGATGCTTACTCTTCAATGTCATTCACTATAGAAAAAAATCAATCCATTAATAGAGATATTTTAATAAGAAAATTAGTAGAGCTGCTTTACAAAAGAAGAGATATGGATTTTAAAAGAGGGAGTTTCCGGGCCAAAGGGGATGTTCTAGAAATTTTTCCTTCACACCATGAAGACAGGTCATGGAAAATTTCTTTTTTTGGAGATGATATTGAAAAAATATCTGAAATTGATCCTCTCACTGGTGAGAATTTAGGAGATCTTGAACAAATACGTATATTTGCTAACTCTCACTACGTTACCCCTAAACCAACAATAAAAAAAGCATTAGTACAAATAAAAGAAGATTTAAAAAAACAACTTGATATTTTTGAAAAAGAAAAAAAATTGTTAGAACGGCAACGTCTTGATGAGCGAACTACATTTGATTTAGAAATGATAGAAACAACAGGTAGTTGCAGTGGTATTGAAAATTATTCAAGATACCTGTCTGGGAGACAACCTGGGGAACCTCCTCCAACATTATACGAATACATACCTGAAGACTCACTTTTATTTATTGATGAAAGTCACATAACCTGTAGTCAAATATCAGGAATGTATAAAGGTGATTTCTCAAGAAAATCTACTTTATCACAATACGGGTTTAGGCTTCCTAGTTGTCTTGATAATAGACCACTTAAAAGAGAAGAATGGGATGCAATGAGACCTCAAACTATATTTGTCAGTGCCACACCTGGTGAGTATGAATTAGAAAAAACTGGAGGTGTCTTTGTTGAACAGGTTATACGTCCAACTGGATTAATTGACCCACCAATAGAAATACGACCAACGAAACATCAAATCGATAATTTAATAGATGAATGTAAATCAACAATATCAAGTGGATATAGAGTAATAATAACTACTTTAACAAAAAAAATGTCAGAGGACTTAACTGAATACATGCATGAAGAGGGCTTGAAAGTGAGATATCTTCATTCTGATATTGATACTCTCGAGCGAATAGCGATCATTAGAGACCTTAGGTTGGGAGTTTTTGATATTTTAATCGGTATTAATCTTTTGCGAGAAGGATTAGATATTCCAGAATGTGCACTTATGGCGATACTAGATGCTGATAAAGAGGGTTATCTGCGTTCTAAAACCAGTTTAATTCAAACTATTGGAAGAGCGGCAAGAAATGTAGATAGTAAGGTAATAATGTATGCTGACACAGTTACAAAAAGTATGAAAGCAGCAATTCATGAAACAGAAAGAAGACGTGAAAAACAACTTCAATATAACAAAGAAAAAAACATAACACCTATTAGTATTAAAAAAAATATAGAAGAAATTTTAGAAAATACAGCTGAGCAAGATCATGTAACTGTCGAAATTGAAAATGCAAAAGAATTGGTTGGGAAAGATCTAAACAAACATATCAAGCACCTTGAAGATAAAATGAATATGTTTGCATCAAAACTAGAATTTGAAGATGCAGCAAGAATACGTGATGAAATAAATAGACTTAAAGCCAAAGAAGTTGGTTTATCTGATAAAATTTTAAAATTTAGAAATAAATAAATGGAAATTGTATTTGAAGTAAAAAATTCTACAGGAATAATTACTTTGAATAGACCAAAAGCGTTAAATGCTCTTAATTTAAATATGGCTATACAATTCTCTGATAAGTTAAGGGAATGGGAGAATGATAATAAAATTGAGAGGGTTTTATTATTAGGTGAAGGT
Organism: uncultured Alphaproteobacteria bacterium; assembly: GCA_902601455.1. Classification (GTDB taxonomy): domain Bacteria; phylum Pseudomonadota; class Alphaproteobacteria; order HIMB59; genus CACPNW01. The sequence continues at coordinate 56,966 of CACKNC010000002.1, forward strand.
AATCATTTCTGTGCAGGTGGAGATGTAAAAAGCGTTCATCTATCAGGTCCATTTTCAAAACTAAAACAAGAATTTTTTTCCAAAGAATATTCTCTTAATTTGCAAATTAAAAATTTTCCTAAACCCTATTTATCTATTTGGAAAGGTGTTGTCATGGGTGGAGGGGTAGGCTTATCCATTTATGGTGATTATAGAATTGCAACTGATAGCACTAAATTTGCAATGCCAGAGACTTCTATAGGTTTTTTTCCAGATGTTGGCGGAAGTTTTTTTCTTGCAAAACTTGAAAATAATCTTGGAAAGTATTTAGGTTTGACTGGTGAAATTGTTCAAGGGAAAGATTTAATAAATTTTAATTTAGCAACTCATTATTGTCCAGAAAACAAAATAAATAATTTGATTAGCCAGTTTATTATTGATGGATCAATTACTAATTATGAAATAGAAAATTCTTCTTTTTTTACTGATGAAAAATTAGATTTCATAGATAAGAATTTTTCAGGAAATATTCATGAAATTTTTAATAATATTCAAAATGTTAATAATCAAGATGGCTTATTAGAAAAACTTCAAAAAAAATGCCCAATGAGTTTAGCAGTAACAACATTATTGATAAAAAACTCAAACAACAGATCTCTAAAAAATTGTCTAGAAATAGAGTATAGGTTAAGTCAAAAAATGACTAATCGTCATGATTTTGAAGAGGGAATACAAGCAGTTTTAATTGAAAAACATCATAAACCAAAATGGGAACCAAAAACTATTGATGAAATAAATAATAATGAATTAAGTAGCTTATTTAATGATCCCATAGATAATGAACTAAAATTACAAAATAGTATATATTCCAGTTAAAAATAATTTGATGATAAAAAAAATATTTTTATTTCTTATAGTTCTTATAATTTCTATATTTTTTTTCGTGTTTTATCTAATTGATAAAATTTACGTAAATAAATATATAAAAAATTTAGAAGAAAACTTTAATGTAAATATTAGTTTGATAGAAAGCCACCAATTAAAAATTATTCCCAATCTTTCACTTTTAGTAAATTTTAATTTAGAAAAGATTAATAATAAATTATTTCTTGAAGATGGAGAAATATATATTCAGAAAAATTACAATTTTAAAAAACCTTTTTTTAATTTTTTTTCTAAAAATTTAAAAATTGATAGATTATTGCTTGAAAATTTATCTATGTCAGGAGAAATTAATGAATATAATTTTAATAATTTATTAAAATTGACTTTATTATCCGAAGGATACTTATCGTTTACTTTAGACGATGAGGATAAACAATCATTACAATTTGTTAATATTATCATAGAAAGATTAAATATTCCTAAAACTTATAAACAATTATCAAATGTACTTTTTAATTACCTTAATGATAAATCTTCTTTCAATAGTAAAATTATTTATGATGATGAATATATTTATATTGATTACTTTAAGGCATTTAATAATGAATATAATATTGAAATAGCTGGAAAATATAATTTGAAAAATAAATTTGCAAATATTCAAGCAATTGTAGAAATTGAAAAAGAAAAAATCTTCGAAATTAATTTCTTAGGGAATTTAGATAATCCTGAAATACAAGTTTTATCCTCGGATAAATCAATAGATATGAGTTTTAATATCAATGATATTAATCAAATTTTAAGTGGTAATTTTGAAAATGTTTTTCAAAATCTCTTAACTAATGAATAGCTTAATTTATATTATATCTTCGGTATTTGGTTATGTTATTATAGGTTTTATAATAAAAAAATTTATCAATGTATCTGAAAAGATTTACTCTAAATTTGATTATTTGAGTTTCAATATTCTACTCCCATTAGCTTTAATAACCTATTTTTGGCAAATAGAATTTCCAAGAATAAATACTGTTTTATTATTAGTTTCATTTTTTGGTAGCGGAATTTTAGTTTTTATAATTGGTTTTCAAGTCGGCAATTTATTATTTAAGTACAAAACTGATGATAATGCACTTTTAGGTCTTTCTGCTTGTTTTGGAAATTCTGTTGCTCTCGGAATACCCCTCATGCATTCCCTTTTGGGGATATCTAATGTTATGCCATATATGATACTTGTATTATTTCATGGATTGGTTCATTTCACATACACCACCATAATAATAGAGTCGTATAGAAATAGAAGTCTTAACTTAAGCAAAAAGATTTTATCAACAATAACTGGGTTATTTAAAAATATTGTACTCGTAGGCATTTTTATAGGAATATTTTTAAATTATACTAAAATTATGCAACCTGATATGTTGATGAATATTTTAAATAGTATTTCAGATATTGCCCTACCTTGCGTTCTTTTATCTTTAGGAATCTCTCTAGCAAAATTTAACTTAATATTGTCATTCAAAAAATCAATAATTTTTACTTTTTTAAAAAATATTATTCACCCTGTGATAGGTTTTATAATTGCAAAATATATTTTTAACCTAGAAGATTTATTAGTAGTAACTATAACTATCGCATCAGCCCTACCAAGTGGTTCGCAATCTTACTACTTTGCCTATAGATATAATGCACAAAAAGATCTAATTTCGTCAAATATTGTATTGAGTACTTTTGTTAGCTTTTTTACTTTATCTATTTTAATAATACTGTTTAATATTTAAGTAGACTTAGTAGACAGAGATAACATATTTTCTTTTTTCAATTTAGTGCCAATACTATTCGGGAATATTTCAAGCATTTTATCATAAACTTCAATAGCTTTTTCAAACTGATTGGTATGTATGAATATTAAACTCATCCCATCTAAAGCGCCAAAATGTCTTGGTTCTAGTTGTAAAGTTTTACTAATATCTTGCATTGACAAATCAAAATTACCCATCATAAAATGAGCAGTTGCTCTTTTATTCCAAGCTTCAGCAAAATTTGGGTTTTTATTTATTACTTTATCAAAATAATCAATTGATCTTTTGAAATATCCTAAATTCATCATTTGAACACCAGTTTCAAATTCCCTAGTTGTTTTAGGATCATCAATTTCATGCCAAATTTTCCAAATTTGATTGGTTATTTTATTTATTTCTTTTTCTTCTTCAGCAACTACTAGTTTATCAAATAAATAATTTAATCTTTTATCATTCTGATCTGCATACAAAGATGATGAAATTGTTAAGAACAATAAAAAAGTAAATATAATCTTATACATAATCATCTAATCGAAATGGTCTGGATAAAAGAGACCTTTTTTTTTCATGTTTTCTTGTTCTGCCACTTACCCTCTCTCTCCATATTTTAAAAGATTTTGGCTTTAAATTTTTTCTCATTATTTTTATTACTTCAGATTCATTTTTTCCATGCAATCGTTCAATTTTTTCAAATGAAACTCTATCACTCCACGCAAGTTTAATTATATTATCTGTTGAATATTCCATGTAAGGTATATAGTTCTTAAATTACTTAATTCTAAAAAATGATAGATTTATATTCATCTTCTACACCAAATGGGCGAAAAATTAGCATTATGCTTGAAGAATTGGGCGAAAAATATAATCCGATATTAATTAGTTTAGATAAAAAAGAACAATTTTCACCAGAATTTTCAAAAATTTCACCCACCAATAAAATTCCAGTCATTGTGGATAAAGAGAGTGGTCAGATAATTTTTGAGTCGGGTGCTATCCTCCTTTATCTTGCAAAAAAATATAATAAGTTCCTAAATGAAAAAGATTATTGGAATGTAGTTCAATGGTTATTTTTTCAAATGGGGTATGTTGGTCCAATGCTTGGCCAAGCCCATCAATATCTTTTTTATCATAAGGGAAAAAGTAAATTTGCTGAGGAAAAATCAAAAGGATACACTAATAATGTTTATGAAATTTTAAACACACAGTTATCAAAATATAATTATCTTTGTAATGAATATTCAATAGCAGATATTGCTGTATGGCCTTGGATTGCTAGATTTAATAGACATCAAATAAATTTAAAAAAATACCCTAATATACTTCGTTGGTATCTCAATATATCCAAACGACCAGCAGTTATTAAAGGCTATAACATTATTGGTGATTTTGATGAAATACCAGTACCTTAAGAATTATAAAAAAATACTGAAACAGCTGTTCCAATAAGAAGCATTGCCAATACTAATTCAATAATTTTTTTTAAATTTTTATTGTTTAAATAATGTCTTATAACACTTCCACCATATGCCCATATACTAATTGAAGGAATGTTAACTAGGGTAGACATAATTACCATAAACAAAGTTCCTATTATAATATTTTCATTTTTTGGATAATATAAAGTTACTGCAGTTGAGCAAATAACCCAAGCCTTAGGATTAACAAATTGAAAAAGAATAGCTTCGTAATATTTTAAGGGACGTGATCTTTCTTCTGTTTTAGTAATATTAAGAGATCCAAACATTTTATAAGCCAAATAGAGTATGTAAGCGGAACCTACATATCGCAAAATATCAAAAAGAACTGGGTATTTTATAAATAAAGAACCTAACCCAAAACATACCAAGGCTAGCTGCAATCCATGACCTGTTGGTATTCCAAATATATTTGGAATTGATCTAGAAAATCCAAATTTAATTCCAGACGCTGTCAGAATACTATTATTAGGGCCTGGAGTAGCATACATAATAAAATTATATACTGCTAAAGCTAAAATTAACTCCCATGTTATCACTGCGATTAATCTCTAAAATTTATAAACTGAAGTGGTATTCCAACTTTTATATCTTCAATCAACTGCATTCCAGCTTGTAAATCATCTCTTTTCTTTCCATCAATTCTAAGCTCATTTCCATTTATTTTAGCTTGAATTTTCATTTTTGAACTTTTTATTTCTGAAGTTATTTTTTTAGCCACATCTTGTTCAATTCCCTCAACTAAAGAAATAGTCTGTCTAATTCTATCGCCGCCAGCCTTTTCTTTATCTTTTTTTCCTAATGCTAAGGGATCTAATTTTCTTCTAACAAAATGCGATATTAAAATATCGTTTACCTGAGATAATTTTAAATCATCATCAGTTACAATTGTAATTACCTTTTCACTTCTTTCAAGGGTAGTATTAGAACCCTTAAAATCATATCGATTGGTAATCTCTCTCAGTGCATTAGCAATAGCGTTATCAATTTCTTGAAAGTCTACTCTACTTACTACATCAAAGCTTGGCATATATAGTCTAGTCTATTGCATTACCAGAATCTTCTGGCAACTGTTTTTTTGTATTTAATCGTCCAAGTTTTTTCATCTTTTCAATTTTTTTTGTTAAACTACCTGGACCATCTTGCAGACGAGATTTAGCTTCATCCATTTTTAATCTCGCTTTATCTAAAGATTGATTAACAGTATTAAAAGAATCATATACATTTACTGCTTTATCATAAATTTCACTAGCAGTTGCAGCTATATCTTTTATTGTCTTTGATTGTTTATCAATACGCCACATATTTTCGACAGCTTTAAGTAAAAAAGGTAATGTTGAAGGTCCTACAATTATAATTTTTTTTTGCCAAGCTTTTTCTATGAGATCCTCTGCTTCATTATACAATGTTAATAAAGCTGGTTCTATAGGAATAAACATCAAAACTGAGTCAATTGAATTAATTTGGTATAAGGACGCGTAATCATCTTTACCCAAATCTCTTATAAAATTTTTAATAGACTCTAAAAATTTTTTTAAAAATATTTTTTTTTGATTATCATCATCTGAATTGGAAAAATCATGCCATGGACTTAAAGGAACTTTTGAGTCAATAACTATATCTCTATTACCTGGCATGCGAACAATAACGTCAGGTTTTTGAAGGTTACCATTTTCATCCCTAAAAGCTTTCTGTGTCTCGTATTCATGTCCCTCTCTTAATCCAGCACCATCTAAAATATTTTTTAAAACAAATTCACCCCAAGAACCTTGCTGTTGTGATCCACCACGCACAAGAGTATTTTCTAATCTGTTTTGGGCTAGATTAAAATTTTGAAGAGATAATTGGATTGACTCCATATGTTGTTTTAATGAAACAATTTCATTTTCAGTCTCATTTTGTGTATTTCTATTTTGATATAATAAATATCTAACAGAAATAACAACGCCAATTCCACAAAAAAAACCAACCACAAAAACTAAAAGAAAAAATGTATTATTCATTTAAAAAATATTAATTGCCCAAATTATTGATAAATATATTATCAAATATCTTCCTACTTTCCCAATACATACCAAAACTAAGAAAGGAATTATTGGATAACGCAGAGTTCCTGCTACAAAAGTTATCGGGTCTCCAATAAAAGGCACCCAAGATAATAAAAGAGACCATTTTCCATATCTATTAAATAACATGTTACCTTTATCGATCATTTTATTATTTATTGGAAACCATGATTTTTTAATGAAGTAATTTGCATAAAATCCACAAATCCAATTAAAAACTGAGCCTAACACATTACCTACAGAAGCAGCTATTAATAAAAGAAAATTATTATACTTACCTAAAGATAGTAAGGTTATAAAGTATGCTTCAGATCCAAAGGGAATGATTGTTGCAACCATAAATGCAACAGTAAACAAAGAAATATAAATCATTTTGAATTGATAAATATATTAAATAATTGACTCAATTTTTGGCATTAAGTTTATTAATTCTTTTGTATATTGATGAGTCGGATTGTTAAATAGAGATTCAGTTTCATTTGCTTCACAAATAGTACCATTTTTTAATACTATTATTCTGTTACACATTTGTCTGATAACAGGTAAATCATGACTAATGAATAACATAGTCAAATGCAATTCGTCTTGAATATCTTTTAATAAGTTCAATATTTGTGCCTGAATACTTACATCAAGAGCAGATGTAGGTTCGTCACAAATTAATAATCTTGGTCTTGTTGCAAGAGCTCTTGCAATAGAAATTCTTTGTCTTTGGCCACCAGAAAATTCGTGAGGATAACGGTCTAAAGATTGTCTTGTCATCCCCACTATATCAATTAAATCATTAACATTCTGATCTAATTCATTTCTATTAATATTTTTCTGAAAAAATTTTATAGGTTCAGAAATAATATCTTTGACTTTAAATCTTGGATTTAATGATGAATAAGGATCTTGGAAAATCATTTGTATCTGTCCTCTACTTTTATCAATTTGATACTTTCTTTTTAAATTATAAAGTGACAAACTATTGTATTCTAATTCTCCAAAAGTTGGCCTTACTAAACCAGTAATTATTTTAGCTATTGTTGACTTACCTGACCCTGATTCCCCAACTAATCCAAGTGTTTCTCCCTCAAATAACTCAAAAGATACCTCATTTACTGCTTTAACTGCTTTTTCATCTATTTTTTTACCAAAAGACAGAGATTGATCATCAAAAATTTTTGTTATTTTTTTAAGCTCTAATAATTTTTTATTAGTATTTTTTCTTACTCCCCAGGTCTTGATTATATTTTTTGTTAGGTTGGCTGAGCTAGATGTAATTTCAGATCCATCAGGGCTTATAAGCTTAAATCTATCAATTTTTTTGTTCGTTGGTGGAACTGAAATAACTAAACTTCGAGCTTCTGTTGATTTTGGTTCGGTTAATAAATCTTTAGTGTTACCTTGCTCTACAATCAATCCATGACGCATAACAATAACTTTATTTGTAGTTTCAGCAATTACCCCCATGTCATGGGTAATAATAATAACTCCTAAATTTCTTTTCTTTGTAAGCTCTTTAAGTAATTCTAATATTTGATATTGAATACTTACATCCAATGCAGTTGTTGGCTCATCTGCTATTATCAAATCAGGCTCGCAACTTATAGCCAATGCTATAACAACACGCTGGCGCATACCTCCACTAAACTGGTGAGGGTAATCCTCAATTCTTTTACTTGCATTTTCAATTCCAACTTCCTCTAAAAGATTAATAGATTTTTTTAAAGCTTCATCATATGATAAATTTAAATGTGTTTGTATTGTTTCAATTAATTGATCTTTTATTTTAAAAAGTGGATTCAATGAGGTTTGTGGATCTTGAAAAACAAATCCAATTTTTTTCCCTCTGATTTTTTGAATAATTTCCTCGTTATTTTGTAATTCATTATTATCAATTTTTATTGTTCCACCAGTAATTTGTCCTGGTGGATCAATTAAATTAATAATTGCGTTTGCTATGGTTGATTTTCCAGACCCAGACTCACCAACAATGCCCAGTATTTCCCCTCTCTCTAAAGTGAAATTAACATTACTACTTGCAACAATAGTTTCTTTTCTAGTTTTATAACTAATATTCAAATCTTTAATTTCTAATAAACTCATCTCTTTTTTAATTTTGGATTTAAAGCGTCACGCATCCAATCTCCTAAAAGGTTTATAGATAAAGCTAAAACAACAAGAAAAATAGCTGGGAAAAATGTTATCCACCACTCTCCTGAAAATAAAAAGTTATTTCCAAATCTAATAAGTGTTCCCAATGATGGCGTTGTAGGTGGCACACCTACTCCTAAAAAACTTAGGGTTGACTCAGTGATAATTGCTAGAGCCAAACCTATTGTAGCAATTACTAGTATAGGTCTCAGTATGTTAGGCAATATATGCTTAAACATTATAATAATATTTGATAAACCAATAATCCTTGAAGCAGAGACATACTCTTTATTTTTTTCAACAAGGGTGGATGCCCTTGTAACTCTTGCAAACTGAGGCCACTCAGAAATACCTATTGCAAAAATTAAAACATAAATTGCCATTTCATCATGCATAGATCTTGAAATAACTGCCCTTGCAATGCCATCAACTAATAGAGCCATTAATATAGTTGGGATAGTTAATTGTACGTCAGTTATTCGCATAACAATAATTTCATACCTTCCACCAATATAACCAGCGGTAACACCTAAAAAAACTCCTAATATCATTGCAAACATTATTGATGCGAAACCAACTATAAGAGAAATTCTAGAGCCATAAATCATTGTTGAAAACATATCTCGTCCTTGTTGATCAGTGCCAAGAAAAAAACTTGTATTTCCTCCCTCTGACCATACAGGTGGCGTAAAAGCATCCATTAAAGAAACACTTGCTGGATCAAAAGGATTATATGGCGCCACTATCCCAGCAAAAAAAGAACATATAAAAATAATAAAAAAAATACTCGAAGAAATAATTGCAATTTTAGAATTAAAAAAACTGTAACCAATATCGGTATCATAGATTTTATCATAAGTTTTTTTAATCATATTTAATTACTTTCTTCTTTGAGTCTTATTCTGGGATCAATAAAATAATAAGTGATATCAACTATAAAATTTATCATTACAAAAATAAAAGCAACCATGATCATGTAAGCAGACATAATTGGTATATCGACAAAATATACAGCATTAATAAATAAAGAGCCCATACCTGGCCATTGAAAAACTGTTTCTGTAATTATGGAAAATGCAATTAAAGTTCCAATATTGATACCTGTTATTGTTATTACTGGAATTAATCCATTTTTAAGAGCGTGTTTGTAATTGATTATATTTTTGCTAATTCCTCGTGCTCTTGCAAATTTAATATAGTCAGTTTGCAATATTTCCATCATTTCAGCCCTTACTAATCTGATTACATAAGTCATTTGAAATAGGCTTAAAGTAATGGATGGTAGAATTAGAGCTTTCAAACCAGAGATAGTTAGAAATCCTGTGGTCCAAAAACCTAAGTCGGTAACCTCTCCTCTTCCAAAAGATGGAAGTATACCTAAGATTACTGAAAACAAGTATATTAGCATTATACCAATAATGAATGTTGGAAGTGAAACACCAGCTAAAGAAACAACAAGAATAACATTAGAAATAAAACTATCTCTATGAATACCTGTATAGACTCCTAAAATTGTACCAAGTATTATAGCCAGCATTGCGGAAACAAAAACTAGCTCAAGAGTTGCAGGCAATCTTTCACCTATTAAATCAGAAACTTCTCTTTTTAACTGATAAGAAATACCAAAATTTCCTTGAACTATATTTCCAATAAATCGAGTAAATTGAATATAAACAGGATCATTTAATCCTAATACTTCTCTGACTTCAGCTCTTCTTTCATCAGAAGCATCTTCACCAGTCATACTATTAACAGGATCTCCAACAAAATTGAATAGTGAGAAAGAAACAAAAGCAACAACAAACATAACAAGAATAGATTGGAGTAGTCTTTTGAAAAAGTAGCTGATCATTTTGTGAATTATGGCCAGAGTATTACTCTGGCCATAAATTTAAGGTTAAAATTAGTTTACGTTTGCAAATCTAAATAATGGTTCGTTGTTCATTCTAATTGGAACATCGACACTACTTTTAGATGCTTGATTAACAACTTGGTGGTGTAAAGGAAGGTATGTTACATCGTCTTGAGTAATATCCCAAGCTTCTGCAATCATAGCATTTCTTTTATCTAAATCTGTTTCCACACCCATTGCTGCAACTAATTCGTCAACTCTAGCATTACTGAAGTTTACTTTATTCCAGCTACCAGCACTGTCAAATAAGTATGAGTAAACATAATGACTGTCAAATGTTGGAACACCCCAACCTAACATGTACATATCACTTGTCATACCATTTGCATCACCCTCTTTTACTTCAGAGAAATGCTGACTTTTAGTTTTAGCATCAAGATTTACTGTAACGCCAATTTTTGCGAACATACCAATAGCTGCAACACAAATTGCTTCATCATTTATATAACGATCATTAGGACAATCTAATGTAAGCTCAAATCCATCTGGATAACCAGCTTCAGCTAGAAGTTTTTTTGAAAGTTCAGGGTCATAAGGAAGTCTTTGATCACGCTCTGCTGTATGACCATTAACTCCTGGTGCTGTGATAATTCCTGCAGGTACACTTTGACCTCTCATTACTTTATCTTTAATAGCATCCATATCTAGAGCATGGTACATTGCTAGACGAACTCTTTTATCAGCAAAAGGATTTTTTCCTTTAATGTTAGAAGAATTCAATTCAGCAGAACCTTGATCCATACCAAAGAAAATAGTTCTATTTTGAGGAGTCATTTTTACAATATGACCAGAAGAAGATTTGATTCTTTCAATATCTTGAACTGGTACAACATTTGTATAATCTATCTCTCCAGAAAGTAATGCTGCAACTCTAGTTGCGTCATTTTTAATTGGAAGTAACTCTATTTGATCTAAGTTATGTGTACTATGATCACCCCACCAATCACCATTCTTTTCAAAGACAGTTCTTACATCCTGTTCTCTAAATGTAATTTTGAAAGGTCCTGTTCCATTGGCATTTGATGCACAATAAGAAGTTTCACCAGCATCCCAGTTATATGATACTTCACATCCATTTGCTTTTGCCCAAGCTTCAGACATAACAAATATCTGGGTTAGTTGGTTAAGTAGGATAGGATTTGGTCCTTCAGTTATTATTTCAACAGTATGATCATCAATTGCAGATGCAGATTTAATACTTTTTATTAAATCAACCATATCAGAAGGAGCAGTTTTTGCTCTGTTTATACTGAATGCAATATCACTTGCTGTTAAAGATGAACCATCATGAAATTTTACACCCTTACGAATATTAAATACCCATGTATCCGCGCTTGTAGCATCCCATGATTCTGCAAGTTGCGGAAGTATTTCCATGTTAATACCAGGAGTAACTAGTCCTTCATAAACTTGTCTAGAAACCATATGAGTTGGTCCTTCATTTTGTGCATGTGGATCTAAGGTTAATGAATCACCTGGCATTGACCACTTTAATGAAGCGGCAAATGAAGTTGAAACAAAACCTGACATAACCAATACCAAAAGAATATTAATTAATTTTTTCATTTTTATTTCCTCCATAGAAATTTGATACTGAACCCTTACTACTTCATTAAAAATATTCAATATTATTAGTTTGAATAAATGCTATATTTTCTCATAAATTTTAGTAATACTAAAAAGTGACAGTATTTTAGGAGAATTATATACACCGTGAAAAGATCTGAAAAAGCAAATATAGCCCATAAAATATTAAATAGAATTTATAAAAAAGTTCCAATACCTCTAACACATAGAAATAAATTTGAATTAGTAGTTGCAGTATTATTGAGTGCTCAATGTACAGATGAACGAGTTAACCAAGTAACACCAATATTATTTAAAAAAGCAAATACAGCCAAGAAAATGATCAATATTCCTAAAAATACTATTTATAAAATTATTCGTCCATGTGGCCTAGCTCCACAGAAATCAAAAGCTATTTATGAACTGTCAAGAATACTTGTAAAAAAATTTAAAGGTAAAGTTCCGGAGAGTTTTGAAGAACTTGAAAAATTACCAGGTGTTGGTCATAAAACAGCAAGTGTAGTTATGTCACAAGGATTTGGTCATCCAGCCTTTCCTGTCGATACACACATACATAGACTTGCTCAAAGGTGGGGACTAACAAATGGTAAAAATGTTGTTCAAACTGAAAAAGATCTAAAATTTCTTTTTCCAGAAAAATCATGGAATAAATTACATCTTCAAATAATATTTTATGGAAGAGAATTCTGTCAGGCTAGATATTGTTATGGTCTTGAATGTGAAATTTGTAAAGCTTGTAATCCTAAAAGAAAAACAAAAATTATTACAAAAAAATGATTATTTATTCCTTCTTGCAAACCGGAAAGATTGAATACAGAGAAATGTAAAAAAAGTACCTGTTATTAACATTATTAATTTTGATAAATCAGCCCAAAACAAATTTAAGAAGTTACCTGAAAAAAAACTCCTAAATACATCTAGTCCACCAAGTGCAGTCAAAAGTCCAAACAATACAACAATATGCATCATTATTTTTATTTTAGTAGGAAATAATACTGCCAAAAATGAACAAAGTAAAATAGGTAAGCCCATGATTGATGGTATCAAAGAAGTATAAGAGGAGCTAGAACTAATATAATTCACTAGCAATCCCCACATTATAAGAAATATTCCATACAAAATGGAGATAGACTGCATATTTAGTCCTACAAATTTATATTCTTTTTGAACCATGTAAATAATTTAGTTAAAAATAATTGTTTTTAAAGATTAATTATTATCTTTATACGTGTATTTACTTTTTTAATCAAATGACAGAAACTCTAATTATTTATTCCACAACTGATGGTCAAACAACTAAAATTTGCAATAAACTTATTGAGAAAAGCTCTAAAAATGATGCTAAATTATGCACACTAGATGAAGCAAATAAAGAAGATTTAAAAATTTATAAAAAAATTATAATTGGAGCAAGTATTAGATACGGCAAACATAATCCGGGTGTTTTAACTTTTGTCAAAAAAAACATCAATATTTTAAATAAAACAAAAACAGCTTTTTTTTCAGTTAATGTTGTTGCAAGAAAAAAAGAAAAAAACACTCCTTCTACAAATCCATATGTGATAAAGTTTATGAAGCAAACAGATTGGAAACCTACTAATGTTGGAGTATTCGCCGGTAAAGTCGATTATCCTTCATATAGATTATTTGATAAGTATATTATAAAATTTATAATGTGGTTAACAAAAGGACCAACAGATACTTCTAAGAGCTTTGAGTTTACAGATTGGAGTGAGGTAGAAAAATTTGGAGAAGTTATAAATAAGATGTAATTAATCCCATCTAGCTAGAGGTGGCATAGACATTAGTATTGCATCAATATTTCCCCCTGTCTCCAGACCAAATCTAGTACCTCTATCATATAATAAATTAAATTCAGCATAACGACTTCTTTTACTTAATTGTTTTTGTTTTTCATCATCACTCCATTTTTCATCTTTGAGTGCTAATAAAGTATTCTTTACAAAATTATGAAAACATAAGCCGACATCTTGAACAAATTCAAAATCCTTACCCCAATCATCCGTGTGAAGATAATCAAAGAAAATTCCTCCAATTCCTCTAGCTTCGTTTCTATGCTTTAAGAAAAAATATTCATCACACCATTTTTTATACTTTGGATAGTAAGATTTATCATATCTATTACATACCTTCTCAAGTTCATTATGATAATTTCCTTCCTCTAAAAACTTCATAGAAGGAGTAATATCCATCCCACCTCCAAACCACTCCTGGCTAGTTTTTATAAATCTAGTATTAAAATGCATTGATGGGATTTTAGGTGATAAAGGATGTAAAACTACGCTTATTCCTGTTGCATTATAATTAGGATTCTCTCTTGCCCCTGGAATATTGTCTATCATTTTTTCGTTAAAAACACCACTTACAGTTGATACATTGACTCCGCCCTTTTCGATAATATTTCCTTTAATCTTACTCATCACCCCACCACCTTCACTTTTATGATCCCATGGAATAACTTCAAACTTATTTCCGTCTATTTCTTGAAGAGTAATAATAAGATTAGCTCTTAATTTTTCAAACCACTCTCTTGCAGTATTAAACTTAGGATCAGAAATCATTACATCCATCCTTGAGTATTTTTTTTGATTAGGTTTACAAATACGTCTATGTGTTCATCATCATCATTTAAACATGGAATATATTTATATTGCTCTCCTCCAGACTCCATAAAATATTCTCTATTTTCTTCCTCTAGCTCCTCAAGTGTCTCTAAACAATCACTACTAAACCCAGGTGATATTATATGAATATCCTTTATTCCTTTATTTGGTAATTCTTTAAGTGTTTCACTTGTATAAGGCTGTAACCATTCTGCTTTACCAAATCTACTTTGAAATGTTGTCATGATTTCATCATCACTAAGGCCCAATTTTTCTTTTACCAGACGAGTCGTTTTTAGACAAAAGCAATGATAAGGATCGCCATTTAACAAATATTTTTTTGGGATTCCATGATAACTAAATATTATTTTTTGTGGCTTTGAATGCTTTTTCCAAAAAGATGTAACTGAATTTGATAGAGCTTCTACATATTTATCATCTTCAAAATATTGATTAATAAATCTTAACTCAGGTATCCATCTCCATTTCTGTAAAACATTTGTGACTTCATCAAAGGTACTGCCAGTCGTTGCTGCACAATATTGTGGATACATCGGAAGAACAAGTAATTTTCTAACGTTTTGCTTTTGAAGGGTTCTCAATGCATTTGGTATTGATGGATTACCATAACGCATTCCAACCTCAAATATCATATTTGGATGTGAAGTAGAAAATGATAATTTAATTTTTTCTAATTGTCTTTTTGAAATATCAAGAAGTGGTGATCCATTTTTTGTCCATATTTTTTTATAGGCTTCTGCAGATTTAGATGGTCTTACCTGAAGTATAACTAGCTTAAGTAATATTTGCCATAAAATTTTAGGTAGTTCTATTACGCGTGGATCGGACAAAAATTGATTTAAGTACACTTTTAATTCTTTTTTTTCTGGAGCATCAGGTGTACCAAGATTAGTAATTAGTACACCAACAGCTTCTTTACTCCCGTGTTCATAGTTTTTATCACCAATATATTTGACCATACTTATTAGCTAAATGCTTTTCTTATATTTTCTATAAAAAAATGAACATTTTTTTCAGGAGTTTCTTTATTGATTCCATGTCCAAGTCCACATACCCATCCATCTTTATTTTCTATTGATTTCATAGATTCTATATAATTGCTTAGTTCATTTTTAAAATTGTCACTATTCAAAAGCATTAATTTTTCATCAAAATTACCTTGAACAAAACCATTTGTTGAATTTTCAAAAATTTTTTTAAGATTTACAGATTTGTCGAAACCAAATCCGGCAAAAGGAAATTTCATCAAGGGAAAGATTTCTTTTTCTTGTTTTCCTCTCGAGTAATAACCAACTTTTTTTGGAAAAGAAGAAGAGATATCATCGAGTAAGGGTATATAATCTTGTTCAAAATCTTGATCATTCAAATCATACAATGAGCTATCAAATATCATTACAATTTCTGCCCCAGCATCTAATTGTAATTTAATATTTTTTTTTAAAAGAGGAACAAGTGTTGTATTCAGAAATTCAAAATATACTTTACTATCAATAATAAATTTATCCTTACCAAAAGCGTATCTAACTAATGTCCATGGACCCCCAACAAAACCAATTAAACTTTTTGAATTTGATATTCTCTCTCTAGTAATTTTAATTGCATCTGATTGAAATTTTAGATGATCAAGTGCCTGATCAATATTTCCATAATCTTTAATATTATTAACATTTATATATGAACTAAATTTAGGACCTGGATCAAACTTAAGCTCAAGTCCCAGACCCTCTAAAACATAAAGAATATCACTAAACAAAATTGCTACATCAAAATCAAATTCATTAATAGGTCCATAAGCAACTTCAGCCGCAAGATCAGGTAATTTACATAGTTGTTCAAAAGTATATTTTTCTTTCAAACTTCTATAATGAGAATGATATCTCCCAGCTTGCCTCATAAACCAAATTGGAGGTATATTCTGTTTTTGTCTTAAAAGAGCATTTTGAAATAAAATATTTGCCATATTATCTATTTAATAATTTTTCCTTCCAATTATCATAAGATAATTCTACAAAAAGATTTTTATTATTACCAAGAATAGAATAAATTTCATTGTAAGTATTGCCAGGACCACAATAATGATATTTATCTTTTATTTCCGGATATTTCTCAATTGAATATTGAAATGCTGAAGAGCTCATCCAATAAAAATATTTTTTATTTGTGGAAATGTTTAAATCAAGTCTCTCAAGCTTATATGTTTCAATTCTATTTATTATTTTTGAAATTGGAGCATCTTTGTGAGTAAGCTTTATCCAAGAAAAATTTGTTAATGCTAATAGATTATTTTCAAAATCCTCCCCTAAACCATCTGAGCTTCCATTAACCCATATCCCTCTTGAACTTAATTGTTTCCAGGTGCTTAGACCACTAGTCCAAATAATGTTATCTGAACTTATTTTTGCTTCTTTGGGAAGTGCATTAGCTCGAGAAACAAAGATACAATTGTTTGATAAGCTATTTATTTTACTTATTGAGTCATCAATTTGTTTTCTCTCAAAAACTCTATAATTTTCCAAACTTTCAGGGTAGAGTTCCTCTTTGTTATCACATTGATTTTTATTGTTATTACTGTTTTCCAAATTCCAACTTTCAAAATGTTTTCCATCTTGATTTTCACCTTTTTTTGAAATAATCAATCCATGTTTGTGGCTAATAAATGAAACGCCTATTTTTTGATGACAACCACCACCATAACCACTAAGAATTTTTCGCTCACTTTCAACATTCTTAAATTCTGCTTCATAATTTACTTTTTCAAGTAAGGAATTTAGATTTTCATCGTCAATTCTTGTTTCAATAGCTAGAGCTCCTTGGCCAGGTGAACATGGGTTAATTGAAAGAGGTACAATCGTCCATAAACACTGATCAATATAATGTTTTAATTCTTTTCTTAATTCCTCAAATTGAGTATTTTGATTATTTAATATTCTATCAATTGCTGCTTTTGCTACAACAAAACCATCATTTTCTGAATTGTTTATAAATTTTTTAAAACGAGTTGGTATATTACCTCTAATGTTTTTAAAATTAATTTTTTTATCATTTTCTGGAGTATAGTTTTTTATAAAGTTTTCTAAATTATATTTTCTTCGTGGTGATGAGCATAAAATATTAATACAATTATTTTTTTTATTTTTATTTTTTTTTACAAATAATATATCGCGCATATCTGATCTTTTTAATGTTGCAGATATTTTAGTTTGTTCTCCTATCTCAATTGGTAAATCTTTCCATGAGTGCACTATCAAATCGCATTCATTTCTAATTAATTCATATCTAAGATCATTTGTAAAAACTCCTTCCGAAGGCATTTCAGATAAGGGAGTTACTAAATCTTTATCTCCTGATGTACTTTTGGTTACATATTCAATTTCAATTTCTGGAAATTTGGATAGAAAATAATTGCCAAATTCATAAGCTTGAATGATTGCTAAGTCGCTTTTTCTTGATAATACGCGTATTTTCATGGATTATATTTTCTCACATAACACTATATAATAAATAAATAAATCGATCACTTATGAAACATATAATATTAAATGGTTAGACTTAAAGGTAATGAAAATTCTTGGGGATTAATAGCCAAAATATTTCATTGGACTATTGCTCTTTTGTTATTCTGGCAAGTAGGTACTGGCATAAGTTTACATAATATGGAATTTTCACCATTAAAAATTGGTATAATTGGTTCTCATAAAATTTTTGGAACAATTATATTTACATTAATTGTACTCCGACTTTTGTGGAGATTCTATAATAACCACCCTAAATATGAATCTTTACCGCAAAAGCATAAAATAATTTCGAGCTTAGTTCACGCAATTCTATACATCCTTGTTGTAATAATTCCTGTTCAAGGCACATATATGACCTGGCTTGGAGGATCAGATGTTAGTATGTTTGGTCTTATTGAAATTCCAAGTTTTGTAGAGATGGATTTTATTCTTTATCAAAAATACCTTAAAATTCATTATTATAGTGCAATAATTTTAACTTCTGTATTTACCCTACACATACTGGCTGCTCTATATCATAAGTTTGTCATTAAGGATAAATACGGGGTTTGGAAGAGAATGGTATCTAGGCAAGAAAAGGTGTGACAATTGTGCAAATAACTTACTTGGTTTTTAATTATAAAGATATACTTAATCCTTAAATGAATTATTCTAAATTTTTTACTTCAGAGTTAGATAAGTTAAAAAAGGAAGGTCTTTATCGTAAATTCAGAGAAATTGATCGACCTATTAAGAAATTTCCAAAAGCAGACGAAACTCAAGGAGAAAATGAGAGAGATGTTGAAGTTTGGTGTTCTAATGATTACCTTAACATGAGTCAGCATCCTGAAGTTGTAAATGAAACAGTTAAGACACTCTTAGAGATAGGTTCTGGTTCTGGAGGAACAAGAAACATTTCTGGAACTAGTTCTTATCATACTTCTTTAGAAGAAAAATTGGCAGAAGTTCATAATAAAGAAAAAGCTTTATTATTTGCATCTGCATACACAGCTAATCAATCTACTCTCTGGACATTAGGTAAAAAAATTAAAAATTTAGAAATATTTTCTGATGAACTTAATCATGCTTCTTTAATACAAGGCATAAAGAATAGTGGTGCCACTTGTCATATTTTTAATCATAATGACGTTGATCATCTAGAAGAACTTCTTAAATCAACAAATGCAAATCACCCAAAACTTATTGTTTTTGAAAGTCTTTACTCAATGGAGGGTATCCGATCACCAATAATAAAAATTGTTGAGCTTGCAAAAAAATATAGAGCAATGACATATCTTGATGAAGTTCATTCAGTTGGACTTTATGGTGAAGAAGGAAAAGGTATCGCAGTAGAAATGAAAGTGGATCATGAAATTGATATCATCAATGGAACATTAGCTAAAGCTTATGGGCAAATGGGCGGTTATATAGCTGCAAGTAAAGAAATTATAGATTATATAAGAAGCTTTGCACCAGGATTTATTTTTACAACATCTATATGTCCTTCAATAGCTGCAGGAGCTAATAAATCTGTTGATATTGTATCATTAGCTGACCAGCTACGTATTAAAATCCATGAAAATGCATCAACTATTAGGCAACTTCTCGAGTCAATAGCTATTCCGTATATTGATACAAATAGTCATATTATCTCTGTAATGATCAATGACCCTTTTTTATGTAAAAAAGTATCCGAAAAACTAATTGAAGATCATGGCATCTATGCTCAACCAATTTTTTATCCTACAGTTCCTAAAGGTTTAGAGAGATTAAGAATTACAGTGACACCTAAACATCGAAAGGAGCATATTGAAAATATGGTAAAATGCCTTGATAAAGTATGGTCTGATTTAAGTTTACCAAGAAAAAATTCCAGTAAACTTCAAGTAAACAACTAAGGTAAAACTGGTTCTCTTTTTTTTTTGGTACTATAGCCATGAAATAAAACAGCAGCAGTTATAATTACTCCTCCAACAACAACAGTAAAACTTGGAACTTCATTAATTCCAAAGATAGGTATCCATACCCAAATAATACCTCCTACAACTTCCATTAGTGATAATAGTGTTAACTCAGCTGAAGGTAAATATTTTGCCCCCAAGGTGTATAAAATCAAACCAGTTGCCACTATTAGGCCATGTAATAAACTCAAATAACTATTTATGGATGGCATTGAAGTAAAAGGTTGAAAAGAAAAACCTAAAATGCAAAAAGAAAACAAAGCACAAAATAAGCCTGCTAGAACAACAGTAGTAAATTTAGGAGTTTCAGGTTTCCATCTGATAGTAACAGAATATAGAGCAAAGCCTGTTGCTGAAATAAAACCAATAATTGCCCCAAGTGCGCTTCCTGAAATACTATCATTAAAAATCATAATACAAACACCAACAAAAGCTACGACCATAGAAAATAAAGTTGTTCTTTGAAGTGATTCACCTAAAATAAAATATCCAGCTATAGCAGCAATAAAGGGCATAGCAGCGAGCATAAATAATGTAACTGCTGCTGTAGTCATTGTGATAGAAAAAATAAAACCAGTAAAAGCTGTTGCCAAAAAAATACCACCTAGAATACTTGAAATTCCAATTCGAAAAAAATTTTTATAAAAGACTAAACCTTCTTTTATAAATAAATAAATTAATAAGATAATTGCAATAGATATTCCTCTATAAAATAGATATTGAAAAACAAAATCATGAGCATCAACCATATATCTTACAGTTACAACTCCAAAACTCCAAAATAAACCAGCTAGAAAAACTAAGAGAAAAGCGTTAAAATGACTATTGGAATTCATAATTTATAAATCTCTGCATTAAATTACGCAAAAAGTAAAATAGAAAAAAAAATATTGAAAAAATTCTGTATTAGTTGCAAGTACCGATTGATCCTAAGGCACATTTTTTACCATCTACCCAAATGGCACTTGATAAGTTTGCTTCATCAAAAACTGCTCCTGAAATATTTGCCCCTAAAAGATTAGCTTCATACAAATTAGCTCCTTTAAATGATGACGTAAAAAGATTAGCTCCTTCAAAATTTACTTTAGCAAGATTTGCATTTTCAAAATTAGCATTATTACAGTTAGCACCTTGTAAATTTGATGCATATAAATTTGAATTACTAAAATTAGCAAAAATAAAGTTTCCAACTGAAAGATCAGAATTATTTAATTGAGATTTTTCTAAATTGGCTAGTGATAAATTTACACCCGACATTTTGGCATTTGCTAAGCCTACACCAATCAAATCAAGATTTTCTACAAAATTACAGTTTGTCCAATCAACCTCATTGGATGGTTGATCATCACAACCTGCATATGCAAAATTTGTGAAAAAAAATATAAATGTTACAAAAAATAACTTCATATAAATCAAATTAAGGAAGCTTTATGTTTAATTTAAGGCAGTTATCGCGATGTTAGTTTTAATTCAATTCTTCTATTTTGTTGATAATCTTCTTTAGTCTCACCTTCGCTAATAGGGTAAAACTCTCCATATCCTGCAGCGGCAAGTCTTTTTGGTGAAAAACCAATATCAAGTAATAATTTTAAAACAGAATTAGCTCTTGCTGTTGATAATTCCCAATTCGATGGAAATTGCGTTGTATTAATTGGTCTTTTATCAGTATGACCCTCAACTTGAATGATCCAATCAATATCAGTTGGTATTTGTTTAGTTGTTTCCATTAGAGTCATTGCTATTTCTTTTAATTTCTCTTTTCCATTTTCTTGAAGATTAGCTGACGAAGAATCAAACAAAAGCTCAGACTCGAAAATAAATCTATCACCAACTATTTTGATATCTTCTCTATCACCTAATAAATTTTGTAATTTACCAAAAAATTCTGAGCGATATTTTTGTAATTCAAAAATTTTAGATGCCAGAGCTTTATTTAATCTTTCTCCAAGTATTTCAATTTCAAGATTTTTTGAAATGGAATCTTCCTCACTAGCTTCTAGTGCCATATTTAGTGTTTCAATTTCATTTTTTAAATTTTCTATTTCATCAGATAAAATTTCTATTTGTTCAAAAGTTTTGGAAGACTGAATTTCCATTTCTTTTATTTGATTAGAAGAAATTTCATTTTCTGAAATTCTAATATCTTCAATATTTTGTATATTTTTTCTAAGCAGGGCAATTTCTAATTCCTGATCCATCTTTTGCTTATCAGAAATTGATAAAACATTATTTAATTCAATAATCTTTCCTCTTAAATCAAAAATTGTATTATCTTTGTTTATTAAATTCTGATTGAGTTCAGCTAATTTTTGATTTTTTGTTCTTATAGCATCTAATTGTTCTTGAAGAGTAGCATCTTTCAATCCAAGACTGTCATTAATTTCTAACAAATCATTCATTAGATTTTGATATTGAGTTATTTGATTTTGCAACTCTTCATCTCTTAATGATAACTCTAAATTAGTTTGCTCTAACAAATTTAGAGTTTCTTGAGTTTCTTTCTGTGAGATTAATAAATCTTTATTTAATTCCAAAAGTTCTTGGTTCTTATTTTTTATAGCTTGAAGTTGCTCAGCAATACCGCCCTCTTCTAAACCTAAGCTCTTATTAATTGCCATTAGGTTTTCATTTTTAAAATTTAATTGATTGATAGTTTGATTCAAATCTTTCTCACTTAATTCTAGTTTTTTGTTTGTTTCATCAAGCTGGTTATTAAGTTTGTTTAAACTTTGATTTGAAGTATTTAATTCACTAATTTTTTCATTTAAATTTTTTTGACTTATTTCAAGTTTTTTATTTGTTTGATCTAGTCGCACATTGAGTGTCTTTAATTGATCTATTCTAGCAGCTAAAGCTTTGTTAATTTTTTCACCAAGACCTTCCGTATCTAAAATGGCAGTTTCAAATCCTTCATAAACCTCCAGGGCTTTAGCTACAATTCGAAGCTCACTTAAAAGCTCTGTGATTTGTCCTGAAAGAGCAAGGATATTTTGCTCTTGAACAAATATTTGTGTACTTTTATTAGCAAGGTCTGTTTGCAAACCTTCAGAAATTAATTCTTGCTCTTTTAAGTCTGACTTAACTCCGCTCAGTAATGACTCTGTTTCAGATAAAATATCAAGAGCTGCTTCTTTTTCACTAACCTCAGATTGAAGAATTTTTGATAGCTCGCTTATTTGTATTCTTAATTCTTGTAATGCTTTATCTCTTCCTGAAATAGCATCACTTAAATAAATTTGCGATACAGTAAATATCATTAACACAAAGATAATTACTATAAGCAATGTTGCTAAAACATCAACAAATCCTGGCCAAATATTTGTAGATTCACCAAGTCTATTTCTGAAAGACCTTGGTGCCATTATTATTTTTTAATTTTAGCATTTAGTAATTGAATGCTTTGATTCAAATCTTCAAATATTTTTTTCGTTGAATCATCTAAAAAACCTTTTTCATTAATTGTGTTTATTAATTGTAAAATATTTGACTGTGTATTTAGTTGAGTAGATAAAAAATTAGATAACTTTTCATCTATTCCTGAAGAATGACTATTAACATTTTTGATTTGATCATTTAATTTTGATAAATTGTTATTTATTTCATTTTGATTTTCAGAGGTTTGCTTCAAAGAATAAACGATGCTATCTAAGTTATCATAAATTTTTTGCAGAGCTTGTTGGCCTAAATTATCAGATGTTGAAGAATTCAATAAGTCAGGAACAGAGTTATTTTCTAACGTTTTTTCAAAAAATAGACTAAACTTATTTTGAGCTTGGCCAAGATTGATATCGATGAAACCAAGAATCAATGACCCTGCTAAACCTAGTAATGAGCTGCTAAACGCAATACTCATTCCTTGTAGTGGGGCATTTAAACCATCTTTTAAGGAATTAAAAAACCCTGCAACATTTGTATCGTCAATGCCAAGCCCACTTATTACATTACCTACTGAACCTATAGTTTTAAGAAGCCCCCAAAAAGTCCCCAGCAGGCCAAGAAATACTAATAATCCAACTAAGTATCTTGATGTCTCTCTTACACTTGACAATGACATATCTGTGTTTTCTATTAATCTATTTATAACTGAGCTCTTAAAAACAAATCTGCCATCAATTTGTTTTAAATCACCAGAAATATTTTTTAAATTACCATTATTATTTAGAAATGATTTTGGAGATTTATTAATCTCAAAATTTGCTAGAGCTATGTAGTCTGTATTAAGTCCTATAAGGCTTATTAAATTAAATATTATGCCAACAGCTAATCCTGCTAAAATGATTAAATTAATAAATATATTTGAAAGAAAAGCATTTTGTAAGACAGGATAAAGTAAAACCACAATAATGAATACTATTGCTAGAAATACTCCCACTCTTATTAAATATTGATTTAAACTTTGCTGCATAAAATCTTAAGTTAATTATATGTTTTTAAATAGAATTTTATACATATAAATTGTATCAATTATACATATAATTTCTTGTGAGAGGTAAATTGGTAATATTTTTAGCAATTTGAATTTGAAATACAATGTTTCCCATATTCACAAAAGAATACTTACTTGCCAATAAATAAAATTCCCACATACGATAAAAACGTTTATCAAACATTTGGATAATGTCATCTTTATGCTTTTGAATATTTTTATACCAATGAGATAGAGTATGTGCATAATGAAGTCTTAAGATCTCAATGTCTGTAATATTAATATTTAATTTTTGAGTTTCATTAATTATATCAGATAAAGATGGTATATATCCTCCAGGAAAAATGTACTTTCGTATCCATGGACTCGTAGCTGTTGGATTACCTCTTTGACCAATTGTATGTAAAAGGAATACTCCGTTATCTTTTAATAACTCATAAGTTTTTTTTAAATAGGGATTAAAATATTTAATACCCACATGCTCAAACATACCAATTGAAACAATACGATCGTAAGTTGATTTTTCATCTCTATAATCCTGAATTTGAAAAGATACTTTTTCAGATAAACCTTCCTCCTGAGCCCTCTTCGAAGCAGTGGCAAATTGATTTTCTGAGAGTGTAATACCTTTTACTTTTGCACCAGTCTGTTTTGCAATTTCTAATGCCATACCCCCCCATCCACATCCAATGTCTAATACATTCATATTTTCATCTATTTTAAGTTTATTAATAATATGTTTTTTCTTATCTATTTGTGCTTGGTCTAAACTTATATTTTCATTATGAAAATAAGCACAGGAGTATTGCATATCTTTATCAAGAAATAATTTGTATAGGTCCTCTTTAAGATCATAATGATGAGCTACATTTTGTTTTGATTTCACAGCCTCATTTAATTGTTGAAAAACTTTAAAATAACCTGAAAGATTTTCATAAATTCTATAAATTGAATTATGTTGGATAAAATCATCATATGCTAATGTAACAATGTCTATTAAATCCTCAATTGTTCCTTGATTAATCAATATCTCCTCATTCATATACCCTTCACCTATATGAAGTGCAGGATTTCTGAATATTTTTTTTTCTATTGATTTATTTGTTAATTTAATTTTAACTGATTGAACACCTTTACCAAAGACATGTGTCTTATTATTACTATCAATAATTATAATTTTACCTTTAAAATTTACTTTTCTGAGAACAGTATAAAGCATAAATATTTAGTGAGTATTTTAAGAAAAAGGCAAATATTGTCAACAAAATGAAAAAGGCTACATTAAAAAATGTAGCCTTAGATATAAATTTATAAAAAAAGAGAACTAAGCTGCAATTCTTCGATTTTTTTGTGCTTCTTTTTCTTTCTTGAGTTCTCTCTCATCAATATATGCAACCTCACAATGATCTTTGCAATATGGCTTACCAGTTACAGTTTCAGCTTCACAAAAATGAAAATCTTTTTCTTGAGGATCGCCAATTGGCCACTGACAGTCAGAAAATGTGTGAGATACTCTATTTTGTTTAAAATAATTTTTAATAATAGACATTTATTTATTCCTTCACGATACAAAAACTTTTGAAATCTTTTATTACGAGGTAGTTTATATGTATGAAATATCTAGTGTTCAAGTAGAATAATAAAAAATCTATATATCCCAATATGTTAGTATTAAATTCAGATAAACCTACTACATGTAGTCAGTAAAATTTATTAAATCTTTGAAAAAAACGAATCGACATAATTTAAGAAAAAAATAATTAATAAAAGTATGAAAAATGTAATGTAGGAGCGAAAAGCAATCTTTTTAGTAAGTTTAGAGTTTGGTGGCTTACGGATAAAAACAAATAATATTATTGTTGACCAAAATACAATTAGCACCGCCCATCCAGTCAATAAAGCTATGAAAAAATCACCAGATATCATTAAGTATCTTTATTTAATGAATTAATTATTCTAACAAAACTTTCTATTGGCTGAGCTCCATTAATTACAAATTCTTTATTAAAAATAAAGCATGGAACACTATTTATACCAATTTTTTTTGCCTGCTTTTCCTCATTTAACAATTCATTGTTATCTTCATTAGAAAGAATATATTTCTCAATATTTCTATCAAATATTTCTGCTTTTCTAGATATATTAATTAATGTTTGAATATTTCCAATATCTTCTCCTTCAATAAAATATTCATAGAATAGTAATTCCAAGACTTCAGATTGTTTTTTCTTTCCATGAGCAAATGCTAACAGCTTGTGTGAAAAAAAAGAGTTAGGTGTATTTTTTATTTTATTAAATTGAAAGTGTATTTTGTTTAATTTTCCCTCATCTTCTATTTTTTGATATATTGATTTTGCATTTTTTTTACTTCCAAATTTAGTTTTTAAATAACTTTCTCTATCCATTCCTTCGGCAGGCATGCTCGGGTTTAATTGAAAAGGTCTCCAAACAACGTTAAAACTGTAATTATTCAAACTATTTAATGCTTCATTCAATTTTCTAAAACCTATGTAACACCATGGACAAATTGTATCAGAAAATACATCTATTGAAATTATATTGCGCAGCTATTACCTTTTTTGACATATTGTTGATGATATTCTTCAGCTCTATAAAATATATCTGCCTGCGATATTTCGGTTACTATTTTATTTTGAAAATTTGATTGATGATTTTCTTTAGATTTATTAGCAATTTTTTTTTGTTCACTATTATAGTAATAAATAACAGATCTGTATTGTCGACCTATATCAGGTCCTTGTTTATCTAATGTAGTTGGATCATGACATTTCCAAAACTGATCTAATAGATTATCGTAAGAAATTACATTATCTTCATATTCTAGCATGAGAACTTCAGCGTGATCAGTATTTTCATAACAAACACTCTCGTATGTCGGATTTTTTGTTTTGCCTCCAGAATATCCAACCTCAGTTTTAATCACACCATTAATTGTTCTAAAATGCTCTTCGATACCCCAAAAACAGCCAGCACCAAATAAAGCTTTTTGAATCATATTTTAAATATATACACTAAATTATATTAATCAAATTAATGACATTAAAATATAAAATATTAAATAAGGTTAATCTCTATTCAGGCTTTTTTAACTTAAATAAATACGAATTTATACATCAAAAACACAATGGAGAATGGACTGATAAAATTGACAGGGAAATATTTAGCGGATGTCATGTTGCATCATTGTTACCATATGATCCTATCAAAAATGAAATAATATTAATTAAACAATTCAGAGCTGGCAATTTATCTAGATATGATCAGGATTATTTATATGAAGTTGTTGCTGGGGTTGTTGATAGTGGAGAAAATGCAGAAAAAGCGGCGATAAGGGAATGCCTAGAAGAAACAGGCTGTGAAGTAAAAAAAATTTTACCTATTCAAGGTTATTTTCCTTCACCAGGATCTACTGAAGAGTATTATGATTTATTTTTGGGTGAAATAGAAGCTTTTGAAGGTGAAAGAATAATGGGCTTAGACAACGAAAATGAAGATATTTTAGTTAAATCTTTTAAAATTGATGAAGTTAAAAAAATGCTAAATGAAAAAAAAATTAAAAATGGACTTACTCTTGTAGCTCTACAATGGTTTTTTTTGAAATATTATAAAGTCTAAGTACCTAAGCCTTTTTCATAAGGTTGAACTAACTCCTTACAAATTAACTGCATATCAAAAGTCTCTATTTTTTTATCAATAGTTTGATATTCCTGACACTCGTATACTTCTTTTTCTTTTTGCAAAACTGTAACAAATAAAAGAACATATAATCCATTCGAAGTCTCTATATTATTAATTGCATAACTTTTAACTTCGAAACCCTCATTGATTAGATCTTTGTAACTTTTATCTGTTTCTAACCACTGATCAGCATTAGGATTAGCATTAGCGTTAATTAAGGAAAAAAATAGTATAAAAAAAGTAACTAAAAATCTTGATTTTCTTGCAACCATTTCAAAATTTCCTCTACATGCTTATTTATGGAAAATATAGGATAAAATACTTTTTTGATAATATTTTTTTCAACAATTATAGTTATACGTTTTAAATAACTTTCTTTATTTATTGAAAATATAGGAAGTTTTAGGATAGTTTTTAGTTCTAATTTTTCATCACTCAATACATCAAAAGGTACTGAAAGTCGCATTGTCATCTCTTTATTATCATCAATTGACTGTGTAGAAATACCAATAGGTACAGCATTTAAACTTATTATTTCATCATACCTATCACGAAATAAACAATTTTGTAATGTGCATCCTTTTGCATCAGAAATATTATTCCAATTATCTGGAAGAGGTTTATCAGGTCTTCCAGTCTTAGGAAAAAAATATAAAATCATTCTAAACGTATCTGAACGATGAAGACATAATAAATTTCCTTCCTGATTTGGCAATGAAATATTGGGGAAAATTCTATTTTTTAGATGTTTTATTTCGTCTTCATATATAGGTGTTGTTGTATTTAAATAATTCTCACTCATTATTTTTATTGTAATAATTATATCTTTATACCATAACAACTATTTATGAATAAAATAAAACCTACAGCCGGACAAACAACTCCTCGTTTTGCTGATATAGCAACATTTTTTAGACTGCCTATAATAAAAAATTTAGAAAAATTAGATTATTGCATCTGTGGAGTTCCTTGGGATGGAGGCACAACAAATAGGCCTGGTGCGAGGCATGGTCCAAGAGAAATACGGAATGCTTCGTCACTTGTTAGAACTTATCATCCCTCTTCATTAATGAGCCCTTACGATAAATTTCAAATTGCAGACATTGGCGATTGTCCAGTAAATCCTGCAGATCTTCAAGACTCACTTCAAAAAATTACAAACTTCTATAATAAAATCTTTAATTCTAAAACTATTCCTATTTCAATTGGTGGTGATCACTTAGTTTCCCTACCAATATTAAGAGCATTAGCAAAAGAGAAACCATTAGGTTTATTCCAATTTGACTCACATTCTGATACTTGGGATACTTATTTTGGAGGTTTTAAATATACTCATGGAACTCCTTTTAGAAGGGCTATTGAAGAAAATCTTATTGATCCTAAAAAATACGTTATTCTCGGTTTGAGAGGAGGACTTTATGATCCTGATGATCTGACTTGGGCAATTGATCAAGGAATAACAATAATAACAACAGATCAATTTTATGAAATTGGACTAAAGGAGACTATAAAAATAATAAAAAATGTTTTAGCTGATACACCAACATATTTTACCTTTGATATTGATGGAATTGATCCAACATTTGCCCCTGGAACAGGCACACCTGAAGTAGGCGGTATTAATGTTAGAGAGGCCCAGTTAATAATAAGAGAACTAAGAGATGTAAATTTTATTGGTGCAGATGTTGTAGAAGTTTCACCGCCATTTGATGTTAATAATATGACTTCACTTGTTGGAGCTACTATTGCATTTGAAATACTATGTACGATGACTAAAACAAATATAAGATAAATATTAAAAATAAAATTTATAAAAACCCAAAAAATTATTCATCAAATTTAGACATTCCTACACATAACACATTTTTTAACGAAAGATAAGTTTCATAATTTTTCATATCTATCCCTCCAGTTGGAATAAAGTAAACATTTTTTAAAATATTTTGAATAGATATAAGTTTTTTTTCACCCCCCACTAAATTTGATGGAAAGAATTTAATAATTTTATAATTATTAGAATATAAATGCATAAACTCACTCACAGTTTCTGCACCAGGAATATAATTTTCTTTTTTATTTTTAACTATTTCTTGAACTGTTCCTGGTGATACGAAAAAACTAAAACCAGCATCAAAACCTCTTTTATAATCATCCAAAGATAATATAGACCCCAACCCAAATGTTATTTCTGTAAATCTTTTTTTTAATTCAATTGCAATTTTTAAAGAATTTATATTTCGTAATGTTATTTCGACATTTTTTATATAATCATTTTGTGACAAAAATAAATCTAATCTATTTATATCTCCATTTATTTCAGAAGTGTTTAATACTGGTAAGATTTTTTGAATTTTCAATTCCCTTATTAATGATTCACTTAACATCAACAATAGCCCCTTTTTTCATAACAATTTTTTTTCCAAGTTCACTTGCTGCTTTTAGGGATAATTGAGGATCTTCAGAAATTACAAAATTTGATAGATAAGCTGCATTATATCCGTCTCCTGCCCCAGAAGTATCTATTACTTTTTTTATAGATTTATTTTTAATCATGTATTTTTTATTTTTATAGAAAGCAAAATTATATTCTTCATTTTTTCTATAGATAGCATGATTAATAGTAAATTTTTTTATTATATTTTCAAAGGTTCTAATATTGTTATTGTTTTTCCAAAAAATTAAATCCTCTCCTGAACAAAAAAGTATATCAATATAAGGAAGTATTTTTTTTAAATATAGATTTAAATTCTTTTTAGACCATCTTTTAATTCTAATATTGAAATCAAATATAATTTTGCTTTTTGTATTTCTTAAATTAGATATACTAGTAATAAACTTATCAATATTGTTATCATCTAATAATGACAGTGTTATTCCAGTTAAATATATAAAATCAAATTTATATTTTTTTTTAAGTAAACTTATATTTATATTATTAAAATAATATCTAGCTGCACTATCATCTCGCCAATAGTAAAATTGTTTTTCTCCATTTATTTTGTTTTTAATAATATATAATCCTATTTCTTTAAAAGAAATTCTTTCTACTAAATCTGTATTAATTTTTTTTTTCTTTAAAAAATTAATGACACCTTTGTTAATGTCAGAATTCCCTATTGATGTTAAATAAAATTTATTAAAAATTCTTTGATTTAAATAACAAGAAAAATTTAAAGTATCACCGGCAATAGAAAAATTGTATAAACCTTTATCTATGTTGGCCATTTCAATCATACATTCTCCAATAGAGCAAATTGTAACTTTCATTTAACTATTTAATTTTATTCATGATGAAAAACTTCTTCCATAGCTGACCACCACTCTCCTTTTTTTCTATTTGGATCTGGTATTTGACATGGGCCACAGATACTCCACCATTCTTGAACTTTTTTATTATTTGCCATTAGTTTATTGTCTCTATCATAATCATCACCATGATATTCCATATAACCAAAAAGAGTATTTTTATGCAAATAAATAGAATAATTTTTAAAATTAAGCTCTGTCAAATTTTCAAGAACTTCTGGCCATACTTTTGCATGTAATTTTTTATATTCTTTGATTTTATCTTCTTTTATTCCAATTGTAACACCAATTCTTAACATCTGAACCTCCATCAAAATTGTAAAATATTTAAATATTATAAAAGTTTTTTGCCGTATTAGCAAAAATCATATTTTTTTCAGACTCTGAAATATTATTACAAAAATCCATAGCAAGATCAAACCAATTACCATAATTTTCCGCCATTGTTAACACTGGCCAATCACTTCCCCACATAATTTTATTTGGTGGAAATAATTTCAAAATAAAATCAATATATGGCTCTATTTGAGCTTTTGAATAATCACTTCCTACTTCTGTTAAAACTCCAGAAAATTTACAAAATACATTTTGATGACCTGATAATGTTTGCATATCTTTCTTCCATTCATCAATTTCAGAATTTAATATTTTAGGTTTTGCAATATGGTCAATAACGATTGGTAAAAAATCATATTTTTGAACAAATTTAATTAAATATTTTAAATGCTGAGGTCTAACTAAGGCATCAAATGTTAAATTTTTACTTGCTAAATAATTTATATTTTCATTCAAACTATCTTGTAACATCCATTCATCATTTTTTATGTCATGGATCATTGGTCTTATACCTTTTAGAAATTTACTTTCACATAATTTATCAATAGTCTCTTTTGTTTTAGGATTTTCTAAATCTACCCAACCTACAACACCTGCTACAAAATCATTCTCTTCAGCTAATTTAAGAATAAATTCTGTTTCAGCAACTGTATCAGCAGCTTGAACAATTATTGTTTTAGAAATATTTTTTTCTTTTATTAATGACTCTAAATCAGATGGAAAAAAATCTTTATATAAAGGCTTGTATTCAGAAGACATCCAAGAATAATCTCCTCTTGATAGTTGCCAAAAATGCTGATGACTATCTATATACATTTAATTCCAATATGTACCCTCATTATAATCAAATTCTCTAAGTGAGCTATCTTTTATTTTTACAGAATATCCTGGATTAGTAGGAGTAAGATAACCTCCATCTTTAATAATGGCTGGATTATCAAAATGCTCAGAACAACTCTCAGCATACTCACTTAAAAAAAGATCATTATTAGTGATAATAAATTTATTTATTAAATTTAGATGTTGAACATACTCGCACAAACCAATTCCTCCTGCGTGAGGAATAACAGGAGTGTTAAATTTACTAGCTATTAATAAAACAGGTAAAATTTCATTTATACTTGCAATTCTACAACTATCTATCTGACAATAATCTAAAGATTTATTTTCAATAAATTGCTTAAAAATTACTTTGTTTTGAATCATTTCACCAGTAGCTAGTTTTACATCTGGATGAGCATCTTTAATTTTTCGAAAACCAATTATGTCATCAGGACTGGTAGGCTCTTCATAAAACATAATATCAAACTCTTTTAATCTACTTATAGAATCAATTGTTTGATTAACACTCCAAACTTGATTTGAGTCAACCATCAATTTGTTTTCTTTTCCAATAAGTTCTCTTACAAGCTTGCAACGATGAATGTCTCTTTCAATATCTTGGCCAACTTTCATTTTAAAGTGTGTCCATCCTTTTTTTAGATTTACTTTAATTAAATCCTTCATTTTATCATCTGAATATCCAAGCCAACCTGCAGCAGTTGTGTAAGCTGGAAAAATAGTTGAATTTAGCTCATCTTTATTTGAGGGTAAGTTTTGTTTTTTTTGATCTATAATTTCAGCAGCTTCTTTTTTTGTTATTACATCGTCAATGTAAGAAAAAGATAGTTTATCCAATAATTCATATGTCTCTAAATCAATAACGTATCTCCAAAGTGGCTTTTTATGATACTTCGAGATCAGATCCCATATTCCATTCAAAAATGCGGCAGCAGCTAAGTGAGTCACTCCTTTTTGAGGCCCTACCCACCTAAGTTGACTATGGTTTGTTACTTTTTCCCAAATTATTCCAAGTTCTTTTTCAATTTCCTCTATCTCTTTTTCTAAAATAAATTCTTTAAAATATTCAATAGATTTACAACAAAGATCATTTCCTTTCCCAATTGTAAAAGTTAATCCTATGCCTTTTAAATTAACATCTTCAGTTTCAATAGTTACATAAGTAGCAGAATAATCACAATCTACGTGAACAGCATCCGATCCTAAGTTATCTTTTGAGGTTGGAAAACGAATATCTTGAGTTTTTACATTGGTTACTCTCATAATAAAGGGCACCTTTCATCAATCAATTTTTCATCAAACAAATCTCTCCATAAATCATCAGGGATATCAAAATTTAAATAATCTAAATTTTGTTGGATTTGTTCAAGTCTATCCATTCCTAAAATCATTGAAGAAATTAATTTGTTGGAATATGAAAATTGAATGGCTGCTGCTGGTACAGGAACTTTGTAATTTTCACAAACTTTTGAAATTTTTAAATACCTATCTTTTATTTCGTCAGGAATAGTATCATAAAAATAAGTGATATTTTCGCCTACTCCCTTTGCAAGAATACCTGAATTAAATACTCCTGCGAGAATGATACCTATATTATTTTTTTCAGCAATAGGAAAAAAATCATTAAGAGCATTCTGATCAAGTAAAGAGTATCTACCTGCTAAAAGCATGCAATCAAATTCCCCAGCTTCTGCAAACTTTGCACAAATATCAGAATCATTAACACCAACCCCAATAGCCTTAATAATTTTTTCATCTTTGAGTTTTTGAAGAGCTTTATAAGCTCCTTTCATAGCTAGCTCAAAATAGTGATCAACATCATTACCAAAATTAAATCTATCAACATCATGTATTAGACATATATCTATTTTTGATACTGCCAATCTGATAAGTGATTGTTCAAAAGATCTCATTACTCCATCATAAGAATAATCTAAATGAGGTGAAAAATTTAAGCCCCCTGCAAATCTTCCTCTATCAATATTGGATTCCTTTTCTGGAGTTAAGTACCTTCCAACCTTCGTTGATAAATAATAACTATCCTCATCAACAGTTTTTAAAAAATTTCCTAAACGGTGCTCACTCAATCCATAACCATATAATGGTGACGTATCGTATAAATTTATATTTTTTTCATAACATTTTTCTAGTACATCATAGCAACTTTTCTCTTCCAGATTTTCAAATAAATCTCCAAGAGGGGCGCCACCAAAACCAATTGCATTTAAATTTATACTAGTTTTTCCGAGCTTTCTCTTATCCATGTATATTTTCCATAATAGATGCACTCATGTCATCATAGTTGTGATTATTAGTTGTTTCTCCTACTACTCTAAAATCTTTCATAGTTATAATTCTATCAGCCAAACCAATCATTTCTGGCATATCACTTGTTATTAAAATTATTGAAGTACCATTTTTTGATAAATTAATAATTAATTCATGTAAATATGCTTTTGTCTTAATATCAATACCAACAGTTGGTTCATCTATAAATAGAATATCAGTTCCTGAAGCTAACCATTTTGCAACACTAATTTTTTGTTGATTGCCTCCTGATAAATTAGATACCAATTGTTTATATGATGGAGTTTTGACTTCCAATTTTTTTACATAAGGATCAACTTTGTTGTAAATAATACCATTATTCAAAAAAGATAAAATCTTCTTTAATTTTGACCAAACAGTAATCCCAGCATTAGTCAAAACATCGTGCATAAGAATCAATCCCTCTTTTTTACGATCTTCACTAATGTAGCCAATCTTATACTTTTCTAATGCCTCTTTAGGTGAATGTATTTTTATTTCTTCTTTGTTTAAGAAAAGCTTTCCTGAGAGAATTCTATCTAAACCTAAAAGACATTTAATTAATTCAGTCCTTCCTGCTCCAACCAAACCATACAGACCCAAAATCTCTCCTTGTTTTAAATTTAAGCTAATTTCTTTATGCCCTAAATCTGTATTAATATTAATTAATTCTAGCAAATTTTCTTTATTTTCATTTATATTTTCTTTTGATTTTATAATTTGCTCATCTCTCCCGATCATTAATTTTACTAATTTTTGTCTATCTAAATTTTTAATATTTTCAGAAACACAGGCATTTTTTCCATCTCTCAATACTGTAACCTCATCACATATCTCAAAAACTTCTTCAAGTTTATGACTAACAAATACAATACTTACATCTTGCTCTTTTACTAATCTTTTTAAAAGAGAAAATAAATTTTTAGTATCTTGTGGAGATAATGAAGAAGTAGGTTCGTCTAACAATAAAATTTTAGATTCTAAAGATAAAGCCTTTGCAATTTCACACAGTTGCATTTTTGCCACTGTTAATTCTGAAACTATTGTGTTTGGATCTATATCTAGATCCATTATATCAAGCCATTTTTTTGACTGTTCAGCAACTTGATCATAATTAATCAAACCTAAGTTATTTTTTGGTAAATTGTTCAGCATTAAATTTTCACCAACTGAAAATCGACGGATTAAATTTCTTTCTTGATGCACTACAGATATACCAGACTTATTTGCTTCATTTGGAGAAGAAAAACTTTGTTTGTTACTATCAATGATTAAATTTCCAAAATCTTGCTTGTACACTCCTGTAATAATTTTAATCATAGTGGATTTTCCTGCACCATTTTCTCCAAGCAAAGCATGGATTGATCCTTTTTTTAATTTAAAATTGGCATCATCTAAAGCTTTTACACCTGGAAAGTTTTTTGTTACATTAGTTAATTCAAGAACATTTTTACTCATTTGAAAAAACCTTATTTCTTCTATCTTCTCTATACTCTCTGTATCTGTTAATAAAGACAGCTATTAAAATCATAAAACCTAGAAATATTTGCACAAAAAATGGATCGATTTTAAAAATTACCAAAGTTTGTGAAATAATCGCAACTAACAAAACTCCAAAAGCAGTGGCTATCACATCAACTTTACCTCCAGCCAAAATAGCTCCACCTATGACAGGAGCTGCAAATGAAGGTAATAACCAAGAGTCACCAATGTTAGGAGTTCCTAGTTGTAATCTGCACACAACCAGCATTCCCCCTATAGCGGCCAATAAGCCAGAAATAATATGAGCATAAACAACAATTTTTGTTGAAGAAATACCCATTAATTCTGATGACTGAACATTATTACCATAAGCCAACATATATCTACCCAAACTAGTTCTGTTCATTAACACCCACATTAAAAAAGTAATAATAACAGGGATGATTATTAAGAATGGAATTGGACCAACTATTTTTGCATTTCCAAAATATTTTATTGCCTCAGGTATTTCGTAAAATGGTTGCGCTTCAGTTATTCCTAAATTCATACCTTTAAAAATATAAAGTGTTGCAAGGGTAATAATAAAAGCAGAAATTCCAGTTTTGACTGTTATATATCCATTAATGAAGCCACAAATAACTCCTATTCCTAAACCAATAAACATTGCTGGCAAAATAGATAAATCATATACCTCCATTAACCCTGTGAAAGAAATAGCGACTAGTCCCCCAATTGCACCAACAGAGAGGTTCATCTGACCAATTGCAATAATGATCATTTGAGACATTGCCACAACAAGCATTAGACTTACACTGAGCATTAAAACATATAAATTAAAAGGGGATATAAAAGCTGGTTTAAAAAAAGATATTAATATGGATCCTAAAATAATTACGAGACCAAGGCCAAACCAATCTTTTTTTAATAAATTACTCATGAAACAATTGAATTCTTAGAAGTAAAATATTCTCTTGCTCTATCAAGAAGAACTGCAAACAAAAGTATAAGTCCTAAAAAAAATCTTACCCAAAATTCACCTACATCAATTAAATATAAACCATTGTTAATTAGAGTTACAAGCATAGCACCTAGCATAGTACCAAAAACTGTTACCTTACCTCCAGATAATAGAGTTCCTCCTATAACTGGAGCAAGAAAAGCAGGAAGTAACCAATCAAATCCTAAATGACCTGCCATAGATGGAATTGCCGCACCAATTCTAGCAGTTAACATTATACCTGCCATTGCAGCTAAAAAACCAGATAACATATGACAATAAATAAACATCCTATTTACTGAAATACCTGAAAGTTCTGCAGCATCAGGATTGGCACCTGCTGCAATTAGTTTTCTTCCAATGTCAGTAAATTTAAATAAGTAAAATAATATAAAACAAGTAAAAATACTTAGTAAAAGCAATGGTGAAATATATTTATTAAATAATTTCATGCTGCCAAAATCAGTAAAAGTTTCTGGTAATTTTCTAAAAGCTTCTGCTTCTGTCAACAAAGTCATAAAGCCGAAATAAATACTCATAGTTGCTAAAGTGACGATAAAACTATGAACTCCTGTTTTTACCGTTACATATCCATTAATCCATCCAAGAAGAGATCCAAATAACAAAATTAAAATAATTGAAATTGAAATTGGTATACCCATTGACTCCATACACCATCCACCAAACATTGCTGCAGAAACCCCAAGTGCACCAAGAGATAAATTTAGCCCTCCTGTAAGTATAACAACCATCATTGCTAAGCCTATCATTATGTCAATGGCAACTACTCTTGATAAAGCATAAATATTAAAGCGTGATGAAAATCCATCAGTAGTAAATGTAAATAAGAGAATGAATACTATAACTAATAATAGCAAACCAAATTGATTAGTTTTTACAAAGTCAGGGATTTTAGTTTTCATATAAAAAAAGGGGGCATTAAAGCCCCCTTAAAATTAAAACGTTAACAACTCAAATAAGTGCTATCAAAAGTCTCTAAAATTTCTAGAGAAATTCCTCTCATAGCCATCACATAAGTATCTACATCAGAGATATCTACAAAGACTGTTCCTGAGTCAATAAATTGATCAGTTTGAGCTGTAGACTTCCAAGGTGCATCTGATTTGAATTCACAACCTTGTCTAACTTTATCCATTACATATGAACCGATATAGCCTTGACCATAAGGGTTTTGCAACATTGTTCCATGAACAAAACCATCCTTGATGGCTTTTAAAACAACCTCATCATGATCAATACCAACCATTTTGATTCTTTTATCCCCCATGTTAGTAAGTGCTTGTGCAGCTACAACAGCTGGAACCCATGCAGTTGTGACAATACCATCAACTTCAGCACCTTGAGCAGCCATGAAAGCATTAATCTTTTCATCTGCTGGTTCGTAAGCATCAATATCAGCAATTACTTGAATGATTTCAACACCCCCACCAGCTTCAGCTACAGCTTGCTCAACAGCGTTAATTCTTAAAGTTGTATTTGGATCAACTAAGAAACCTGTAAAGTGAGCAATTTTACCTTTACCTCCAAGAGCTTTGATTAACTCTTTTGTTCCAAGATAAGCAGAATGACCTGTGTCTGTTCCAAAACAAAACTTAGCTTGAGTTGGTTGCTCTACACAACCCGCAAGTGCGGCTGTAGGAATACCTGCATCATCTAATTCACCAAGAATTTTATTTGTTCCAACTGCATCACCAGGAAATACTAGTACTGCATTGTAACCTTGACCAACTAAACTTTCAATAAGTTCAGTTTGCTGACTGAGATCCCATTCCGCAGGAACTCTGTAATCAGCTTTTCCTAGTCCAAAATCTTTAACCGCATCTAACCCAGCTTGTTCCCATGCTGCAAAATATGGATGAGGTCCACCCGGTACTAATGCAACTTTAGTTCCACTACTGTCAGCTTTAACAGAAGTAGACATAATTACAAAAAAAGTAATTAATAATGATGTTATAATTTTCATTTTACCTCCAATAAATTAAAATTATATTGTTATGTTAACATGATAATTAAAATTAAATCAATATTTATTGAAATTATTAATATGACAAGTTTAATGTATTATATTGACATATTATTTCAAATTTGGAGATATTACTCAGTTATTAAAATTAATTTATTAAAAAGTTAAAAAAAATTTGACATAAAATTATAGAGTAATACTAACAACTAGATGGAATATACATTTAGATGGTTTGGACCAAAGGATCCTTCAAAACTTGATGATATAAGGCAAATTGGAGTTAACGGAATTGTAACTTCTCTTGCTGGTGTAAAATATGGAGAAAAATGGACTAATGATTTAATTAGAAAAAGAAAAAAATTTATTGAGTCATTTAAAATTGATAGCTCCGAATTTTTAAAATGGAGTGTTGTTGAGAGTTTACCAGTTCATAATGATATAAAAAAAAGATCAGGAAATTATAAATACTTTATAGATCAGTATAAAAAATCACTTGTAAATCTTGCAAAAAATAAAGTTACAAATATTTGCTATAATTTTATGCCTTTAATTGACTGGGTTCGCACTGATCTTAATTTTGAATTACCTAATGGATCACAAGCATTAAAATACAATCATCTACATGTTTGTGCATTTGAAAATTTTATACTTAAATCAAAAAATGCTAAACTACGCTATTCAAGTAAGCAAAAATTTGAGGCAAAAAAATTACTCAACTCTATGAGTTCTAGAGAAATATCAAAACTTAAGATGGCTTTGCTAGGTGGGCTGGCAGCAAATGATAGAAAATACACTCTAAAGGATTTAAACTATGAAATTGATCAATTTTCTGAATTAAATCATTCAGATTTAAGGAATAATTTGAAAGAATTTATTAATGAAATTTTTCCAATAATCAAAAAATATAAATTAAATTATAATATTCATCCAGATGACCCTCCATATAATGTTTATGGACTACCTAGAATTTTATCTAATGAAAATGATATTAATTATTTGCTAAATATAAAGAAAGATAAACAAATTGGTTTAACGTTTTGTAGCGGATCTTTGGGTGTAAATAAAAAAAATAATTTACCAAAAATTATTAATAAATATGGGTCTTATATTAATTTTATTCATTTAAGAAATATAAGTCATGTTGGAAAATCACTTGATTTTTATGAAGATGATCATCTTGAAGGAAGTTTAGATATGGTCAAAATTATAAAAGCAATAATTAAAGAAGAAGAAAAAAGAAAAAAGTCAAAACATCCAATTAAAAATATTCCTATGAGACCTGATCACGGTCACACCATACTTCATGATATAAATAGTAAAACTATTCCTGGGTATTCTCTATTAGGAAGAATGAAAGGTCTTGATCAACTTAAAGGTATTATCAAAACTATAAGTTAAATTTTAAACTATATTTTTCTGCAATAAATAAAAAACTATCTCTTAATTCCTTATCAAAAGGAATGCCATGTTTAAGTCGATATTTTTCTGTAATTTTTTCTATTTCGCCAGGATAAAGAATTTTTTTATTTTTGCCCTTTGGTTTTTGTTTTTTTAAATCGTTTATGTATGATTGTATACCTCTAAAAAAATCTTTTTTACTAATAAAAGCATCAATTTTCATAGCTATTAAAAAATGACCTAATTTTCTTGGAGTTTTAAAATCAGGACCAATCATTGATAATAATCTATAACCATGAGCCATTCCAATAAGGGGGCCACATAAAATTTCTATGGATGAAGATAAACCAAATCCTTTATATCCATAATCCTCTCCACCAAGTGGCGCCAGACCAATAGCTTCAAAAGCGTCTTGGGTGAATTCACCTTTTTTATTTATAGCAACTTGCTTTTTTAAAGTTGTTTGATTGGAGCGAGCTCTCATAACTCTATTCCATGGAATAGATGTGGAAGAAAAATCAACATGCAAATAATCATTTTTCTTTAAGGGGACAGTAAAAGAGTAAGGATTTGTTCCATGAAAAGGTAATTTACCATTAAACGGAATAGCAAAAGGATCAGAGTGTGTAAAAGATAAACCAATACAGTTTTGTTGAGCTATATCTAATGAGTATACACCAGCCGCCCCATAATGAGATGAATTGACAATTCCAATAGCTGCAATTCCATTTTGTTTTGCCATAGACGTTACAATTCTAGAAGCCTTTAAGGCAGCTACATGGCCTAATCCATCATCAGCATCGTATAATGCAATTCCTTTTTGTTTTTTAATTATCTTCATCTTAGGATTTTTTTTTATCCTACCTTGCTCCAAGCAATGAACATAATGAGAAAACAATCTTATACCATGACTATCAACCCCTCTAAGAGAAGAGCTAACTAATGATCTAATTAATAAATCTCGATCATATTTTTTAACATTCATTTTTATAAGAACATTGTGAAAAAAAAGTTCTATTTTTTTATAACTAATATTCATTGATTAATTATATCATTCATTAAATGCCGTAAGGAATTTTTCTTAATAAAACTAATGTTATTTGAAACAGTGGTTTTTAAATTTTTCTTTTTATTGTCTTCAATATTAAAAATTTTATTTAAATCTAATATTTTCAAGAAATAATTATCTTTATTTTCATTATAAAAACTCATAAATAATTCATTGTTTGGATCCTGCAATGCATTAATATCTAAGACTAATCTATCCTCAATAAAGATAAGCCATGCACTAATAATAAAATTTATATAGTTAGTATTTTCTGTATTGATTTTTAGAGTTTCAATAATTCTTATAGGCAACTTAAGAGAACCATCCATCGCAATTCTTAGCAGTTTATCTTCTATAAAACTATTTTTGAATCTTTTTAAGACTTTATTTTTATACCCCTCTAAATCAAAACCATTTTTTTGGGGTAAAGTTGGAATAACTTCTTTATCTAAAAAGTTAGAGATAAAATTATAACAAATATTATCATTAATGGCTTCATGAACATAAACATATCCAAGTAAATGCCCAATATATGCAATGGCTGAGTGCGAAGCATTTAATATTTTAAGTTTAATATTTTCATAAAATTTAACATCATCTACATAATTAATATTGTCATTATCTAATATTTTTTTTAATTGAGAATCCTGTGACTGAATATACCACTCTCTGTAGGGCTCAGTTACCACAAGGGCATTGTCTTTGTAAGAGAGATCAAAAAAATCAGAAGTTTTATTATTATTAGGCACAATTCCATCAACCATTGATAAAGGAAAATGAACATGAGTTTTAAACCATTCAAGACAGTCAGGTTCAATTTTCTCAATAAAGCTTTTTAATAAATTTTTTAATATATTTCCATTTTCTGATAAATTATCACAGCTTAAGATTGTAATTTTTTCTTTATTTTTTTTAAATCTTTGAATTAATCCATAACTTAAATGACCAATTACTGTTAATAGTTGTTCATCTTTTAAATCATTAATAATTTCATCACTTAATAATAAATTTTTATTTTCATCAAAATGATATCCCTTTTCTGTCACCGTAAGAGTTATCAATTTTATTTCTGGGGATGATATTAAATTTTTTATTTTATTTTTTTCAGTTAAGCCAAATAAAATTTCTTTAATTGAGTTTATAATAGTAATTTTTTTTTGATCATCTGATATTTCAACTAAGGAATATAGATAATCTTGTTTTTCTAATTTTTC
Source organism: uncultured Alphaproteobacteria bacterium (assembly GCA_902601455.1). Taxonomy (GTDB): domain Bacteria; phylum Pseudomonadota; class Alphaproteobacteria; order HIMB59; genus CACPNW01. The sequence goes on from CACKNC010000002.1 coordinate 99,945, forward strand.
TTTTGTTTTATTTGATCTTAAGTTAACTCCAATAATTGATAGATCTTTATTTTGTTCTAATAACTCATGAACATAAAGAGCTTGGTGTGCTCTATGAAAATTTCCGATACCAAAATGCAAAATACAGTTCTTTTTTTCAACAATATTATATTTTGGTAAAATATTTTTTTGTTTTATTTGTTTGCTTAGATGCATAAAAAGAATAATAACTATAATAGCAATAAATAGATGATCAATAAAATTTATAAAAGTGTGCTAATTACTGGTGCAGCCGATGGTATAGGCCTTGAAACTTTAAAAAGAGTTTTAAAGGAAAAGATTGATGTTTATGCCTTAGATAAAAATATTACTAAACTTAAAAAGCTACAAAAAAAATACAAATTTAAAATCATTGAATTAGATTTAACAAATACTGATAAAATTTATGAAATTTTATCAAAATTAAAAGTTGATATCTTAATTGCTAATGCAGGTATTGGCAGAGGGGCTGAAGGCATATTAAAGGCCTCAAGAAATGATATCGAAATTTCTACAAAAATTAACTTAGAGTCGTATTTACATCTATTAAAAACAATTGTTCCAGGCATGATCAAAAGAAGAAAAGGTCACGTTGTTCTTATGGGCTCATTAGCAGGTCTGTATCCACAGATGAGTACTGTTTATGGTGGTCAAAAAGGAGCTATTCATCGCATTGCACAAAGTTTACGAATAGAATTAAGTGGTTCAAGAGTAAAAGTTTCTGAGATATGTCCTGGTAGAACCAAAACAAATTTTGGCAACATAGCGTTTGATGACAAAGTAAAAGCAAAAAAATTTATGTCTGGTTTTACTTTACTTGAACCAAGAGATATTGTTGATGGTATAATGTTTGCTTTAAGCACAAGATGGAGAAGTAATATTAGCACAATTGAAATTTCTGGAACAGAACAATCTCCAGGGGGAGTCCCAATATATCCTGTAAAAGACCCTATCTTATCTTAATTAAACTTAGTAAGCATGGTACTTCCGAGATTAAATGATTAAATAGTAAATATGAAAAAATTAATTAAATTTGGAATAATTGGTATTGGAGGCATGGGTGCTAATCATGCTAATTTACTCTTACAAAACAAAATCAATAATGCCTGTTTGGCATCTATTTGCGATATGAATAAATCTTTTTCAGAGAATTTTCCTAGCACTCCTTTCTATTCTAATACTTCTGATTTTTTCAATAAAGAAAAAATAGATGTTGCAATAATAGCTACGCCTCATCGTTCTCATATAAGTCTAGGAAGAGAAGCGTTAGAAAATCATATCAATGTTATTATTGAAAAACCTCTTGCGGTAACAACTAAACAATGCAGGGAATTTATAGAATTTTCAAAAAAATATGATGCAAAGTTTGGAATCATGTTAAACCAAAGAACAAATCCAGCATTTATAAAATTAAAAAAAATGATTTCGAGTGGAGAGTTGGGGAAAATTCACCGCTATCAATGGACAATAACAGATTGGTTTAGGACTAATTATTATTATAATATTTCTGATTGGAGAGCTACATGGAAAGGTGAAGGCGGAGGTGTGTTGATGAACCAAAGTATTCACCAACTTGATTTATGTCAGTGGTTATTTGGAATGCCTCATAGTGTTGTCACAGATATGCAACTTGGTCATTTTCATAATATTGAAGTTGAAGATGAGGTTACTTCTATTTTAAAATATAAAGATGGAATGAAAGGAATTTTCTCTACAACAACTGGTGAAACTCCAGGTGTAAATCGTTTAGAAATTGCTTCAGATTATGGATTAGTTATTTATGAAAATAACTGTTTAACTTGGAAAAAATTATCAGAAACTTCAACAAGCTTTATAAAAAATTCACAAACACTTTTTGACAAACCTGCAGTAGAGACATTACAATATGAATTTCCAAATGATGAGGATCAACATGTAGAACACACTAGGATACTTCAAAATTTTACTAACTTTTTGTTAGATAAAGAAGATATCCACGTGCCAGGCGATCAAGGAATTAATAGCGTTGAACTAATAAATGCTATGATTTTATCTGGACTTGATAAAAAAGAGGTAGAATTACCATTGAATGAAGATGAGTATGAAAATAAATTAAGAAAAATGATTGGTAACAATTAATGAAACGTAATGAAATCGCTTTAACGCTTTACACTGTAAGAGATTTTTGTCAGACAGAAAAAGATCTTCTAAATACTTTAAATAAAATAAAAAAAATTGGATATGAAGCAATTCAGGTAAGTTCTATTGGACCAATTAATCCTATAGAGATAAAAAAAATGTGTGATGATATAGGTTTAACTATATGCGCTACCCATGAACCCAATGAAGAAATCATTAAAAATACTGAAGTAGTTATAGAAAAACTTAATACACTTAATTGTTCTTATACTGCTCTCCCTTATCCTACAAATATGAATTTTCTTAACATAAATGTTCTTGATAAATTTATAGAAGATATAAATATAGCTGGTTCAATTTTTAGTAAGGCAAATAAAGTACTTTGTTATCACAATCATGCATTAGAATTTCAAAAAATTAATAATGAGATTATATTAGAGAGGATATATAAAAATACCAATAACAGATATATACAAGGAGAGCCTGATGTATATTGGATTCAAAAAGGTGGCCATGATCCAATTAGCTGGTGTAAAAAATTAAAAAATAGATTGCCATTAATTCACTTAAAAGACTTTATTATGTTGAATGAACATGAAAGCTATTACGCAGAAATTGGTAATGGAAATTTAAATATAAAAAATATTATAAAGGAAGCAGAGCTATCAGGTTGTAAGTGGTACATTGTAGAGCAAGATGAATGTCAAGAAGACCCTTTTATTTCTATTGAAACTAGTTTTAATAATCTTTTAGAGTTTGTTACTTAATTCCTAAATATTTTTTAGCATTTCCAGACAATAAACTATCTATATCTCTGTGAAGTATATTTTCAGAGATAGGAAAATTTTTATCAAGCAAATCTTGGTAATATTCTAATAGAATTGGATGAAGAATTTTTTTAAAATGACTCCATTTATATATTAATTGATCTGAAACTCTTGCATCTGAATGCTGTGGTATGAAAGAAAAACCCAGCATATCAATTCTCATTTTTAATATTTGTTTTATTATAGTTGGTTGGTTCATAAACCACCAAAATCCAAAAATTTTTAAATTAGGATGTTTTCTAGCTAGTACCGTTAACTCATGCTGATCGTTTAAAGATAAGCAAGTTACTAAAAACTTATTCTTTGGAAACGAATTACAAAGATTACTTAATTCTTTCAAATTGATGTCACCTATTCCATCCCCTGCTAAACCAAAATCTTTGTTTACTGCCCTTTTCACACCCAACATTAAGGACAACGGTAAGTTTTTATTTTCTAACCATACTAAAATATCTTTCCAAATTGTGTCTTTAAATATTGTATGAAAAGTATCTAAATTTAATGATACTGCAGCGTATACTGGATATGATTGAGAATAGCATTTCTCAAGATAGGTAACTATTGTATTTTCTTGATTTGATGTTTGATCTTTTGCTTTTTTTAGAGTTTCTTCATAATCTACAATTATGTCATCCAATCTAAGTGATGCTAAATATATTTTTTTATTCCAATCATTTGTGTTGAACAAAGACCACTCATCTAAATCAAAAGGATTATTTGTCATAACTAATGAAGACACATTACTTAATTCCAATACATTTTTATCTGATTGAATTTTATTATCATACTCATCACAAATAGATAAAAAACTTTTATTATTTATTACTATTTTTAATTCTTTAAGAATTGATAGTACTCCTGCACACGCTTCTGATACAGGTGTTCGTTTTTCAAATAACTCATTCCAAATTAGTGATGCTTTTTTTTCATCATTGTAAGAATAAAATGTTGAAGCATCAATATTGGTAGCTGTTAATAACTCGGCAATTAAATAATGGTAGTTTAATAAATTTTTAAAACCTAATAGAAAATAACCTTCATGTTTGGGGGGAAATAAATGAGTATGCAAATCAAAGATAGGTGTACCATTAATTATATTTAGAAGTGTATTTGAAATATTATCACTAGATAAAATCATTTATTTTAAATTACCCATTTTTTTTGCATTTAATTGAGCATTGATAGCAAGATTCATAACTTTCAAACAATGATCTTGTTCCATTGCAGTACTTGTTCTTTCTATGACATCGTTCATTAATCGTTGAAAATATGTTAAAGGGCGAGAAGAAGCATTTATATATTCATACTTTTCTTTATTAACTAAAAAGATGTGATCTGTTCCATCTCTACCTACCACATCAACATATTTCCTTAATTCTATATAGCCTTCAGTTCCTATAATAGTTAATCGACCATCACCCCAGTTTGGAAGTGCATCCGGAGTATACCAATCAACTCTTATATAACCTCTTCCTTTATCTCCATGAATTAAAATTTCACCAAAATCTTCAAATTTTGGAAATTGTGGGTGTGCAAAATTTCCTGTACTTGATGAAATTATTTCTGCTTGTGTTGAGCTAGTAAAAAATAAAAATTGATCAATTTGATGTGAAGCAATATCACACAAGATCCCTCCATATTTTTCATAATCAAAAAACCACTCTGGTCTAGTAGGTAAGTTTAAGCGATGAGGTCCCATTCCTATTGTTTGAACTACATTACCTATTTCTCCCTTTTGAATTAAATCATATGCTACTTGAACAGAAGGAACTTCAAATCTTTCAGAAAAGTCTATGGAAAAAATTCTTTTAGTTTTTAATACTGTTTGTTTAATTCTTTTAAGTTGCTCTAAAGATGTACATCCAGGCTTATCAAGCATAACATCTTTTCCAGCCTCCATACATTCTATTGCTAAATCTGCTCTTTTACTTGGAATGTCTGCTATTAAAACAAGATCTATCTCAGGGTTTGATAATAATTTTTTTTTGTCTGTCTCTCTTTTAATCGTTGGATATTTTTTTGTAAAATCATCAGTTATTTTATTATGACCATCATTCCACCAACCAACACATTCACAACCAAGATCAAGCATACCTTTTAATTGACCAAAAATA
>CACKNC010000003.1 GCA_902601455.1 uncultured Alphaproteobacteria bacterium
TAAGAATAGGTACTGAAGGAGCTTACCCTCCATGGAATAATCTTAACTCAGCAGGAGAGCTAGAAGGAGCTGAAATTGATTTTGGTAACGAAGCTTGTGCAAGAATGGGCGTCGATTGTGAGTGGGTAACTCAGGATTGGGATGGTATTATTCCTGCCTTACTTCAAGGAAAATATGACATCATAATTGCCGGGATGTCTATTACTGAAGAGAGAAAGGAAAAGGTAAACTTTACTAATGGTTATATGACTGATGGTGCTCGTTTTGCTGTTTTAAAAGGAAGTGGGCTTGAAGGTTTATCAGTTGCAAAATTTACAGGTGGAGTTAACAAGGTAAATCTTAACAACGCTGGTGGAAAAGAACAGGCTGCAATTGGTCAACTAATTGCTGCTATGAATGGTGCTACTGTTTGTGTTCAATCATCAACTATTCATCAAAATTTTTTAGAGAAACATATGTCTGGTGCTGTAAAAGTGAAATTGTATCAGAGTGTTGATGATCACAATTTGGATTTAGCAGCTGGTAGATGTGATGCAATTCTTGCTGATGTAGGTTCTATAATTGATTTCATGGAATCTGATGGAGGTATTGATGTTGCTTTCACTGGCCCAACATTTTCTGGAGGTGTTTTTGGAGATGGTGTTGGTGGTGCTGTGAGAAAAGAAGATGCTGATATTGTAGATATGTGGAATGAAGCTATTGCTGAAATGTCTGCAGATGGCACAACTGCTGAAATCACAAAAAAATGGTTTGGAAGAGATATTTCTATGTAAGAAATAATATAATATTTATAAAATAAGGCGGCATATGCCGCCTTTTTTAATTTTTATTTAAAAGTTATAGTTGAGTAAATTGCTCAATACAATAATAGCTAATTTATGAATTCACTTTTAGGATTAATAATTCAAATAATAAATCTCTATCAATTTATTTTGTTAATCTACATAATTACAACTTGGCTACTGAATTTTAATATTATCAATGCTTCCAATCGTTTTGTCTATAGTGTTATGGAAGCAATGTACCGACTTTGTGAACCTAGTCTAAATCTAGTTAGAAGATTTATTCCTAACTTTGGAACACTTGATATATCACCAATAGTTGTTTATTTGGGACTGTGGTTTATAAAAAGTTTACTGATTGAATATTGGCCGAGGTAATATGACTACTTTGATAAATGGAAAAGAGATTGCTCAGAACTTAAGAAATGAACTAAAACAAAAAATAAATAGTTTAAAAACTAAAACTGGAAAAGTGCCTGGACTGGCTGTAGTTCAAGTGGGTGACGTTGCAGCTAGCAGTGTTTATGTAAAAGCTAAAACAAAAAGTGCAATTGAAGTTGGTATTGAAGTTTTTGATCATCATTTACCTGAAGAAACTACTGAGGCAGAATTGCTGCAGATAGTGGATTCTCTAAATAATCAAGATAATGTTAATGGAATACTTGTTCAACTCCCATTGCCAAAACATATCAATGAGCAAATTGTACTAGACTCAATTCATCCTGACAAAGACGCTGACGGGTTTCATCCCTTAAATGTAGGAAAACTTTCAATTGCCAGTCATAATGATGACAATCTTCTTATACCCTGCACCCCTTATGGATGCTTAATTATGCTAAAAGGATTAGGGGTTGATTTGTCTGGAAAAAATGCAGTTGTGATAGGAAGATCGAATATTGTTGGTAAACCAATGGCTCAATTATTATTAAAAGAATCATGTACTGTAACAATAGCTCATTCAAGAACTAAGGATATCGAAAATGTCTGTAAAAAAGCTGATATTATTGTTGCAGCAGTTGGTAGACCTGAAATGGTAAAGGGTAATTGGATAAAAAAAGATGCGATTATTATTGATGTAGGAATAAACCGAATTGAGGTTGAAACAAATGGTGAATTGAAAAACAAATTAGTCGGTGATGTTGATTTTAATGACGCATCTGAAATAGCTTCTGCTATAACACCTGTTCCTGGAGGTGTTGGACCTATGACAATCGCATGTCTTTTAAGAAACACGACAATCGCTTTTGAAAACAAAGAAGTTAGATAACTGTTATTTTTTTAATCTCAAAGAGGTAATTTTTATAAATCCTTCAGCATCTCTTTGATCATAATCTCCAGCTTCATCGAAAGATACTAATGATAGTTTATATCTGCTAAAAGGAGATCTTCTTCCGGTTACAATAACATTTCCTTTAAATAATTTTAACTTAACATCTCCACAAACATTTTTTTGGGTGTGGTCAATCATCTGTTGCATTGATTCTCTTTCTGAAGAGAACCACAAACCATTGTAGATAGTTTCTGCATATTTTGGCATAATTTCATCTTTTAAATGGGCTTCTCCTTTGTCGAGAGTTATACTTTCAATTGCTCTATGAGCTTTTGATAAAATAGTGCCGCCTGGTGTTTCGTATACACCTCTTGATTTCATTCCAACAAAACGATTTTCAACTATATCTTCTCTTCCAATACCGTGCTCATATCCATATTGGTTTAATCTACTCAACAGCTCGTGTGGTTTTAGTTTATTTTGATTTATTGCCACGGCATCACCTTTATCAAATGAAATAATAATTTCATCTGGGTCGTTTTTAGAATTTTCAATTGATTTAGTTCTCGAATAAACATATTCAGGTGCTTCTTCCCATGGATCTTCTAACACTTTTCCTTCTGAGGATGTATGGAGTAGGTTTGCGTCAGTACTAAAGGGAGCCTCGCCTTTTTTATCTTTGGCAATGGGTATCTGGTGCTTTTCAGCGAATTCAATTAATTCATTTCTGGTATTTAATTCCCATTCCCTCCAAGGTGAAATAACTTTTATATCAGAGTTGTTTGCGTAATAGCCAAGTTCAAATCTAACTTGATCATTACCCTTACCTGTTGCACCATGAGCAACTGCATCGGCACCAACCTCTTTAGCAATTTCAATCTGTCTTTTCGCAATTAACGGTCTAGCAATGGCTGTACCCAAAAAATATGTTCCTTCATAAATTGCATTTGCTCTAAACATAGGAAAGACATAATTTTGCACAAAGTCATACTTTAAGTCTTCAATGAAAATCTCTTTTACACCTAAATTTTCTGCTTTACCTTTTACTGGAGATAACTCTTCTCCCTGCCCTAAGTCAGCTGTGAAAGTTACAACTGGGCATCTGTATTTTTCTTGAAGCCATTTTAATATCACGCTGGTATCAAGACCACCGGAATAAGCTAAAACAATTTTTTTTGGCATTTCAACAATCTTTGTTTAACTTATTAATAGCTGACGTAAATCCTTTTAGAGTATAAGTATCGTTAGTGGTTGTTCCTCTGCTTGACTCACCACTTAGAACTAATTCTAATCCTTTCTTCATTGCAAAAATAACTTTATTATCATCGTTAGTCCAAGCTGTATCTGAAGAGTCTTCTGTCGAATAAAAATCAAAAACAGTGTTATCAATTTTTACAACTATCTTTTTATCTAAGTTATATTTATATCCTGCTTCAATCTGAATAATATTTTCATCATTACCAATAATTTTATAGACAAGAATATAATTTTCACCTCTTTTTTTTGTCTCTGGTAAATCAGAGTTTATGGGTAATGACCCTATATAACACCAATTATTATCTTTTGTTAGAGTCCAAGACCCTTTTTCTAAAGCATATAAGTTAAAGGTAAAAATTGTAAGAAAAATAGTTGTAAATATTAATAAGATTTTTTTCATGAATTTATATTTATTTTTGTTTTTATATTATTCTACTATAGTAATAAATTTTAAGATTGTTAATATAATATATATGGAAAACTCAAAAATTATTGATCTTGTAAAAAAAATATCTAAAAACAGAGATGAGTTGGCATTTTCTGAAATATTTGATTTCATATCACCAAAAATAAACGCTTATTACATAAAAAATAATTTAAGTAATGAACAAGCTGAAGAGTTAACTCAAGAGGTTTTAAGTACGATATGGACAAAGGCTGAGTTTTTTAATCCAGAAAAATCAAAATTTACAACCTGGTCTTTCACAATTGCCAGAAATAAAAAAATTGATTTTCACAGGAAAAATAAAAGAAATGATGTCAATGAAGAGGATATAAGGGATTTCTTATATGAAAATAATAAATCCGATGATTATGAAATAGAATCTACAATCAACAAAATAACAGAAGAATTAGACCAAAATCAGAAAAAACTGATTAAAATGAGCTTTTTTGAGCAAAAAAGTCATAAAAATATTGCCACAGAGCTTGAAATTCCATTAGGTACAGTTAAATCTAGAATAAGAGCTACTTTAAGTAAAATGCAGAAACATATTTGATGAATACTTCAACACAAAAAAACGAACTTATATTCGGTTATGCAAGTGGTAACCTTGGAGAGGCTAAAAGCTTATTTACCTCAATGTACCTTTTTTTAAATGGTGCTGCCGCTAAAAAATCTTCCATATTCGATAATTTGCTTGCCGAAGATTTTAACAAGCTTGAAGGCATAAAGCCTAATAAACTTAAATTTTCAGACTGTATTAAAACCACTAAAGATACCGAAGTTCCTATTAGAAATAAAAATTTAGTCAGCCCACTTAGCAAAATTATAGGTGATATAGGTAATATAAACTGGAAATCTGTATATAAGGGCTTCAAGGAATTTAGTATACCTGTTTATGACAATGACTCAGTAAAGCTTATTCAAATGGATCCCGGCACATCTGTTCCTCTTCACTCTCATAACGGTAAAGAATATATTTTAGTCTTGGAAGGAAGCTTCTGTGATGAGTATGGTGAATATAATAAAGGTGATATTCAAATTAATGATCAGAAAATTAAACATAATCCAACTGCATGTAAAAATGATGGTTGTATTTGCTTAACAATCACTGAAAATGACGTAGTGTTTTTTGGAAAGTTTGGTTCAATTCTAAATCTTTTTACATTTATTAAATCTTTTTTTAAATAATATTTTTTTTGCTCTATAAGAAACTATGAGCAAAATTACCACATATGTAACTCGAGGAAATATATTAGAGAGTAAACATGAAGTTAACTGTTACCTAGGCTCTACAAGTGGAGATAATATATTTTCAACTGACAGTAAAAATAACTTAATTTACCCAAGATCATCAATCAAAATTTTTCAAGGTATACCCTTTTCATTATCAAAAGCTGCAGAAAAATACAGTTTAAATAAAAAACAAATTGCTTTGTCTTGTTCATCTCATTGTGGTGAAGAATTCCATGTTAAAGAATTAATGAATTGGCTGGAAAAAATTAATCTAAAAATCACCGATCTGAAGTGTGGTATTCACAATCCTTTACATCCAATGTCATCCAACAAGTTACTTTTATCTGGAAGGTTGCCTACTCAAATTCACAACAATTGTGCAGGAAAACATTTAGCAATGCTGACAAGTTGTATCATAAATAACTTTCCCATTAAAAACTATGTCGACTTTAACCATCCTCATCAAATAAACATAAGAAAAGTTTTCTCAGTATTTACAGAGAATATAATCTCTAAAAAAAATTATGGTATTGATGGTTGTAGCGCCCCACAATATGCTTTCACAATTAAAGACCTTAGTAACGCATTGTCCAACTTGTTGAAAAGTTACAATGGTGCTTTTGAATATTCTAAAAATATTCAACTAATGATTAGAGCCATACTTACCAATCCTAAATTTATTGGTGGAAGTAATAATTTAGATAGCAATTTAATAAAAATTTCTAATAAAAAAATATTTTGCAAAGGTGGTGCCGAAGGTGTTTTTTTATTTGCCCATCTAAAGAAAAATATTTTTGGAATTTTTAAGGTTAAAGATGGAAATGAGAGAGCATTACCATCTGCTATTTATGCTTTGTTTAAAGAATTTAAAATTTTAAATTCTGAAGAATTAAAAAAATTTAAATCATGGAATAAAATTTCATTATTTAATCATGCAAAAATAAAAGTCGGTAGTATCAAGACTACAATTGAATAAGAATTAAACTACAAAGTATAGATAGGGTTAGTGGAATTCTTAATTTATAGAAAACATCCCTGTTTTTTTCTTTATAATTATATTTATCCAACATGAGTTGAATAATAAAAAAAAACATTAGATACCAAATCACTTGATAAGAATATAAAAACATTATTATTAGAAAAACAGAAACTAAACTAGGGATAAAACCAATAAAAACATTAAAAAATGATATTTTTTTTTTTAGGTTCCAATTAACAGCTCCAATAAAAACAAAAATAATTATTGAATAAAAAATAGCAAAATCTTTGACTATATTATAATCAAAGTATTTAAAAAAAAACTTATTTAATAAAATAAGAAAAAATGGAAAAAGACCTAAATAAGAAAAGATATGTTGTAAGTTTATTTTTTTGAACATTATGAATTTAGGATACCATATAAAAGAAATTGAAAATTTATTAAATAAAGAAAAGATAATTAAATATAAGTTATTACAAATTTCATTTAATATTGCTTGTCTAAAATTTGAATTGTTAGATGGTAAACAATATATTGTAAAATTTAGCACTGATACATCTAAAGAATTTAACGCAATAAAATCAGAAGCCAATACTCTCTTATACCTAAATAAAAGGTTTAAATTCTTCCCTCAGATAATATGTTATAATGATAGTTATCTTGTCATTGAATATTTTGAAAATGATAATCACAAGCCCAAAGAAACAAACTTGGATTTTTTAAAGTCAATTATTGCAGTTCATTCAATATCAAATGAGTTATACGGTTTTGATTTCAACACTCAAATTGGTGCGCTAGAGCAAATTAATAATTTTGAAGACAGTTGGTCAAATTTTTATTCTGAGAAAAGACTAAATCCAATTTATGAATTAGCAAACAAAAAAGAAAATATGGGAAATTTTATTAATAAAAAAATTAATCATATTTTGAAAAATATCAAAGACTTTATACCAGATAATCCAGGAGCGGTTTTACTTCATGGTGATCTTTGGGATGGTAATATTCTTTTTAAAAATAATAAATTTGTAGGTTTTATAGATCCTGGCTCTTTTTTTGGACATAATGAAATGGAAATAGCTTATTTAAGGTGGTTCAACCCTTCTTTTGTTGATTCTAATTTTTTAGAAAAATATAATGAATATATTAAGATTGAAAAAAATTACATTAACTACGAAATAATTTATCAGATATATTATGCACTATGTAATGTAGCTTTGTGGGACAAATCTTACATAAAAGAAACTGAAAGACTTTTAAAAAAATTGAAATTATAAATTTAGACACATGGGTTTGGGTTAGATAAATGAACTTCTTCAATTTCTTTGAGCATATCTGCTGTTAAGGTTATATCAATACTATCTATATTTTCTTTTAATTGATCCATTGAGGTTGCTCCTATGATGTTGCTTGTTACAAATGGACGGTCATTAACGAATGCGTTTGCAAAAGTTGAAGGAGGAATTTCAAATTTATTTGCAATATTAACATATCTTTCTATTGCTTTTTCTCCTCTTTCGGTATGGTGTCTTGAAAAACGCCTTGGCCAAATAGTGTATCGAGAGTTTTTTGGGTTAATACCACCTATGTATTTTCCACTCAGCCTTCCTCCGGCTAAAGGTGAATAGGCTAATAGGCCAAAATTTTCTGAAATTGATATTTCCGAATGACCAATATCAAAAACTCTATTAACCAAACTATAAACATTTTGAATAGACATCATCCTTGGCAAGTTTTTTTCTTTTGCTACTTGCAAAAATTTCATCATTCCCCAAGGTGTTTCATTAGATAATCCAGCATAACGAATTTTGCCAACTTTAACTAACTCATTTAAATTATAGAGAACCTCTTCAATAGAAGTCCAAGAATTATCACTTGGATCATATTCAAAGTCAAGTTGACCAAACTTCGGTACTTTTCTTTCAGGCCAGTGAAGTTGATATAAATCTATATAATCTGTCTTAAGTCTTTTGAGGCTAGCATCAATAGCAGAATTTATGTTAATCTTATCAAAGCCTAAACTTTTTGCACCGCCTCTTATCCAGTCCAAATCATCAGATTTTGAAGCAATTTTTGAAGCCAAAATAATTTTTTCTCTGTTTTTTTTTTCCTTGAACCAATTACCAATTATTTCTTCTGTCTTACCATAAGTTTCTTTTCTTGGCATAACAGCATAAAGTTCAGCTGTGTCAAAAAAATTAACCCCTCGTTCAAAGGCATAATCCATTTGCTCAAAACCATCCTGCTGAGAATTTTGCTCACCAAATGTCATAGTTCCTAAACAAATTACACTAACATTTAAATCTGTAGTTCCTAATTTTCTGTATCTCATAAATATTTAATAGAAATGCCTTGAATTTGTCTGATTTATAGCGATATTAGTAATAATTAAAAGGAGAATTTATGGCTTTAGATTTTAATCAACGATCATTAACTAAAACAGCAGATCAAGCAGCTATAGATGAGGGCTTGAGAGCATATATGCTTAAAGTGTATAATTATATGACTACTGCTTTGTTAGTAACTGGTGGTGTTGCTTACTTTTTTGGTAAAGCATCTATGATAACTAATGAGCAAGGTGGGATTGAAAGCTATACACCTTTGGGAATGACTCTTTTTTCTTCACCTTTAGCTTTTGTTATAATGTTTGCACCGCTAATTATGATTTTTTTTGGATTTAGAAATATTGCGACTATGAGTCTTAGTAAGGCACAATCAATTTTTTGGACTTTCTCATTCTTAATGGGGCTTTCGATGGCTTCGATATTCATCGTATATACAGACGCCTCTATAGCAAGAGTTTTTTTTATAAGCGCTGCAACATTTGGAGCTACAAGTATTTATGGATATACAACTAAAAGAGATCTTACTGGTTTAGGCAGCTTTCTTTTTATGGGCTTAATTGGTCTTATTATAGCAATGATAGTTAATTGGTTTTTGCAGAGTCCACAATTATATTACTTGATTTCTGCTGCGGGAGTTCTGATTTTTGTTGGACTTACAGCATATGATACTCAAAAAATTAAAAATATTTACAATTCTTTCGACTCAAGTGAACAGAGTGGTAAAAAAGCTGTTATGGGAGCATTAACGCTTTACCTAGATTTTATTAATTTGTTCATAATGCTTTTAAGATTATTTGGTCAAAGAAGATAATAATAGTTTTATTTAATTTAATTACGACCCAGTCTTTGATAGACTGGGTTTTTTTATGCAAAATTTTAAAGAACAAATAAATTCAGTTTTAAATTTATTCAATACCGGTGGAAAAAAAGAAGCGCTTAATAAATTAAACTATTTGCTATCTACAAATAAGGAAAATAAAAATTTATTATTTTTGCAGGCAAAAATTTACATAAGCTTAGATCAAATTGATAAGGCAAATATCAGCTTAAAGAATATCTTAAAAATTGATTTGAATAATTATGAAGCATTGAGTTTAATTTATTTAAATTACCTTAAAAATAATGAAATTGATTTAGCAAAAAAATATGTTGATAAATTGCTAGATATAAAAGATGACAATTATGTACATTTAAGAGACAAGGCTTACATTGAATACCTAAATAAAAACTATTTAGTTTCAGAAAAATATATTAGAAAAGCAATAAGCTATAACTCAGAGGAGGTTTTTGGATTAAATATTTTTGGTTTATTATATTTAGAAAATAAGGAAACACTTAATGCAATCAAGCTATTTAAAAAAGCAATTTTAATTAACCCAAATTATACTGATAGTTACAATAATCTAGGTAAATGCTATATTGACTTGGAGAAACTAACTTTAGCCTACTTTAATTTCAAAAAAGCCTATAAAATTAATCCTAACTCTGATTTACCCTTGGTAAATATTGCTAATATTTTATCATTAAAAGATAAAAATGATTTAGCCTTAAGGTTTTATGAGAAGGCAAAGCAAATCAACCCCCAAAATCAACAAGTAGATGAAAATATAATTATATGTAATGTTAGATTAAAAAACTTTGAGTGGGTTGAAAAGAGATTTTTAAGTCAAGAAAAATTAGGTAATACAAGTAATGAATTAAAATTGAGTTACTCTTATTTGCTTTTAAATAAAAAAAAGTTCGTCTCAGCATTTAATTATTTTGACGCAAGATTAAATACCAGAGAATTTCCTGAAAAAAATAAGTATCATTTCAATCTAACCAAAAATATAAATTTTAACAAAAATTTACAAACTGATAACAAGATACTTATTGTCAAAGAGCAGGGTGTTGGGGATGAAATACTATTTAGCAGTATTTATCAAGATTTGATTAAAAATAACTTTTCTAATGTAAAGATTGAGTGTGATGAAAGATTAATAAATATTTTTAAAAGATCATTTGATCGCATTGAATTTTTTCCTTATGGTCATTATTCTTCATCCCAAAATATTAATCAATTTGATAATATTTTATATGCTGGCAGTTTGGCAAAATTTTTTAGGCGAAGTGAAAGAAATTTTATTACCAAACCATTTATTAAAACCTCAGACGATTTAGATAGAAAATTTAATCAAACATTTAGCAACTTTAAAAACATAAAAAAAATTGGTGTATCGTGGAAAAGTGTTTTCAATATATTTGGTGGATTGAAATCTTTAAAGTTAAATGATTTTAAAAAAATATATTCAGATAAAAGATTATTTTTTAATCTTCAATATGGAGACACTTATATAGAGGTTAAGAAATTTAAAGACAGCGGAAAAGATATTTTTAATTTTGATAATATAGATTTGTTTAATGATTTTGATAGCCTTATTAGTATTTTGAAAAAATTAGATGTTTTTGTTACGGTAAGCAATTCAACTGCACATTTTGCTGGTGCGCTTGGAGTTCCCACCATATTAATCTGTCCAAAAAAATCATCTACTTATTATTATTGGGATTATGAAAATGGAAAAACACCCTGGTACAAAAGTATATCAATTATTAAATACAAATATTCACTTAATTATACAATGAAACTTGTAGATGAGTTAATAGATAAAATATAATGGATATCTCTCATAAACTTAACTCCATTTTAAAAGATTTTTATGCTGGAAACAAAGAGTCAGCATATAAAAAATTCAAAAAAATTTATCTTCAAAATAATAAGGATATTAAATTAAGGTATAATTTAGCTGTAATGCAACAAGAGTTAGGCTTACTGGATGAAGCTGAGGCTAATTACATATCTTTATTAGAAAATAATGATGAAACAAAATATAAAATCAATCTATATAATATTTACATTAACAAAGGTTATTATCAAAAAGCATTAGACATAATAAATTCAATTCAGTTAAATAAATTATTTTTATTACAAGTAAACCAAGATAAAGCTTATATTTTATACTTATTAAAAAGTTATAAAGACTCAATAAATCAATGTTATAAGGTTTTAGAAATTGATAATAAAAATGTTAATGCACTAAATACTCTTGGTCTGTGTTTTTTACATTTAAAAAAATATGATGAGGCAGATAAGGCTCTTCTAAGTGCACTAAGCCTTGATAATAACAATATAAAAATACTTAATTCATTAGGAAGATTAAAGCACGAATTAAGAATATCGAAAGAGGCAAAAACTTACTTTGAAAATGCTTTTAAATTGTACCCAAACAGTTTTGAAACTTTAAACAATATGGCTGGATTTTATTTAGAAGAAGGAGAGTACAAAAAGGCAATTGAATACTTTAAAAATGCTGAAAATCTTAAACCTAATAATCCCATTCTTTTAAATAATTTAGCAAAGACTTTAATGTGTCTTCATAAAATTAAAGAAGCAGAAAAACACTGTAGAAAAGCTATATCGATAGACCAAAATAATGATGAGTTTAAAAAAACATTATCTTTAATTTTACTTAAAAAATATGATTTTAAAAATGCTTGGCTATATTTTGATGGTAGACTTGGTTTGTCAGATTTTAATGAAAAAAACCCTACACTCAAATTAATAGAAAATAAAATTCCAAAAAATAATATTTTAGATAAAAACTCAAAAATTCTGGTTTTAAGAGAGCAAGGAATCGGTGATGAAATTTTGTATGGAACTATGTATTCAGATTTATTAAATAGATTTCAAAATCTAGTTATTGAGTGTGATGAAAGATTAATACCTCTATTTAAAAATTCATTTAATTCTCATAAAGATAAATTTGTAAAACTAGGAACCTATTCATCTAATATTAATAGAGTAAATAATTTTGAATACATCATTTATGCTGGTAGCTTAGGAAAATATTTCAGGAATGATTTAAATTCTTTTTCACAAGATTCTTACTTAAAAAATATAGAAAACTATGAAGATTTGGAATTAGATAAAATATTAAATAAATTTAATGGCCTTAAAATTGGCATTTCTTGGAAAAGTTTTAAAAATAGGTATTCATCAGAGAAATCTATGTCACTTGATGATTTTAAAAATATATTTGAAATAAAAAATTCTTTAATTTTTAATTTACAGTATGGTGATGTAAAAAAAGAGATAGATTATTTTACAAAAAGGCAAAATTTAAAAATAATCACACTAAAAAGTTTAGACTTATTTAATAATTTTTCTGGTTTAGCCAATCTATTAAAGGAGCTAGATTTGTTTATTACTGTTAGTAACAGCACAGCTCATTTAGCAAGTGCTCTAGGTGTAAAAACAATATTAATCAAACCTGAAAATCATGCTTCTTTTCATTATTGGGATTATGAAAATGGCAAAACTCCATGGTATAAATCTGTTAATATAATTTCAAAAGAAAACTTGAAAGACAATAAGTTTATAAATGATTTCTTTAAATCGTAAATTTTTTTGTTAGATATTCATCTCTTTCGTTTATCCAATCTTTAGCAAACTCTACATCTTGCCACTCATCAAACCACGGTCCTCCTCGGGTATAATGAACTGCATATGGAGATTTGTTATTATGACCTGATGTCCATCCCTCTAGCCAATTCCATCTTTCATCCAATGAACCTATCTCGTCATCCTCTAACCATTTAAACTGATGTAAAAAAGCACCTGTTTCTCTGTTAACTAAATCGGGCGAAAGAGTTTTGTTTTTAGAATGTGAACAATTAAATAAAATAAAACTTGACCAATTTTTTCTTGGATAAATAGTTTGTTTTTGACCATCCATCTTATGTTTTTCTTTAGGTGTATAATCATGTTTGACACAATATACTGCCTTTGTTTCATCCAAGTTTTCAGTAATTTTAGCTATATCATCCAAAAAAATGAAATCACAATCACAAAATACTGCCCAGCCTTTAAAGTTCATTAATGCAGGAACCAAAAATCTTGAATAGGTAAACTGTGTTGATGCTAATGGATCAATATCTCTATAATAAAATTTTTTGGCTACTAATTCATCTAACTTTAATGAAAAAATTTTTACGTTTATTGAAGCTCTTTTAAGTATAGAATATTTACACACCCTATATGCAATATCTTCTTTAGAATCATAACCAACAAAACATGTTAAGTTTTTCATAATTACAATACGCTTAACATTTTTGGCTGCATCCATTCAAGAGAATTAAAGTGACCGGACTCAGATAGTGCGGACCAATTTTTTTGAGGGTTATTTGTGTATTTACAAACCCAGTAATAATCGAAACCAGCATTGTTAGCTCTTAGTTTCCAACCTTCACTTTTTTGAATATCATTAAATTCTCCTAACTCAATTTCAGACATAAACAAACAAATTTCTCTTGAAGGATTTGATCCGATTATTCCTTTTATATTATCTCGAGCTACGGACCAATCGTTAAAATAAATTGCAAAATCAATTAATAATTTTTTTGACTCTTCATTGCTTTGGTTTTTAGAAATTATAATTTTTATAGATTCTATTTGATTAATTTTATTCTCTTTTAAAACCTCAGTTATTGATGATCTAAGTAAGCCACTTGGATTTTGACTCCAGTATTTCTTCAAAACTTTTAGAGCTTTAAAACTATTATTAGCTGTAAATAACATCTGAGCATACAATTTAATATATGGAGAAAAATCACCTTTATAAGAAATTGCTTTTTCAATTAATTTAGTTGCTTCTTTTAAATCACTTTTCATTTTAATTTTTGCAATTTCATAAAAAGCTATTGATTTATTTTCAAATGCCTCATCTTTTTTTATAATTTTATTTGAATACGCTCTATCTGTAATATTAATTAATTGATTCCAATTTTTTGTTTTAGCAATTACATTTAATAATGTGTGATAAAGTTTTTCAATTCTTGGGTTTAATAAAAATAATTTTTCACCATAAACAAAAGCATGGTGATAATCTTGTTCTTTTAAACTTTGTTCCATGAGCCCTCTATAACCAAGTGTTTTTGTTTTATCATTTTTTACCATTAGGTCATATATACCAACTAATTCATTTGATTTTTTCTCGATTTTAAGTATTTCAGATTGTAGGAGTAAATTAAGACTTGTTTCTTCCTTTAATATCCCCTTCATCTTTCTGGCTGAATTTATTGCAGCTTTATTATCCTTATTTAGTAAAGCAATCATTGACTCAACAAAAAAGTCGTATCCTTTTTGTGTTCTAGCTAATTTATTGGCAAGAGAATATTTTTGAAAAACAAATTTTGTTTTAAAATAAATAAAATTAATCAAGACCACTATCGTAATCAAAATAGAAAAGACTATTATCAATAGATTTGAGCTAAAATTGTAACTAAAATCACCTATATCAAAAGATATATTAAAAGAATTTATTATTAAAAATATTGTGACTGATAGTATTATAATTAGTTGTAGTAAAATTATTAAAAATCTTAACATCTAACTAACTTTGTTAATTAATTTCATAAAATCTAATGCAATTTGGATCTGTTTTAATGTTTCTGAGAAATAAGTTTGATGATCTTTAATAGTAACAATTTTTGCATAAGACATTTTATAGCTTCTCTCTTCTATAAGAATACTAATTTCTTTTAATACAAGAGTTTGATTGTTCTTTATAGTATTTGTTTTTGATGGCTGTATTGCAACAAAATTCATTACAGATTTGGTAATAATATTATTGAGTTTATTGTTAAATTTTTCCTTTAAATATAAGTCTAATTCCCTAAAATAAATGTCTTTTAAATATTTATTACCTCTATAATTTTTCGATTTTATTAAATTTAATTTTTCAAATATGTGCTGGTTATTGTTATTATTTAAATTTTGCAAGATATCTAATTCTTCACTAAAATCTAAACTATTTTCAAATTTATAATTAATTAGCTTTGTTATCTCTTTTTTGTTTTTATCAATAACTGGATTCAAAATGTTATTGGATGAACTTTTATTTAACTCTGAAGTATTTACTATTTTAATCTCTTTTAATATTCCTGAAATATTTTTAAGATTTTGATCAAGCTCTCCTATTTTGTTATTTAATAATACAATTTCTTTGGATTGATCAGAGTTGTTAATGCCTTGAATAGATATTTTAATTTCTTCGATCGAATTTTCAGTAAATTCAATTTTTTCATATAATTTAGATAATTTTTGCTCATTTTGGTCTAGTTTATTTAAAAGTTCTAATTTTTGATTGTCAGATGTTTCTTGATTCTTAAAACTAACATAAAAAATATATCCAAAAATTAATATTATAAATAACAATATAAAAGATGTGCTTAGTTTTGAGAAAATATATAAATAATCAAGTGTTTTTTTCATTAAGACTTTTTATCATTATTGTTCAGTTGTTTAACAGAAGAAATTAATATACGAAAAAAATATGCTTGTTTTTTCTGTTGAAACCTCTTGTGACGAAACATCAGTTTGCATAATGAAGGAAGATAAGACTATTATTTCTCATATTGTTTATTCACAAGAAATTCATCAAAAACATGGGGGTGTAGTGCCTGAATTAGCCTCAAGAGCCCATCTTGAGATAATTCAAGATATTACCCAAAGAGCTTTTATAGAATCAGGTATATCATTAAGAGAGATTGATTTGTTTTCTGCCACATGTGGACCGGGTTTAATTGGAGGTTTGCTAATAGGATCTACTTTTACAAAATCACTATCAATTGGAACTGGTAAGCCATTTGTTCCTATTAATCATTTAGAGGGACATATTTTATCTAGCTTTTACAATAATGAAATTAAGTTTCCACATTTATGCCTTCTAATAACTGGTGGTCATACACAAATATATTTTTTAAAAGACTTAAATAATATAAAATTAATAGGTGAAACAATAGATGATGCAATAGGAGAAGCATTTGATAAAGTTGCTAAAATATTGGGCCTTTCTTATCCTGGTGGTCAAGAAATTGAAAAAAAAGCATTAAAGGGTGATGAAAGTTATTTTAAGCTTCCCCTTCCTTTAGTCAAGGAAGATAATTTTAACTTTTCATTTTCAGGACTAAAAACCTCGATTAACTTAATGGCAAAAAAAAATATAGTTGATGAGGCATTTATTAAAAATATTTCAGCATCTTTTCAAAAATGTTTAGGTACTATTCTTGTTTCAAAATTAAATAAGGCTATTAAAGAATTTTACAAAGATACTTCTAAAAATTTAACAGTGTCAGTTGTTGGTGGTGTAGCAAATAATGATTATTTAAAAAAATGTTTTAAAAACACCGAAAAAAAAGAAAATATCAAATTTATTTACCCACCAAAATATATGATGAATGATAATGCCGCAATGATTGCGTGGGCAACTATTTTAAAGCAGACAAATAATCACGATCTTTACTTTAGGCCAAGTCCAAGATTAACGATTTAATCAAGTAATTTTTGACATGAGAAATATAAATATTTAATATAAGTTAATGAAAATTAAATATTGGTTATTAAAATCAGAACCATCAACATGGTCTTGGGATGACCAAATTAAGTCAGGTATAGACATGTGGGATGGTGTAAGAAATTATCAAGCAAGAAACAATTTAATGTCTATGAAGAAAAAAGATCTTTGTTTTTTTTATCACTCAGTTTCTGAAAAACTAATAATTGGAATTGTTGAAGTAATAAAAGAATACTATCCAGATCCTACTGATAAAACTGAAAGATTTGTTGTTGTAGATGTGAAGGCAAAGAAAAAGCTAAAAAGACCAGTTTCGCTTAATGAAATAAAATCAACTCCAAAGCTATCAAACATTGCTCTAATTAAACAATCAAGATTGTCGGTAATGCCATTAACAAAAAATGAGTGGGATACTATTATAAAAATTTCAGAAATAAATTAATAAACTCAATTTTATTGTTTATTTAAAATAAAAGATTGAATTTTCATAATTTTAGAATTAGTTTATCTTTGTATGGAAATAAAAGAAAACTGGATAAAACAAGCTAAGGTTGACTCAGAGACCTATAAAAAAAAATATAAAAACTCTATAGAAGATAATGACGGATTTTGGAGAAAAGAAGGCAAAAGAATAGATTGGATAAATAACTATACGAAAATCAAAGATATTAAATACTCTAGAGATGAGGTTAATATAAAGTGGTATTATGATGGTACTCTTAATGTTTCATATAATTGTATTGATCGACATGCAAAAAATAATCCTGATAGGATTGCAATAATATGGGAAGGGGATGACCCAAATAATGTTAAAAAAATTAGTTATAAAGAATTATTAACTAATGTTTCAAAGGCGGCAAATGTTCTTAAAAAACTAGGTGTCAAAAAGGGTGATAGGGTAACAATTTATTTAACAATGATTCCTGAGCTTGCATATATGATGCTTGCATGTGCTAGAATTGGTGCAGTACATTCAATTATTTTTGGTGGTTTTTCAGCAGACTCTATATCTGGAAGAATATTAGATTGTAAATCAGAATTCATCATAACAGCAGATGAGGGTGTTAGAGGTGGCAAAAATATTCCTCTAAAAAATATTACTGATAAAGCTTTAGAAAGTTGTCCGGGAGTAAAAAAATGCCTTGTAGTGAAAAGAACGGGGGGAAATATTAATTTAGTTGAAGGCCGTGATGTTTTTTATAATGATCTAGTTAAGGATGTTGATGAAGTTTGTGAACCTGAAGTAATGTCAGCAGAAGACCCTTTATTCATTCTTTACACCTCTGGGTCCACAGGAAAACCAAAAGGTGTTCTCCATACATCTGGTGGTTATTTGGTCTATGCATCGATGACTCATGAATATATTTTTAATTACAACCAAAATGATATTTATTGGTGTACGGCTGATATTGGGTGGGTAACTGGCCATAGTTATATTATCTATGGTCCACTAAGTAATGGAGCAACAACATTAATGTTTGAAGGCGTTCCAAATTATCCAGACTTTTCAAGATTTTGGCAAATTATAGATAAACATCAAGTAAATATTTTTTACACTGCACCAACCGCAATTAGAGCTCTTATGAGAGAAGGGGATAAATATGTAACTAAAACTAAAAGATCTTCTCTAAAACTATTAGGTACAGTTGGTGAACCGATAAATCCGGAAGCATGGAATTGGTATTATGAAATTGTAGGAAACTCTAAATCACCAATTGTTGACACATGGTGGCAAACCGAAACAGGTGGTATTTTAATTTCTCCCCAGACAGGAGCTATTAAACTCAAACCCGGTTCAGCCTCAAAACCTTTCTATGGTATCGAGCCAATTATTGTAGATAAAAAAGGAATGGTTTTAGAGGGAGAATGTGAGGGAATGTTATGTATAAATAAATCTTGGCCTGGTCAAATGCGAACAGTATATGGTGATCACCAAAGATTTATTGATACTTATTTTTCACAATTCGATGGTAAGTATTTTACTGGGGATGGCTGTAAACGAGATAGTGATGGTTACTACTGGATTACAGGCAGGGTAGATGACGTTATAATAGTTTCTGGTCATAATTTAGGAACAGCTGAAATTGAAAGTGCATTCGTGAGTCATCCAAAAGTTTCTGAGGCAGCTGTTGTTGGTTATCCACATGAAATAAAAGGAAATGGACTTTATTGTTATGTTTCACTTAAAGTTGGGGAGAAATACACGGAAAATCTCAAAGATGAATTAAAACAAGTAGTTAGAAAAAAGATTGGACCAATTGCAACTCCAGATTTAATACATTTTACAGCAGGATTACCAAAAACCAGATCAGGAAAAATTATGAGAAGAATTCTTAGAAAAATTGCAGCTAATGAGCATGAGCAACTTGGTGATACAACCACTTTAGCTGACCCAAGTGTTGTTAAGGAATTAGTTGAGAATCGATTAAACAAATAAATTATCTTGGGGTCCAGTGCTTCAAGCAACGAGGTTCGTAAATATTGGCTGCACCAACTTGTGTCCTTCCACCACCTTCTTGCTTACGATACGTTTTTGTTGCTTCCATCCCACAAACATTACAAAACCCATAAATTTTAATAATTTTGTCCGAAAGACCTAAGATCATTGAAGAAGTTTCCCAAGGCTTACCTCTAGAATCTTGATCGAGACCAGCGCAAACAACGTCAATACCTTTGTTTAAAATTATTTCAACGTTATGAAGGGTGTCTGAAGTATCCATAAACTGTATTTCGTCCAAAAATACCATATCAATTATCTCTTTTTCAAAAGTATATTCTCTTTTAACATCTCTCCAGTTGTTCATTGCAAAACATTCATGACTTAAATCATTGTGTGTAATTATTTTAGACTCTGAATAACGATTATCTAGTCCTGGTTTTATAACAACAATTTTTTTATTCTGATGATTTGCCCACAATATTCTTTTTAGTAATTCACTGGTTTTGCCTGCAAACATTGCACCAACAATTGTTTCTAGAGAACCTCTCATTAAAATTCCTTTAGTTTAATATTTATAGAATTAATTATACTTTCTATATCAATTTTTTCAATGCATCCAACTGGATTTAAAATAAATTGAGAATTTTTTTCCTCCTTATTCCATCTTTGTAAGTTTTTTAAATGTTTGATTTTTTCAAAATTTGTTTTGTTTGTTTCATAGCAACCTATGTTATTCTCTAAAGAAAAAATGTCTACCAATCCACAAGGACCTGAACAATAATTAGACGTGTAGTTGTTGTTGATAACTTCTATTTTTTTTGAGTTACTTAGAAGTACTTTACTGGAAACACTAGTCTCAACAAATATACCTTTTTTGTCAAATATTTTTGCAATATGCAAAGGCCCAGAATCTACAAATACTCCAAAACTGATCTTTGAAATATATGAGATTAATTTGTCTACATTATTTGGTTTTATAAATAAGATATTTGTTTTTTTATTTAACTCTTGAAGGTGTTTAGAAAAACTTGAATTATCAATAAATACTTCAATTTCATACTTGTTCTTAAAATTATTTACTAATTCTTGAATTACTTTGTTAGGTAAACTTCTTATTGTAGATGTAGATACAGGAAAAATAGAAATTTTTTTAGAATTAATATTTGTTTGTTTTTTATTAGATGCTTTATAGTCACAAAAAGGTACTTCAAAAAAATTACAAATTTCAATAGCTATATTTGATCTTTTGTATTTCTGGTACTTAAGTGACTCTATTTCCAAAGTAATATGAAAAACCGTATCATATTTAGACATTTGTTTTTCTGATATAAGTAAAGGGTATACATTTGAAAATTTAAATAGATTTTTAAAAATATATAAATGATCACTACAGAAAGCAATACCGACATCTTTGAATTTTTTACTTACAATTATAGATTTGATTGCAATACTATATTCAATTGCGTCACCCAAACCAAATCTTGGCGGTAGGCATATTAATATTTTTTTCCCAATAAAATTTATTTTAGAACGATTTTCATACTTGATCTCATATGAATATTTTTTTTTATTTCTATTGTTCAACTCCTTCCATAAAGTTATATCTTTAGAATAATATTTTTGATTTGGCACAATTTGCTTAGAAGAATATGTAAATGAATTATCTAACGATAAAAAACTAAAATATGCCATTGGGGGTATATATCTTAAAATGAAAAAGAGTGTTAAAATTAGGAAATTAATTTTTGAAATTCTATATGAAATTTATAACAAAAGCGTTAATTTTGACGAAAGTTTTTTAAAACAGACAACAAAGATCATAATTAGTGATCAGGACAAATCCATGATCTATAATGTTGTACTTAACAGTATTAGATATAATTTTTTTATTAAGAATATTTTAAATAAATATTTAAAAAAAAAAACAAGTATAAAAATTAAAATCTTATTACTTTCAGCAATTACGCAAATATTTTATTTAAACTTTAAAGATTATGCAGTAACAAATGATAGTGTTGAAATTGCAAAATTAAAAAAACTCAACCCTGGACTAATAAATGGTTTGCTAAAAAATTTAATAAAAAACGAAGCAAAGATTAACAAAAGAGACTTTAATATATCAGATTTTCCACATTGGTTTTTAGACGAATTAAAAAAAAACAAAACTAATCCAATTAAACTTCTAAACAATATATGCTGTGAACCTTCTTTACATCTAGTATTTAAAAATAAAAAACTTTTAGACAGTTTTAAAACTAATAATCATAAAACTTCTGAACAATCTACATTTATTAAAGATAAAAATAAAATACAAAAAATAGAAGGTTATGAAAATGGTATTTGGTGGATTCAGGATTTCTCATCTATGCTTCCTATTTATTTAAGCCCTGAGATTAAGTCTAAGAATGTACTAGACATGTGTTCAGCTCCAGGAGGAAAGGCTTTTCAACTTTTATCAACAGGATCTGAAGTAACGTTAAATGATATTAGTATAAAAAGATCTTATGTCCTTAAAAACAATTTAAAAAGGCTTGGTTTTAAAGAAAAAATTTTAAATTTAGATGCAAATGATTTATGTGAAAAACAAAAATATGATGTAGTAATTTTAGACTCACCTTGCTCAGGGGTTGGTACATTAAGAAGAAACCCAGATATTTTATTTAAAAAAAATGCACCTAACTTGAACAAACTCTCTAAAATACAAAAAAATTTGATTAATAAGGCAGGTAAACTCTTAAACAAAAATGGTATATTAATTTTCATGGTTTGTTCAATTTTAAATTTAGAAACCAAAAACATAAAAAAATTTTTTTTAAGGGAAAATTCTAATTTTTCTCAACTAAAATTCAATGTAAACGATAAAAAATTATCAAAATTTATTGATGACCAGGGTGATATTTATTGCACTCCTTCAGAATTTAATAGTTTCATGATTGATGGATTTTATTCAGTAAAATTTATAAAAAATGATTAAAACAATAACAAACTCAATTTCTAAATTTTTTTTTATATTTTTTTTAAGAATTAATTTTAAAAAAAATTTTCATACAAATTTTAATGATTTGAATTTTAAACAAAATGATTTTACTAACTATAAACTTATTCGGCATTATATTTTCAAAGAAAAATTTATTTATAATATTTCAATATCAGACATACATACTTTTAATTTTTTATTTTATTTTCAAAAAATTGGAGGTAAAAAAGGAGTGGATCTATCAAAAAAAAATATTTTTTCATGGTTTAATCAATATAAGTTTTATAAAAATTTTCCTTGGTCTAATGATTATTCATCAAAGAGATTTATAAATCTTATATATAATTATGATTTCATTTGTTCAAACTCAAGTAGTAAAGAAATAATTCTTTTAAATTACATATTAAATTTTCATATAAATAGAATCACGTTTGATAATCAAAAAAAATTAAAAGAAAATACATCGTCATATGATTTGTTATCTAACGTATTGATAAATTGTATAAAAAAAACCAATGCAACTAAAACATTGAATGAAATTAAAAATATAATTAATGCTCAAGTTGATGAAAACTCAGTACACAAAAGTTACAATATTTTAGAGCATTCAAAATTTTTAAATAACTTAAATGAGATTAAAAATATTTTATTATTTTTTGAAATAAAAATACCTAGAAATCTTAATAACACAATTTTATCAATGACATCTTTACTTGGAACTTATATGCACAATGATTTATCATTACCTCTTTTTAATGGCTGTAACAATAATCATAACACACAGATTAAAAAAATCATTGAAAAAGAACAGTTCTTAAAAAATGTTATTTTTAAAGAGTTTAAAAATGGAATTGCGGTCTACAAAGATATTTCAAAAACTCTTTTTTTTGATGTTGTCCAACATACAGGATTGGGTATTTGTAAAGAGTTAAGCGCTGGAACTTTATCAGTAGAAATAAGCGCAGATAATGAAAAAATAATAACAAATTGTGGGGGTGCGGAAATCAGTGGTAAAAATCCAAGTTATCTCAAATATAGTGCGGCACACTCAACTATAATTATAAATAATACTAATATAAGCCAAATAGGTGGAATTAAAGAAAATACAAATTTTCCAAACCAAGTAAAATATGAAGAAAAAGATAATGAAGATGAGGCCTTATTATCGGGAACTCACAATGGATACACAAGAAATTATAAAAAAATATGTAAGAGAGAATTACGCTTAAACAAGAAAAAAAACTTATTTCAGGGTGAAGACACAATAATTTCAACAAAATCAAGTGTTGATAAAATTATTTATCATATAAGATTTCATTTAATGCCCGGCATATCAACAACAATAACTAAAAATAAAAAAAATATTATAATAAAAACAAAAAAAAATAATATATGGATGTTTAAATCAGACAGTGAAATTATGATTGAGAAAAGTATATATGTAAATAATGATTTAGCTATAGAAACATCTCAGATTGTAATTACCGGATTAACATCATCATTAAAAAATAAAATTCAATGGTCACTAGAAAAAATTTAAAAAGTAATGCTTTGATATCTGTTTATGATAAATCACATTTAACTAAAATATGTGCAGTATTGTCTAAATATAATATTGGTATCATTTCTACAGGAGAAACTGCAAAAAAAATAACCTCTTTAGGATATAAATGCAGAGAAATATCAAAAATTACTAAATTTAAAGAAATTCTAGAGGGTAGAGTTAAGACTCTTCATCCTAAAATTTATTCATCTCTTTTATTCAAGAGGGATAAATTAGAACATGTACAAATGTTTGAAAAATTAAATTTCCCAAAGATAGATTTTGTTATTGCAAACTTTTATCCATTTTCTAAAATTTCAAAAGGAGATAAAATTCAAAAAATTGAAATGATAGATATCGGGGGACCCTCAATGATAAGATCAGCAAGTAAAAATTTTAATTTTGTAACTACGATATGTTCACAAAAATATTATAGCTCTTTTATAAGTGAATTAGAAAAAAATAATGGAAAGACCTCATTAAAATTTAGGGAAAAAATGGCTAAAGAAAATTTTAAAATTACTAGTGAGTATGACTTATCAATTCATAAATGGTTTAATGATAAAAACTATAAAACCGCCACTTCCAATAAAATCAAAATAAAATATGGCGAAAACCCCAATCAAAAAGCCTTCTTTATAAAAAATACTAAAAATAATATCTTTGACAATCAAATAAATGGAAAAGAAATTAGTTATAATAATATTTTAGATATAAGTGAAGGGTTAGCATGCTTGTATGAGTTTAGTGAACCAACATGCGTAATAATTAAACATAATAATCCATGTGGTGTAGCTTCTTCCAAAAGTATACGAAAAGCATATTTAAAAGCTTATGAATCAGATCCCATGAGTGCTTTTGGAGGAGTAGTTTTGTTTAATAAAAAAATTGATCCTAAACTTGCAAAAATTATAAATAAAAAATTTACTGAAGTTATAGTTGCGCCAGAAATAAATAAAAAAACATTAAATGTATTAAATCTGAAAAAAAACTTAATTATTATTGACTCAAAAAATTTGAAACAAAATAAAAATATTCTTTTTAAGTCTGTTAACTCTGGTTTATTATTACAAGAACAAAATTTAACAAAAATAATAAAATCAAAACTAAAAAAAATGTCAAGTTGTGCTGCACCTATAAAGATTATTGATGATTTAATTTTTGCTTTAAAGGTATCTAAACACGTAAAATCTAACTCTGTTGTATTGGCAAAAAATAAACAAACGTTGGGCATTGGAGCTGGTCAAATGAGTAGATTGGACTCAACAAAATTTGCAATAATGAAGTATAGAGATCGCTTTAAAAATAAAAAATGTGTTTGTGCGTCTGATGCATTTTTTCCATTTACAGATAGCCTCAAACTATTGAACAAAAATAATTGTGTTGCTATAGCACAGCCTGAGGGATCAAAGAATGATCCTAAAATAATTGACTACGCTAATAAAAACAAAATACCTTTATTTTTTATTAAGAATAGATTGTTTAAACATTAATTTAAAATGAGTAAAAATTACGTTAAATTACTTATAAAAAAATTTCCTGATATTGCTAGTGGCAGGAAAAACTTCCAATATTTTGAAAACAGAATAAAAAAAAACCTTATCTTAACCAAGAAATATCTCAAAAAGTCAAAAACTTCTAAATCTAAATAAATATATGTAATTTTAATAAAAATTATAATAAATAACTTATTATGCATTTATTTTTTTCTACACCTGTTTGGGCATCTAAAATCGATGATTACAAGAAAGTTAATCTTGAATTGCTTAACTATATATCTGAACTAAGAAAGAATGATCCTGAAGGTATTGTTAAAAGTAATTTTATAGGATGGCATTCTAAAGATTTTAACTTAAACGATCAGATATCAAAAAACTTTATTCAAGCAATTAAAAAAAATATTAACACAGCATTGAGTGATATGAATTGGGATTTATCTAAACAGGATGTTAAAATTAAGAGTTTGTGGGCGATTGTAAATGAGGAGGGGGCTTTTAATCAACGCCATCATCATGGTAATAGCGATATAAGTGCTGCATACTATGTAAGCGCTTACGAAAACTGTGGTGAAATAGTATTTTATGATCCAAGACCAGCTCCTGTATATAAACACCCCATTTCTAAAAGTCCTAATATACTTAATGCTTCAGTTAATTCTATAAAACCTGAAGAAGGTCTTTTAGTATTATTCCCAAGCTATTTAGAGCACTCAGTAAACCCAAATAAATCTAAACATAAAAGAATTGTAATCAGCTTTAATATAAGTTTAGAAAAAAATTAAAAATGGGTGTTGGTGATGCTCTCATGGCAAGTGGTGAAATAAGAGAGCTAAGGTTAAAAAATCCAGACTTTAAATTTATTGTTGGAGATGGAATAAGATCTTATTGGAATGAAGTTTTTGATTTTAACCCATATATTATTAGGGGTTCTGAAGCAAAAAAATATAAAAATGTGGTTTGGATAGATAACTATGAAGGCAATAGACCTTATAGAAATTATGGAATAAGTTTACCAAAAGATAATTATAATTGGAAAAAGGAATTCACACCGAAGAGGGGGGAAATTTTTTTTTCTGAAAATGAATTAAAAATAGCAGAACAAGTAACATCAAATATTAGACAAAAAATAGGTAGACAAAAGAAACTTATCTATGTTGAACCGCATGTTAAAAAAAGATTGGGTTATCAAAATAGAGATTGGGGATTTAGTAGATGGCAAAAAGTAGTAAACGAACTTAGTTATAAATATGAATTCATTCAAATATCATATGGGGAAAACAAACAGCTTGAAAACTGTATAAATATTCATGGACTTAACTTTAGAACTAGTGTGGCTATTTTATCAAAATGTGATTTTTTTATAGGCCATGAAGGAGGCATGCATCATGCAGCAGCCGCAACAAATTTGAAAGCGGTTGTAGTTTTTGGAGGGCACATTAGCCCAAAAATTACAGGATATAACTTCCATAATAATATTTATGTGGAACTAGATGAATCTCCATGTGG
Source organism: uncultured Alphaproteobacteria bacterium (assembly GCA_902601455.1). Taxonomy (GTDB): domain Bacteria; phylum Pseudomonadota; class Alphaproteobacteria; order HIMB59; genus CACPNW01. The sequence continues at coordinate 26,664 of CACKNC010000003.1, forward strand.
GATGAAAAATATCTGTAATCACTGTTTAAAATGTATGAGTTTGATCACTACTGATGAAGTTATTAAAAGCATTAATAGTTCACTTGCCAATTAATAATTTAAATGTTTATGTTTAGTTTTTTCTTAAAATTGTCATAAAATATAATTTTTTCAAATTGAAAATTATTTTTACTAAGGTCTTTAATTTTTTTCTTTAATAAAGAATTAATTTTTTTAAGCTCTTCATAATTTTCAAAATTATTTTTATAATTCATATTATTTTTTTTTATTACTGGTTTTTTAAATAAAACGGTGTTTAGTTCTTCAAGTGATATTTTTAAAAAGTTTGATAGTTTTGGTAAACTTTTATTAATGTCTTCATATTTTATATTTAAGAATTGGTTTTTGTTTTTTAAAGATAAAGAAAGTACATCATTTATAAAAAGATTTATTATATAACTCTTTGCTGCATTGAAGGTGATTGGCTTATTATTATTGTTGTTTGAATTCTTGATATTTTTTATATAATCTTCTTGCTTACTTAAAATAGTATTATCTATGACTCTTTGACTTTTCAAATTTTTCGGTTCAATTAAATGAACCACTCTTCCGAAAATTTTAGATTTTAAAATATCTATGTAATCCCTATCAATATGTATAACTTGAAAATTTTCAAACTTATCCAAAAATTTATTGTATTCATTATGGGGAAAGGGTTTATAAAAATCAAAAACGAATTTAGTCCCTAATGTTTTGTGGTTTACAGAGGTTGGAAATTTTTGGAAAACATCCTTGAAGTTCGTATTTTTTAAAAATAGGTGATATGGTGAAGCCTTTCCTATTAGCAGATCTTGAGACCACTTAATCTCATAATCTGTAGCAAAACTTTTACAATTGCCTAGTGATGTGACTAACCATGTGCTCCCACATCTTTGATTTGAAACTAATATAACGTTATTCATAAAATTATTTTAATTAAGTCTGTAAAATATTATTAATGATTTTATTAAAAACTTTATATAAAAAAATATAATACATAAATCCATGCTTATAAGTCACAAATATAAATTTATTTTTATAAAAACAAAAAAAACAGCCGGAACTTCAATAGAAATCGAACTCAATAAAATAATGAGTGAAACTGATGTAGTTACACCAATCAAGCCAGGTCATCCCGACCATAAGCCAAGAAACTACGTTTATGGTAATAAAAAATTATTTAATCATATTATGATAAAAGATTTAGAGAAAATAATACCTAAAAATATATATCAAAATTATTTTAAATTCTGTGTAGAAAGAGAACCAGTAGAAAAATGTTTGAGCGATTTTTGTATGCAAAAAAACAGTGAGTATCACAATAAAAATAAAGAAAACCTAAGTTGGAAAGAATATTTAAAAATTGGTAATTTCCCCATAGATACAGAAAAGTATACTGATAATAAAAATAATTTATGTGTTGATAGAGTATTAAAATATGAAAAATTAGAAGATGAGCTTTATGAAATTTCTAAAATATTAAAATTTGATTTTAAGGGGTTGAAAATTAAAGCAAAATCAGGTTTTAGGGAAAAAATATATGTATCTGAAAAAGAAAAAAAACTAATCTATAAAGCTTTTTTGAATTCAAATAAATTTACAGGATATTAATTAATATATTTCAATTTTTACTGACCTTTATACACTATAAGATATTAAAATTATTTTGAAAAATTATTTTTAATTTTATTTTCATATAGTTTTAAGGCCGCTGATATAGTCATATCCAAATACAAGATCTTCAAAATATTCTAGAAGTTTATTGCTCTCTTTAGATTTAGTATAAGTTATTACAAATAGATATTAAAGTTTAAAATTTCGAACATTTACCGTAGGACAAAATCAGATCATCTGTATTTTTTTTATCATGAACATATCCAAATCCTTGAGAATATACAAAGTTTAAGTTTTTTTTATTAAATACAATACTTGCTCCCTCACCATTCATACATTGCATAAAATTATTTCTCCAGCCATTCACACAAACTTCGTTAGCGAACATTGTTGTGTTAAAAATAAGATCTTTTGATTCAAAAATTAGTTTTTCAAAGTCTATTTTTCCAGTAAATTTTATTTCATCAAAAACGGTATTTTTATAATTGTTACCACCGTCAAAACCAGTAGCATTTTCTTCTACACAGTAATAGACTTCTGCAAACAAAGTAGATGAGAAAAACAAAACAAGGAGTGTAAATAGAGTTTTCATAATTCTTTATAATACTAAAGTACATTGCAAGTGCATTGCAAATAATTTTTAAAATTTAAAGGTGGAATTGAAATTTGGAGCGGGCGAAGGGATTCGAATTCTCGACCCGCTTAATCTATTTTTTATAGGGTCCCAAAAATTTAAAAACTTAATTGCTACTTAATTGCAAATCTTTAATCAAAAAATAAATTAAAATAATAAATCAAATAATTAATGCTACACCACCGCATAACAAAGATATAATTGCTAATTCTATTTAAAATTTTATATTATTAAAATTAAAGTTAATGAAATATCAAAAATTGATTCAAGTTTAAGTTGTCTAAATCTTAGATGGTGATATATTTATATCAATCCTAACACTTTATTATGATTATATAATGAAAAATACTATTACTTTATTTTTACTATTAATATCATTTAATATATTTGCAAAAGAATATAGTAGTATTCATAATATCAATTTAACTATCCCAGAAAATTATTTTACTATTAACAATTTAACAGTTGATGAAATTACTGAGTATGAGCAAGAAACAGGAAACGAAATTTATAATAATTATTTGATTAAGAATATTTTGGATCAATTAGGTGATTTAAAGGTTGATTATCTAATACCAGATTATGCATTTTCACAATTTAAGGATGATATTGTTGATAATATAAACATTATTGCCAAAGAAGAAATTTTTGAAACTTCTGATATTGAAGTAGAATGTAAAGAATTAAATAATGCTTTTAAGACGATGTTTGGTGATGCTTATAATCAAATTTTATGTAGAAATACAAATTATATTAATAATACTGTATATGAAAGAAGGAGAATAAGTGAAATTGGATTGTATGTTCAACAAGATCAATTTACATTTTACCTAAATAATGGAAAAAAGTATGCTATTACTCTAACTTGTCACAAAGAAAGTTGTAGTAAAGTCGAAAAAGATTTTATAAATATTATTCAGTCTATTAAAAGATAAAAGCATTAAAATAAGACTATATTCTCTCATATTATTTTTTATAACATAAAACTGTATTGCAACTATATTGCAAATAGAATTTAAAATTTGAGAGTATGGTTAAGATTTGGAGCGGGCGAAGGGATTCGAACCCTCGACTTCAACCTTGGCAAGGTTGCGCTCTACCCCTGAGCCAATCCTAAACGTTGTGTTTCCTAAGTTTTTAAAAATGAAAATTTAATTTTTTGAATATCAATTGTGCCGTAATTGTGCCGAGAAATTTAAATAAAAATTTTTTTTGTCTTATAGTAAAGAAGCAAATGAAAGATATGAACAATCACCGACCATTAAGTTTACTTTTCTAATAGGAACATCGCCCATCTTTGATTGTTGAAGGCTATATTTTGTTTTTCCATTATCTTCTCTCCAAAAAGAATAGACCTCGATAGTTTGTGAAGGCCAATATACAATTAAACTAATTGAGCTTGGAGAAACCAAAAGAGGTAAAATACTAGCTCCGTCTTGTTTACTTGAGGTTATTGACCCCAAAGCATCATAGTAAAGTATATCAAACTCATTTTTTTCTTTATTCAATAGCTTTAAAGAGGTTTTACCTTTTGAAATATAATCATCAGCCATACCGGATTCATTACTAGGCACCAATCCATAGTTTAGATAATAAGCATAACCATCAAGACTTTCACAATTAGCGATATCTTTTGCTATTAGTGTTGAGCTAAAAATAAACGGTATTAATAATAAGATTATTTTTAATAATAATTTTTTCATTAAGTTTATTTTAGCATTAATGTTAAAAATTGTAGAGGTTTAAAAGTGATATTTTTAAACACTTATTGATTCGAGATAGTGTCGAAAATAAATAAAACTAGGAAAATTTGGAGCGGGCGAAGGGATTCGAACCCTCGACTTCAACCTTGGCAAGGTTGCGCTCTACCCCTGAGCTACGCCCGCAATAGATTTTTTTCTCTATCATGATACAATATGAAAGTATAATAAAAAAAAATAAATGTTGAGTGTTTTGAATTTTATAAATATTTTAAAGACAAGTGGTTATCAGTACAAGTTACACGAACACGATCCTCTATTCACAGTTGAAGACTCAAAAAAAAACAGGGGTGAAATGAATGGTTCTCACAGTAAAAATCTCTTTTTTAAAAATAAAAAAAATAAATTTTACCTTATCTCTTGCGAAGAAAATACTAACATAAATATAAAAAAAATTTCTAAAGAACTTAATCTCGGAAACATTTCTTTTGCAAAAGAAGAGTATCTTTTAAGTTATTTAGGTATAAAACCAGGATCCGTATCACCTTATGCTTTATTAAATGATACACAAAACGTAGTCGATTTTTTTTTAGAGAAAAAATTATATGAAAGTGAATTTGTTAATTTTCACCCACTATCCAATAAAGCAACAATTACCATGCTAACAAAAAATTTTATTAATTTTATGATTGAAAATAATAAAAAAATACATATTTTTTCAACAGAAAATGGATCTATAATTAAAACCTATGAATAATATAAATATAATTGATGTAAATGAAGTTGATTTTGAAAAAAAAGTTCTTGAGGATAGTGAAAAAAAACTCATAGTTGTAGATTTTTGGGCCCCTTGGTGTGGCCCATGTAAACAACTAACACCGGTTTTAGAAAAAATTATTTCTTTATCTCCAGATAAAATAACATTAGCAAAAATAAATATTGATGAAAACCAACAAATAGCAGCTCAATTAAGAATTCAGTCAATACCAGCTGTATTTGCTTTTAAAGAAAAGCAATTAGTAAATGCGTTTCAAGGTGTAATTCCTGAAACAGAAATAATAAGTTTTTTAGAAAAAGCACTTGGTGGAAAATTAAATAATAATTTTGATGATTTTTATTTAGAAATAGATACGCTTTTGAAAAATCAAAATTTTAATGAAGCACAGAAGAAATTAGAAGATTTTGTTTCAGAGAATTCTGAGGAGATTAAGGGGGTCTGTCTTTATGCCAATTGTTTAATTGAGAACAACCAACATGATAAAGCAAAAGAGCTTATAGATGCTTTAGATGATGAGTCTCTGAATAACGCTGATGTACAAAAAATTCTTAAAAGGATAAAAATTGTTGATGCTAAAGATACCAACTCTATTGAAAGCCTTAAAGCCAAACTCCACAAATCCCCAAAAGATACGAAATTGGTTTTAAAAATTGCTGATACATATTTTGCAACAAATAGATTTAATGAAGCTTTTGAGATTTTACTAAGTTATTACCCTGGAAATGAAAAATTAATTAAAGAAAAGTTACTAACTTTTTTTGATGTTCTGGGCTTTGGCCATGAATCAGTTATCCTTTATAGAAAAAAACTATCAAGTATTATGTTCTCGTAATGAATATTCCTATTTTTCCACTAAATGGAGCTATTTTATTTCCAGGCACTAATCTACCACTAAATATTTTTGAAAACAGGTATATTGATATGGTAGATTATGCACTTTCTAATAATCGTATAATAGGAATGATACAAACAAAAGAAAATGATAATTTTTATAAAACTGGATGTATGGGAAAAATTACAAGCTTTACTGAAACTGAGGATGGAAGATATCAAATTAATTTGCAGGGAACAAATCGTTTTTTTTTAAAAAAAATAATAAAAAATAAATATAAATTTATTACAATTGATGCAGAGTCTTTAGAGACAATAAATGATCTTGAAAATGACCCTAACGAAAGTAAAAATTTATTAAATTTGTTTACTAAATTTTTAAAAAATAAAAAAATAAGTTTTGACACTTCTGGTTTTCAAGATTTAGACACATCAAGTCTCGCTAAAATTATATGTGTTATCTCACCATTAGATTATTTAACAAAACAAATGTTTTTGGAATTTAAAAGCTCTAAAGATCTTTGTAAAAATCTTTTAGTGGCATTAGAGATAGAAATTCAAAACTTAGAGAAAAACTATAAAATTAATTAAAACCCCATAGCGTAGTTTGCAATTTTATTTTTTAAAAATTTATTATTTTCAATCAAGCTAAAGCCGACATTACTTAAAAACCTATATGGTTTATTCCTAATTTTAAAACCGTAATTAAGTTTATCTGTGATTTGATATAACTGAAAAGCATTTTTATATGATAAAGAATTATATCTTTTACAAAAACTATTATCACCAATATCTTTTTTATTAAGAATATACTCAGCACAAATGAAATTTAAATTTTTTATATCTTTAACACCAAGATTCCAGCCTTGGCCAGCAATGGGATGAATAGAATGAGCTGAGTCTCCTAAATATATAAGCCTGTTATTATAAAATTTATCATTTATGTGAGCAGAAAGAGGGAATTTTTGTTTTGTGATTATTTTACTTATTGCACCAGTAATTTTACCAACCTTTTCAGTGAGTATATGTTTTAAGAATTCATCATTACTCTCTATCATTTTAGTTGCAAACATATCAGAGCTTGACCAAATTATAGAACTTCTAAATAATTTATTTATAGATTTAGTTGGAAGTATTGCTAATGGCCCAGTGTTGTAAAAAATTTCGTAAGCAGTATTTCTCAAACTGTTTTCGTGCAAAAAATTTATGACCATAGCACTATCTGAGTAATTTTTTTTGAAAATTTTATTTCCTGCAATTTTTCTTATTGCACTATTTTTTCCATCAGCAGCTATAATTAATTTTGATTTTAGTAAAAAGTTTTTAAGATAAATACTTGATTGATTAGTATTTGTTTCAATTTTTTTCAATTCAGACCCAAACAAAAACTTAACGTTTTTTTTATTTTTTAATTTGTTAAAAATTAAGTTTGAAAACTTTGAATTTTCAATCACATAACCTAATTTTTTTTCAATATCACTATTTTCAAATAAGATTTTGTTTGATGAATTTCTATCAAAAACCATAATTTCTTTTATTGGTTCAATATATTCTTTTAAATTATCCCACAAAGATAGGTTATCCAAAAATTGTTTTGAGCCTTCTGAAACAGCAACTGTTCTGGTGTCAGCTCTGTTTGTCTTAAATATTGTGGAATTTCTTCTCTCAACAACTATGATATTATATTTTAACAAAGAAAGACAATGTGCTGTTAAAAGGCCTATGAGACCGGCTCCCACGATTACTATATCAACCTTTAATTCTTTCATAATTTTCTTCGAATTACCTTATTCTAAATGTATTACAAAACATAATATTAATTATGTTTAACTACGGCAGTTTCAAATTATTTCTAATAAAGATCATTACCGGGTCTATATTAATGACTTTTTCAATCTTTTTATTGGTCAGTCTATTTACCTACAGCCCAGCAGATCCAGGATTTGGTAAACTGGTTTCGTATACTGAAATATCAAATTTTTTTGGTTTTTTTGGAGCTATAATTTCAAGTTTTTTCATTTTATTATTTGGAAGTCTGTCCTTTATTATACCTGCCTACATACTTGTTGTGAGTTTTTTTTTGATGACAGGTATTAAGAATAATTTAATACTTTTGAAATTAGTATTAATTGTTTTTTCAATCATAATAATAAATTTTTCCATATTAATAAAAGATTTTAATTTTCTTGAAACAGGTTTCATTGCTCAATTTTTTTTAGACGTATTTGTCAAAATTTTTCCAAACTTTATTGATTTTTATTTATATAAAAATGTAGCAGTTATTATTTTATTTTTTACTGCTTTTGTTTCAATTTTAATGTGTTTTTCTGTTAGAATTAATTTTATAAAAAAAACCCTAACTAGTTTTCTTAAAATAACTTCTTTTGTTATTTTAAAACCAATTAATTATTTAAAATCCTTTAAATCAAAAGAAAACAAAACTAAAGTAAGAAAAGTTAAGATAAAAAATGAACCAACTATCAATAAAAGAACAAAACTTTTTAAAAAAGATAATGACTATACTAATGATAAAATTGGATTGGATGATGTTGAAAACGATCTAGTGTTTAAATTACCCGACTCAAGTTTTTTATTAAAATCTAAAACAAAAAAATCACAAAAGAAAGAAGTTGAAATAAATAATAAAATTTATGCTGAAAAACTAAAAAAAGTTTTAAGTGAATATGGGGTTGAGGGGGAAGTAACAGGTTTTAGAACTGGCCCAATAGTAACCTTGTATGAATTTGTGCCTAACGCTGGAATTAAAGCAAGCAAAATTATTGGTCTTTCTGATGATATAGCTAGAGCAATGTCATCAGTATCTGCGCGAATTTCCTCTCAACCTGGAAAAACTAGTCTTGGTATTGAAATACCAAACCTTCAAAGAGAGAATGTAATGTTTGGGGACCTAATAGAAAATCATAGATTTGAAACATTAAATAAATCTCTTACACTTGCACTTGGAAAAGATATATCTGGCCAAGAAGTTTATGCTGATTTAGAAAAAATGCCCCATTTGCTAATAGCAGGTACAACTGGTTCAGGAAAATCGGTTGGAATTAATACGATTATAATGAGTATTTTGTATAGATTTAAGCCTGATGAATGTAAGCTAATACTTATTGATCCCAAAATGCTTGAACTAAGCATATACGAAGACATACCTCATCTTTTAACACCCGTGGTAACCAACCCAAACAAAGCCGTCTTTGCACTTAAGTGGGTAGTAAGAGAGATGGAAAATAGATATAAATTAATGAGCTCGCTAAATGTAAAAAATATAAATTCTTACAATGAAAAATCAAAAAAAATACTATCCTCTGGAAAAAAACATTTTAGAGAAGTTCAGACAGGTATTGATAGCGATACAAAAAAACCAATAATTGAAAAAAGAGAAATACCTCTTGAAAAAATGCCATTTATAGTTGTTGTTATAGATGAAATGGCAGATCTAATGATGGTTGCAGGAAAAGAAGTGGAAAATTTAGTACAAAGACTGGCACAAATGGCAAGAGCTTCCGGTATACATTTAGTAACTGCCACTCAAAGACCTAGTGTGGATGTAATTACTGGAACAATAAAAGCAAATTTTCCCAGCAGGCTTAGTTATAAGGTTGCAAGTAAGTTTGATAGCAGAACAATATTAAATGAAATGGGAGCAGAACAACTACTTGGGAGTGGAGATATGTTATTCTTGGAAAATGGATCAAGCCTTAAAAGGCTTCATGGTGGCTATATCTCTGAAGCTGAAATAGAAAACATTGTAAATCATATAAAAAACCAAGCAAGATTTGATCCAAGAAAAGAAATCTCAATTGAAGACCAGTCTGAAGAAAGCTCAATGGCTTTCAAGTTTGATGATGGCGGGGTTGATGCGCTTTATACTAAAGCTATAGATATTGTAATAGAACAACAAAAAGTGTCAACGAGCTATATTCAGAGATATTTACAAATAGGTTATAATAGGGCTGCTCGGATTGTAGAAAAAATGGAAGAAGAAGGAATAATAACTGAGGCAAATAATGCAGGCAAAAGACAAGTTCTTAGAAAAAACTAATTTTTTTTGTTTGGTTTTTTTAACCTTCATTAGCTTTGAAATATTTGCGAGTGAAATAAAGGATGAATTAAAAAAACACAGTGAAGAACTTAAAAATCTTTCAGTAAATTTTATACAAAGTGATGGGTTATCAATAGAAGAGGGGATTATACATATTGGTGGTGAAAGGCTTAAGGTTGACTACCTGGTACCAAATAATATTTCAATTACAATGTCAGAGAAAAAAGGAATGTACGTAAACCACCAGTTAAGAGAGGTGCAATTTTTTAACACCAAAAGAAGTTTTGTTAAGATCTTTCTCTCTCTTTTTTTAGAAAAAGATTATTATGAAAATGCAAATATTGCCATAAAAGAAAACACTGTTGAGGCTACAAAGGTTTTCATAATTGATGACAAAAAACATATTATTAATTTGTTGTATGAATTCAAGCCGTTAAAATTGAAAAAAATAAAAGTACATTTTGATGGGGGTATTTTTGAAATAGCATTTTTTAACTATCAAAAAAATAAAGAATTTACGAAAAATTTTTTCACGTTAATAAGCCCATACCTTTAAAAAGGAAATTCTAGAAAAAAAATATTTTCTTTTGAAGATATTCTTACATTACTCTCTATTTGATAAAGTTTTTTTCTTATTCGTGTAAGGTGACTTTCAATAGTTTTTGTTTCAGTTTCTTTATTAAGATTTAAAATTGTTTCTAAGAAATAATCTCTATCTATTTTTTTATTGTTAATTAACTCTAAGATTATTTTATTTTCAATATGGGTTAGGTTGCAATATTTATTATTTTTTTTATTAATAATCTTTTCTTCAACAAGTTGAAAATCATTAAAATTAATTGTTTTTTTATTAAAAAAACCTTCGGCTAAATTTTTCAAACGATTTATTTTTATTGGAATAGGGACAAATTTTACATTTTCATTTTGAGAAATGTTGTTTGGTTTATTGAATTGTTTATCTAAACAAACATACATGATGTGATTGGTGTTATTTTCACTTTCAAAGACAAAGTTGGGAGGTTTTTTTTTAGTAATTATTAATAGGTTTTCATATGTAAATTTATTGATGTTTGAACTTTTCAAATCTAAATTTAGAATTCTAAAGTTTACAAAAAGCTCTTCTATTAAATTTATTTTTAAAAAATCAGTATAAACAAAGATTAAGTTTTTCAATTTCTTTTACCAAACAACATAGTTCCAATTCTAACATAGCTTGGATTAAATTCTAATGCATCTAAATAATCACCGCTCATTCCTATGCTTAGCTCTTTAAGACCGTTTTGTTTTAACATTTCACTTAATTGGTAAAAGTGTTTTTTAGGGCTCTCGTTAATCGGCGGTATGCACATTAATCCTACTATATTAGGAATGTTATGACTGGCACATTTTTCTAGAAAGTCTCCGAGCATCTCTGGGTGCACACCACTTTTAGACTCTTCCTTCCCTATATTTACCTGAACAAAAAAAGATTTATTTTTTATAATATCAGGATATTTGGAAAATTCTTTTAAAAGACTGTCTCTATCGAGTGTGTGAAAAACACTAAATATCCTTAGAGCTTTTTTAACTTTATTGGTTTGAAGTGGCCCAGTTAAATGAAGTTTAATGGATTTGTTGTTTTTTAATATATTTTCAAACTTATTTTCAGCTTCTTGAACCCTGTTTTCTCCAAAAATCCTTATTTTATGGGAAATTGCTATGTTTATATCCTCAAGACTTTGATTTTTTGAAACAGCTATAATTTTTGTTCTAAGCTTGTTTTTTTCAATAATTTCTTCGATTTTTTGATATTTATCAATATTAAACATACTAATTTGTTGTATATTTACAACAGCTTATTATAAAAATAAGAAATTTATAAGCTTTTTTTGTAATTAATGCAATTTTTCAATAATTAGAACTTCGATAAAAGACAAACTTTTATCATTAATGAATATTCATTAACTCAAAAGGAGTAATTATGAAAAAAGAACTATTAATGGCTTCTGCTCTTGTATCAACTCTTGGTGTAGCTTCTGTTGCACAAGCGGTTACTGCTACAATGAGTGGTAGTTTAAAAATTGGTGCTGAGTTTGAAAGCGCTGATGACACTACTACTGATACTAATAACGTTAAAGATCAGTCAAACTTCTCAGTTTCTCTAAGTGAAACTACTGATGGTGGTACTACAATTTCTTCAAGCTTTATGCTTACTAATGAAGGTGGTAGTGCTCCTGATGATGATAATGCTATCAAGCTTACATTCTCAGATGGATCAGCTTTAGAATTATTAAATGCTGGTAACGCGTCTTCAACTCACGCTGTTTCTGTACCTGGTGCAAGTGGTGAGCAAGGTGTTGGTGGAACTACTACTAACAACGCTCCAACTGGTGTTGACTTTGGTGCTGGTTCAACTGCTCTAGGTGTAGAGTGGCATTCTGCTGCTGACTTCATGGCTGATGGCCTTAAAGTTTCAGCTTCTTACAGTACTGACAACGGTGCTGCTAAAACTGCTACTGCTAAACTAGATAGCGCATGGGGTGTTGGTGCAACTTATGTAACTTCTGCTGGTGATACAGCACTTACTATTGGTGGTGGTCTTTCTGGATCTGAAGTTAAAATGACTGGTACTCAACTATCTAATGCTAAAGAAGGTTTCCATGTTGGTGTTTCTGCAGTAACTGGTGACTTAACTGTTGGTATTGGTTTTGGTGATGGTGACAGCTTTGATGATGATGGTGCTGGTACTACAAACACTCCAACAGAAATTGATGGTAGTGTTGTAAAAGCTGGTATTAAATATGTAACTGGTGATATCACATTAGCTGTGGGTACAGTAAATGGTGAAGCAAAAGATAGTGCTACTCCTGGTACTCCAGATACTACAGATGACTCACACGATGCAGCTAGCGCAAGCGTAACTTACGCTGTAGCTTCAGGTGTATCTGCAGTTGTTGGTTATACTACTGTTGATCAAAACAACGATGGTGTATCTTCAACTGACGGTGGATCAGCTTGGTACATTGGTGCTAATATGTCATTCTAATCAAGTATTAGAATTTTTTCCAAAACGGCACTTTTTTGAAGTGCCGTTTTTTTTATGTTTTACTTTTCATCATCAATGGAATAATTAAAGTTAAATGTTAAAATCTTACTTGTTAATAATTCTCTTTTCCATTTTTATTGTTTCTTGTAACAAAAATCTAAGTGATGACGAAAGAAAAGAGTTGTGGGATCAAGCACAAACACAGGGTGAAATTATCAGACGTTCAGGGACGCCATTTAACCTAGCAACTGATCCTGAGCTAGCTATGCGTGACGCGGAAAACAGACTTATCACAGGAGGTGGGTTACTTGGAAATGCGGCTACTTTATCCTGGGGTGGTGACAAAGAAGAAGAACAACAGAATATCACTGGGGTAGGAATGCCAATTAATCCATATCTATGGAGAGCGACCTTGGAAACTATAAACTTCATGCCTTTATCTTCAACCGATCCTTTTGCAGGAACTATCATTACTGACTGGTATACATCAGAGAACAATATTGGGGAAAGGTGTAAGCTAAATATTTTTATCAATGGTCAAGATTTGAAAACAGGCAACCTAAGAGTTTCATCTTTTTGTCAAACACTTAAAAAAAACCAATGGGTAAACATGATTTCAGATGAAGAGAACAATCTTAAATTGGAAAACGCTATATTAAACAAAGCTAAAAAACTTAAATTAGGTTCTAGTTAATAAATAGTGTCTGATAGATACAATCACAAAACAGCTGAAAAAAAGTGGCAAAGTAAATGGATAGATAATGAAATATTCTCTTCTGAAAAAAACAAAGATAAAAAAAAATACTATGTTCTAGAGATGTTTCCTTACCCATCTGGAAAAATACATATGGGACATGTTAGAAATTACACTTTAGGAGATGTGGTTGCAAGATATAAAAAATTAAAAGGTTATAATGTTATGCATCCTATGGGTTGGGATGCTTTTGGTTTACCAGCAGAAAATGCAGCTATTACAGAAAAGAAAAGCCCGGAAGAATGGACTTACAATAATATAAACATAATGAAGGGGCAATTGAAAAGTATGGGGTTTTCGTTTGATTGGAAGAGGGAGCTAGCCACTTGCCACCCTGAATACTACAAACACGAACAGGAGTTCTTTATAGAAATGTTTAAAAAAGGACTGGCTTATAAAAAAGAATCAGAAGTTAATTGGGATCCTGTTGACAAAACTGTTTTAGCAAACGAACAAGTAATTGATGGTCGTGGTTGGAGGTCTGGAGCAGAAATAGAAAAAAAATATTTATCTCAGTGGTTTTTGAAAACAAGCAAGTACTCTGAGGAGTTGCTTAGCGGCCTAGATGAGCTGGACGAATGGCCTGAAAAAGTAAAAACAATGCAAAAAAATTGGATTGGAAAATCTTTTGGAGCAGAAATAGATTTTACTTTAATTAACAAAGACACAAATGAAAAAAAAATAAAAATTTTTACAACAAGACCTGACACCATATACGGTGCAACATTTATAGCCATTTCTGCCAAACACCCACTTTCCAAAGAACTCTCTAACAAAAACAATAATATAAAAAAATTTATTAGTAAGTGTGAGGCTTCAAACTCGGAAAAAGAAAAGTTAGGATTAAACACTGGCCTTGAGGTTGAGCACCCTATCACAAAGAAACCGCTACCTGTTTACATTGCCAATTTCGTATTAATGGATTATGGCCTTGGAGCTATCTTTGGTTGTCCAGCACATGATCAAAGGGATCTTGATTTTGCAAATAAGTTTAATTTAGAAGTAATAATGGTCGTAAAGCCTGATGACAACAGTGTTAAGGAAATTAATACCGAGGCTTTCGTCGGAAGTGGAAAAATTATAAACTCAGACTTTTTAAATGGACTAGATGTAGAAAGAGCAAAAATAGAAATTTTAAATTTTTTAGAGTCTAAAGGGCTTGGTTCTAAAAAAACAAATTATAAACTTAGAGATTGGGGGGTTTCACGACAAAGGTATTGGGGCTGTCCAATTCCTATTTTATACAGAGAAGACGGAGAGGTTGTGCCTGTTGATGAAAGTGATCTTCCAATTATTTTACCAAAAAATAAAAAAGGTGGTGAGTTAATAACATCCTTAAAGGATGTTCAAGAATGGAAAACAACCATTTGTTCCCAAACTGGTTTAAAGGCAATTAGAGAAACTGATACTTTTGATACATTTTTTGAATCCTCTTGGTATTTTTTAAGATTTTGCAATCCAAGATTAAATAAGGCTATTGATTTTGATGAAATTAAATACTGGCTTCCGGTTGATCAATACATAGGTGGAATTGAACACGCTATATTACACCTGCTTTATTCTAGATTTTTTACAAAAGCACTAAGAGACCTAAATTATATAGATGTAAGGGAGCCTTTTAGAGGCCTTTTTACTCAAGGAATGGTTACCCACAAAACATTTAGAAATGATAAAAACCAATGGATAGAACCAGGTGAGGTGGTTGCAAAAAAAGATAAAATTTTTGACTCAGATGGTAATATTGTATTTGCTGGCAGCGTAGAAAAGATGAGTAAATCAAAAAAAAATGTCATAGATCCTACAGAAATAATTGAATTATATGGGGCTGATACAGCTAGATGGTTTATGTTGTCTGACAGCCCTCCTGATAGAGATTTAGAATGGTCTGAAAGGGGTGTTCTAGCATCTTACAAGTTTTTAAATAAAATCTGGGACATATCAAATAAATCAAAAGTTTATAAATCTGGTTTGAAAAACATTGATAGGGGCTACGTAGATAAATTTGAAGAAAAAATTCATGAAATCACATTAAATATTGAGAGTTTTCATTTTAACAAATCAGTCGCAAAAATTTATGAGTATGTTAATCTTTTGTCCACACTTATAAACGAAAAAAAATTAAAAAACGAAGATGTTAGTGTGATAATAAAAAATCTAACAATTGTTATACATCCATTTATACCACATATAAGTGAAGAAATTTGGAATAAACTTGGCTTTGAAGGTTTTTGTGCTGCTACAAGTTGGCCAGTTGTTAGAAAAAGTTTTAAAAAAGAATCCCTTAGAATGCCAATTCAGATAAATGGCAAAACCAGATCTTTAATAGATATTAATGCTAATGAAGAAGAAGATAGTGTTTTACAAAAAGCTATGAATGACCCAAAGGTTATTAAACACACAGAAAATAAAAAAGTATTGAAAAAAATATTTGTCAAAAACAAAATAGTAAACATAGTTGTCAAATGATTAAAGCTATTTTTTTAACAATATTTTTTTTTGGACTAGTTTCTTGTGGTAGTGTTGAATTTGTTCTTAATGAAAACGACCTAGAAAATAAATATAAAAACAACACGTTGGTTATTTTACTTGGTAAAAATGAGGAAAAATTTTCCCAAGAACTCTTTTCATATTTTGGAAGTCAAAATAATGGAGACTATATTTTAAAAGCCTCGTTTTCTGAAAAAAAAGAAAACAGGCTTGTTAAGACAAATCAAGTAGCAGAAAAAATTGATTATGAGCTAACTGTTAATTACCAGCTTTATTACAAGAATAATGACTGTAATATTTTTAACAAAAAGGTATTAACAAAATTTTCCTATGTTCCCAAATCGTTTGGCTATAATTTTGGCTCCTCTAGATCTTTAGATAAATTATATAACAGCAGTATAAGAAAAAACATAAATAATTTTATAAAGTCTGCTCCAAAATCAGTCGCCTGCATACAATGAAAATAAAACCTGAAGTTTTTTTAATCCAAAAACAAAAAGTAGATTTTAAAAAAATATTAGTTACTGGAAATGATGAAACCTTTATAAACTACACAACACAATATTTAATTGACCATTATAAAATGAATGGTTTTTTCATAGAAGACTCAGGGGATATAAGAAGTGGTGTTTTAGGAAACCTTTTTTCAGAAAAAAAAGTTTTGTTTTTTTTTAAAAACCCCTCTTCTAAAAATATTGATGAATATTCTAATACAAATGAAAATATTTTGGTTTCTTCAAACAATGCAAAGAGTGTGAAAAACTTAAAACTTAACCTAACTAAATCTAAAGATTCTGTGGTTTTTGATTGTTATCCTTTGAGCAGAGCTGGTAAGGAACTTGTTGTAAAGGGGTTTGTAAATGTAAATAAAATAAAAATTTCATCAGATGTTTATTGGTATATTGTTGAAAATTTTGAGAATGAGTATGTTTTTTTAATTAACCAACTTCATTCGTTGCTACTTTTTAACAAAGACATTGTTTATATTTCTGATGTTGAAAAAATAGTATTCATTGAAAACAAAATAGAAATTAATAAAATTTTTTTTCAAATTTTAAAAAATAATAAATTGTTAATAACCTTTTTTAATAAAAATATTTTTACTAACAGTGATTTTTATATTTTTTTAAACTCAATAAAGTTATATCTCTCTATTATTAGTTCGTCAAAAAATCAAGATGAAGCGGTTTTAAAATTTCCTAAATATATGTTTAATGAAAAAGATGTTTTTTTAAAAATTTATAATTACTTAAACAAAACAAAAATAAAAAAGATTTATAAAAATATCTTTAGGGCTGAAAGGTTGTTAAGATCAAACTCGAGTTTATTTTCTGTAATAGGCCTAAGGTTCTTAATTAATACTAAAAAAATTATTATTTCTTGAGTCTTTTCATTATTTCATCAAGTTGATTTAAATCTGAATAATATAGTTTTAGGGAGCCACTTGATCCATTTTCATTAAATTGAATTTCTGTTTTCAGTCCAATTTTATCAGAAAGCTCCTTCTCTAAATCTAAAATATTAGGGTCTTTCAATGGGCTTTTCTTTTTAGATGATTTGTATTTTGATGTAGATTTTTCAACATCTCTTACGCTTAGCTTTTTTTCAAATATTTCTTTTGCCTTCTCTAGAGCGTTTGGTACACCTATTAATGCTCTTGCGTGTCCCATACTTATCTTTCCATCAATAATCATTTCATGAATTTCTTCCTCAAGCTCTAATATCCTAATGAGATTAGAAATGTGACTCGTGCTTTTTCCTATTTTCTTAGCAAGATCTTCTGTTTTCAAACTATTTAACTCTATTATGTTTTTGTAAGCCTTTGCTTCCTCTACAATATTAAGGTTTTCTCTTTGAATATTTTCAATTAATGCTAGCTCATAAACATTTTCTTCAGAAACAGACATTATAACACAACTAACCGAGTGTATTCCCGCCACTTGACATGCGCGCCACCTCCTTTCACCAGCTATTATCTCGAACTCATCATTAGAAAGCTCTCTAACGACTATAGGTTGAATTAACCCTTGGTTTTTAATTGAGTTTGCAAGCTCGTTTATTTCTTTTTCATCAAATTTTTTTCTTGGTTGTTTTTTATTGGGTGAGATCTTTGAAATATCAATTTTATTAATATTGCTTTTGCTATTATTTTTAGTGCTTAATAAGGCACCTAATCCCATACCTAATTTTTTATTGTCTTTATTCATTTGTCGCGCCTTGTTTGTTTATGATTTCACGAGCCAAACCTATATATGCCATAGATCCCGAACAATTAACATCATATAATATTGCAGGCTTTCCATGACTCGGGGCTTCAGAGATTTTTACATTTCTAGGAATAGTTGTTTTATAAACAGTATCACCAAAATGCTCTCTAACATCTTTTTCAACAAGAGAACTAAGTGAGTTTCTTTTATCAACCATCGTTAAAAGAATTCCTTCAATAACAAGCTGGGGGTTAAAGTTTTCTTTGATAAGGTGGATGGAGTCAATTAGTGAAGAAATACCCTCAAGTGCAAAAAACTCAGATTGCAAAGGTACTATTACAGAATTTGATGCCACTAATGAGTTAATAGTTAAAAGACCAAGTGCCGGTGGACAGTCTATTATCACAAAATCATAACTGTTGGTTTTAGATAATATTTTTGCAATAACAAATTCTCTTTTTTTAATGTTTGCAAGCTCAATTTCTGACGCTGCCAGATTTGTGTTAGCTGTAATTATGTCTAAACCAGGAACCAAAGTGTTTTTAATAGCATTTTGATAAAAAGTTTCATTTACTATTAGGTCATATAGGTTTGGATTTCTATCACTATAAGAAAGGCCTAAGCCAGTACTGGCGTTTCCTTGTGGGTCAGCATCAACCAACAAAACCCTTTTGTTAACGGCGGATAAAGACGTTGCTAAGTTTATAGATGTTGTTGTCTTTCCAACACCACCTTTTTGATTTGCAATAGATATAATTTTAGTCATTTATAGTTTTAATGTTTCTTACTAAAAGTATACCGCCGTCACCAGAGCTTACACTTTTAATTTGCTTATAATCAAAATGAAATTCTTTCATAGCTATCTTAATTTCACTATTAACATTTCTGCCTTTTAAAAAAAGCGATGTTGTGTTTTTATTAGAATACATTCGTGCATAAGTTAGAAGCTTGGTTAGGGGGGCCAAAGCTCTTGACACAACAACGTCGTGGGTTGATATGGGTATTTTTTCTATTCTTTTATTTTGTATTTTTGCTGACAAAGAAAGTTCTTTGATTATTTTTTTCACAAAATCTGTTTTTTTTTTTACTGAATCAATCATAAGTACTTTTTTATAACCGACTATTGATAATAAAATACCAGGTAATCCAGCACCTGTTCCCAAATCAAGAATTTTTAATTTTTTACTTTGAATATGTTTTGTCAATTGCAAACAATCTAACACATGCCTGTCCCATATATTTTCTATAGTTGATCTTCCTATGATGTTTGTGTGTGTGTTGTAATTTATAACTGAGTTTATAAAAAACTCAGTTTTTTCAACTTGTAACTTGGTAAGATTCAAATAAGAAATTATCTCTTCTTTGTTCAAGTTAAGCAGCCTTTTTGTTTTTTTGCTTTTTTAAAAATCTCATAATAGCAATTATTGCCGCAGGAGTAACACCTGAAATTCTAGAAGCAGCTCCAAGTGTTTGGGGTCTTATTTTTGATAGCTTTTCTACAATTTCGTTGGATAGACTCCCCACATCTCTGAAATTTGTATTTTTTGGAATAATCAAACCCTCTTCTTTTTTGAAATCATCAATATCAGCCCTTTGTCTTGAAAGATAACTTGAATAAATAGATTCTATCTCGATTTGTTCTTTAACCAAAGGGTCTAGAGATTCAAGTTCGGGCCATATTTTTTCTAATTTTTTAAAATTGATATTTTTATAAGAAAGAAGGTCCATGACTGACCTTTTTTTTCCATCAAGTTTAATTTTTATATTTTTTTTATGTAATTGATTTGGTGATAATACGAGTTTTTTAGCAATATCAAAACCGCTGATTAGCATTTTGTTTTTTTTGTTAAACTCTTTTTTTCTATAAAATGAAACACAACCTATATCGATACCTAAAGGTGTTATTCTTTGATCGGCATTGTCCGACCTTAATAAAAGCCTGTATTCTGAGCGAGAAGTAAACATTCTATAAGGTTCTTTTGTTCCTTTTGTAACAAGATCATCTATTAAAACACCTATGTATCCTTGCGACCTATCAACAACAAACGGCTTGCCAGATTTGTTTTTAACAGCAGCGTTTATTCCAGCAACAATCCCTTGTGCTGCCGCCTCTTCATACCCAGTTGTTCCATTTATTTGTCCAGCGAAATAGAGGTTTTCTACCTTTTTTGTTTCTAATGTGTGATATAGCTCTCTTGGGTCTACATAATCGTATTCAATTGCATATGCTGGTTGTGTTATAATTGCTTTTTCTAAACCCTTAATAGACCTTACAAACCTCTCCTGAATATCTTCAGGCAAAGAAGAAGATATGCCGTTTGGGTATATTATATCGCTTTCCAAACCCTCTGGCTCTAAAAAAATTTGATGGTTATTTTTGTTTGGAAATTTTGTGATCTTGTCTTCAATTGATGGGCAATATCTTGCGCCCATAGAAGTAATAGCACCTGAGTACATTGGTGAAAGTTTAATATTATCTGATATTATTTTGTGCGTATTGCTGTTTGTGTGTGTGATAAAACAAGAGATTTGTGGGGTGTGGATAGACTTGTTGATAAAAGAGAATGGTACAGGTTTAGGATCAGGTAATTGCTCTTCTAAGTTGTTGAAATTTATAGATTTTTTAAGTATTCTTGGTGGAGTTCCGGTTTTTAATCTACCTATTGAAAACTTTAGTTTTTCTATTTTTTTTGCCAGCATTATAGATGGTTTGTCACCAACCCTACCTGCTGGAGAAGTTTTTTTACCAAGCCTTATTAACCCCCTAAGAAACGTGCCTGTTGTTAAAACAACTGTTGAACACTTGATTATTAAACCATTTTCTAACTCAACATGTGTAATTTTTTTATTTTTAATACCTATATCCTCGACAGACCCCTCAATAATATCAAGGTTTTTTTGGTTTTTTACTATATCGTATACTGCATTTTTATAAAGATCTCTGTCTGCTTGGGCTCTTGGCCCCCTTACCGCAGCACCCCTACTTTCATTTAACATTCTAAATTGAATACAACTTTTATCAATTGCAGAGCCCATAACACCATCTAGGGCGTCAATTTCTCTAACGAGGTGGCCTTTTCCAAGACCGCCAATCGCAGGGTTGCATGACATTTCTCCTATTTTATTAATTTTATGAGTAATTAGAGCAACATCAACCCCGATCCTTGCTGCCGAGCATGCGGCCTCAACTCCGGCGTGACCACCACCTATAACAACAACAGAATATTTTTTATAACTTTTCACGTGAAATTACTTTCCTATACAAAAATCTCTAAATATTATATCTAAAATATTTTCTATATCAAATTTTTGGTTAATTTCCAATGAAAGCCTTAATGCTTCCCTATATTTGAAGGCCTGTATATCTAGGCTTTCCTTTGGTTTAATAGATTTTAATTCTAACAACACACCATTCATTATTTTTATATGTCTTTCACGTGAAAAGATTGGTTCATTTTTTTGTTTTTTAATCAGCTTTTGCTTTATTTTTCTGATTAGCAACCCCACTCCCTCACCTGTAAAAGAGGAAATATTTGTGGTATTTTTTTGATTTTTTCTATTTTTTCTTTTATCAAGTTTTGATCTAACAAAAATTTTATTCTTAATTTGATCATAATTAAGGGTTTCATTTTTATCCAAAAAAACAAGACTTAAATCAGAAGTAGAAATAACTTCTTTTGTTTTTTTTATACCTATTTCTTCAATTTTATTTCTGTGTTTTCTTAAGCCTGCAGTATCAACAAATGTAAACTTATACCCATCTATGTCTATAACAGATGATACATTGTCAGTTGTTGTTCCAGGAATATTTGTAACAATCGATACATCTTTTTTAGAAATATAATTAATAAAAGAAGACTTTCCTGTATTAGGTTTCCCCACTAACGAGATAAGAAAACCACCCCTTATTGATTTGGATATTTTTGAGTTTACAAGCTCAGTCTCTATTTTTTTTATTATGTTCTTATTTTGTTCTAAAACAATACTTTGGGTTTCTTTTGGTAGGTCTTCGTCAGAAAAATCAATTAACGCCTCAGTGTTGGCCAGAAGATCTTTTAAATCCGAGTTTAGTGTTTCTACAAAACCACTTAACTTTCCAGAAAGTCCTGATATTGCTAAGCTTCTCTGTTTTTCTGTTTCAGAGTTTATTAAGTCTGATAGACTCTCAGTTTGTAAAAGATCAATCTTATCATTTATTAAAGACCTCTTTGTAAACTCTCCTGGCTCAGCCAATCTTAATCCTAACAACTCTAATGTCTTTGATATTTTTAAAATTATTGCAGAACTGCCGTGACAACTAATTTCAACCATTTCCTCCCCCGTAAACGAGTTTGGTTTTCTAAAATAAGTTACTATAACCTGGTCTATTACTTTTTTTTCAAACTTTAAAATAGTTAGTTTTGTTTTGTTTGGTATAATTTTTTTTATAGATGATATTTTTTTTAAAACTGAAAGACTGTTTTTTCCAGATAAACGGATTAAGGCTATTGCTGACTTGCCGGTTGGTGTAGATAGGGCATAAATAGTGTCATTAAATTTAGACATTTTTGGCAAATAAACCTAATGCTCAACTAAGTCTAGAATTTCAATAAAAAACTTAACTTAATCATCAATTGGTTAGGGTTTTCTTATAATATATGTTTTTAAATAGTTATTTTTTTTTGCGGTCTTAGGCTTTTTTATTTAAGTTAACCTTTTAAATAAATCTTTTTTCTAAATATTTATGTGAAATATGTGCAAGAAAAACAACAATAACGACACCAACCAAAGATATTAGGTCTGACAAAAAGATGTTTTTAGTTACAGCTGTTGCTTTTCCACCCAAATCTATACTTACAGGAACTTGAAAAACAAAGCGCAAAAACATACTGGAAAACCACCAAACCAAAGCATGAATTAAATATATCCCATAACTTATGGTTCCTAAATAAACTAAGTGTTTGTTGTTTAATAACCTAACAATAAAAGCCTTATCCTCTGTTAGAACAAGCAATAAAATAGTTAATGCAAAAACAAAAGGCATAAAAACAATAAAGCCATTATTTTGATGGCCAAAAACAGTAATTAAAAAAATTATGGTTAAAAACATTAACACAGATGGTGTTGATAGAATTTTTATATTTGATTTATTAAAAAAAACATACGATCTCTGTGTTAATACTCCTATAAAAAAAGAGTAAACACATCGAGCAGGTCCGGTTATATTATCACTTTCAAAACCTGTAAAAAACAGAACGTAACCCAAGATAAAGATTAAAACAAGAGCAATAAAATAAAAAAATAGTTTTGATTTCTTTGTTATTAAAATAAAAATACCAAAAAATGCATATGTAAAAAACTCTGCTGATATGGACCAACTAGGATAATTAAAAGTGGGTTGTGGAATAACCAAGTTATGAACCATAAACAGATTTGCTACAAATGCGGTAGTGTTGTTATTAAAAAAAGCTCTGTTATTAGCAACCAAACCAAATCTAATCTCAACAAAAAGTTTTAAAAATTCGATTCCTAAAAAAATCATTAACATTAAAAAATGTAATGGGTAAAGCCTTAAAAATCTCTGTTTTTGGTAAAGATAAAAAGTGTTTATTGATGAAATTTTTTCTGAATAATTTAGTGAAATAACGAAACCACTTAGTACGAAAAAAAAATCTACCGCTAACCAAGCGTTTTCAAAGAAATAACTTATGTAACCGTTGTTGTTTAAGTGAAAAAAAGCTATTGAGATAGCCGCAACACCCCTTAAACTTTGTAAGCTTAAAATCTTATCTTTTTTCATTTTTAGATATTAACTATATTAAAAAAACAATAAGACAGTATATTTATATTGGTGTTTTTATAGAGAAATTTATATAAATTAATTAGTTTTGGTTCCCATACTTTGAAAAAACTCGTTGTTTGTTTTGGTATCTTTAATTTTATCTAATAAAAATTCCATTGCTTCGGTTGTTCCCATTGGTGCTAAAATTTTTCTTAAAATGAAAATTTTTCCTAGCTCATCCTTATCCAATAATAATTCTTCTTTTCTTGTTCCTGATTTAGCTATGTCAAACGCCGGGTATGTTCTTTTTTGACTTAGTTTTCTATCTAACATCATTTCACTGTTACCCGTCCCCTTAAATTCTTCAAAAATTACTTCATCCATTCTACTACCAGTATCAATTAGAGCTGTTGAAATAATTGTAAGAGATCCTCCATTTTCTACATTTCTTGCTGCACCAAAAAATCTTTTTGGTCTCTGTAATGCATTTGCATCAACACCCCCTGTTAAAACTTTTCCACTTGATGGAACAACAGTATTATAAGCTCTTCCTAGCCTTGTTATTGAGTCTAAAAGAATAACAACGTCGTGTTTGTATTCAACTAATCGTTTAGCTTTTTCAATTACCATTTCTGCAACCTGTACATGTCTTTGAGCGGGTTCATCAAAAGTCGAGCTTATTACTTCACCCTTCACTGATCTTTTCATATCAGTTACCTCTTCTGGTCTTTCATCAATTAATAAGACAATTAGTTTTGTTTCTGGGTTGTTTGCAGTAATAGCATTTGCAATTTTTTGCATAATAATTGTTTTACCTGTGAATGGTTGTGCCACTATTAATTGTCTTTGTCCTTTACCTAAAGGAGCTATAATATCTATAATTCGTTCAGTTTGATCAGGCATAGGTTTTTCTTGCTCTAACTTAAATCTTGATTCAGGATATAGTGGTGTTAAATCCTCAAAATTTACCCTGTGTTTAACTACGTCTGTTTTAGCATCATTAATTTTGTTAATTTTAGTAATAGCAAAATACCTCTCTCCTTGCTTTGGAGCTCTTATTTCTCCTTCAACAATATCACCCGTTCTCAAACTAAATTTTTTTATCTGAGAAGGTGATACATAAATATCATCTGGACCTGGTAAGTAATTTGATTCAGATGATCTTAAAAAACCAAAACCGTCTTGCATTATTTCTATAACTCCTGAACCAGTTATAATTTCACCGTCAGTGGCTATCTGTTTAAGTATTGCAAACATTAAATCTTGTTTTCTTAGAGATGAGGGATTTTCTATTTCAAGTTTAGTAGCTTCTTTTAAAAGCTCTTCAGGTTGTTTATTTTTTAAATCTTGCAAATTCATAGTTTTTTGTTGTGGTTGGGGGTTGGAAAGTAAAGAATAATTTTAATTACATAAAATGATCCCTAGTGTCAAAATATATATTTATTATATTAATAAGTAGTTTTAGTAGTTGTAAGGTGAATCATATTAATTCCTACATTTCTTATATTTATTAACAAATAATTAAAATTGTATAAACTTATTATTTTATTATTAAAAACAAATAAAAGTAAAAAAAACCAATAATTTCAACAAAACCAATAACGTAAATTAAATAACAACATGTTAATAAAATTTAATAAATACTTAAACACAGCATTCTAACTCTTTTCAAAACCTTTTAATTTCTTGTTGATTAAAAAAAATAATTTTTAATTAATTCAATAATAAATTTAAAAAATAATAATTATGTTTATAACTATGTTTGTTGTACACATGTTTTTAAACAAACCATTTATTTTAGCTAGCAAAAGCAAATCAAGACACGCCCTTCTAAAAAATGCAGGTTTGAATTTTACTACAACAAGCCCACTTTGTGACGAGGAGCTTGTAAAAAAAAATTTGTTAAAAAAAACAATTAACAAAAGGAATCTTGCAATTCAATTGGCAAAAGCGAAGGCCCTAAGTGTAAGCTTAAAACAACCCGATTGTTTGGTGGTTGGTTCTGATACAATAATTGTCTTTAAAGATAAAATAATTAATAAAGCTAAGAATATAAACGATGCAAAAAAAAAACTACAAAAACTTTCCGGAAACAAACACCAAATTATATCTGGGGTTTCTGTTTGTTATGAAAAAAAACAGATTTGGTCTTCACAACAAACATCAACAATATATTTAAAAAAAATTGACCAAAAACAAATTAATAATTATTTAAAAAAAACAGGAAAAGACATTTTATCTTCCGTTGGTTGTTATCAAGTAGAAAGGTTAGGACCCCAGATTATAAAATCTATAAAAGGCGACTTCTTTAATGTTTTGGGCTTTCCACTGTTTCCATTTTTATCTTTTTTGTCTAAGGTGTAAAAAATGAAACATTTTTTTGTTATTGGAAACAAAGCATCTAGCAGTCTATCACCTTTGATTTTCAACCACTGGTTTAAAAAATATAATATTCAGGCTAAATATACTTTTTTAGAGGTCTCTAAAAACGAATTTGACAGAACAATAATTGACAAGTTAACAGATGGTAAAACATGCGGTTTTAATATTACAATTCCATTTAAAAAAAATATTTTAAAACACCTTAATAATAAAAACACTCATGCAGAAAAGATTGGAGCCGTTAACTGTGTAACAATTGGAAAAAAAATAAAAGGAATTAACACTGACTGGATGGGCTACTTAAGGTCTATTAAAGATAAAGGAATAGATAAAAAAACCAACATATTAATAATGGGTTATGGGGGGGCGGCTCAGGCAATTTATTATGGTCTTAACTTAAAAGGGTACACAAATATAATTGTGTTTAATCGCTCAAAGAGGGTAATAAATATTAATAATGTTAAAAAATTTACTAAAAAATACTCTTTAATAAACACCTATTTAAAAAAAGCAGATTTAATAATAAACACAACACCCACCACCCCATTATCAAATAAACAAATTAATCTTGTTCGCAAAAACACCATTATAAGTGACATTGTT
Organism: uncultured Alphaproteobacteria bacterium; assembly: GCA_902601455.1. GTDB lineage: Bacteria > Pseudomonadota > Alphaproteobacteria > HIMB59 > CACPNW01. Next base: position 53,515 of record CACKNC010000003.1, read on the forward strand.
TACAAACCCAAAAACACCAACTTCCTTAAAAAGTTTAAAGAAAACAAAAAAATATTTGGGATTTCAATGCTTCTTCAACAGGCCATACCCTGTTTTCAACAATGGTTTGGTTTTGTTCCTAGTATTGATGAGGCTTTAATTAAAAAGCTTAATAATAAAACAAAATGACTAAGGTTGTTGGTATAACTGGGGGAATAGGTTCGGGAAAAACCACGCTTTCTAATCACTTGAAAAAATTAGGTTATTTGGTCCACGAATCAGATGTTGTTGTTTCAGAAATGTATAATAAAAAAAACACTTCTTTTTTTAATTTTATAAAGAATAAAATTTCAAACAGAGCCATAAAACATAATAAAATAGATAAAAAAGAAATAGCAAAATTAATTTTTAACAATAAGAAAATAAAAATTATTTTAGAAAAGTATATTCACAAAAAGGTTCAGGCCTCAAGAGAGGTTTTTGTTAAAAAAAACAAAAAAAAGAAAAAAAAAATAATTTTTGTTGACATCCCACTTATGTTTGAAAATAAATTAGAAAAAAATTTTGATTTAGTCATTTGTGTAATTTCTTCAAAAAAAAATAGGACTAATAGGGTTTTAAGAAATAAGAAGTTTACAGTTAAAATTCTTAATAAAATATTTAGATTACAAACCTCAGACAAAGAAAGAAGAAAACGCTCTAATATAATAATTACTAACAACAGAACAAAAAAAGACTTTATTTTTAATGCTGAAAAAGCTTTAATGGGTTTGATAAAATGAGAGAAGTAGTAATAGACACGGAGACCACGGGCCTGAGTTATAAAACAGGCGATAGGGTAATAGAAGTTGGGTGTGTTGAACTTATAAATCACGTTGCTACAAAAAATTCTTTACAGTTTTATTGTAGGGTTGATAAAAAAATATCTGAAAGCGCACAAAAGATAACAGGTATAACAGAAAGGTTTTTGAGTGATAAAAACACTTTTGGTGATCATTGCGAAGAGTTTTTGGCTTTTATTGCTGATGATCCCCTAATTATACATAACGCAGATTTTGATGTTGGTTTTATTAATAATGAATTATCGTTATTGGGTAGGCCGACCCTCTCAAACCCTGTAGTTGATACTGTTTCGATGGCAAGAAGTGTTTTAAATACACGAGTTGCTAACCTAGACTACTTATGTAGAAGGTTTAAGGTTGACTTATCAGAGAGAGAATTACACGGAGCTTTATTAGACTCAAGATTGTTGGCAGAAGTTTATTTGGAGTTAAAAGGGGGCAAACAGTTCTCAATGAACCTCTCTAAAAGAGATGTTGAAAAAAACAAAAAACAAAGCAACGAAACAAATAAAAACAAAACCATTGTTAGTTTTGTTGCTTCAGACAAGGAAATAGCTTTACACAATAAAATGCTAGATGAAATAAAACAACCTATTTGGAAAAAATATAACTATTAAAATACAAAAAAGTAATTATATAATAATATATGGTTTATGGAGATTTACAGTTTTTCGATATCATAATTTTTGCTGCAATAGCTGCTTTTGTAATTTATCGATTAAGAAGTGTTCTAGGTAAAAGAACAGGGTTTCAAAAAAAATCAAACGAAGAACAACAAACAAAAGAACAACCCCTTCCAGAAAAAAGAACAACCCCACAACTTAAGGATAGTGAACAAAAACTCGAAGCAGTATATAAAAAAACAAACTCTTTTGACCATAAAGTTTTTTTAGAGGGCGCCAAAAAGGCTTTTGAAATCATTATTACAGCTTTTAACAAAGGTGATAAAAATACTTTAAAAAGCCTTGTATCAAAAGATGTTTTTAATGCTTTTGAAACAGCTATTAATGATGGTCAAAACAACCCAAACATGCAATTTTATTCATTAGTAATAGATGGAATTAATGATGCAAAAGTAGAAAACGGAAAAATAACAATAGGGGTCAATTTTATAAGTGAGCAAATTTTAAGTGATAATGAGGAAGATATAATTAAAAACAAAGATACCTGGGTCTTTGAAAAACCAGAAAAATCAAGCGGACCAGCGTGGACACTTATTTCAACTTAAAAAATTGGGTTATTATAGTTTAAAAAAAAGAATTAAGCAAAACGAGGGCTTTTCTTCTAAACCCTATAAAGATCAGCTAGGATATTTAACAATTGGTTACGGCCACTTTATTTTATCAAGTGAAAAAACCTTACTAACAAATCAAACAAATAAAAAAGAGCTTGAAAAAATATTTGAAAGAGATTTTAATAAAGCAATAAATGACTTTAACAAAACATTAAAGCCTTTTACTTCAAATAAAAAAGAAGCCGAGCTCTTAATTGAAATGATTTTTCAACTTGGAATAAAAGGCTGCCTTAAATTTAAAAACCTTTTAAAAAATATGAGAAAAGGCAACAAATACCTTGTTTGCTTTGAAATGATGAATAGTCTTTGGTATAAACAAACACCTCACAGGGTAAAAACCTTGATTAAAAATTTTTTAAACAATGAATAACAATAATGATGTTTTTTTAAAACAAATGAAGGGTGTGAGCCCAATAAAAAAAAATAATAGAATAAAAAAAGAAGATCCTAAAATAAACTACAAATCTGGAAAAAAAAATACAGTAAAAAAACAAGAAGTTATAACCCCAAATGTTAGCACAACAATAAAAAACAGCGAGTTTTCTCTAGAAAAAATAGATTTAAAAAAGGGGATTAAAAAAGGTTCTTTTCATATAGATAAAAAAATAGACTTTCACGGTAAGTCACTTTTAAAGTCAGAAGAGCAGTTTAATGATTCCATCATAGACAGTTATAATAGCGGACAAAGGTGTTTGTTATTTGTAACAGGAAAAGGTCTTTTTAAATCAAAAAACTTTGAAGAAAGTAATAAGCCAAAATTATATCACGGTATTATCAGAGCCTCTTTTGTTGAATGGGCAAGATCAAAAAAATTTTCCAAATATATTCTTTCGTTTGAACAAGCTTCGATAGAACATGGAGGAGATGGGGCTTTTTACGTCTACCTAAGAAAAAACAAAAACTAATTTTCTTCTAACTTAAAAACCCTTCCATCAAAGTGAATAATTATTTCTATTGGTAATAAAATTCCATCTTTTTTTTCAAAACTGATTTGTTCAAACTTACTTCTTTTGTGATCAGCCCATAGATTAGAGTATTCTGAAATATTTATAACAGTTTTATTTTCTTCTTTATCAAACGTCGCGTTCATGGTGTATATTCTTCGCCCATCAACCACTAAAGAACTGGCTTCACCCATTATAATTTCTAGAAAAGAACTAAGCGGGTCTTTGGTTTGTTTAATATTGAATACATCAATCCTTAATTTTTCTTTTTCATATGGTGTTTGATTTAATGTACTAAGTGTATTATTTTCAAAGCTAAGATTCATAGTCTTTTCCGTTTTATTTGTTTTCCAAACATGATTATAAGTGTGAGGTTTTAGTTTATTGTTTGCAACTATACCTTTTGAAAAGTAATTACCCTCAAATGTATAAATTGCAGATAAAAGCCCTTTACTTTTTAATCTTATATCGTTTGAATAATTATTATTATCAATTTCTAATACCCAAACAAGCTCACCTATTTTTAACCCAGAAACTTTTATAGAAAATTTTTTGTAAAAACTCTCAGCATATAGAGGGCTGCTTATAAAAAACAAAAGAATAAAAAAATTACTTAAAATTAATCTCATACAATTTTAACGGTTCTGAGCTAAACGGAACATCAAATTCTTTTATTAATTTACTTTTTTTCTTATTCGATAAGTAAGAGATATTACTTATATCACCAAGAAGAAAAAAATCATTTTTTCTATCAATGTTTAATGCTGAGCTCATTTGAAAATGATTTGTAATCGAAGAATCTGTTTTGTGTGGCATTAAAATTAAATTTTGTTTGTTGCGAAACTGATATGCAATGTTTGAGAAAATAATACGATCAGACACAACAATATCTTTTTCTTTAATTATATCAGAAAGGGTGTTAGAAAATTTCCCCACACCAGTTATTCTGTCAAAAACTTTATTATCTGACGAATTTAAAATAGAAAAAAATAATAAAAACGCAATTAGGTAATTAAAAATAAAATTTAGTTTTAAAACAGAACTTCTGTTAACTAATCTAAATAAAAACACAAAAATAGAAATTAGAGCTGGAGCAGCCCAGTTAGCATTAGCTCTTACAAGAAAACTTTCTACCAAAACAATTAAGATTATTGGTAAAGAAAATATTAATAAAAACTTATTTTCATAATCCAAACGAAAATTTTTGAGAAAAAAAATAACAAAAACAAACAACAAAGGCCCCACCATTAATATCTGTGACCCTAAAAATTTTATTGGTTCATAAAAGTTTAGGTTTAAGTTTTGTAAATTTGCATTATCAGATGTGTGAGAAAAGGTTATCCACCCATTATTAAAGTTCCAAAAAATATTAGGCAACAAGACCACAATAAAAGACAATAAAAAAACCAAAACACCCACAGGGTTGTTTTTAAAACTTTTGAAACTTGTTTTGTCTAAAAACAATAATAGTAAAAGACTTAATAAAAAATAAATAGCAGCATATTTTGCAAGAAATCCTAGGCCCAAAAACAAACCTAATAAAAAAAAATTTATAGTAAGGTTAGTTTTTACTACTTTTAAAAGTAGCACCATTGATATTCCCCAAAATAATAAAAGCAATAAATCTGTTGATATTAAAAAAGAAGATAGACTAGCCGCAGGAATAATTAAAAAACTTAACGCACATAACCGTGCTTTTTTCTTATCAAATGATAAATTTAAGCAAAGTTTATAAATTGCATATGAAATAAAAAAATAAATAACAATAGGGAACATTTTTAAAGAAATAAAAGAATCACCAAACAAAATAGAATAACCACCTAAAAACCACGCAAGTAAAGGGGGTTTGGAATAATATCCTAAGTCAAGAGTTTGTGACCACAACCAGTATTGAGCTTCGTCACCATAAAGACTAAATTCTGTGAAATAGATAGCTGTAATTTTAAAAACTATAAGTAAAAAGATGGCTAAACCTAATATTTTATTTGTCATAAAATTTTTTATATAAAACAAAAGACACTAAGATTGTAACAGTTACTACTATTTGAGAAAAAATTATATCGCTAAAAAAATGCCCTCCTGCAGCAATTCTTATAAAACCCAATAAAGAACCTAAAATTAACCCTAAATAAACATATACATTTTTCTTTGTTATAAAATAAAAGACAATTAGTAAGAACCCAACAGAAGAATCACCAGACACAAACGAGCAATTTGAGGAACATGCATCACTAATTTTATACCACGGATTAAAATCTTGAAAACCATTAAAATATGAAACATCATTAGGTCTTGCTCTACCCCACATGTTTTTTAACAAAAAATTTACAACCAGCAACATTGTAATTGCTCCAGAAACCCAAATATAAACAATCTCTGATATTGAAAACCTATAACCAAAATAAATCTTTTTTAATGGAAAAAATCGCAAAACCAAAGGAAGAACAAAAATATATATTAATATAAATGGAAGCAGAATTTTTCTAAAAAATATTGAAACAGGATAATAACTTTGAATTAAGAATTGTTTATCCCCATAGTAAAAAAGACCACTTATATAAAGATCTAGTGAAGGACCAGCAGTTACAAATGTAGCTAAAATAAAAAAAATTATTAATACTTTTGTTACCATTGAAATTTGTGAAATCTTTAAACTTCCCCAATAGATGTTTGGATAATTAATTTTAATAAAATAATCAAATACCTTATAAACACTAATTGCAATTATCACCCCCCCAATAACGTCAGTTAAAAAATGTGCCCCAACAACAACCCTGCTTAATGCTATAAAAAAACCAAAAAAATAAAAAAAATATCTTAAGTTAGGAATGGCCAATGCTGTAATTATGGTAATTGCTATAATTGTTGAGGAATGACCTGATGGAAAAGAGTGGAAAGACGACTCAGTAGAAAAAAAATTAAACTCAAAACTACCATCTAATTGAGAATGGTTTGGTCTAGGTCTTCCTACTAGGTGCTTAATTATTTGGGTAATTAGACCAACAAGAAGTAAATATGAAAAACTAAAAATACTAAATTTTTTTAGATAAAAATACTTCTCTTCATTTATTATGTTTAAAGTTTTTATTAAATAAGAAGAAAAGAAGAGAAGAATAAAAAATAAAAAATACCACAACGAGTCACCTAAATCAGTTATTCCAATAAAAAAATCTTTAAGATAAACTGATCCAATGCCATAATTAATTTTTGTGAAAAGGCTGTTTGCCCAAAGATCAAACTTGTTAGTAAATAAAACTGATATTAGTAAAAGAATAAATAAACTTAACTCAATCTGTATTTTTTTAATCACAAACAATCGTTAGGTAAGGTTGATATTAAAATCAATCTTTAAAGTATGAATTTAGAGAGATCTTGACTTTTTATTAAATCAACCAGGTTGGTTTCAACAAATTTTTTATCTATTGTTATTGTGGTCGGGCCAATATCAGAAGCATTAAAACTCACTTCTTCTAAAAGTTTTTCCATAATTGTATGTAATCGTCTAGCGCCTATATTTTCAACATTTTGGTTTATTTCAGTAGCTAAAGAAGCAATTGAGTCTATGCCATCTTCTTTAAATTCTAAATCTACTTTTTCAGTACCAAGAAGGCCAACATATTGTTTAATAAGGCTATTTTGTGTTTCAGTAAGAATAAGTTTAAAATCATCTTTTGATAAACTCTCAAGCTCAACACGTATAGGAAGTCGTCCTTGAAGCTCAGGTAACATGTCAGATGGTTTTGATAAATGAAAGGCACCAGAAGCAATGAACAAAATATAATCTGTTTTTACTACACCATGTTTTGTGGATACCGCAGTTCCCTCTATGAGAGGCAATAAATCTCTTTGAACACCCTCTCTAGATACATCAGCCCCACTTCTTTCACTTCTAGAGGTTATTTTATCAATTTCATCTATGAACACTATTCCATTCTGTTCAACATCTTCCAAAGCCCTAGAGTTAATTTTATCTTGATCTAATAGTTTTTCAGTCTCCTCTTGAAGAAGATAATCATGAGATTCACTGACTGTCATCTTTTTCATTTTTTTTTGCTTACCAAAGTTTTTTCCAAACATATCACCAAGGTTTATCATCCCCATTTGTGAGCCAGGCATACCCGGTATATCCATTGTTGGTAAACTCATTGATGAGTTTGCTGCAACAGGAATTTCAACTTCTTTATCATTTAGTTCACCGCTACGAAGTTTTTGTCTAAAACTATCTCTTGTTGACTCGCTTGAGGTTTTAGAGACTAGTATGTCTAAAATTTTTTCTTCTGCATTTTTTTCTGCCTTCGCCTTCACCTCTTTGCCCATTTTTTCTTTTGTGCTGTTGATGCTAATTTCGACTAAATCTCTTATAATTTGTTCAACATCTCTTCCTACATATCCCACCTCTGTAAATTTAGTTGCTTCTACTTTTACAAAAGGAGCTTCTGCTAATTTTGCAAGACGACGTGATATTTCGGTTTTACCACAGCCAGTTGGTCCAACCATTAGGATATTTTTAGGAACTATTTCATCTCTTAGAGATTGATCTAATTGTTTTCTTCGCCACCTATTTCTTAGAGCTACTGATACTGCTCTTTTTGCATTTTTTTGACCGATAATAAACTTATCTAGTTCAGAAACTGTTTCTCTTGGGCTAAAATTAGATTCCATTATAGCTCAATTGTTTCTGATATAATGTTATGATTGGTATAAATACATATATCAGCGGCAATATTTAAAGACTCAATAGCTATATCTTTTGCGTTCATTTCAGTGTTTTTCAAAAGAGCTTTTGCAGCACTGTTTGCAAACGGTCCACCTGATCCAATAGCTAAAATACCATCATCTGATTCTATAACATCACCCGTTCCAGATAATAGCAAACTTACATCTTTATCCGCAACAATCATCATCGCCTCTAATTTTCTAAGGTATTTGTCAGATCTCCAATCCTTAGCTAGCTCAACACAAGCTCTCATTAATTGATTCTTGTATTGATCTAGTTTTCCTTCTAATCTTTCAAACAAAGCAAATGCATCAGCTGTTGAGCCTGCAAAACCTGAAATTACTGTGCCATCATTACCCAATCTTCTAATTTTTTTAACGTTTGACTTCATTACAGTATTGCCAAGACTAGCCTGACCATCACCAGCAATAACTACTAAATTATCTTTTCTAATACCTATAATTGTTGTCATTTTAACTTTTTTTTATTTTACACATTTAAAAATGGCTACTTAATTCTTTTAATCAAGTGATTTGCCTAGAATATTTTATATATCACTGATATTAGGCGTTTTTATGAGAACCGCAAAAGTAAACAGAAATACAAAAGAAACAAATATCTCTTGTGAAATCAATATAGATGGAACAGGCAAAAATGAAATTTATACAGGGATAGGGTTTTTTGATCATATGTTGGAAATCTTTTCCCACCATAGTCTTATTGATTTAAAACTTAAGGCCAAAGGAGACACTCATGTTGATTTTCATCATACTGTAGAAGATACCGCATATGTACTTGCGGACGCTATTAATAGAGCAATAGGAGAAAAAAGAGGAATTAATAGATATGGTTTTTTTTATATAACTATGGATGAAAGTTTATCTCGAACAGTGATTGATTTTTCTGGTAGACCTGAATTTATTTGGAAGGTTAAACTTGGTCTTAAAAAAATAGGTGAAATGGACACAGAGCTTTTCCATGAATTTTTTAGAGCTTTTTGCAATGAATCTAAATGTAATCTTCACATTGAAAATTTCTATGGTGATAACAACCACCACATAATAGAGTCATGTTTTAAATCATTTGCAAGAAGTATTAGACATGCACTAACTGTAGACGAAAGAATAAAAAACATAATACCATCTTCAAAAGGTATGCTATAAATTAATGAAAAAAAACATAACCATAATTGACTATGGTTCTGGAAATATTTTATCTGCAAAACAATCATTTGCTAGAGTAATAAAAACAGAAAATATTAACGCCAATGTATGTATCTCTAGTAAACCCGAAACAATAAAAAACTCAACTCACATTGTGCTTCCTGGTCAGGGAGCATTTGAAACATGTATTAATGGACTTAAGGGCATTCCAGGAATGATAGATGAGTTAAATAATTTTGTAATTGCTAAAAAGAAACCATTTTTTGGTATTTGTGTTGGAATGCAGCTCCTTGCAAATAACAGCCTAGAAAATGGAGATCACAAAGGACTGGGTTGGGTGGACGGAACTATAGAAAAGCTTCCCGCTGAAAAACTCAAAATGCCTCATATGGGCTGGAATTCAATCAGGGTTTTGAAAAAAAACCTCAAAATTAATCCGAGAGAAACAGATTATTATTTCGTTCATAGCTTTTATTTTAACTGCAAAAACAAAGAAAATGTTCTTGCTATTACAAATTATGGGATAGATTTTCCTTCTATTGTTAACAAAGAAAATATATATGGCCTTCAGTTCCATCCTGAAAAAAGTTCTGATCAAGGTTTGGATATAATAAAAAGTTTTATTAAAATATGAATAGTTTAGCTAAAGAAAATATGAATATAGCTGTAGAAAGCTTAATTAAAGTTTCTGAAACTGATCTTGCCGATCTTTGTAATATTACTGAGCAGGCAATAAAGGCTGGAGGAGGTTTTGGTTGGTTAACAATTCCACCCATTGAAAATCTAAAAAAATATTGGAACGGATTAGTTTTGATTAAATCTAACATATTAATTGTTGGAAGATTAAACGGAACAATTGCTGGTGCTTCACAAATCTCTTTTTACCCACCCAATAATGAAGCTCAAAAAAACATTTCTAGAATTCAATCTCATTTTGTTGCACCTTGGGCTAGGGGCTATGGTTTAGCAAAAGCCATGATTGATCAAGCAATAGAAATTTCAAAAGAAAATAATAAAAAAAGCATTCAACTAGATATCAGAGAAACCCAATCAGCAGCTATTAAACTTTTTGAAAATAAAGGCTTTGCTAAATGGGGTGAAAATCCATCATATGCCTTCATTAATGGAGCGCGAATAAGGGGTTATTATTATCACAAAGATCTGCAGTGAAAATTTTTCCAGCAATTGATCTTAAACAAAATAAATGTGTAAGACTGAGCAAAGGAGAGGACAGCAGTAGTGTTGTTTTTAATGAAAATCCAATTGATCAAGCTAAGTTTTTCGAAGATCAGGGTTGTACGCGATTACACCTTGTTGATCTTGACTCCGCTTTTGGAAGAAATAATATAAATAATAAAACAATTCAAAAAATTAGAGAAAGTATTTCAATTCCAATTCAGATTGGTGGTGGAATACGATCTGAAACTATTGCCAGAAATTATTTTGATTTAGGCGCTGATTTTTTAATTATCGGATCTTATGCTGTAAGCAATAGCCAAGAAGTGAAAAATTTAGCAAAAAACTTTGAACAAAAAATATACGTTGCTCTTGATATTCTAAAAAATAAAATAATGATAAAGGGCTGGGTTGAGGAAAGTGATTTTACACCAGAAAAAATTTTTGAAATATATGACAAGTCTAATATAAGAGGTTATGTGCTTACCGATATTGAAAAAGATGGAATGCTTACGGGTCTAAATCAAAAAATGATTTCAACTAATGTTTCCTTAACAAACAAAAAGCTTATTGTCGGGGGCGGATTAAAAAATAATTTAGATTTAGAGCGGTTACGAAATATAAAATCTGATAATCTTGAAGGTGTTATAGTGGGTAAGTCTTTTTACGTTGGAAATATTGATTTAAAAGTAGCTCAAAAAATATTGGATCAAAATGCTTAAAAAAAGAATTATTCCGTGCCTTGATGTTAAGGACGGAAGAGTAGTAAAGGGAATTAATTTTTTAGATTTGGTTGATGCCGGAGATCCTGTTCAACAAGCTAAGTTTTATTCTGAAAACGGTGCCGATGAAATATGTTTTTTAGATATTAGTGCCTCACTGGAGAACAGAGATACAATTCTTAGAATGGTTGAAAAAACAGCAGAAGAGGTTTTTATACCCTTAACGGTTGGTGGCGGTGTAAGATCGATTGAAAATATTCAAAACTTATTAAAAGCAGGAGCTGATAAAGTTTCTATAAATTCTGCTGCAATAAATGACCCCAATATTATAAAAAACTCTTCTAAATATTTTGGAAGTCAGTGCATCGTGGTGGCTGTTGATGTAAAAAAAGAAAGTGATTCTTGGAAAGTCCATTCTCATGGAGGAACAAAAAACACAAATATTGATGCTTTAGAATGGTTAAAAAAAGTTGAAGATTTAGGCGCTGGAGAAATATTATTAACTTCAATGGATAAAGATGGAACTAAATCAGGTTTTGATCTCGAAATTTTATCTCGCGCAAATGATGTATTAAGCATACCAATAATTGCAAGTGGAGGTGTGGGTTTGATGGATCATTTCTATGAAGGCGTGCATATTGGCAAAGCTGATGCCTTGCTTGCTGCATCCGTCTTTCATTTTAATGAATTTAGTATAATGGATGTAAAGAATTACTTAAAAGAAAAAAACATAGAAATTAGAATTTAGATGAAAGACCCATTTTTAGATTTATTTTCAATAATTGAGGATAGAAAAAAATCAAAATCAAAAAAATCTTACACCTTAAGCCTGTTTAAAGAAGGAGAAAAAAAAATTGCACAAAAATTTGGAGAAGAAAGTGCAGAGCTTATTATAGATTACTTAAAAGGAACAAAAAAACGAACCATAGAAGAAGCTACAGATCTAATTTATCATTTGTTTGTTTTATTAAGCTCAAAAAAAATAAGCTACCAAGATATTCAAAAAGAGTTAGTTAAAAGAAATAATGTACGACGAAAATAATATATTTGCTAAAATAATCAGAGGTGAAATATCTTGTGATAAGGTTTACGAAGATGAAAACTGTTTATTTTTTTACGATATAAATCCAGCAGCAAAAATCCATGTACTTGGTGTTCCAAAAACCCCATGCATAGATTATGTTGATTTTGTAAGTAAAAATGAAACAAGTATAGTTTCAGACTTTTTTAAAAAAACCAATTTAGTTATAGAAAAATTAGGAATTAAAGATGATGGATATAGATTAGTTTCAAACTCTGGTAAACATGGCGAACAAGAAGTTCCACATTTTCATATTCATATTTTGGGTGGAGAACAACTAAATCAAAAAAAGATATAACTATTCTTTTATTATTACGTAGTTAACTATTTCTTCTACACCTTTAACTGTTTTTGTTACCGAGATTAATTCCTCTAATTGTTGTGGTCTTGAGGTGATACCGGCAATATACACTTTGCCCTGAATTGTTTCAAAGTTATAAGCAATTGACCTCAAACCGAGTGTTTTTGCTGCCAATCCTTTTACTTGTGCGGTTATCCAAACGTCCTGAGCATATTCTTTTAATCCCGCTCTGTTTCCAATTTGAATTTCATTTACAACCTCATTTACACCTTCAACCTCCCAAACCCTCCTAACAGCATCTATTCTGATCTCTTGGTTGTCTACAAGACCTGTTAACAAAACCCGACCCTCAAGGACGGTTGTGTTAACGTCAACAAATAAATTATCACTTGAGTTAATGAATTTTGCTGCAATATTGACTTTAATAGTTGCGTCATCCACTACTGTGCCCAAACTTCTATCACCTTCAGCAACAACCATTCCAGTTGCCGCACCAGATCCTAAAACACCTGCGGGTGAGCAGCCTAGCAGATTAATAGATGTTATGAGTAAAAAGACTAAGATTATTTTATTTTTCATTTTTTATATCTAATATTTTTTTATACAATTTTTGTTTTCCAATGTTTCCAATTTTATGTACTATTTCAACGGTGTCGGTCAAAGAAAATTTTTTTAATAATTTCTTAACTACACCAATTGTGTCAAGACTAAGTTCAGCTGATGTTTTTTTGTTATCAACACTAACCCCTTCAACCACAATCACAAACTCTCCAAGAGAGTTCTTTGGTTTTTCTATAAATTCATCACGGACTTTTTTACACAACCCTACAAAAACCCATTCATTTACCTTTGTTAATTCTTTACAAATGGCAATTTTTCTAAGCGGAATTTCTTCTGTTAAAATTTGTAAAAACAATAAAATTTTATGTCTAGAAACAAAAAAAACAGATGTCGTTTCAGAGCTTTTTAACATTTTAGCAAAATCAATAATATTCTTTTTGCTCTTAGGTAAAAAACCATGAAATATATATTTATTTATTGGAATTGAGGATAGTTGCAGAGCGCTTGTTAAAGCAGAAGCTCCGGGAATTACTGTTACAAACAATTTATTTTCTATACAATATCTTACTAGTTTGTATCCTGGGTCAGACACTAAGGGAGAGCCTGCATCTGATATTAATGATATCTTTTTGTGTTTTAGTTTCTCACTAATTTTTTCAATGACAATTTCTTCATTATAGTCATGTAAAGACATTAATTTCTTTTTTATTTCTAATTTTGATAGTAATTTAAGAGAATGTTTAGGGTTTTCACAAATAATCAAATCAGAATTTTTCAGTGTAATTATTGCTCTCGAACTAATATCTCCAAGATTACCAATTGGTGTCGAAACTATGTATAGGCCGTTTTCCATAACAACTCTATTCTTATTTATATTGTTACAATCATGTGCTCCAGTAAATAATATTACTCAAGATAACACAAGTAAAACTGAAGATATATTACAAAACAATAAAACAATTAAGCTGGAAAAAACAGAGGTAAAAAAAATATTAAATGAAAAAAAATCTCTTATTTTTTCAAATGAAAGCTTTAAAAAAAACGTTACGATTATTTTATCCAAGGAAGACAATCCTGAAACTGTTAACCAATTTATAAATATAGTCGAACTTGTAGTTTATCAAAAAAAAATAGAAAATATTTCTTTTTCAATAAAAATTTATGAAGACTCACAACAACTAGATAAATATTTAAGTTCTCAAGATTTGAATCAAAAAATTTTTATAGGACCGTTAAATTCATCAGATAGCAATTTGCTTGACAAATTTTGCTCTAATGATGTAATTTTTTTTTCATTTTCTTCTAATAAAGAATTAGCAAAAAATTGTGTATTTTTAATTAATTTTTTCCCTGAAAATGAGCTAAAAGCTGTCTTTAATCACTTTCCTAATAATTCTAAAATAGCACTTCTTTATCCGGAAAACGAATATGGTTTTGGAATAAATTCAATTATTGATAATATAGCAGATCAAAGCACTTCCATAATCGTCAATAGAGCCTCATATAATGAAGATTTGTCCAATGCTCCGGAAGCCATTAAAGAACTTGGTAAATATGAGTTAAGAAAATATGAACTTAATAGACAGAAACGAATTCTAGCTAACAAAAAGGATGAAGAATCAAAACAAAGACTAATTAAACTTGAGAGATTCCAAACTACAAACGATCTTAATTTCACACATGTTATAATTGCTGATTATGGATTAAGATTACTTCAGGTTGCACCACTTCTACCATATTATGATATTGATCCAAATATTGTAAGGTTTGTGGGTACAGGAGCTTGGGACGATAAGGTATTTTATGATGAGCCAAGTTTAAATGGATCAATTTATCCAGGTATTGAATATATTAAAAGGGAGCAGTTAAACAATGATTATCAAGAATTATACAAAGAAAGATTGTTGAGGACTTCAACCTTACCTTATGATCTTGTTGGACTAATTGATTATATGGTTAATAATAATTACACCCCATTAACTTTTTATCAAACAATTCAATCCGGCAAAATTAAATTTGCTGGGATTGATGGTAATTTTTATTTTTTTAAAAACAGAATTGAGAGAGATCTGCAAATTTTACAAATTAAAAATGGAGATGTAAAAATAATATCAAAACAGAAATGATTTCAGTTTATTTACTGCTATTTTTCTATGGCTAATTTTGTTTTTTTCTTCAATATTCATTTGTGCAAAGGTTTTGTTATGATTTTCAGGTATAAAAATAGGATCATATCCAAAGCCATTTACACCTTTTGGTTTTAAAGAAATTTTCCCATCTATTCTTCCCAAAAAAATAATATGATGATTTTCTTTTAGTGTTAAAGATATGGCTGTAGTAAAAAAAGCTTTATTATTTTTACTCTTAATTACTTTTGAAATAATATAGTCAAAAGCATCCTTTCTGTTTGAAAATTTTTCTAAAAATCTTTTAGATTTTATCCCTGGTTTATTGTTTAAGGCATCAACACAAAATCCAGAGTCATCTGCAAAACAAGGTAAATTAAATATTTTGTAACCATACATTGATTTAATTTTAGCATTTGACGAAAATGATTTTCCATTTTCATTAGGATCTTTAACCTTACTAAAAGAGTTCAGGTTGTGAATTTTTATTTTATTGTGTTGAAATATTTTTTTTACTTCAATTATTTTTTTTTGATTATGTGAGAAAAATAAAATATCTTTCAATTTTGTCCTATAATAAATTTTTGTTTAGATATGATTTGATTAACACCAATTTGTGCTAGTTTATATAGTTCTAGATATTGATCTGCGCTAAAGAAAAACTCTTCACCCGTAACTTGTATTTCTGATAATTTTTCATTATCACAAATAACAAAATTCGCATCAACTTGTGCAGCAGAATCCTCTTCATAATCTAGATCTAAACAAGGTTTGTTGTCAACAATCCCAACAGAAATAGCGGCAACATAATTTTTAATAATTTTTTGTTGTATGTTATAATTTTTTTTCAACTTTTCAATTGCTAGATATAAAGCAACGAAACCCCCACTAATAGATGCTGTTCTTGTCCCCCCATCTGCTTGTAGTACATCGCAATCAATTTTTATTTGACGTTCACCGAGTTTTTCTAAATCAATAACAGACCTGAGACTTCTTCCAATCAACCTTTGTATTTCCTGAGTTCTTCCACTTTGCTTACCTTTTGCCGCCTCTCTATCAATTCGAGTATTTGTGGATCTCGGTAACATTCCATATTCTGCTGTAACCCAACCTTTACCAGAATTTCTAAGCCAAGGAGGGGTTTTTTCATCAATTGATGCTGTACACATAACATGTGTATTGCCAAACTTTACAATACATGAACCTTCTGCGTGAATATTAATATTTGTTTCAAATGTTATGTCTCTTAACTGGTTAAAATTTCTATCTTTTCTCATTTATTATATCTAATAATTGAATTTTATTATTAATACACCAATATATTGCATATGAAGAACAATTTGTATTTGGAGCTAACAGATCGTACAAAGCAAATTTTTAAAACAGTTGTAGAAAGTTATTTAGAAACAGGATCTCCATCGGGGTCAGAGACAGTTTTGAAAAGAGCCGGCTTAGATATTTCTTCAGCATCTGTGAGAAATATTCTATCAAATCTTCAAAAAGAAGGTTTGTTATTTTCTCCTCATACCTCTGCTGGTAGAGTTCCAACGGACAAAGGAATGAGGTTTTTTGTAGATGGATTATTAGAGTTTGGGAGAATTTCTAAATCAGAAAAAGCCAATATTGAACAACTGAGTTCTTCAAAAAGTAAATCCTATCAAGAAGTCTTAGACGAGGCATCAAAGGCAATTTCGGGTTTATCAAATTATGCTGGAATAGTAATTGCTCCAAAGTATCAAAAAAACTTGAAACACCTTGAGTTTATTAGGCTTAATCAGTCTCAGATTATGTCAATCTTAGCTTATGAAAATGGTGAAGTAGAAAATAGAATTATAGATGACGCAGGAAAATTTACAAATTCAGAGCTTCTTCAAACATCAAATTATTTAAGTGATAAATTTAAAAACAAAAACATAAATCAAATAAAAAAAGTTATTCAAGACGATATTTCTTGTTCAAAAACAAGTTTAGAAGTAATTTCTAATAAGCTGATAAAAAAAGGTATTGTTGAAATAGATCCAAAATTAAACAATCCTTATATTTTCTTACATGGGCAATCTAAACTTTTAGAAGATGAAATTATTTCTAATGATTTGGATCAAATAAGAGAGCTTTTTGATGAAATAGAAAAAAAAACGACCTTCATAGATATTCTTGAAAACGCTGGTAATGCAAAAGGAGTTCAAATCTTTATTGGTTCACAAAATTTTTTGTTTAAACACTCTGGTCTTTCTATGGTAATGGCCCCATATAAAAATAAGCAGCAAGAAATTGTAGGCGCAATTGGGGTAGTTGGCCCAACAAGGTTAAATTATTCTAAGATTGTTCCTTTAGTTGATTATACATCAAAAATAATTGGAAAGGTTGTTAAATAATGGAAAACAATAAAGAAAAAAATGAAAAAGAAGTCAATAACGACAATGAATCTGAATTTACAAATGGTGTTGGGGAAGAAAATTTAGATAAAACCAACCAAAACAAAAATGAGTATAATGAAGAATATCTAGAGGAACAAACAGAAGATAATGAAGAAACAGAAGAAGATATTCTAAAGGAAGAAATAAAGAAATTAAAAGAAGAAAAAATTAGAGTTTTGGCTGAAATGGAAAACCTTCGCAAAAGATTTGATAGAGAAAAAGTTGACTCAATAAAATATGGTAGTGTTAATTTTGCGAGAGATATATTATCTCCTGGCGATAATTTAGAAAGAGCTTTGTCAGCAATCAACCAAGAAGAAGAGCACCCACAATCAATTAAAAACTTAATTCAAGGACTTTTGATGGTTAAAAAAGAACTTTCAATGGCTCTAGAAAAAAATGGTATCACAAAGATTGACTCACTTAATAAAAAATTTGATCCAAATCTTCATCAGGCAATGATGGAAATTGAAAATAATGATCTTGATGAAGGTGTCGTTGTTCAAGTAATTCAAACGGGATATATGATGCATGATAGATTGCTTAGACCCGCAATGGTTGGAGTGTCAAAAAAATCACAAAAAGTGAATGAAAAAGAAGATGAGAAGAATCCAAAAACCAATGATGAAGTGGTTGAAAAAGACAGCAAAAACTAAGAAAAAATTATAAAAACAAATATTTAGGCTAACTTCTTGTATTTTTAAAGTTTCATACCATATTCTTTATAGCTCGTAAAAGGCAAAAAAATTAATCAAAATAGGACGACATTATTATGGCAAAAGTTATTGGAATAGATCTAGGCACCACAAATTCATGTGTTGCAGTAATGGACGGAAAAGAAGCAAAAGTTATTGAAAATTCAGAAGGTGCTAGAACAACCCCCTCAATGGTAGCATTCACAGAATCAAAAGAAAAACTCGTAGGCCAATCAGCTAAAAGACAAGCTGTTACAAATCCAGAAAATACTCTTTTTGCCATAAAAAGATTAATTGGAAGAAATTTTCAAGATAAAATAGTAAAAGATGATAGCGGCCTCGTTCCTTATAAAATAGTCAAAGGTGATAATGGTGATGCCTGGGTAGAGGCGCGAAGTGATAAATATAGCCCTAGTCAAATTAGTGCTTTTGTTTTACAAAAAATGAAAGAAACTGCTGAGAGCTATCTAGGAGAGACTGTTACACAAGCAGTTATTACAGTTCCAGCTTATTTTAATGATGCACAAAGACAGGCAACAAAAGACGCAGGTAAAATTGCTGGCTTAGAAGTTCTTAGAATTATTAACGAGCCAACAGCAGCAGCACTTGCTTATGGGCTTGATAAGAAAAAAACAGGAACTGTTGCTGTTTATGATTTAGGTGGTGGTACTTTTGATATTTCAATTTTAGAAATCGGAGATGGGGTATTTGAAGTTAAATCTACAAATGGTGATACACATTTAGGTGGAGAGGATTTTGATTTACAAATAATTGATTATTTAGCTGATGAATTTAAAAAAGATAATGGCGTAGATCTTAGATCAGATAAACTTGCCCTTCAAAGACTAAAAGAAGCTGCAGAAAAAGCTAAAATTGAGCTATCAAGCTCAACCGAGACAGAAGTGAACCTTCCATTTATTACTGCAGACCAAACTGGCCCAAAACATTTAACTATAAAATTATCAAGGGCAAAACTTGAGGCAATTGTAGGCGATCTCTTAAGTCAAAGTTTAAAACCTTGCGAACAAGCTCTTAAAGATGCTGGTTTGCAAGCAGCAGATATCGATGACGTCATTCTTGTTGGTGGTATGACTAGAATGCCTAAAGTAACAGAATTAGTTAAAAACTTTTTTGGTAAAGATCCTAACAAAGGTGTTAATCCCGATGAAGTTGTTGCTTCTGGCGCAGCTATACAAGGTGGTGTCTTACAGGGAGATGTTAAAGATGTGTTACTTTTAGATGTTACACCTTTATCTCTTGGTATTGAAACATTGGGTGGGGTATTCACTCGTTTAATTGATAAAAATACAACAATCCCAACAAAGAAAAGTCAAGTTTTCTCAACAGCTGAAGACAATCAAAGCGCCGTAACAATTCGAGTTTTTCAAGGTGAAAGAGAAATGGCAGCTGATAATAAACTATTAGGCCAGTTCGACTTAGTAGGTATTCCTCCTGCAGCAAGAGGCATGCCTCAAATTGAAGTTACATTTGATATCGATGCAAACGGTATTGTTAATGTGTCAGCAAAAGATAAATCTACTGGAAAAGAGCAACAAATCCGTATCCAAGCTTCTGGAGGTTTGTCGGATGATGAGATTGAAAGAATGGTTAAAGAAGCGGAAGAAAATGCTGAAGAAGATAAGAAAAAAAGAGAGGCCGTAGATACTAAAAATCAAGCTGACAGTTTAATAAACGAAACAGAGAAAAACTTAAAAGAACATGGTGACAAGGTTCCCGAAGAAGATAAGAATAAAATTGCTGCTGATATTGAAGAACTTAAAAAAGTTAAAGACAGTGATGACATGGAGGCAATCAAAACAAAAACTGAGGCTTTAGTTCAGTCTTCAATGAAGTTAGGTGAAGCAATATACAAACAGGATCCCCAAGCTGGAGCTCCTCAACCTGACCCTTCTGGTGATGAGCCATCTTCTGATAAAAAAGATGAAAAGGTAGTTGATGCAGAATTCGAAGAAGTAGACGAAGACAAAAAAGACTAACCTTAATTAATATACCTTTTAAAGGGGCGTAAATGGCTGATAAAGATTTTTACGAAATACTTGGTGTTCAAAAAAATGCCAGCGATGATGAAATAAAAAAATCTTATCGTAAGCTTGCGATGAAATATCATCCGGACAGAAACAAAGATGATAAAGAATCTGAACGCAAATTTAAAGAAGTATCAGCGGCATACGAAGTTTTAAAAGACTCTGAGAAAAGATCTGCTTATGATCAATACGGTCATGATGCTTTTCGTCAAGGCGGCGGCGGTCAAGGCTTTGGAGATTTTGGTGGAGGTTTCTCTGATATATTTGAAGAATTTTTTGGCGGTGGTTTTGGTGGTCAATCAAGACAGCGAGGTCCACAAAGAGGAAATGATCTTCGTTACAATATGTCAGTTTCTCTTCAAGAAGCATTTAATGGCAAGAAGTCTCAAATAAGAATCCCAAGTTATGATGGTTGCGATTTGTGTTCTGCAACTGGAAGTGCTGATAAATCTGGACCTAGTACATGTTCAACATGTGGTGGTCAGGGAAAGGTCAGATCTACACAAGGTTTTTTTTCTATCGAGCGACCTTGCCCGACATGTGGAGGTGAAGGTTCTTCGATAAAAAACCCATGTTTGAAATGTAGTGGTACTGGACAAGTTAAAAAACAAAAAACTATTTCTGTGACAATTCCTGCTGGCGTTGATACAGGTACTAGAATTCGTATATCGGGTGAGGGTGAGCCTGGACAAAGAGGAGCGGGTAATGGTGATTTATATATTTTTGTAGAAGTACAAAAAGATAAACTATTTGAGAGAGAAGAAGAAAATATTTTTTGTCAAATACCTATTTCAATTACTACAGCAATCCTCGGTGGTGATGTAGAAGTTCCGACTATTGAAGGAAAAAAAGCCAGATTGAATATTCCAGCGGGCACTCAATCTGAAACTCAGTTTCGTTTAAAGGGTAAGGGCATGAGTATTCTTCGTCAGACAAGAAGAGGAGATATGTACGTTGAGGCAAACGTTGAAATCCCAGTTAATTTAAATAGTAAGCAAAAAGCAATATTGCAAGAATTTGAAAAAGAAGGTGGCACCTCAAAAAAACACAGCCCAAAATCTCAAAGTTTCTTTTCTAAGTTAAAAGAAGTTTGGGAAGATTTAACTTAATTTCTTTTCAATCAAGCTCACCCAAAGTATAAGCATTTTATGGCTAAAATTAAAATTGCAGTTGCAGGCTGTCTGGGCCGAATGGGTCAAGAATTATCTAAACAGATTGTTAAAAACAATAAGTTAGAGTTTGTTGGTGGTTTTGAACATAAAAAACACAAAGACATAAATAAGCAATTTAAAAACGTTTCTGATATTGATTCAAATAAAATAATTGACTCTAATCCAATTAATTCAATTAAGACAGCAAACGTTGTAATAGATTTTACTACACCACAATCTACTTTAGAGAATGTTAAAATAGCATCCCAGAATAAAACAGCTGTTATTATTGGCACAACTGGAATGACTGAGTCTGAAAAAAAGAAAGTGAAAAGTTATGCTAAAAAAATCCCAATTCTTATGTCTTCAAATATGAGTCTTGGTGTAAATTTACTTTTTAATTTAGTTCAACAAACTGCACGCGCTTTAAATGATACAGATTATGACATCGAAATTGCAGAAACGCATCATAAACATAAAATGGATGCGCCGTCTGGTACTGCTTTATCACTTGGTGAATATGCAGCAGAAGGAAGAAAAATTTCATTGAACAAATCAAAAGTTTTAGACCGGACAAAAAAGTTAACCAATAGAAAAAAAGGAGATATTGGTTTTTCAGTAACAAGAGGTGGGGAGATTGCTGGAGAACATACTGTTAGCTTTATTGGTGAAAATGATAGGGTCGATTTAGTACATAAAGCAAACAACAGATCAATCTTTGTTAAGGGGGCTATTGATGCGGCTATATTTCTTAGCAAGAAAAAATCAGGTTTTTATTCAATGAATGATTTATTATTTTCTAATTAAGAATAAGAACTAATATTTTTTTTTATTTTCTCATACAAAGTTTCTTTTATATCTGCGTGCAAAAAGGAAGCAATCTCGGTTTCTTTGTTAGACTCTCTAATTAGAAGTTTTGATTGATTTTTAAATCTTGTAAAAAAAATTCGCGACCAATATGTATTATATTTTGAAGAGTGAAAAAGTTTCTCTCCTTTAAACTTATTAATTAATAATTCATTCTCATCAATTTTAACTTGATCTTTAATATTATTTTCTTTGAAGTAAAAACGGATGAGGTAAACAATAAGAATATACTCCAGTCCAAGAAAGATTGATACTGGCCAAGCTCCTTGTGAAATAAGAAATATTGAAAATAGAGCACCCCACCCCAGTAATATAAGGCCTAAGATCAAAAAGACAGTTTTTGAACTACTTTGATATGGTACAATATTTTCATTCATTAAATTCATGTTGATCTAATAATATAAAAATGTAAACTTGATAAAGAGACATATTTGCGCATGCAAAAAACACAATAATTTTCTTTTTTAGCAATTAGGCGTTATGTTTAAACCATAGAAAATGGCTAAATTCCCTAGTTCCCTTGCTAATTTGTCAAGGAGGATATAAATGCGTCTTCGCAAAATACTAAATTAGTATTTTTAGAGGTGACTAGATGAATAAAATTAACAAAATTTTAGCAGCAAACAGAAGTGAGATAGCTATTAGAATTTTTAGAGCTGCAGAAGAGTCTGGTATTAAAACCGCCGCTATTTATTCTAAAGAAGATAGGTTTGCTCTTCATCGATTTAAAACAGACGAAAGCTATCTTGTTGGTGAGGGCAAAGGACCTATTCAAGCATATCTCGATATTAATTCAATTATTGATATTGCAAAGAAATCGGGCGTTGATGCTATTCATCCAGGATATGGCTTCTTATCAGAAAATCCTGATTTAGCTGATCAGTGTGAAAAAAATAATATTATATTTATTGGGCCTACTAAAGAAATACTTAATAGACTTGGGAACAAGACTTCAGCAAAAGAAGTTGCAGATGAGGCCGGAGTTAACACCATTCCTTCAGTAAAAGTAAATGAAGAAAATAAGAAAACTATTCACGATGATGTAAATAAAATTGGTTACCCTGTTATTGTAAAAGCGAGCTGGGGTGGAGGAGGAAGAGGAATGAGAGTTGTTCGTTCTCCTGATGAGTTATCGGAACAAATAGAACTTGCACAGAGTGAGTCTAAAAAAGCATTTGGTAAAGATGAAGTTTTTATTGAAAAATTTCTAGAAGATGCGGCACACATTGAGGTTCAAATATTAGGTGATAAATACGGCAATATCATTCACTTGTTTGAAAGAGATTGTTCTCTTCAAAGACGTCACCAAAAAATTATTGAAAGAGCGCCCGCACATTTTTTAGAAGAAACTTCCAGAGAAAGTATCTGTGGGTCAGCAGTTAAAATTGCAAAGCATGTAAATTATTGTGGGGCTGGAACTGTTGAATTTTTGTATGATAAAAAAAGCAATCAACATTATTTTATTGAAGTAAATCCAAGAATTCAAGTAGAGCATACTGTAACAGAGGAAGTAACAGGTATTGATATTGTTAAAGCGCAAATAAGAATTGCTGAAGGTGCAAAAATTGGTGAGGATCCAGCTTTGCCAAATCAAGAGAACATTAAGTTAGATGGTTATGCGATTCAGTGCCGTGTCACTACAGAAGATCCGCTAAATAATTTTATGCCTGATTACGGTAAGATAATGACTTACCGATCTGCTTCTGGTTTTGGCGTAAGATTAGATGGTGCAACGGCAGCTTCAGGATCAATCATTACACCTTATTATGATTCTTTACTTGTAAAAGTGACAACTTGGGCACAATCAACCGATGACTGTATTAGAAGAATGGATAGAGCTCTTCGTGAGTTTCGAATAAGGGGTGTTAAAACAAACCTTGTTTTTCTTGAATCACTTATAAATAATGATGATTTTAAGTCTGGTAAATACAATACAAATTTTGTTGATACTAATAAGAATCTATACAATTTTAAACCTAAAAAAGACCGTGCATCAAAAATTATTTCTTATTTAGGTGATATTGTTGTCAACGGACATCCGGACATAAAAGGAAGAACAAAAGATTTTAATTTAATTAATGCAGTTATTCCTTCTTTTGAAAAAAATAATAGTGCAACCAATTATGTAGAAGAATTAAAAAAATATGGGCCTGAAAAATTTAGTAAAAAAATAAGAGAAAAAAATTATACTTTGATTACAGACACAACCATGCGTGATGCTCACCAGTCACTACTTGCAACAAGAATGAGGACTGATGATCTTGTGAATATCGCGGAATTTTATAGTAACAATCTATCCGGTTTGTTCTCTATTGAGTGTTGGGGTGGTGCAACTTTTGATACCTCGATGAGATTTCTGAAAGAAGATCCATGGGATAGATTAGCAAAAATAAATCATAAAGCACCAAACATTTTAAAACAAATGCTTTTGCGAGGATCTAATGCTGTTGGGTATAAAAATTATCCTGACAATGTTGTAAGGTTTTTTGTGAAAGAAGCTGCACAAGCAGGTATTGATGTATTTAGAGTTTTTGATTCATTGAACTTAATTGATAATATGAAAGTTTCAATTGAGGAAGTTCGATTACAAAATAAAATTTGTGAAGGAACAATTTGTTATACTAATGATGTAACTAATCCTAAAGAAAATAAATATACGTTAAAATATTATATTGAACTCGCTAAAGAATTAGAAAAAGCAGGATCTCATATCATTGCCATTAAAGATATGGCGGGTTTATGTAAGCCATCAGCTATTAAACTTTTAATAAAAGAATTAAGAAATGAAATTTCTCTGCCTATTCATTATCATACACATGACACGTCGGGCACTTCATCGGCCACTGTCCTGACGGCAATTGAAGAAGGTATAGACATTGTTGATTTAGCAATGGACTCGATGAGTGGTTTAACCTCTCAGCCTGCGCTAGGTTCTGTTGTTTCAATAATGAAGCAAAACTATGAGGATCCAAGACTCGATGAAGCTAGTATAAGAGAAGCATCTTTATACTGGGAACAGGTTAGATATAATTATAAAGCGTTTGAGACTGATTTTAAAGGTGGAAGCTCAGACGTGTATTTACATCAAATGCCAGGAGGACAATTTACAAACTTAAAAGAACAAGCTCGATCATTAGGTATCACAACAGATAAATGGGGTCTTGTTGCCAATATGTATGCTGAAGTAAATAAAATGTTTGGAGATATAATCAAGGTTACACCTTCCTCAAAAGTTGTAGGTGATATGGCACTTTATATGATTACAAATGATCTTAGCCCAGATGATGTTTTAGATCCAAATAAAGAAATTTCTTTTCCTTCATCAGTTGTGGAGTTTTTTAAAGGAGAAATCGGGATACCTATGGGTGGTTTTCCAGATAAATTGCAAAAAAAAATATTAGGAAATAAGAAACCGCTGAGTAAAAGAGCAGGATCTTTTCTAAAAAGTGTTAACTTGGATAAGGAAAAAGAGAATTTAGAAACAAAATATGAAGATAAAATATCCAATCAACAACTAGCATCTTATTTAATGTACCCAAAAGTATTTGAGGACTTTATAAACCATCGTCAAACTTATGGCGATACCTCTATTTTATCAACCGAGTTATTTTTTTATGGCCCAATTCCAGATAAAGAATATTCACTTCCAATAGACAGGGGAAAAAATCTTATAGTTCGTTATTTAGCAAAAGGTAAGCCTAACGCTAATGGTTCAAGCTCTGTATTTTTTGAACTCAATGGTCAGCCAAGAACTATTGAGGTTGTAAACAAAGAATTTTCAAAAAACGTTGCCAAAAAAATTAAATCAGAGGAAGGAAACATAAGTCATCTCGGTTCACCTCTTCCTGGTCAGGTTGCAAAAATATTTGTCAAAGAGGGTGATAAAGTAATTAAAGGAGATAGAGTTTTGGTTATTGAGGCTATGAAAATGGAAACAACAATTAATGTAGAAAAAAGCGGCACTATAAAAAAAATCTATATTAGTTCTGGTGAAAATGTTGAGACAAAAGATTTATTAATTGAGATAGACTAAATTTAATTTAGTAAATTAAATTCCTTATAGCAATGCTTCAGTTGAGTCCTTGAGTTTAAAAGATTTGCTTTATCATTTCTAAACTCAAAATACTCAACTCTTTTATTTACTACTTCTTGGTTAAAAAATAAAAACAACCTACATTTTTCACCATCATATCTTAGGGTGAATACGGAACCGTCTATTCTTGAGAGATTGGCTTCACCTAATAGGTTAATAATAAATTCTTCAGTTTTGCCAATAAAATTAATATCTGCTAATTTCTGTTGATTTTTGATTATATTTTTTTCTATTTCTTTTTTTTCCTCTAAAATTTCAATTTCTTCTTCTATTTCTATTTCTTCAATTATTTTATTAATTTTCTCTTCTTCTTTATTTTCTTTTTTTGGAATAGCTTCTTTGACTTGATCTGTGATTGTATTAGTTACTTTAATTACCTCTTTAGTAACTTCAACTGTAGAACATCCCCAAACTAATAGCGATAATGTAATAAATAAAAATATCCGCATTGCTCTTATGATCAATTGTATATATGTAATATATTTATGATTACATCAATTAAATCACCTTTTTTAGAATATAAGATGACAATTCTGAGAAATAAAAAAACTACTAATTCTTTATTTCGTCAAACAATGAATGAAGCAAGTTATTTAATAGCGGCAGAAGTATTAAAATATTTAAAATATAAAAAAGTTACTGTTCAAACACCACTTACGAAAACAACTGGGAAAATTCTCGCTCAACAAGTTATTCTTGTACCAATTCTAAGGGCTGGACTTGGATTATTAGAAGGTTTTGTAAAGTTTCTGCCTGACTCAGAAAAAGGGCATATTGGACTATATCGCGACGAGCAAACATATGAGCCTGTAGAATATTTATTTAAACTTCCAAAAACAAAAAATAAAAAGGTTCTTGTTCTTGATCCAATGCTTGCAACAGGAAATTCATCAATAGCTGCAATAAACTTAATTAAAAATAAGGGTGTTAATATCAAAGATGTGTCACTTATTTCTTTACTAGCTGCTCCTGAAGGCATTAAAAATGTTCAAAAAAGCCACCGTTCTCTTCATATCTTTACTTGCCAGATAGATGCAAAACTAGACAAAAATAAGTTCATTGTCCCTGGGCTTGGTGATGCAGGTGATAGATATATGGGCACTTAGATCATTTATCCACGATATAAAATATTAATTTAATTTAGTAATTTTTTTTTGAGATAAAGATGATATCTAATAATTATATTTTACGGAAATAATGAGGAGATATTCACTATGAAAAAAATTTTAAATATTTTTGTTGTTTCTTTCGCACTTGTATTTTCATCAAATCTTTTTGCTAATAAAATTGGTGTAATTTACGATTCTGGAGGAAAATTTGACAAATCTTTTAACGAATTAGCATTTAGAACTGCTGAAAGAGTAAAAAATGAATTGGGCTGGGATATGGTTGAGTTCGAAGCCGCTAACAATACTCAAATTGAACAAGGTATGAGAAAAGTTGCTGATAGAGGTGCTACACTTATTGTTGCAATGGGATTTGCTCAGGCAGATGCAGTTGCTGCAGTTGCCCCACAATATCCTGATGTAAACTTTGTTGCAGTTGATGTGTGTTGGTTAGATGATCCAGCAGCAAATATTTATCAAGCATGTTATAAGGAGCATGAAGGATCTTTTCTTGTTGGTATGATCGCTGCCATGGCTTCTGAAAGTGGAACAATTGGATTTGTTGGAGGAATGGATATTCCTTTAATTAGAAAATTCCAAGGTGGTTACGAGCAAGGAGCACAATATGTTAATCCTGATATAACAGTTATAGCTAATATGACTGGAACAACTCCTGAAGCATGGAATAACCCAACTAAAGGGGCTGAGTTAACAAAAGCTCAAATTGATGGTGGTGCTGATGTTGTTTATCAAGCCGCTGGTGGAACTGGAATTGGTGTTCTTCAGGCTGCTGCAGATGCAGGCATTATGGGTATTGGTGTTGATACAAACCAAAACTGGATGCATCCAGGCAATATGTTAACTTCAATGCTAAAGCGTTTAGATTTAACAATCTTTGAACAAGCCGAAAAAACAGCTGCTGGTACTTTTGAGTCAGCTATAGTTGTTCTAGGTCTTGCAGAAGGCGGTGTAGGTTATGCTACTGATGATGGTATGGTAACTGACGAAATGGCCGCTGCTGTTGAGGCTGCTGCTGCAGAAATTGCAAGTGGAGCAATGGCTGTTGCAGACTGGTCACAAGAGTAAAAATAAATATATTTGGTGAGACCAAACTTTAAAACATAGTTTTATATGGTCTCACCTATCTTACAACTTCATAATATCAATAAATCTTTTGGCCATGTTCAGGCTAATAAAAATATTAATCTGACAATTAATAAAGGAACTATTCACGGTATCATTGGTGAAAATGGAGCGGGAAAATCTACCTTAATGAGCATTGTTTATGGTCTCTATCAAGCAGACTCAGGAACAATTAAAGTAAACGAAAAAGAAATTAAACTTAAATCACCCAAAGACTCAATAGAACATGGCATTGGTATGGTGCATCAGCATTTTATGCTTGTAGAGAATTTTACAGTTCTAGAAAATATAGTTCTTGGTTTTGAGGGTGAAGTAATTTTTGGTAAAAAGTTAGAAAAAGCAAAAACAGATCTGAATAATCTTTGTAAAACATATAGTTTAAATGTTGATCTTAATTCTATTATTTCTGATTTATCTGTAGGGTTCCGTCAAAGAGTTGAAATTTTAAAATCACTATACCGTGGTGCGGAAGTATTTATTCTAGATGAGCCTACAGGTGTTTTAACGCCACAAGAAGTTGATGAATTATTTAAAATTCTTCGTTCACTGAAAGAAGAAGGAAAAACTATCGTATTAATTACTCACAAATTAAACGAAATAATGGATTTAACTAGTGAAGTTTCAGTTATGCGCCAAGGTGAGGTAGTGGGACATACTAAGACTGATCATACAAATAGAGAAAAGCTTGCAGAAATGATGGTTGGAAGAAGTGTCCTTTTAAGAATTAATAAATCAAAAACACAAAGAGGCGATGTTGCTTTTAAGGTTGAAAATTTAACAGTTAAAGACGATCTTGATGTTACAAGAGTAAAGAATGTAAGTCTAGAAATACACGCAGGAGAAATTTTAGGTTTAGCTGGTGTTACAGGTAATGGTCAAACTGAGTTACTTGAAGCTTTGTCAGGTATAAGAAAAGTTGAGTCAGGTGAAATTTTTTTAAATGGAAAAAAAATCTCTGATAGCGTAGAACATCTTAATCCCAGAGAATTGAAAGAAAAAGGCCTAGCTCATATTCCTGAGGACCGTCAAAGAATGGGACTGGTTAATGATTTTAAAGCATATGAAAATTTAATTTTTGGTTATCATGATCAAGAACCTTATTCAAAATCCTCAATAATGAAAGAGCATAAAATTTTAGATTATTCAAAAAAGTTAATGGAAGAATATGACGTAAGACCAAGATCGCCACATTTAATGACCTCTAATTTTTCTGGAGGTAATCAACAAAAACTTATTTTAAGTAGAGAGTTGAATGAAAGTCCTAAAATATTACTTGTCGGTCAACCAACTAGAGGCGTTGATATTGGTGCAATCGAATTTATTCACCAACGACTAATTGATATGCGTGATAAAGGTGCGGCAATATTATTAGTATCTGTTGAGCTAGAAGAAGTATTATCTTTGTCTGATAGAATTGTAGTAATGTTTGATGGCAAAATTGTTGGGGAAAGAATTAACAAAGATGTATCAGACCGTGAACTTGGTTTGTTGATGGCAGGAGTAGCTTAATGAGTACTACAGTAGATAAGTCTAAAGTTCCTTGGTGGGTTTCGAACTTAATAGTTCCATTGGTGAATTTGACTCTAGCACTTCTGGTTTCTGCTTTATTTATTTTTATTGCGGGTGAAAATCCCTATCAGGCTATTAAATTAATTATTTATGGATCTTTTGGATACATAGAGGGGTTTGCCTACACCCTTTATTACACTACGAATTTTATTTTCACTGGTTTAGCTTTTGCGGTTGCATTCCATTGTCGTCTTTTCAACATTGGCGGAGAGGGACAAGCCTATATTGGAGGTTTGGGAGTTTTTCTTGTTGCAATAAATGTTAGTTTCTTACCAGTACCAATTGTCTGGATCCTTTCAATTGCAGGGGCTTTTATTTTTGGTGCTGCTTGGGCATTTATTCCTGCTTATCTTCAAGCAAAAAGGGGTAGTCATGTTGTTATTACAACCATCATGTTTAATTTTATTGCATCTTCATTAATGGTTTATTTATTGGTTGATGTTATTCGTGACATGAAACAAATGGGACCTCATACAGTTGCATTACCTGAAGAAATGTGGCTTCCAAGCTTTAAAGATTTTGCTGCATTGTTTGGCATTAATATTAGATACTCCCCACTCAACGCATCATTTTTGCTAGCAATCGCAGCATCTTTCTTTGTTTGGTATCTTGTTTGGAAAACTAAATGGGGATATGAAATGCGGGCAGTTGGTCACAATACTCAAGCAGCTATATATGCAGGTATTTCTCCTTATAAAAATATTATTATAGCTATGTTAATCTCCGGAGGTTTGGCAGGGTTACTAAGTATCAATGAAGTACTTGGCGTGCATCATAAAATAGTTTCAGGATTTCCCGCAGGATATGGTTTCACTGGAATCGCAGTTGCTTTGATGGGAAGAAATCACCCCATAGGAATATTTCCCGCAGCATTTTTATTTGGAATTTTATATCAAGGTGGATCAGAGGTTACTTTTGATATGCCAAATATAACACGTTATATGTTTGTTGCTGTTCAAGGTGTTATAATTTTATTTAGTGGTGCTCTTGAGAACTTGTTTAGACCTCAAATTGAAAGTTGGTTTGTAAACAAACTTAACAAACAGGTTGAGGCTTAATGGAATTTTTATCAGATATAGCCTCCTTAACAAACTCTACGCTGAGAATTTCAACACCATTAGTTTTTGCTGCAATGGCTGGTATATTTGCTGAGCGATCCGGAGTTATTGATTTTAGTTTAGAAGGTAAAATGCTAATGGCTGCTTTTGTGGCTGCAGTTGGCTCCTATTTTTTTGGCAATCCATGGGTTGGACTGTTAATGGCTATTGTTGTTTGTGTAAGTTTATCAATGTTACATGGTTTTGCATCTGTAACTCACAAAGGTGATCAAGTTGTATCTTGCGTTGCTATTAATATTTTAATAATTGGTTTAACAACAGCTTTGGCAGCAGCCTGGTTTGGGCAAGCAGGTTTGACACCAACTCTCACTGACGACCAACGTTTTTTAGAAATTACTCTTCCTTTCACTGATGCTTTAAGAGAAATTCCAATAATTGGTTTAATATACAGCGATATATTAAGTGGACATTACATCTTTGTTTATTTAGCTTATCTGTCGGTTCCAATCGTTTATTGGATCGTATTTAAAACTAGTTTTGGTCTGCGCGTAAGAGCAGTGGGTGAAAATCCAAGCGCAGTTGATACAGCAGGAATAAATGTCTTTGCAATGCGATACAAAGCGCTTGCAATTAATGGAGTATTAATAGCTTTTGCAGGTGCACATTTATCAACCGCAGTTAATGCTAATTTTTTTCGCGAGATGTCAGCAGGAAGAGGATACTTAGCTCTTGCCGCAATGATCTTTGGAAAATGGCATCCCAAGACTGCATTGATAGCATGTTTACTTTTTGGATTTACTGATGCACTTCAAATTAGATTACAGGGCGTTGAACTTCCTACTATTGGTACAATTCCTGTACAACTAATTCAAGCCGTACCTTATATTTTAACAGTTGTATTGTTGGCGGGTTTTGTTGGCAAAGCAATTGCTCCTCGAGCTATCGGTCAACCATATATCAAGGAAAGATAATCTAAATAACTTTAGTTTCTCCATGTTTCATGGATATAAATTCATTATTTAATAAGTTTTTTTCAGCACTAAACTTTTTTAAAAGTTTAGGAGGTTCATCCATTGGTTCATCTGTAAGCTGAAATGTACCCCAATGCATCGCCACGGAATGTTTTGATTTTAAATCTTTGTGAATTTGAATTGCCTCTTCAACATTGCAATGATGATCTTTCATAAACCAGCGTGGCGCATAAGCTCCAATAGGAATTAAAGCAAGATCCATAAAACCAAATTTTTTTTGAATTGTTAAAAAATCCTTTGAGTATCCTGTGTCACCAACGAACATACATTTAAAATCTTTTGTTTCAAAGATCCACCCACACCATAATGTTTTGTTTGTGTTAAAAGATCTATTACTCCAATGTTGTACAGGAACAGAATGAATTGTTAGGTTTTTATATTTTGTATTATCCCACCATTCTAATTCCTTAACATTTATTGCACCAAAACTTTTTAACAATTTTTTTAATTTAAACGGCACCAAAATCAATGGCTGGTTATTTTTTTGCTTTCTTGTTATCTGAAGTATTGTTTGATAATCTAAGTGATCATAGTGGTTATGAGAAATTACAATTATATCAATTGCAGGTAAATCCTCTATTGATAAACCTGGCGGAGTTGTTCTTGAAGGGCCAGCAAATATTACAGGTGAAGCTCTTTTTGTTAAATGAGGATCAGTTAAAATATTAATACCATCTATCTGTAAAAGAAAAGAAGCATGACCAATCCAGGTAAGAGTTTTTTTAGTTCTGTTTTGTTGTAAAAATCTTGGATCATTTTTAACTAAGGGAAATGATATTGGCTCTGGTTTAGTTGACTCTTTGCGCCACTTCCAAAACTCTTTGAAAGATGCCATTTTATGACTGATATAATTATTATAAAAAATTCCATCTTTAAATACTGGTTTATTAAAAATTTCTTTAGCAAGTAATTTATTCGACATTATAATTACCCCAATAGTGGAGATTAATATTTTTTTTAAAAAATTTCTTCGAAACATTTTAGTATATTATGGGGTTTATTAAATATACCTCATTATTTAAATAAATAGTTTATTATTTTTTTTTAGCAATTCCGTTATCGATCATTTGCTGAAACATATGTTTAAAGGGGGCTATTACTTTAAAAGGTTAAATTACGACCATGCTTAAATGGTCGTAATTAATAAAATATATTTAACTAATATCGAAACGATCAGCATTCATTACTTTGTTCCAAGCACTGATAAAGTCAGTTAAGAATTTTTCATGATTATCTGATTGAGCATAGACCTCTGCTAAAGCTCTAAGTTGTGAGTTGGATCCAAAGACCAGATCAGTTCTTGAGGCCCTTCTTACTTTTTCACCTGATTGACGATCAGTTGCTTGATAAGAATTACTGCCTGTAGCTTGCCACTTAACTGTCATATCAAGAAGAGTTATAAAGAAACTGTTGTCTAATTTTCCTTTATCAGAAAAAACTCCACGATCATCTGAGCTAATACCCATAGCACGCATTCCGCCTATTAAGACGGTCATTTCAGGAGCAGTAAGCCCAAGTAAGTGTGATCTATCAAGCATAAACTCTTCTGGTGTTACCGTGTAATTTTTCTTTAGATAGTTTCTAAAACCATCTGCTTCAGGCTCTAACACTGCAAATGATTCAACATCTGTATGCTCTTGAGTTGCATCACCTCTACCTGGTGTAAAAGGAACTTTTTTTCCAGATGCTTTTTCTATCCCAACATTACCTGCAAGAACGATAACATCTGCAACGCTTGCACCAGTTTCAGAAGCAATACTCTCTAGTTTACCGAGAACCTTAGATAATTGATCAGGTTTGTTAACCTCCCAATTTTTTTGAGGCTCTAATCTTATTCTCGCTCCATTCGCACCACCACGCATATCTGTGTGACGATACGTTGAAGCACTAGCCCAAGCTGTCTCAACCATCTCTGGGATTGACAAACCACTATCCTCAATCTTATTTTTAACCGCATCAACGTCATAGTTTGTGTTCCCTGCAGGAACTGGATCTTGCCAAATTAAAACTTCTTCAGGGGATTCAGGTCCTATGTAACGAGTCTTTGGTCCCATATCACGATGTAGAAGCTTAAACCAAGCACGCGCAAAGGCATCTTGGAACTGATCAGGGTTTTTATGAAAACGTTCAGAGATTTTTCTATATTCTGGATCTTCACGCATAGCCATATCAGCTGTAGTCATCATAGTTGGAACTTTCTTTGATGCATCTTCTGCGTCAGGTGCCATATGTTCTTCTTTTTGATCAATTGCATGCCAAATATTTGCACCGGCTGGACTTTTTGTTAGCTTCCACTCATATCCAAGAAGTAAGTCAAAATAACCATTATCCCATTTTGTTGGATTTGTTGTCCAAGCACCTTCAATACCGCTTGTAATAGTATCGCTTCCTACGCCAGATGCGTGTTTACTAATCCATCCAAAACCCATTTCTTCCATTGGAGCCCCTTCAGGTTCGGGTCCTACCAATGCAGCATCACCTGCTCCGTGTGCTTTTCCAAAAGTATGACCACCTGCTGTGAGAGCAACTGTCTCTTCATCATTCATTGCCATTCTGCCAAAAGTTTCACGGATATCTCTTGCGCTTGCAAGAGGATCAGGATTACCATCAGGACCTTCGGGGTTTACATAAATTAATCCCATTTGAACGGCCGCTAATGGATTTTCCAAAACACGATCACCCGAGTATCTTTTATTTGTTAACCATTCCGTTTCAAGACCCCAGTAAATATCTTCTTCAGGAGCCCAGATGTCAGGTCGACCACCACTAAATCCAAAAGTTTTTCCACCCATCGATTCAATAGCAACATTACCGGCTAAAATCAGTAAGTCGGCCCAACTAATTTGATTTCCATATTTTTGTTTAATAGGCCATAGAAGTCTTCTTGCCTTATCTAAGTTACCATTATCAGGCCAACTATTTAAAGGTGCAAATCTTTGTGCACCAGTTCCACCACCACCACGGCCGTCAGCGGTTCTATATGTTCCGGCTGCATGCCAAGTCATACGAATAAAAAAACCTCCATAATGGCCATAATCTGCTGGCCACCAATCTTGTGAATCAGTCATCAAGTTATT
This sequence comes from uncultured Alphaproteobacteria bacterium, assembly GCA_902601455.1. Classification (GTDB taxonomy): domain Bacteria; phylum Pseudomonadota; class Alphaproteobacteria; order HIMB59; genus CACPNW01. Next base: position 88,673 of record CACKNC010000003.1, read on the forward strand.
GAGATCTTTTTTTAATCCATCATAATCAATTTTTTTAAAGTGCTCACGATAATCAAAATCTTCACCCATTGGGTTTGATTTTTTATCATGTTGATGAAGAATACTGATATCTAGCTGATTGGGCCACCAATCTCTATTTGTGGTTCCTTCACCTTTTTTTTGTGTGTTTGCCCCATGCATTACAGGGCATTTACTTTCGATATCCATATGTATGTCTCCTTTTATGAATAAATTAAATATATTAATAATTTAAATTAAAGCAAAGAAAAACAAACCAGAATTTAAAAATTATTTTAATTTTAATGTGAATTTTTTTGGTTTCCAATCTGAGGGCGCTAATTCAAAATCAGCATAATCAAAACCAGGTGCAACTGTACAGCCAATTAAACTATATTCACCATTTGATTGCATTGCAAACCAGTTATTAGCTTCAACCACTAAGTGAAAATTATTATTTTTCCCTAAAATGACCGATGTAAAATCAACGCCATCTTTTGATATATAAATAGTAATTGGGTCACCCTTGTAAAAATGTAATATTTCATTTTTTGTTAAACGATGCCAATGTGAACACTCATCTTTTTGGAGCATATAATAAATTAAACTTACATTATTATTTTCATCACGAAATGACTCAGAGAAGTGACCACCTTCAGGATGAGCAATCATTTTTAATTCTTTAATTATGTGTTGAATATCAGTCATAAAAAACTGGAAATTAGATTAAGTGACCAAGCTTTTTAACTTTTGTTGATATATATTTTTCATTATATTTATTGGTACTTGAGTAAAGAGGTACTCGCTGATTAATAACAACACCCATTGCTTCTAGTGCTTTTATTTTTTTTGGGTTGTTTGTCATTAAGTCCACTTTTTTGATTCCAAGAAAATTAATCATATCAGATACAATCCCATAACCTCTCTCGTCTTCTTTGAAACCTAATTGATGATTAGCTTCGACTGTATCTAACCCTTTATCTTGAAGGTTATAAGCTCTAATTTTATTTGATAAACCAATACCTCTCCCTTCTTGTTGAAGGTAAAAAACTACACCTCGACCTCGCTCAGCTATTTGAGTAAGTGACTCAGTTAATTGAAAGCGACAATCACAACGCATACTAAAAAAAGATTCTCCTGTTATACATTGAGAGTGTATTCTGCTTAAGACAGGTTCATTGGTTAATAAATCACCCATCCCTATTGCTAAGTGATCTTTAGAGTCTTTTTCATCAGTAAAAGCGTGAACAGTAAACTCTCCCACATCTGTTGGCAGTTTGCTTGTTTCAATAAATTTTAGTGTTGATGTCATAAGTATATTATTGCTTTATGCCTTTATATTTAATTGTAAATAAGATTATAGCTTTGTAGGGTTGGGAGCATCCCCATAAACTTCCTTAGGATCAAAAACTTTTTCTTTTTCCTCAAACTGTAAGACGGTAGATGAGTTATTGTCTCCAAAAGGAATACTTCTATAAAAACAAGACCTATACCCTACATGACAGCTAGCGCCACCTAGTACATCTACACGCAACCACACACAATCTTGATCATCATCAATTCTTATTTCTTTTATTTTTTGGATAAGTCCGCTTGTCTTACCTTTATGCCATAATGTTTTTCTACTTCGTGAATAATACACCGCTTCACCTAATGAGATTGTTTTTTTAAACGCTTCTTCGTTCATATACCCTTGCATTAGTACTTCTCCAGAGTCAAAATCTGTTGTTACAACTGGTATTAGTCCATCGTGATCAAATTTTGGTGCTAGTTCAGTTGACTCTTCAACTTGCTCAATTGTTTTTCTTTGTTCAAATTTAATATCACTCATTGTTAAGTTCCTTGGCAATCTCTTTTGCAAAATAAGTTAAGATACCATCAGCGCCAGCTCTTTTAAATGATAAAAGAGACTCTTTTATTACCATAGAATCCAACCAGTTATTATCAATTGCACCTTTAATCATGGCATACTCACCTGACACTTGATAAGCAAAAGTAGGTATCTTGAATTCTGATTTCACTCTTTGAATTATATCAAGATAAGGCATGCCTGGTTTAATCATCACCATATCAGCACCTTCACTTATATCTAAAGCAACTTCTCTTAATGCTTCATCGCTATTTGCAATATCCATTTGATAAGTAGACTTACTTCCACCTTTTAAATTTCCAGAAGAGCTAATAGCATCTCTAAATGGACCATAAAATTTTGAAGCATATTTTGCAGCATAAGACAGTATTAATGTATTATGCAAATTATTGTCATCCAGAGCTTTTCGTATTCTTCCCACTCGTCCGTCCATCATATCTGATGGCGCAATAATATCACAACCTGCATTTGCTTGAACGAGGGCTTGTTTCTCTAAAATTTCAAGTGTTGCATCATTGTCAACTACATCATTAACAACTAACCCATCATGTCCGTGACTCGTAAAGGGATCTAGAGCAACATCACAAATTACACCAAGGTCAGGAAAGTTTTTTTTGATTGATTTGATTGTTCGGCAAATTAAATTATTTTCATCAATTGCCTGAGATCCATTTTCATCTTTTAAAGCACTATCAATTTGTGGAAATAATGCGATGGCAGGAATTTTTAATTTTGCTGCAGTTTCTAATTCTTTTAAAATATTATCAATAGAATATCTAAAAACACCTGGCATAGAATTTATTTTTTCTGCAATATTACTTCCTTCACAGACAAATAACGGCCAAATTAAATCATTAACTGACAAATTATTTTCGCTGACCATTCTTCTTGAAAACTCTTTCATACGAAGTCTTCTTAGTCGAGTAGTAGGAAATTGGCCTAGATTAAATTTGGACATATTAATTAATTTGGTGAAAGTGATTCTTTTTTTAGGTCGTTAATTAATTCATCAAGTTTAACGACTGTTGTATTTTGACTCCCTAGACGTCTAACAGATACAGTTTTTTCTTCAGCTTCTTTTTTTCCAACAGCAAGAATTACGGGTATTTTTGCATTACTATGTTCGCGAATTTTATACCCAATTTTTTCATTTCTAATATCTGCTTCTGCACGTAGTCCATTTTTAATTAATTGTTCTTTAACATCATAAGCATAGCTATCTGATTCAGATGTAATTGTTGCAACTACAATTTGAGAAGGAGATAACCATAATGGTAAATGCCCTGCATAGTGTTCAATTAATATCCCTGTAAATCTCTCTAAGGAACCAAATAGAGCTCTGTGCAACATAACGGGAACTTTCTTTTGACCATCTTCAGCAACATATGTTGCCCCAAGTCTGCCTGGCAAATTTAAATCTACTTGCAGTGTTCCGCATTGCCAATCACGGCCAATTGCATCCCGCAAAACAAACTCAAGTTTTGGACCATAAAATGCTCCTTCACCTGGGTTGAGAGTATATTCAAGACCTGTAGCTTCCATTGCTTGCATTAATGCTTGTTCTGCTTTGTCCCAAACAGCATCCTCACCAACACGCTTTTCAGGTCTATCAGAAAACTTTATCCTGACATCATTAAAGCCAAAATCTTTGTAAATATTTAGTATTAGATCACAAACAATTTTGCTCTCTTCTGTAATTTGATCTTCAGTACAAAATATATGTGCATCATCTTGAGTAAATGCTCTAACTCGCATTAATCCATGCAAAGCACCTGATGGTTCATAGCGATGAACTTTTCCAAATTCAGCTAATAAAAAAGGAAGGTCTCGGTAACTTTTTAATCCCTGTTTAAAGACCTCAACAGCACCGGGGCAATTCATTGGTTTGATAGCATATATCTTGTCATCTTTTGCTTCAGTTCTAAACATCATTTCACTAAATTTATCCCAATGACCAGAAGTTTCCCACAATGACTTATCCATCATGTCAGGTGTATTAGTCTCGACATAGCCTGCCTTATCTTGTCTGTTTCGCATATAATTTATTAGAGATTGAAATAACTTCCATCCTTTTGGATGCCAAAATACAGCGCCAGGAGCCTCTTCTTGAAAGTGAAATAAATCCATTTCTTTTCCAAGCTTACGGTGATCTCTTTTTTCTGCTTCCTCAATTTGTCTTAAGTGATTTTCTAATTCCTTCTCGTTCCTCCAAGCAGTTCCATAAATACGAGTTAGCATTGTATTATCAGAGTCGCCTCTCCAGTAAGCACCTGCAACTTTCATTAACTTAAAACCTTTACCAATCTGTTCTGTACTCATCATGTGTGGACCACGACAAAGATCAAGCCACTCACCTTGTTTATATATTGTTATTTCTTCATCTGATTCTAAATCTGTGATTAGTTCAACTTTATATTCCTCACCTTTTTCTTTAAAAAAATTTATTGCTTCATCACGTGACCAAACTTCTCTCGTAAATTTTTCACCCCTATTAATAATCTCGTGCATTTTCTTTTCAATTTTTGGTAGGTCAGAAAGAGTAAAGGGTTCTTTTCTTGCAAAGTCATAATAAAAACCATTTTCAATTGAAGGCCCTATAGTAACTTGTGTCCCAGGAAAAAGGGATTGAACCGCTTCAGCCATAACATGTGCACAATCATGTCTAATGATATCTAAAGCGTCTTCGTTTTCTCTTTTAATTATAACAACTTTACAATCTTCATTCAGCTCTAATGAAAGGTCACAAATTTTCCCATCAATTTGGATTGCGACTGACTCTTTGGCAAGAGATTTAGATATTTGATTTGCAAGTTCAAAACCAGAGATACCTTTTTCTACTAATTTTGTATTTCCATCTGGAAAAGTAATTGTAATATTATTGCTCATGAATCTTTTCGCCAAATAGTCCCGTTATTTGTATCTTCTATTTCAATACCTTTTATTTTGAGTTTATCTCTAATTTCATCCGCCAGTTTAAAATCTTTATCGCGTCTAGCTTCATTGCGTTGATTTATCAACCCTTCTATTTCTTCTTTTTCAGGATTTAACGATTGATTGTAACCAAGCCAAACATCAGGATCTTCCCTTAATATACCAAGAATTTTTCCAGCCGCGATAAGGTTATTTTTAATATTAATTTTTTCATCTTTATTGGCCGTAGATAGTTTGTTGGCTAATGTATTAAGATGAGCCAATAATTTAGGAGTATTTAAATCATCTAATAAACTTTCCATAACATCTTCAGATAAATTTTCTGATGTTAATTCTATATCTTGTAGATCTTTTAAAGAGCGATAAAGACGATCTAACATTTTACTGTTTTGATCTATTATTTCTTTAGTCCAATTCAGAGGTTGTCTGTAATGAGCCGACAAGAGCGTTAATCTTAATACCTCTCCACTGTATTGATTTTTTAAATTGTGAACTAATCGAATATTGCCAATTGATTTTGACATTTTCTCTCCTTCAACATTAACAAAACCATTATGAAACCAAAAGTGCGCAAAACTATCAGGGTCATGATTTTTATGTAATGAGCAAGTTTGGGCAATCTCATTTTCATGATGTGGAAAAACTAAATCCATTCCACCGCTATGAATATCAAAGGGTAGTCCTAATGTTTTTTCGGACATTGCTGAGCACTCTAAATGCCAACCTGGTCGACCAAATCCCCAAGGTGACTCCCAACCTGGCATAGGGTCAGGTGATGGTTTCCATAAAATAAAATCTGCCGGATCTTTTTTAAAAGGAGCTACATCAACTCTACTTCCAGCAATTTGTTCATCTCTGTTTCTTTTAGACAGAATACCGTATTTTGAATAGCTTGGCACATGAAATAATACATGGCCATTCTTTTCGTATGCATTACCACTGTCCATTAATTTTTTAATAAGATCTATCATCTCATTAATATGATCAGTTGCTCGTGGCTGAACATCAGGAAGTTGCACATTAAGATAACCCATATCTTCGTTATAAATTTTTGTGTATTTTGTCGTTAAATTTTTAATAGGCTCATTGAGTTCATGAGCTGCTTCTATAATTTTGTCATCAATATCTGTGATGTTAGAAACATAGGTAACTTTTTTAAATTGCGTTCGCAAAACATTTATTAAAAGATCATTTGCAACAGCCATTCTAGCATTACCAATATGAGCAAAGTTATAAACTGTTGGTCCACACGCATAGACTCTGACATGGCTTTCATCTACAGGTTTAAAAATTTCTTTAGTTCCTGTTAATGTGTTGTGAATTTTTAAGACCATAAATTAAGAGCGTTTAATAATTCAACTCTATCTCAACCGGAACTCCATGTTCCAACATTATTGCAGCTTTTTTAAATTTCGGAGGTCCTTTGGGATTGTAATTATTGCTGAAAGCAAATCCTTCTTTAGGTCGCCAAAAAAGACCTGTTTTCAATTCACCATCATTATCTTCATCGTGATATATTACAAATGCAATTTGACCCTCATGTATTTTTGAAAATGGTACGGTAACTTCGCCCTTACTTGCTTTTTTTCTGATTATTTCAATTGCCTGATCTTCATTAAGAAAAGCATCTTGTGAGTCATATATGGCTACATGAATGTATCCTTTTTCATGCTCCACATTTGGTATAATAAGCGTCCCATGCGATAAAACTACGCTAGAGAAAAATAATACAAGCAAAAAAACAATTTTTTGAATAAAAGTATATTTCATATATTTTACCTAATTATAATAGATTTACGTGCTGAACAATAAAGAATACCTCAATAAGATTTTTCAATCAAATAAACCACTAATAATCTATAAAACTGTTGGTGGATACGACGTTTATACTGATTTCAAAGAGAAGATCACTCTAAACTCTAAGAATTTCAAAAATTTTCTTAACAAGAAAACTTTACAATTAAAGTCTCCAATAAAGGAATTAAATTGTTATGTAGGTTTTTTTGGTTTTCAGCTTTTATGTGAAAATATTAA
>CACKNC010000004.1 GCA_902601455.1 uncultured Alphaproteobacteria bacterium
AATGAAGAAATCTTATCAATTAATAAAATTGATTTAAGGAATAAAGAAAAAGCAATTATAAGTTTTAAATAAATGATAAAAGTCGGACTTAATATTGGTAATTCAAAGATATCTTGTGCAGTTTCTGAGATCGTAAAAGATAAAAATATAAAACTACTATCTTATCAAAGTATTCAATCTAACATTTTAAAAAAAAATATCATAACTGACTTTGAACAGTTATCGCATGATATTAAATCTTTGATTTCGGAATCGGAAAAAACATCTCAAACTAAAATTAATTCGGTAAATTTAAATATTCCTATTAATGACAGCTTATCAAGATTTTATAATTCAGAAATTGATAACTTAAAAAATCAAATAAGTGAGTTAGATATAAAAAAAGCCATTAATAATTCTGAGTATTTTAATATTGATGAAGAATACTACCAAATCTTTAATAATATTAATGGATATGTTTTAGATGATAACTTGTTTTTTAACTCACCTGTTGGAAATTATGCTAACAGATTGAAAATCTTATTTTACAAAATATTGATCCCTTATAATAATCTTCAAAGATATAAAAGTATAGTTGAAAGCCAAGGTATAACTATTGAGTCTTATGTGCCTTTGCCATTGTCTTCAGCTTTATCTACCCTAAGTGATGATGAAAAAAAAATTGGCACTATCTGCATTGACCTTGGTCATTCTAATACATCTGTGTCTATTTTTGAAAATGACAAATTTATATTTGGTGATAGTTTTTTAGTTGGAAGTAACAATATAACTAATGATTTAGCAAGGGGTGTGTCTACTACAATTGAGAGTGCAGAGAGATTAAAAACATTATATAGTTCTCTAATAAGTTCACCTAGTGATGAATATGAGATTATTGAAATTCCAATTATTTCAGGAGAGGATGGCAAATTTATTCAAATAAATAAATTAAAAATAAACTCAATAGTCAAACCCCGTGTTGAAGAAACTTTAGAAATAGTTTGGCAGAAAATTAAACAAAATAATTTACATAAAAAACAAATAAGAAACGTTGTAATTACTGGTGGAGGGTCTCAATTGGAAGGTATATCTCAGTATGCTGAATTTATATTTTCTAGCAATGTCAGAATAGGGTATCCTAAAGATGATATAGTTTATGAGCAAAATCTAAAAAATCCAGGTTTTTCAGATACTTTAGGTTGTAGTTTTTTTGATTATAAAGATTTCTCATATGAAATTATTGAAAAACATGGAAAAAAACAAAAAAAGCACGGTTTTAAGGGTTTTTTCAGTTGGCTAGATCAATATATTTGATATAGATACAATATATAGATAATAGTAATTGACGATTTCGGTAACGAATCGTTAGAAAATAGAAATAAACGGCGGAGAATTACAAATGACAATAAATATATCATTACAAGATGTAGGAGATAACTTACATCCAAAAATAACAGTTTTAGGTGTTGGCGGATCTGGTGGAAACGCTGTTAATAATATGATTAATGCAAATCTTGAGGGAGTCGATTTCTTAATTGCAAACACTGATGCTCAAGCACTTCAGATTTCAAAATGCCCTAATAAGATACAATTAGGCTTAAATAGTACTAGAGGTCTTGGTGCTGGAATGAGACCAGATATAGGTAAGCAGGCAGCTGAGGAAGCTATTCAAGAAATTACTGAAAAGTTAGATGGCAGTCATATGTTATTCGTTGCAGCTGGAATGGGAGGAGGAACAGGAACTGGTGCAGCTCCTGTGATAGCCAAACTAGCAAGAGAAAGAGGAATTCTTACCGTTGGAGTTGTTACTAAGCCATTTCATTTTGAAGGTTCTCAAAGAATGAAGCTTGCGGAAAAAGGTATTGATGAGTTGCAACAATATGTAGATACTCTTTTAACAATTCCTAATCAAAATTTATTTAGAATTGCTAACGAAAAAACAACTTTTTCGGACGCATTTAAAATGGCAGATGATGTGTTGTATGCTGGTGTGAGAGGTGTAACTGACCTTATGGTCCAACCAGGAATGATAAATCTTGATTTTTCAGATGTCAAAACAGTCATGTCAGAAATGGGTAAAGCAATGATGGGCACAGGAGAAGCCTCAGGTGAGGGAAGATCTGTAGCAGCGGCTGAAGCAGCTATTGCGAACCCTCTTATAGATGATGTTTCTCTAAAAGGTGCAAAGGGATTAATAATCAATATTACAGGTGGTAAAGATATTACTCTTTATGAAGTGGACGAGGCAGCTAATAGAATAAAACAAGAAGTTGATGAAGAGGCTAATATTATTTATGGGACAACATGTGATGAAAGATTAGATGGCCTTGTAAGAGTAAGCATAGTAGCTACAGGTATTGACTCAAATGTTGGTATTAGTGCAAAGCCTTTAGAAGCTTTTGCACAAATTAATATTAACAATGATGTTTATAAATCAAATCAAATAGATGAGGAGCAAGTACTAAATGAAACTGATTCAGCAAATGCATTATCTGATAATCAATCTGCTGAAGAAGAAAAAATTGAGCTTGAAAACCAATCTCTCTTGGAACAAAGCAGTGAAATTCAGGTAGATAATTTAGAGAGTTTTTCAACTGACCAAATATCTGAATCTTATGAGAAAAATGAAGAAAACGATGAAGAAATTGAAAGTGAACTAATATCAAATTCTGATATCGATAATATTGAAGAAGAAGTTCATTTAGGCAGTACTGATTTCGAGAATTCACCTAATGATTTTAAAAATATTGTTGAAGATCAAAAAGAACATGAAGACTCAGCAAACAAAGAAGAACCATCAGTTAGAAGGTTAAGCTTATTTGATAATATTACATCAAATATAGATGAACAATCTAATGATCATAATGAGAAAACTGAACCTGTTATTTCAGAAAATACTATAGTATCTGAAAGTGCTGAAAATTTGGAAACAACAGAGTCAATTGAAGTAAGTGACTCTGAATTTAACGCATCAAATGATGAATTAGATGAAGAATTTAACCAGGAAAATGAAGAAGAGCTTTTAGATATTCCAACTTTCTTGAGAAGACAGGCTAATTAGAATTAATAAATAACTGTAATATTTTGTAATATTCAGTTAGTTGCAGATTCTCTAAAAAAATATAAAAAAAGTGCTGTATACGGCACTTTTTTTAAGATGATAGATATCAACCCTAACAAACAAAATCAACAAACAATAAATGATATTATTTCAATAACAGGCATAGGTTTGCATTCAGGAAAACAAGTTAGTATGAAACTTGTCCCTTCTAAGGTTGATAGTGGAGTTAAATTCATTCGTTCTGATAAAAAAAATGATAATATTATTGAAGCTATATGGTCAAATGTATCTGAAACCGTTTTAAGCACAACAATTTCAAATAAAAGTAAAATTAAGGTTTCTACAATAGAGCATTTAATGAGTGCTTTATCTGGTCTTCATGTTGATAATTTAACAATCTACATAAATGCTTCTGAAGTTCCGATTATGGACGGTAGTTCAAGGCCTTTCGTTGATTTAATTGAAAAAGTAGGAATTAAAGTACAAGACAAAAAACGTAAATTACTTAATATTAAAAAAATTGTTGAAGTAAAAAGTGATAAAAGTTCTGTTAAAATTATTCCTAACAATCAGTTTTCCATTGATTTTGAAATTGATTTTCCAAGTCAGTTAGTTTCTAGGCAGTCATGCCAATTGCAACTAATTAATGGTAACTATAAAACTGATATAGCTGCAGCAAGAACTTTTGGATTTGAAAAAGATGTTGAAAATTTAAGATCCAATGGTTTAGCATTAGGAGGTTCATTAGAAAATGCAGTAGTAGTTGGAGAAAAACAAATCTTAAACAAGGATGGGCTTAGGTATACTGATGAATTTGTCAGGCACAAGATACTAGACTCTATTGGTGATCTCTATCTAGCTGGATCCCCTATTATTGGTTATTTTTATGGTAATAAATCTGGTCATCATCTTAATAACCAACTTCTAAGAAAGTTATTTTCTGATCAATCTAATTATGAATATATAGTTTAGATCATTTTTCTAGGATCTACAATTTTATCAAACTCTTCTTCTGATATTAACTTTAACTTTAAAGCAGCATCTTTCAAAGTAAGATTTTCTGTAAAAGCTTTTTTTGCAATTTTAGCCGCATTGTCATATCCAATATATTTATTTAGAGCGGTAACGAGCATTAATGAGTTTTTAACATGTTTATCTATGTTTATTCTATTAATTTTTATCCCTTTTAAACAATTGTCACAAAAGCTATTTATACCATCAGATAAGAGGTTGATTGAATTTATAACATTAAAAATAATTACAGGTTTAAAAGCATTTAACTGAAAGTGTCCTTGAAATCCTGCTTGAGATACTGATAAGTTATTTCCCATTACTTGACAACAAACCATACTAAGTGCTTCAATTTGAGTTGGATTTACTTTACCTGGCATAATTGAGGATCCAGGTTCATTTGCTGGAATATTTATTTCCCCTAGACCAGATCTTGGGCCTGAAGATAAAAATCTTATATCATTTAGGATTTTTAATAATGATATTGCTAATGTGTTTAAAGAGTTTGAAAAATTTACCAAAGAATCATGAGAAGCAATTGCTTCAAATTTATTTTTTGCAGGTTTATATTTATTTATTGTGAATTTATTTAAGTATTTACAAAAAACTCTATCAAATTTTTTTGGAGCATTTATTCCTGAACCAACGGCTGTACCTCCTTGAGCTAGATAATTTAACTCTTTTTTTGTCAACTTAATTCTTTCAAGATTACTTTCAATCTGATGTAAGTAACCTGAAAATTCATCACCCAATGTTAAAGGTGTGGCATCCTGAGTATGAGTTCTTCCTATCTTAACAATTTTTGAATACGATTTAGTTTTCTTTTTTAATTCGTTGATTAATTTTTTTAATGCAGGAATTAATTTGTTATCTGTTAACTCATTTGCAGAAATATGCATGATAGTTGGAAAAGTATCATTTGAGGACTGTGACAAATTAACATGATCATTTGGATGAATAGGAAATTTTGATCCAACTTTACCTTTTAAAATTTTAATTGCATAATTACTTATAACTTCATTTGCATTCATGTTTGTTTGTGTACCTGAACCAGTTTGCCAAACTGAAAGTGGAAATTCGTCAGTTAGATTTAGATTAATAACTTGATCACATGCTTTTGCAATTGCATTTGCTAGTTTGGTGTTAATTAATCCAAAACTATGATTAGCTAAAACACATGCTTTTTTTTGCTGTCCTAAAGCTACAATAATTTCATAAGGAATTTTATTATTTCCAATTTTGAAGTTTTCTAAGGAGCGTTGAGTTTGAGCCCCCCAAAGCCTTTTAGAGTCAATTTTTTTGTTTCCCAAACTATCTGATTCTGTTCTTTTCTTATTTGACATTGTTTGTTAATAGACTTTTTATTCTATAACATAAATAAAATACCGATTTAAACATATTATGAATAAACTTATATTACTTAGGCACGGTCAGAGTCAGTGGAATCTAGAAAATAGATTCACAGGATGGAAAAATGTTCCTTTGACTGAAAAAGGCGAATTAGAGGCAAAAAAAGCAGGTGAATTAATAAAAAAACATAAAATTAAAATCGATAAAGTATTTAGCAGTGTTCTTGAAAGAGCAAACAGAACAGCTGAAATTGCTATAAAACAGGCTGAATTAAATAATTTGTATGAAAACAGTAATTTAATAATGACTTGTAGTCAGCAACTCAATGAAAGAGACTATGGCGATTTAGTAGGCTTAAATAAACAAGAAACTTCGGATAAATTTGGAAAAGATCAAGTACATATTTGGAGAAGATCTTTCGATACACCTCCACCAAATGGGGAAAGCCTAAAAGATGTAGTAGAGAGAGTCTCACCCTATTTCAAAGAAAATATTAAACCTCTTATTGATAGAGGTGAAAATATTTTAATTGCAGCCCATGGAAATTCTCTACGAGCAATGATGATTGAGCTTAAGATGTATAAACCAGAAGAAATTTCTAGTATTGAGCTCCCAACAGGATCTCCTCTTTGTATAAATTTAAATCAAGGAAGAATAGAAAATTTTCAATATCTTGATTAATTTTTCTTATAATTAGAAAAATTTATAACATTTGAAGACTCTTTCTTTTTAGAAGATTTTTTTTTCTCACTTAAATTTTTTTTTTTATTTTCAAAAAAAATTTTATTAAATGTATAATTAAGTCCAAAATTTGATGAAGGATCTGCGAATGAAATGATTGATTCAAAAGATATTAATAAGTCACATTTTTTATTATTAAAAGATAAACCAATATTAAAATTTTTTTTATTTACAGAAAAATTATAATATTCATGTTGAATTACGATTGTCATTTCATTAGGGTATTTAAGTAGAAGCCAATCTGGAACTAATGTTTTAGGATTATTTGTTTGAAAAGTAATGTATAAGTGATTTTCTCCACTTAATCCTTTCTTTTCAATTTCTTTTAATATTTCGATAAAAACATTTAGTAAATTTTTATTTAAAATTTTTTGATATTTAATCATTTTTTAAATTATTATATTTATAGTTAAGACTTAAATTAATTTATCCTTTAATAAATATTAGTTTATTATTTGCTATAAATTTCTTAATTAAGAGTATATTTAAATTATAATTAATATTAATATGATTAAAAATATCCCTAAGTCTTGTAAGGTAGTAGTAATTGGAGGAGGAGTTGCTGGTTGTTCTACGGCTTATCATTTAGCTAAATATGGCTGGACAGACACCATTTTACTTGAGAGAGATTTACTAACATCTGGCACTACTTGGCATGCCGCTGGTTTAATTGGTCAATTAGGTTCTAGTGCAACCATAACTAAGCTTAGAAACTATTCTCTAAATTTATATAAAAAATTAGAAGAAGAAACAGGTCTTTCTACAGGTTTAAAACAAAATGGATCACTTACTGTAGCAACAACATCAGAAAGATTAGAAGAGCTCAAGAGGCAGCTTACGTTTGCACAACGATTTGAAATTGAAGCTAAACAAGTTAGTAATGAAGAAATAAAAGAAATATATCCTCTTATAAATACAGAAGATCTAGTTGGTGGTGTTTTTATTAAAAAAGATGGTCAGGCTGATCCAGTTGGAGTTGCAAACGTTATGGCAAAAGCAGCGAGACAAAATGGTGCCACAATAATTGAAAAATGCCCAGTAAATAAAATATTAATAAAAAATAACAAAATTGTTGGAGTAGAAACTAATTTTGGAAAAATAGAATGTGAATATGTTGTTTTAGCAACAGGTATGTGGTCAAGGCAAATTGCCAAAGAGATTGATGTTAGTATACCTCTTTATCCTGATGAGCATTTTTACATATTGAGTGAGCCTATTCCAGATATAGATAGATCATTACCAGTTCTCAGAGATTATAATAATTGTTTATATCTTAAAGAGGATGCGGGTAAATTATTAGTAGGTGTTTTTGAACCTAATGCTAAACCTGCTTTTACAAATAATTATACAGTTCCTAATGATTTTTCTTTTGGTGAGTTACCAGAGGATTTTGATCATTTTGAGCCATATTTAATTAATGCAATGAATCGCATACCTAGTTTAGAGCAATCTGGAATAAGAAAATTTTTTAACGGCCCTGAGTCATTTACTCCTGACACAAACTATTTATTGGGTGAAACTCCAGAAGTTAAAAATTTATTTATGTGTGGAGGCTTTAATAGTATTGGAATTGTAAGTGCTGGAGGTGCGGGAAAAGTTACGGCTGAATGGATGATGAATGGTGAAATGCAAGAAGATATCTTCTCACTTGATATTTCTAGATTTGAAAAATTTCATTCAGAATTAGATTTTATAACAGAGAGAGTTACAGAAACACTTGGTAATTTGTATGCAATGCATTGGCCTTTTAAACAACATTTAACTTCTAGAGATCAGAAACATATGCCTTATCATGAACATTTCATAAAAAGAGGAGCTTGTTTTGGACAGGCAGCAGCTTATGAAAGGCCAATGTGGTTTGCAATAAATGGAAATGAGCCAAAATATAGGTATAGTTATGGATACCAAAATTGGTATGAATCCGCTGAATATGAAACACGTAATGCCAGAGAAAATGTAGCTTTATTTGAACTATCACCTTTTGCTAAGTTTGAATTAACAGGAGTAAATAGTCATGCTTCCTTACAATACATATGTGCGAACGATATTAAAAATCAAGTTGGAGCTATAACCTATACACAAATGCTTAACTCTAAGGGTGGAATTGAGTCAGATTTAACAGTTACATGTATTGAAGAAAATAAATTTAGAGTTGTTACAGGATCTGGAGTGCGAACACATGATAAAAAACACATTTTAAAATACCTCGACTCAACTGTGAATTTTAAAGATATAACTGATGATTTTGCATGTTTAGGTATTTTTGGACCAAAGAGTAGGGCATTGTTAACTGAATTATTTGGGGATTATTTTGCAAATGATGATTTTAAATTTGGTACAGGTAAAAAAATTATTAAACATAACTGTGAATTATGGTTTCAAAGAATATCTTATGTTGGAGAACTTGGCTGGGAAATTTATATACCAATCGAAAAATCAAAAGAAATTTATGAGTTAATTACTAGTTTAGAAAATAAGTTTGGATTAGTGCATGCAGGTGCGCATGCAATGGATATAATGAGAATGGAAAAAGGTTATTTACATTGGGGGCATGATATGTCTCCCGCAGAAAACCCTTATGAGGCAGGATTAGGATTTGCTTTAAAACTTAATAAAAAAGAAGATTTTATTGGTAAGGAATTCTTAATTAATAATAAAAATATTAGAAAAAAGAAATTATTAATGTTTGTTTTAAATGACACAACACCAGGAAATCCATTGTTACTTCATGATGAGCCAATTTATTATGATGGAAAAATAGTTGGTGAGACAACATCAGGCAATTATTCTTTTATATATAATACAAATTTGGCTTATGGCTATGTTTATAGTAAACTTGATTATGATATATCAAATGCTTTTTTTGAAATAGAGATTGCTAAGAAAAAGTATAAAGCTTCAATATTAAACAAAATTCTACACGATTCAGAAAATAAATTTACTAAAATATAAATATTAATAATTATATTGAATTTAGTATTGTATCAAAATATCGATACAAAGATATATATGTCTCAATTTATGAGTGTGAAGTAAAGTGTTAAGTTAACAAAAATAAAAAACAAGAGTAAGCAAATGGAAATTATAAAAGTGGGGCGTTCTGTTTCCCAACACATCTTCCCCAAGTCGCAGTATACATATATTTTTAAAAATTGTGTGCAAAAAGTGTGTGCATTGATTTGTAGTTTTTGATGAATTTGCGACCTCAGAGTGTGTGCAATCTCGCAAAAAGGCATTTAAAAAACTAGAATTTTTCTTTTTTTTAGGTTATTTTTATTTGATGAAAAATTGTCCTGATTGTGCAGAAGAAATACAAGATGAAGCAATTAAATGTAAACATTGTGGATCATATTTTAATCAAAATGAAAAAGAAGAACAAAAAAATAAAATTGAAACAAGTATATATGTTCCTCAATCTTCTTTAAGTTTTACTGAAGCGATTAAAACTTGTTTTAATAAATATGCAAATTTTTCTGGAAGAGCAAGGCGATCAGAATATTGGTATTGGATTTTATTTGCCGTTTTAGTTGGAATTGTTGCTTCAATTTTAGATGTAATAATTCTTAATAGTGTTTTTGCTGGAGGTCCATTATATTGGTTAACAGCAGCAGGACTTTTTATCCCTCATATTGCAGTAGCAACAAGAAGACTACATGACACTGAAAGATCTGGGTGGAGGCAATTATGGTCCTTAACTGGAATTGGCGCTTTTTTTATTTTATATTGGTTAATTATAGAAGGTAATAGTAATAAAAATTTTTATGATAATAATTAATTAATGAAAAACTGCCCTTATTGCGCTGAATTAATTAAAGATGAAGCAATTAAATGTAAACATTGTGGAGAAAATCTCAATAATAATAGTAGCATTAATGAACTGCCACCTGAAGTAACTAAGAATTTAACTCTATTAAGATTAGAAAAAATTAAAAATCCTGAAAATTATGGAGGTTGGTCTAAGGGTCAATATTATCTTTATTTTTTTTTAGGACTTATAATTGGAATTTTAGGAGTAATTATAGGAATTGTAGGAATGACTAGTAAGAATGAAATTAAAAAACTTCAAGGGAGAGTGGTCTTCTTAATTGGTATTTTAGGAGTTTTTATTGGTATAGGTTTTTTAATTTAATATAATGAACTATTGTATTTAAGTTTTTGATTTTATGAGTGATTATAAAAAATGTCTGTATTGTGCAGAAGAAATACTTCAAGCAGCAAATAAATGTAAACACTGTGGAGAATATATAATAAAGAAAGAAGAAAATAATAATAATTTTTCAAACTTAGATAATTCAAAAAACCAAGTCAAAAAAAATACATATGTTGTAGAAAAATCAAATGCTCTTAATAAATTTTTTATTTTTATTGGAGTTATTGCTATTATTGTATTTTTTTATTCCATATTTATCTCTGATCAAAACTTTTCATCTTATAGTAGTATTTCGGATGCTAACTGTAATGAAGTTGCAAAAGATTCTGTTGGAAATAAACTTAAAAATTTGTTTGGTGCTGAATTTGAAATTTTACAAGTTAAAAATTCTAAAGAGATATCTAGAACAACAAATAAATTAGTATGTTTAGGAGATGTAATGTTAGATAATGGTATTGACGGTCAAAAGTTAAGAACAGAATTAACAACAAAAGATGGGCAGTTTTGGTATAAATGGTCAATTGAATAAATTAAACTATTCTAGTTGATCTATCGCCTAGAATAAAACTTTAGAGTGTGTGCATTAGTGTGTGAAACTTAATTTTACAAAAACAAGAGAAAGCAAAGGGAATTTAAATAAATGGGGCGTTCTGTTACTCAACCCTAGTTAAATATGCGAGAGAAACCAACACTTTTCCAGAACGTTCGTGCAAAACTTCGTGCAGACTTTTTGACTTTTTGATGATTTCTTGACTTTGACCTTCGAGCAAATATACAAATAAGGAGATTTCAAAGTATCATAATTGTCTTTGATGGGGTAAATTTAAATTATGAAAAAATGTCCATTCTGTGCAGAAGAAATTCAAGATGCGGCAATTAGATGCCGTCATTGTAATCAAGATATCGAAAAAATAGAAAAAAAAGAACCTGATAAAATTTTAGAATATAGAGTTTCAACACCTTTGCAAAAGACACACAGTTTAGGAGTAGTTGCTTTTATCATTACTTTGATTGGATTATTTACTTCTTTTTTTATTCCATTCTTTTTTCAAATAGTTGGTATAATTTTAGGTCATATTGCTTTAGGTGATTACAATAGAAATGAAGAAAAATACTCAGGCAAAGGTTTAATAATTGCTAGTTTAATTATAAATTATATAATTCTTGGACTTGCAATATTGATTGTTTTTGTTCTTGGTGTTGGCATTGCTGCTTTTATTAGTTCATTGAGTTAATTATGAAAACCCTTCTCACACTCTTCGTTTTGTAGTTTTTAATTTTCTTTTATACTTTTATTTAAAAATTTAATAAAATCTTCAACATTTTCTGTGTTAGTAGTTTTTAATTCAATCTGAAGTTTTTGTTTTGATATGGTATTAATTTCAAATGTTAGTTTCCTTGATATAAACCAAATTATAAAAAAAACTAAACCAATTAAACCTGAAATAATCAAAAGGGTATTTCTTTCTATATCAATTGGAACCCAATTATAAATTTGATTAAGAAAAATAACGACTGGTAAAATTAATATAAATAAAACCGAATAAAGAAAATATTTTCTTTCCTGGAAAACTTCAATTCCATATGAGTCAATTCTATTTTGGGGAAATATTTTTGTACCACTATTTCTTCCTTGAGCAATTTCTTTATAAACAAATTTATCAGTAGCACCAATTGTTACATTTGTTTTAGAGAACAAAGAACCAAAACTTCCAGATACTTTTACTTTAATATCTTCATTATTAATTACATTGCTCATTTATTATATTTTCTATTATTATAATTTATAAAAACATTAACTAATTTTAATGTCAATATTCTCTTTGATTTATCACCTAGAACGAAACTTCAGACTGTATGCAAAACTGTATGCAACTAAATTTTATAAAAACAAGAGGAAGCAACGGAAATATATAAAAGTGGGGCGTTCTGTTGCCCGGTAACCTACATATTAATAACAACGAAATTTCTTTATTTGTTTTTTTGTATATCCATTCCAAAATGTAATAGTGTAACCTTTTGAAACACCAAAATTTGATACACCTCCATTACATATCATATATCCCAATTCATCAAAATCATGACCAGCATTAGGATTTGACATAACAATCCACAAAGAAATATCTTGCGCCCAAGAAGAATCTGCAATCCCAGGAATATCATTTAATGCCAAAATCATATCTTTTTTACCAGCACTAGCACTAAACGAAAAAAGAGTTAGAAATAATAATAATAATAATTTTTTCATACAATTAACTTAACACAATCAAAATTTTTTTAAAATAAATAAATGGGGCGTTCTGTGTCTTGTCGCCCAAATATTCTTTATATCCACCTTAGAAAATAACTCAATATTAAAGTAAGTGTGTAGTAATTTGTTGAGTTTATTATTATATAATTGTACACTAAATTATGAAAATTATATTTTCTATCATATTTTTACTCATATCTTTTAATGTCAATGCAGGTCCTTATCAAGATAGATACACATCATGTATTTTAGAAAACACTTCCGAGAGAGATAAAATTATTTTAGTTAAGTGGTTATTTGTTTTATTGGCAGAGCATCCAAGTTTGAAATATGATTTTCCTACAACTGAGGATGATAAAATTTCTAATGATAGAGCAGTCGCAGATTATATTTCTTATGTCATGGGAGTAAAATGTTTAAATGAAACTAAAGAAGTTTTAAAATATGAGGGTGAAGAAGCATTCTTAAAAGCGTTCGAATTATTAGGAGAAGTGGCATTCATGCAACTTGTAGAAAATGATGATGTTGCTATAGGTTTTGAGAGATACATTGAATACATAGACCCTTCTCTTTTTGAAAAAATTGCCGATTTAAATTAGTTTATTAATTAAAATATCATTTTAACTAATCAGGTGTGTAGTGTGTAGTCGCATTTTCTCAAAATAAGAGTGTGTAGTAAAGTGTGTAGTGATTTGAAAATTAAAATGACAGAAATAAAAGGGAATTAATTCAAATGGGGCGTTCTGTTGCCCAACACATCTTCCCCAAGTCGCAGTATACATATGTTTTTTAAAAGTGTGTGCATTGATTTGTTGTTTTTGATGAATTTGTGACCTCAGAGTGTGTGCTACCTATACAAATAGGGAGATTTCTGACTATAATTTTTCTGATTATTGGGATAAAATAAATTATGAATGAATTAAGAGAAGTGATCATATCGTTATTAGGTTATGTTGTAATGATTTCATTTATTCTTACTACTCTCTTCATTGCATATACCGTAGGTCGTTTTGGTTATAATTATTTTATTGGTGGTATTATTGGTGTTCTTATTTCAACACTTAGTCATGGAGTAATTTTTCTGGCAATTCAAAATAATGAATACTTAAAAGAAATTAGAGATACTAGAAAGATTGCAAAAATGAATAACGATCTACTAAAAGAGATTAGGGATAATACAAAAAAGTAAATTGTTAAAATATCAAAAGATAATAAATAATGAAAACACTTCTCACACTCTTCGTTTTGTTTTTTTCGTCTTCGGTGGTTGCGGAGGATAAAGTTTTACATTGTCTCGTTACCAAATATGTTGGTTTAACAAATTCAAATAATGAAATTCATGATTACTTTTCTCAACTTGAAAATAATTTCTTTGTTTTATCAATCAATAAAAACAAAAAAACATTAACTTTTTCTGATAAATGGATAAATCAATTTGAGTATTATTCTATTTATTCTAAACCCTTTAAAATATTAAGTATTGATGAAATTTATCTTGATGAAAATTCTTCTGCAATAGATGAATTAAGTGATGAAAGCACAATAAGTGCAATAGATAGTATTTGGAGAAACACAATTTTAATTTTAGATATTGATGAAGGTGAATTAAGAACAGTTGGTGTAAGGTTTGGTGACACTACAATGTTAGATGCAAATTGTGATACCATTTAAAGAACTAAAGAGTTTGATTAAAGATCACATTCATTCTCTTTGATTCATCGCCTAGAATGAAACTTTAGAGTGTGTGCAAAGTGTGTGCAATAGTGTGTGCATCTTAAATTTACAAAAATAAGAGGAAGCAACGGGAAATTAAAATAATGGGGCGTTCTGTGTCTTGTCACCCATTTATTCTTTATATCCACTAACGAAAATAAGTCAAAATCAAAGTAAGTGTGAAGTAAGTGTGAAGTAAATTGAAGATTTTAGGACAATTCAGTTTGAATTGATGCTTTAAGATAAGGTTTTTCAATGTTAATTTAGTCTAATGAATAAATTATCAATAGAAACAATAAATAAGATAAATGACGCCAAGGAAGAGGCAAGACAAACTGGATACTTTTGGATGATAGTAGTTCAGTTTCATATTGTAGGAACGCTAATGTTTTCTCCAGGGTTTTTGTCTGAAGATAAATACAATTTATTTGTTAATATTTTTATTATTATTATTGAGTTGATATTTATCTATTTATCTTTTTTTAAATTTAGTCGACTTATAAGCGTAATCTCACCAATTATAATTTTATCGATGTTAGTTGTTAGTTATTTTTCAATTAAATTACCAATTGATTTCTATTTATCATCTTATTTAAATTTAATTGAAAAAAATGTAGGTAAAGTGACAATGTTTTTTTTTATAGTATTACCTTTCTTACCTATAATGTTTTTTTATAGAGGAATTAAAGGTTCATTTAAATATCATGAATTAATGAAGGAAAGTAATTAAATGAAAACCCTTCTCACATTCTTCGTTTTGTTGTTTTCATCTTCGGTGTTGGCAGAGGGAATTAATATTACCTGTTTTGCTGATTGGAATTATGATTCTAAAAAGAATGAAACAACAACTATAGTAAACCGAGTTAGATTTACTGTAAAACAGGGTGAAAATATTAATGACAATTGGTATTATTTTGATGTCAATGACATGTGCAAAAAGTATAAAATGTCAGTTACTGATTTTTCATTAGAGGGTATGTGTGTAAAAGAAAAAGCAACTAAAAAAATAACATGGCAACTTCGTATAGACAGATATACTGGTGAGATGACAAATTTAGAGACAGTTAATGGTGAACAAAACAGACTATGGGGTGGTAGTTGTAAAAAAAATGAAAAGTTATTCTAAAATGAAAACCCTTCTCACACTCTTCGTTTTGTTGTTTTCATCTTCGGTGTTTGGAAAAGCAACTGACTTTGATATTTTTCATTTTTTAAAAGAAGGATATAAAATTATATCAGTAGCAGAATTTAATAAGGGTGTTTTGTATTCTCTCCAATATAAAGATAAACATCTTGTTAATTGTATTTATTATGTAACAGGAGAAAAAGCACAATGTTATATTGTTGAAAAAGAATAATATGAAAATCCTACTCACACTCTTCGTTTTCCTTACTTTAGTATTCCCAACGAATGTATTTTCTTATGATTCTACTGAACCAGTATGGGATCAAGTTAAAACACTTAATTGTACACAAACAGTAGATAGTGAATGTATCGATCATTTTTGCATGGATAAAGATCGTCCTGATTACAAATTTGTTATAGATTTTAATGAGGATCAGATAATTTTTCCACCAAACGATTTAGCAAGTGGCAGATCAACAACCATAATGCACAAGGAATATTTAAAAGGAGTTAGCATGAGTAGCACAATGTCAACATCAGAAGAAATATTAAATGTAATTTTAATTAATAATAAATGGAACTTTTTTAGAACTTCTGCTTTATATGCATTTGAACAATCTTATGTTGTTTTTTCTTCAGGTCTTTGTGTTGAAGATTAAATAAAATCTAAATGAAAACCCTTCTTACACTTTTCGTTTTGTTTTTTTCGTCTGCAGGGGTTACGGAAGTTACTTTACATCCCAAAGACTTTCTAAATGGATTCCCAATTTGTAGTTTTGAAAGTAGTCTTGGACAAATTTGTAAAGAAAATCCCAGTCTTCTATTTTCAGATTATAAAAATGATTCAACGATTGAAATCAAAGATGAAAAACTCCTAATTGAAACTGACAACTGGTACTATTCTTTTGAAATTATCAATAGAAAAAAAAATGAAGTAATTGTTGAGTTTGTTGATGATGGAAAAATAGTTACTTATCTTTCAGTATCCCACTATAAAATTAATTTTGATAAGGATTCAAATGAATGGAAAATTACTGCTAAAAAAATTATCTCACCTGAAGAAGAAAAAACAGGAAAGTTTAGAGAATTTAAGGAATCAATAACTTTTAACAATGTAGATTTGTTAGAGGAAGGTGAAGTAAATAAGGAAAGTTTAATTTCAGAATTAGATAATAAAGATACTGCTAAGAATACTGCATCTAAAGAGAATGATTCAAATTCTTTTGTAATAAATTTTTCAAAAATAATTAAAATTATTTTAATTGAATCAACTTCATTTTGGTTGTTTGTTTGTATTGTGACTACACTTTCTATTGTAAGTATTTCATTTAAATTTAGTTTTAAGGAATTTATTAATAGAAGGTACTCACGCTTATTAATTTACTTTTTTCTTTTAAGTTTGTTTATATTTTCAGCAAATACCTCTGAAAGTTATTTAATGACATATACTCTTTCAGCAATTGCTGCTTTTATCCATGATCCAGGATTAATTTTTATAGGTATTATTATTGGGTCTATTTTTTATAAACATGTAATACTTTTACCTGCACTAATTTTAATTGGTTTTATTGCTGTAAATATAATTTCAAGTCTTACAGTAATTGATAGTTATAATACTCCCCTTTTAAATCTTATTAGAACAGTTGTTATTTTTTATACTGGATATTTAATAAGTTCTGTCAGACAATTAATATTTAATAAATAAAAAACCCCACTCACCTATAATTCCTTGCTAATTCGTTTCTCACTTTAGTTACTTCTGTCAGTAGTTCGTCTGCAATCACTATTCTTTTAATGGGATCTTTCTCTTGTTCTAATCGTCTGATGATATCTTTGACTTTATTCATTAGATACTTGCTTGAACGAACTTCTCTAAACTTTGATGAATGATACTAGAGATTATTCTTCCCTTTTTATCAGCACACTTCTTCACTTCTTCATAAAGTTTAGGATCAATAGTGTAAGTTCTTATTATTTTGTTTTCACTTGGTCTTAATTGCATGGTTTGGTTTCCTTTCATAAGTTGTTACTTATATTTATTTAATCCACCTGTTCTTAATTGATGTTTCTAGTAGTTTTCGCTTCGCTCAAATTGATTACTTCGTAATCAAGGTCTTCTGGAGGATTATTAATACTGAAACTTTGAACTCTGGACATACCTCTTGCTACGACAGCAAGAGGTTTTTGTCTTACCGAAATCTGAAACTTCGTTACCCTAGACTTACATTCTGATTTACAACGACACTCGGTTTTGCGGTAATGCCTAATCAGTTCTCTATAAAAACGCATGACATTAAATCCAATGTAATAGATTTAATGTTCATTGAATGATGACAGGAAGGTCAGAGCATTCACGATTATCACTTTCGTTCATAAAAATCCCACGACCTTTTTATCAGTCGTTTCGGTTGGTCTATATTTGTCCCAATCAAACTTGATATGTTGCAGACTTTAATAACAAGGGAGGTCGTTAAATGCCTGCATTCAATTGTATCTTAATAATTATATATAAAATTATTTATAAGAGTTTGGGTCTTGCGACACATTACAAATAAGAATTAAAGTTGGCGCAAAGTAGTGTCTGCAAAGTGTATGCAAAAGTGTCTGCATCTTAAATTTATAAAAATAAGAGGAAGCAAAGGGAAATTATAAAAATGGGGCGTTCTGTTTCCTTATCAGTCTGCCCTATGCATTGTATTATATACATTTTTTAAAAGTGTGTGCAAAAAGTGTGTGCACTAATTCGCACTTTTTGATGAATTTGCGACCTCAGAGTATGTGCAAACTATACGAATAAGAATTTATTTATGCTATAGTTTTCAAATGAAAAAATGTCCTTACTGTGCAGAAGAAATACAAGATGAAGCAGTTAAGTGTAAGCACTGTGGTGAGTTTGTTAATGAAGAGGTTGCATCAAATGACTATCAAAAACAAAACTCGTTGCCACCTGATGTCTTGGAAAATTTAGGATGGAAAAAAATCCATAAGATCAAAAATATAGAAAATTATGGAGGTTGGTCACAAAGAACTTTTAGCGTTTTTGCTATATTAAGTATTCTAATAGGAATTTTTGGTTTAATCATTGGAATAGTAGCAATGAATAGTGACAATATAGTTAAAAAGAAACAGGGAAATATTTTGCTAGTTGTAGGATTAATAAGTATGTTTGTAGGGGCAATGTCTTTGCTTACATAGGTTTAAAAAGAAACAATTATGAAAACCCTTCTCACACTCTTCGTTTTATTTTTTTCTTCACAATCATTTGCTTTTTTATTTGGAATTACATCAGTTGAAAACGCAACATGTGAAGATGTTGAAAAAGAGGCAAAAGGACAAGTTCTTAAAAATCTTTTTGGTGCAGAGTTTACTATATTACAAGTAAAAAATTCTAAAGAATTATCTCGCACTAAAGACAAACTAATATGTTTAGGAGATTTAAAATTAGATAATGGTGTGGAGTCAAAATTAAAAATGGAAGTATATGAAGAAGATGGTCAATTATGGTTTAAATACGAACAAGAAACAGGTTATTCAATAAATAACAATACAGTTGATGAAGAATATCTAGTATCACGTTCAACTTTAAAAGAAAAAATTTTAAATTGTAAAAATATACCAAACAACAATGATAGATTACTTTGTTTTGATGAAATGAGTGAAAACATTAAAACTGCCGATGCTATTATGATTCCGAATATAGAAAAATTATTTGCAGAAAATACTTTACAGATTGGGTATCTTGGTAAACCTTTTTATGGTTGCTTGATAGATATTAAATATAATGAAGAACAAAGAGATGCTTTAACGGATGAGATAGTCGTGCCAGGTTCAATTTATGAAGTTTCAATTGGAGATGTTGAAAACTATTTATCAGCATACATTGAAGATTTTGCTTCTTTTTCTAAAAACGATAAGAATGCCCCAAAGATTGGAGATTGTTTCGCGTTTATTCTTGATTACCCAATAACTGACCAATACATGTGGGGTTGGGCAAATGGTTGGGGAAAGATTTATCAAGGCAATGATTTTGTTGTTGATGAAGAAGTTAACAAAATTAAACCTCTTCTTGATGAGATAAGTGTTGAAAAATTTTTAAATGATAATGTTAGTTATGGTACAAAAAAAATAAAACTTACTGGAATTGTTACAGCAATTAACACACGTAAAAATAATTTTATATCAGAACATTTTCAGTTGCAATTATCCTCACCAAGTCATGAAAATAATAGTGTTAATTCATATATAGTGATCGCAGTTTATTATGCTGAAAAATGGCAAAACAACGACGTGATTAAAAATAGATTAAAATCAATTCAAATAGGAGACACTATAACCGTTAGTGGATTTTTTAGTAAAGAACTCGGTGCAACTCACGGTTTTAACGTTATAGAAATCATTGATGATTAAGTTAAGCATTAAATTAATTGAAAAATTAATTTAGAATAAAGAAATAATTGCCAGATTTAGATCTTATTTTCATTTTTTTATACAGATATTTTAAAAAAAAATAAAATTAGAAAGTCAAATTAGTTCATTCTTATTCTCTTTGATCTATCGCCTAGAATGAAACTTCAAAGTGTGTGCAAAGTGTGTGCAATAGTGTGTGCAGATTGTTTTTCAAAAAGTGAGAGGAAATAATAACTTTTTAATTAAAAGGGGCGTTCTGTTGCCCGGTGCCCCAAACCGCGCTAGCCTAGAATCTAGGCAGCGATAGCTAATCTATTATCGTTAGCGTTTATAAAAATAACCCGATAACGGTGGTATAATGCCGAGCAAAGTCTTTATCTTTTAGTCAACGTCAAACCTATTTCGCCCCCATATTTTTATGGTGGAGGCGCCGGGTACCGCCCCCGGGTCCGCACAACCTATTACATAAAGCATTTATCGCTATAGTTGATAAATCAACAATCCTTTTATAAACCAAAGTTAACAATCTAGAAAGTTTTGAATTATTAAATATAAATTTGTCTAAAAACCTGTTGTTTACATAAGGTTTTAGTGAAATAAGATTTTTTGATGATTAAAGCAATAATGGCAGTAGATGATAAAGGAGGCATTAGCAAAGGTAGCAGTATGCCTTGGCCAAAGAATTCAAATGACCTTCAATGGTTTAAGAAAAATACTTTAGATCAAGTCGTTATAATGGGTAGTAAAACCTGGGAAGACCCTTTTATGCCAACACCTCTAAAAAATAGAGAGAATATTCTAATTACAACTAAAGATCATTCTTATTATCCAGGAGCAAATAAATATTTGAAAGGAGATATTGTTAAAGAAATCTTAAAATTAGAAAGCCAATATTTAGACAAAGATATTTATATAATAGGAGGTCCAGAAATTATAATTCAAACATTCGATTTATTTAATGAGTTTTATTTAACAAGAATCTACGGTAATTTTAATTGTGATAAATTTATTGATATTAAAAAAATTGCTAATAAAATGAATTTGATAGAAAAAATTGATTGTGATGACACTTGTCATTTTGAAATTTGGAGAAAATGAAAAATTATTTAAGTGCGCTAAAATATTGTTATGAAAATGGAGATTTTGTTCAAAGTCGCGCTGGTAATGTAAAGAAAGCATTTGGTTATCAGATGCGATTTGATTTAAAAAAAGGATTTCCTGCAGTAACAACAAAAAAATTAGCATGGAAAGCAATGGTTTCTGAATTATTATGGTTCTTGGAGGGGTCTAATGACGAAAGAAGACTTGCTGAAATATTGTATGAGGATGATAGAAAAAATTTAATAGATAAAAAAACTATTTGGACTCAAAACGCTAAAGCTGATTACTGGAAGCGAAAATCAAACTTTGAGGGTGATGTAGGAAAAATATATGGAGTTCAATGGAGAGATTTTAACGGCGTTGATCAAATAGAAAATTTAATCAAAGGCTTGAAAGAAAATCCTAACAGCAGAAGACATGTTCTTACTGCTTGGAATCCTCCTGAACTTGAAGAGATGTCACTTCCTCCTTGCCATGCATTTTCTCAGTTTTACGTATCAAATAACAAACTTAGTTGTCAATTATATCAACGATCATGTGATATGTTTTTGGGTGTTCCATTTAATATAGCTAGCTATAGTGTTTTAATTCATATTCTTGCTAAAGAATGTGGATATGAAGTTGGAGAATTTGTTCACTCTTTAGGGGATTTTCATATTTATGAAGAGCACTTTGAACAGGTAAAAATACAATTATCCAGAGAGCCAAAAAAACTGCCAATTTTAAAATTCAATAAAAAAAATATTAATGAATATAAAACGTCAGATTTTGAATTAATTGATTATGATCATCATCCTAAAATTGTGGCACCAATGAATGTTTAATAAAAACTAAAATATTGATTTAGCTATTTCTAAATATTTTTTTGCAATATCGCCTTCAGGTTTATCAATACAAGCAGGTCTACCTTCATCTGATTGAATTCTCAATTCTTTATCTATTGGAAGAGATCCAAGAAATGGAATCTGAAATTTTTCAGCTTCTTTTTTTGCACCTTCATGAGAAAAAATATAATGTTTTTCGTCACAATTATCACAAATAAAATAACTCATATTTTCTACTAAGCCTATTACTGGAACATCAACTCTTTTAAACATATTAATTCCTTTGCGTGCATCATTCAGTGCCACATCTTGAGGAGTTGAAACAATAATAGATCCAGATAATTTTGAACTTTGCGCAAGAGTCAACTGTGCATCTCCAGTTCCAGGGGGTAAGTCTATAATAAGGTAATCTAATTGACCCCATTCAACTCCATTAAACATTTGTTCAAGCGCTTTCATTACCATCGGTCCACGCCAGATTGTTGGAGTATCAACACTGACAAGAAAACCAATCGACATACATTTAATGCCGTAACTCTCTAAAGGAATTAATTTTTTATTTTGACTAGCTTCTGGTCTTCCAGATATTCCCATCATTCTTGGAACACTTGGTCCATAAATGTCGGCATCTAATATGCCAACTTTTTTTCCTAATTGACTCATTGCAACGGCTAAATTGACAGCAAAAGTTGATTTACCAACTCCTCCTTTGCCACTTGCAATAGCGATAATGTCTGTTGCATCAATTTGAAATCTACTTTCATTTTTTTCAGAGGTGCTTGTTTGATTTTCTGAGGTGAGTGCAACATTTACTGACAAGACTCCATCTAATTTGCTAAGGCCTTCCTTGAAAATGCTTGTTAATTTTTCATATTTATCAAGATGCTGTTTAGTAACGGATAAAATTACATTAACATTGCCATTTTTTTCAACTACTTGAATATTGGAATTTTTTCGGTTGAAACTATTATTATTCTCTGGATCTTTATAATCTTTAAGAAATTCGAATATTGATGATAAAATTTTATCTGACATACTTGATTTTTAATAATTTACCCAAATATAAGTTAGTAATTAGTTTAAATAATGTTAGTAGCTTAAATCATAATATCAAACAATATGAATTGGAACAAAAACAATAACGACAACAATCCTTGGGGATCAGGTGGTAATGGAAATAACCCATGGGGAAGTAATGGTTCTAATAATAACATGGATTTTGAAGACTCAATCAAAAAAGCTCGTGATAAATTTGGAAAATTTAAAATTGGGGGCCCTAGAAATATTTTATTCTTATTAATAATCGCACTAATTTTATGGCTTGCAACAGGTTTTTATAGGGTTGAGCCAGATGAGCAGGGTGTAGAACTTCTATTTGGTAAGTGGAATAACAAAACCACAGAGCCTGGTTTACATTATTTCTTTCCAACTCCTATTGGTCAAACTATCACTCCTAAAGTAGAAGTTATTCGTAAAATCAATATCGGTTTTAGAAGTGCTAGTGATCTAGGCTTTTCTTCTAATACCAATGCTGAGAGAAAAGT
The DNA here is from genome assembly GCA_902601455.1 of uncultured Alphaproteobacteria bacterium. GTDB lineage: Bacteria > Pseudomonadota > Alphaproteobacteria > HIMB59 > CACPNW01. Next base: position 23,259 of record CACKNC010000004.1, read on the forward strand.
TATTGAAGAGTCATTGATGTTAACAGGAGATCAAAATATCGCTGATGTTGCATTCACGGTCTTGTATAGAATTAAAGACGCTGGAAATTTTCTATTTAAATTAAGAAATCCTGAACTTACTGTTAAAGATATGGCAGAGAGTGTCGTTAGAGAAGTTGTGGGACAGCGCGATTTACAATTTTTATTAACTGAGGGAAGACAGGAAGTTGAGCAAGTAGTTAGAAATGGTCTTCAAGATGTTCTCGATAGTTATGAAAGCGGTGTTCTTATCCAGTCAGTTCAGCTACAAAGTGTTGAGCCACCCTCTCAAGTTATAGATGCTTTTGATGAAGTCCAAAGAGCAAGACAAGATAAAGAAAGATTAGTTAACGAAGCTAATTCATATTTAAATAGAATTGTTCCAAATGCACGTGGTGAAGCTGCCAAATTAATTGAGGGTGCAAGAGCATATAAAGAACAAGTTGTTAAACAAGCTGAAGGTGTCGCTCAAAATTTTGTAGATGTTTATAATAGTTACAAAGATAATAAAGAAGTTACTAGACGAAGAATATATCTTGAAACATTAAGAGAGGTCCTAGAAGGCGAAAATAAAATTATTCTAGATGATGCTGGAGGTCAAGGTGTTGTTCCTTACCTACCATTAAATGAACTAAAAAAAGGAAGCAATAACTGATGAGATTTAGCTTAAAAAATATAATTGTTGTATTGGCACTTTTTGTTGGTTTTTTAACATTTACTGGCGCATTTTTTATTGTTAATGAAACTAAGCAAGCAATTGTGCTTCAGTTTGGAGACCCTAGAAAGGTTATCACTGAACCAGGTTTGCAATTCAAAATCCCTTTCATTCAAGATGCTGTTTTTTTAGACTCAAGACTTCTAAACCTTGATCCTCAACCTGAAGAAATGATTTTATCAGACCAAAAGAGAATTATAGTTGACTCTTTTGCAAGGTATAAAATAGTAAATCCCTTAAAGTTTTTTCAAACAGTTCGAAATGAAGCAACTTTCTCAGATAGATTTGGCAGAATTATAAATGCATCTGTTAGAGGGGTAATAGCACAATATTCTCTTGCTTCTCTTCTCAGTGATAATAGAATAAATATCATGAATGAAATCCAGGATCAAATACTAGAAAACGAAGACTCTTTTGGTGTGGAAATAATAGATATCAGAATTGGAAGAACTGATTTAACTGAACAAGTATCAAATAATGTTTATCAACGTATGCGTTCTGAAAGGGAAAAAGAAGCAAACCTTTTAAGAGCTGAAGGAGAAGAACTTTCTAAAGAAATTGTTGCGTCTGCAGATAGACAACAAACTGTAATCATTGCTGAGGCAGAGAGAACTTCTTCAATCCTACGTGGTGAAGGTGATGCACAAAAAAATACAATTCTTGCTGATGCTTACGGACTTGATGAGGAATTTTTCGACTTTTTAAGAACTATGCAAGCATGCAGAGATACTTTTGGTGACACAGAAATGTCTATGGTCATTGCGCCAGGCCAAGTTTGTGAAAAGTTTTTTGGAGAACTTGAAATAGATAACTAATGCTAAAGCTATTACTTTTAGGTACTGGCTTACTTCTTTTTTTCGAAGGTATCCTCTATTTTTTTTTAGCCCGGAATATAAATTACTTTTTAGAGCAACTCACCAAGGTTGATCCTCAAAAAATAAAGACTATATCCCTATTTATGACAATTATCGGAGCATGCCTTATTTATTTCACTTTCCGTTTTTATGGAGATCTCTAATGCGTAAAATATTAATAAATTTTACTTTTTTTCTCATAATTCCTTTTTCTACTAATCTACAATCTCACCCAAGCAGTTTTGCTGACTTGGTTGAAAATCTTTCTCCAGCTGTCGTAAGTATTGCTTCAACAACAATTGTAAAAGATAATAATTCTCAAAATCAAATGCCCCGTTTTCCTGAAGGTTCTCCATTTGATGAATTTTTTAAAGAATATTTTGATAATGAGAGAAGAAATTCTCCATCTCAAAGGCCAATGACAGGCTTAGGCTCAGGCTTTATTATTGAGAAAGAAGGGATAATAGTAACTAACAATCACGTAATAGAAGGTGCTGATGAAATAACAGTCATTATGTCAAATCAGCAAGAGTTTACAGCTGAGTTACTTGGAAGAGATCCAAAAGCTGACTTAGCTGTTCTAAAAATAGACCCAGGTTCGACTGAACTCGTTGCAGTTCCATGGGGTGACTCAGAAGCAATGCGCGTTGGAGATTGGTCAATAGCTATTGGAAATCCTTTGGGTTTAGGTGGAACAGTTACTGCAGGTATTATATCAGCTATCTCTAGAGATCTTGGTAGCGGTCCTTATGTAAAATTTTTACAAACCGATGCATCAATTAATCGTGGAAATTCTGGTGGTCCACTTTTTAATATTGATGGTGAGGTCATAGGAATAAATTCAGCAATCATTTCTCAAACGGGTGGAAGTATTGGCTTAGGTTTTGCCATCCCTTCAAATAGCGCAAAAAAAATTGTTCAACAATTAAAAGATTTTGGCAGAACTAAGAGAGGTTGGCTTGGAGTTCAAATACAGCCGGTCTCAAAAGACTTCGCTGAAAGTTTAGGTTTAGAAAATGAAAAAGGTGCATTTGTGTCTAATGTCAATCCCAAAGGGCCTTCAAAGACCGCAGGTATTGAGGCAGGTGACGTTATTCTAAAATTTAATAATACTGAAATAATTAAAATGACTGACTTGCCAAGAGTTGTTGCTGAGTCTGATGTAGGTTCTATTGCAACTGTTGAGATATGGAGAAAAAATAAAAAAATTATTATTGAAGTTGAGCTTGGTGAATTACCTGAGCAAACTTATGTTACATCTAAATCTTCTAAAAAAGAAAATAAAATTAATGATAAAAAAATTAAAACTCTTGGTATTACAGTTAAAGAAAATGATCAATCTGAGGGTGTTACCGTTACAAAAGTTGATAATAATGAAATTAAATTGAATAATGGTGACATAATTTTAGAAGTAAATAGGGAGATAGTTGAATCAATTGTTTCATTTACATCTTTAGTCGAGAAATATAGAGAGACTGGAAGATCTTCTCTATTATTAAAAATACAACGTGGCGAAGAAACTAGTTGGGTAACAATTAAGTTCGTCGATAATTGATAAAAACAGTTTACGTAATAGCTGGTCCAACAGCTACAGGAAAATCAGAATTAGCAATTTCTCTTGGAAAAATAATTAACGGCGCTGTTATCAATTCTGATAGCATGCAAGTGTATAAAAATTTAGAGATATTAACTGCACGACCCTCATCAAGTGAAATGAAAAATATAGATCATCATTTATATGGTTTTGTTAACGGCAGTGAGAGATATAATGTTGAGAGATGGTGTAATGATGCAACAGAAATTATAAAAAAAATAAGTGCGAATAATTTAACTCCAATTTTAGTTGGGGGAACAGGTTTGTATATTAATACATTGATTAATGGCCTAATTGATTTACCTCCTATACCAGAAAAAATTAAAATAGAATCTGAAAAAATATTTCAAGAATTTGGTAAAGACTTTTTGATTAATCAAATTAAAAATGTTGATCCTGACTCACTTAAAGAGATAAACCATAATGACATTGTTCGTTTAAGAAGAATTTGGGAGGTTTTTGAATCAACTGGAAAAAAATTTAGTGAATGGAAGTTAAGTGAAAATAAAAAATTTATTACAAACTATAAATTTAAAATTTTATTATTTTTACCTGATAGAGAAAAAAACTATCAACTAGTTAATTCTAGATTTGTAAGTATGATGAAAAGTGGAGCTGTAGAAGAAGTAAAAAAATTATTAGAATTAGATTTACATGATTCATTGCCTGTTATGAGAGCGCATGGTGTTCCCGAAATTAAAAAATATTTAGTAAATGAAAGCAGCTTAGAGGAGTGTATTAGTAAGGGGCAACAAGTTACAAGAAACTATGTTAAACGCCAACATACATGGTGGAATTCATCAAATTTAGATATTTTTCAAAAATTTGATAAATTTCCATCTGAAATTGATCTAAATTCTATTAAAATTGACTGATTTTAAACTAAATTATTGATTTTATTTTATCCACAGCCTAAGAGATCTTGGCAATGAATCAAGAAATGACAGGTGCGGAAGTTGTATTGCAATCCCTTGTGGATCAAGGGGTTGAGGTAGTATTTGGTTACCCAGGTGGTGCAGTTTTGCCCATCTATGATACTTTATTTAAACAGAATTCTATTAAACATGTTTTGGTTCGCCAAGAAGGTGGTGCAATACATGCAGCTGAAGGATATGCACGCTCTACTGGAAAAGTTGGTGTAGTGCTAGTAACATCTGGTCCTGGTGCAACAAATGTCGTTACAGGTTTAACAGATGCCATGATGGATAGTATTCCTATAGTTTGTATCACAGGTCAGGTACCGCAACATTTAATTGGTAGCGATGCATTTCAAGAATGTGACACAACCGGTATTACAAGACCTTGCACAAAACATAACTATCTAGTTAAAGATCCAAATAAATTGTCACCTGTTTTTCATGAGGCCTTTACAATAGCTCAAGATGGTAGACCTGGACCTGTGTTAATTGACATTCCTAAAGATGTTCAATTTGCTAATGGGACCTATACAAAAAAAGAAAATATTATTATTCCTCCTCATAGATTGTTTGAGCCAGAAATTTTTAAGAATGATAAAAAAATAGATGAAGTTGTTAATTTAATTTCAAAAGCAAAAAAACCTATTTTCTATATTGGTGGTGGATGTATCAATTCTGGACCTAAGGCTGCTGAATTAGTTTCACAGTTAGTAGAGTTAACAGGTGCTCCAGCAACAATGACGTTAATGGGTTTAGGTGTTCTTGGATCTTCTCATCCCAATTCGCTAGGAATGCTTGGGATGCACGGGATGTATGAAGCTAATATGGCAATGCATGATTGTGATGTTATGATTAATATTGGAGCACGTTTTGATGATAGAGTTACTGGAAGACTTGATGCATTTTCTCCAAATTCTAAAAAAATTCATATTGATATAGATGAAAGTAACATAAACAAAACGATTAAAGTTGATGTGCCGGTTGTTGGGGATGTGACTAGTGTGTTAAAGAGAGTTATAAAAGTTTGGAATGATAATAATTTAAAAACTAATCAGTCTGATTTAAAATTATGGTGGGATAAAATTAATGATTGGAAAAAAATAGATTGTTTACATTTTACGAATAATGAAAAAGAAATAAAACCCCAATATGCAATCCAAAGATTATATGAATTAACAAAAAATAAGAAAACATTTATTACTACAGAAGTTGGTCAGCATCAAATGTGGGCGGCTCAGTATTATAAATTTGAAAAACCAAATAGATGGCTTACTTCTGGTGGATTAGGAACTATGGGTTATGGATTTCCAGCAGCTATTGGTGCTCAGGTTGCAAATCCAGATGCTTTAGTTATTGATGTAGCCGGTGACGCATCAATTCTAATGAACATTCAAGAAATGAGTACCGCTGTTCAATATAGATTACCTGTAAAAATCTTTATTCTTAATAATGAGTATATGGGTATGGTAAGACAATGGCAGGAACTTTTACATGGAGGACGTTATTCAGAGAGCTATACTGATAGTTTGCCTGATTTTGTCAAGTTAGCGGAGAGTTATAAAGCTATTGGTCTTAGAGCAAAAAAACCAGAGGAACTTGATGATGTTATTAATGAAATGATTAATACAGATAAAACAGTAATTGCTGATATTTGGGTTAGTAAGGAAGAAAATTGTTTCCCTATGATTCAAAGTGGCTCTGCTCATAATGAAATGGTTCTTAGTAAGGATCAAAAACAAGATAAGCTTTCAGCAGAAAAAGGTAAGATTTTAGTTTAATGAATAAATCTGTTTATGATAGTCCTGACAATACTTCTATATCAAGAAGGCATATTTTGACTGTTCTTGTTGACAATGAGCCAGGTGTTCTTGCAAGGGTAATTGGAATGTTTTCTGGAAGAGGGTATAATATTGAAAGTTTAAATGTAGCAGAAGTAAGCAATGATGAACATCTTTCAAGAATTACTATTGTTACTGAAGGTACATTAGAAGTAGTTAATCAGATAGAAAAACAGCTTTTACGAATTGTACCTGTTCATAGCGTTTCTAACCTAGATGAAGAAGGTAGTGCTGTAGAGGCTGAAGTAGCTTTAGTTAATATTGATCTTAATGAAGCAAATAAAAAGAAAATATATGAAGTATGTGATTTCTACAGAGCAAGAAAAATTGAAAATGAAAATAATTCTGTGATTTTTGAAATTGCAGGCGCGTCAGAGAGAATTAATAGATTTATTAAAGAAATAAATCAAATTACTAAAATTGAAATTGTGAGGAGTGGTCCTGTAGCAATATCAACCTACAAAAATACTGAGGAGGAATAATGAGAGTATATTATGATAGGGATGCAGATCTTAATTTAATTAAAACTAAAAAAATAGTCATTGTTGGTTATGGTAGTCAAGGTCATGCACATGCAATGAACCTCAGAGATTCAGGTATTGAAAATGTAGCAATTGCTCTTCGAGAAGACTCACCCACTAGAGAAAAAGCTAAAAATGCTAGCTTTGATGTGATGACACCTACTGAAGCAGCAGATTGGGCTGATATTATTATGATGTTAACACCTGATGAACTTCAATCAGATATTTATAATAATGAAATTGCGCCGAATATCAAAGAAGGAACAGCTTTGGCTTTTGCACATGGTTTAAATATCCATTTTGATCTTATACAACCAGCTGACGGCATTGATGTTATAATGATTGCTCCTAAAGGACCAGGTCACACTGTTCGAGCTGAGTACGAAAGAGGTGCAGGAGTGCCTTGCCTTGTTGCCGTTGATAAAAATCCTTCAGGAAATGCTTTAGATATAGCTATTGCGTATGCTTCAGGTGTTGGTGGTGGTAGAGCTGGAATAATTGAGACAACATTTAAAGAAGAATGTGAAACCGACTTATTTGGAGAACAATCTGTACTTTGTGGAGGTTTAACACATTTAATCACAGCAGGTTATGAAACACTGGTTGAGGCAGGATACGCGCCTGAGATGGCATATTTTGAATGTCTGCATGAAGTTAAGTTAATTGTTGACCTTCTTTATGAGGGTGGAATGGCTAATATGAGATATTCAATTTCGAATACTGCGGAGTATGGAGATTATTCTAGAGGTCCTAGATTGATCACTGATGAGACAAAAAAAGAAATGAAAAAAATTCTTGCTGAAATTCAATCAGGCCAATTTACTAAAGAATGGATGGACGAACATAAAAGTGGTCAGACCAAATTTAAATTAATGAGAAAGCAACAAGCTGAACACCCAATTGAAGCAGTTGGTGAAAAACTAAGAACACTAATGCCTTGGATTGCAGAAAGCAAAATGGTTGATAAATCAAAGAACTAAAAAATAGGAGTTATCTTTGATTAAAAAGTCATTAATTTAAAAATAGGGTATTTTAGTATATAGACTGAATTTATGAGTGATAGAGTATATATTTTTGACACTACATTGAGAGATGGTGAGCAGTCTCCTGGAGCGACGATGAATCTTGATGAAAAGATGCAAATAGCGCAACTTTTAGAAGAGATGCAAGTTGATATTATTGAAGCTGGTTTTCCTATTGCGTCAAATGGAGATTTTGAAGCCGTATCTGAAATAAGTAAAAATATTAAAAATTCAACTATCGCTGGCCTATCTAGAGCAAAAATTGCTGATATCGACCGTGCCTGGGAAGCGGTCAAGCATGCTAAATCACCACGTATTCACACCTTTATCGCAACAAGCCCTATTCATATGAAATATAAGTTGATGAAAACAGAGGAAGAAGTTTTAGAAGCAATTAAACACACTGTTACTCATGCAAGAAATTTATGTGATAATATTGAATGGAGCTGTGAGGACGGCGGGAGATCAAATTTAGAGTTTTTATACAAATGTATTGAACTTGCTATTTCTTCAGGGGCTTCTACTATTAATATTCCAGACACTGTCGGTTTTACTCTACCCTCTGAGTTTGGCTCAATCTTCAAAGCTGTAAGAAATAATGTAACTAATATTGATAAAGCAATACTATCTTCACACACACATAATGATTTAGGTCTAGCTGTAGCAAATAGTGTAGCTGCAATTCAAGAAGGTGCAAGACAAGTAGAATGCACTATAAATGGATTGGGGGAACGCGCAGGTAATGCTGCTCTTGAAGAAGTAGTGATGACATTAAAAGTAAAAAAAGATTTAATGCCATTTCATACTAATATTAAATCTGAATATATTACTAAAGCTTCTAGATTAGTATCTTCCATTACAGGATTCACAGTACAACCTAATAAAGCAATCGTTGGTGCCAATGCTTTTGCTCATGAAGCGGGTATTCATCAAGATGGTATGTTAAAAAATGCTGAAACTTATGAAATTATGACACCTGAATCCATTGGTTTGAATAAATCATCATTAGTACTAGGTAAACACTCTGGAAAACATGCTTTTTCTGAAAAATTAAAAGAGCTAGGTTACGACTTTGGTGACAATACTTTAATGGAGCTATTTGGAAGATTTAAAGATTTAGCTGATAAGAAAAAAGAAATATTCGAAGAAGATTTAATAGCATTAGCGGGTGAAAGAACATTGACATATGATGAACATATTAAGTTTGTATCATTAGAAGTAAATGCAGGATCATTATCGAAACATCAAGCTAAATTAACTTTAATCATGGATGACAAAAATCAATCAAATACAAGTGAAGGTAATGGACCTGTTGATGCTACTTTCAACGCCATAAAAAAAATTACACAAACTGATTTTCGTTTAAAGCTTTATCAAGTTCAAGCCATTACAGCAGGCACTGATGCTCAAGGTGAAGTGACTGTTCGTTTAGAGGATGATGATTTATCATCTCAGGCTAAGGGAAGTGACCCAGACATTATTGTCGCTTCAGCGAAAGCTTATATTAGCGCTTTAAATAGGTTGATATTTAAAAAAACTAAGTCAATAGTAAAAAAATCTGCCGAATTTAAAATAGAAGGGGTATAGAAGACTATGTTTATTGATAAATTTTTTAGTATTTTTTCAAAAGATATGGCGATAGATCTGGGCACAGCTAATACGCTTGTTTATGTCAAAGGCGAGGGTGTTGTTTTAAATGAACCCTCTGTTGTAGCGACTTTAGAAAATCAAGGAAAAACTCAAGTTCTTGCTGTTGGAAATGAGGCTAAACAAATGCTTGGACGAACTCCAGGTAAAATTCAAGCAATAAGACCAATGAAGGATGGAGTTATAGCAGATTTTGAAGTAGCTGAACAAATGATTAAAAGTTTTATAAAAAAAGTTCATAAAGGTAGAACATTATCTAATCCTCAAATAGTTATATGTGTTCCAACTGGAGCAACTAATGTAGAGAGAAGAGCAATCAGAGAATCAGCTGATGCAGCTGGTGCTAGAAGAGTTTTTTTAATTGATGAACCTGTAGCTGCTGCAATTGGTGCAGGTCTTCCTGTTGCAGAGGCAACGGGATCTATGATTGTTGATATTGGGGGAGGTACAACGGAAGTGGCTGTACTATCTCTAGGAGGTGTTGTTCATGCAACTTCTGTTAAGGCTGCTGGAGATAAATTTGATGAAGCAATTATAGAGTATATGCGATCAACCCATAAATTAGCTATAGGTGAGACAACTGCAGAGAGAATGAAAAAAGAAATTGGCTCTGCTTCTACACCTGAGGATGGTGATGGTAAATCTATGAATGTTAAAGGCAGAGATCTAATTACTGGATTGCCTAAAGAAATATCTATTTCACAAAGACAAATTTCTGAAGCTTTAGCTGAACCCGTAGCACAAATTATTGATACAATTAAAAGAGCTTTAGAGCAAACTCCCGCTGAGTTATCAGCAGATATTGTAGAAAGAGGTATAATGATGACAGGCGGTGGTTCATTACTTGGTAATTTAGATAAAGTATTAAGAAGAGCTACAAGTTTACCTGTATCAATTGCTGAAGATCCTCTTTTATGTGTCGTCATGGGCACAGGTAAAGCCTTGGAAGAAAAATCTAAATTAAGCGATGTCTTTGCTTCTGACTAAAGCGTATGGCTCTATCCTTTAAAGTTAAAGCAATTTCACGTTCTCGATTTTTAAAGAATTTTTTAGTATCAATTATTTTTTTCTTATCTTTTTTTTTAATTTTTTTTTCAAAATCAGAATATTTTTTAGTTAACAAATTTAAATCAATTTCTAATAATTATCTTTATCCAATCACTTCTTTTTTTGTGGCTCCAGTAAAAGTTATTTCCTACATTCAAACTGAATTATATGAATTTAGAAACTTAAAATTTGAAAATAATATATTAAAAGAAGAAGTCATACGTTTAAAAAAATGGCAAGCCTTGGCTATTCACAATAATTCTGAAAATAAAGTACTTAAAAAATTACTTAATTCTACTGATAGCTCTCTTACGCTTATAAAAACTGCCTCTCTGATAAGTAGAAATGATTTTATGTTTAGTAAAATGATTAATATCAATGCTGGTATTAAAGATGGAGTTTTAAATGATATGGCTGTTGTCAACTACAGAGGATTAGTTGGTAGAACAATAGATACATCAATTGGAAACTCAAGAGTATTATTATTAACTGATCCAAATTCCTCTATTGCAGTAAAAACAATTTCTAATTCCAATTATTCCCTTCTTCAAGGATCTGATGATGGAATACATCTAGTAAGCACTTTTAATAAGGATGAAAAACTTCCTAGAGTTGGAGATTTAGTTATTACTAGTGGAAGTGCTCAAGTATTTCCTTCTAATATTTTGGTTGGTAAAATTGTTAAAGTTACAAAAGAAATTTTTTATGTATTACCTTTTGTAGATTTTAAGAATATTGACTATGTGCAAGTTGTTGAAAATAAATAATGTTTCGACAGCTACTTAGTAGTCAAATTATAATATATCATCTTATCCTTTTTCTTTCCTTTTCTTTAAGTGTAAATTATTTCGTAGATCTAGTATTTATTAATTATTTATCATATGTATTATTTCACTTAACCTTAATTTATTTAGTGTTTTATTTTCTACATTTTTCTATTGTTCCAATATCTTTTTTGTATGGAATTTTTTTTGATATATTTCTAATCGATTATATTTCTCCTCATCTAATTTGTTTTTTAGTTTTTGTATTTTTATTTTACTATAGTAAAAAATATCTTCTAAATTTTTCTGCAAAAACAATTTCTTATATTATGCTAGGATTGACATTACTAATGTTTATATCAGAAGCATTATTAGCCAATATTTTTTTTAATTATCCAATTAATTATCAAAACTTAAGCTGGTTATTATTTACTTTGTTAATTGTTTTTTTTCCTTCTTTATTCATATTTTCTAAAATAGATAAATTATAATGTTTTATTCTGATCAAAAAAAACAAGTGAAATTATTAAATAGGCGTACTTTTTTTTTATTTCTAATAAAACTATCTCTTTTTTCGGTAGTCGGATGGCGTTTATATAATATTCAAATCTTAGACTCTTCAAAATATAAAACAATGTCAAAAAAAAATCAAATCGATCTAGAAATTTTATTCCCAATTCGAGGAGAGATATTTGACAGAAATAAAGTTTTAATTGCAAAAAATGATAAAGTATATGATGTATACATAATTCCTGAGAATACAAAATCAATAAACAATACATTAAATGCATTGTCTCAGTTTATTGATATTGATTTTGTCAAAAGACGAAAAGTAATCGAATTGAGTAAAAAAGTTAAAAAATTTGAAAAAATAAAAATATTTGAGAATATCCCTTGGTCAACATTAGAGAAAATAGAAACAAATAAATATAGTTTACAAGGAGTATTTATTGCTGAGGATTATTTACGTGTATACCCATACAAAGATAATTTTTCACATTTACTTGGTTATATTAGTAAGCCAAATCAGCAAGAATTATCTCTCCCATTTATATCAAAAATGCCTAACCTCGATATAGGGAAAGAAGGATTAGAAAAATCTTTTAATCCAATTCTTGTCGGCAAAGCTGGGCAAAGAGAAATAGAAGTCAACTCTAATGGAAGAATAATAAGAGAAATTTCTAAAATAGACAGTATTAAAGGAGAGGAAGTGTCACTTTCTATAGATCTTCGCATCCAAGAATACGCAATTAATTTACTCAAATCGCATAGAGCTGGCTCTATAAATGTTTTAAATATTAAGAATGGCGAAATACTATGTATGGCATCTACACCAACATATGATCCAAATAAAATAATTCAAAAACCAAACAAAGAATATTGGGAAAGCATTTTGGCAAATACTTTATCACCTCTAACAAACAGAAGTATTCAAGGTTTATACTCTCCAGGCTCTACATTTAAAATGATTGTTGCTATCGCTGCATTAAAATACGGTATTATTAACACTGATACTACACATTCCTGTTCTGGCAAAATTGAATTTGGAGATAGATTATATCATTGTTGGAAAACAAATGGTCACGGTAAGATGAATGTGACTGAAGCCATTAAACAATCCTGCGATGTCTTTTTTTATGAAATTTCAAAAAAATTAGGTATAGATAAAATAGCTGAAGTTGCAAAGGATTTTGGTCTTGGTCAATCTTACGGTATCTCGATGCCTAATCAAAAGACAGGAATTGTTCCAAATAAAAAATGGAAAAAAGAAAAAATGGGTGAAAGTTGGTATGCAGGAGAGACATTAATTTCTGCTATTGGTCAAGGTTTTGTTTTAACTAACCCTTTTCAATTAGCTGTAATGACATCAATCATTGCTTCTAATGGTAAAATTATTGAGCCCACGATTATCAAAAGTAGTGGTGTGAGTTTTAAAACCAATGATAAATATTATGAAGAAATTAAAATAATAAAAAAAGCTATGTATAAGGTGGTAAATGAGAATAAAGGTACTGCCTTTAAGTCAAGACTCCAAAGTATTAAATTTGCTGGCAAAACAGGAACTTCTCAAGTTAGAAGAATATCTTTATCTGAAAGAGAAAGTGATGATTTTAGAGAAAAAGAACAAGAATGGAAGAATAGAGATCACGCATTATTTGTCGGATACATGCCTCATGATGATCCTAAATATGCTATCTCCGTGATTATTGAACACGGTGGCTCGGGAGCATCTACTGCTGCCCCTATTGCGAAACAAATTTTTAATTATATTAATGAGCTAGAAGCATGAATTTAGAAAAGATAAAAAATTTAAATTATTTGCTTATTTTTCTTCTTATTCTTATTTCGTTTATTGGTGCTGCAGGATTGTATTCAGCTGCTGATGGATCATATCAACCATGGGCTTCAAAACATTTGTTAAGGTTCTATGTATTTTTATTAATGGCAATTGTAATTAGTTTAATAGATATAAAAATTATTTATAAATATTCCTATGCTTTATTTGGTTTATCATTACTTTTATTAATTTCTGTAGAAATTATTGGTGTACTTGGAAAAGGAGCAACAAGGTGGATTAGAGTTTTTGGATTCAGTATACAACCTTCCGAACTCGTCAAGATTACAATTATATTAGCTTTGGCAAAATTTTATCATGATATTAAATTTGAAAATATTAAAAAAACTATTTACCTTTTTTTTCCTTTCTTAATTTTAAGTGTCCCCTTTGGTTTCGTTGTAATTCAGCCAGATTTAGGGACATCTCTAAGTATCTTAATATTGGGTACTTTCATTCTTTTTCTAGTAGGCATTAGATTATGGAAGTTTATCCTTGGTTTAATTTTATCTATTGTCTCTATCCCAATATTTTTACAATCTATTAAACCTTATCAACGAGATCGTATTATTTCATTTCTTAATCCAGAGTCTGATCCTTTGGGAAAGGGTTATCAGTTGATTCAGTCCAAAATTGCCCTGGGCTCAGGTGGAGCAACAGGAAAAGGTTTTTTGCAAGGAACTCAATCCTATCTTGAATATCTTCCTGAAAAACAAACAGATTTTATATTCACTCTTATTGGTGAGGAATTTGGATTTCTTGGAACGATTTTTATTATTTTTCTTTTTATTCTGTTAATTGGTGTTTGTTACTTTATTAGCATAAAATGTTTTCACACCTATGGAAGAATATTGGCTTTGGGTGTTGCATCCAATATTTTTATTTATGTTTTTATGAATATCGCCATGGTATCAGGTCTTATGCCAGTTGTGGGGATTCCGCTCCCTTTGATTTCTTATGGGGGATCAGTCATGTTATCCATAATGATATCGATAGGATTAGTATTAAATGTTGAACTTAATTATAATTACAAAAAATTAGATAATGCTTAAAATAAAACATCTCAACAAAAGCTTCGGTGGTCTAAAAGCCGTTAATAATGTTAATTTAGAGATAGATAAAGGATCTATAACAGGATTAATTGGACCCAATGGCGCAGGTAAAACAACTTTATTTAATACAATTGCAGGTTTGTATGCTCCAGATAACGGTGAAGTTTATCTTGAAAAAAAAAATATAGCGGGATTAAAACCTCATGAGTTATTTAGTATGGGGGTATTACGTACTTTTCAAATTGCTCATGAATTTTCTTCTCTTACAGTTTTGGAAAATTTAATGATGGTTCCTGGAAATCAACGTGGAGAGAAATTAATATATGCACTCTTTAGTGATAAGGCGGTTAAAAAAGAAGAGGAAGAAATACGTGCTAAAGCAATTGAAGTTATAGAATTCCTTAACTTAAAACATTTAACGCAGGAGATTGCTGGCAATCTATCAGGGGGTCAAAAAAAATTACTTGAACTTGGTAGAACTATGATGGTGGAAGCAAATTTAGTTTTATTGGATGAGGTTGGAGCAGGTGTAAATAGAACTCTCTTGAATGAAATTTCTGATGCTATTCTAAGGCTTAATAAAGAGAGAAATTATACGTTTTTTGTTATCGAGCATGATATGGATTTAATAGAAAAAATTTGTGATCCAGTCATCGTTATGGCAGAAGGAAGTGTCTTATTTGAAGGTAAATTTTCTGATGTTAAATCCAATGAAGAAGTCATTGAAGCTTATCTAGGTAGAGGATTAAAAAATAAAAAATAATGATTAGTTTGATTGGTAATAACTTAACAGCAGGATATGGGGGTGTTGATATAATAAAAAATATTACACTTGAGGTTAAGCAAGGAGAGATTGCAGTTATAGTTGGGCCAAATGGTGCAGGTAAATCAACTGCGATGAAAGCTTTATTAGGTATGTTAAAATTAACTGATGGATCGGTTAGCTTTGCTGAAGATGATATTTCTAGTATGTTGCCCCAAGATCGTGTTAATTTAGGAATCGCTTTTGTTCCTCAAACAAATAATGTTTTTACAGGTATGAGCGTGGAAGAAAATTTAGAAATGGGTGGATTTATAAGGACAGATGATATTAATCACACAATTGAAGATATTTATAATCTTTTTCCAGTTCTTAAAGAAAAAAGAAATCAAAATGCTGGAGAATTATCGGGTGGTCAACGTCAACAAGTGGCTTTTGGTAGAGCCTTAATGACAAAACCAAAAATTTTAATGCTTGATGAGCCAACAGCTGGTGTATCACCTATTGTCATGGATGAATTATTTGCACGCATAATTGAAGTGGGAAAAACAGGTGTAGGAATTTTAATGGTAGAGCAGAATGCTAAACAAGCTTTAAGCATTGCTGATAGAGGTTATGTTTTGGTAAATGGAAAAAATAGTAGAGAAGGTAGTGGGCAAGATCTACTCAATAATCCTGAAGTAAGAAAATCATTTTTAGGAGGTTAATATGACAGATATTATAAACTCTATTGTTGTCCTTCTTAATTTTGTGATTATTCCGGGATTATCATATGGCTCTCAATTAGCTCTAGGTGCTCTTGGTGTTACTTTCGTTTATGCTATACTTCGATTTGCAAACTTTGCGCACGGTGAACTGATGTCTTTTGGTGCGATGATTACTATTCTATTTACCTGGTTTTTCCAATCACAAAATATTGGATTAGGTATCTTACCTACAGCACTTATTGCATTGCCATTTGGAATTTTAGCTACCATTATATTAGGTTTACTCTCTGATAAATTTGTTTTTAAATATTATCGAAAACAAAAAAGTGTTCCAGTTGTTTTGGCTATGGTTTCTATTGGTGTTATGTTTGTTGTTAATGCGATTATTAGGATTATTGTTGGTACGGAAACGATAAAGTTCTCTGACGGTCAAAAATTCATTATGAAAGCAAAACAATTTAAAGTGATGACGGGGTTAAATGAAGGATTAGCTTTAAAATCTTCACAAGTTATTACTATTCTCATTACAATAGCACTCTTAATATTCACTTTCTGGTTTTTACAAAAAACAAAAACAGGAAAATCTATGCGTGCTTTTTCAGATAATGAAGATTTAGCATTATTATCAGGAATAAATCCCGACCGAGTTGTATTTATTACATGGCTAATTGTTGGAACATTAGCGTGTGTTGCTGGAACTTTATACGGCTTGGATAAAAGTTACAAACCCATCATTTATTTAAATCTAGTGCTACCAATATTTGCTTCTGCTATTGTTGGCGGAATTGGCAGCCCTTTTGGAGCAGTGCTAGGTGGGTATGTCATTGCCTTTTCAGAAATCATGGTCACCTATGCATATAAAAAATTTTTTAAATATTTATTACCCGAAAATTTAGAGCCATCAAGTTTGATACAATTACTATCTACTGATTATAAGTTTGCTGTCTCATTTACTATTCTTGTTATTGTTTTATTAATTAGGCCATCAGGAATCTTTAGAGGAAAGGTATTGTAATGAGATTTGATAAGTACGAATGGACTGCAATATCTATTATGATTTCTTTATTTATTTTAGTTGGTTTTATTCAAGGTTGGTCTGTTAGTTTAGTAATTCTGAATATGTGTATTATCTCCGCTATAATGACCATGGGTGTAAATATTTCATGGGGGTACGCGGGTGTTATTAATTTTGGTGTAATGGGTTTTTTAGCGATGGGCGGTTTAGCAGCTGTTCTTGTATCATATCCACCGATTAAAGAAGCTTGGCACGTTGGTGGATCAGGACTTGGAATAAGTTTTGTTTTATTAATTTGTTTGGTTACGGCGGTATATTTTATAAGTAAGGTAGTTGAAAAAAAATCTTATAAATATTGGTTAAACGGTTTAGTTATTTTTTTTGGTATTATCATAATTAGGTATTTTTTCTTAAACGCTACAAGTAGAATTGAAGAAGTTGACCCTGCTTTAGCAGGATTTTTAGGAGGAGCTAACTTACCGATTATCTTTTCTTGGGCTGTTGGTGGTTTCTTTGCGGGTGGTGTGGCATTTTTAATTGGAAAAGTAGCTCTTGGTTTACGCTCTGATTATTTAGCCATTGTGACACTTGGGATTTCGGAAATAGTCGTTAGTGTTCTAAAACACGAAGAGTGGTTGTCACGTGGAGTTAAAAACGTTATCGGTCTTAAAAGACCTGTACCTTATGAGATTAATCTGCAAGCGTCTGATTGGTTTATTAATATTGTTACATGGTTCAATTCATCAAAACTAAACAAAATTATTGATACTGATCAAAAACAAGAAATGCTAAATGATTTAATAATTAATAGCTCAAGCTTGTTTGTTAAACTAAATTACGCAATATTATTTTTTGTTGTGATGATCGTTATTTACTATTTTGCTAACAAAGCTCAGATTTCTCCTTGGGGGAGAATGATGCGCGCAATTCGTGATAATGAAGTCTCCGCAAATGCGATGGGAAAAGATATTGTAAAGCAACATTTGATTATTTTTGTGATCGGTGCAGCAATTGTAGGTGTAGCAGGGGCGATGCTTGTAACATTAGATGGTTTATTTACTCCTTCTGGTTACAGACCACTTCGATTTACTTTTATTATATGGATAATGGTTATTGTTGGTGGGAGTGGTAATAATCTTGGTGCTATCTTTGGAGGATTTGTTATTTGGTTTGCTTGGATTGAAGTAGCGCCTTTGACAACATTTTTAATTAATATTTTTACTTCAGGATTAGATCCTCAAAATGCTATTCGTTTACATTTATTAGATAGTGTGCCTTATTTTAGATATTTATTAATGGGTATGGTATTACTTCTTATATTAAGATACCGACCAAAAGGTATTATTCCTGAAAAAGTCAGACACTCATAATAATTCTTTTTAATAAAAAAACCCAGCTCATTAAGCTGGGTTTTTATATATAAGTTATTTATTAAATAATATTATAACGCACCTACAGTTACAAAAGTACCACCAGAAACCTCTAGTTCCTTAAAGGCACCTGCAGCATCTCCAAATACGTTAAATTCAACATCAGTTGCACCTTGATAATCAATATCTTTACCAGCTGCAAGCATTTGCAAACCATAAGCTAATTGACCTGGATTTATAACAACTCCAGGAGCATTAGATACTTTACTAATATTACTCAAGATAGATTTTCTATCAGCTGAACCACCTGCTTGAATTGCTAGAGCAATAATTGCAGCAGCATCATAAGACTCACCCACATATGGAGCACTTCCATCCATGCCATTAGCAGCAGCTAGCTCACCAAATTTAGCAGAACCTTTAGAAATTGCACCTGGCATAGAACCAAATGATCCTTCAAGATCAGCACCAATATTATCAACAATTGATTGTCCAATCATACCATCAGAAAGTACAAATGTATCAAAAGCACCAGAATCAAGAGATGCCTCAATCATACCTTTTCCACCATCATCAATATAACCGATAACTAGTAAAGCATCACCACCAGCAGATGCTAAAACACCTACTTCTGATGAATAATCTGCTTTTCCATCTTCATGTGAAGCAGAAGCTGTAATAGTTCCTCCACCTGAAGCAAAAGCAGCTTCAAATACTTCTGCCAGACCTTTACCATAGTCATTGTTTGTGTAAGTTACAGCAATACTTTCAATACCTCTCTTAAGAGCTAAATTAGCTAGAACTTTACCACCCATTGCATCAGAAGGAGCAGTTCTCCAGAACGTTCCATTATCAGCAATTTTACTTAAACCAGGTGAAGTTGCAGAAGGAGATACCATAAGCACTCCATTTGGTACAGCTACGTTAGCATTGATAGCTCCAGTTACACCAGAACAGTCAGCACCCATGATAGCAGATACACCATCAGCAACTAGTTGTTCAGCAGCAGCCGTCGCTGCAGCAGAGTCAACACAAGTTGAGTCAGCTTCAAGTATTGTGAAAGTCTCACCACCAAGTAAATTTCCAGAATTTGAAGCTTCTAGAAATGCCAATTTTGCTCCATCTTTCATAGCAGGAGTTAGAGATTCAATTGGACCGGTGAAACCTAAAATAATACCAACTTTAATTTCAGCTAAAGCAGCAGTCGAAATAGACGACAAACTAATAATAGCTGCAACAAGTAATTTTTTCATATTTCCTCCGAGAAATTATTTTTTTTATATAGATCAAATTAATTCCAAGGTACAGAAATCAATGATATTGAAAAGCTAAAATTAGCAATAAAATTGATAAAAATGGAAGAATTTCAAGCAAACACTGTAGTTATTGGTGCTGGAGTTGTCGGTTTAGCAATTGGAAAAGAGATTGCTGCCAAAAATAATGAAGTAATTATTATAGAAAAAGAAAGAAAAATTGGTCAAATTACAAGTTCTCGAAACTCAGGCGTCATTCATGCTGGTATGTATTATAAATCAGATACATTAAAGGCAAAATTATGTGTTGAGGGTAATCAATTACTCTATTCGTATGCAAAAAAATTTAATGTTCCTTTCATTAATACTAAAAAAATTATTGTCGCTAATAATGAAACACAAATGGATCAAGTTTTAGAAATAAAAAATCAAGCAGAACTAAACGGAGTTGAGAATTTAGAAATACTAGATGAAAAACAAGTCAATCAATTAGAACCTCTAATTAAATCATTTGGAGGTTTATTAGTACCTTCTACAGGAGTAGTTGATCAACATAGTTTGATGCAATCCTATTTGGGTGAGTTTGAAAATAATGCAGGCATGATTTCTTATAATTCTAAGGTAAAAAAAATATCAATCGTAGATAATAGATTTGTAATTGACGTAAGAGATAATAAAAATAATCAAACGATAATATCATGTGATTATCTTATTAATGCAGCAGGTATATTTGCCTCAGATGTTGCCAATGCAATTGAAGGTCTTGAGAAGAAATATGTACCCAATACATATTTAGTAAAAGGCAATTATTTTTCTTTAAATAAAAAAATACCAATCTCTCATCTAATTTATCCTGTTCCAGAAAAAATAAGTCTTGGCATTCACTTAACTTTGGAGATTGATCATTCTATCAAATTTGGTCCTGACGCTGAATGGGTTGATGATCCTTACGATTATTTGGTTAATGAGAATTTAAAATCTAAGTTTATTCAATCTATAAATAAATACCTACCTGATATAAATGAAAATATGCTTTCTCCAGCCTATGCTGGCCTTCGACCAATAACAAGTAAAGAGGATAGGGTGAAGCGAGATTTTATAATTAGTACGGTTGAAAATCATCAAATACAAAATCTCATAAATTTATATGGTATAGAGTCACCTGGATTAACGTCATCTTTAGCAATAGCAAAGTATGTGACAGAAAGAATATAAATGGCAATTGGTATTTTAGGAGGTGGTGTTTGGGGGAGTGCTCTTGCAAAACTTTTTAGTAATCAAGATTTGTTAATTTATACAAGAGATAAAAAAGTAATTAATTCTATAAATGATCATCATTTTAATCCTAAACTTAAATATGCTATTTTTAATGATAATGTTAAAGCTACTGATGATTTAGAAGAAATTGCAAAAAAAAACATAATTTTTATTGCTCTTCCAAGTCAGAGTATCCGAGAAGTTTTATCCAAATCTTATTTTCAAAATTTAGATGCTGATATTATTATTGCCTCAAAAGGTATTGAAATTTCTTCATCAATGTTTTTATCGAATGTAGTTGAAAGTTTAATAAAACCAAAAACTTTAAGTGTAATGTCTGGCCCCTGTTTTTCAGATGAGGTTGCTCAGGATTTACCGACTGCAGCAACATTTGCTTCAGCAGATACTGCTATTTTTGAAACTATTTCAGGAATGTTAAAGAGTAAAAAGTTTCGTATTTATTATTCGGATGATGTTATTGGTTGTCAGATAGGAGGAGCCTTAAAAAATATATACGCTATTGCTGCTGGTATTTCGGATGGTTTAAATTTAGGTGAAAATGCAAGAAGCGCTCTTATAACACGTTCATTTGTTGAAATTTCTCGATTTGCCCTATTCTTTAAATCAAAAAAAGAAACGGTTTTTGGCTTATCTGGTTTAGGTGATTTGATGTTAACGTGTAACTCATCGAAGTCACGAAATACAAAATTTGGGATCAAAATAGCAAATATAAAACATAAGAATTTCGAGAAAGAGCTTGATAAAAATGCTATTACAGAAGGGTATTTTACAGCTAAAGCAGCTATTAAAATTGCCTTAGAAAATCGTATTGAAATGCCAATTTTAGAGTCTGTTTTTAATATTCTCTATAATGGATTTGATATAGAAGACGAAATTAATAAATTAATGTCACGACCGTTAACTATAGAAAATATTAATTAAACAAATGAACCTAGATACTGATTTAGTAAGTAATATTAGAATTAATCTCAGTGCTATTGAAAGAAGAACGTCAACATTAACAAAAAGACGCTCTGTCAAAAAAGAGTATCAAGCTGCTTGGTTATTAAAAGCAATCTCATTAATTGATTTAACTACGTTAAGTGGTGATGATACTGCAGGAAAAGTAGAGCGGCTATGTGAAAAAGCAAAACGACCTATCTCTCTTGATTTGCTTCAACAATTAGGATTACAGCAAGGAGATATTCAAGTGGGCGCAGTATGTGTTTATCATCATCTAATTAAAGAAGCAAAAAAAAATTTACCTAAGAATATTCCAGTAGCGGCAGTTTCTACTGGTTTTCCAGCTGGATTGTCATCCTTTAAGACAAGGAAACTTGAAATTAAAGAGTCAATTAAAAATGGCGCTGATGAAATTGACATTGTTATTAATAGAGGCTTTGTTTTGCAAAATAATTGGAAAAAATTGTATGAAGAAGTAGTAGATTTTAAAAAAGCTGCAAAAAATAAACACATCAAAGCTATTTTAGGTGTTGGTGATTTAGAAACTCTTAGAAATGTCGCAAAGGCATCTATGGTTTGTATGATGGCAGGAGCTGATTTTATTAAAACTTCTACAGGTAAAGAGTCTGTAAATGCAAATCTTAATAACAGTCTTGTAATGCTACGTATGATCAGAGAATTTTATCAAATGACAGGTAAAAAAATTGGTTTTAAACCCGCAGGTGGTATTTCTACAGCAAAAACTGTAATTGAGTTCTTAATTTTAGTGATGGAAGAATTAGGTCATGATTGGGTTAATCCAAAATATCTTCGTATCGGCGCATCGAGTCTTCTTATTGATATTGAGAGACAACTCTATCACTTTGCTTTAGGTAGATATGCGAATAAAGAAAAGTTGGCGATTGGATAATGAGTAAAATTATACAAAATTTTAAAAATATATCGTATGGTCCTGCACCAGAGGATAATAAGGATGTAATGTCTTGGATTAATTCACTGCATAATCCAAATCATTTATTTATAAATGGGTCATGGGTAAAATCAAAATCATCAAAAAAAATTCAAGTTATCAATCCAGCTACAAATAAAAAATTAACCTCACTTTCGATGGCTAATAAAGCCGATGTAAATGCAGCTGTTGGGGCAGCAAAAAAAGCCTATACTTCTTGGTCCAAAACATCATCAGATACCAGAGCAAAATATCTATATGCGCTAGCAAGATTAATTCAAAAACATTCTCGTTTTTTATCTGTTTTAGAGACTATTGATAATGGAAAACCAATAAGAGAGACTAGAGACATTGATATTCCATTAGTGGCAAGACACTTTTATTATCATGCTGGTTGGGCAAAAAAAATTGATACAAAAACTCATACACCTATAGGTGTTATTGGTCAGATTATTCCTTGGAATTTTCCTTTATTAATGATGGCGTGGAAAATTGCTCCAGCGATTGCTGCTGGTAACACTGTTGTCTTAAAACCTGCTGAATTTACTTCGCTAACTGCTTTATATTTTGCTGAGTTGTGCCAAAAAGCTAGAATACCAAAAGGTGTAATTAATATTATTACAGGAGACGGCAGTACAGGAGAATTAATTACATCACATGTTGATACAAAAAAAATTGCTTTCACGGGATCAACAGAAGTTGGAAAGAAAATAATTCAATCGACCGCAATACAAGAAAAAAAATTAACAATGGAGTTAGGCGGTAAGTCACCTTTTATTGTTTTTGAAGATGCTGATCTTGATAGTTCTGTTGAGGGTGTAGTTGACGCAATTTGGTTTAATCAAGGGCAAGTGTGTTGTGCTGGCTCTCGCTTATTAGTCCAAGAAAGTGTTGAAAAAATATTTATTAAAAAATTAAAAGCTCGCATGGAAAAATTACGTGTAGGTAATCCACTTGATAAATCTATTGATATTGGCGCTATTGTTGCTCCGGTTCAATTAAAAAAAATTCAATCAATTGTAAAAAAGGGAGAGAAGGAAGGATCCAAATTATGGCAACCTAGTTGGGCTTGTCCAACTGATGGATTGTTTTATCCTCCTTCAATCTTTACTAATGTTTCACCATCTTCATTTATTGCACAAGTTGAGATTTTTGGACCAGTTTTATCTGTTCTAAGTTTTAGAACCCCTAGTGAAGCAGTGACTATTGCTAATAATACTCCCTATGGGTTAGCGGCAAGTATTTGGTCAGAAAACATTAATCTTGCTCTTGATATTGCGCCTAAAATAAAAGCAGGAGTTATATGGATTAATTCAACTAATTTATTTGACGCTGCATGTGGCTTTGGAGGATATAAAGAGAGTGGTTTTGGCAGGGAAGGTGGTATTGAAGGTATAAGAGCGTATCAAGATAGTACGCTCCCTGAAGCTTCAACTGTTTCTAAAAAAGTTTTTAAAAATAAAATCGAGATTCCATCCATTGATACAACACCCAAATTATATGTTGGAGGTAAACAAAAAAGACCTGATAGTGGATATTCTTTTAATCAACTTTCAGCGCAAAAAGAATTTATTTGTGATATTGCAAGAGCAAATAGAAAAGATGTAAGAGATACGGTTGAAGCAGCTTCAAAGTCAAAGATAGCAAGTTTAAATAATTTTAATCGTTCGCAGATTTTATTTTATTTAGCAGAGAATTTATCACAAAGAAAAGAAACGTTTGTTAATTTATTAATGATTATTACTGGGGTAAATAAAAATGAAGCAGTAAAAGAATTTGAACAATCTTGTGAAAGAGTGTTTTATTATGCTTCGATGGCAGATAAGTTTGAAGGAAATATTCATAATCCTCCAATGCGTGGATTAACTTTAGCTGTTAAAGAGTCAATTGGTGTTGTGGCAAGCATCATGAATGATCATCAACCACTGCTTAGTTTATCAACAATTATCTCTTCTCTTTTTGCAAATGGCAATGCGAGTATTATTGTTCCTTCAGAAAAAACATCATTAATTGCAACATCCTTGTATCAAGTTTTTGAAACCTCTGACATTCCAGCAGGTTCAATAAATATTTTAACAACAAAAACTAATGAACTTAATGACACTTTAACCCAACATGAAAATGTTCATGGTATATGGGCTTTTTCTGGAAATGCGAAAGTTCGATCATCTATTATTCATGGTACTGTCTTCAATTTGAAGCGTTATTGGTGTCCAAAGAATACTAATATAGATTGGGCAAATACCTCTGAAGAATTTCTTAATGAATTTCTTTACGAAGGATCCCAAGTAAAAAATATTTGGATCCCATACGGAGAATAAGTTATAAAATTACTATGTTAATCAATATAGATCCAATTTTAAGTCCAGAAATTTTAAAAACAATGCGGGAAATGGGTCATGGTGATCGCTTAGTTATCTCTGATATTAATTTTCCTGCTCATTCGAATAGCAACCGGGTACACCGACTTGATGGTTTAGACATGGCAACAGTTATGCGTGCTGTTCTTTCAGCTTTTCCTTTAGATAGTTTTGTTCCTGCAGCAGTTCACCGAATGGAAATAGATGATAGTCCCGATCAAATCAATGAAGCTAACCAGGAAGTTTTTGATGTGATCAAAGAGGTTTCAGGAGATCATTGGACCATTGGTTCATTTGAGCGTCAGCAATTCTATAAAGAGTCAAAAAATACTTATGCGTTTATTACGACAAGTGAACGTCGACCTTTTTGTAATTTTATTTTAACAAAAGGTGTAATTAAACCAGATGGAACGGTTTGGGTTTTAGATAAATAATGAGCATTAGTGTTCTAGGTATTTATGTTGCTGATCTTGTTTTTTTTGGAAAAAAAATTCCTGTAGAGGGAGAAACAATATTAGGAAATAATTTTCTGATTGGTCCTGGTGGTAAAGGATCTAATCAAGCAGTTGCCGCCGCTAAAGCGGGAGCGAAAACATATTTTATTTCAAAGATTGGTGATGATCAATTTGGTGAAATGGCAACAAAGATATATGATGAAGAAAAAGTTGATTACTCGAATGTTATTATTTCTAAAGAACATTCAACGGGTGCAGCCGCTATAATGGTAAATGAGCAATCTGGAGCTAACGCCATCAATGTATTTCCAGGAGCAGCAGGGGCTATTACCAATAGTGATATTGATAATGCTGAAGAGGCGATCAAAAATTCAAAAATTTTTCTCACGCAGTTAGAGGCACCAAAAGATACGGTGATGTATGCGATTAAAAAAGCAAAAGATTTACGGGTTGATACAATACTTAATCCAGCACCCGCAGCTGACATTGATAAAAGTATTTTTCCTTTTATTGATTATTTTACTCCTAATGAAACTGAAGCAAGTTTTTATGTTAATCATCCAGTTGAAACATATGAAGACGCAAGTAAAGCTGCAAACACATTACTTGGTATGGGAATTAAAAATGTTATCATAACTCTTGGAGAAAAAGGAGCATACTTTGCAAATACGAATGAAAATTTTTTATCTCCCATCGCAAACTTATCAAATCCAGTTGTGGACACTACAGGCGCTGGCGATGCGTTTAATGCAGGTTTAGCAGTGGCATTAACAGAAGGTCAAAATATTAAAGATGCAATTGCATTTGCAAGTGCTACAGCTGGATTATCAACAACTAAAATTGGTACCTCAAATTCTATGCCTAATCGCAAGGAAATTGATAATATCCTTTAATTAGTATAGAATGAAGTTATGCAAGAATATTTAGAGAAATTATTGTATTTTTGGGCTGGAATTACAGGTATTGGATTAGTTTTAGTCATTATTTATTGGGCTATATCAACAATAATCTATGTTGCCTTTGTCTCTTTGTTTATAGCTATTGTTGCTGCAGCTTTTTATCAATTTTATTGGTCAAAAAGAAATCGCTAACATTTTCCAAATCCAAAAATTAGTGTAGTTAACTCATATGTCTGTAAAGTATATATTTTATGATTTAGAGACAACTGGAAGAGGGAAGAAAGAGAGTCCAAATGCATTTGGTACTACTCCTAAATGGGAGCAAATTATGCAAATTGCAGCGATTGTCACTGATGAAAATTTTCAAGAAACAAACCAAAATATAAATGAATTTTGCAGACCACGTACATCAATTATATCCCAACCAGGAGCGCTACTAACAACGCAAAATGGTATTAGGGAGGCGCTTCACGCAACGCAATCTTCATATGAATTGATGAAAAAAATAAATACAACTTTTGATGAATGGAAAAAAGATGCTGATGAACCAATATTTATTGGACATAACATTATTGATTTTGATGAGTCTGTTTTAGAATATAATTTATTTAATAATTTATTTTTTCCTTACATCACAAGAAAGAGTAGGGGGGACACGTTAAGTTTAGCAAGAGCATTATATGCGCTTAATCCTAGTAGTATGAAGACACCTTTAACGGCAAGAGGTAATCCAAGTTTTAAATTAGAAAAATTAGCTGAATTAAATAATTTACCAATTGAATTTGCTCATGATGCCTTAAGTGATGTCAGGACATCTATTGCTTTAACTAAATTTATACAAGAAAGTGATAAGCAAAATTGGTCCCAACTACAAATGTCCATGAACAAAGAAAGGGCTATTGAATATGTAACATCCAATAAAGGATTTTGTTACATGACTAGTTTTGCTGGCAGAGTAAAGTTGCAAGCATTATCGATGGTCTGTGAATCCCAGTACAGTGGCTGGTTTCATACAATTGATTTAGCACATGATCCAGAACCTCTAATTGAATGTAATGCAGAAGAATTTAAGAAATTAATAAAAAAGAAAAATCGCTACGTGATATGCAATCAACACCCAATCTTATTGCCTGGTAAAATTGCTTCAAATTATAAACCTTACAATGAAATTGGAGCTGATGTACTCAATGAACGAGCAAAGATGGTGTATAAAAATAAATCTCTTGCTGATAAATTTAAATTAATGGAAATAGATAGACAGATAGAAAAAGAAGAAGAGTCTTCTCAAGATAACATTTTTCCAGAGAGTAAAGCAAATATGTTTACACAATTTGGTCAAGCAACTGATCTAGCTCAATTCCATGAAAAAGATACGTGGGAGGAAAAGTACAAAATTGCACTTGGTATAAAAGATCCGCGAGCTAATTTTATGTTAAAACGTCTTATTTTTGATGAAAGTCCTAAAACTTTATCTGTAGAAGATTTTAAAATGGTTCACCATGAACTTCATGATCGATTAGTGATTAATCAGGAGAGACCTTTTACAACAATACCAGAGGCAATGAATTATGTTGATACGGAGTTCACTAAATTAGAAGAAAACGATGATGAGGATAAGGAGAAAAAATTAATTATTCTAAAAGATTATAATAAATATTTGCAGTTTTTAGAAAAATATTTCTCCAATAAAAATGCTGAACCTCTTCCTACAGGTCCTGACTTAGCCAAAATAATTTATGATTAATGTTTGAGTTACAATTCTTTTTAATTGGAATTATTCAGGGAGTAACAGAGTTTTTACCCATTAGTTCCTCTGGTCATTTAGTTTTATTTGCAAAATTGACTAATTGGGAAGATCAAGGATTGTTTACTGATATTTCAGTCCACTTCGGAACTTTGTTTGCTGTTGTGATGTATTTAAGAAAGGACATTTATTATTTCTTAACCAATATTTTTCAATTTAAACTCTTTGAGGACCAAATAATTTTTAAAATTATTTTAGCAACACTTCCAGCAATTATATTAGGTTATTTTATTTATGATTACGTCAGTTTATATTTTAGAAGTATTCAATTGATTGCTTTATCAAGTATTGTATTTGCCATTATTTTATTTTTTGCTGATAGAGTCAAAATGGAAAGTAAAAGCTGGAATAAAATCACTTACATAGAAGCCGTTGTTGTAGGATTATTTCAAGTACTAGCATTTATTCCAGGTGCTAGTAGGGCAGGAGTAACTATTACAGGTGCACGGTTATTAGGGTATGATAGATTAAACGCGGCAAGATTTTCTATGATATTATCAATTCCTATTATTCTTGCATCAATGACATTATCTTTGATCAATATATTTAAAGAACAGTATGTCGCAGTTAATTTTTATCAATCATTTTCTGCATCCTTAGTGGCCTTTATTACAGCTTTATTATCAATCATATTTCTTATGAGGTTTATAAAAAAAGCAAATTTTAATATTTTTATAATATATAGAATTCTTCTCGGAATTATTCTATTGGTTATATATGTTTAAAATCTCAGGTGCCTATTGCGCAGTATTAACACCGCTTAATAATAATCTTTCAATAAACAACAATCTTCATCTCCGCCATTGCCAATCTTTAATGCAAAAAGGTTTAGATGGCTTAACTATTTTTGGGACAAATGGTGAGGCTAGTAGTTTTTCAGTCAGCCAAAAAATTCAAAGTATAGAATTCTTATTAGAAAATCAAATAGATGTCAGTAATTTGTTAATAGGTAGCGGATCATCATCTTTAGAAGATGCAATTACATTAACAAAATTTAGTGCGAAAATCGGAGTAAAGGCATCGCTTCTTATACCTCCATTTTATTTTAAAAACGTAGCTGATGATGGAGTAATCGCATATTATCGAAATGTTATAGAGAGTTCTTGCGATAATGAATTTAAATTTTTATTGTATAATATTCCTCAGCACTCAGGCGTTACAATTAATTTCAATATTATTGAAAATTTACTTAAATTATATCCTAATAACGTCGTTGGTCTTAAGGACTCAACAGGTAATATGGATAATATGCTCAAAACAATAAAATATTTTTATAATTTTGCTGTTTTTTGTGGCAATGGAGCAATGGCTCTTCACACATTAAGACGAGGAGGGGCAGGAGCAATAACTGGTGATGCTAATATTACGTCTAAATTATTAAGTTTTATTATTCATAATTTTAAGAGAGAAAAAGAAATAGATAATTTTAATGATATCCAGGTTTTAATGGAAAATATTCGCAATGTATTAAGCAGTCATGAACAAATAAGTTTATTAAAAGCTTATTATTCCATTGCTGATAGAATGGAAGAATGGAATAATCTTATGCCACCGCTTAAAAAGATTGAAAACCCTTCAAATAATAAACAAGTAACTGCTCTATTAGACTTAGTAGAACAAATAGATATTTTAGTACCTTCTAGTTCTTGAGACAAAATAATTTTTTGCTCTAAGGGCAATAAAATCTTGAACAGGTTTTAAGAAAACGGCAAAACCAACACAATCAGTAAAAAAACCAGGTGTAATTAGTAATAATCCTGAAATTAGTAAAAAAATGCCACCTTTAATTTCCTCAGTTGGCATTATACCCTCTGACATATTTTGACGGGCATTAAATAAAAGGCTTAACCCTTTTTTTCTTATTAAAAAAATACCAATCAAAGCAGTTATTAAAATTATAGCAATAGTATTAAGGATTCCAATATTTGAACCAACAGTAATAAAAATAGTAATCTCAAGAATAGGGATAATGATAAAAATTAAAAATATCATTCAGTCGAATTCTCTACGTTATCCTGTTGAATATTGATTTCAATTTTTGTTTCAAATTCTCTAAGTCTTTTATACACACTTGCTAGTTCAATAATTGTTGGCCAAGCCCTAAAGAGATATTGTAAAGATCCTTCTACTCTTCCAAATGCACGAATAATTTGTTGCATCACTCCTAAAGTCATGACGCCTGCAACAATAGCAGGAGCTAGAAAGATGTAAGCTGCTAATACATTGGCTTGCAGATATGCTAATCTTCCTATGCTAAAGTAAAGATAATACAAGTAGCTTTTGAAATGGATTGATCTAACACCATCAAAAAGTTCATCAAGTGTCTTAGGTCTTACGCCACCATCATCTTCCGCGATGACTAATATTTTTCTGTAAGCAGCTTCTTTTTTTTGAAGATCATATTCAATTCCAACCAATCGAAGAACCCATGCTAAGATGATCATAAGTATTGTTCCACCCACGGCCCAAATAAAAGCTCCAGAAACTAGACCGTATTGCCAATCACCAAACCACAAAATTGGGATTCCAATAGAAAGTGTCATTAATAATGGGAAAAATTCAACAAGGACCAAAACAGACTCAATTAGACTTGTACCTAATCCCTCCATTATTCTACTAAATTTTATTGTATCTTCCTGTACCCTTTGACTCGCACCTTCTATAGTGCGAGCTTTATCATAAACGCTGTGATACCATTCAACCATTGCCGTTCTCCAGCGAAACAAAAAATGTGATGTAAGAAAAGATATTGCCAGACCAAGAACAATCGATAAAACTGCCAGTTTAGCAAAGCTGGCAAGAGAACTCATATATTCTTGCATTGTAACTGCATTAGGAGTCCCCAATGCTTTTTGGATCATATCATAAAACTCACCAAACCATTCATTGATTAGGACATCTATTTGTACTTGAACCCATATTGATGTAAGTATAACTATAGAGCCTATATATGCCCAAGCATACCATTTAGGATTAGTGAAGAATTTAAACATTGTTATTTATATATGGTCAATTTCAATAAATTAAAGAATCTTTACATTACTTCAGAAAGTCATCAACCTCAACCTGATAGGACTCAACAAGTCTATTTGTTTCATTTGCCATACCCACTATAGCAATTAATTCTTTTAACATTTTATCTGACATTCCTTTTTTCTTAGCAGCCGCTGTGTGTGATCTTATGCAGTATTCACAGCTATTTGTCATTGACACCGCTATGTAGAGCATTTCTTTTGTTAGTGGATCTAAAGCTCCTTTTTTCATAATATCTTTTAGTGAATTCCAAGTTCTTTCTAGAGTATCTGGATCATTGGCAATGGTTTTCCAGAAATTTGGAATTTCCTTAATTTTTCTTTCTTTTTTTATGTTGTCAAAAACCTTCTTTACTTTACTTTTAGCCTTAGTTTCTTCAATTGGGGTAAAAATTGTCATTTATCCTCCTTATTTGGAGGCTATCATAAATTAGAAAAGGTAAAGATTAAAGCTGGTTATTTTTTCTTTTGGCGTCTTTTGTTACGTCTGTATTTGGAACCTCTTTTACGACGACCACGATGTTTTTTTGGATAACCCATATTTATTGAGGTTTATACAAATTCTTTGAAGTAAGTCAAAGACTAATAATGCCAATCTTTAGCTTCATTAAACAAAAAATCTTTAAAAACCTCTAATCTACGATCATTTTTAAAAGCTTCTGTATATACAAAGTAAGTTTGATAGGAAGGACCTTCAACATTAGGAAGAACTCTAACTAAATGAGGCTTATCTGCTACCATATAGTCTGGAAGAGAAGCAAGACCAGCACCTTTTTCAACAGCCAATGACATGCCATAAATACTATTTACTCTAAATTTTGGTTTTCTTTTTGTACCTTCTTTTCCTAGCTTTAATATCCAATCTATATTCGAGATAGGTGATGGTAAACCAGAACCGAAACAAATAAGGCTATGTTTATCTAAATCACCTATATTCCTGGGAATACCTGCAGATTGCAAGTAATCTGAAGAGCCATAAATATGATTATGAAAGTTTACAAATTTCTTAAATATTAAATTTGCTTGAGTAGGTTTTTTGACACGTACAGCGACATCAGCAATTCTGCTTGATAAGTCAACTTCCTCATCTGACATAATTATACTAACCTCCATTTCAGGAAATTGATTTGTAAATTTATTTATTCTAGGGGTAAGCCATGTAGAACCAAAACCTACTGTGGTACTTATTGTAAATCTACCTGCTGGTTTAGTTTTCTTATCAATTAGCTTTTTTTCAAAACTAGAAACAGATGTATTAATTTGGCTAACTGTATTAAATAAATTTTCTCCTTGTTCAGTTAATCGCACACCTTTTTGATGACGAATAAATAAAGGTGTTTTTAAATCATATTCAAGATCTTGAATTTGTCTACTAAGAGCAGACTGACTGATATTTAATTTTGCACTAGCTTTGGATATACTTTTGGAGATAGCAATTTCATAAAAAGATTTTAATTTATCCCAGTCCATTATCTCAAAGAATCGATCAATGTTTTATAATTGTCTTTATTGCCAGAAAAAATGTAGGATCCAGCAACCAATACGTCTGCACCACTATTTTTGCATATTTGAGAAGTTTCTTTATTGACTCCACCGTCAATTTCAATTTCAAAATTTAGTTTTTGTTGATCTCTTATACTTTTTAATTCAATAATTTTTGATACCTCTGAGTCCATAAATTTTTGACCGCCAGCTCCAGGAACGACAGTCATTACAACAACTAAATCTATGAGCTCTAAATATTTAGTGACATTTGCTATTGTAATATTTGGATGAATAGCTATTCCTGCTTTGCAGTTTTTATTTTTAATATTTTTTATTATTTCAAGAGCTTTATCATCTGCTTCTGGGTGAAAGCTTATTATATCTGCTCCCGCTTCAATGAAATTATTTATATATTTTTCAACTGGACTAATCATAAGGTGAACATCGAGTATCTTATTTGTAACAGGCCTTAAAGATTTTACAATATTAGGTCCAAATGTAATATTGGGCACATAATGCCCATCCATTATGTCAATATGTATATATTCTGCTCCATTAGCATCAACTAATTTTACTTCATCTTTTAAATTAATTAAATCGACCGCTAATATTGATGGAGCAATTTTAATCATCTTGAATCTATTTATATAATATATATTAAACTTTCATAATGAAAAATTTCGTTAAAAAAAAATGGGGCTCTTACGAGGTCATTAATGCAGGTAAAAATTACAAAGTTAAAAAATTAATAGTTCAGCCAGACGGTCAACTTTCATTACAAAGCCATAAAGGTCGCTCTGAACATTGGCTTGTAGCTCAGGGAGAAGCAGAAGTAATTATTAATGATGAAACTTTTAATTTAACTGAAAATCAACATATTTTTATTCCTCAAGGAGCAAAACATCGATTAGCGAATAGGGGAGATCAAACCTTAATTGTTATTGAAATGTGGTTTGGAGAGCTTCTTGATGAAAATGATATTAAGCGATATGAGGATATATGATTATAAGTACACCAATTTCATTAGGTGAGTTAGTTGATAAAATATCAATTTTGCACATCAAAAATATTAATATTAAAGATGATGAAAAATTAAAACTCATTAGAGAAGAGCTAGAGTTACTTAATAAAACTCTCAATAAACATATTAAGAAAAATGATATTCAAAATCATTTAGACTCGCTAATTGAAATTAACTCAAAATTGTGGGTAATTGAAGATGATATACGCGATTGTGAAAGAAACAAAAAATTTGATCAAACTTTTATTGATCTTGCAAGATCTGTATATTTTACTAATGACAAAAGATCTGAGATAAAATTAGAAATAAATAAAAAATTTGGATCAAAAATTATTGAAGTAAAATCCTACGAAGAATATTAATTAAGCCAGCCTCTTCACACTAGTCTCAATTAATTTAATCATTGCTTCTTTATATTCATTATCATTGAATATAGTTAGTGAGTCAATTGCAATATCAGCAAAATGATTAGCTCTAATTAAAGTATCCTCTATACATTTGTATTTTATTAGTAATTCTTTAGTTAATTTAAAATTATTTTGATCTTCTTTTGGATTTGATATTACATTTTGTAGAAACTTTTTTTCTTCATTGTTTGATCTTCCATAAGCAAGAATAATAGGCAAAGTTATTTTACCTTCTTTGAAATCGTCTCCAATATTTTTACCCATTGTTTTAGAGCTTGATGAGTAATCTATTGCATCATCAATTAATTGAAATGCCATTCCAAAATTTGTTCCAAATGATTTAAGTGCTTGATGCTCATTATCTTTTGCACCTCCACTGATACCTCCAACTTGACATGCTGCACTAAATAATGATGCAGTTTTTCCATTGATTACTTGAAAATAGGTATCTTGACTCATTTCTAAATTTTTATCGTTACTAATTTCAAGAACTTCACCCTCAGAAATTACAACACTAGTATCTGATAAAATTTTTAAAGTTTCCATATTTCCATACTTAGTCATTAATTGAAATGATCTGCTAAAAAGAAAATCACCTACTAAAACACTTGTTTTATTCCCCCAAACTTCATTAGCAGTTAAATTACCTCTTCTGTCTTTACTTAAATCTACAACATCATCATGTAATAGAGTTGCTGCATGAATAAACTCTACAGCTGCAGCTAAACCTATATGATTAATGCTTTTTAAAGATTGATTATTTAATATATTATAGCATGAGGTAGTTAATAAGGGCCTTAGTCTTTTGCCACCCGATAAGATTAGGTATTTGCCAATCTCATGAATTAAGGGAACGGAACTGTCTAATTTTTCTAAAATTAATGTGTTGATAGATTGTAAATCTTCCTTGCATAAATTGGATAAACTTTTAACTGCTTCGTTAAAGTTTTCTTTGTTTTTATGTATAGGTATGATCTTAGCCATGATTTGGATATAGTTCAATTTTGATTAATTAATAGATATTTGTAACTTCGATAAACTTTTTTTTCAAAAATTCAATTAATTGAACACTTTTAACCTTTAAGTAAAGATTAACTTTTGCTATTAAGCCTTGTGTTTAAGAGGTTTTTTTCAAAAGATATCAATATACCAACATTAAGATTATCTGGTGTTATTGGGCAGGCTGGTATAGCAAGATCGGGATTAACAATTACTGGAATAGAAAAACTAATTGATAAGCTTTTCGGTGATAAAAAATCACCTGCAGTTGCTTTAATAATTAATTCTCCAGGAGGATCTCCAACACAATCTTCATTAATTGCAGAAAAAATTATTAATTTAGCAAAAGAAAAAAACAAAAAAGTATATGCCTTTGTGGAAGATGTAGCAGCTTCAGGTGGTTATTGGTTGGCCTGCTCTGCTGATGAAATTTATTTAGATTCAAATTCTATTGTCGGATCAATAGGAGTTATTTCACCAGGATTTGGTTTTGTAGATCTTATTAAAAAAATGGGAATTGAAAGAAGAGTTTATACTTCTGGAAAAAGTAAAAGTTTTTTAGATCCATTTAAAGAAGAAAAAAAAGAAGATATTGACCGTTTGAAAAATATCCAAGAACAAATTCATGAAAATTTTATTGATTATGTTAAAAAAAGAAGAGGAGCAAAACTTTCTAGCTCAAATGAAGATGAAGTATTTTCTGGGTTATTTTGGGTAGGAAAAAAAGGTGTCGAACTAGGTTTAGCTGATGGAGTTGGCTCAATTAATAAGGTGATTAAAGAAAAATTTGGAAAAAAAGCTAAAATTAAAATTATTGATCAAAAAAAATCTTTTTTACAAAAACGTCTATCATCTTCTATAAATAGTGATGATATTTTTAATAGACTGGAAGAGATAATAATGTGGTCTAAATATGGTTTATAATGAAAATTATTGTTTTAATTGGATCAATACTATTTATTTTTCTGTTATTTAAAATTTTATCTGAAAGAAATAAAATTAATAATGGCTCAAAGAAGCAAAATGAAACGACTATTGATTTAGAAAAAGACCCAAAAACAAAAGAGTATAAACCAAAGGAATAAATGACTGCAAGCTCAATGGAGGAATTAGTCTCTTTATGTAAAAGAAGAGGATTTATATTTCAATCTAATGATATTTATGGAGGTATTAAAGGTCTGTATGATTATGGGCCAATGGGTGTTGAATTAAAAAATAATTTAAAACAAGCTTGGTGGAAGTCGATGGTTTATGAAAGAGATGATATTGAAGGGTTAGATGCTTCGATTCTTAGTGCACCTGTCGTATTGCAACAATCAGGTCATGAAGATACTTTTACAGACCCCTTAGTTGATTGTAAAAGCTGTAAATCCAGGTGGAGAGCAGATCAATTAACTGATAATAGTTGTCCTGAATGTAAGTCTAAGGACTTAACTGATCCAAGACCCTTTAATTTGATGTTTAAAACAGCAATAGGACCTGTTGATGATGGCTCTTCTTTTGCTTACTTAAGACCGGAGACATGTCAGCAAATATTTACTAATTTTAAGAATATTACTGACTCAACGAGTAGGGTAGTGCCTTTTGGTATAGCTCAAATTGGTAAAGCTTTTAGAAATGAAATTACCCCAAGAAATTTTATTTTTAGAGTTAGAGAATTTGAACAAATGGAATTAGAATTTTTTGTAAAGCCAGGATCTGATGATGAATGGCATAAATATTGGGTCGATAAAAGAATTGATTGGTGGGAAAAACAAGGTGTAAGTAAAAAAAATTTATACCCTGTAGATGTAGAGCAGGGTGAATTATCACATTATTCAAAGGCTACAGTAGATATTATGTATGAATTTCCTCATGGCAAAGAGGAGCTTGAAGGAATTGCTAACAGAACTGATTTTGATTTAGGTTCGCATACTAAAAATCAAAAAGATTATAATATTAGTTCAGATGTTAAAAAAAATGAACATTCTACTACAAAATTAGGAGTACAAAACTTGGAAGAAAAAACTTCATATATACCCTACGTTATCGAACCTTCAGCAGGAGTTGATAGGGGACTTCTTGCTATTCTTAACGAGGCTTATACAATAGAAGCTTTAGAAAGTGGAAATTCACGAACAGTTTTGAAATTAAAACCACACCTATCTCCTATTAAAGCAGCAGTTATTCCTTTGAAAAAAAATAATGAAGAAATTGTTTCAAAAGCAAAAGTTATTAAAAATGAATTACAAAATCTTGGAATGGGAAGAGTAATTTTTGAAAACTCTGGAAATATTGGAAAAAATTACAGACGTCATGATGAAATTGGAACTCCAATTTGTATTACTGTAGATTTTGAAACATTAGAGGACGACTCTGTAACTGTTAGAGATCGTGACTTAATGAGTCAAGAGAGAGTATTGATAAAAGACCTAAATCAATATTATCAAAAATATTTCATTAAATAAATTTTTAGTATTATGAAAATTATTAACGACATAATGGCAACTAGGCTGCTATTTTTTATAATGGCCTTTTTTGTTGGATTATGGACTATAAGAATTCCCACAATTAAAGATCAAATTAATACTGATTATTTTGGAATTGGTTTGGTAATGGCAACATTCGCTATTGGCTCAATTATCGCCATGGTTTTTGCTAATAATGTAATAAAAATGAGCTCAGCTCGCACAGTTCTTTTGTATACAGGTATTTTACAAGCTGTTTTATGGTTTCCTGCAGCATTTATAACTTCTCTTTCAGCATTTATGTTTCTGTCTTTTATTTTTGGTCTTTGTTATGGAAGTTTCGAGATTGGTTGTAATCTTTATGCATCAAATCTGGAAAAAAGAGAAAAAAAATCAATGATGTCAGGCTTCCATGCTTTTTGGAGTTTAGGAGTTTTATTTGGATCATTGTCTACTGGCTTTTTTTTACAAAAAGATATTACCTTTTTAAATAATATTATTATTTTTGTAGTCATCTTATTACCATTAAATATCTTTATGGTACTAAAACTAGAGGGTGATAAAATCCAAAATGAAAATACCAAAACTAATATTTTTTTCATATGGCCTTTTATTATTTTTATATTAGCTCTAATAGCAATGGTTAATGCATTAACAGAAGGAAGTGTAGATGCCTGGGGCGCTCTTTATATGAGAGATTTTATCCAAGTCGATGGTTTTTTAATTGGTTTAGCATCATATAGTTTTAATATTTTCATGGTAATTGGAAGACTTAGTGGTGATTGGATACGCGATAGAATTGGTGTTTATAATTTTTTAACTATACTTTTTATAACTTCAATTATTAGTCTATTTATATTATATTCATTTGATAGCGTTCTAGTAGCTTTATGTGGTTTTGCATTATTGGGAATTGGAACTTCAGCAATAATTCCTATCGCTTATAGCTTAGCTGGTAAGGCAGAAGGCATAGATAGTGGAGCCGCAATAGCTATTGTCTCTATTGCGGTTTATGGGACGTTTATGGGAGCTCCAGCTACATTAGGCATAATAGCGAATAACTATGGTGTAAATGCTATATTTTTTCCTATCCTGATTATTTTCTTATTTATTTTACCTATAATAATTTCATCAAAAAGACTTTTTACAAAATAAATTCTAAAACTAGACCTTCATTTGTTTTAATTTGTTTTTTTGTAATTATTTTTTTATCAGCTAATTCTATTTTTAACATAGCGAGCACAAAGTTATTTTTAATACTAATGATTTTACCAAATTCACTTTCATTATCTTTTATGAGTTGACCAATTATTGGTGAACCATCTTTAATTTCTAAAGAGTAAATTTTCTTTTTTAATAAAGCTCTATATTTCATTCTTGCTGTAATTTCTTGACCAACATAACAACCTTTGTTCCAAGAAATTGAATTAAGATTTTCAAAATTATTTTCTAATAATAAGGATTTATTTTCCTCTAAATCATAATGTGAGAGAGGAACTAGGTTTTGAATTAATATCTCATGATATTTTTCTTCACTAATATTATTAAACTCACCTAATATTTCAGGATCCTTTTTTGTATGAATTAATTTTACACCAATATTTGCATTCCTTGGGTCAATATTAAAAATTAAAGTATTTTGATCTTTTTGTAGATCTCCAAACACAGAGTATGAATGTAGATTATATACTTCTTTTATATGTACTTTTGACCTAAGCTTATAGAGGTTTAATTTTTTTAATAATTTTTCATAAAAAAATGAGTGAGTTTCTAGTAAATACTTTTCATCTTTCTTAAAAATAAAGAAATCTGACAGAAATTTTCCCTGAGGGGTTAACAAGCATGAATAAAGAAAATTATCTTTAGAGCACTGATTAATATCATTTGTAATTAAGTTTTGAAGAAATTCATTACTATTCTCACCTTCAATTGACAGAAATCGTGAATTACTGTTTTTATAAAAGTATGGCACAGTCATATTATAAGATATATATGCTAATAAGAAAATTGTAATGAAATTCCTGTGAAAATTTTATTTATTTGCTCAAACCTAATTGGTGATACAATCCTTTCTTCGGGAGTAATCAATCATTTTATTCATCAAAATCAAGAGGCAGAACTAACATTTGTTGTAGGCCCAACAGCAGCTCCTCTATTGAAAAACTATAAGAATATAGAAAATATAATTATTTTTAAAAAAAGGAAATTAAACCTTCATTGGTTAGATATATTCAAAAAAACTTATAGAATTAAATGGGATATAATTGTTGATTTTAGATCCTCTGTATTGTCGCTTTTACTTAAAAATAACAAAAAATATATTTTTAAAAAACTTCATAATGTTCATCATATAGAGCAATTAAATTCATCTTTTGGTTTTGAATGTTCAAACTTAATTATACCTACTAGTGATGATGAAGCAAATAAAGTAAACAATCATTTAGATAGTTCATTTAAACATGTTGTTATTTTCCCTGGTGGTAATTGGATTCCAAAATTATGGTCCGCAGAAAACTTTAATGAAACTATGAAGCTCTTAATTGATAAATATGATAAAATTAAATTTATACTGGTAGGTTCTCTAAATGAGAAAAATAAATTTTATAATCTATTAATTAAAGGTATTAATGAAGACTTGGTAATTGATTTATTTGGATATAATTTAACTTTAACATCTGCCTATATGAAAAAAAGCGACATTTTTATTGGCAATGACTCAGGACTTATGCATTTAGCTGTAGCAAGCAGACTTAGAGTTATATCATTATTTGGACCAACAAATGATACAGTGTATGGTCCTATTGGTGATAAGAATATTGTAATAAGAACTAAAGAAAATTATGATTATTTTAAGTCTATAAAAATTGATGAAAATAAATCATATATGATTTCGATTAAGCCAGAGATTGTATTCAAGAAATGTGAAAAAATTATAAATGACAACTTCAATTAACATTATACAACCTGATGACTGGCATGTTCATTTTAGAGAGGATGAAATGCTCAAGGTGGTTACAAAATACTCTGCTCGAGTAAATAGAAGGTGTATAGCAATGCCAAATACTTCAACGCCAATTACTTCATCCAATCAAGCTATTAATTATAAAAAATTAATTGAAAGCAACTCTCACAGTTTAAACTTTGAGGCTTTAATCCCATGTTATTTAACAGATAATCTTAACATTGATGATTTTATTTATGCATTACAAAACAAAATTTTTATTGGAGGAAAGTTATATCCTACTAATGCAACAACAAATTCTCAATATGGAGTAAATGATATTAAAAAAATATATAATATTTTTGAAATTATGGAAAAAGAAAATAGTGTTTTACTTATACATGGTGAATTAAACAGAGATGATGTAGATATTTTTGATAGAGAAAAATATTTTATTGATGAAGAGCTATATCAAATCAGAAATACTTTTAAAAACTTGAGGATTGTCCTAGAACATGTTTCTAGTGATTATGGTGTAGATTTTGTAAATTCTAATCAAAACATAGCTGGAACTATTACACCCCATCACATGCTTCTAACTAAAAATGATGTTTTTAAAAATGAAGAAATTAATCCCCATCATTACTGTATGCCTGTAGTTAAAAATGAAAAAGACCTTTTATCCTTAAGAAAAGCTGCCTGCTTTGATAATAAGAATTTTTTTTTGGGAACTGATTCTGCTCCTCATCATACAAGTGATAAAGTGCAATATAAATCACTTAAACCCGGTATATTTTCTTCTCCTTGTTCTATTGAATTATATGCTACTATTTTTGAGGAAGAAAATGCATTGGAAAATTTAGAACGATTTTCCTCTATAAATGGTCCTAAATTTTATGGTTTAGAAATTAATGAAGAATATCTTCATTTATCTAGAAAAAACTTCGATCTTCCAGACTATACTGAGGAAGGAAATGTAAGAGTAAAGAATTTTTTTTCAGACAAAAAAATTAATTGGAATGTTTCATAAATAAAAGTATATGTAATTTATGAGTATTGGTACAAAATTATATACATGGCTTTATGGTAAATACGTTGGCAATGATCATATTGGTAATAAATATTATACAGATAGTGGAGACTCAAAAAATTTAAACTCAAAAAGATGGGTAATTTTTAATGGTGAAATTGAAGCTTCTAAAATACCACCTCATTGGCATGCATGGCTTCATAAATCTATTGATGAACCGCCAACTAATTATTCACATAAATACTCATGGCAGAAAGATCATAAACAAAACATGACTGGAACTAAGGAAGCTCATTTTCCTCCGTCCAACCCTTTGTCTAAAGATTATAAACCAGATCAGGTTAAGGCCGATTATGAATCTTGGTCCCCTTAAATACTTTTTTTTAATACTATTTTATTCTTTCCATGTTTTTTCTGAACCTTTACAATTGAAATATGCAAATTTTAAATTATTAGATAAAATCTCAAATAAGTTAACTGAAAAAACTATTAAAGTGAATGAGTCTGACTATATTGAAACACTCAATATTCGAGTTTATTCTTGCTTTACTGAGCCTCCAAATAAGATTCCTGAAGATTATGTCTTGGTTGATATAAAGGATAATTTCGAAAACGAAGAAAAGTCAATTTACAAGGGATGGATGATATCTTCATCACCAGATGTCACACCTCTTGAACATCCAATTTATGATTTATGGTTACTGGGCTGTAGTAATGATAAAACCTCTTGAAAATTTTGTACGAAAATAAAATTTCTATCATAATTTAAGCTTTTTTCTAATTTTTTTAAATAATCATTATTTTTTATTTCAAAGCCTCCAAATTGAACTAAGTGTTCATTATAAAATTGAGAGTCGAGAATATAAAATAAGTTTTTTTTA
This sequence comes from uncultured Alphaproteobacteria bacterium, assembly GCA_902601455.1. Lineage (GTDB taxonomy): Bacteria > Pseudomonadota > Alphaproteobacteria > HIMB59 > CACPNW01. The sequence goes on from CACKNC010000004.1 coordinate 65,618, forward strand.
AGAATTGCAATTAAATATAACAAGCAAAATTTACTTGTATTTGTTACATCACTAAACATGCTTTCTCCAAAAAAACATCCCCCAATATGCACTCCATATAATCCACCAATTAATTTATTTTGATCATAACATTCAACACTATGAGCTAATTTTTCCTTATGTAAATTTATGTATGTATCTATAATTGTTTTATTAATCCAAGTTCCATTATCTTTTCTTTTAGATAACTGACATTTTAATATAACAGTTTCAAAATCTTCATTAATTTTAAAATCAAAATTATTTTTTTTAAATAATTTAAATAATTTTTTTGGAATATGAAAATTTTTAATTGGTATTAAAAACCGATTTTTAGGTTGATATAAATTTATTAGTTCGCTTGAATAACTATCGGCCATTGGGAAAAAGCCTTTTGCATAAAAATCTAATATATTCTTAGTAGGAATTATTTTATTCAATTGAAAGTAGACATAAAGTTTATATCATATTTCCCAGATTGAAATTCTTCAGTCATTATAATCTTTTGATGCATTTGAATATTAGTATTAATACCCATAATAACATATTCTTCTAAAGCTCTTTTCATTCTTTTTATACATTCAGATCTATTATCAGCATAGGTTATTAATTTACCAATCATGCTGTCGTAGTGTGGAGGCACAATATAACCTTGATAAACCGCTGAGTCGACCCTTACACCCAGTCCACCTGGTTGGTGGTACTGAGTTATTTTTCCAGGAGAGGGTATAAAGGTTTCAGAATGCTCTGCATTTATTCTGCATTCAATTGAGTGACCTTTAAGTGTAATATTATTTTGAGATATTGATAGTTTTTCGCCTGCTGCTGCTAATATTTGTTGTTTTACAAGATCTATTCCAGTGACCATTTCAGTAACTGGATGCTCTACTTGTAGCCGTGTATTCATCTCCATAAAATAAAATTTATTATTTTCATATAAAAATTCTAGCGTTCCAACACCTTCATAACCAAGAGATGATACTGCTTTTTTACAAAGATCACTTATTTCTTTCCTTTTTTCATTTGTTAAGATTTCACTTGGACTTTCTTCTATAAGTTTTTGATGTTTTCTTTGAATGGAGCAATCGCGTTCACCTAAAGTAATAACATTGCCATAACCATCTGCAAGTATTTGAATCTCAATATGTTTTGGAGTTGTTAAGAATTTTTCTAAATAGACTTTGTCGTCATTAAAGGATTTTTTTGCTTCAGTTTTTGCAGAATTGATAGCATTTTCAATATCTTCATGATTTAAAACAACCCTCATACCTTTCCCTCCACCTCCACTAGCTGCTTTTACTATAATTGGAAGTTCAACATTTTTAATAAATTTTTCAATTTCTGATTTATTAGAAACCTCGTTTAATCCTGGGACAGTAGGGACTCCATTATCGTCCATTATTTTTTTAGCATCAATTTTGTTTCCCATAATTTTAATATGTTTAGAATGCGGTCCAATAAATTTAATATTATGCTCTTCAATAATCTCAGCAAATCTCTGATTTTCACTTAAAAAACCATATCCAGGATGAATACCGTCAACATTAGTTAATGTTGCCGCCGTTATTATAGCAGGTATGTTTAAATAACTTGATTGTGCAGAAGCTGGTCCTACGCAAATACTTTCATCAGCCATTCTAACATGCATAGCACTTTCATCTGCTTCAGAATGTATAGCAACTGTTTTGATTCCTAATTCCTGACAAGCTCTTAAAACTCTTAATGCAATTTCACCTCTATTGGCGATTAAAATTTTTTTGAACATTATTCAAAAATTATTAAATGATCTCCAAATTCTACAGGCTGACTGTTTAGGGCAACTATTTTTTTAATTACACCTGATTTAGGAGCTTTGATTTCATTAAAGGTTTTCATAGCCTCTATTAATAGGAGCGTATCCCCAGCTTTAACATGTTGACCCACTTTTACATATGCAGGTGAATTAGGATCAGCTGAAAGGTAAGCTACTCCAACCATAGGTGATTTTACTATATTTTCTTCTTTTAGGTCCTCTGACACTATTTTTTCTTCAGTGGTTTTAATTTTACTATTATTAATTACCTCAGGGTAAGAATTTGAGGTATTTGAGGTTTGGGAAGATAATTCAATTTCATAATCACCTTTTTTTATTTTAATTTTTACTACATTATTTAACTTGGTTTCCTTGGTTATAAGTTTAATATTTTCTATATCTGTTTTATCTATTTTACTCATTATTTAACTATAAATTATATTTTTGATTGCATCAATTGCTAGAACGTATCCATTTTCACCAAAACCACATATTACACCATTAACCGCTTCTGATGTTATACTTTTTCGTCTATAATCCTCTCTAGAGTATATATTTGATATATGTATTTCTATTTTAGGCTTTGAAGTAGCCCTAAGAGCATCAAGTATTGCTATTGATGTATGAGTAAATGCAGCTGGATTAATTATAATTCCGTCAAAGTCTTTATCTGCAGAATGAATTTTTTCAATTATCTCACCTTCATGATTACTTTGAAAAAACATACATTCAATTTCAATTTTTTTGCAATGTTGATCACATAAAGACTCAATCTTTTTCAAAGTTGTGTCACCATAGAAATTTTTTTCTCTACTTCCAAGCAGGTTTAGATTAGGTCCATTAATAATTAAGATCTTTTTCATTTCTACCTTTTATTTAAAATGCTTACCTAAAGCAAGATTTTGGTTTTGATAATTAGAATTGATAGTAGAGCCATATACTACAGATGTTTTTTTGTTCAGTTTTTCATATTTTATACGCGCAATTGTCTGCCCATCCTCGATAATAAAAGGCAATTCATTAGTTTTAACCTCCAAAACAGCATAAGAGCCAGAAGGGTCACCAAAACCTGGATCAAAAAACCCAGCGTAATGTACTCTAAAATCTCCAATACCAGTATCATAAGGTACCATTTCTCCAGCAAGATTGTTTGGAATTCTGATTTTTTCTTTTGATTTTAAAATATAAAATTTATTTTTTTCAATAACTAAACTCTTATTAGTAGGTTTAAGGGCTTTCCAAAATTTTGATTTTTTATAGTAACTTGTTTTATTAAAGTAAATTAATTCATTTGTTATTTTTGACTCATACGCACATACTTTTTTATCATCCGACAGATCTACAGATAGTCTTATTCCATTTTTAATTAAATTATCTTTGTTTGAAAATATTAAAGCATGTTTTTTATTAATCAATTTTAGTGAATTATCATTTAAGTAAACATTATTATTATTTATCAAACGCATTTGATTAAGCTTATCACCTTTGTTAAATATAATATCAAATGATCGAGATGTTATCTCTAAAAACATTTCTCCATTATAGTTTTTTGGTATTTTTTCATATTCATCACATTTATCTAATATTGTACGACAAAAAATATTAAGCCTACCTGTACTACTTTTAGGATTACATTTTCCGCCAATATTTTGTTTAAGATTTAATTTTTCATTTAATTTAACAATGTATATTTTATTTTTTTTAAAAACCTTAGGTTTATTTAAATCGATTTTTTTGTAAAATTTTTTTTTTAATTTTTCCCTCACCTTATTTTTGGGGCTAAGAAAGCTAGCTTTAATTTCATAACATTCTTCACTAAGTGTTAGATCTATACTAGAGGGTTGGACTTGACTTTTTTCATCTATTAATCCGGATATATGATCCTTATTTATAAGATTATAATAATCTTCATAAATTAATGCCCCATTCATTTTTTTAAATATACAGTTTTATAATTTTTTTTAAATTATTATCTTGAGTTATTGAATATAATTTAGTTAATTTCAGCTTTAAATCTTTTTTATTGTACAATAGATTTTCAAAAAAAATAACCCATTCCTGCTCACCTAAATTTAAAGACATTTTATAAAATTTATTTAACATTACTAAATTGAAAGGATATAAATAAATTAAAATCTGATTATCAAAAAAATTTTTTTTAATTTGATTTTTATCAGTCTCATTATTGCTTAAGTTAACAAAAATATTATATTTTATATAATAATTATTTGGATATTTTTCTAATATTTTATCATAGAAGTTTAGAGCTTCATTAGTATAACCGTAAGATAATAAAATGTCTGCTTTAGTTTCTAAAAAATAATAATTACTTTCATATTTAGATATTAAATGGTTTATTTTTTTTAAACTTTTTAACAACTTTCCAGATATAGAATCTTGAATAGCCTCATAATAAATTTTTTCATCATAACCTACATTTTGTAATTGATCAAAAGATGTATAAGCCATAAATTTTGATTGAATAAAATTAAAATCATTTTGAAGTTGATTATCAAAATAATTTTTTTTCAATTCATCTTTAGAATTAATTATCTCATACCTCTCTTTAAAAAGTGGATGTGTAGAAAATTTTTTAAGCTCTTGATCTAATAAATTTGATTGTGTTTTATTCTCTAACAAATTTAAAAATTTTTTGAGTGAATTTTTTGAAAGGTTTAAATTATTAAGAGTATTTATTGCATAGATATCAGCTTCCTTTTCTTGATCTTGAGAAAAATTTAAAAAAATATTATTTACAGCATTTTGATTAAATATAATTGAATTAAGTAACTCAGGATTTTTTATTATCATTGAACCAGCTACTGCTGCGATATTTCCAATGGATTTTATTTCTTTTAAATTATCAATCTGATTTATTCTTTGTTTTACGTGATATTTTTCTATGTGCCCAATTTCGTGTGCTAAAACTGCTAGAAAAGAAGTATAATCAGGTGAGTGAATAATTAATCCTGAGGATATAAAAATTGTGTTATTTTCTGTGACATAAGCATTAGGAAAATCATCATTAATAATTCTAAATTTTATTTCTTTTTTATATTTATTAACAGAAAGAATTTTTTTATTTATTTTTTTAATAAATTCTTCTGTTTGATAATCATATATTTGAGATGAAGATAATGATAAAGAATATAAAACAATTCCAAATATTAAAATAAAAAAATAATTATTAAGCCCACCAACCAGTTTTTTCATCACCCTCACTATCTTCTATATTATTTTCATTGGATGATTTTTTTAAAATTTTTATTTTTTGTTTAGAATTTTCTTTAACTTTATCATTTTCTATATTTTTTTCTTCATCATCCTTTTTTACATTACTTTTTTTTGCAATTTTCTTTTTTATTTTAGTTTTCTTTCTTACAATTTTCTTTTTATTATTTTTATTTACTTGGTCAATTTTATCATTTTTTATTAAATTTATTGTCTTTATATTTTCAGACTCAACTATGGGTTCATGTAAAGAAAATTGATAATCAAATATAAAATTTATCTTTTTATTATAGTTATTTTCTAAATTACTAATTTCTTGATTTTTATTGTTAATAAGAGTCTCAGCTAATGAAGTATTGCATTTCACGTTAATATTATTGTCAGGATTTTGAGATAATTTTTCTTTAATATTTTTTATTATTTGGTCACTTATTGCTGCAGAGTTCAGTATCAATCCTGATCCATTACAAAAATTACATTTATCAAATGTTTTATCAATTAAACTAGATCTTAATCTTTGTCTTGACAGCTCAAGTAAACCAAACATACTTATTCTACCAACTTGTATTCTAGCTCTATCTCTGTAAAGTGCTGATTTGATAGTTTTTTCAACTTTAAAGTTATTCCGATAATCATCCATATCGATAAAATCTATAACTACCAATCCTCCTAAATCTCTTAATCTTAGTTGTCTCGCAATTTCACTCGCAGCCTCTAGATTGGTTTTTAATGCTGTATTTTCTATATTTCTTTCGGAAGTATTTTTCCCTGAATTTACATCAATTGCTACAAGCGCTTCAGTTGTATTAATAACAATAGATCCCCCTGAATTTAGTTTGACAGTCAGACTAAAAAGATCGTTTATTTGACTTTCAATATTGTGTTCAGCAAAAAGAGATTTATCTTTATCTTTATGTTGTTTAATTTTTTTTGTTTGACCTGGAGTGAGTATTTTTGACAGCTTCTTTATTTTATCAGTTGCATCTTTCCCTTCGATATATATATTTTCAACATCATCTGTTAGCAAATCTCTAATAGTTCTCTTCAATATATTTCCTTCTTCATAAATTAATTTTGGAGCTTCAGATTTTATTGTTAATTCTCTAATTTTATTCCACTGGGAAATTAGAAAAGAAAGATCTTTAGAAATTTCTTTTTTTGATTTACCAATTCCTGCAGTTCTTACAATAACTGACATTTTTTCTGGGATGTTTACTGACGATAAAATTTGTTTTAGTTTCTTTCTTTCTTCTATATCTCCAATTTTTCTAGAAATACCATCATTATTAAGACTATTAGGCATTAAAACACAATATCTTCCAGCAAAAGAAAGGTAAGTAGTAAGAGCTGCTCCCTTTAATCCACGTTCTTCTTTATTTACCTGAACTAAGATAACCTGTCTGGGCTTTATTACATCTTGTATTTTGTATTTTTTAAAAAAATTAATGTAATCTTTTTTTGGGTGAGTGGATTTATATTTTGAATTTTGTAAATTTACATTTTCATCAACTTCAACGTCATTTTCTTTCAGATCAACATTTTCTTTGTCTTGATCTTTCTCATCAGAGTCAACATCTTCATTTACGTTCAGTAATTTTTGATAGAGTTTTTCAACTTCTTTTTGATCTGCTGATGGGATTTTAAAATAATCTGGATGTATCTCTGTTAAAGGCAAGAAACCATTTCTGGTTGTACCAAAATCAACAAAAGCTGCTTGTAAAGATGGCTCTACCCTGGTTATTTTTGCAAGATATACGTCTCCTTTAACGGAATTTTTTTTGTTAGACTCTATTTCAAAATCATCTAGTTTGTCATTTTCAGTGACTGCAATTCTTGTTTGTTCTGAATTTGAGGCATCAATAAGTATTTTTTTTGACATTGCTTTGAAACTCCATTGTAAATTTTATAATTTGTAATCATTAATATTAGAATTTGTGTAAAATTGTTTTTTTTGTATAATAATCGCTTATTGTCATATTTTAAACTATTTCACAATCTACTTTTCAAGTTATGATTAAAATATTGAAAATTATTTCATTTTTAACTCTTATTTTATCAATTTTTTGTATGACTTTGTTCGTAAGTGTTTTGTGGAAATATAGCCCTGAATTACCCAGTTATAATAAGATTGTTGAATACAAACCTAATCTATCATCAAGACTTTATACTTCTGATGGTAAATTATTAAAATCTTATTACCTTCAAGAGCGAGTTTATGTACCTATTGAAAGAATACCAAATAATCTTATAAACGCTTTTCTATCTTCTGAAGATAAAAAATTTTACAGTCATTTTGGGATAGATATTTTCGCAATATTTAGAGCAAGTTTTTATAATATATTTTCTTTCATAAATAATCAAAAACTTATTGGGGCCTCAACAATTACCCAACAAGTTGTTAAAAATTTATTACTCACAAACGAAGTTAGTTTTGAGAGAAAAATAAAAGAAATACTACTATCAATTAGAGTCGAAAATATATTAAGTAAAAATCAAATATTGGAACTATATCTCAATGATATTTATTTAGGTTTTAAATCTTATGGTGTAGCAACAGCAAGTTTAAATTATTTTAATAAATCATTAAATCAGTTAGAACTTCATGAGATTGCATTTCTTGCCTCTCTTCCAAAAGCACCTAATAATTATAATCCAAGAAAATATTATTCTAAAGCTCTAAAAAGAAGAAACTGGGTAATTGACAGAATGTATGAAAATGGATTTATTGATGAAAAAGATCTAAAGTATAAAAATAAGCCTATCATAATTAATCAAAGGGAAAATCAAACATTTATCGGGGCTGATTATTATTATGAAGAGATTAGAAAAAAACTTTATTCTTCATATGGAAGAGAAAATTTATTTTCTCAAGGTTTAATTGTTAAAACCTCAATTAATACTAAGCTTCAATCTATTGCAGAAAAGTCATTGATTGATGGCCTAACTATTTACGACAAAAAAATAGGTTGGAGAGGTCCTATCGCAAATTCAAATGATACTAATATTGATTTTATTGATTACATTAAAGAAGTAAAAAATCCGTTTCCAAATAAGTGGTTTTTGTCGAAAATTTATAAGATATCAAAGGATAAACTATTTCTTGTCAATCATAATATGGAAGAATTTCAGATAGATCTTAATCAAAGTGAAAATAAATGGCTTTATGATCAATTATTTAAAATTGAAGACGTTGTTTTTGTTGAAAAAAAAGAGTCAAAATTTATTATAAGGCAAATACCTGAAGTTAATGGAGCAATTGTTGTAATTGATCCCCATTCCGGAAATGTTTTAGCAATGTCTGGAGGGTTTAGTTTTAAATTAAGTGAATTTAATAGATCAACTCAGGCTAAAAGACAGCCAGGTTCGGCTTTTAAACCGATAGTTTATATTTCTGCACTTCAATCTGGTTATACACCGTCAACATTAATACTTGATGCACCTTATGTAATTGATCAAGGACCAGGTCTTCCTAAATGGAAACCTGCAAATTATACAGATGAATTTTATGGTTTGACAACAATGAGAACAGGAATAGAAAAATCAAGAAACTTAATGACAATTAGGCTTGCAAATAAAGTTGGTATAAAAAAAATATTAGAATTATCTAAAGATTTTGATATTCATAAAAATCTTGAACAAAATATGTCAATGTCACTTGGCTCTGGTTTGGTTACTCTAATAAATTTAACAAATGCATATGGAATTATCGTAAATGGTGGAAAAAAAATTAAACCAAATTTAATCAAAAGTATATACTCTAAAAATGGAAATAAAATTTTTGACAGTGCAAGTAAAATTTGTGAAAAATGTTTATTAACAGAAATAAAAATTAATGAAAACCCACCTGTTATTAAAAATAAATTAAAAAATATTCTTGATCCAAAAGTAGCTTATCAAATTACTTCAATGATGGAAGGCGTCATTCAAAGAGGTACTGCTAAAAGTCTAAAAGATTTAAACATTCCACTAGCAGGAAAGACAGGGACAACTAATGACAATAAAGATGCGTGGTTTATAGGATTTTCTCCTGATTTAGTTGTCGGAGTATATGTTGGTTATGACAGACCAAAATCCCTTGGTTACAAGCAAACTGGATCATCAGTAGCAGTCCCAATCTTCAAAGATTTTATCAAAAAATCAAGAACTAATAAAAATAAAACACCTTTTAGGGTTCCTTCAGGTCTAAGTTTTGTTAAAATTAACCCAAAAACTGGACTGCCCTCTAATTCAAATAATAGTATTATGGAAACATTTATTGAAGGAACTGAGCCCTACACCAGAGATGATATTAATATTTTAGACTCATTAGGTATAATTAATAATTCCATTTCTGGCACAGGTGGTTTATTAAATAATTAGTGACTAATAGAGAAAAAATTGAATCTAGTTTAGATATTATTAAAAGTAATTATGAATTACTGAGGAGGGGAGTTTGACTTTCCGGCACTTAAATCTGAATTAAATAATTTAAAAATTGAAAGTGAAAATCCTGATATTTGGCAATCAGATAGTGCAAAATCAATATTTCAAAAAATTAAAAATTTAGAAAGTAAAATTAGGGATTTTGAAATCATTGAAGAAAACTACAAATACATTGAAGATTTGTTTAAAATTGCAATTACAGAAAATAACATAGAATATTTTGACCAACTTTCCATTGAATGCGATAATCTTCTTGCAATATCTAATAAGTCAAGACTTGAAAACTTAATGAGTGATAGAGTTGATCCAAATAATATATTTTTAGAAATTCATGCTGGTGCTGGCGGTACTGAAAGTCAAGATTGGGCAGAAATGCTTTTACGAATGTATATTCGTTGGGCTGAAAAACAAAAAGCTAAAGTTTTATTGTTGCAAGAAACAAGAGGTGAAGAGGCTGGAATAAAATCAACTACAATAAAAATTGAAAAAAATTATGCATATGGATGGTTAAAAAAAGAAAGTGGTATTCACAGGTTGGTAAGAATTTCTCCCTTTGATAGTAACAAAAGAAGGCACACAAGTTTTGCCAGCGTCTGGGTTTATCCAGAAATAGATGATAAAATAGAAATTGAACTAAATGAATCTGAATTAAGAATTGATACTTATAGGGCTTCTGGCGCTGGTGGACAGCATGTTAATACAACTGATAGTGCAGTTAGAATCAAACATCTACCGACAGATATTGTTGTGCAATGTCAGAATGATAGATCTCAACATAAAAATAAAGCTTATGCGATGAATATGTTAAAATCTAGAATTTATGAATATGAGTTACAAAAAAGAAAAGAAAAAGAAAATGTTATTAATGATCAAAAACAACAAATTGGTTGGGGTAGTCAGATTAGATCCTACGTATTGCATCCTTATAAATTGATAAAAGACTTAAGAACAAACCATGAGTCTTCAAGTGTAAATGATGTATTAGATGGAGACATTAATGATTTTCTTGAAAAATCTCTTAGTTTATAAAAGCATAATTATGAAATTTCACAGCAAATAAATTTATTCTCTATTTTATTTTTAAAATTCCAAAATTCTTTTTACCAATACTAATTTTAATATCTGTTACTTTAGAGTAAAGTTTTAGAGATAAATCTTGCGAATTAAAAATTTCATCATTTATTTTGATTCCTTTTGATTTAATTAATCTTTTTGTATCACTTCGACTTTTTGTTAAATTAAGTTTTTCTACTGCATCTAAAATAGAAAAATTAGAATTTTCTACTTTTTTTAACTCTATCTCAAAAGTGGGAATTCTTTCATCAAGATTACCTTTGTTAAATAAGTTGTCAGCAATATCCTTAGCTTCATTCGCAGACTCTAGTCCTCTAGCTATTTTAGTGACTTCAAATGCTAGTATTTTTTTTGCTTCATTAATTTCTTGACCTTTTACTTCTGATAATTTTTTAATTTCTTTTAGATTAATTTTGGTAAATAATTTTAAAAATTTTTCTACATTATCATCATCAATATTTCTCCAAAATTGATAAAATTCAAAATTACTAAGTTTTAGTTTATCCAGCCAAATTGCTCCTTTTGCCGTTTTACCCATTTTAGAACCATCTGTATTAGTAATTAATGGAGAAGTTAAAGCATATGCTTTTTTGTTAAGAATTTTTCTTATTAGATCAATGCCATTTATAATATTTCCCCACTGATCAGAACCACCCATTTGTAAATCACAATTATATTCTTTTCTTAAATGATAAAAATCATAAGACTGAAGAAGCATATAATTAAACTCTAAAAAAGTAAGAGGTTGCTCCCTATCCAATCTATTTTTAACAGACTCAAATGTAAGCATTTTATTTATTGTTAGCTTTGAACCTATATCTCTTAAAAAACTTATATAATTTAAATCAGCTAACCAATCATAATTGTTAACTATAGAGCCCCCATTATTTAGATCTATAAATTGACCAAATGTTTTTTCAATTTTTTTTATATTCTCAGAAATTTCTTTTAAGTCTAATATTTTTCTTGTTTTATCCTTACCTGATGGGTCACCTACTAATGTAGTTCCTCCCCCAACAAGAGCTATTGTTTTATGTCCATAAAAATCAAGCCAATGCAAAAGCATTAACTGAACTAAACTTCCAACATGAAGACTATCACTTGTAATATCAAATCCGATATACGCAGTAATCTTTTTTTTTGTCATCAATTTATCTAAGTTTTCAATATCACTGGCTTGATAAACAAAACCACGTGAACTTATTTCATTTAAAAAATCTGATTTTAATTTCATAAAAATATCTAAATATTATGATTTTAGACTATTTTTTATGTAACTATCAACAATATTACTAAATTCATCAGCATAATTTTCATAGAAATGATCTGCGCCCTTCACAGCTTTGAATTTAATATCAACTTTTTTTTGTTTTTGTAATTTCTCCGCTAATATTTTTGAGGAGTCAAATGATGAAATATTATCTTTATCACCATGAATTATTAACCCTGAAGAAGGACAAGGGGCTAAAAAACTAAAATCTCTGATATTTGCAGGTGGAGATACACTTAAAAACCCATTAATTTCAGGTCTTCTCATCAAGAGCTGCATTGCAACCCATGCACCAAATGAAAAACCAGCAACCCAGCAGATTTTTGAATTTGTATTGTATTGTTGCAACCAATCCAAGACACTGGCGGCATCACTCAATTCCCCTTCACCATCGTCGTAAATACCGTCACTTTTACCAACTCCTCTAAAATTAAACCTTATTGTAGAGAAACCATTATCTACAAACAATTTGTATAGTTTGAAGACAATTTTTGTATTCATAGTACCTCCTCTTGAAGGATCAGGGTGTAATATAAGCACTATTGGTGATTGATCATTATTATTATGGGTATACTTTGCTTCAATTTTGCCCTCAGGACCAGGAATTAATAAATCTACCATTATTTTAAAGCTATTATTGAAGTAATGTGACTTTGTAAATATATAGATCAACAAATTTATGAACTCTCTTGGTTTTAATAAAAAAGAAAAAGATACTAAGGTAATAGTTGCAATGTCAGGAGGCGTTGATAGTTCTGTTGCAGCCGTAAAGCTTAAAAAAGAGGGTTATGACGTAACAGGTGTGACTCTTAAGTTATATAATCAGTCAAATTCGTCCAAATCTAAATCATGTTGTGCGGGAATAGATATTGAAGACGCTAAAAAAGTTGCTGAACAATATAATTTTCCTCACCATGTTTTGGATTATCAGGATAGATTTTTTGATGGAGTCATTAGTAACTTTGTTGACTCTTATGCAAATGGAGAAACACCCGTCCCATGTATTCAATGTAACCAAACTGTAAAATTTTCAGATCTTCTGCAAGAGTCTAAAAATTTAAAAGCTGACACGCTCGTTACAGGACATTATGCTATTAGGAAAGGTGGTTTAAAAGGATCTAAATTATACAAAGCAAAAGATAGAACTAAAGATCAGAGCTATTTCTTATTTGCAACTCAGCAAGATCAATTAGATTATGTACGTTTTCCTCTCGGAAGTTATTTAAAATCAGAAATAAGAAATATGGCTAATGAATACAAACTAATTGTTAATGATAAACCTGACAGTCAAGATATATGTTTTGTTACCTCTGATTCTTACCGAGATTTAATAAATAAACTTCAGCCAGATGTTAATAAAGAAGGAAATATCTTTGATGAAGATGGCAACAAGATAGGTTTGCATAAGGGAATAGCAAATTATACTATAGGTCAAAGAAAAGGTATTGGCGTTGGCGGTCAAGAAAAACCTCTCTATGTAAAAGAGTTAAATAAAGATCAAAATTATATAGTTCTAGCCCCTTATGAGAATCTTCAAAAAAATAAATTTTTTTTTAAAAATATTAATTTATTGGACTACTCAATTAAAAATAAAGAGCTTGAATGCTCAGCAAAAATTAGATCAACTCAAAATGAAATATTGGGTAAATTAAACTTAAATGAAGATAGTGGTTATTTTTTGTTCAATGAACCTGTCTCAACAACATCTCCAGGGCAAGCCTGTGTTTTTTACAAGAATGATCAAGTTTTAGGTGGTGGATGGATAACTTAATGTTTAGAATTGATTCTAAATAACTCTATTTTTAGTTGAAAAAACTGGATTTTTATAAATAAAACCTTATTTTATAAATGTGAATTCTCAAACTACAGAAACATTAACTAAATACGCTCAGAACAAATATAAATATGGTTTTGTTACCAATATTGAATCTGATAGACCAAAAAAAGGCTTAGATGAGGAAATAATTAAGTTTATTTCTCAGAAGAAAGATGAGCCAGAGTGGATGCTTTCTTGGAGGTTAGCTTGTTATAAAAAATGGTTAAAGATGTCAGATCCTCAATGGGCAAATCTAAAATTTCCTGAAATTGATTATCAAGATATATATTATTATTCTGCTCCAAAAGACTTTGAGGAAAAGCCTAAAGATTTAAGTGAGGTAGATCCAAAATTAATTGAAACTTACAATAAACTTGGCATTCCGCTTGAAGAACAAAAAGTATTAGCGGGAGTTGCAGTTGATGCTGTATTTGACAGTGTTTCAGTAGCAACTACTTACAAAGGAGAATTAGAAAAACTCGGCATAGTCTTTTGCTCTATTAGTGAGGCCGTCAAAACACATCCTGAATTAGTAAAAAAATATCTTGGCTCTGTTATTCCTCCAGGTGATCATTCATTTTCAGCACTTAACTCTGCAGTTTTTACTGATGGTTCTTTTGTCTATATTCCTGAAAATGTTAAATGCCCTATGGAGCTTTCAACATATTTTAGAATTAATGCAGAAGAAACAGGTCAGTTTGAAAGAACATTAATTATAGCTGATAAGGGAAGTTATGTGAGTTACCTTGAAGGTTGTACTGCTCCACAAAGAGATACAAATCAGCTTCATGCAGCAAATGTTGAATTAATTGCTTTAGAAAATGCAGAAATAAAATATTCTACTGTTCAAAATTGGTATCCTGGGGATGAGGATGGAAAAGGTGGAATTTATAATTTTGTAACAAAAAGAGGTTTATGTAAAGGTAAAAATAGTAAAATATCTTGGACTCAGGTTGAAACAGGATCTGCTGTAACTTGGAAATATCCAAGTTGTATTCTTAAAGGCGATAACTCCGTAGGAGAATTCTATTCAGTGGCCATTACTAATAATTTTCAACAAGCTGATACTGGAACAAAAATGACTCATATTGGTAAAAATACTCGTAGTAAGATTATTTCTAAGGGTATTTCTCTAGGTCAATCTCAAAATACATATAGGGGTAATGTATCGTTTTTAAGAAAAGCAGATAAGGCAAGAAATTATACTCAATGTGATTCTCTTTTAGTTGGTAATAAATGTGGAGCACATACAATTCCTTACATTGACTCAAAAAATAATTCTGCAATTATTGAACATGAAGCGTCTACTTCTAAAATAAATGAGGATCAATTATATTATTGCAGACAAAGAGGTCTTAGTCATGAAGAAGCTGTTTCATTAATTGTTAATGGATTTTGTAAACAAGTTCTTCAGGAATTACCGATGGAGTTTGCAGTAGAAGCTCAAAAATTAGTATCAATTTCACTGGAAGGAAGTGTTGGATGATTTTTTTAAATATAAATAATTTGAATGTTTCTATCGAGGGTAAAAAAATTCTAGATGATTTTAATATTAGTATTAATGAAGGTGAAGTTCATGCAATAATGGGCCCAAACGGCTGTGGTAAAAGTACTTTGGCAAATGTTCTTGCAGGTAATGAAGAATACGAAGTAAGTTCAGGTAAAGTTAT
The DNA here is from genome assembly GCA_902601455.1 of uncultured Alphaproteobacteria bacterium. GTDB lineage: Bacteria > Pseudomonadota > Alphaproteobacteria > HIMB59 > CACPNW01. The sequence goes on from CACKNC010000004.1 coordinate 80,911, forward strand.
TTTTAAGGATCAGAATCTTTTAGATCTAAATATTGAAGAAAGATCTCAAAAAGGACTTTTTTTGGCTTTTCAATATCCGGTTGAAATACCAGGTGTAAATATTACTCCGTTTCTTCACGCTTCTATAAATTCTAAACTTAAAAATGATAAAAAACCAGAATTAGATAATCTCTCATTTGCTAAATTATTAAGAAAAAATGCTGAAGAGCTTGGTATAAGTAGTGATATGCTTAAGAGATCAATTAATACTGGTTTCTCTGGTGGTGAGAAAAAGAGATATGAGATTCTTCAAATGAGTATTCTTAATCCTGATCTTACAATTTTTGATGAAACTGACTCTGGACTTGATGTTGATGCTTTGAGAATAGTTACCGAAGGTATTAATAAATTTAAAGATTCAAAAAAATCTTTTTTGATTATAACACATTATCAAAAACTCTTAGATTACATTCATCCCGATTATGTCCATGTTATGAGGAATGGTAAAATAGTTAAATCAGGTGATATTTCTCTAGCTTCTGAGATAGAGGCGTCTGGTTATCAAAATTTTTAAATGACTCTTGAAAATAATTTTATTAATCACTCTAAAGAGTATATTTTTTTAGATAACGAAACTCTCTCGAATCAAAGAGACAAAACGTTTAATAAAATTTTTAAAAAAAATTACGATAAAAAAAATAATGAGAGTCTGAAACATATTTCTATTTCAGATTTAAGTAATTTTGATTACTTTTATAAACCCAAAAATGAAGACTCTAAAGTTACAATAATTGATAAATATAATTATGAAATCAGAGTAGTTAATGGAATATGTAAAAATTATGAAGATGATAATATTAAAATAAGAAATCTTACAAATTTAGATTTTAAAAGTTTTTTAAATCAAGATAATAATAATTTAGATGATATAATTATTGATTTTAATAAAATTTTTCTAAATTCTGGTATTTTTTTTAATATCAAAAGTAATTCTAAGCTTAATATACGTTTAATACATAATACTTCAGATAACTTTACGATATTTCAAAATAACTTTATTAATTTTAAAAAAAAATGTGAAGTTCAATTAGAAGAATATTTTAATTTAACACACAACTCAATAAACAATATTAATTATAATACTAATATTGAAGAAGGCGCTCTAATTAATCATAATATTTTTCAAAATTTTTCAAATTCGAATAAACTCTATTTAACTTCAAATACTGTTTGTGAAAAAAATTCATCCTATAATCAAAATACCTATAATTTCTCTGATGGTTTTGTAAGAAATTTTCATAATGCTAATTTGAATGGAGAGTTTGCAAATGCCTCATTAAAGGGTTGTTTTTTTCTTAAGGATAAAAATATATGCACGATTAAGACTAACATTATACACAACGCTGAGCATTGTGTAAGCGATCAAAGTTACAAAGGTATTTTAAATGATCATGCGAAGGCAAACTTCTATAGCAACACTTTTGTTTCTGATAATGCTCAAAAAACTGAAGGCTATCAATTAAGTAAAGGTATTTTATTAAGTGATAACTGCTCTTTTTTCTCAAAGCCTGAACTTAGAATTTTTGCAGATGATGTAAAATGTTCTCATGGTTCCACAATAGGTCCTGTAGATGAAAGTGCTTTATATTATTTGCGTTCAAGAGGTATTAATAAAAATGAAGCTATGAAAATGATTATTTCGTCGTTTATTGAGGAGGACTTAATAAATCTTGATAATAATATAGCTGAACAAATAATTTATAATTTATCAATTTATCTAAACAGTTTAGAAAATGATTAAAAATATAAAAAAACGATTCCCTGTTTTTACAAAAAACCCTAATCTAGTTTTTTTTGATACGGCTGCTTCTGCCCTAAAAGTTGACAGTATGATAAAAGCAATAAATGAATGTTATTCATATGAGTATGCAAATATTCATAGAGGAATTTATGAGTTAAGTTCTAAACTAACAAAACGATATGAAGACTCAAGATTATTAGTTAGTAAATTCATTAACTCTCCATCTGCTGAAAATATAATTTTTACAAAGAGTGCCACAGAAGGAATTAATTTAGTATCTTCTTGTCTATCAGATGATTACTTTAATGATGGTGATGAAGTTTTGTTAACTTCATTAGAGCATCATGCTAATTTAGTTCCATGGCATCTAGTATCAAAAAAAATTAAAATCATAACAGCTAAAATAAAATCTAATGGTGAGTTAGATTATGATGATTTACTTGAAAAAATTAATTCTAAAACCAAACTTTTAACTATTACTCATATGTCAAACATCACAGGTTCTATAACTGACTTTGAGAAAATTAAAGTTAAAACAAATAAATTTAATGTTCCAATTTTAGTTGACGGATGTCAGTATGTTCCTCACAAAAAACTTGATATACAATTACTTGATCCTGATTTTTATGTTTTTTCAGCACATAAATTATATGGTCCTTCAGGTCTTGGAATACTTTACATGAAAAATAAATGGATAGACAGATTAGGACCGTATCAAGGTGGTGGTTCAATGATAAAAAATGTTGATACTGACTCAAGCACATACCTAAATGGTTTTCAAAAGTTTGAGGCAGGCACTCCGCCAATAGCTGAGGTTATAGGTTTGTCTGCATCTTTGGATTTTATAAATGAAGTTGGTATTGATAAAATTTATGAATATGAAAACGATTTAACCCAGTATGCTTATAATCAAATGATAAAAAATAATGATATAAAAATTTATGGAGATTTTAGTAATCAGACATCTATTATTTCCTTTAACATTGATGGAATACATTTCAACGATCTTGCAATGCTATTAGATAAAAAAAATATAGCTATAAGGACTGGTCACCATTGTGCACAACCATTCATGAAGTTTTTTAATATATCAGGGAATGCTAGAATGTCTGTTGGAATTTATAATACAAAAAATGACATAGACTATTTTATAAAATCAATAGATGAAGTAAAAGAAATTTTAAAATCATGACTGAAGAAAAAAAATTAGATGATTTTTTGCCTAACAAAAATGGAAGTTATTATAAAAAATTTCAATTTAAAAAAGAGGTAAGCTTAATAAGTAAAGAAGAAATTATAGAATGTATTAAGACTGTCATGGATCCAGAAATACCAGTTAATTTGTATGATTTAGGTTTAATTTATTCAATAAAAAATAGTAAGAACAATATATTGATAGAAATGACTTTAACCAATCCTAATTGTCCAGTAGCTGGTCAAATGCCTGCAAATGTTGCTAATTCAATAGAGCAAATATATGGTTTAAGGTCTATTGAGGTTAAACTAGTTTGGGAGCCATCCTGGAGTAAAGATTTAATGTCTGAAGATGCAAAACTTGCTTTGGATATTTTTTAAAATATTGTATATTATCATTAATGAGCAATATATTAACTGTTACTGATAAAGCCTCTTATCAATTAGAAAAAATTATAAAGTCAGCTCCATCTAATACTGTAGGAGTTCTTCTAGGCATTGATAAAACTGGGTGCAATGGTCACTCTTATAAATTAGACTTTGCAAAAAAAGATGAGGTAGAAAATCTTGAATATGTTGAGCAAAATAATATTAAAGTTTTCATAGATCCAAAAGCAACAATGTTTTTAATTGGAAGTGAAATGGATTATTCGTCTGATAAGTTAGCATCTAGATTTGTATTTAAGAACCCAAATGAAAAAAGTACATGTGGATGTGGAGAATCATTTAGTGTATGAATTATATAAAAGGCGGAGTAGCTCAGTTGGTTAGAGCGCACGACTCATATTCGTGAAGTCGGGGGTTCAAATCCCTCCTCCGCTACCAAACTTCCAGAAGTATAGCTTTAATATTTGTTTCAAAAAATTAATTTTTGTTTTAAGATTTAATTTACTTTTTCCATGTGATCGTTTTCTGAAATTTGTTTGCACCTCATAAATTCGCAAATCCTTTTTGAGCATAACTAAAATAGTCAATAAAACTTTGAAACCCTCTGTGTTAATCTTTTCATTTATTAATTTTATTTTGTTTGTTCTAAATAAAAAAAAACCACTGAGAGGATCTTTAACATCTCTTATATTAAGTGATTGTAAAATAAATATTCCAATTTTACTTAAAATTAATCTCATAAAAGGCATTTCTATATTATTTTTGTTTTCCTTAAATCTACTTCCAATTATTACATCATATTCTTTAGTGATTGATAAATTTAGCATATAAGGAATTTTTTCAATTTCATGTTGTAAATCACAGTCAATAACACAAGTGAATTCAGTATTAATATTATTTAATCCATATTTA
>CACKNC010000005.1 GCA_902601455.1 uncultured Alphaproteobacteria bacterium
ATAATAATTGATAATCAATCGACATATTTACCATTGATCGAGTTTTATAATAAATGTAAATATAAAATTATTAGATTGCAAAATAATTTAGGATATTTAGCCCTTTGGAAAATTGATTTTTTTAACAAAATAAAAGATGATTTCTACGTTTATACTGATCCAGATATTTTGCCCACCGAGGATTGCCCCGATGACTTTTTAGAATATTTTCTTGATTTTATGAATAAAAAAACTGATCTTGAAAAAGTTGGTTTTTCACTGAAAATTGATGATTTACCAATAAATGATAATTATAATAACATTATAAAAAATGAAAAAAAATTTTGGAGAACTAAAATCCCTGATACTAATTTTTTTGATGCCCCTATTGATACTACCTTCGCCTTATATAGACCTCATACTTATGGTGGATACTGGTTAAACTGTGCCAGATCTGACTCTCCTTATCTTGCTCGACATTTAAGCTGGTATGATGATAAAGATAAACAAGAAGAATTATTTTATTATAGTAATATAAAAAAGAACAGCTCTTTTTATACAAGTAAAAGATTTATAAATTATTAGATAATGCAAAATACCAGAATAAATATTTTATTATTCTTTTTAATAATAGTTGACTGTTTTTTTAATATTTTCTTAATCAATCAATATAATTTGCCAGATGGAGTTCATCATTTTAGAAGATATGACCTAGTAATAACCAAAACTCTCCCACAAGATTTTCTGATATATTTGAAAGATTTTGATATGTATAACATTTCTTTCATCAGTAGTGTTTTAACTCAATTATTTCCAAATTTTAATTCAGAATGCTTAATAGATTGGTCAAATGAAATGTATTTAGCTGACTCTTGTCAATATAAGTATTTTTTGGGATTAGATTTTTCTTATAAAGGTTTTGGATATGATACACAACTTCATGATTATTCAAAAATTTATTTTTCTCCTCACAATATAGCTCTTTTAATTTACTTATCTTTTATATTGCTTTTTATATTTATTATTTTAAACAAAATTATTCAAAAAAAAGAAATATTCTATTTAAGTATCTTTTTTTTATATTTTCCTTCAGTATCTAGTAATTTTGGATATATTTCTCCAAACATTATATCAAGTTACGGTCAATTATTTTTATTTCTATTTTTTATAAACAAAAAATATATTTCTTACTTTTTAATTTCAATAATTTTGACATTTATGGATTTTCAAAATATTTCTAATGTTATTATTATTTCTTTGTTTTCACTATTTTTTGTAATTGAAAAAAGTATATTTATTAGAATTAATTTTTTATATTTATCTATATTAAGTATTATTATAATTTCTATATTGGCCTTTATTAAATTTAGTGGTTTGTTAGATTATTTATTCCTTTTGTTTTTTCCAGAGATTAGACAAGATTATGCTTATCTAAATATTGGTGATCATAATACTATTAAGTCTTTAGGAGTACTTTTTATAAGTCTTTATTATGTAGGTGGGTCGATGACACACCCTGCTTTTTTACTCGAGTATTTAGTATTTTTTTTAATTTCAATTTATTTTTTTTACTTATCTTTTTTGCAAAATTCAAATTTTTTAAACAATATTTTTTTAAATCCCCAAAGGACCTATTTTGCTATTGGAATTTTTACTGTATTAATAATATTATTGCTTTTCCCCAATATTTCCCAAGGTAGATATCATTTTTACATATTATTACCTATTTTATTGTTTTATGCTGAAAAAATTAAAAGTGAAAAAACTTTTTTATTTTATATTTCGTTGTTATTTGTATTGAATAATTTAAAGTTAATTAAATTTGTATCTAGTGGTATTTTGTAAATGTATGATGTAGTAATATCAGTTGTTACCTACAATTCTAACTTAAAAGATATCAAGCATATTGTCGAAATCATTAACTCCAATAAAAATTTAAATATTTTTTTGATTCTAGTTGATAATGGTTCAAACCCAAAATATTTTGAAGAGCTTATTAAATTAAAAGCATATGTAATTTCAACAGGTAAAAATTTAGGTTATGGCAAAGCCAATAATTTAGCAGATCATATTTCTCCAAAAAGTAAATATTTTTTAGTTTTAAATCCAGATATTACATTATCCACTAATACAATTGATGAATTATTTAATTTTATGGAATTAAATAAAGAATATGGTCTTGTCTCTCCTATTTTATTATCATCGAACTTACGGTACCATAATATTTTTAGAGAGAATTTTAGTTTTATTTATCTTTTATATAGACGACTATTTAAAATAGATGATACATTTTCTAAAGAACAATTTACTAATAAGGTTTCAAAATATAATAATATAATTGATGTAAACTATATTTCTGGTTCTTTTATGTTTTTTAATAGAAAAATATTTAAAAATATAAAAGGATTTAATAATAAATTTTTTATGTATTTTGAAGATATAGAGATATGTGATGTCATCAATCATAACAATTCAAAAATGGGTATATTAAAATATTTAGATGTAATTCATGAGAGGTCTAGAGCTTCTTATAAAATTAACAGAATGTTTGTGTATCATTTTATTTCGTGGATATATTATAAATTATATAATAGATCAAAAAATTAAGATCTGCTTACTACATTATTATTTGTTTTAAATCTGCCTCTTGTATCAATAATGTGTTTAGCGTTATTAAATAATTTATCATACTTATAATTGTCATGATCAGTTATTAAGATTATTACATCATAGATTTTTATTTTTTTATAATCTAATTTTATTGATTTTAACTTTAATCTTTGATTAATATTGATTTCTTTTACGTAGGGATCATGATAATCAAATTTAATTTTATTTTTATATACTTTTTCAGCAATTTTTATAAAAGGCGTTTCCCTTGTATCACTAATATTTTTTTTATATGACGCTCCTAAAAGTAATATTTTGATATCTGACTTATTTTTATTTGTTTTTTTTATATGCTTTTTTAAATTTTGATAAATAAAACTAGGCATTTTGCTATTTACTAGTCCAGATAATTCAATGAATTTTGTTTCTATGCCATATTTTCTGGCTTTCCATGAGAATAAAAATGGATCAATAGGTATGCAATGACCGCCTAGTCCTGGGCCAGGATAAAAAGCGCTATATCCAAAAGGCTTAGTTTTAGCAGCTTTAATTACCTCAAAAACATCAATGCCCATTTTGTTGCATACTAGTTTTAATTCGTTAACTAAACTGATATTGATAGATCTATAAATATTTTCAAAAATTTTGCTCATTTCAGCAATTTTTAAGTTCTCAACTAAATGTACTGAATTAGAAACATTTTTATAAATTTCATTACCTAAAATTTTACAATTATTACTAAAACCTGAGACAATTTTAGGGGTGTTTGATAATTTGAATTTTTTATTTCCTGGATCTTCTCTTTCCGGAGAGTAAATTAAGAAAAAATCATCGCCAATGTTAAAACCTTTTTTAATTAATTTTTGGCCAATAAGCTCTTCTGATGTTCCGGGATATGTTGTGCTTTCTAAACAAATTAATTGACCTTTATTTAAGTATTTAGAAATACCACTAATGCTATCTTTAATATATTTCATATTAGGAGATTTGTCTTTATTGATTGGTGTAGGAAGGCAAAGAATTATAATATCTAATTCTTTAACAGCTTTGTACTCATTTGTTATTTTAAAATTTAATTTATTTAATTTTGCAATTTCTTTATTTGATAATCTTTCTATATAACTTTTATTCTTTTTAATATTTTCAATTTTTTGAGTATTTACATCTATTCCAATAACATTAAATTTAGCTCTAGAAAACTCATAGGCAAGCGGCAAACCGACATAACCTAGACCAATAACACCAATTTTGGCACTTTTATTTTTTATTTTTTTTTTAAGTATTTTAAACATTGCTTAATATTAATCTTGTCAATTTTAAATCATTTATTGTGTCTATATTTATATTTATTCTGTCAATAATTAAAAATCCGATTTTTCCAGATAAAAAATTATTTTTACACCTCTTTAAATAATTTGACGTTGATATGTAGCCAATCCCATTTCTATAATATTGAACAGGTATTGTTTGTCTAATAGTATATTTTGAACCATTAATTAAATAATATTTTAATTTATTATTTTTAATAATAAGTGTTTTTTGATCTGTAAATGATTTAGGTTTTTCACTTAATGTCAATATTCCATCAAAATTGTGAGAAATCATCAATTTATATATTTTGTGTAAATCTGAAATCTTTCTAAATGGATTAGTAGGTTCTAACAATACTGAATAATCATATTTTATTTTGTTTAGTTTTTCCATTTTAATAAAAGCATCTCTCCAGGCTGATAAAGAATTACTTTTATCATTAGAAATTTTTTTATTTCTTAAAATAAATTGATAACTATTCGTGTCTATTTCATTTTTATATTTTATAGAATCTGATGTAAGTACAATATGTTTAAATATTTTAGATTTTGAAGCCACTTCAGAAGCAATCTTAATCAAACTTTTTCCATTTATTCTTTTCAAATTTTTATTTTTAATTCCTTTACTGCCAGAACGAGCAGGAATAACCGCTAAAGTATTTAATTTATGCATTTTTTTTAAATATAATTGAATAAGCGGTATTCATTTTGGCGTATTTTCTGCCTAGACGTGCCCATTTTTTTTTATTTCTTTCTTTTTTTAATTCATTCATTAACTCATTTTCATAAATTAATTTAATTTTTTTTAATTCTTTATTCTTTAGTAAATTTTTTGATTGTGAAAATAAATACATTATTGCATCAAATATATTTCCAGTTTCATTTATTTTAATAGATTTATAATTATAAAGTTTCATAAGTGTCTCTAATGCAAATGTTGTATATCTGCAATAATCATTAGGGGCTTGATGAGACTCTCTCAAGTAAGAATCAAATATATAAATATATTTTAATTTTGGCATTAAAATTGAAATTTTTTTCATTAATAAATTTAAGTTACTAATATGATGTAGAGAATTTGGAATTAGTAATAAGTCATTATCTAATTTTTTAATATTAGATAAATATTTATTTTCTAAATCTTGAATATAAAACTCACTTTCAATGAATTTGTAATTTATATTTTTAATAAAGTTATTTTGAATACCAATTCTTTTATGAGATTGATCAATTCTAAAATCAATAGATGTTAATTTATTTTTTTTATCTAAGAGAGGAGCAAATATGCTTTTATTATTGTACATATAGTTTCTTTCTAAAATGGCACAATGTTTGTAATTTAATTTATTAAAATTTTTAAAATCATCAAACATTAAATTAAATTGATTATACTCATCAATCTTAAATACATTTTTTTTTAAAAAATTAGTGTAATCTTTTTTATTCATATAGATGTAAATTGTTTATCTGAACTTAAGTTTATTTTAGTTAAAACTTTAGCAATTCTAATACCGGCTGTTCCATCACCATACAACTTAGTTTTTTTAATTTTATTATTTATTTGTTTTAAACAGGCATTGTAAATTTCCCTTCTATTATAATTTACATCAACAACATTTAGACCTCTTTCTCTATTTATTTGTCTAGTTCCAATATTTATAGCTGGAACACCTAAATATGAACATTCTCTAATTGCGCAACTTGAATTACCAACTATACATTTACTAAATTTAACCAATTCTAAAAAATCAAATGGATTCATATTTTTAATAAAATGGAAATTTCTATTTTTAGTTTGTTCTCTAAATTTTCTTAAAGTATTCGATATTATATCAGTTCCATGATCAACGTTGGGCCAGAACCATATTATGGCAAAATTTAATTTTTTCATTGCTTCTATTGTTTCATTTATTTGAATTCCAGCTTGATTTAATTCATTAGTTACAGGATGTTGCATAACAATAATATATTCATTATCTAAATTAGGAAATGATCCTACTCCTGAATATTTTTTGTATAAGTTAAAAGTTTTTTGTTTTTTATTTTTCATCACCTTTTTAGCAATGTCTATTGATGGACAGCCTGTTAAGAAAACTGATTTTGGATCTTCACCCATTTGTAAAATGTTTTTTTTCGACTTTGTTGTAGCTGGAAAATGTATATTTGATAATTTTGTTATGGCATGTCTTACTTTTTCATCAATGTTACCAGATATTTCACCACCTTGTATGTGAGCAATTGGTATATTTAAAAATGCAGCTGCTATAGTAGGGGCTAAAACTTCATACCTATCAGCCATTACTGTAATTAAATCTGGCTTTGACTCTTTAAAATACTCTGAGAAACTTTGTAAGGCTATTCCTAATTCTTTACCAGGTCTTTCTATTTCATCATTTTCTAATATAAAATTTATTTTCTTACTTATTTTAAAACCATCTTTTTTTATTTCTTTATCAATCTTGCCAAATTTATCAATTAGTGCAGAACCTGAGCATACTAAATCAATTTTTATACTTTTATACTTTTTTAAATGATCTAAAATAGTTCTGTATTTAGTATAACTAGATCTTGCAGTAATAATAATTGAAATTTTTCTCATCAGAATTTGATATATTGCCTAATATATATATAAAAAAAAATATAAATATATGAATATTTTAACATATAACTTATGTCTAAAGCCAATAGTCTTTGAATTACTAAAAGATTATTTAAATAACTCATCATCATTAACTTATTCTATTGATTTTAGTAATACAGAAAGCATTTATTCTAAAAATATTAATAATTTTATTTTTTGCGATCAAAGAAATTCAAAAAAAGGGCTTGATTATGACAAGTCAAATATTGAATATTATATAAATAAAAAAATAGTATCAGACTTTTCAAAAATTGAAACTAGAATTTATCGCCTAATGTCAAGATATGAAAAAGATAATTACAAATTTAATTTTGAATCCAGAAAAAATCATTACTTTGATTTACTAAAATACGCGTTTGGTCTAATTAAAAAATATAATATACAAAAACTCATTTTCTTTGATTATCCTCATCATATGGAGTCATTAATTTTATTTGAGGTAGCTAAATATTTAAATATAAATACGACTATTATTTCATATCTTTACCTAGGCGAGTACAGACTTGTAGTCGATAAATCAATTGAAAATAGATTTCCTGAATTTAATAATCCTAAAAAACTAAGTGAATTTAATAATATCAACAATAACTATTATAATAAGATTAAAAATAATAATACTCATCGTAAGCCTTTTTATTTAACTGAAAATAATAACTTATTTCATCTTTTGTATTTTTTATTTAAAGATATCTATAGATCATTTCTGAATGGCTTGTTTAGAGAGTCAAACAATTTTGTTAAAACAACACTAGAAAAAAAGTTCCAAGACGGTAAATTCCCAAGTGAAATTAGTTCTTCTATTTTAATGTTTTTTAATAGATTAAAGATTATAAAATTAAAAAAAATATATGAAGCTAAAAGTAAAAAAAATATTGATCTATCAAAGAAATTTATACTTTTTTGTCCCAATCTTCAACCAGAGGCAAGTACTTTGCCAATGGCAGGATATTACTCAGACTATGAATTAATTCTAGATACTATACTTGAAGTTTTGCCAGAAGATTATTATGTTTATTATAAGGAGCATCCACTAGTTTTTAATTTATTGAAAGAGTCTTATTTAATAAAAAATCCAAAATTTTATGATAGAATTTCGAATAAAAAAATCATATTTGTAGATTACAAAGAAGATACATTTAAATTAATTGATAAATCTAAATTAGTTCTGACTCCAACAGGAAGTGTAGGTCTTGAGGCACTTATTAAGGATAAAAAAGTTGCTTTTTTTGGCAACCCATGGTGGCAAAAATTCGCTGACCCAGTATATATAGATTCACCTGATGATTTAAGAAAATTAATATCTAACAAAAAAGAATCAAATAATAAAAATTTTTATAATGACTACATTAAAACATTTGAGCAAACATTGCATTGGGAGGGATTTTTTTATGATAACCATGATTTATTGTGTAAAGATCTAGAAAATAATTTATTAGATAATAAAATATTAACTAATATTAAAAAATATATAATATCAAAAATTAATGATAATAATTAAATGAAAAAGTTATTAATAATTGGTGGGGCAGGGTTTATAGGCTCCAATGCATGCTATTTTTTTGCTAAAAAAAAATACAAAATTTATGTTATCGACTCTCTTTCATACGCTTCTAACCTGAATAATATCAAACCACTAATATTAAGCAAAAAAATTGAATTTAAGAGAGTAAATATTTCTAATTTTAATTTATTAAATCAATTTATTTTTGATTTTAAACCAAATCTTATAATTAATTTTGCGGCTGAAAGTCATGTTGATAATTCAATAAAATCCCCAACTATTTTTTTTAAGTCAAATGTTTCAGGTGTTTATAATCTATTACTTTCAATAAAAAAATTTAATGATAAATATAAAAAAAATAAAATTAAATTTTTTCAAGTTTCAACTGATGAGGTATATGGATCATTAAGTAGAAATTTTGCAAATGAAGATTACCCACTATACCCATCTTCGCCTTATTCTTCTTCTAAAGCTGCTGCAGATTGTTTAGTCATGGGAATGGCTAAAACATATAATATTGACTATTATATTTCTAGATGTACGAATAATTTTGGCCCTTTTCAATTTCCAGAAAAACTAATTCCAATTTCAATAAAACGATCACTTAACAATGATTCAATAAAAATATATGGCAGCGGCAATCATAAGAGAGATTGGATTTATGTAGAAGATCATATTAAAGCGATAAATAAAATTATATTAAAAGGTAAAGTTAACGAAATATATAATATTGGAGCTCAAAATACTTATACGAATAAATTTATAATAAAAAGAATACTAAAAATATTAAAATTACTTAAAAATAAAAAAATTATAAACGAGTTTAATGGTAAAATTGAATTTATAGAAGATAGATTAGCGCATGATTTTAGATATGCTGTTAATACAAATAAAATTTATAATCATACTGGCTGGAAGATAAAAAATAATTTTGAAAAAAGATTATATGAAACAGTATTATGGTATATTTACTTTTTTAAAAAAGAAAATAAATGAAAAAAAATATAAAAGGAGTAATATTAGCTGGAGGAACTGGTTCGAGACTCTTTCCAATTACTAAAGTTTTTTCAAAGCAATTGTTACCTGTGTATAATAAGCCAATGATATTATTATCTTTGGGCTTAATGGTATCAATAGGAATTGAGGAGATACTAATTATTGTAACAAAGAGAGACTTAATTCTTTTCAAAAGATTATTAGGCAATGGTAAAGAATATAACTGTAAGATAACATATAAAGTACAATTAAAACCAGCAGGTATTGCTCAGGCAATAACTTTAGCAAAATCTCACTTTACCTCAAATAAAATATTATTAATGCTAGGTGATAATTTTTTATTTGGGAGTAATTTAAAGAATGTAATTCTTGATGCAATGAGCTCTGCAAAAGGGGCATCAATCTTCACATACAAAGTAAAAAGTCCAGAAAGATATGGTGTGCTAAATATTAAAAATAATAAAATTAAAAATATTGTAGAAAAGCCAAAAAAACCAACTTCTAATAAAGCCATTCCAGGTATTTATATTTATGATCAAAAATCTATTAATTATGTTAAGAACTTAAAACCATCTAATAGAGGTGAGTTAGAGATTACTGATTTAAATAACTTATATCTTAAAAAAAATGATCTAGAAATATTTCATTTAGGAGATGGAATAATTTGGATGGATATGGGAACTTTTGACTCTTACTTAGAGGCAAGTCAATTCATTGCTGCAACAGAAAAAAGGCAGGGTTTTGAAATATATGATTTTAAAAAAAATGAAGTTTGATAATCCAGAAATCTTTTCTTCAATAATTCATAAGGATGATCGAGGGTATTTTTCAGAAATTCAAAACTATAAAAATAAAAAAGTTAAAAAATTTAAATTTATACAAGACAATGTATCATATTCAAAAAAAGGAACATTGAGAGGTCTTCATTTTCAACAAAAACATCCTCAAACAAAATTTATCACTGTAATTCATGGAAATATATATGACGTAGCTATAGATCTGAGAAGTAAATCTAAATATTTTGGACAAGTATTTAAGTATAAAATGTCTAGTAAAAAAAATAACCAATTAGTCATTCCTTCGGGGTTTGCACACGGATTTCAATGCACAAGTGAAATTGCTATTATTCTATATAAGTGTGATGAATCTTATTATCCTAATGATCAACATGGAATAAATTATAATGATAAATTTTTTAATATAAAATGGCCAATATCAAAAAAAATTATTAGTAAAAAAGATAAAGCGTTACCTAATTTTGATATAAACAAGATTTATTATAAATGATTTTAGTTTCTGGTGGTGGTGGACAATTAGCAAAAGAAATTAAAAATATTTCAAAAAATAACAATAATAAATTTATTTTTAAAAATAAAAGAGAGCTTGATATATGCAACCCAGACAAAATTGAAAAATTTTTTATTAAAAATAAAATTAAAATTTTTATTAATACAGCTGCTCTTACCAAGGTAGATTTATGTGAAAAAGATAAAAATTTAGCAATGAAAATAAATTATCACTCTATAAAAAAAATTGTTAAACTATGTAAAAAATATAATGTTTTATTGATACATATTTCAACAGACTATGTTTATAGTGGTAAATCTAAAAATTTATACAACGAAACTTCAAAATATAATCCAATTAACATATACGGTTTGTCAAAATTAAAAGCTGATATTTATATTTATAAAAATTTAAAAAAATTTATAATACTTAGATCAGGTTGGATTTTTAGTAAGCATCAAAATAATTTTATTAGCTTTATTAAAAATAGTATAAATAAAAATACTTCACTTAATTTAATATTTGATAAATATGGTAACCCAACTTCTGCTATGAGTTTATCTGAAGTAATTATAAAATTAATTAACAAGTATATAAAACAAAAAAAAATTAGTTATGGTATATATAATTTCAGCAATTATCCTACAGTTAGCTGGTATCAATTTGGAAAATATTACATTAATAATATTATAAAAAATAAAAAAATTAAAATTAATAAAATACCTTTTAATTTTTTAAATCTTCCAGCAAAAAGACCTTCATCCACAAAATTAAGTAGTAGGAAGATAAATAAATATTTAAATTTAAAAAAAATATGTTGGAAAGATGAATTAATTAGAGTTTTAAAATAAAACAAAAAAATTAAATATTTTAATTACTATTGTTATCAACTGCTCTATAATAACACCAATGGTTTTTTTAACAAAAAATACTAATAGTTCATTAAGTTTTATTTTCGTTTTGTTCCCAATATTAATGATTACCGGTCCTGCAATTCCTGACATTTTTGTTTCATTATCTGCATTATACGGGCTAATACTTTATTTTACAAAAACTGAATATAAAAATTTTAATTTCTATTTTTTTTATTGTTTTATTATTTTTTGGATATTTGCCTTTACTTCTTCAATCTTGTCAGATTTTAAATTATTTTCACTCGAAAGTTCTCTTCCATACATCCGTTTTATTTTTTTTGTAGCTCTATTCATAATTTTATTAAAATATGATAAAATGCAATTTAATAAATATATTTTTATAGTTATTACTTTAACTGTTACTTTTGTAGCATTTGACACCTACTTGCAATTTTTCTTTAGAAATGAAATTTTTGGAAATAAAATTGATTTAGATCAAAATAGGTTAACTGGTCCATTTAGAGGTGACGAAAGGGTAGTTGGATCCTACCTATCAAGATTTGTTTTTTTAGGTTTTGGCTATCTTTTATATAAATTTTCAGAAAATAAATATTATAAAATTATTCCATTTATTTTTTTATTGTTTGTTTATATTTGTATATTTTTATCAGGTGAGAGAATGGCATTTATATTAACTTCTTTTGGGATTTTATTATCAATAATATTTAATTATAAATCTTTAAAATATTTTATTTATTTATTAGTAGGTGTTATTTTATTTTCTTCTTTCATTATTTTTAATAACGACTCTGTAAAAAACCGAATGATAAAAACTACATTTGAAGTTATAGGTTTTAATTTTAATAATGGAAAAATATCTAAATCTGAAAACTCATTTATTGATTCACATTATGGTGCTCACTATATTACAGCATTTGAGATTTTTAAAGATAATAAATTTTTTGGATCAGGCCCAAAAACATTTAGAAAAGTTTGTAGTAATGAAAAATATTCAGAGCTAGATTCAAAAAATATATTTCAAAGATGCTCAACACATCCTCATAATTATTACATGCAAATTATTTCAGAAACTGGTTTGTTTGGTATACTTATTTTTGGTTTATCTGTAGTATTCTTAATTTCATTTAGTATTATGAATTTAAATTTAATTAACCCACTTCATAATGGTGTTTTTATCTCATTATTATTATTTATTTGGCCAATTCAATCTACAGGTAGTATTTTTAACAATTGGTATGGAGTTCATTTATATTATTATATAATTTTAATATTTATTTTAATAAAACAAAAAAATTTAGCTACCACTCCATCTTCCTGAATAAAGATCTCTAACTTCGTTTTCTTGATTTAAAAAATTAGAGTTATCACTTTCTTTATTCATTGCATCATAACGTCTTATTGCTGTACTTATTTTTTTGAATTCATCTGGCAATAATGCAAATTTATTATCTCTTCCTGGTAAATTATTATCTATTGTAAAGTGTTTTTCGATGACAGTAATTCCATAAGCTAGTGATATAATTGAACTAAGTGAGTCTGAAGTATGATCACTTACTCCTATAGAGTCATGTATGGATTTTAAATAATTAATTCTTTGCAATCTAACATTTTGATCTTCACATGGATAAAGAGATACACAGTGAAGTAAATGTATTTTACATTTATCATTTGTATTTTTTATTATATTTAAAGAGTTTACTATTTCAGTAGTTTTTGAAGCTCCTGAGGATATTATAATTGAATTAAATAATTTAGAACATTCGACTAAAAGTTTTTCATTTCTTACCTCCGGAGATGGTATTTTAATCATATCATTATCTATTGAAGATATAAATTTAGCTTCTTGATAATCAAATATACTTGTTAAAAAACGGATATTATTTTGTTTGCAAATTGAATAAATTATTTTAGTTTTCTCTTCTGTAAGTTCAGCTTTTTCATAGATTTCTCTTCTACCATCATTATCCCAGGGCCCTTTTTTTAAATTTGAAACTTTCCAATTTTGAAACTTGGCATGAGTAGCTCCAGCATTTTTAGCTTCTAAAATCATTTTTTTGGCTAAATCAATATCGCCCATGTGATTCCAACCAATTTCAGCAATTAAAAGTGTCATTTATAAATTTTTCCAAGTTGCGCCGTTATCAGTATAATAATGCTCAACTTCGTTATTTGGCAAGTAAATAATTTTATTTTTAGATTTAATAAAATCATTTGCCCAATATCTATCTTCTTTACCAATTAAATTTTCATTAAATGGATTGTTTGTTAAAAGGGATTTATTAAACATTGAAAAGGCGTTATGAAAAAAATATCTATTTTCTTCTTTAGAAAACATATTTATTTCTTTTTTTTGTTTGAAATTAGACCAAATGTAACGTTTTAAAATTCTTTTACCATTCCAAATTGGAATTTGATTTCCAAAAATAGCATAATTTTTATTCAAATACTCAAAAGTATTTTTTTTATCAAATTTAATAATTTTACAATGGGCTGAAATTATTAAAATAAAATCATTACTTGCTTGTTTTACTCCAATATTTATTGATTTTCCTGGTGTGTAATCATCAATATCTATAATTTTAATATTAGTATATCTTTTATCTTTAGACTTTATCGATTTATCTTCTTTAAAATGATTTATAATATCTATAGTGTTATCAGTTGATTCATCATTAACTATTATGATTTCGGGTTTGTTAAAAAAATCTAAAATTGATTGAATGCAAAAACCAATATACTTTTCTTCATTTTTAACTCTTATGATTGCAGAAATTTTTGTCATATTTATAAAGAAAATAATAATATAAAGTTAATTATGGATTTAAATAAAGAGTATTCTAATAAAATCAACATTAATTTTTCTAAAAGATTTTTGATATATGCAGCTTCTAATTTAAGCTTATATCTTGCAGGTTGTTTCATTAATAAGCATAAAATTAAAAATTATAAAATTATATTTAGTGGTCAAGGCGGCAAGAGAAATAAAAAAAAAGAAGACTTAGAATTTATTTGTAAAAAAATTAACATAGATGTTGCATCTTGTTTGCTGATTAGTGATGATTTAAATTATGATTATCTTAAGATGTTTTTTTATAAAAATAAATTGGATAAGAGAATAAATAAATTCAATAACACAACTAATATTAATTATATTACATCATTTAACTATGGTTTAATTAATTCTTTTTTAATTAATAAATATAAAAAAAATAATGATTATTTAATCTTAGAGGATGGTATTGATAATTGGATATCTGTAAAAAATAAATTTCCAATTACTAAAAGTTTTTTGTATTCTATTACATTAAGAAAATTTATTAAGGTTAAAAAATTTAGAAAAAATAAATATGATATACTAATAACGAGTCTTAATAATAAAAAAATTTATAACTCAAATAATATAATTGATATTTCAGATCAATTTAAAAAACTAGTAAGTATTTTTCAAAAAGAAAATATTATAGGTGTCAAAAGTCAATTTAATATACTTATAATTTGTGCGAGAACAGTAAGATATAATAAAGGCCTAAAACGTTTTTTATTACATATTAAAGATAATATATTTTCAAAGAACAAGTTTTTGAATAATGAAAACACAACTTTTTATTTTAAGTTACACCCAGGATATACTACTGAAGATATAAAAATTAAGTTAGAAAAATTTATAATGATAAAGGATGATAATATTCCTATTGAATTTTTTGATCTAACTTTAGTAAAACAAATTATCACTCCTGTAAATACGTCAGCTATTTATATTAATCAATTAAGTCAAATTAAAAACCAAATTATAAATTATTATGATATAGGTCAGTCAGATTTTAAAAATAAAAAAAATTTAATTGAGTCTTTTGATATTAAAGAACTTGATAATGGAAATTATAGGTATTAATTTATTTTAGAAGTATGCATATTTTAGTTTCATCTAGAAATAACTATGAAATGCTTGAGGGTTTTTTTTTAAAAAAAAATGACTTTCCCAGTAAAAATATTATAAATGTAGATGCTGGATCAACTGAACAAAATTTAAGTTATGGCAAAAAAATTTGCGATAGAGAAGGAATTACTTTTTTAAAAACGCAACAAACTGGATTACAGTCTGTAGTAAAAGAAACAATTCAACATATTAGAAGGGAAAATAACTCGAAATGGCTGTTATATTTACATACAGATGCATATCTATTGCCTAATACTTACAATAGGTTGGTTCATGTATTAGATAATAAATTTTTTGCTCAATTTGGCTTGATTGGTTTTAACACAATTTTTTGGCCTCACACTATAAAACTTAACCAAATCAATCCGAATGATTTTTACTTTGGTTTGATGGGTAAGTCATTATTATCTAACAACAATCTTTCGGTGTATGGACCTCATACAATTAAAAATGCGTCAATAAAAAAATCTTGGAATAATTTGGTTGCTGTTGAAGCAGTAATGGATATTGGTATTTTAATAAATATTGATTATTTTGATAAATTTATATTTACCTCAGAGTCTTTTCCATTTGTTTGTGCATTTGATGATATAGCTATGCAGTTTTTAAATAAAAATATCTTCAATGTTACATTACCTGATTTTTATTGTGTGCATGATCCATGGATAAAGAAAGAATATAATATGCCAGTTAGCTCTCCTAAAGAATTGAGAAAAAAATTTAATAGAAAATTCTATAACGATGATCTAAAATATGTTGATGAATGGAAAAATAAATGGAAGTTTGATAGGCAGTATAAAAATTTACTAAAGAAACCTATCGTTAACAATGGATTATTAAAAAATATTTATACACATATTAGTAACTTATCCCGTTTGAGTAGTGTCCATTTGGATAATGACGTGAAAAACTATTATAATAATAATTTGATAGGAAAATTTATTGAGCATTCTAATTTAATGCCATTTCATATTTTTAGTGAATATGAACAGTTTACAAAAAAATATATTTAGAATTATTTTATTCTTAATTTACAATACTCTATATCAATCGGCTCATCAATATTGATACTTCTTTTATCAGGCATAATATACGGAATAATTTTTTTCCCCCATTTAGAATTATTATTTATCAATATATTTCTTTTAAATGCGTATATTGATCCATTTCTGATATATGCTTTAGGTGTAAAATCTTGCCTCATCGTATATTCATTTTCATCAATACAAAAATTCTTAAGATAACCATTTTCAATTTTTTTTATTCTTGCAGGATGGTGATCATATAATTGACAAACACTTATAACCGAATCTGATTTTTTTTTATCCAAAATTTCAATACATTTATCTATATCTTTGATAGTTTTAAGAGGGTTGGTTGCCATAATCTCAATAATATAATCATATTTTATATTTTTTAATTTCTCAAAAAAAATTGTTGCATGTTTTAATGCAAACTGAGCTGGTGATTTATCTCCAGAATATTTTTTTGGTCTTAAAAATGGAATTTTAATATTGTATTTTTCACATACTTTTTTAATTTTTGGATCATCAGTTGATACAACATAGTCATCAATATATTTTGATTTTTTGACCTCCTTTATTGTGTAATAAATTAGAGGCTTACCATTAATTATGGCAATATTTTTATTTTTAATTGATTTTGATCCACCTCTGGCAAGCGTAATTGCTAATATTCTTTTATTTTTAATCATTTGAATTACTATTTTTTTTATTCATTATGGACACTAAAAACTATTTTACATTATTTACTAATTTTTTTGAATTGAAATATAGCTCTAAATTTTTCCTAAATAATTTTAATTGCTCATCCCAGTAGTCATTACTAAATGCACCAATATGAGGTGTCATGATTACTCTTTTTAATTTAAATAATGTACTATTATAATCTAATGGAATATAAGGATTAACATACAGATTTCTTGAAAACACATCTGTAGCATATATAAATGTTTTATCTTTTTTTATGAAGTTTATTAAATCATTATGATTAATTATATCACCTCTGCTAGCATTTATAAATGATGAATATTTAGGTAGTTGATTTAATATTTTTTTATTAATTACATTTAGAGTTTCATTATTTTCTGGTAATAAATTTATTATTAAATTATTTTTTGAAAATGCTTTTGATATATTATTAAAAGAATATTTATTTTTAAACTTAATTTTTTTTAAATCAGAATTTTTAACAACAATACTAATATTTTTATTAAAATGTTTTAATTTAGAAATTAAATATTTACTTATTTCACCATTCCCTAGTATTAAAATTTTTTTTTGGTCTATATAACTATTAAATTTAATATATTTCTCAAAATATAGTCTATTAAATTTTTTTTTGTCTTTTCTATGTTCTAAAAAATGTATTCCTGTACATATTGAAAAAATAAATGCTAAAATTAATTGAGAAACTGATTTGTTGTAAATACCTTTTGAGTTTGAAAGTTTAATTTTCTTAAAACTAAGTTTTTTTCTGACATTAAAGTTTGATCCAGAGGAAGCTAAATGCACCCATTTTAAATTATCTAAACTGTCAATTATATCTAATGTTAACCTATTTCCCCAAAAGATTTCTATCTTACTTAAGTCATTTTTTTTAACTTTTTTTATATCTACAAATTTTATTTTTTTTAGATCAAATATTTTTTTTAAAATTTCATTTTTTGGAAATTTATATAAATAAATCTTTAAATTAAAATCATGAGCAATAGTTATCTGTTTCATATATAACTATATTTTAAATCCACTTGCCTTAATAAATTTATATTTTTTTAATATTTTTTCACTCAATACAATTCCTAAACCATTTACCTCTTCATTTATAAGTATTTTTCCATTTTTAATTTCCATAATATCTCTGAATTCATGTTCAAGAAAACTTAGTCTTACATTTGGAATTTCAATAAAATCAATTTTTTTGTTAAATGCTGTTGCAAAGTGCAAATTAGAAATTAAAGAAATTTTGCTTCCCCATACATGAATTGCTATTTTGAAATTATTTATTTTTATATCATTCATCAGCTTGATAGCATCTATATAACCACAATGAGTAACATCAGGTTGAAGATATTTTGAACAATTTAAATGCATTGCATTTTTAAATTCTTCATAAGAAGTAAATGATTCTCCAAAAGCTAAATGTGTTTTATGTGATTTTTGTAGTCGTGACATATCATATAAATTTAGAGGATTTAGTGGTTCCTCTATCCATAGAGGATACAAGGATTTTGTTATTTTTATAAATTCATATGCTTTTTTATAGCTCCACTTATTTTTGTGAGTTCCCATAATAGCATCAATCATCAAGTTATTATTTTTTCCTAATATATTTTTTGCTGATTTTATTCTTAAAAGATCTTTTTTTTGTGAATAATATCCAACTCTCATTTTATAAGACTTAAAACCCTGTTTTAATAAATACTCAACTTCTCTAGCTATTTCATCTTCTTTAAAAATTACTGATCCTCCACTGCAATATGTTTTGATACCTATATGTTTGTTTTGTTGTGGTTTTAGTAATTTATAAATTGGTTTTTTAAATAGCTTACCCAGTAAATCATAATATGCTATTTCCAATCCACTAATTACGCTTTTTACTAAACCAGTTGAGGCTATAAATGGTATTAATTTAATACTGTTTATATCAAAGTTTTCATCAATTTTTTTTCCTAAAATCAATGGTTTTAAAAAATCAACAACATTTACTACAAGTTCTGGAGAATATATACCTGAGTAAGTTTCTCCTATTCCGTAAATATTTTTATTAGTTTTTAACTTTATTAATGCTATTGTTTTTACTGATTTTGGCTGACCATATACTTTTCCATTACCATAGTTTGAAGATACTAAGATCGTTTCAATTGAATTTATTTTAACCATTACCAAATATTTTAAATAAACTTCTATTTTTTATAATATATATTATAGACATTTAATAATGTAATGAAAGAAGTATGATGGAACAATATTTTTTTTTAGTTTTATTCAATATAATCGTATTTATTTTATTATATAAATTTTCAAGATCTTTTAACTTAACTGATAAGCCTAATTTAAGAAAAATACATAGTGAACCCATACCTTTGATTGGTGGTTTAATAATTTATTTTAGTATCATATTCAGCATGTATTTATTTGAATATCCTGAACAAATTAATTTAATAATTGTTTATTCTGGTATAATAGTTTTATCAGGTTTCTTAGATGATTTTTCTGAGTTAAAAGTCCAAACTAGAATAATACTGATTTTTCTTGCTTCATATTTTTTAATTTCTGAAGGATTAATATTAACAAAAATTATTATTTCTGATCAATTGACTATAAATTTAGGTGCGTTTGGTCTAATTTTTACTGTTCTGTGTGTAGCTGGACTTACTAACGCATTTAATTTTCTTGATGGGTTAGATGGATTATTAATTTCACAAGTTATTCTGTCTTACGGATTTTTATTAATTTATACATATTTATTTATAAATGATTTTTTTATATTAAATTTTTTTATAACAATATTCATCCTTTGTTTTTTTGGAATATTATATAATTTTGGAATTTTTAAAAACTTAAAAATTTTTTTAGGTGATTCAGGCAGTACTTTTTTTGGTTTCTCTTTTGGTTTCCTGTTAATTTTTTTTTCAAATCAAGGAAATTTAATTCAATCTGATGTTTTAATTATTTGGACTGTTGCTTATCCAATAATGGATTTTACATCAACCGTCATAAGAAGAATAATGAATAAAAAAAATCCATTTCAGCCTGATATGACTCATTTTCATCACTTATTACATAAATATAATGTTAATAAATATACTATTCTGACCATTATATCCTTAATTAGCTTATCACTTGGAGTTTTAGGATATATAACAACTGTTTACTTAAATTCTTTAATTAGCTTAATAATATTTATTTTTATAACATTATTTTTTACTTTTTTTTCAATTATGTTTAACAATTATTTAAAAAAATCTACAAAATAAATATATGAAAATTAAAATTCCAAAAAAATTAAACAAAACACAAATAAATATATATTTTAAAAAGGTAGGATTAGATTATTTGATAAATCAAAAGAATTTTAATTCAGAACTTCTTAAACCTGATTTAAATGATTTATATTTTTTACATAATTTTATAATTGTTAACAAAAGAATAAATATTTTAGAAATTGGTACCGGATATTCTTCTTTAGTCATATCTCATGCTCATAAAATGTTGATTGAAAAATATGGAAAAAAGATAAAAAATAATATTTACTTAACAGCAAATTATACAATATTAGATAATAGTAAAAAATACATAAATATATCAAAAAAAAGAAATAAACTAATAAACAATCCATTACAAAACTTTAAGTTTAGCCAGGTTCAAATGACAGAATTCAATGGTAGATATTGCACTAAATTTATTAATTTCCCCAAAGTTAATCCAGAGTTTATTTATTTGGATGGTCCTAGTCAATATGGGGTAAAAAATAATAATAAATTTTCATTTAATATTGACTCAAAAGATCTTATGCCAATGTCATCTGATATATTAAAAATTGAAAATTTTTTTTCTTCTGGGACAATCATAATTTCAGATGGAAGAAGGGCAAATATTAATTTTTTAATGAATAATTTTCAGAGAAATTGGAAAATTAAAAATATTGAAGATAGAAGTATTTTAATTTTAGTTGATGAACCATTGGGAAAAAAAAATAAAAAAAAACTAGAGTTTTATAAGTTTTAAAAGTGCAAGATAAATTAAATATTATAACTTACCATTATGTAAGAGATAGATCAAAAGATTTTCCTTTCTTAAATATTTTAAAGATTAAACACTTTAAACAACAGATAAAATATCTTTACAAAAATAAAAAAGTTTTATCACCAGAGGAAATTCACTATAGATTAAATAAAAAAATAAAGTTTAAATCAAGTGAGTACTGGTTAACTTTTGATGATGGATACAAAGAGCATTCTGAAATAGTATTAAATATTTTGCAACATTATAAATTAAATGCATCTTTTTATCCAATGAATTTAATTAAAAGAAAAAATGTAATGAAAGTAAATAAAATACAATTTATTCTATCAAAATTTAAAATTAGAGATAAATTATTATTGGAGATTAAAAAAAATTATTATGAATTTTTTAAGTCTAACAAACCTCCACTATTTGAAAAATACATAAAACAAAAAAATATATTTAATGTTCGTGATGATCACGTTACAAGAAATATTAAATCCCTTCTAACTAGCGAATTACCAATAAAAATTTCTGATAAAATAGTTGATAAACTTTTTAAAAAATATGTATCTAAAAATGAAAATGAGTTTGCCAAAAGATTATATTTGAATTTAAATGAATTAAAAAAAATTAAAAAATTTGGTAATGAAATTGGTGCTCATGGATTAACACACAAGAAACTAGAATTTTTATCATTTGAAAAGCAATATAAAGAAATTTCTAATTCTAAAAATTTTTTAAATCAAAAAAAACTCTTAAATGAAAACTATTGGTCATTTTGCTATCCTCATGGAAGTTATAATAAAAGTTCAATAAAAATTTTAAAAGAACTAAACTGCAACTGCGCTCTAACCATCCAAAAAGCATCTTTTGATAGAAAGTATCCTTTTGAATTTCCAAGAATAGATACAAATAATTTAGTTTATAAGTAAATTTGGTCTGTCACTATCGGCATCACCTTTATGTAATTCATATTCATTTCTTGATTTAAAGCAAAAATATAAAGGTTGGTTAGTAACTCCTTCAAACGGCTCAAAATGATTAGGGATTACTTTTATTCCTTTTTTTAAATTGAAACCATTATTTTCTATATATTTCTCACTTCTACCTTTGTACAAAAAATCAATATATTCAGAATTTTCTTTATATAACAAATTTCTAATTAGAATGCCTATATCCTCAGCTTTTTCCCAGTAACCAAAACTATCAATTATCCTCAGAATAGATGTATCGAATAAAAAAATTTTTCTAAAAACTATTAGAAGTATATCTTCACCTCTTTTTTTTATATTTATAAACTTGTAATTATAGTATGGATGATTTTCGTATCTATATTTAAAATAATTATAATTTTTAAAACTTTTTTTCTTTAAACTAAAAATATTTTTATTAATTCTATCTGTAACCTCTAAAGTATTTTTTTTTACTTTTTTAAACTTTTTGTTTACTAAATATTTTGATAATTTTGCTTTATGTATTTTATCATTTTTTATAAAATAATGCCTCATTTCACCAGTGTTAAATTCAAGTTTATTGTACAATTGCATAATATCTTTTGTTAATCCAATACCCCCAATTGAAATATTATCAGTGTTATTTAAAAAAAAATATATTAATTTTAATCCATAAATTTTATTAATTTCTTTACTTACACACCATATGCCCAGCCATATATTATCATCTTTTTTTTTTATTTTTTTATATGCATTAATTGAAATAAAACCAATTAATCCTAAAATCTTTTTTGTTTTATTTTCTAAAACTGCAAAAGAAATTTTATTTTTTTTGTTTGAAATATGCTGCCATTTAAGTAGCTTTTTATCTTTTGATAAAATGTGATTTTTTTTCCAATTATTATCTAAAAAATTACAAATCTTATTAATATCTTTTTGATCTGCAATTCTTACATTCATTACATATACCCGCCATCAACATTTATGATTGATCCTGTAGTATATTTAGAATTAATTATAAATTTAATTGCATTTGATAATGATTTGTAATCGCCTAAACTTCTTGTGTCCGTATTTCTGATGATATTTTTGTAATCTCTATCTTTTACTTCTTTTAAAAGATTCGTGTCAAATAATCCAAGGCTTAAATAGTTAGAAGTAATTCCAAATTTTCCATATTCTTTTGATATACTTTTAGAATAACCTAAAGAAGCATATTTACTTATCATATAACCGCTTATTCCTGAGTCACCTTTTAAAGCTCTAGAGGAGCCTATAAAAATAATCCTACCCCAGTTATTTTTTATCATAATTGGCAATACTGATTTTACTATTTCATGGGATTTAAGAACTCCTTCATCTAATTCTTTGAGAATTTCTTTTCTTGACTTGTTAATAATTAAACTATCAATTGATACAGAATTAAAAAAAATTAATGTTATTTTATTAAATTTGGTTTCTAATATTTTTTTAACTTCACTTGTATTTTTATATTTAATTAATTTATATTCACTTATTTTGTGCTTTGAAGTAAAAGATGAAAATGGGTATATTTCATAGTTTTTAAATTGATTTTTAAAAGTGTTTCTCGCAATCTGAGAACCAGCTCCAAATATACATATGCAAGGTTTTATTGCCATTTAAATAATAAGCTCCCCCAAGATAATCCAACTCCAAAACCGCTTAAACATACGATACTTTTTTTTTTAATTTCATTGTTTCTTTGATAATAACTTATCAAGAATGGTATTGAGCTAGAAACTAAATTTCCAGTTAAATTAAAATAATTTGGAACTCTTTTTTCATCAATGTTTAATTTATCAATAATATTATTTATTACTATTTTACTAGCCTGATGTAAAAAAAATAAATTTGCATTTTCTAATCCTACGCTTTTGGTAATTTTTTTTATACTTTTTGGTATTTTGTTTATAGTAAATTGAAAAACATCATTCCCCTTCATTTTTAAAGTGGGTTTTTTGAGGAGATCTGACTCAATTAAAATATTATTTAAGGAAATTTTGTCATAATTATTTCCATCATGCCCAAAATCATAAGATATTAAATTTTCATTATTTTTTTTTAAAATTAAACTTGCACTTGCCCCGTCACTAAATATCAGGTTAGTTGACTGGTCATTTTTATTAATATATTTTGAGTAAGTCTCTGATGTTACTATTATTGCTGATTTATATTTAGTGGAATTAAAAAGAGAATTAATAATGAAAAGTGCATATGGATAACCTGAGCAAGACATTGATAAAGTTGTAACAAACGTATCAGAATTTAAATTTAGCTCTGAGGCTAATTTTTCTGCAAAGCTTGGTATGTTATTGTTAGAGTCTTGAGTTATAAAAATTAATATTTCTGGCTTAATTTTACTTTTTTTTATGACTCTTTTTGATACAATAAAAGCTAATTCTTTAAAATCTCTTTTTTTTTCTCTGTGAACAAATTTGAAACCAGTTTTCTCAAGTACTTTATTACTTCTGTCTTTTCCATATTTATTTGAAAGAACATTTTTTAAATTTATTCTATCCTTACCAATTTCAGTTTCTATGCTATCTATGCAAAACCCCATTTATTTAGAGCTTTTCAATTTCTTCAACTATTTCTCTAACTGTAAACATTTCACTTAAGCCATTTATGCTCGATGCTTTACCATTTGTTTCTTTATCTAGTGCACTAAGGATTGACAGTTGCCCCAGTGAGTCCCATTCTTCAATATTATCAGAAGAGTCATCAATACTTAATGAATCAATCTCAAGTGCAATTCTAATTATTTCTATAATATTTTCTTTATTCATAAGGTATTTTTATACTATTTAAATCTCTGTCACCATATTTATTTTGATCATGTCTCGTAAATAATGGATTAAAATATTTCTCACAACCTTCAAAATGATAATGAGTAACTTGGCTTAATCTAGATTTGCTTTTGTCTTTTATTTCACCAGCTCCATGAAGAATATTTGCCGACCAAATCAAAAAATCACCTTTCATTAATTTTGGGGTATAAATTTCAAATTTTTTGTCGAGCATTACTTTTTTTATATACTCTTCATACTTTGTATAATTATTTTTAATATCTTTTTTATTTTTTGGAATATCTAAGCCTAAAGTATCTAACCATACATAAGGCAGTTTATTACTACCCGGAACTATTGAAAGGGGTCCTGAAGATTCATCTATGTCTTCTAAAGCTGTCCAAACTCCTGCGAGATAGCCATCAGGCTTTGTTGCAAAATGAAAGTAATCACTATGTAAAGGCTGTTCTGTCCCTTTTAAGAAATTAATTGTAGAAAACGGTATCGGCTTTCGAGAATAAAGAGATTTAAGTAAAAAAATAACATCTTCGTTTATTGCTAATTTTTTTACCGAATCTATCTCTTTCCATATTTCTACTATTCTTGGACTTTCATTGTAATGGAAAATCTTTGGATTAGTTTTTATATCTCTCTTAGAATTTAAATGATTTTGAATCTTTAAATTTATATCATCAATTAATTTGTTGTCATTAATACTAGAAATTAAATAACCGTTATCTTCATAAAATTTAATAGCTTTATCAAGATAAACTTTGTCATTTTTTATATTATTTAAATTTATTTTCATTTTTGATTAGCCATATATACAGAAGTCCAAAAAAAAATCGATCCGAATTTTTCTTCAAAATCAATAATATTATCTTTTCTTAATTTTGACAAATAGTCAAATTTATTTTGCAAATTTATAGGTGCAGGCCAAAATGATTTACCAATAAGTTTTATATTAAATATCTTATTTGCATAATCTAGAGCTTTCTTGTGATTACTTACTGAGAGTATTGGGAAAAAAATAACACCATTACTGTTTAAGTGATTTTTGGAATCATTTAAAAATCTTTTTAATAATTCAAATCCATCCTTATCCTCACTTGGAATGGAGTTGTTGAACCAATCAGTTTCTTCTGTCAAATATGAGGATACTCCAGATATATCATTAATTATTAAATCAAATTTTTCTTTACGTTTCAACCACTCATCAAAGATATTTGATTTATAAATATTAATATTTAAATTAAAATTATCGAAATTTTCTTTACTGTCTAATAATGCTCCTTCATCCAAATCAGATGCATAAAATGTGTTGTTTGGAAATTTTTGATTTAATAATATTGTTAAAATACCACAACCGCATCCAAGATCTAAAATTTTTTTCTTCTTTAAATTATCTGAATTTAAAAGTTCTTTAATAATACTTGAGTACATTACTCTTGAAGTTTCAGTTGGTTTAAATGAATTTTTAAAATTTATTTTACTTAAAATGTTCTTATACTCTTTCAAGCTCATCTATATTAAATCTTTTTTAAGGCTTTTATTAATTTATTTACTTCATCCATACTATTGTAATGAACAATACTAATTCTTACAACACCATCTTCATCATCAATACCAAGTGCTTTAAGGCATCTCCAAGCATAAAAGTTATCGTTTCTTGTAGCTATATTATTTGAGACAAGTATTTTACTAACTTCTTTTGAGGATTTATTTTTTGAAATAAAAGATATTGTGGGCGCTCTGTCTTTGTCGATAATTTTATTTTTTCCTATCAATCGCAAATCATTTCTCTGTGTTATGAATTCAAGTATAGGGTTAGCTAAATCTTTTTCATGTAGTGAAATTAAATTATTAATTTTTCCAATTTTTTCACGCAAGGAGATTTTTTCATCATTAAAATGGTGATCATATAAATTCATTAAATAATCATAAATTCCAGAAAGGGATGCTAATTCTTCATGATTAGATCCACCTGGATTTAAAGTGTAAGGGTAATCACCTTCTAAAAATTCATGATTTTGATTAGGTAAACTTTTCGTTATGTTTTCATTGCAATATAATAATCCAAGGTGAGGCCCATAAGTTTTATATAAACTAAATGAGTAAAAATCTACTCCTAACTCTTTAACGTCAGGAAATCCATGAGGAGCATAAGAAACGCCATCACCTATCAAAATAGCATTATATTTTTTTGATATAGAACTGATTTTTTTTAAATTATTTACAGATCCAACGATATTGGAACAATGTGTCACTGCAACTATTTTAGTTTTCTTAGAAATCAATCTTTCAAAATCTTCTATGTCAAGCTCTCCACTTATTTTGTTTATTTTCCATTCTTTTATTATAGCTCCATTTTCTTTAAGGCGTCTCCAAGGGCTTATATTAGCTTCATGATCTTGATTTGT
This sequence comes from uncultured Alphaproteobacteria bacterium, assembly GCA_902601455.1. Classification (GTDB taxonomy): domain Bacteria; phylum Pseudomonadota; class Alphaproteobacteria; order HIMB59; genus CACPNW01. Next base: position 27,067 of record CACKNC010000005.1, read on the forward strand.
AACTATTACTTCATCTCCCTGACTGATTATTGATTTTAATGCATTTGATAAAACATACAAATTTGCAGATGTTGAATCTCCTATAAGAATTTCATTATTTTTTGCATTGATTATTTTTGCAAATAATTCAGTGGCTTTATCCATTTCATCCCCAGCTTTTTTAGACATTGCATACTCTGCATATGGTTGAACCTTTGTAGAAATCATGAATTCATTAAGTTTGCTAATCACCTCTTGAGGAACATAGCTTCCACCAGCATTTTCAAAAAAAGACCAATTTTTACATATTGGGTCTTTAAAAGCTGGAAATTGTGATCTAACAAAATCAATATCAAGTTTTGTATTACTAAAGCTCAAAAAAATACTCCTCTTTTATGAATATTTATTTTATACATTTTTTTAATGAAAATTAATAAATATTTTGATGATGAAGAGCTTAAAAACAGATGTGATTTAGCAGCAGCCTACCATCTTGCTGATATATATGGATTTAGCGATATCATTTGGAACCATATTACTTGCAAAACTTCTTCAAAAAAAAATACATTTTTAATAAATAAATTTGGATTAAGGTACGATGAGATAACTGCATCTAATTTAATAGAGGTTGATTTAAATGGAAACATTGTCTTTGGTGAAGGAGATATAAATTATACAGGTTTTGTAATTCATGGAGCTATTCATAAAAATAGACAAGATCTTGAATGTGTTATGCATTCACATTCTAGATCAGGTTTAGCAGTGTCTTGTTTAGAGACTGGATTGGATATTTTAATTCAAGATTCAGCAATGTTTCACAACAGTGTTAGCTATCATGATTGGCAAGGTATGTCGACAAGCACTGAAGAATGTAAGAGTCTTTTAGGAGATCTAGGTAATAATAATGTTATGATTTTGAGAAATCATGGACTTTTGACAGCTGGAAAAACAATAAGTGAGGCATTTATGCTTATGTACTATCTTGACAGAGCTTGTAAGGTTCAAATTGATTTATTAAACACTAACCAAAATATTATTAAACCATCTGAGAATTTATTAGAATTTGCAGCTGGTCAATATAATGATTCTAAATATAAACTTGGTAAACATGAGTGGCCTGCTCTAAAAAGGATGCTTAAAAAAAATAATAGTATATATGATCAATAATGACTTTAAGTTTTCAGTTAGTTAAAGAACAAAAATTAAAATTACAATTTCCTTCAGATTTATTTATTAATGGAAATTATCAGAAATCTATATCAGAAAAATTTTTTGATAATATTTCTCCTATTGACGGAAAAAAAATTAACCAGATTTCTTTTGCTCAGCAAGCTGACATAGATAAAGCTGTTAGTTCTGCAAAAGAAGTATTTCAAAAAGGTTATTGGTCTAATTTACCTCCAGGACAAAGAAAAAAAATTCTTTTAAAATTTGCAGAATTATTAGAGCGTGATCGATTAGAGTTATCTCTATTAGATACTATAGATATGGGTAAAACTATTAATGATACCTATAATGCTGATTTACCAACCAGTATTGATAACATTGAATGGTATGCTGAAATTATTGATAAATTGTTTGATGATATATCCCCCAGTTCAAAAGATTATATGGGTTTAGTTACTAAAGAACCAATAGGGGTTGTAGCAGCAATTGTCCCCTGGAATTATCCTTTATGGATGGCTATTTGGAAAATTGCACCAGCCTTAATTACAGGTAATTCAGTGATATTAAAACCAGCTGAACAATCCCCTATGAGTGCTATTAAAATTGGTTCTTTGTTGTCTGAAGCTGGAGTTCCAGATGGTGTTTTTTCTGTTTTGCCTGGTGATGGACCTATAACAGGCAAATCTTTGTGTCTTCATAAAGATGTTGATTGCGTTGCATTTACAGGTTCTGGAGAAGTTGGTAAATTGGTATTACAATATTCTGGCCAATCAAATATGAAAAGAGTTCAACTTGAGTGTGGAGGAAAATCTCCTAATATAATATTTGCTGATTGTCATGATCTTGATGCAGCTGCTGAAGCATCAGCATACGCTATATTTGGAAATCAAGGAGAGGTTTGTTCGGCAGGCTCAAGACTAATAGTTCAAAAAGAAATTGAAGATGATTTTATAGATAAAGTAGCAGAAAAAAGTAAAAACATGCAGCCGGCTAATCCATTTGATCCAAATTCATTTGCAGGAGCAATAGTAAATAAAGAACAGCTTGATAAAATTAATAACTATGTAAATATTGGTAGGGAAGAGGGCGCAGATATAAAAGTAGGAGGAAATATTGCTATGCAAGAAACAGGAGGTTGTTATTTTGAGCCAACAATATTTAAAAATGTAAAGAATAATATGAAAATTGCTCAAGAGGAAATCTTTGGCCCTGTACTTACAGCACTCTCTTTTTCAAGCTTTGAGGAAGCAATTTCTATGGCTAATGATACTGAATACGGACTTGCTGCAGGTGTGTGGACAAAAGATATTAATAAAGCAATAAAGGCATCAAGAGAAATTAGAGCTGGTACAGTTTATATAAATAATTACGAGGAAGGTGTTGACTCTACTATACCACTTGGTGGATATAAACAATCTGGTATAGGTCGTGATAATGGCTATCAAGCTCTGGATAATTATTTGCAGACCAAATCAACATGGATAAAAGTTTCTTAAAATTTTACCTTAATCAGATAGTTTAGTTTAGATTTTATTTCATCTCTTTCAATATAATAACCCTGTAGATGTCTATTTCCAGAATTTGGATCAAATTTTTTTCTTCCATGTAAGATTCTACGATTATCAAAACAAAAAATATCACCTGTTTTGAGTTTAAATTCTATTTGAAATTTTTTACTATGAAGTTGCTTGTAAAAAAGAGTATAGGCTTCATAAAAATTATTCATAATTTTAGGATTGATATCTAAAGTGCCCATCGCCCCTAAATTAATTCTTACTTCTTCAATATCATTATTTTTGTTAGTTTTTATTATTGGAGATTTTTGAATTCTTATATTTTTTTGTGTGTAATCGTTATCCTTGAACACTACATCATTATTTGTAAGCAATTTAAATTTTTTTAAATAATTTTTTTTAAAAAAATCTGCAACTGCAAAACCATCAACTGCCGTAGAACTTCCACCCTCTGCTTCATTAATTAAGCAATGCAAAAATTGATATCCGGGGACATATTCGTAATAGGGAAGGTCAGTATGATTAACTAGAGCATCAGCTGTATATGCTTGATTATTAGGTTTGGGAATATTGATAACTTCAAAAGGTGTTTTAAAGAAAGTTTCACGATATTGTCCAATCAGATCTAAAATTTTGAAAGCAGATTTTTTTTCAGTTGGTGCGTTAGAAACTATTGTTATTCCAAATGAATATAATGTGTTTAGCCATTTTAAAAATATTTTTTCATCTGAAATAATTTTTTTATAATCAAATGTAAGTGTTTTAATATTCGAAATTTTTTTTTTATTCCATAAGGTGTATGGTGAACTATAAGATTTTGAATTAATTTCAATATAACAATTATCTCTAAGCCATTTTAAGTCATAAGTTGAATGATGATTATTTTCTGACCAATTAATATTTATATTTTTTGATGAAAAATTATATTTAATTGGTCTTATTTTTTTTGTAACTGAGAGAATATTAAAACTTCTCATCCTTGTATCTTTATGAAATGCAGTGGGGCAATTGTCTCTGAGCCATAAAAAATGATATTTACTTACATGTTTATCCTGCCAATAAACTTCAAGGTATTTAGTTTTTAGTGATATTTTTTTAACTTTATATTTATTTTGCATTTGAAATAATTTTAGTATTCGCTAACATATTTTTAGTTTTTAATTAAAGATTTTTTTATGAATAAAAATTTACTAGGGATATTATTAATGACTCTAGGTATGTTTTGTCTAAGCGTTAATGATATGACATATAAAAATTTAACCATGAATTTCCCTGTTTGGGAGGCAGTATTTTTTAGAGCATTAAGTGGATCAATAATATCTTTAGTTATGGTTTATAATACAGGCATAAGTTCAATAAAAACACAAAAACCAGTTAGGCATTTTGTAAGAGCTTTTTCAGCAGTTGGGTGTGTTGTACTTTATATTTTTGGAATAAAATACTTGTTACTTTCAGAAAATATTGCCATTGCTCATAGTGCACCAATAATAGCAGCTTTATTGGCACTACCTATTCTTGGGGAGAAAATAGGTATTCATAGAGTAGCGGCAATAGTTATTGGGTTTATTGGTGTGCTAATTATTGTAAAACCGGGTACTGATTTATTTCAACTTAAATCATTATTTCCAATTGGCTCAGCTTTATTTATGGCTTCGGTATACCTTTCAACCAGATCTCTTATGAATACAGAATCAAGTACATCAATTGTATTTTATTATTCTTTTGCATTACTATTTACTTCAGTAATTTTTTTTCCTTCTGATTTTATAATTCCAGATACTTTTAATCTTATACTGGCTCTAAGTCTTGGTATTATGGGTTCTTTGGGTCATTATTTTATGTCACAGGCCGCTAAGAATGCAGATGTTGCTGTAACATCTCCTTTTGAATATACTTCTTTTGTATTTGTAGGTGTTATGGGATTTATATTTTTTAATGAAATACCTAGTAATTCTGTTGTCTTTGGAGGTATGCTTATCATAATAAGCGGTATATATGTTGCTTATAGAGAGAGAAAAAATAATATGTAATTTCCCATTAAATCTCTTATATTAAAAGAAATAAAAGTTGTTTATGGCTAAATAACCGATATAAAATCTATATAATTAGGAGGAAAGAATATGAAATTTATTAAAAAATCATTTCTAGTTCTATCTCTTTTGTCTGCTTTCTCCCTTAGCTCTTTAAGTGCAAATGCTTGTACTGTTAAAGTAGGAGATTTTGACTGGGATAGTGCTAACATTCACACAGCCATCGGTTCTTATATTATGGAGCATGGTTATGGATGTGATGTTGAGGTAACAAAAGGAAGTACAAATCCTATATTGGCTGCTTTAATTGATAATCAGCTTGATATTATTTTTGAACACTGGACTGACAACAATGTTGCTTTAATTGACCCGGAATTAGCTTCTGGTAATTTAGTTGATCTTGGAATTAACACGCCTGCATCTGAGCAAGCGTTTTTTGTTGATAGAGCAACTTCTGAGGCTCATGGAATTACAAGTGTAGCTGATTTGAAAAAACCAGGTATTTGGGAATTATTTAAAGATCCTGAAGATCCATCTAAAGGAAGAATTACAAGCTGTATTTCTGGATGGACTTGTTACACTATCAATCTTGTTAAAATAATGGAATATGGTTTGGGTGACTTGTACACAAACTTTGACCCAGGTTCTGGTGGAGCGTTAGATGCCGCTATAGCTGGCGCATTTGCAAAAGGACAACCAATTGTCACATATTATTGGACTCCAACAAGTTTAATGGGAAAACCTGAAATTGATATGGTTCGTCTAACTGAGCCAGCTTATGATAAAGCTTGCTGGGATAAAATGATGGTAGTTGTAAATAAAATTAAAGCTGATGGACCTGATGCTTATGAGCCTTCTTGCGCTAATGAGTATAAGGATATGGCTTTAACTAAGCTTGCGACTGGAAAATTTGCTGCTGATAATGCAGATATTATTGCCTTCGCTGATGCATATACAATCACAACTTCTGTTGTTAACAATATGTTAGCATATTACGTTGATGAATCAGGTGGTGACATGGAAGCAACTGCAATGCATTACTTAGAAAATCATTCTGAGTGGGAATCTTGGGTTCCAGCTGATGTAGCTGCTAAAGTTAAAAGTTCACTATAATATTAATTTATTTACCAGGGTCTTAAGGCCCTGGTAAAAAAATCTTATGAAAAAAATTTCTAAAAACATAATTTATTTAATTTATTTAATTCTTTTCGGAGTTTTGATTGTTGTAAGTTATAATTCTTCTAAAAGAAAGCCGGATAGTGTCTCCGAGTTGTATACAGATTTTACTTGGTTAATTAATTGGCCTAAGTGGCTTGATACTCCATTTATGCACTGGATTAATACAGGGTGGAGAAGTTTTATAGCTGATTATGGTTTGATATTTGATGCTATAGGTTATGGTCTACTTAGAGGTTACACAGAATTAAAAAATATAATCGTTCAGGCTCCATGGCCTGTCGTCATTTTAGGTGTTATTGGAATTACTTATGTAATCAGTGGAAGAAAATTGGGAACAACTATATTTGTAGGTTTTTGCACATTTTTTATAGGTTTTTTAAATCCTCGTTTTTGGGATAAGGCAATAGAAACAACTACTATGGTTGTTATAGGAATAGCTATATGTGTTGTCATAGGAATTCCTATAGGAATAGCTATGTCCAGAAGCGAAAGAGTAAGAAATATTATTTTGCCTATTTTAGACACAATGCAAGTTATTCCTGCATTCTGTTATTTAATTCCTGGTATTATTCTTTTTGGCTTAGGTGCAATACCTGCAATTATTTCTATATTTATTTATGCCTGCCCTCCATTGATAAGATTAACAGATCTTGGCATAAGATTAGTTGACAAAGAAATAATTGAAGCAGCAGAGTCATTTGGAGCAAGTAAGAAACAAAAACTTTGGGGAGTGCAGATACCTTTAGCTCTTCCAAATATTATGCAAGGTATTAATCAATGCACAATGATGGCGTTAGCCATGGTTGTTATTGCCTCTATGATTGGAACACGTGGCTTAGGGGATGAAGTTCTTTTAGGTTTACAACAATTGAATGTTGGGGCTGCGTTAGAAGCTGGTTTGGCAATTGTTTTATTGGCTATTGTTTTAGATAGAATGACTCAGGCCTATGGAGAAAAAATTCAAGAACGAACTCAACCTCAAAAAAAGAAAAATTAATTCAAAATGCCAAAAATTGAAATAAAAAATGTATATAAAATTTTTGGAAGTAATCCAGAGACAGTTTTACCTATTGTTAAGGAAGGAGCATCAAAAGAAGATGTTTTGGAAAGAACAGGACACACTGTTGGATTAGATAATGTATCTATCAATATAGAGGAAGGTGAAACCTTTGTTTGTATGGGATTATCAGGCTCTGGTAAATCAACTTTAATAAGGCATTTAAATAGGCTTATTGATCCAACTGATGGAGATATTATTGTTGATGGAACGAATGTTATGGAATTAAATGAAAAACAACTCATAGAGTTTAGAAAACATGAAATGAGTATGGTATTTCAACGCTTTGGATTATTTCCTCATAAAACTGTATTAGAGAATGTTGGTTATGGATTAGAAATTCAAGGTAAAGAGCCTGAAGAAAGAAAAAAACTAGCTATGATACAAGTTGAGTCTGTGGGTTTACAGGGTTTTGAAAATCAATATCCAAGTCAACTTTCAGGAGGAATGCAACAACGAGTGGGTTTAGCTAGAGCTTTGGCAACTAATCCTCAAATACTTTTAATGGATGAGGCTTTTAGTGCATTAGATCCTTTAATAAGAAGTGATATGCAAAATCAGTTAATTGAGCTTCAAGCAAAATTGAAGAAAACAATTGTTTTTATTACGCATGACTTAGATGAATCATTAAGGTTGGGCGATCACATAGGAATTTTAAATGGTGGAAGATTAGTTCAAGCTGGCACACCAGAGGAAATTATTATGAGTCCAGCTGATGATTATGTAGAAGCATTTGTAAAGGATGTTAACAGGGCAAAAGTGCTGAGAGCCAAAACAGTTATGATTAAGGCAAATGAATTTAATTCCAGTGATTTAAAACTTGCCGATGTGTATAAAGTTGATGAAGGATCATATATTGAGCAATTTTTACCTAAAGTATTAGCTGATAGATGTACAGTTATGGTTGTAGACAAAATGGGGGATACAAAAGGTTATATAACTGAAAAAGAATTAGCTATTTCTCTTAGTAAAGATGGTTATAATTTAAAATAATTTTTTTTTTAAAATTAATGATTTTAAAAAATAAAAAATTTATAATCTCTGCAGCAGGTGATGGCATTGGTTTTTCAATTTCAAAATTAATTGTTCAAAATGGTGGCAAAGTTTATTTAACGGACATAGATCCAAAAAAAATAAATAAGATAAATCGTAATAATAAATTTAAAAATAAAATATTTGCAAATCAGCTTGATGCAAATAATCATAATCAGGTTAAGCAATACTTTAAATCTCTTTCAAATTTAAAAAAGATTGATGGTTTGATTAATAATGTCGGTATCGCTGGTCCTACAAAATATATAGAAAAAATTACTAAAGAGGAGTGGCAAAATACAATTGAGACAAACCTTAATAGCCATTTCTCTTTTATAAAATTTGCTATCCCACTTTTAAAAAAAAATAAATCTGGATCTATAATTAATTTATCATCCACAGCCGGTTTATTTGGTTTTCCTCAAAGAACTCCATATGCAGCAAGTAAATGGGCTATTATTGGATTGACCAAAAGTTTAGCGATGGAGCTTGGTAAGTTCAAAATTAGAGTAAATGCTATCTGTCCTGGTTCAGTAGAGGGTGACAGAATGAAAAGAGTAATAAGTGCGAAAGCAAAGCTACTAAAAGTAAATTCTAATAAAATACAACAAGAATTTGAATCGATGACTTCTATTAAATCTTTTGTTAACAAAGAAGATATAGCCTCAATGGCTGTTTATCTTTTAAGTGATAACTCTATCAATATTTCAGGCCAAGCTATAGCTATAGATGGTCATACTGAGAGAATGAATTAGTGAAAAAAACGTTTGATTATTTAATCATTGGCGCTGGATCAGCGGGGTGTGTTCTTGCGAATAGACTTTCAAAAGATAAAAAAACATCTGTTTGCTTGCTTGAGTCAGGACCTAAAAGTGATACTTGGAAAGTGGATATGCCCAGTGCTTTGCTTTATACAATGCATGATCCGAAATATAATTGGAAGTATTATTCTGAGCCAGAACCCTACTTAAATAATAGAAGAATATTTTGCCCAAGGGGAAAAATGTTAGGTGGCTGTTCTTCTCATAATGGTATGGTATTTGTTCGAGGCAATCCTTTAGATTTTGAAAGATGGGCATCTTATGACTTACCAAAATGGAGTTATAAAAATGTTTTACCTTATTTTAAAAAATTGGAGTCTTGGTCGGGAGGAGAAAATTTATATAGAGGAGGGAGTGGCCCTCTTAAGGTAAATAGATCAAAAATAGATAATGCATTTCCTTTAGCAAAATCACTTATAAAAGCAGCCACGGAAGCTGGATATGATACTTTTGAAGATTCAAATGGATTTAAGCAAGATGGTTTTGGAACATTTGATGTAACAATTGATAATGGTAAAAGACAAGGTGTATCAAGAGCTTATCTAAACGAAATTAAAGGATACAAAAATCTTACGATAGAACATAATACAGATGTTTCAAAAATAATTTTTAAGGAAAAAAAAGCAATTGGTGTAGAAATTAAAAGGAATAATCATTCTGAGATATATTATTGTAATAAAGAGGTAATACTCTCATCAGGTTCTATTAATTCTCCAAAAATATTACAATTATCTGGCATAGGTGATGAAAAGGTACTTAATCAAAATGGAATTGATATTATTAATCATTTGCCTGGGGTTGGAAAAAATTTACAAGATCATCTTGAGATTTATATTCAACATAAATCTAAAACTAAGGACACTTTATATAACTTATCAACAAATTATTTTACCCAAGCTATAGAAGGAGCTAAGTGGTTTTTATTAAAAAAAGGAATGCTAACTTATTCTCATCTTGAAGTTGGTGGTTTTGTTAAGACATCTGAAAAATATAAGCATCCTAATATACAATTACATTTTTTTCCTTCTTTGGTAATTAATCATGGATTAACTAATCCCTCATTTGATGGTTTCCAGTTTCATGCAAGTCCAAATCGCCCTAAAAGTAGAGGTTTTGTCGAAATAAAATCGAATAATTATTTAGATCATCCAAAAATACAATTTAATTATCTAGAGCATGAAGAAGATCTTCAGCAAATGAGGGATAGCGTAAAGATAGCAAATAAAATTTTTAAACAAGAAAGTATGAAAAAATATTTAGGTGATCAATTAAGGCCTGGATATAATGCTTCTGATAATGAATTAGATGAGATAATAAGAAATACAGCAGATACAGCTTATCATCCATCTTGTACTAATAAAATGGGAATGGACAGTATGTCTGTTGTAGATGAGGAAACGAAAGTTTATGGTGTAGAAAACTTGAGGGTAATTGACTCTTCAATTATGCCAGATATTTTGAGTGGCAACTTAAACGCAGGTACAATTATGATTGCAGAGAAGGCCGCTGATATGATACTTGGAAAGCAAGAAGCTCCTATTGAAGCAAATTATTATAGTTAATTCTTACTAGAGGCAGACCACAAATTGATGTCCTCATCTTTTGCAAACTTATCAATTAGTTTTAATTCATTTTTATTAAAATTTAGATTATTTAAACTATCAAGGCATTCATCTAATTGTTTCAGTGTTCTTGCACCAATTAAAGCAGAAGTTACTTCTTTGTGTCTTAAAACCCAAGATAATGCCATTTGGCTAATTGTCTGGTTTCTTTTATTGGCTATTTTTTTTAAATTAATAATCTTTTCTTTATAACTTTTTGTTATTAATTGTGGACTTAATGATGAATCTTCATTTGCTCGAGAAATTTTAGGTATTTTATTAATATATTTCTCTGAGAGCATTCCTTGTGCAAGAGGGGAAAAAGCAATACAACCCATTCCGAGCTTTTTTAAAGTTTTTAATAAATTTTTTTCTACCCATCTATTGATCATTGAATAAGAAGGTTGATGAATTAAGCAAGTTATATCTCTCTGCTTTAAAAGCTTATACATTTTAATTGTTTGTTTTGATGAATAAGAGGATATCCCTATATAGAGAGCTTTGCCTTGATAAACTGCTCGATGTAAAGCATCTGCAGTCTCCTCTAAAGGTGTATTAGGGTCAAATCTATGAGAGTAAAAAATATCTACATAATCTAAATTCATTCTTTTAAGGCTTTGATCAAGACTCGCTATTATGTATTTTTTTGAACCCCATTCTCCATAAGGTCCTGGCCACATATCGTAACCCGCTTTTGAGGATATTAATATTTCATCTCTATATTGTTTTAGCTCCTTTGATATAATTTTCCCAAAATTGTACTCTGCAGAACCAGGTGGTGGCCCATAATTATTAGCTAGATCAAAATGAGTTACCCCTCTATCGAAAGCTCTAAAAATCATTTTTTTAGATTCTTGCTTAATAGACTTGCCACCAAAATTATGCCAAAGTCCAAGCGTAATTTGTGGTAAATCTAAACCACTATTTCCACATCTTTTAAAATTATTGTATGAATATCTATTTGAGCTAGGAACATAAGACATTTGACTTATGTTAATTAAATTAAAAATTAGCTATTTAGAAGTGCTAATTTTTTCTTAAAGTCCAACCGTATCTTTCAGAGTAGTAGGCATTTGAATTATCAATTGCATCAAAATTAATTTGTGCATCTAATGATTTTTCAATAACCTTATTCTCTAAAGATTTACTATCGTGACTTGAAATATACTCTTCGTTAATATTTTTTTCATTTTTATTCATAATTTACATATTTTACAATAAGCAGAATAAATCAAGAAAATACTGGAAAATTAGGGTAAATCTTGTAAAAAAAGTATTTATGTAATATGTAAATTTGTAAATTTTGTAAATTATGCAAATAAACGAATTATCAAATATTGGCTCAAAAATAAGAAAAGAAAGACGTACTCGCGGATTTTCTCAATCTGAATTATCTAAAAAATTAGATATTTCAGCTAGTTATTTAAATTTATTAGAAAGTGGTCGCAGAACTATAACAGTTCCACTTTTAATAAAAGTTGGGAACGAATTAGGTTTATCACTCAAGGATTTAACTTTGGAGAGCAATCAAAGAATCTTATCCGACGTTATGGATGTTTTAAGTAATGAGATGTTTGAAGATTTAGATATAACAAATCAAGAAACAACAGAATTTATAAGCTCCAATCCAAGCATAGCTAAGGCACTTTTAGCTCTTAACGATGCACATAAATCTTTTAAAGAAGATATGCAAAATAGACTAGAGTCGATGGATGTTAATTCTTCAGTAGTCGAAAGTCCTAGCCGTCTTCCCGTTGAAGTGGTTTCTGATTTTTTACAAGATAATAAAAATTATTTTCATCAAATAGAACTAGCCTCTGAAATTATTAGGAAGCAAGCAGGTTTAAATGATGGGCATAATATTGGATCGGGTTTAAAATTAACTAATTATTTAAAAGAAAAACATTTAATTAATGTTCAAATAGTTCCTGCAAGTGAAGAATTAAAGTCAGTGAGAAAATTTGATAAAGAAAAAAAATTATTTCAGCTTTCTGAAATGCTCACATATACCTCGAGAAACTTTCATTTAGCTTATCAAGTAGCATATCTTGAGTCAGAAGATATAATAGATGAAATTATAAACACTAATAATATTGAATCTGAGGAAGTAAGACCTTTATTAAAGATTTCTCTATTAAATTATTTCGCTTCATCGATGCTTATGCCATATGATGATTTTCTCATTAATGCAAAAAAAAATAAATATGATGTTGAGATTTTAATGCATCATTATGCTTGTAGTTTTGAACAAGTTACTCACAGACTAACCAATTTACAAAAACCAGGTAATGAAGGTGTCCCATTTCATTTTTTAAAAACTGACATAGCAGGGAATGTATCTAAAAGATTTTCATTATCTGGAATCCATATACCTAGGCATGGAGGCTCATGTCCAAGATGGAATGTTTATATTGCATTTTTAAATCCTGGAAAAATACACCCTCAAATATCCAGAATGCCAGACGGTAAAGTATATTTTTGCATTGCGCGTGCCTTTGAAAAAGGAATTGAGAAACACGGTATGCCTAAAAGTTTTGTATCTATTGGATTAGGATGTGATGTTAAATATGCAAAAGATTTAATATATTCTGAGGGTATGGATATTGAAAATAAAAAATTACAAACGCCAATTGGCGTTTCCTGCAGAATATGCCCACGTATTGAGTGCCAACAAAGAGCTTTTCCTCCAATAGATAAAGAATTAAAATTAGATATAAATTTTAGAGGCACTTCTCCTTACGTAACACTCTAAATTTTATATTTTAATAATAAATTTTGCAAATCTATTAAAAAATTATCTCTACGGTTTGATAAACTATTTATAGATTTATTTTTTGATTGGGCTTTAGTTCCCTCTATAATTTTCTTTTTAAGACTTTTACTTAGTGTCGGTGCTTTAAGTTTTGTCCAAGGTAATTTTAATGCAGGACCAAATTGTTCTAGCATATGCTCCATACCCATTTTTCCACCTGCTAAATGAAAAGTTAAAAAAGTTCCCATCAAAGACCATCTTAATCCAGGACCATAAATTATTGCATCATCTAAATCTTTTGTTGTTGCGTAACCTTCGTTTATAATATGTAATGACTCTCTCCACATAGACTCCTGTAATCTGTCGGAGAGATATCCAGGTAATTCTTTCTTTAAAATTAATGTTTTCATTCCAATATTCGAATAAAATTTATCTGCCTTATTGATAAATCTTTTATCTGTTTTTTTGCCTGGCACTAATTCAACTAAAGGTAAAAGATAAACAGGATTAAATGGATGTGCAATGATTAATCTTTTAGGATTAAGACATTGTGATTGAATTTTGCTTGGTAAAAGTCCTGAGGAGCTTGATGCAATTATTGTATTTTTTTTTGCATACTTACTTATTTCCTTAACAATTTTTATCTTTAAAATTTCATTTTCTGGAGCATTTTCTTGTATCAAGTCTGCATTTTTGACTGCTTCTTGTATAGATTTACAAAATTTAAGCTGTTTTGATAAATTAATATTTTTTTTGTAAATTTTTTTTAATATGGGTTTAGCTCTTTTAATCTCATTTTCTAAAAATTTTTTTTGTTTTAATTGCGGATCGTAAACACAAATTGTTTTTTGATTAAATAAAAACCTTATTATCCATCCAGCCCCAATTACGCCAGTGCCAATAACTGCAATGTTTTCTATTGGCTGTTTCACTTAACTTAAAAGTGCTTTTTCAGATTTAATTTAACTCTAGCTTCTTTAGGAGTAAGAATTTTTGCACCTAGATCACTAATAATTCTAGATGATTTCTCTACTAACTGAGCATTTGAAGCTAGTACGCCTTTTTCCAAATATAAATTATCCTCAAGTCCAACTCTTACATTTCCACCAAGTATAACTGATTGAGCAACCATAGGCATTTGATGCCTTCCTATACCAAAGCCTGCCCAATTAGCTTCATCTGGAACCATATCTGCCATTACTTTCATAGAGGCTGTAGTTGCTGGAGACCCCCATGGAATACCTAAGCATATTTGATATAAAGGAGGGGAGTCTACTAAACCCTCTTTATATAGTTGATTAGCGAACCATAGGTGACCCATTTCGAAAGCTTCCATTTCTGGTTTAATTCCTAGCTCTTGCATTTTTTTTGCAGCTGCTCTTAATTGAACAGGGGTATGTATAAAAGTCATATTTGAGTCGCCAAAATTTAATGATCCGCAGTCTAAAGTGCAAATTTCTGGTAATAATTCTTCAACGTGCTCAAGTCTATCAAGTGCGTGGATCATGTCAGTATTAGGACCAACTGGATTAAGTGGATCTTTTCCTTCACCAACTTCAAAATCGCCGCCCATTCCAGTTGTAAAATTAATAATTACATCTGTATCTGAAGATCGAATACGATCTGCTACTTCTTTATAATATTTAAGTTTTCTACTTGGCTTCCCATCAGGTTCTCTTACATGTATATGTGCAACAGCTGCTCCTGCTTTAGCAGCTTCTATAGAAGCTTCGGCTATTTGTTTTGGCGTTATTGGAAGATCAGGGTGTTTGCTTACACTGTCTCCCGATCCAGTGACCGCACAACTAATTACAACTTCATTATTCATTTTTCTTAAAAAATGATGTATCTTAGATAATTAAATTAAACAAGTGTCTATGTATCTAAAAACAGGAAAAGTTTTACCAGAATGGACTGACTATAATGGTCACATGAATTTGGCTTTTTATATTCATCTTTTTGACTCTTCCTGGGAAGTTCTATTAGAAAAATTTAACATTGGAGAAAATTCTGCCAAAAATGAAAAAAGAACTACATTTGCAGTAGAGTCCCATACTACTTATGACATGGAAGTTAAGGTTGATGATGAGGTAGATATGAATTTAGTTTTTTTAGATTTTGATAAAAAAAGATTAGTTTATAAACTTGAGATGATACATAAAAAAGAAAAATACCTTGCCTCAACAACAGAAGTTTGTTCTTTGTATGTTGATTTAAGTACTAGAAAAGTAACTGAATTTGAGGATAGTAAAAGAGATTTAATTCAAGGTTTTATAAATTCAAATAAAGATAATTTTAATTCAGATAACTTACATCTCATAGATAAGCTTAAAAAATAGTTTAAAGACCTAAATAAACGTGTTTGTGTGGCTCTCTGTCAAATATTCTATGAACCATCGGTATAAACTCTTCTAGTTTAATTGTATTATAAACTGGATCAAATGAGTTTTGATCATATGTTTCACAAAATTTAATTGTATCATTATAAAAAGGATGTCCTTTATATTTATCTCTTAAATTTCTATCATGTCCATAATGATGGTTATAATAGTAGGCTTGAAAAAGTCCATGTTGCTGAACTATCCAATGAGTTTTTTCTGAAACGAATGGCCTCAAAACTGCGGCTGAAATTTCTGAGTGATTTAATGGGGCTATTTCATCACCAATATCATGAAGAAGAGAAGCCACAATCATCTCTTCATCTGCATTATCCCGTAAGGCTCTTGATGCTGCTTGTAAAGAATGTTCCAGTCGAGATACCTGATAGCCACCTAAAGAGGAATCAAGATTTTTTAAAATACGAATTACTCTTTCAGCAGTGCCCTCAATGTATTTATCTTCAAAATTGGCAAGAAGTTCGTAATCTTCTTTATCGCCATACTGCATTTCTGTAAATTTTACTTTGTCCATAATTATTTATAATTCAAGAAAGTAATTATAATATTCTTTGTCTCTTTTGTAATCAAGAGATTCGTAAAGTGACTGTGCTTTTTTGTTATTTTTGGCAGTAGATAGTTCAATATTTTGGATTTTTTTAAATTTTGCTAATTTTTTAGCCTTATCCATTAATTTCCTACCAATTCCATTTTTTCTATATTTTTTATCTACATATAGGTCATACAGAATTAATTTTTTATTAATATTAAGAGAGTCAAATGTTTCATAAAGCTGCACAAAACCAGCAGGTTCCTTTTTATAGAAGCATATAAAAATAAATGACTCATTTTGATTAATTCTATCTTTAATGTACTTAGTAGAGGCTTTAAGATTAGTTTTATACTTGTAAAATTGTCTATATAAATCAAATAAAGCACCAATATCTTTATAATGCTCCTTGGTTGCTCTAGTAATTACTATGCTCATTTTTTATGAAATAATGATCTAAAAATTCCAAAAATTATAATAAAAAATGCAAAAATTAACAAAGTATTTGTGAAGCCTGCGTTTCCAAAAAAATTCATATTAAATCCGACAATTATTGGCCCTATATATTCACCTATTTCATATATTATTATAAAAAGAGATGTAGCAAAGGCAATGTCTGACACATTAATCCTTTCTCCAAGATAAGCAAGAGTCACTGTATACAAACTTGTTGAAGCAAAACCACTTATCATCAAAGCTATTACAATTAATATTTCATTTGAATTTGAAAATTTTAATAAAATTAACCAACTAACGTGAGCTAGCAGTAATGCAAATACCAAAAGACGTTTATTAAAATGATCAGATAGGGCCCCTACAAAAGGTTGGCAAAGAACTCCGAATATTCCTCCTACAAAAATATAAATACCAATTTGTTTCTCTGAAAAAAAATCATTAATCATAAAAGCTGGAAATAAAGATAAAAAAGCTGAGTCTTCTATACCCGCAAAAAAAATTGCTAGAAAAATAAAAGGTGAAATAAAAATTATTGAAAATTTCATCTTTGTTGATTGATCAGGAATAGAAACTTGATTAACATATTTTTTAATACTGATTAAAACCCCAATTTTAAGAAAGATAAGTAATAAGCAAATAATTAAGGGACCTCTATCGGAGATACCAAAAAGACCTACTATTAAAGGGCCCATAGCTAAGCCAGTGGTAACTGATGAATTATAAATCCCAATAGATTTACCTCTGTTAGAATTGTTTGAAACAACATTTACCCATGTGTCCATTGTCATCCATGTTAATCCACCCATCATCCCAAGAATAAAAAACCAAAAAGCTAAATTAATGGGATTTAAAAATTCTAGCATTATTGCAATACAGAAACCTTGTATAGAAGTTGCAATAAAAATAATTTTGTAAAAACCAAACTTTTTTAAGAGTTTTGTGGTAAAAAAACCTGAAAATATTAGCCCCAATGGCCCAAATGAAGCAACAACACCAATAGTAAATTCTGAATAACCTGAATATTTTTGAATAATTACTAAAACTGTATAAAAATAGCTTAAAATTATTCCTGTAAAAAAAGCAACTAATGATAAATATTTTACACTGGAGTTAACAACATTAAAATCTAAATAGTTTTTAATACTATTTAGAATCATTTATTTTGAGACCAAAGACCCTCTGTTTGAAGTTGATCAATAGTATTTGAAATAGCCTGATATAACTTTTCAGTTAGTTCATCTATTTGACTTCTATTAATGATTAAAGCAGGAGAAAGAACACATATATGATATAATGGTCTGATTATAAGCCCCAACTTTATAGACTCTTCATCAATTCTTGAACCAATAGCTTTATCTAAAACTAATGCTTCTTTGCTATCTTTATTTATGACACATTCAATACCGGCCATCATTCCCTTGCCTCTGATATCTCCCACAATTGGAAGTTCATAAAGTTTATTTAATTTTTCAAAAAAATAAGGCTCAATTTCACGAACATGTTCTAAAATTTTGTCTCTTTTAAGTATTTCTATATTTTTTAATGCAGCAGCACAGCATGCAGGGTGACCAGAGTAGGTATATCCATGAAAAAATAATGATGAATCATTTTTTAAATCAGCTATTAATTTATTTGAAAATAAAACTGCTCCCAAAGGTAAATAACCTGAGGTAATTCCTTTAGCGCAAGTAATAATATCTGGCACAACTCCAAAAATTTCTTCTGAAGAAAAAAAATGTCCAAGTCGGCCAAATCCAGTTACTACTTCATCAGCAATAAATATAATTTCATTTTTTTTACATATATCATAAATTTTTTTAAAATATCCTTCTGGAGGAACTATGCAACCTCCTGAAGCTAAAATAGGTTCAGCGATAAACGCGGCTACATTTTCAGCACCCAATTCATCAATTTTGTCTTCAAATTCTTTTACAAGATCTCTACAAAACTCATCAATTGTTTGTTCTTTTTTTCTTCTATATGGAAGAGGGGAGCTTAGATGATGAATAAAGTTTTTTTCAAAATCAAAATTATTTTTTTCTCTATCTTTTCCAGTTATGGAACCTGTTAAGTATGTACTACCATGATAAGCTTTATCTCTTGTAATTATATGTTTTTTATTAGGTCTGCCTAAGATGTTATTATAAAACATAACAAATCTTAAAGCTGTTTCATTTGCTGTCGATCCATCAGAGGTAAAAAATACTGTGTTTAAGTCACCCGGAGAAAGATCAGCCAATACTGATGCTAATTCTGCAGATACTTCTGTTGATTCGGAAAATGGACTGCAATAATCCATTTTTTCAATTTGATTTTTTATTGCCTCACCAATTTCTTTATTACCATGACCGATGTTATTACACCACATTCCTCCTGGGCCATCGATGTACTTATTGCCGTTCTCATCATATAAATAAATATTATCAGATTTAGTTATTAACTTTCTATTATATGTACCTCTGCTATTAAAATCTTCATATGGATGAAGTACTAGTTTGTCCTTTTCAAAAATTTCAGAGA
The DNA here is from genome assembly GCA_902601455.1 of uncultured Alphaproteobacteria bacterium. GTDB lineage: Bacteria > Pseudomonadota > Alphaproteobacteria > HIMB59 > CACPNW01. Next base: position 46,100 of record CACKNC010000005.1, read on the forward strand.
TATAATCATTTTTCATATAAGTTTTACATTATCATTCGCTGAATAAGCATTCAATGAAAATTAATTATTTTATTACTTATCTTGCCATTTAGGGTCAGTTTTTTTTATAAAAGAAGATGCGCCTTCTTTTAAATCCTGACTTCCATAGACTTTTTTAACAGTTTCTAAAGATCTTAATATTCTAAAAGAAGTAATTTCTTTTTCATTTTCTGTCTCACGTAAAACTTCCTTTATTGATGAATAGATTAAGTTAGGACCATTTGAAATTTTTTCAGCTACTTCCCATGCCCTTTTTAGTAAATCCTTTTTATTGACTACTTCATTTACTAAGCCCCAATGTTTAGCTTCTTTAGTGTTCATCCACCTTCCAGTCATTAAAAACTCAACAGCTACATGATAAGGAATTCTCCTTCTTAATTTTATTGTAGCTGCATCTGCAACTACCCCTACATTAATTTCTGGTAAAGCAAATGTTGCATGTTCGGATGCTATAATAATATCTGCTGAAATCATTATTTCAAAACCACCACCACAAGCGATACCATTTATGGCAGCAATAATAGGTTTGTTCATATTTGGTAATTCTTGCAAACCACCAAATCCTCCAACGCCATAATCAGCATCTGCTGCTTCTCCTTCGTTAACAGCTTTTAGATCCCATCCTGCTGAAAAAAATTTTTCTCCACCACCAGTAATAATAGCTACTTTAAGATTAGGGTTATCTCTAAAATCAGAGAATATATTGCCTAAAATTATGCTTGTTTTAGCATCAATAGCATTAGCTTTTGGTCTATCAATTGTAACTTCAAGAATCGAGTTTACAATTTTAGTTTTGATTGGCTCACTCATAATTCTTCAAAATAGTGTATTAGTGCATCTACTGCAAACACACCTTTATTTTTTTTACAAACTATTAGTGGATTAATTTCTATTTCATGCAATTTATTAATATTTTTTTCAGCAAATTTAGATAATGAAAGGATTGTTTTAATTAAACTATCTATATCTGCTCTATCTTGATTTCTGTATCCAAATAATATCTTACCTATTTTCATATTTTTTAGTTCATTCTGAATATCTTTTTTAGTTAATGGCAATAATAATGTTTTGGTTTCTCTAATAAGCTCTGTGTAAATTCCTCCAGCACCAATGACTATTACAGGACCAAATTCGTCATCAATTTTAATTCCGATTAAAATTTCTACTAGTGAATCTTTGACCATTTTCTCTAATAAAATTTGATTTTTAAATGTTTTTGTTTTGGAAATTAATTCATTAAAATTTTTAATATTAGTTTTAACACCATTATGCTCAGATTTATGAAAAATCATGTTTGAGTGAATTTTAGCAACTAATGGATATCCAATTTTAGCACTATCTTTTTTTAATTTAATTTTATCTGAAATTATTCCCTTAGGAATTCTAATTCCAATTTTTTTTAGAATTTTTTTTGATTCAAATTCAGAGTAAGTTTTAATATTTTTATTTTGCCTCTTTACTTTATAGTTTTTTACCGCAGACTCGTTCTTCCAAATACTTCCGATTTCTATAGCTTTTTTAATTGTGAATAGAGCTTCTTTCATTCCTTGAAGAGGTGAAATGCCATTATTAATACATTTATCTCTAATGTGTTTTGGCATTGTGTCTGATAATGATGAAATGAGGCTTCCATTTTTATATTTTTTTGCAACTTTTATAAATTTGTTAACTATTGCATCCCACTCATCAGTATCACATTTTTCCATATTTGGAAAATCAAGCATTAAGCTTATTGAGCTAAAATTATTTTTAAAAAAAATTTTGAATGTTTTTTCAATATCATCAGGATCATTCCAATTGTATGTTTGCATATCGAAAGGATTAGAAACTATTACGCCGGGATGATTTACTTTTTTAAGATCATTTTTAATTTGTGGCTTAATTTTTCCAAATTTTAAATTTAAAGTTTCAGCAGCATCTCCTAGCATTGCCATATCTCCACCCGATGGACCCATAATTGATATTTGATCATTTGAGATAACCCCATGAGTATGAAAATATTTAAGTAATTCTGTAAGTTCAGACAAAGTTTCACATCTGGCAACTCCCATTCTTTTAAATAATGCATCATAAATGTTTTCTTTGCCACTTAATGAACCTGTGTGAGTTAAAATTGTCTTGGATGCAACTTTAGATCTGCCAACTTTTACTATTGCAATTGGGATTTTTTTTTCTTTAGAAATTTTTAAAACTCTAATTAGTTTATTAATACTAGTGAAACCCTCAGCATATATACCTATTGCAGTAACTCTTTTATCTTTAAGAGCATATTCAATTGTATCTTCAATGCCTATTTTAGCCTGATTGCCCAATGATATGATGTATCCTATTGGAAGAGATCTGTGATTAAAGCTAATGGTGTTTCCAATTGTGCCACTTTGACAAATAATAGCTACACCTTTTTTTGTTTGATTCCCCGCAACTTGATCTGACCATACTGAAACTCTATCGAAGTAATTAATAAATCCATAACAATTAGGACCTAAAAAAGGAGTTTTTCCAGAATTATCAATTAATTTTTTTGTTTTTTCTTTGCCTTCTGAAGTATTTAATTCTGAAAATCTTGAAGCTAAGCATACCGCTCCTCCAGCACCAATATCAGAAACATCTTTCATTAATTTAATTGTTAAATCATTTGAAACTGCAATATAAACACAATCAGGAATTGATGGTAAGTCAGCTAAACTTTTATAATATTTCTTTTTTTTTGTAGTACTTCTTTTAGGGTTTATGTGCCAAATTTTTCCTTTAAAGCCAATCTTTATATTTTCATCATAAACAAAATCAGCCCAGTAACCACCAATTATTGCAAGTTTTGTTGGTCTAAATAATTTATTTAAGTTCACAAAATTAAGCCCCAAGAGGTCTTAATAAAGATCTTGAGATGATATGCCTTTGGATCTCACTTGTTCCCTCCCAGATTCTTTCTATTCGGGCATCACGCCAGATTCTTTCTAATGGTATATCAGCCATTAAACCCATTCCGCCACATATCTGGATTGCTTCATCTGATACTTTACCAAGCATTTCAGTGCAAAATAATTTTGTCATTGCAGCATCTTGGGATGAAAGAGTTTTTTGATCAATCTTCCATGCTGATTCAAGTAACATTAGGTTTGCAGCTTTAATATTTGTAGCCATATCTGCTAATTTAAATGAAACACCTTGAAATTTTCCTATTACTTTTCCAAATTGTTTTCTATTAGCTGACCAGTCAAGTGCAATATCAAATGCTCTTTCTGCTCTTGATACAGAAGTTGCTGCTACTGTTAATCTAGTTGCTTCTAACCAAACATTCATCAATTCAAAACCTTTGTCTTTTTCACCTAAAATATTTTTCCCAGGTATTCTGCAGTCATTAAAATTGATAACATTATTTACATATCCTCTATGAGAAACACAGTCGTAACCCTTAGCTACTTCAACACCTTTTTGATGAAGGTCCACCAAGAAGCATGATAATAAATTTCTTCCATGCTCATCTGTTCCAGTTGAGGCGAATAAAACTACAAAGTCTGAAATATGAGCATTTGAAATAAAATGTTTGGTTCCATTGATTATCCAATCATCACCATCTTTTTTTGCATTTGTTTTCATTCCTCTAAGATCGGAACCAGCCTCAGGCTCAGTCATCGCAATACAATCTTTTCTTTCGCCGGTAATGGCAGGTTTTAAGTATTGATCAATTAATTCCCCTTCACAGGCCATTAAGATATTTTGTGGACGCCATGCAATTTCAGCTAACGCAAGGGATGCAAAACCTAAATGTTTTTCAACTAAAGTTAAATCAAAAGCATTTAAACCACTTCCGCCGTATTCAACTGGCATATTGCATGCATATAAACCGGCATCAATGCTTTTTTTCTTAATTTCATCATATAATTCTCTAGGAAGATTATTTGTTTTTTCTAAAAGCTCTTCATGTTGTAGTAGTTCTGTTTTAACAAAAGCTTTAGTTGTATTTATTAAAAGATTTTGTTCTTCTGTAAGATTAAATTCCATTTTATATATCAGCAGGTACCTTATGCCGTCTTGGCGGATTAAAAAACTGTTTTTTCACAACTAAACATTCAGCCCATATTTTTTTATACTCCAATTCTTCAGGATGATATATTTCAGCAAAAACTTTTGATCCAATTTTCATATGGTCTTTATCAACATAACCAAAAGCAATATTTGATTTTAAGCTTGGTGACCACATACCAGCTGTCACAATACCAATTTCTTTTTTATTTTTATCATACAAAACTGAACCAATAGCAGGTTTGTCACCTTGAATATCTAGCCCAACTAATTTTTTAGTTAAAGATTTGTTTTTCAAATTAATAAGAGATTTTTTTCCTGTAAAATAGTTTTTATTTAAATCAACTAGCCATCCCATACCTAGTTCAAACGGAGTCCTCATTCTATTTGGTCGTAATGCTTGTTCTGCAGACATAAAATCTGCATTTGGCTGAATAAAACCTGCCTCAATTCTAACCATTTCTAGCGCGTTCATACCTGCAGGTAAAACCTTATAGTCTCTATTAAATTTGAATAGTGAGTCCCAAACATTTAACGCATCTTGAGGGTTACACCAGATTTCGTAGCCCAAATCTCCAGAAAATCCAGTTCTAGATATAGTAACATTTGAGCCATTAAGGTCAAAACTATCAAAGAAAAATGGCTTTAGGTGTTCTATGTTCTTAACATTTAATAAATGTAAAATTTTACAAGAGAGAGGTCCTTGAAATGCTAAAGCAGCAATAGAGTCACTGACATCGTTCACTTCTGCATCAAAACCAATAGCTGTATCGCAAAACCAATTCAAATTTCTTTCTGCACAAAATATTCGCAAATGATTTGTATTAAAACAAAAAACAGTACCATCATCGATAACATTTCCATCTTCATTGCACCAAATAATATACATCACTTGATTAGGTTTAATTTGTGTTACATCTCGTGTGACTAATTTATCTACAAATTTTATAGCGTCTTTTCCTTTGATATCATATTTATGCATTGGTGTTATATCTAAAACCCCCGCTGTATTTCGCATTGAGGTGTACTCTAGTTCTGTATTAGAATACTCTCTTGCAATTTTATATCCAGCCCAACGATACCAATCATTATTATAACAAGCTTCAAAAGTTCTTTTATGAAAAGGTGTTTCCAGAAGAGGTTTTGTAAATGAAAGTGTATTATCCATTACCTTTATCCTTTAATAATTGTTTTGCAGCATTAACTCCATTAATACCAGTAATACCGCCTCCAGGATGGGTACCTGCACTACATAGATATAAGCCATTAATTGGGGTAGAATATTGAGAAGAGCCATAAAATGGACGCATCATTAAAAGTTGATCAATCTCCAAATCTCCATGACTCCAGTGACCACCATTAATATTATATTTACTTTCAATATCATTTGGAGTTTCAATTAATGAAGATAGAATTTGATTTTCTTCAATAAATTTATCTAAAATTAATTTAATATTTTTTAATATTTGCTCTTTATCATGTGAAGATTTTTTTAAATAAGGTATGAAGTAGACATTAGCAGATATTTTATTTTTATTTATATAAAATTCCAAACAAGGATTTGATGTTAATTTATTATATTTATTGGCATTAAAAGCATGTTCTATATATTTTATATTTGGAGCATAAACAAATTTACCTGATAAATATTTTGATTCTAAATTTTTAATTTTGATATCATTTTTAAATTCAATATTGACTTTAGCTACTGTACCTCTGGAGCGATAATTATTTGTTCTTCTTATAAAGTCTGTATCTAAATTAGAAGCTCCAACTAATTCCAAATAAGTAGTTTTAGGGTCTGAATTTGAGATTATCGCAGACGTTTCAATTTGCTCTCCCGTATTAAGCAAAACTGAATTAACACTTTGGTTTGAAATATTAATTTTTTCTACTTTTTTATTTGTTTGAATCTCAACATTATTTTTTTTACAAATATCCTCAATAGATTTTAAGAATGAGTTTGTATTAAATTTATTAATTCTAAAGAATGAGTTGTTAGTAGCTTGATTGTACAATAGATTTAATATTGATCCAGGGGATCTTGCACCAAGATTTGTTCCAATTACAGCCTCATTAGATATTAATCCCTTTAAACAATCACTTTCAATATTGTCCTCTAAGTCATCCGCAATATTTAAACCAATTACGCGTAATAATTCTCGCATGTTTTTTTTACCAAGAAGTCTGACTTTAAAACCCATTGTAAATAATTGCCAAATATCAGATCTGGAACCTGATTTGACTCTTGGTGGTTTTTTAAACATAAATGATCTTAAGGTTCTTGCAAATAAATCATATTTATTAATTAAGTTAATAAAACTTTTTTGATCAGAGTCACTTGCACTTGTTTGTAAAAATTGAACATTTTTACTTCCATTTATTTGGAGCACAGTATGATTTAAATCTTCCGACAAAGCGGACACAAAATTATCACTTGTATTTTTTTCAACAGTAATATTTAATTCTTTTAAAACTTCTTGGGAGATATTGCTTAAGTATTCAGAATAATTAGCAAGGCCACCTAATTTTTCATTCTTTTCTATTACTAAAACTTTATTTCCATTTTTTGATAAAACACAGGCAGCAACTAAACCATTATGCCCTCCACCAATAATTATGACATCAAATTTTTTCATATATAATGTGTGTTAATCTGTTTCTTTAAATCTATTAAAATTTCTCTTGCTGCATTTGCTCCAGGTGCGCCCATAACTCCCCCACCTGGATGAGTGCTAGATCCACACATGTATAGATTTTTAATTGGAGTTTTGTACTGAGCATAACCTGGTATAGGTCTGTTAAACATTAACTGATCCATGGTAAGTTCTCCTTGGAAGATATTGCCTTCAGTTAATCCAACTTCTTCTTCTAGCTCTTTTGGTGTTCTTATTTCAGCATGTTTTATTATGTCATTAAAATTTTCAGAATATGCTCCAATTCTATTCATAACATGCTTCCCAAACTCTAATCTTTTTTCTTCAGTCCATCCACCATCTGCAAGATTGTATGGAACGTACTGAACAAATACTGACATATAATGTTTTCCTTGTGGAGCCATTGTGGGATCATTAATACTTGGAATACACATATCTACATAAGGTAATTTAGACCATCTGCCATCTTTCCAATCATCGTAAGCACTTTCCATTTCTTCTATACTCTGTGTAATGTGAAGATCTCCTGTTCCCGCAGGATCTCCCTCCGGTATGCTTTTCCAAATAGGTAAATCATCAAGAGCTATATTCAATTTTCCTGAAGATCCTCTTATTTTAAAATTTTTAACTGCATTATAAAAATCATCAGGTATATTTTCTTTTTCTACAACCTTAAGAAAAGTTCTTTTTACATCTAGATTGGAAACTAGTTTATCAGCAAATATTTCATCACCATTTTCTAGAACAACACCATGGCTACGATTATTTTTAATTAATATTTTAGTTACTGGTGATCCTGCAATAATATCGCCACCACTTGCTTTTAGAGAAGCGGCCATAGCTCTCGTTATTGAGCCCATTCCTCCCCGTGAATACCCCCATGCACCAACTGTTCCATCTACTTCCCCCATATAATGGTGTAGTAATACATAGGCTGAACCAGGAGAATAGGGCCCTAAAGCAGTACCAATTATTGCTGATCCTGCCATATGAGCCTTTACAACTTCTGACTCAAAATATTCTTCCAAATAATCACGTACACTCATCGTCCAAAAACGAATAGTGTCATAAATTTCTTTTTCACCCAGTCCGCCTAATTCATCTTTTGCGGCAAAAAATTTTGCAAAATCTAAAAGACCCATAATATCTTTTGGTCTAAATGAGGTTGGATCTGGAGGGGTCATCTTTAACAATGGTTTTATTATTTTACATTGCCTCATTACATCTTTACTAAACCTCTCGTAAGCTTCAGCATCTTTTTTAGAAAATTTTGCAATAGAGCGATAATTAAGATCATGATCGCTGTAATGTGCATAAAATCGTCCATCATCAAGCATTGTAGCACTACCTTCATATGGAATGATCTGGAGGCCATACTTAGAAAGTTCTAAATCTCTAAAAATCTCAGGTCTTAGTAGGCTACATACATATGAGCAATTGGAATAGGTCCATCCTGGGTGAAGTTCTCTACTTACGGCTGCTCCACCAACATAACTATGACGTTCAATTACTGCTACTTTTAAACCAGCTTTAGCTAAATAGCAGGCAGTTGTTAGTCCATTATGACCACCGCCTATAATAGCTACATCATATTTAGTTTTTGACATTTTTGATTTCATATATTTCTTTGAATGAGCATTCAACCAAATTTCTTGTAAAAACAGTAATTTTATGAAAAAATCACTTTTTTTTAGAGGATTTAAATGGCTAATAAAAATCAAAGAACAGAAAATAAAAAAAATAGTAATTTAAGACTTATATCTTCTACGATTAAAAACTTATCAAAAAAAGGAATAAATGAACTTACTATGAATGATGTCTCCCAAGGAGCAGGATTATCACAAGGCATAGTAAATTTTCATTTTAAAAGTAAAGAATTACTTTTAATTGAGACACTAAAATTTATATCGAATGAATACCTCACTTCATTTGATAAATATTTAAAAAAAGCAGGAGATGATCCAAAATTAAAAATAATAAATATGATAGAAAATGATTTTAGTTCTAAAATTTGCTCACCAGAAAAAATTTCTGTTTGGTTTACTTTCTTTAGTGAAATTAAATTTAAACCTGCTTATAGGCAGATTTGCAGAGAAAGAGATTTATATTATCATAACGTGACAGAGGATATTTTTTCTGAATTAATTAAGAGAGAAAAAAATGAATTATCAAAAAAAAGTTTATCTATAGCTTTTCAATCTTTAATAATGGGTTTATGGCTAAATCAGTTAGATGAACCATCTAAATTTTCAAAATCTGAGTCAAAAAAAATATGTATCGATTATTTGAAAACTCATTTCCCTAATCAGTTTAGCAGGTACTCTTAATGTATAGTGGAATGACAAAATCAGCATTAGATTGGCAAGTCAAAATAAGAAGTTTTGTTGATAAAGAGCTTATACCTTGGGAGGTACATGCTGAAAAAAATGCAGGAAATTTACCACCTGATGTAGAAAAAAAACATTCTCAAATAGCAATTAAGCTTGGATTACCTGGTATGGGTATTTCAAAACAGGAAGGCGGGTTAGGACTTTCAATGTTTGAGCAAATGATAATTTGGGAACAGCTTGGAAGAGTAACTAACGCTTTATGCTGGTGTTTTTCTGAAGCTCAGGATTGGATGGAAGAAAATTTTACGGACGTTCAGAAAGAAAACTATCTATACCCCTTGTTAAAAGGTGAAAAAAAAGAATGTTATGCGATAACAGAAAAAGGCTCCGGATCAGATGTTAATGGTTCTGTAAAAGCAACTGCTGAATTTATTGATAACAATTATATTATTAATGGTGAAAAATGGTATGTTACAAGCGCAAACAAAGCTGACTTCTTTTTTTTGCAAGCAAAATTAAAAAATGGAAAAAATAAAGATCAACATGCTCTTTTCATTGTTGATAAAAACCTTGATGGTATTGAATTAGTAGATACTCCTGAATTTAGTCATACTTTTTCTCACCATCATTGCATTTATAAATTTATTAATGTTAAAATTCCCTCAGTTTGCATTATTGGAAAAGAAGATGATGGAATGGCTTATACTCACTCTTGGTTTCGTCATGAAAGATTGGGAATTGCAGCAAGATGTTGCGGAGCAGCAGAGAGATTAATTGATGAAGCTACTAAATTTGCAATGAACAGAGAAGCTAGTGGTAACAAAATAAAAGATTATCAATTAATTCAATCAATGCTGGCCGATAGTGTTACAGAGCTCGCTGCCACTAGAGTTCTGCTTTACGAAATATGTAAAGATCATGATAATAAAAGTGATGTTAAAATTTTACATGCCAAATGCTCAATGATAAAACTCTATGCATCAGAAATGGCAAATAGAGTAGCTGACCGTGCTGTTCAAATTTTTGGTGGAAGAGGGTATATGAGAGAAAATATTGCAGAGAGATTCTTTAGAGAATTAAGAGCTGATAGGATTTGGGAAGGTACAAGTGAGATTCAACGTATAATTATTGCTAATTCACTATATAAAAGAGGCTTGGAAAATTTAATTTAATACTATGATTTCTGCACTTCAAAAAATTTATGTTAAAAATGATCAGCTAAAAGCTTATACTTTATTATCTCCAGCATTAATTTTAATTATTATTGCAATGGCAGCCCCCATGCTTGTAATGATTATCACAAGTTTTAATACACAAATATCAATGGTGGAAATTGATAGAACTTTTACTTTTGATAGATATGAAGATTTTTTTTCAAAGCCAATATTTTCAATGCTTTTATTTAGGTCGCTTAAAATATCTTTCTTAGTAACTGTTTTAACTCTTCTGACTACATACCCACTTGCTTACTATATTGCTTTTTACGTGAAAAAAAATAAGATGCTTTGGATCATTTTGATGACTTTACCATTTTGGACTAGTTATCTATTAAGAGTTTTTTCTTGGAAAGTTATTTTAGGAAACAAGGGAGTGATTAATTCTGCGCTTGTTGGATCAGGTTTAATTGATGAGCCTCTTGGCTTTTTACTCTATAATCAAGGTGCTGTAGTTTTGACTCTCGCTCATGCATGGGCAGCATTTGCTATTTTACCTCTTTATGTATCCTTAGATAAGATAGATAAATCTTTGCTTGAAGCTTCTTATGATTTGGGTAACTCAAAATTTGAAACTTTTATACGTGTTACATTACCTTTATCTTTACCAGGAATAATTGGAGCCATTCTTATTATTTTTATACCTACTGTTGGAGATTATGTAACTCCTCAAATGGTTGGTGGAACTGATGGTAGAATGCTCTCAAATATGATTCAAAGTTTATTTGGTAGAGCTAATAATTTTCCATTAGGTGCAGCATCAGCAGTTTTAATGCTGTCATCTGTTTGTATTATTGCTGGTATAGTTACTTATATTACTAAAAAATTAACTTTGAGAATGTCCTAATGTACAAAAAAAATAATTCATTATTAGTTTACTGTATTTTTTATTTTTTATTTTTATACATTCCAGTGTTTTTATTGCCAATTTTTTCTTTTAATGACTCCTTTCACATGGTTTTCCCTCTCAAAGGTTTTACTTTTGATTGGTATATAGAGATGTGGAATAAAGCTAGACTGCATAAAGCTCTATGGAATAGTATTAAAGTTGGTGTGATAACTGCTATTATTAGTACATTCATTGCTCTGTTCGCAGCAAAGGCTTTTACAAGATATAGAGTTAAATATAGTGGTTTATCTTATGGAGCATTACTTCTACCTTTTATAATTCCAGAAATTATAATTGCCGTAGCTTTCATAGTAATTTGGACAAGTATGGGATTAAAACTAGGATTAATACCTATTACTATCTCTCATATATTATATTGCACCCCTTTTTGTTTATTAATATTAATTTCTAGAATGGATGGGTTTGATAAAAGTTTAGAGGAAGCCTCTATGGATTTAGGAGAGAATATATTTGGTACTTTTTGGAGAGTCACTTTCCCATTATTACTTCCAGGAATTATTGCATCATTATTACTATCTTTTGTCATTTCTTTTGATGAATTTATTTTAGCTTTCTTTTTAAGTTCTAGTGATCAAACTCTTCCTATTTATATGTGGAGTCAATTGAGATTTCCAAAAAAACTTCCACATGTATTAGCATTGGGTGCTATAATTATTGTGGCAACTTCTTTTATTGTAATGTTATCATATTGGTTTAGAAATCTTGGACAATCAAATAATAATAGAGGATCTCATATATAATGGTTAATAATGATTTTATAAAATTAAGAAATATTTCAAAGAAATTTGATGATGTAATAGCTGTAGACTCTCTTGATTTAGATATAAGTGAGGGTGAATTTTTCTCTCTTCTGGGCCCATCTGGTTGCGGAAAAACAACTTTATTAAGAATTTTAGCTGGTTTTGAATACCCAACTACAGGTAGTGTTTTTATTGATAATAGTGATGTTACCAATCAAACACCAAATTTAAGACCTTCAAATATGGTTTTTCAAAATTACGCTATATTCCCTCATATAAATGTTCAAAGAAATATAGAATTTGGATTACGCAAAGAAAAACTTAGCAGAGAGGAATTAAATTTAAGAGTTAAAGAGTCTTTAAAAATGGTTCAGTTGGAAGGCTATGAGGAAAGATTCTCCAATCAATTGTCTGGAGGCCAAAGGCAGCGTGTAGCTCTTGCAAGAGCTTTAGTTAAAAGACCAAAAGTATTATTACTAGATGAACCATTAGGAGCTCTTGATAAAAAACTAAGAGAAGAAATGCAAATTGAATTAAGAAACCTTCAAAAAGAACTTGGAATTACATTTATATTTGTAACCCATGATCAAGAGGAAGCTATGACTATGTCTGACCGTGTTGCAGTTATGAATGAAGGCAAAATATTACAAATATCACCTCCTAAAGAATTATATAATAAGCCAGTAAATAAATTTGTTAGTGAATTTATTGGAAATATAAATTTATTGGAAACATCTATAATTGATGAAAATGATAAAAACTTAACTCTTGATATTTTAAATATTGGTAAACAAGATTTTAACAAAAATATTTTTAATTCCAAATTATCAGAAAATATATTTGTTGCATTAAGACCTGAGGATATTTCAATTAAAAAAGAAAAAATAGAAACTGCAGATATAAATATAAAAGGAATTGTAAAAAATGTATCATTTTATGGTGAGAGTACTTATTTTTATGTAAAGGTAGAAGGAATTAATAAATTATTAATGGTGTCAAATTTTGTTGATCAGGTATCAATTAATGAAAATGATGAATGTAGTTTAGGTATTAATTTAGAGAATATAAAATTAGTTTCTTGATAAAAAAAACCCGCGAGTTATCGCGGGTTTTAAAACAATTTTAATTAACCACCCATAGAGTAATTTGCCCATTGCATTTCAATATAATCGTTTATTTCATCGCTTGGACTATTATTGAAGTTACCATTTGCAAGGTGACTAATTGGATCTTGAGCAACTCCTCTTTCAGCAAGTGCTTCTGTAGATATAGTTTCAAATCCTCTTTTATTTGAATGACCATATCCCCATTCGCTAAGCATATAAGCGGATGACTCAAAACTTATAGCTGAGTCTATCAAGTCATAAGCTAAATCAAGATTTGGAGCATCCTTATGGAGAACTAAACCACAAGACCAAGTTAGAGTTCCTTCTTTTGGACTCATCATTGGAAATCCTGTATTCCAAGATGACTCATTCCAAGCTAAAGCAGCCCAAACTTCTTCATCAAGAAGAGCTTGTTCCATACTGGCAGTGTCAGTAGTAAATAATTTAACATTATCTCTCCATCCAGCGGCTGCAGAATAGACCGCATCGACATCAGCTTTGGTAATATTTTCCATTTTTTTAACATCGTAACCTAATGCTATTGCATAACAATACCATGAGTCAGCAGCTGAGTCTAAAATAGCAAATTTACCTTTCATGCGCTCATCCCATAATAGTTCCCAACTAGCATTATTAGGATCAATCCAATCAATTTTTTCTGGATTATATATTATTGAAGTATCACCCCAGTCAACAGGTGCCATCCAATAATTACCATCAAAGTTTATTGTAGACATGTTAATTAATTCAGGAAATAAATCATTCCAGTTACTTAAGCGACTAGTATCCAGAGGTTGTATAACGCCTGCTTTATTCCACCTTGGTGGATCAGAGTGACATGGATGAGCTAGATCTACAACATAACCTGAACGTAGTTTTTGTAAACCTTCTTCGGCGTCACCAAAAATTGAGTACTCAGGGTCACCACCATGTTTTTCAATATAACTAGCATATAAGCCCGGGTCGTCGTAACCACCCCAAGTAAATAGTTGAGCTTGTTGTTTGGCAAATGCAGTTTTTGGTAACATTGGTATTGTAGTAGATAGAACACCAGCAGCCCCAAGACCTTTAAGCATTTGCCTTCTTGTTAACTCACCATTTACAATTCGTTTTGATAAATCGTATTTAGGCATAAAATTTTTCCTTCCAAATTATATGTTCATAACAACAAAAAAATTGCTTTTTTTCAACACTTTTTTTTAAAATTATATAAATTAACTTTCATTTATCGCCTAAAACGCTTAGTTAAATTTATTTTATGAAATCTAAGTACAAAAAAGTAGAACTTGCCACCATTAAAGAATTTAACGATTTTAAAAAAAAACATAAAAAAATTAAATACCTTGATGTAATTTTGGGTGATTTATCAGGTATCATTAGAGGTAAAAGAATTCCTATTTCTGATGCAGATAAAATTTTTATAACTGGTGTACAGTTTTGTTATTCAACCTTTTTACTCGATACATCAGGGTACTGTCCAGATGCAGAGGGAAGGGGATTCACTGACGGTGATCCTGATGCAAATTATTATCCGGTTAAAAATACACTATCTATTATACCTTGGCATAAAGATAATATAGCTCAAGTACTAATTACAATTCAAGATGAGTCACGTTATTCTTCTATTATGGATCCAAGAAATGTTTTAGCTAAAGTGTGGGATAATTTTTCAAAATTAAAATTACATCCAAGAGTAGCTTTTGAGCTGGAGTTTTATTTAATAAAGAGGAGAAAGAAGCTTGATGAAAATCCAACACCCCCAGTATCTAAAAGAAACAACAGGCAAGCAGAAGGAACACAAGTTTATGGAATGAGTGAGCTCGATGATTTTTATAATTTTTTAGAAGAAATTAATAATTTTTGTAAAATTCAAAATATACCAGCTTCAACTGCATCTTCTGAATTTGCTCCTGGGCAATTTGAAATTAATTTAAACAGTACCACAAATTTATTAAAAGCAGCAGATGACTCAGTTTTATTGAGAAGGCTTGTAAAGGAAACAGCAATTAAGCATGGTTATGAAGCTACATTTCTATCAAAACCATACCTAAGTGAAGCAGGAAGTGGCATGCATTTACATTTAAGTTTATATGATAAAAATAAAAAAAATGTTTTTTCTAAAAATAAATTAAAAAATAAAAATTTACTCCACGCAATTGGAGGTCTCCAAAAAACAATGTATGAATGTATGGCTATTTTTGCACCAAACATTAATTCATATAGAAGATTTTTACCTGATCAATTTGTTCCAGTTAATTCTAGCTGGGGGCCAAATAATAGATCTGTGGCTTTTAGAATTCCAGTTAGTAATGAAGAAGCGACAAGAATAGAACATAGAGTTGCTGGAGCAGAAGCTAACGCTTATTTAGTACTATCTTCAATCTTAACTGGAATTATGTATGGTTTAAAAAATAAAATCATTCCTGATAAACCACGTATAGATAACGCTTGTGATAATCCAGATAAAGAGATGCCTTTAAATATTGATGACGCACTTACAAAATTAAAAAGCTCAAAAGTGATGAACAAATACCTCACCAAAGAGTATGTTAAAATTTATGTTGATCTAAAAAGAAAAGAACAAGTATCTTTTCATTCAGAAATTTCAAATACAGAACTTAAGTGGTATCTTAATCTTTAGTCTCTCCATTAAGACTGAGTATTTCTTCATATAATTCAGGCCTTCTGTCTCTAAATAGTCCCCAATTTCTTCTGAAGAGATGATTTTCTTCAGTGTCTATTTCTGCAATTATTACTTCTTCTATATCTTTTGAAGCTTCAGCAATTATTTTACCAGATCTATTACAAATAAATGATTTTCCATAAAAACCATTAACTTGCCCCTTAACAGATTCTGAACCAATTCTATTTGACGCAACAACTGGCATTATGTTTGCAGCAGCATGACCTTGCATTACTGTTTGCCAAGCATCAGAGCTATCATATGTACTCATTATCTCATCACCAATAGCCGTGGGGTAAAACAAAACTTCAGCACCTTTTAAGGCCATTATACGAGCAGCTTCAGGAAACCATTGATCCCAACAAATTCCAATACCAATCTTTCCAAACTTTGTATTCCAAACTTTAAAACCAGTATCACCAGGATTAAAATAATATTTTTCAAGATATCCTGCACCATCTGGAATATGGGATTTTCGATATTTGCCAAGTATTTTACCATCAGAGTCAATTACAGCTATTGAATTGAAATATGCATTATTATCTTTTTCAAAAAAACTTATTGGTAAGACAACTTTATTTTTTTTTGCAACTTCACTCATTTCTTTTATTAAAGTATTATTTTCAAAAGGTTGAGCCAACTTAAAAATTTCCTCGTCATATTGAATACAAAAATATGGAGTTTGAAATAATTCTTGAAGCAAAACTATATTTGCACCCTGTTGAGCGGCTTTTTCAATTAAATGAATAGATTTTTTTATATTATTGTCAATTTCCCAATCACAACTCATTTGAGTTGCAGCTACTTTAATCTTCATTTTTTATCCTCTTTTTTTCTTCAAGGTAGTTATGTAAGCTTATTATTTTTTTACTTGCATTTGTTTGGAATACAGATGGTATGATTGAGTGAATAAATGCCATAACAGAGGCTTTAAATAAATCAAAAGATATTTTTTGAGCTACAGACATGTGTTGAAAGTAGCTTTCATTAGCATCGGTACAATGTTTTTTTGATTTTTTAAGAAAATTCATTATTAAAGGCTTAATGGTTGTTGTTGGGTTATGCAATGAATATTTCCTCCACCAAGTGAAATATCAATTCCATTAATAGCTATTACTTTTCTATTAGGAAATACTGATTGAATTATTTTTTGCGCATTTTTATCAGCTTTTTCATCTTCGAAACTAGGCATTATGATCCCATCATTTGCTATGTAGAAATTAATATACGAACTTGGCTCATCATCATTTGGTATAAGTCTTTTATAAGACATTTCAATTTCAATAACTTCTAACGAACGACCTTTAGCATCAACTGAAGTTTTTAATATTTCTAAATTTTCATTTAATTTTTCATAAAAAGGGTCCTGTTTATCACTGCAAGATAAAGCTAGAACCTTTCTCTCATTTGCAAAACAAGCAATATTGTCAATATGCCCATCAGTTCCTTCATCTGTGCCATGTTTAAGCCAAATAATCTTTTCAATATTTAAATATTTTTTTATGTTTTCTTCTATTTCTCCTTTTGTAAGTTTCGGGTTTCTGTTTTTATTTAAGAGACATTGTTCAGTTGTAATTAATGTACCTGCTCCATCGACATGTATTGATCCTCCTTCGAGAACCATTTGTGATTTAAAATATGTTGCAGAACTTTTATCTATCATAAACTTAGCAATTTTATTATCAGAGTCATGTGGTGTGAATTTCCCCCACCCATTAAACTCCCAATCAACTCCTCCTAATTTTTTTTTATCATTTAAAAGGAATGTAGCTCCAGAATCTCTTGCCCAACAATCATCATTTTGAAATTCATAAATATTTATTGATTTATCAAGTAATTTATTGGCAATTTCTATATCTTGAGGATTAACAATCATATTTACTTTTTCAAAATTTGATATTGCTTTAGCGACTTCTGCCCATTTATATCTACCTTTTTCAAAATTAAAATGAGACCAACTTTCAATTTCTTTATATGAATTCTTATTATCAAACTCATGAGGCCATTGCATCCAACAACATTTATGAGGATACCACTCAGGAGGCATAAAAAAATTTTGTTGCTTTGGATCTGTCATTTAATCATTAATTTTGCAGTTTGTGCATTTTCTAAATGTGAAGTCGCCTTTTTTACCTTTTTTTAAAGGTGAATCATTACAACCAACTAAAAAAATAAAAGAAAATAATATTACAAAGCTTAACATTTTTTTCATTAATACTTATCCTTAAATTTATAGTAAGCAAGTGCTACCCTTAAGTAAAATAATCTTAGTTTAGGAAATGGAAATTTACTTGGTAATCCTTTGTAAATTTTAGAAATATTTAAATCTTTACTATTAGATACAATTAATTTTGTAAGTTCGTTACCTGCCCAGGGTGCTGTGTTAACTCCATTTGCTTGATACCCAAAACTGTAATATATTTCATCATCATCAAGCTTTCCTATTGATGGAGAAAATTTGGTTGTAACAGCAACTAAACCTCTCCAATGAAAATCTATATTTACATCACTCCAATTGGGAAACACATTTTTCATTTGTTTCTCCATTTGTTTTGATTTTTCTAATGAAGACTCTTCACTACCAATTAAATCTCCTCTTGCTCCAAATAAAAACCTCTTATCCTTTAATAATCTGTAATAAAATAATAGATTTCTAATATTTAAAACTGGATTATTAGTTATAAAATTATGAGATTGTATTTCATCATCCGTTAATGGTCGTGTGATAATTATATTAGATATAACGGGTAAAATCATATTATTTAATTTAGGAAATATATCATCTTTATAAAAACCATTAGTGGCCATTACTATTTTATTTGTATTTATAATTTGGTTATTTGAAATAATTTTATACTTACCATTTACTTTTTCTATTTTTGTAACTTTGCTTTTTTGAAAAATTTTTACTCCAGCTTGATTTGCAGTTTTTGCTAAACCTATTAAAAACTTAAGCGGATTTATTGCAAATCCAGGCTTATAAGACATAGCTCCAAACTGCTCATTACCGCCGTGACCAATTTCATTAAATTCTTCTCTTGTAAAAACTTTTGTTTCTATGCCGAATTCTTTTTTGTATTTTTCAGCTTCTTCTTTAATATTCTCGAAATAACTTGGGTGTGGAGCTACTTCAAAATTACTATCACCAGTTAAATCACAATCAATATTATACTCTTTAATTATAGATTTTGTAAAATTAGAACCTTCTATAGTATTTTGAAAAAATTTTTTTGTTTCTGTTCTTCCATATTTTTTGAACATTTTTTTTACAGACATTTTTGCAGGTGGTATACAGCAAAAACCAGCATTTCTTCCTGAGGAACCCCATCCTATATGACCAGCCTCAAGTAGAACGACATCTTCGTTATGTTTTTTTACTAATGATAAAGCGCAAGAAAGTCCTGTATAACCTCCACCAATAACAACAATATTTGCATTAAAATTAGTATCTAGAGTTTTATAGTTATTATCAGTATCAATAGTTGACTCCCAGTAACTTTTTACTGGTTTTTCAAATTTATAGATATCCTCATGATAAAGATTGGTCATAAGATAGTATAAATTTCATTGAATGCTTATTCAATCAATATTATAATAATTATATGAATAATTCAGAGTTAAAAAAATTGATTAATAAGCAAAAAACTAATTATTCACTTGATCAAGAATTCTATGTTGATCAGCATATTTTTGATCTTGACGTCAAAAATATTTTTTCAAAACAATGGGTTTTTGTTGGTCATGTTTCAAGAATACCTAATTATGGTGATTATTTTCTTTTTAACATAGGAAAAGAATCAATAATTATCGTAAGGGACAAAGATAATGAAGTTCACGCTCATTATAATGTATGTCGTCATCGTGGATCACATATTTGTTTAGAAAATGAGGGAAATTCTAGAGTTTTAATATGCCCTTATCATGCGTGGACATACAATCTTGATGGTTCATTAAGAGGGGCAAGATTGATGGATAAAGATTTTAATAAAAATGATTGGCACTTACATAAATGTAATTCCAAAATTTTTGAGGGATTAATTTTTATAAATTTATCAGAGTATCCAAATGATTTTGAAGAGTTTATTGCGCCCACAAAAAAGTTTATTGAATTTCACGGTCTAGCTGATGCTAAAATAGCTCATAGGCAATATTACCCAACAGATGGAAACTGGAAACTCACTTTAGATAACTTTCATGAATGTTATCATTGTCAACCTTCTCACCCTGAGTATTGTCAGGTTCATGATAAGGATTATATTATTGCTTATGGTGCAGGTAGTAACACAGGACCAGCATCAGAAAAATTTGATAATATTTTAGTTGAATGGAATAAAAAAGTTGAAAAAATGGGTCACCTTACTGGTGAATACTCAGAAACTGAATTTAATGATTATTCAAGAAGTGCAGAAAGAACACCATTAAAAGAAGGTATGTTTACAGAAACAAAAACAGGCAAACCTATTTCTAAATTAATGGGACAATTCACAGATTATGATTGTGGCTATACATCTGTTGGAACATCGCCTTTTAATAGCCTTCTAATGTGCAACGATTTTGCTACACTCTTTACATTTATACCTGTTTCTCCTCTTTATACTCAAGTAGAATTGATGTGGTTAGTTCATAAAGATGCTGAAGAAGGAAAAGATTATAACCTTGATGAAATGAAATGGATGTGGGACGTAACTACCATTGCAGATAAAAGGATTATAGAAGATAATCAAAAGGGAGTTCTCTCAAAAAAATATGTACCAGGCCCTTTATCTCAAATGGAAAAAGGTTTAGAAAAATTTAAATCTTGGTACTTAAAGCATTTAGAAAATAGTTTAACATAAAACTAAGATATAATCCCGGTTTCTTAATGAATGAAAAATATAAAATACTTTTTGATCCAATAAAAATTGGTCCAGTAACATCAAAAAATAGATTTTATCAAGTACCCCATTGTACTGGAATGGGCTGGCAAAGACCAAACATGTTGGCATCAATGAGAGAAGTAAAAGCTGAAGGCGGCTGGGGAGTTGTTAATACAGAGTATTGTTCGATTCATCCAAGTTCTGATGATCTTCCCCATGCTTATGCATCTTTATGGGATAAGTCAGATATCAAAGCTCACCATAAAATGACTACTAAAGTTCATAATCACGGAGCACTGGCAGGTGTGGAACTATGGTATAGTGGTGCAAATGCCTCAAGTCAGTATACAAGACTTGCACCTTTGGATGTAAATTCTAGACCTAATCTTAAAGGACTGCCTTTTCAATCACGAAAAATGGATAAACAAGATTTTAGTGATTTGCGTAGATGGTTTAAGCAGGCAGCTATTAGAGCAAGAGAAGCTGAATTTGACATTATTTACGCATATGCAAATCACTCTTACTTACTCCACAACTTTCAAAGATCAGATATTAATGACAGGAATGACGCTTATGGTGGAAACACAAAAGGAAGATCAAAATTTTTAAAGGAAATAATTGAAATATTAAAAGAAGAAGCTGGAAGCCAAATGGGAGTGGCAATAAGATTTTCACCTGATGAGGATAATCAAAATGATCCTAATGAAACATTAGATTTTTTTAACGAAATTTCCGAAATGCCTGATTTGTGGGATCTTACACCTTCTAATTGGGATATTGAGCTTGGATCCTCTAGATTCACTGATGAAGGAGATAATTTACAATTTATAGATCATATAAAAAAAATTACTACAAAACCGGTAGTAGCTGTTGGACGTTTTACATCTGTCGACGCAATGGTTAGTATAATAAAAAAAGAATTAGTAGATATAATTGGTGCCGCTAGACCATCAATAGCAGATCCATTTTTACCAAAAAAAATTGAAGAAGATAGAATAGAGGATATTAGAGAATGTATTGGTTGTAATATTTGTTATACCGGTGATCAACTCGGAGTGCCAATAAGATGCACACAAAATCCTACAATGGGTGAAGAATGGCGAAGAGGATGGCATCCTGAAATATTACCTCCAAAAAAAACGAATGACTCAATATTAGTTATTGGTTGTGGTCCTTCAGGACTTGAAGCTGCACATTCCCTCGGTAAAAGAGATTTCACTGTACTTGCTGCTGAGGCAAAAAATACAACTGGAGGAAGAGTTGTTTCAGAGTCGAATTTACCATCTCTAAATGCGTGGATACGAGTTAAAGATTATCGAGAACAACAATTTTTAAAACTTCCAAATGTTGATATTTTTCTTAATAGTAAAATGAATGTAAAAGATATTATTGACTCTGAGGTAGAGCATGTAGTTTTTGCAACTGGCTCTGATTGGAGATCAGATGGTTTTGGAAGGTCAAATACTCGCCCAATTAAACATTTGCTTGAAAATACAAATGTTTTTAACCCTGATGATATTATGAAGGGTGACTTACCATCTGGTAATGTAGTAGTATTTGATGATGATTATTATTATCTAGCTCCTATTATTTCAGAGATGCTTCAAAAAAAAGGTTGTAAAGTAACTTATGTAACAACCTCAAGCGTTGTTTGTGAATTTGGAAATTACACTTCTGAGCAATATAATTATCAAAAATCACTTTTAAATTCTGGGGTGAAACTAATTTTCTCCAAGAACATACTTTCTTATTCTGATAAAGAAATTGAATTATCATGTATGTATTCTAATAAAATATCTACTATCAATGCTGATGCTTTAGTTATGATAACTTCAAGATTGCCAAATGATTCCCTTTATTATGAATTGTGTAATGAATACGATACTAGAAGTAAATTTAAATCAGTTAAAAGAATAGGAGATTGCTTAGCCCCAGCCACTATCGCATCAGCTATTTACGATGGTAGAAAGTATGCAATGGAACTTCAAGATGAATTTTCTGAGAATTATTTGTTTAAAAGAGATTCTAATTTAAACATTTAAAAGTAAAAATTCTCTCTCCCAAGAACTTATTACTTTAAGGTACGCTTGATTTTCTACTCTTCTAATAGCAGCAATTGTTCTAACAAATTTTTGATTAAAAACTTCGTTAATTTGATCATCATTTTCAAATAATGATACAGCTTCTTCAACATTTCTAGGAAGCATACTTTTATCTTTTCCAAACACACTCTTTTTCATTTCTTCAGTTGGCTTTAATTTATTTTTTATACCTAAATATCCAGCTGCTAAATTTGCAGCAAAAACAAGATATGGATTAGTATCAGATCCTGATATTCTATTTTCTATTCTCATACTATGTTCTTCATTTGATGGTATTCTAAAACCACAAGATCTATTGCCTAAACCCCAATAAGTGTTTTTAGGCGCATCCCAAGTTGCGAATAATCTTCGGTAAGAATTTATATTTGGTGCGTGTATTGGCATCAATTTAGGTGTGTATGTTTGTAGTCCAGCTATGTAGTTTTTCATAATATTTGAAATTGTACTTGTTTTACTAAAAAAAACGTTCTTTTTATTTTTCTTTTTAATTAATGACTGGTGTAAATGCAAAGAACTACCTGGCTGATTTTCCATTGGCTTGGCCATAAAGGTTGCATATAACTTATGCTTTAAAGCTGCTTGTCTTAATGTTCTTTTAAATAAAAAAACTTGATCAGCTAACTCTAATGGATCACCATGTTGAAAATTAATTTCCATTTGTGCTGAACCACTCTCATGATTAATTGTGTCGATTTCAATATTTTGTTGTTCACAAAAATTATAAACATCTTCAAATAAATTATCAAATTCATTTACAGCATCTATACCAAAAGCCTGTTTACCAGTTTCTTCTCTTCCAGATTGACCTAAGGGTACTTCAAGAGGATAGTCAGAATCTGGGTTAGGCTTAACTAAATAGAATTCTACTTCAGGAGAAACTATTGGCTGAAACCCTATTTCATCAAAAAGTTTTAAAACTTTTTTTAAAACTGATCTGCTTGAATTGATTACGTTAGTTCCATTAAGATTAACAGCATCACAAATTACTTGTGCTGTTGGGTCTTGATACCAAGGTACATTTCTTATAGTGTTTAAGTCTGGCCTTAATATTACATCAATATCAGTTGGATTATAGACATCTACAGGTAATTCTTCATCCTCAGTTGCGTACCCTCCAGAAATTGTTTGGATAAACACTGATTGAGGCAATCTATGACTATCATTTTCTAAGCCTTGAATAAATTTTTTAGTAGGCAGAATTTTTCCTCTAGCAATACCTCCTAAATCAGGAACAAGACACTCTACTTCAGTAATAGAATTGTCATTAAGCCATTTTTCAAAATTTTCTTTCATTTGATAATTAAATTAGAGTTACTCTTGTTTAGAGAAATAAAATAGATAAAAACATAATTGATTTTTTATGTTTAACAAAAATAAAACCTATGAACAACATGATAATGAAAAAATAAGTTATTATAGGAGTTCCATTGACGACCTGAATTCTCAAGATAATTTAAGCTCAACAGTTGATGTTGATATTTGTGTAATCGGTGGCGGTTTAACAGGCATATCTAGTGCTCTTAATCTAAATAATAAGGGGTTTTCAGTCGCATTATGTGAAGCTAGAAAAATTGGCTGGGGTGCTTCTGGAAGAAATGGTGGTCAACTTGGTATTGGTATGAGGAAAGATCAATATACAATTGAAAAAAAATTAGGTTTTAGTCATGCCAAAGAACTATGGAATTTAGGACTTGAGTCTGTAAGTGATGTTAAAAACTTAATAAACATACACAATATTAATTGTCATCTTGTAAATGGCGTTATGTCTACTGCCTGTTTTGAAAAAGACATTGATGAATATAAATTTGAAATTGATCATATGTCTAAAAATTATAATTTTGAAGAATATAAGTTTTTTAATAAATCTGAAATTAGAGAAGAAATAAATTCTGAAATGTATTTATCAGGATTATTAAACTCAGGAAGTTATCACTTAAATCCTCTTAAGTTAACAATTGGTCTCGCAAAAATAATACAGCAAAATGGAGTTAAGGTTTTTGAAAATACTCCAGTTAAAAATATTTATGAAAAAGGTGACAGAGTAGAAGTAATTACAAATAAAGGAATTATCAAAGCAAATAAAGTTGTTGTAGCCTGTAATGGTTATTTAGATAGTCTTTTAGGATCAAAAAAAAATAAATTTATTCCAATTAATAATTATATTGTTGCTACAGAACCTTTGGGTGAAAAAACAGCCAAGGAAATTATAAAAAATAATTATGCTGTATGTGATACTAGGTTTATAATTGATTATTATAGATTCTCTGAAGATTGGCGAATGATATTTGGTGGTGGTGAAACCTTTACTTCTAAGTTTGTAAAAAATTCTCAATCTTTTGTCCATAAAAGAATGAGTAAAGTATTTCCACAACTGAAAAATGTTAAGATTGATTATTCATGGGGTGGAACATTAGCAATAACAATTAACAGACTTCCACATTTTGGAGCTTTAATGAATAACAAATTAATATATGCTTTTGGTTATTCTGGACACGGATTAGCTCTTAGCGTTCTTGCAGGTAAATTAATTTCTGAATATTTAAATGGAGACAATCAAAGGTTTAAATTTTTTAGTGATATAAGTCATATGTCTATACCAATGGGCAGTGTATTTAGAAGGCCCATATATTCAAGTGCAATTTTATATTATAAATTTAGAGATTATCTAAATAGTTAGATTAAAGGTCAAATATCTTACCTGGATTTAAAATATTTCTTGGATCAAAAATTTTTTTTAAACTTTTCATTAAATTTATTTCATTCTTAGATTTAAATTTTAATAAGCTTTTTTTCTTTATTTGACCTATTCCATGTTCAGCACTAAAGCTACCACCAAACTCTTCAACCAAATTATTAATATAGTGGTATATTTGATCCCTTAAACTCTCATATAAGTCATCAGAATTTGTATTCGGTAAGATCATATTATAGTGAATATTACCATCCCCAATATGTCCAAAAGGATGTAAAATTATTTTTGAGTTTATTTTTTTTATTTCATTTCCGGCAGTATTGAAGAATTCTTCCATTTTATTAAGTGGTATAGATATATCGTTAGTAATAATCTTACCTTCCATTTTATAGGCCTCAACTAAATTATCTCTAAATTGCCATATTTTATTCTCTTTTTCTATGGAGTTAGGAATAATGGTATCAACAATATTATTTGAAATTAAATAAAAATTTTTTTCAAAATTATTTTGAAATGTATCCTTATTCTCATATAGATTTAAACGATAGATTACATAAAAAGGCATTTTGTTGTTAAAAAAATGTTCTTTTAAAAAATTATTTTTAATACAAACTTCAAAAGATAAATTTGGAATTAGCTCAGCGCTTTCAAGTTTATCATAATATAAATTTCTAATTTCATTGAATGATTTAATGCATGATCCAAGATCGTGATAAGATGAAAAAAAAGTAAAATTATCAATGGGCTTTGGGTATATTTTAAGTAATGCCTTTGATATTAAGCCAAGTGTTCCCTCTGAATTGCAGATTATTGATTTTAAATCATACCCTGTGTTATTTTTTTTCATTTTAGATAAGGATGAAAGAATTTTCCCTTCACCAGTTACGATCTCAATACCAATGATATTATCCTTCATACTTCCATACTTAAGTGCATTAATACCACCCGCATTTGTTGCTATATTCCCACCTATCATGCAAGATCCAGATGATGACAAATCAATTGGAAAATATAAATTTTCTTTATCTAAATATTGTTTTAGGTCACTTAATATTAATCCAGACTCTACCAATACTGTTAAATTACTTTTATCAATTTCTAAAATTTTATTCATCTTAGAAAAATTAATTATTATTTCTTGGTTATTATAAGTTGGAACTGAAGCTCCGGTCAAACTAGTATTTCCTCCCTGAGGTACTATTTTAATATTTTTCTCAAAACAATATTTTGTAATTTTTTTTAGGATTTCTGAATTTTCAGGAAATAAAATACCTAAACTTTTATTATTATAAAAACCTCTCCAATCTTTATTATATTTTTCTAAATCTTTTGAATTTGTTATAACATTTTTAATGCCAACAATTGATATAAAATCTTCTAATATTTTCTCATTCATCATTATGTGAAGCTCTTTTTAATCTATCATTTATTGTTTTACCTAATCCATGATTCGGTATTGAAACAACTGCTATAGTATTGCATTCAGTTTGATCTAAAATATTTATATAATTATAAAAATTATGACTAGCTTCAACTAAATCACTTTTTGTACTTAAATTAAGACTTTTAATATTAGAGGTTAAATTATTTTTTCCAAAATTTAACAAAGCTTCATTTTTTTTTACATCTGATGCATTTATTCTGATTTTTTTATTAGGTGAATAATGTTTTTTTTGACTTCCTGGAGAAATTTTTGAATTAATAATTTCAATGACGTAATCATTAAATTTATTCTTGATTCGTTCAATCGTAAGACTTCCTAATCTTAATATGTCACATCCTCTTTCGTTTGTTTTTAAAACTGTTGACTCCAATCCAAGTACAGAGGAGCCGCCATCAATATAAAAAATATTTTTTAAATTCATATCTAAATCTTTAATTGAAGTTATCGAAGTTTTTGTGGCAATATTTGCACTTGGTGCAGCTATAGGAAAATCTAATTGTGACAAAAGACTCAAAGCTATATTATTATTTGGTATTCTACATCCTACAAAATTCTGATGATTAGAAAGTAAGGAAGTTATTTTAGAATTTTTATTTTTTTCTAATATAAGAGTCATAGGTCCAGGCCAAAAAGTATTTGCTAATTCATAATCTTTATCTTTAAGTATAAAGTTTTTCTCTATTTCTTTAATATTAGCAAAATGGCATATTAGTGGGTTGTTAATGGGTCTATTTTTAGTTTTATAAATTAGCTCTATTGATTTGTGATTATTTGCATTTCCACCTATCCCATAAACAGTTTCAGTGGGAAAAATAACAAGTTCACCTCTAAAAAGGCGTTTTTTTGCTTCTTCTATACTTTTTTGATACATATTTTTTTTAAATTATGTTTCATATAGTATTAAAATTGTTATTATCTTAGGAAAAATTGTACCATGGGCAAAGTTATAACATTTTCTAATCAAAAAGGGGGCTCAGGAAAATCAACCCTCTCAGCAAATTTGGCCGTATTATGGAGTAACAGTGGTTACAAAGTTGCTGTAATTGATGCGGATCCTCAAAAAAGTCTAACATACTGGTTATCGGAAAGAAAAAAATATTATGGTGATGATGATATTGGAATCAATTTTTATAATTTTGATATTAGAAATTTAACTGAAGAAGTTAAAAAAATAAAAAGAAAATATGATTTTATAATTATTGATAGTCCTCCAGCAATTACTTTTGAAACATTACAAATTATAAAAGCATCAAATGGTGTATTTGTTCCTGTGCAACCAAGCCCACTTGACTTAATGGCCACTTTACCTTTTTTACAAATTGCCAGAGAAGAGAGAAAAAAACCATTAATTATTTTAAACAGGGTGATGCCAAGAGCAAAATTAACTGACGCTATGATTTTACGTTTAAGATATTCAGGAGCAAAAATTGCTCGTTCTAGAGTTTCAAGCAAGGTTATTTTTGCAGAATCATTTGCTGTCGGTAGAGGTGTAATAGATATCAATGTAACATCGGATGCCGCAAAAGAAATTATTAATGTTGGTAATGAGATTCTAAGAAATCTCTAAATCTAATGAAAAATATTACAACCGTAATTTTAGCAGCAGGAAGAAGCACACGTTTTATTTCAAGTAAATCAAAACTTACTCATGAGTTGGCAGGTTATCCAATAATTAGTCATGTTTTTGATACTGCTAAGAAAATTTCTGAGAAAAATATTGTAGTAGTTTGTAATAAGGATAACTATGCAGAGTTAAAAAATATTTTAATTGGGTGTAAACTTGTTATTCAAAAAAATCAAAAAGGCACAGCTGATGCAATTGAAATAGCAAAACAACATATAAAAACTGAAAACTTTATTATACTATTTGGAGATGTGCCATTGATAACAGGTAAATCTCTAAAAAAACTAATAAGAATTTTTAAAAAAAATAATACAGGTAGTATGATAGCTTTTAAAACTCATAAACCAAAAGGTTATGGAAGAGTTGTCTTAAATAATAATAAAGTCACTAAGGTTGTTGAAGAAATAAATACTTCAGCTAAAGAAAAAATTATACAATTATGTAACTCTGGCATAATGCTTGTAAAAAAATCTATTTTTTATAAAAATTTAAAATTAATTAAATTTAATAAAAAGAAAAATGAGAGATATTTAACAGATATTTTTGAAATTTATTTTAAAAAAAATATTCCATTTTCATTTGTGGTATCTTCTGAAGATGAAATGAGCGGAGTAAATAATTTAACTGATTTTAATAAAGTTGATAGTTTACTTCAAAATAGACTTGTTAATAAGTTTTTAGAGAAGGGGGTATTAATTAAGAGACCCGAAACGTCTTACTTTGGTTTCAATACAAAAATAGCAAAAAAAGTTGTTATTGAGTCAAATGTAGTTGTTAGGAATAATGTATCTATAAAATCTGGATCAATAATAAAAAGTTATTCAGATTTGGATGGTGTGTTAGTTGATGAAAACTGCTCTATTGGACCTCATGCTAGAATAAGACCTCATTCAATAATTAATAAAAATTCTAAAATTGGAAATTATGTTGAGATTAAAAACTCATCTATTGGAAAAAACACCTCAATTAGCCACTTAACATACATAGGAGATAGTAAGATTGGAAATAAAGTTAATATCGGCGCTGGATGTATTACCTGTAATTATGATGGAGTTAAAAAAAGTAAAACTATTATAGGAGATAATTCATTTATTGGATCTAATACCTCACTTATAGCACCTGTAAAGATAGGTAATAATGTTAAAATTGGAGCTGGAAGTGTAATAAATAGAGATATTTCTTCAAATAAACTCGCTATTAGGCGATCTAAGCTCAAAATTTACTAATTTCTTAACGCCATTCATATATTAACCTTGTTTAGAGATTCTATTGAGTTTATTAGCCTAAAATAATATGAGTTTACAATGGTCACCTAATTCTTGGCGGTCTAAACCAGCCAAACATTTGCCTATTTATAGTGATGATTTTTTATTAAAAAAATCATTAGATAAAATTAGAGACTTTCCACCATTAGTTTTTGCAGGTGAGGCGAGATCTTTAAAATCACAACTAGCTGAAGTATCAAAGGGAAATGCTTTTTTATTACAAGGAGGAGACTGTGCTGAGAGTTTTGTAGATTTTCATCCTGATAATATTAAAAATTCATTTAAAGTAATTCTGCAAATGGCAGTTGTTTTAACTTTTGGCGCTTCATGTCCCGTTGTTAAAGTAGGAAGAATAGCAGGACAGTTTGCTAAGCCTCGATCTTCAGATAAAGAGACTATAAATGGAATTGAACTTGAGTCATACAAGGGTGATATAATTAATGGAATAGGTTTTACTGAAAATGAAAGAGTTCCAGATCCATCAAGACTTATTCAAGCCTACAATCAATCAGCTTCTACATTAAATTTGCTTAGAGCTTTTTCTCAAGGAGGGTACGCAAATCTTAATAAGATTCATCAGTGGAACTTAAATTTTGTTGAAGAAGAAAACGCAAATAAATTCTCTGAAATAGCAGATAGAATAGATGAGTGTTTAGGATTTATGAAAGCTTGTGGAATAAATGATGGTAATGCTAGACAAATAAATGAAACTGAATTCTTTACCAGCCACGAAGCTCTTTTGCTTGATTATGAAGAGGCTCTTACTAGAATAGATAGCACATCAGGTAAATGGTATGATGTCTCAGCTCATATGTTGTGGGTAGGGGATAGAACTCGTCAATTAGATGGTGCTCATATTGAATTTGTAAGAGGTATTGAAAATCCAATTGGTATTAAGGTTGGCCCTACCACAAATGAAGAGGAGCTAGTAAAAATACTTGATTATATAAATCCTGAAAATGAGGCTGGTAAAATAACTTTAATATGTCGTATGGGGGCTGATAAAATTGATAGTCATTTACCTAAAATTATACAAAAAATAATTAAAGAGGGAAAAAATGTAGTGTGGGCATGCGACCCAATGCATGGAAATACTATTAAATCAAATACTGGATACAAAACTAGACCCGTCAGTAGTATTTTTTCAGAAATTCAAAAATTTTTTGCAATACATAGATCTTTAGGATCTTACCCAGGTGGTGTTCATTTAGAAATGACAGGATCAGATGTGACTGAATGTATGGGAGGACTTCAGGAAATAACTGATGAAGATCTAAAAAATAGATACCATACTTTTTGTGATCCAAGATTAAATGCATCTCAGTCTTTAGAAATAGCTTTTCTAATTTCTGAGTATTTAAAAGATGAAAAATTTTTATCTTTAAAGTCTTCTCAAATTTAATTTTAGATATAAATTAATATTATGAATTCTCTTAAAAAAATTGATTATATATCTGGCTGGATAAAAGAGTATGCAACCTCTCTAAGTTTTCAACCTGTTAGCCTTGTAATAGGTGTCTCTGGAGGTATTGACTCTGCTGTTACAAGTGCTCTTTGTGCAAAAACAGGTTTTAAAACTATAGCTATTTCAATGCCTATTAAACAAAATTTAAATCAACACGACCTAAGTCTCAAACATTTAGATTGGTTAAAGAGTAACTTTGATAATGTAGAAACAAAAATTATCGAGTTGGATAGCGTTTTTGAATCTTTTGAAAATACAATGCAAGATTTTAACAATAGTCTTGCTTTTGCAAATTCAAGATCTAGGTTGCGTATGGTTACTTTATATCAAATTGCACAAGCTAATAGAGGAATAGTAGTTGGTACTGGTAACAAAGTTGAGGATTTTGGCGTCGGTTTTTATACAAAGTATGGAGATGGTGGTGTGGATATTTCTCCAATAGCTGATTGCAAAAAAACAGATGTATGGAATATTGGAAAATCTCTTGGTGTTGTTAATGAAATTATTGAAGCAGATCCTACTGATGGACTTTGGGACGATAGTCGAAATGATGAAAGTCAATTAGGACTCTCTTATGAAGAGATCGAAGATGCAATGGAAAATTCTAAAAGTAAACATTTTAAAAGGTATCAAGATATAAGAAAGCCAAATTTACATAAAATGAAACCAATACCTGTGTGTATTCTTCCTAAAGATTAATATGAAATGTAGATTTGCCCCTAGTCCAACAGGCTTACTTCATGTTGGAAACGCAAGATCTGCAGTTTTAAATTGGGCATATGCTAAAAAAAATAATGGAAGCTTTATACTTCGAATTGATGATACAGATCATGTTAGATCAAGTAAAGAATATGAAAATAAAATTAAAGAAAATTTATCTTGGCTTGGTCTTAATTGGATTAATACTTTTAATCAATCTGAAAGAACCAGTCTATATAATTCAAACATAGAGAAGCTTAAAAATGACGCTCGTCTATATCCATGTTTTGAAACAACAGAAGAATTATCTTTAAAAAAGAAATCTTTACTTTCTTCAGGAAAGCCACCTATTTATGACAGATCTTCATTATATCTTAGTAAGGATGAGATTAATGAAAAGATAAACTCAGGTTTAAAACCACATTGGAGGTTTAAACTCGAGGACAATATAATAAATTGGAATGATTTAATTAAAGGTCAGGTTAAATTTGAGTCAAAAAATCTCAGTGACCCTATTTTAATAAGAGAAGATGGATCACTTCTTTATCATTTACCCTCAGTAATAGATGATATTGATGAAGAGATAACTCATATCATTAGGGGAGAAGATCATATATCTAACACTGCATTTCATATTCAAATTTTTAACTCACTAGGTGCACATCCACCACAGTTTGCGCACCATCCTTTTTTAACTGATCAAGAAGGAAAAGGATTTGGAAAAAGAATAGGCAGTTTGTCTATTGAGAACTTAAGATCTGAAGGATACGAAGATATTTCCATAATAAACTACTTACTTAATATAGGATCAAGTGAAGATATTAAGGCAGAAACTCAATTAGATAATATTATTAATAATTTTGATTTAAAAAATATATCAAGTTCATCTGCTAAGTTTTCAGATAATGTACTAAAATCTCTAAATTCAGATTTATTAAAAATTTATAATTATGAAGATGTAAAATCAAAACTTCAATCTGTAGATATTAAAGTTGACTTAAAAAAGCTCTGGAAATTTTCACAAAATAATATTGATTATTTAAAAGATATTGAAAATTGGTTAAAAACAATTGAAATTATTATAGATATAAAAAACTATGAAATTCAAGACACTTTAATCTCCGCTGCGGTAGAATGTATTCCTGAAGATCCATTCACATATGAAACATGGGATAGTTGGACTAAAGCTATAAATGCTAAAACGGGATTAAAAGGTAAAGAATTGTATATGCCATTAAGGTTAATTTTAACTGGAAAAGAAAAGGGGCCTGAGCTGAAAAACTTTCTACCATTACTAGACAAACAGACATTACTTAGGAAATTTGGAAAAATATAGAAAAAATTATTTATTTGTCTATTAGCTAATTTTAATATGAGTGAAGAAAATAAAATTTATATTTTTGATACCACTTTAAGAGATGGTCAGCAAACTACAGGGGTAAATTTTTCTGTAAGTGATAAAATGACAATTGCTAAAAGTCTTGATGAATTAGGTGTTGATTATATTGAGGGAGGGTGGCCAGGTGCAAACCCAACAGATAATGATTTCTTCTCCCGTGATTTAAATTTTTCCAAATCAAAATTTACTGCATTTGGAATGACGCGGAGACCAGGAAGAAGTGCTGATAATGATCCTGGTTTAAATGCTCTAGTAAATAGTAATGCTTCTACAATTTGTCTTGTAGGAAAATCATCATCTTTTCAAGTTAAAAGCGCTTTAGGTATTTCTGAAGATGAAAACCTTTTAATGCTCGAAGATAGTTTTAATTATTTAAATTCAAAAAATAAAGAGGCGATATATGACGCTGAGCATTTTTTTGACGGTTTTAAAAATAATAAAGAATACGCGTTAAAATGTTTAAATGCTGCGTATAAATCTTCTGCAAGATGGATTGTACTATGTGATACTAATGGTGGAACGCTGCCAAATGAAATTTCTAATATAATTGAGGAAGTTAAAAAAACTATCCCTGCAGAAAAATTAGGCATTCATGCTCATAATGATACTGAAAATGGAGTAGCTAATGCTTTAGCTGCAATTAATGCTGGCGTCAGACATGTTCAGGGAACAATTAACGGTTTGGGAGAAAGATGTGGAAATACAAATTTAGTATCATTAATTCCTTCATTGGTATTAAAAACAGATTTTCATACAAACATTGAAGATAAAAATCTTAAATCTTTAACAAAAATATCAAATACGTTGAGTGAGTTATTAAACGAACCAAAAATTAAGAATGCACCATATGTTGGAGAAAATGCATTTTCGCATAAAGGAGGATTGCATGCTTCTGCTGTAGCTAAAGATCCCTCTACCTATGAACATATAGATCCAGATTTAGTTGGAAACTCAAGAAATGTAATTATTTCAGATCAGGCGGGAAAGGCTAATTTAATTAGCCAACTAAATAAATTAAAAATTGATATAGACAGTGAAAAGATTAATCAAATACTAGAACTAATAAAACAAAAAGAAACTGAGGGTTTTAGCTATGATACTGCATTAGCTAGTTTCGAACTACTTGTTAGAAGGCATGTTGGACAAATAAAAGAATATTTTAATCTTAATAAATTTAGAGTTACTGATGAAAGAAGATGGAATGCAAAAGGAGAATTAGTTACTGAGTCTGAAGCTACAGTGCAATTAGATGTAAAGAATGAAGAAAAATTGACAGTAGGCATTGGAAATGGTCCAGTGAACGCTATTGATAGTGCTTTACGACAAGCTCTAATAGATTTTTACCCATCTTTAAGAGATTTAACTCTTACAGATTATAAAGTAATGATCTTGTCATCAGAAAAGGGCACAGGAGCAATCACAAGAGTGCATATAGAATCAACTGATGATACTAAAAAGCATTGGACTACTGTTGGTGTGTCTACAAATATAATTGATGCTTCTTATAATGCTATCTTTGATAGCATCACTTTTAAATTATTTAATGATTTAAATAAATAAATTGAAAAAAATAAATCCGACTATTATTCTTGTAAGACCTCAACTTTCTGAAAATATTGGAATGGCTGCTAGAGCAATGGATAACTTTGGATTGTCTAAATTATTAATTGTTAGTCCTAGAGATGGATGGCCAAGTAAAAAAGCTGAGAGTTCAGCAAAACATGCTGATAAAATAATTAATAGGGCTAAAGTTTATGAAAGTTTAGAAGATGCTGTTTCTAATTATGATTTAGTAATAGCAACTTCAAATAGAAAACGATTTTTGACAAAAAAAAAATACGATAATTTTAACATATTACAAAAAAAAATTAGAGATTTTAAAAATACGGCTATATTATTTGGTCCTGAAAATTCAGGTTTGTCAAATCAAGATATTAGATTAGCTAATTTTTTATTTACTATTCCTACTTATAATACAAACAAATCACTTAACTTATCTCATGCAGTTTCTATAATGTCTTATGAGTTATTTAAAGCAAGTAATACATTATTCAAAAATACCTCAACCTCAAATATTGATAAAATTAGCAAGCTTGAATTTTCTAATTTTATTAATGTTTTAGTCAAAGATCTTGATTCTAGAGGTTTTTTTAAACCAATAGAAAAGAAAGTTAGTATGATTGATAATATATATTCTATTTATAATAAAACTGACTTATCTAAAAAAGAACTTCGTATGCTGTGGGGGATACATAAAAAGCTAAAAAAACAGCCAAAATCATGAAATAATGGATTTGACATCAATAAATTAATCTCTATATACCCCATTAATTAATGACAAAAAGAATATCTGCAAAATATAAAATTGATAGAAGATTAGGCTGTAACCTATGGGGCAGACCAAAAAGTCCATTTAACAAAAGAAATACAAAACCTGGACAACATGGGGCAATGGCTTTGCGAAAAAAACAATCTGATTATGGAAATCAGCTCTTTGCTAAACAAAAACTTAAATTTTATTATGGAGATTTAACTGAAAAACAGTTTAGAAGAATTTTTTCTAAAGCATCAAATATAAAAGGTGACACCAGTCAAATTTTGATCGAACTTCTTGAAAGAAGGTTGGATGCTATAGTTTATAGAATGAAATTTGTACCTACAATATTTTCAGCCAGACAACTAGTTAACCATGGTCATGTAAAGGTAAATGGCAAAAGAGTTAATATACCTTCATATTCAGTTAAAGATGGTGATGAGATTTCTCTTAAAGACGGTAGCAATGAAATAAATATTGTTCAAGAGTCTATTGTTTCTCAAGAAAGAGAAATACCTGAATATATTGAGGTTGATATTAAAGAATTTAAAGGTAGGTTTTTAAGAGCCCCATTAATACATGATGTACCATACCCAGTTACAATGGAGCCAAACTTAGTTATCGAATTTTACTCTAGATAATTTAGAAGTTAAAACTGCATCATAAATAAATATACTCACCGCTATCCATATTATTATAAAAGCGATCAGTTTTTGTACTTCCATATATTCGTTAAGAATAAATACTGATGTGATAAAATGAAAACTTGGTGCAATATAAAATAATACTCCAGCTAAACCCAAGGTGGTATGACGAAGCCCAAGATTAAAAAAAAATAAAGGTATAATTGTTACAATTCCTGTAAAAAATAACATAATTGAAATATAGTTAAAATTGAGACTAAAAAAGCCGATATTTTCAAAGTTTAAGTATATTAAGTAAGGTACTGCAAACAATGAAATTAAACCAGATTCAAATAAAAGTCCTGTAGCTGGAGAAACTTGAATTTGCTTTCTTAAAAGACCGTATATGCCCCAAGTTGTTCCTATCAATAAAGCAAGAAAAGGGAAAGTATTTGAAGTCGAAAAAAGTATAAGGCATGCTATTAACATCAATGAAACTGATATGACCTTTTTTAAATTTAAGTTTTCTTTTAAAATTAAATAACCAAGAGTTATGCTAATCATAGGTGTGAGAAAATAACCTAAAGAGGCATCTTGAACTTTATCGATACTAACAGCGTAAATAAAACCCAACCAATTTGTAGCAATTAATAAAGAGGTAATCGTTAGGATTATAATATTTCTTATCGACTTAAATAAATTAATGAAATCAGAAATGCCTTTTAAAAACAAAAGAGATAAAAAAAGAACAAAAAATGACCAAACCCCCCTATGCATAGCAACTTCCAGTGATGGTATAAATTTAATTTCATTAAAAAAAAGTGGTTGGGGCATTCCCCACCATATAGCAGCTATACATGCATACAAAATGCCCTTGGTAAAATTACTTTTCAAATTAAGATGGTTTTACTTCTATTCCTCTACTATTAAATAATTCAAGCAGCTCACCTGTCTCATGCATTTCTTTAACTATGTCACAACCACCAATAAATTCTTCTTTGACATACAATTGAGGAATAGTTGGCCAATCTGAAAATTTTTTGATTCCCTCTCTCATTTCATTACTATCTAATACATTTACACTGCTAAACTTCACACCAATATCAGATAGTACTTGAACTGTAGCAGCTGAAAAACCACACATTGGAAAAACTGGAGTTCCTTTCATAAATAAAACTACATCATTTGATTTAATTTCATTTTTAATATTCTCTGAAACATCAACTGTATTATTTTCTTCCATTTTTACTCCGATCTTGTTTTTAGCATTAATGCATGAAGTTCATTACCCATCTTTCCTTTTAATGAGTCATATACCATTTTGTGTTGCTCTATTTTTGATTTCCCTTCAAAAGATTTCGATATAACAGTGGCACTATAATGGTCTCCGTCACCTCTCAAATCTTCAATATTTATTTTTGAGTCAGGAAAGCTATCTTTAATATGTTTTTCTAAATCTTCTTTTGATAATGGCATATTGTGTAAATAGGTTATTAATTGTAAAAAATAAAGGTTATTTAACTTTATTTTTAAATATCCAATCTATTTTGTTACTTATTTTGTCAATCTCTAAGATCTGTTTTAGTTCTTGTTTTGTTATTTTTTTTAATAAAGTTTTGTCTT
>CACKNC010000006.1 GCA_902601455.1 uncultured Alphaproteobacteria bacterium
ACCAATTTCGCTGTTAATGAGGTCAAATTTTAGTTTATCAGGAATATTATTTGCGTTACAACTTAGTTCAACTTCACGTCTAACTAAGTTTAAAACACCACCTTTTTTTAAGCCAGGGCATTTATCTTGACTTAAGAACTCTACTGGAACTTCAACAGTTACTTTTGTATCGTTTTGTACTCTTAAAAAATCAAAGTGTATTAATTTGTCTGTAACTGGATGATATTGTAGTTGTTTTGGTAAAACTTTTTCAGTTTTACCTTCAATATCAATATCAAGAATTGTAGAATAGAATGAACCAGTATGCATTAACTTAAGTAAAACTTTATTTTCAAAAGCTATTTTTATAGGCTCAGTTCCTTTGCCATAGACTATACCAGGAACCATACCCTTATTTAGTAAAGAATGATTTGAACCTGATTCTTTTGATCTCTCAATTACTTTATACTTTTCCATACCTATTTTTAATTTCTAGTTAATCAAAAAGGGCTGAAACAGATGAATCACTGTTTATCCTTTTTATAGCCTCCCCCATTAAATGAGCAATGCTAATATGTCTAATATTTTTTGTATTTTTTACTTCTTTTGATGCCTCAATACTGTCTGTTAGAACTAATTCTTTAATAGAGGAATTTTCAATTCTTTTAAGTGCTTCCCCAGACAGTACCCCATGAGCTATGTATGAGTATATTTCTTTGGCACCATTTTCTTTTAATGCTTTGGCAGCATTGCATAATGTGCCTGCAGAATCAGCAATATCATCAAGCAATATACAGGTTTTGTCTTTTACTTCGCCTATTATGTTCATTACCTCTGACTCTCCTGCTCTTTCTCTTCTTTTGTCAGCAATAGCTAGTCCAGCATTCAATCGTTTTGCAAATGCTCTTGCTCTGACCACCCCACCAACATCAGGTGAAGCAATTACTAAATCATTATTTTTAGAAAACTTTTCTTTCATATCTTTAATTATTGGTGGGGCTGAAAAAATATTATCAAGTGGAATATCAAAAAAACCTTGTATTTGGCCTGCATGTAGATCCATTGTTAAGACTCTATCTGCTCCTGCTGATGTAATTAAATTTGCTACTAGTTTTGCTGTAATTGGTGTTCTAGGACCTGTTTTTCTATCTTGTCGAGCATATCCATAGTAAGGAATTACTGCTGTTATTCTTTTTGCTGATCCTCTTTTAGCTGCGTCAATAGTAATTAGTAATTCCATAAGATGATCATTTGCTGGGTGTGAAGTTGATTGTATAATAAATACATCTTCACCTCTAATGTTTTCATTTATTTCTACAAAAATCTCTCTGTCAGCAAATTTTCTTAAGGAGGTATTAGCTAACTTTACGCCAATGTAAGAACATATTGACTCAGCTAAGATTTTATTACTATTGCAGGCAATAATTTTCATTTAATATCTATGATCAATATATAAGAATGTAAATAGATCAACCATTAAGTCAAAGATATTAAATTAATTAGTCTGCCTGTCGTTTTTCTTTGTTTGTGTGTGGTGCGTCGATGACTAAAAAAAAGATTTTCATTAGAGTATGTATCTCTGTTTATATTATATATTTTCTTCAATCCTAATTCTGACAACTGAAAATTTATTAATGCCCTAAGATTAAAATAAGATTTTACCTTATTTTTATTTCGAAAAAATTTAGTGTATCTAATATCTTTATTAATAAACTTTCTTTGAAATTTTTTATCAACCTCATAATTATTAGCACAAAGACAGGGACCTATTATAGCAGTTAAATTTTGTCTTTTGATTTTATATTTATCAAATAATTGAATGGCTTTTTGTGAAATATTATTTAGAGAACCTTTCCACCCAGAATGTAAATTGCATACAAATTTGTTTTTATTATCATAAATAAAAATAGGAGCACAATCAGCAGTTAAAACACCTAAAACTACATTATTTAAAGATGTTATTATTCCATCTGCCTCAATATTTTTATTTAGATTATTTTTATTAATTCTAATAACTTTTGATGAATGAGTTTGATTAATTAATATTAATTTTTTTTTATCTATATTTAAATTTTTCATAGCAATAAATCTATTTTTACTTACTTTTTTCTTACTATCTCCATTAGAAATGCTGCAGTTTAATGATTTGTATTGTTTTTGAGATAATCCATTTAAACGAGTAAAAAAACCATGCTTAACATTGCATTGTTTAATAAAAAAATAATTTTTTTTTAAAGACATGAAATCACTAAAACTTTGAAAGTTTCCCCCATTTGTGAATTATCAACTAATCTTTTATAGTCAAAATCTAAATTTCTAATAACCTGTTCATTTTTATTTTTTTGTAATGCTTTTAATCTTTCTTGTATACCATTTGAAATTAAAAAATCTTTTTGATTACAAAATAAATCTATATTTAAATTATGCTCATTGGCTAAACATATTAATTCTTCAAAATTGACATGAGCTGTAATATCTTGACATCCTATATTTTCAAATAAATGCGTGTTTTTATGATTGTATATTGTTTGTAAAGATAAATATTTTGGTGGATTTATGTAGCCGTAATCAATTGTAATAAAAACTCCCTTGTGTTTCTTTAAAAATTTACAAATTAAATTAAAATATTTTTTTCGTTGTTCAGATATTTCTGCAACTTTAGCATCATTAAAGTTTTCTAAAGTTTTTAGAATTTTGTGATTATTAACTTTTTGAGATACAAAAGAGAATTTTTGCTCTGAGTCGTCATATTTTATAAACTTTTCATACCATTTTTCTTTTTTGTAAAATTGCCTAACTGGAAAACAATCAAAGAATTCATTTGAATATATTATTGAGGGTATTTTTTTGTCAGATATTAAAAATTCTTCACTCCATTCTATTTTGTCATTACTTAGAATATCTTGTTGAAGTTTCATCAAATTTTTATTTTTTTCTATTAATGTTAATCTTGCAGCACTTAAAAATTGTTTATTTATATATGATGTACGTAATATATCTTTTAATAAAGTTCCTCTACCAGGACCTAATTCTACAAGGTTAAACTTTGTTTTGATTTTTCTATCCCAATAATTAATAAGAAATATTGCAAATATTTCTCCAAACATTTGAGATATTTCTGGGGCAGTAATAAAATCATTTTTTTTTCCTATCGGATTATTTGTTAAATAATATCCATCATTTTCAAATTGGCTGATTTGTATAAATTCAGCAACATCAATAATTCCTTTTTTATTAATTTTATCGATAAGTAATTTTTCAATATTCATTTACGAATAAAAATTAATACACCAAAAAAGAATAGAGGAACGCATAAAAGTTGTCCCATAGTTAAATAGTTGAAAATCAAACCTAAATGATAATCTGGTTCTCTTAAATACTCAATTAAAAATCTAAAAGTAGAATAAAAAATCAGAAATAAAGCGCTTATGTTACCTATAGAATAACTCTTAGGTTTTTTTTTAAAATAAACTAACATAATCATAAATAGTATAATACCCTCAAATAATGCTTCATATAATTG
Organism: uncultured Alphaproteobacteria bacterium; assembly: GCA_902601455.1. Classification (GTDB taxonomy): domain Bacteria; phylum Pseudomonadota; class Alphaproteobacteria; order HIMB59; genus CACPNW01. The sequence goes on from CACKNC010000006.1 coordinate 3,503, forward strand.
TGATGGATGCCTAGGATTATTATCAATAGTTGGGTATATTATTGCAAAATTAAAATCAGTTACCCTTCCATATAGTTCAGTATTAATAAAATTAGAAATTCTTCCAAGAAATAATCCAATAGGAGCAACTAAAGATACTAAATCAGATAAATATAAAAAACTAATTTTATACTTAAAAGAGAAGAGATAGATTGATAAAATCATCCCAATCAATCCACCATGAAAAGACATCCCACCATTCCATATTTCCAACAAGTAAGATGGTCTTTTAAAGAATAAATTAGTTTGATAAAAAAGCACGTAACCAATCCTACCACCTAGAATTACACCTATTACCGCCCATATTAAGAATTTATCAATTTCATCATTAGTTATAATTTTGTAAGAAATTTTATTAATTTTTTTTATAAAATATGAACCTAGTATGAATGCAAATATATAAGCTAAACTGTACCAGCGAATGTCTACAAATCCTAATGATAGAATAACTGGACTGATTGAGGGTTGAATAAAAATCATTATGTTTTAAATAACTTATTATATTATGGTTAATAAAAGCAAAATTTTATCTGACTTATCAAAAATTGCTGTTGATGCAATGAGTACGTTTTCAGGTTTAAAAAAAGAAATAGAAACCCTTGTTTCTCTTAGGGTTAATAAAATTATTAATAAAATGAATTTAGTAAAGAGAGATGAGTTTGATGTTTTGAAAAAAATTGTTCAAAAAATGATAATAGAAAACGAAAAACTAAAAAAAATGCAAAAAAAGCCCATAATTAAAAAGAAAAAAGCTGTAAATAAGAAAAAAAAGGCTAAAAACTAAGAATTATCCACCTTTTTTAAAATATTACTTTTATTTGACTTGCGAAACGAGTGAAAAATCTAGTATCTAAATATAGTATCAAAATAAAATTTAGTACTACATAGAGTATGGATATAGAAAATTTACCTTTGAACCCAATTGATATAGTCGAAGACGTAATATATCAAAAAAAATGGAGCTTCAGCAGAGCTGATGATTATGAATTAGTCGCCGATATAGCTTCAAAATGGTGCCAATATAGATTGTATTTTACCTGGTCAGAAAATGTTAAAGCAATGAGTTTTACAATTACTTTTGATTTAAAGTTTCCTCAATCTAAACTCGCTAAGGCATATGAATTAATTGGTTTGATAAATGAAAAGTTGTGGATAGGTCATTTTGATATAACTAGTAAAAACGGTATACCCGCTTTTAGGCATACTTTAATTTCAAGTACAGATAATGATTTTTTACACAAAAAACTTGAGGACTTAGTAGATATAGCCATTTATGAATGCGAAAAATATTATCCATCCTTTCAACAAGTAATTTTTGATGATTTACAACCTATAAAATCATTAGTATTTGCAGACTTTGAAGTTATAGGCACTGCCTAAAAAACTATTTTTTTTTTTTAAAAAGTATAATTAAATATAAATATATGAGTAAAGTTCTGTTAGTAGGATGCGGGCATATGGGTTCGGCACTTTTAAGCGCTTGGATCGATTTAAAATCTTACACATTTACCGTTGTTGATCCTTTCAATTATGATGAATTGAAAAAAAAATACAATAAAAAAAAAGTTAAATTTCTTAATAAAACACCAAATCAAATACAGATAAATAGATTTGATATAATTATTTTTGCAGTAAAACCACAAATTGCAAAAAAAGTAGTATCTGAATATCACAATTTCAAATTTAAAAAAAACTCTGTAATTGGTAGTATAATTGCAGGAAAAAAAATAAGTTTCTTTAAAAATAATATTAATAATTCTTCTCAAATAGTTAGGATAATGCCTAATATGCCTGCATTGATAAATGAGGGTGTTAGTTGTTTAGTATCAAATAAGAATTTTACTAGGAAAAATAAAAAAAGAATTGATGACCTTTTTGTATTGGTTGGTAAGACAATTTGGTTTCAAAATGAAACGCAAATTGATAAGGCTACAGCAATATCAGGAAGTGGTCCAGGATATGTTTTTACAATAATTGATGCGTTTGAAAAAGCATCACAACAAATTGGTTTTTCAAAAAAAATATCAAGAGAAATGGTTTTATCAACTATATTAGGATCAGCTAAATTAATGGAAAAGATAAAAAAAAATCCCAATGATTTAGCTAACTTAATTGCAGTTAGAGGAGGCACAACAGAGGCTGGAATAAAAGTTCTTAAAAAATCTAACCCTAGTAAGATTATGTATAATACTTTTTTAGCCGCATTCAAAAAAGCATCTAAACTTGGAAAGAATTGATGATCAAATTAGAGAAAGATATTGCTAAACAAACTTTAAAAATTCTTAATAAGAAATCTTGGAATGTTTTATCTCTAGATGAAGTTATTAAAAATAATAAATTTAAAACAATAAAAATTAAATCTAAATTTGATTTGCTAGTAAATATAAATAGATACGTTGATGATATTTTAGTTGGTAAAATGAAATCTCTTGAAAGCTCTTCAACTAAAGATATGTTATTTGAAGTTTTAATGGCAAGATTTGATATTTTGGAGTCATATAAATACGCATTTCTAGAAATTTATAAAGTTTTAAAAAAAAAACCAAAATATTTTATTAAATTACTCCCATCTTTTCTTGAGAGTATGATCATAATAGCTGAACTATCCAAATATAATGTTAACGGCTTAAAAGGATCATTAAGATTAAAGGGTTTAATGCTAGTTTATTTTTATACTTTTTTTCAGTGGATGGATGATACAAATTCATCTTTGGAAAAAACAATGACAGCACTTGATAAAAATTTAGATCAAGCAGAAAAATTAGGTAAATTTTTTTTATGAAAGATAAAATTACCTATTCAGAATTTTTAAAAACTGAAATTAGAGTAGGAACAATCATTTTTGCAGAATTAAATTATAAATTAAAAAAACCTTCTATTATTTTAAAAATTGATTTTGGAAAAGAAGTTGGCGTTAGAAAAAGCTCTGCCCAATTAACAAAGAATTATAAACCTGAACAATTAATTCAAAAACAGATAGCGGCAGTTATAAATTTTCCTCAAAAACAAATAGGTAATTTGATATCTGAAGTTTTGGTACTTGCTTTTCCAGATGATAGCGGAGAGCCTATTTTATTTAGCCCAGATAAGAAGGTGGCAAATGGAAGAGAAATTTACTAAATAGGTAGTTGAATAATTGACTTTAATCCTCCAAATCTAGACTCATCTAGTCTTATTTCTCCACCATGTGATCTTACAATATCTCGAGTAATTGCAAGTCCTAAACCACTTTCTCCTTTTAATTTATTGCGTGATGGATCGAGAGTAAAAAATGGTTTGAAAACATCCTCGTAATTTTTTATTGGTATGCCTGGCCCATTATCTTGAAATATTATCAAGCATCCTTCATTATTAGTCAAAATTTCGATGTGTAATTTATTTGAGTAACGAATAGAATTATCAATTATATTTTGAAAAGCTCTTTTTAATTGTAAAGGTCTTGCTGAGGTTTGGACAATACTTTTTTCATGTAAATTTATTTGAATTTTCTCCTTATTTATATTGTTAACAATTTCTTTTAAAAATTTATTTAAATTTAAACTTTCTATAGGTTCAGGAGCTTCAGATCTTACAAAACTAACATAACTATCAAGCATTGCTGTCATCTCATTAATATCAAGCTCAAGTTCTTTCTTAGCTTTTTCATTTTTTAAAAGTGAAAGCTGTAGTTTCATTCTGGTTAAAGGTGTTCTTAGGTCATGACTTACTCCTGCAAGCATATCAGTTCTTTGTTTCAAAAATCTTTTAATACGAGTCCGCATTTGATTAAATGCATTTGCAGTTTGTCTAATCTCAGAAGCGCCTGCGGATTGTAGCTCTGGTGCATCTAATCCTCTGCCGAAAGTTTCAGCAATAATCGATAATCTTTTTAGAGGTCTTATTTGTTTATTCATTAAAAAATAAGATATTATTAGCAATAAAATAGAGGCAAAAATCATCCACAGTAAGAAAACGAAAGCAGTTTCACTATAAAGCCTATCCTTATCAACATTAATTAATAGCAAATTTTTTTCTAATTGAATTACAATCTTTACTCCTTTGTCAATGTTACTTAAATCATAAGTAAAAGGTTTTTTAATATTGTTTAATGCCTGTTTAAGTCTTTTTGATAATATACCTCTTTGTTCAATAAATATAATATTGTTAATCTGAGAATTTTTCTGAATATTAATCTGCATTTTAAAATCTTCTTTAGCAATACTAACTGCTTCAACTTCCAGACCCTGATTAATTAATTTTACAATTACATTAATATCAGCAACTACTGACTCGGTTAATCTTTTAGAAATAATATTCCAAGATGTTTGATAAAAAATTATTGATGTAATAATTACTAGTAAAAATATTGGTACAAAAATTATTATAATTGAGCGTCCTAACAATGAAACTGGAATTATTTTTTTAAAAATCATATTTCTTTACAAACAAGCATATATCCCTGACCTCTAATAGTTTTTATATGCTGGGGTTTTTTGGGAATTTTTTCAATTTTTTGTCTAAGTCTTGTGACTCCAACATCTACCTTTCTTAATTCACTTTCATCAAAATCTTTTTCAGCTAATTCTTCTCTTGATAGAGTATTATTTCTATTATTTATAAGTTTTAATAATAAATTATTTTCACCTTCTGTAAGATATACTTCTTCATTATTAAATTTTAGCGATTTAGTTTTTGTATCAAATACATTATCTCCAAAACTTATTAATAATTCTGTTTGATTGATATTCTCATATAATTTTAACAAATTTTTTATACGTAGATATAGTTCTTCTGGCTCAAATGGTTTTGATAAATAATCATCTGCTCCTGTTTTCAAACCATCTATTTTTTGATTATTTTCACCCATAGCAGTTAACATTATGACGGGTGTCTTTGAATTTTTTTTAATATGACTAACTAAATTAATTCCATCACCACTTGGCATCATTCTATCCAAAATTATTAGGTCAAATAAAAAAAAATTTAAAATTTCTCTAGCTTCATTAAAATCTTCAGAAGTAAATACTTGGAAATTTTTTTCATTTAAATAATCCTTTAGTAAATCTCTTAACCTTTGATCATCATCGACTAAAAGTATAGTTTTCTTCATCATCACTCATTTAAATCTTGAAATTTTTTTTTATTATCTGCTTCTATCATCTCGTACAAAATTTTTTTAAAACTATTAATGTCTTCATAATTAAAATTATTTATAACTTTTTTTATCTTATTTATTTGAATATTTGATAATTCATTCTCAAGATTTTTGCCTTTATTCGTTAATGAAAGAATTTTAGTTCTCTTATCTAAGCCAGTTGATACAATTATAAAACCCTCTTTGACTAATTGATTTAGAACCCTAGACAAACTTTGCTTTGTTATTTTCAAAACTGCAAGAAGATCTTTAATAGTAATATTATTTTTTTTCCCTACAAAGTAAATTACCCTATGATGAGCTCTGCCAAAATTAAGTTTTTCTAAAACTTTATCTGGTCCTGCAGTAAAATCCCTGTAAGAAAAGAAAATTAGCTCTATAATTTTTTTTATTTCATTATTATTTAAAAAGAACGGAGAAATTAAATTTTTTAGGTCAGTCATATTGACTTAATTATGCATCACTGATACTCAATTGTCATTAAAAAAAGACTTGAAGGAGTTTAAATGATTAAATCTTTTGAAGATAGGGAAGGTTGGATTTGGATGAATGGCAATTTTATTCCTTGGAAAAATGCTACTTCTCATATTGTCTCACAAGGTCTTCATTATGCAAGTGCAGTATTTGAAGGAGAAAGAGCCTATAATGGAAAAATATTTAAATCTGAAGAGCATACAAAAAGATTTTTTAAATCTGCACAAATAATTGGTATTCAAATACCTTATTCTGAGCAAGAATTGAATTCTGCAAAAGAAGAGTTAATAAAAAAAATGAATTATAAAGACTGTTATGTGAGACCTCTAGCTTGGAGAGGTGGAGACCAAATGGGTATTTCCACAACTCAATCAAACATTAATGTTGCTATAGCTGTGTGGGATGATTGGGCATCTTATTTTAAAATAGAAGATAGAAAAGCTGGACTTAAGTTAATCACATCTCCATGGAGAAGGCCGGCTCCAGATACAGCTCCATATGAAGCAAAAGCATCAGGACCATATATAATTTGCACAATGTCAAAAGAGTTTGCAGAGTCTAAGGGATTTCATGATGCATTGATGCTAGATTATCGAGGCTACATAGCTGAAGGCACTGGAGCAAATATATTTTTTATAAAAGATAATGATATACATACACCTATTCCAGATTGTTTTTTAAATGGTATCACGCGTCAAGCAGTTATTAAAATGGCAACAGAACAGGGTTTTAAAATTACAGTAAGGCATATATTGCCAGATGAAATTAAAAACTATGATGAGGCTTTTTTAACAGGTACTGCAGCAGAAATTACTCCCATTAGATCAATCGATACTGTAAGTTTTACAACGGGTGAAAATACAACCACTTATAAGTTTATGAGTGATTTTAGTGAGCTTGTTAATACCTCTAAATAGTATTAATTAACCATTCATTTTTTTTATCGTAAAATTCATTTTTCCAAAATGGCGCATCTTTTTTCAGATAATCCATTATAAAATTACATGACTCAAAACTGTCTTTGCGGTGTGAAGAAAAACTAGCAACAAGAACTATTTTATCACTAACTTTTAGGTTCCCATATCGATGAATAATCAAAGTATCGATTAGACTCCATTTAATATTTGCTTTTTTTATAATTTTTTCTAACTGCTGATATGCCATCTCTTCATATACTTCTAAATTTATTGATTGCACATTAGTATTATTATTATTGTCCCTAACGTACCCTGTAAAAGAAGTTACAGCCCCAATGCTGGAATATAACTTTTTTATAGAGCTAATTTCTTTCTCAACATTAAAATCTTCTTTTTGAATTTTAATCATTATCCACCACTTACAGGAGGAAATAGTGCAATTTCATCGTCCTTTTTAAGATTAACATTTTCTACAACATATTCTTGGTTAACAGCAAATCTTAAAATTTCTTGATCAAAGTGTTTTTGTAAATTTGGATATTTAGTTAATAAGAATACTTTTAAATTGTTCAAATTTTGTATTTCATTAGAATCTATATACTCTTCATCATTTTTTGTTAATTCTCTTATCCATGCGAAATATTTAATTTTCATTAAAAGTGCTTTAAGCCTGATTTAAGATAATCATATCCTGTATATAAAGTTAATATACCTGCACCCCATAGTGCAATTTTTCCAATAGAGATTATTGGGATTATTGTGATGCCACTTTCACTTAGAATTAAAAAGGCAAGTGCGATTAATTGCATTGAAGTTTTTATTTTAGCTATACGTGATACAGGAACACTTACTTTTATTTTTGCCAAATATTCTCTAAGTCCTGAGACGGCAATTTCTCTTAATAGTATTATTAGAGCTGGAATAGTTTCCCAATCAGCAATTACTTCTTTTGAGGTTAAAATTAAAATTACTGCTGCAACTAATAACTTATCTGCTATTGGGTCAAGAAAAGTTCCAAAATTAGTAACCTCATTTCTAATACGTGCAATATATCCATCAAAATAATCTGTAATACTTGCTATGCAAAATAACGTAAACGCAGCCCATCCATAGAAAGAACTGTTCATGTAAATACAAAACACAATTAATGGGATAACTATTACGCGAGCTAAAGTAAGTAAGTTAGAAATATTCAGTTTCATAAATTTTTTTTAGATTAAGTTTGGCTCATTAGCCATTAAAAAATTCATACAATTCTTCAAGTTTTTTTGACGGAATTGTTTTAATTTGTTTCAGATCTTCAAGTGAGGCTGATTTAATCTTTTGAATTGTGCCAAAATGTAAAAGTAAATCTTTTTTTCTTTTTGGTCCAATTCCTTTTATTTCATCAAATATTGATTTAATTGATGATTTTGATCTTCTTGATCTGTGTGCAGTTATTGCAAAACGATGGGCTTCATCTCTCAATCTCTGTATAAAATTAAGCAAATTATCATTAGGTTTCAAATTTAAATTTCGATTTTCTAGATGAATTATTTCTCTACCAGCATTTCTTTCAGGCCCTTTTGAAACACTGAGTAAATTAATATTATCTAAATTATATTTTTTTAAAATTTTTAATACACTATTATATTGACCTCTTCCTCCATCAATTATTATGACATCAGGAATTAGAGATTCATCTTTTTTATCAATTTTACCCAATCTTCTTGTAAGTACTTCTTCCATCATGTAATAATCATCAACTTTAGAAATATTATTATTTTTTAAATCATAACGTATATTAAATTTTCTATAATTTTTTGGGCTTAACCCTTCTTTATCTGCAACTACCATCACTCCAACAGAATTTTTTCCAGATGTGTGACTGTTATCATAAGCTTCTATTCGCTTTATTTCATTCTTTGTTTTTAAAAGTTTAGATAATGAAATTAAAGCAAAGTTATGTGTTTCCAAGCTAGATTTTTTAAGTTTAATGCTTTCAAGTGCATTTTTTTCTGCAAGTAAAATGTGTTGTAATTTCTCACCAGATTTAGGTTTAAGTATTTTTATTTTTGACTTATTTTTTTTATTAAGTGTATTTTCAACTTCTTTAAAAAAATTTTGATCAATGTTTACTAATATTTTTGGAGGAATATCTTTATCTGCATAAAATTGATATAGAAATGATTCAAGTATTTCACTATCTTCACTAGTATCTTCATGAGAAGGAAAAAATGACTTGTTACCATAGTTGCTTCCATTTCTGTAAAACTTACCATGTATACAACTTTTATTATCGCTTATTTTAATTGCAAAAATATCAATATTTCTCATTTCTTTTATATAAACAGATTGATATTTTTGAATTTGATTAACTGATTTAATTCTGTCTCTTAGCCTTCCTGCCTCTTCAAACATTTGATTTTTACTTGCAATCTTCATTCTTGAAGCTAATTTTCTTTCAATTTTTTTTGTATTACCTTTTAAAAATTTTTTAGCATCATCAATACTTTCTTTATATTTATCTTCATCAATATATTTAACGCATGGTCCACTGCATCTTTTTATATCAAATAAAAGACAAGGCCTTGACCTATTATTAAATGTACCCTCAGAACAACTTCTTAATAAAAAAGCTTTTTGAAGAGCTATTAATGTATAATCAGCAACCGATGGAGATACAAAAGGACCAAAATAATCTCCTTTAATTTTTTTTGAACCACGGTATTTCTGAAGACGTGGATATTTATGTTCTTTATTAATTAGAATATATGGGAAAGATTTATCATCTCTTAAAATAATATTAAAACGTGGTTTGTGTCTTTTAATTAAATTACACTCAAGGAGTAATGCTTCAATTTCCGTATTCGTAACGAAAAAATTCATTTTTTTTGTGAGACTAACCATCCGCTGTAATCGCCGAGTGAGGTTGTTTAAATTTGTATAATTAATAACTCTCTTTGAGAGATTTTTTGCTTTTCCAATATAAAGTATATTACTCTCATCATCTTCCATTTGATAAACGCCAGGTTGATTGGGTAGTGTTTTAGCAATGAACTTAATAATTTCATGACCTTTTAGAGTGGCCTGAATATTTTTAAGATCTTTATTAGTTTTTATCTCTTTTTTTTTCATTATCTTATTAATTTCCTAGATTATGATCTAAAATTATTATACTCCAAAATTTGAATTATATAAAATAAGTCTAAATAGATAACATAATATATTAATTGGAGATTTGAAGATGGCAAAAATGACTACTGAGGAAGCTTTTGTAAAAGTTCTACAAATGCACGGAATACAACACTCATTTGGAATAATTGGATCAGCGTTTATGCCAATTTCTGATCTTTTTCCTAAAGCTGGTATTACTTTTTGGGATGTTGCTCATGAATCAAATGGTGGTCTTATTGCTGACGGTTATACTAGATCAACTGGTAAAATTGCTATGTGTATTGCCCAAAATGGGCCTGGTATTACAGGTTTAGTTACTCCTGTTAAGACAGCATATTGGAATCACACACCTATGCTTTTAGTAACACCTCAAGCTGCAAATAAGACAATGGGTCAAGGAGGTTTCCAAGAAGTAGAACAAATGAATCTATTTAAGGATATGGTTTGTTATCAAGAAGAGGTTCGTGATGCATCTAGAATGGCAGAAGTTTTAAATAGAGTAATCTTAAAAGCAAAAAGAGGATCAGCTCCAGCTCAAATAAATGTTCCAAGAGATTTTTGGACACAAGTTGTTGATATTGAACTACCATCTATAATAGAGTTTGAAAGACCTGCTGGTGGTGCTTCAGCAATTACCGAAGCAGCTGAACTTTTATCTAAAGCTAAATTTCCAGTAATATTATCAGGTGCAGGTGTTGTACTAGCTGATGCAATTGAAGATTGTAAAAATATAGCAGAAAAATTAGATGCCCCTGTCGCATGTGGTTATCAGCATAATGATAGTTTTCCAGGTAAACATCCACTTGCAGTTGGCCCGCTAGGTTACAATGGATCCAAAGCTGCTATGGAAATAATTTCAAAAGCTGATGTCGTATTGGCATTAGGCACAAGATTAAATCCTTTTTCTACTTTGCCAGGTTATGGTATTGATTATTGGCCCAAAGAAGCTAAGATTATTCAAGTCGATATTAACTCAGATAGAATTGGTCTAGCAAAAAAGATATCAGTTGGAATTTGCGGAGATGCTAAATTAGTTGCCAAACAAATTCTTGGTCAATTATCATCAACTGCTGGGGATGATGGAAGAGAAGATAGAAAAGCACTAATACATCAAACTAAATCTTCTTGGCTTCAAACACTTACAAGCCTTGATCATGAAGAGGATGATGAGGGCACTTCATGGAATAAAGACTCACGAGAGAGAGACCCGGATAGGATGTCTCCGCGCATGGCATGGAGAGCTATTCAAGCCGGTCTGCCTGATAATGCAATCATTTCCAGTGATATTGGAAACAACTGTGCTATTGGAAACGCCTACCCAACTTTTGAACAAGGAAGAAAATATTTAGCACCTGGTTTATTTGGACCATGTGGTTATGGTTTTCCTTCAGTTTTAGGAGCAAAAATTGGTTGTCCAGATACACCTGTTGTTGGTTTTTCTGGAGATGGAGCTTTTGGAATTAGTATGAGTGAAATGACTTCATGTAGCAGAGAAGAATGGCCAAACATTACAATGGTAATATTCAGAAATTATCAATGGGGAGCAGAGAAAAGAAATACAACTCTTTGGTATGATAACAACTTTATTGGTACAGAGCTTGATCCAAAATTAAGTTATGCAAAAATTGCAGATGCTTGTGGTTTTAAAGGTGTTAAAGTTACTACTCAATCAGAGTTAACAGAAGCACTTAAAGCTTCTTGTGTAGATCAAATGAATGGTATAACAACTTTCATCGAAGTTATATTAAATCAAGAACTTGGTGAGCCATTTAGAAGAGATGCAATGAAAGCACCAGTTGAAGTAGCAGGAATTAATAGTCAGGATACTGTCGCTCAATAAACTCATTGATCTGCGATAATCATATCTGCTGCTTTTTCAGCAATCATTATTGTTGGTGCATTAGTGTTGCCTGATGTAATGTTTGGCATAATTGAAGCATCTACAACTCGTAAATTTTCAACCTCATGAACTTTAAGCTTATCACTCACTACTGAAGTTGTGTCATTCCCCATTTTACAAGTCCCAACTGGATGAAAAATGGTTTGTACATGTTCACTAGCTGCCTGAATAATTTCTTCATCACTTTGATTATTTATACCTGGTCTGAATTCTTCTGGTTGATATTTTTTAAATGTTTCACTTTCAAAAATAATTTTTCTCACCAATCTTATTCCTGCTGCTGAGACTTGGCGATCATCTTCAGTTGAGAGATAATTCATTTTTATTTTTGGATAAACTCTATTATCCTTAGAAGTGATAGATATTTCTCCTCTGCTCGTAGGTCTTATATTTGCAACTGTTGGAGTAAAGGCATTAAAATTATGAAGATTAGAGCCTCCTAATCTATCAGTACTAATAGGTTGAACATGAAATTGTAAATTTGGCGTTTCTCTACTTTCATCACTTTTGGCAAAACCACAAAGTTGACTTGCTCCCATCGTCATGACACCTTTTCTTAAAAAAACAAATTCCATTCCAATCATCATTTTTCCAAAAAAACTATTGATGGTTTTGTTAAGTGTTTTGATATTTTTTACCTTATATACAGGTCGTAACATTAAGTGATCTTGTAAGTTTTTTCCAACACTTGAGTTATGATGAGTAACTGAGATCCCTAATTCTCTTAATTTATTTTCATCTCCAATACCTGATGTTTGAAGAATATGTGGAGAGCCTATTGAGCCAGCAGATAGAATAACTTCTTTATTAGCCTTCACGGTAATTAATTCACCATTTTTCCAATAGGAGATACCGATAGCTTTTTTACCCTCAAAATTTATTTGCTTAACATGTGCTTTTACTTCAACCTTTAAGTTCGATCTTTTTTTTGCAGGATTAAGATAACCTACAGCAGTACTGCATCGTAAACCATTTTTTTCTGTTACTTGAAAATAATCACAACCAAAATTATCACCAGTATTAAAATCATTAATTTTAGGAATACCCATTTCTTCAGCGGCATTTTGAAACTCATCTAAGATATCAAGTTTAATTCTTATATTTGAAACTGATAAAGGACCACCGACTCCATGAAACTCACTTTTTCCTCTCTCTTGATTTTCAGATTTTATAAAGTAAGGGAGCACATCATCCCAACCCCATCCTGTGTTACCTTGTTGACGCCAAATATCATAATCTTGTGACTGCCCTCTAATATATAAAAGACCATTAATAGAAGAACTGCCACCCAGAGTTTTACCACGAGGGTAATTTATGGATCTTCCATTTATTGACTCATCAGGTTCAGTTTTGAAGCACCAATCAGTTTTAGGGTTGTGCATGGTTTTATAATAACCGACGGGAATATGTATCCATGGATAAGTATCTTTGCCCCCTGCTTCTAAAAGTAGAACAGAGATCTGAGGATTTGCAGTCAGTCGATTCGCGAGAACACATCCAGCTGACCCAGCACCAACAATCACATAGTCAAAATGGTCATTCATTTGTATCCTTAACCCAATAAAATTATTTTAAATAACTTAATTATTCATTAGAGTTTAATTAAATAACTTCAATAACATAGTGTTTAACAGTAAAATTTTATTTATTTTTTTATTAAATTATAAAATTTTTATTTTTTTATTTAATATATAAATTAAGATTTTTTGAGATAAATTATATCAATAAGCTCTTTGTAAAACGTTTTACGCATGGTAGACCTAAAAAAAATTTTCGGGAGGAAATATGAAAAAAATATTTACAGTAGTTTTAGGAACAGTTGTTGTATTAGGGTTTATGACTGTATCTGCAAAAGCTAAAACACTTAAGTGTCAAACAGTTTTGAATGCAAAAAGTGATGAAGCAAGACTATTAAAAGAAGAGTTTACTGACAGAGTAACGGAGTTAACTGGTGGATCTTTAAAATTTGAAATAATGCCAGCTGGTACAGTTGTTGGTGGAAAAGAAACACTAGATGCTATTGATAAAGGCTTAATCGATTGTGGTTTTGCTTGGACTCACTATTGGTCAGGTGAGCATCCTGCTGCAATGTTGTTTGGATCACCTGTTGCAGGTGGTGGTGTAGGTATCGATAACCTTGCTTTTTTATCTTGGTTTAATGCTGCTGGTGGAAAAGAATTATATGAACAACTTTGGGATGAAATGGATAGAGACATAAAAGGATTTATGCTTCAACCTGTTGGACCAGAAGCTCTTGGTTGGTTTAAAGAACCAATTAATAGCATGGAAGATTTCAGAAAATATCGTTTTAGAACACCTCCAGGAATACCAGGTCAAACTTATAAAGATATTGGTATTGCTTCAGTAGCAATGGGTGGTGGAGATATTCTTCCTGCTCTTGAAGCTGGCACAATTGATGCGGCAGAATGGTGTTGTCCAAAACCTGATAGTGTATTTGGTTTTCAAAAAGTATTAAAACACTATTATCTTCAAGGTTTACACCAAGTTGTTGTAAATGCAGATTTTTATATGAACGGCACTACATATGATGGCTTAACCGATCATGAAAAAGCTTCATTACAGGTAGCAGCTGATGCATCATTGATGCTAACTTTGTCTGATAGAATCTATGAAAATGGAAAAGCACTTAGAATGTTAACAGAAGAAGCTGGTGTAATTTTACATGATACACCTACTGATTATTTTTCTGAGTATATGGCAGCAGCTTTAGCAACTTTAAATAAAAATGCTGAAGAAAATGAATTTTTTAATGAAGTTTATACTTCTATGAAAGAATTTGCTGATATTGCTGTTCCTTTCTGGAGTGGGGCTCAAATGTCTAATGCTAAGTTAGGTATGGCTCACGCAGCAACACTCAAATAAAAAAAAATAAATAAAGAGCGGACTAGTTTCCGCTCTTTTATTCCTATAAAACAAAACAATGTCAGACAATATTCAGGATTACGATTTAAAAGATGAGTTAATTGCAGAGAGAAAAGTTGGGTATTTTGAAAAACCAACTGATATGTCTGATTTAAATTATAAAATAATTATTAATATAGACAAATTTAGTTTGATGATTGGCAGAATTGTCTCATGGATTACTGTGCCTCTATTTCTTTGTATGGCTTATGAAGTTATAGCAAGAAAGTTTTTTTTAGCTCCAACTTATTGGGCTTATGACATGAGTAGGTTTTTTTATGGTGCTATGTTTATGCTTGGATCAGGATATGCATTATCAAGAGGTGTTCATATCAGAGCTGATTTTTTGTATCGTAATTTTAAAGCAAAGACTCAAGGTATTGTTGATTTCTGGTTATACTTATTTTTTTATTTTCCAGGGCTTATATTTTTTTTATACATGACAACAATTTTTGTAATTGAGTCAATGCAACGTGGTGAAAAAGGTATGGATACTGCATGGATGCCATATATGTGGCCCATCAAATCGTGTTTGTGGATAGGTATTGTTTTATTGTTAATTCAAGGAATATCTGAATTGTTAAAAAGTCATTATGCAATGAAGAAGGGCAAATGGCCAGGTGAGTAATGATAGCTGATTTTATTAGTCCAGAGATATTAGGAATTTTTTTAATAGCAGTTATGCTATTTTCTATATTTGTAGGTTTTCCAATTTCTTTCACTCTAATATTTCTTGGTTTTGTATTTGGGTACTTAGGTTTTGGAAAATTAGTATTTTATTTAATGACATTGCAATTCTCAATGGTTATGACTGAACAAACATTAGCCGCCGTTCCGCTGTTTGTTTTTATGGGCATTATGATGGAGCAAGCAGGATTAATGGAAAGATTATTTGCATCAGTTCAAATGATGCTCTCCAGAGTTAGAGGCTCACTATTTTATGCAGTACTTTTTGTTTCAATAATTTTCGCAGCAGCAACAGGTATAGTTGGAGCATCAGTAACTATACTTGGAATAATGGCTGCTAAATCAATGAATAGATCAGGTTATGATGTTAGATTAGCTGCTGGCACAATTACCGCTGGTGGAACACTTGGTATATTAATTCCTCCGAGTATTATGTTAGTTGTAATGGGTCCGATTATGGAAATACCTGTTACGGATCTTTTTGCAGCAGCGATAATACCGGGAATTATGCTAGCCGTTCTTTATGCGGGATATACAACTATTCGATGTTACTTAGATCCTTCTCTTGGACCTGTAGTTCCAGAGGAAGATAGAGAAAAAGATATTAAAGTTGTCCTATATGAGTTTTTTATGGGACTTGTTCCACCTGCCTTATTGGTTTTTTCTGCTCTTGGAAGTATTTTATTAGGCTTAGCTACCCCTACAGAAGCAGCTGGATGTGGAGCTCTTGGAGCAATTGTTTTGGCACTTGCTTACAGGAAACTTACATTGGAAAAGTTAAAAGATGGTCTTATTAAAACTTTAGAGATAACAGCTTTAATCATGCTCTTAGTTGCGGCTTCAAATTTCTTTGGTGCAGTTTTTGCTCGATTAGGAACTCCAACAATGATTACTGACTTTTTACTTTCACTTGAAGTTAATCGATATTTAATTTTATTTATAGTTATGGGAATGATTTTTCTATTAGGATGGCCATTGGAATGGGTGCCTATTGTATTAATTGTTGTTCCAATTATTTTACCTCTTATCGAAGGATTAGGATTTAACCTTATATGGTTTGCAATACTTGTTGCAGTTAATTTACAAACAGCCTGGCTCTCACCACCTGTCGCCTTATCTGCGTATTTCTTAAAAGGTGTTGTGCCTGAATGGGATTTAAAAGATATCTACATTGGAATGATGCAATTTATGGTTATTCAAGTGATTGGTTTAATCTTAATTGTAATATTCCCTCAGATTGCTTTATGGCTTCCTAACTATATTTACGGTAGTTAATGTTAGAATATGTATATTTAATTTTAGGTTTCATTGGTTTAATTTTAGGGGCAGAAATATTAATTAGAGGTTCAGTAAATTTAGCCAATATCTTAAAGGTATCTCCTTTTATCATTGGGGTTGTTATAGTTGCAGCAGGTACAAGTTTGCCAGAACTGGCTTCATCACTTCAGTCAATTAATCTTGGCTTTAAAGATATTGTTATAGGAAATGTTATTGGCTCTAATGTTGCTAATATTTTACTTATAATAGGAGTAGTTTCTCTGATCAATCCAATTGTGGAAGTAAAATCTTCTATAGATTCATCTTTTTCACTAGTTCATAAAATAGGTTATTATGTTAGTAAAAATATATCTGATTTCGTTGCTATTATTTCTTCATTAATTTTTATTTTTTTTTGTTATAGAGGCACAATAACTTGGATTGATGGTTTATTAATGCTTTTGTGTTTATCAATTTTCTTAATTTCAATTCTTGTGAAAGATAAAGCAGATTTTCAAGAAGAAACAGATAAATCAATGTCATTATGGTTATGTGCTGTTTTGATAATACTAGGTTTGCTTGCAGTGATATATGGATCAAATTTATTTATTTTGGGAGCTACAGATATTGCAAATAATTTTGGTTTATCAGAAACTGTAATTGGAATTACTATTATTGCAATAGGAACATCTCTTCCTGAGTTAGTCACAGGTATTCTAGCAGCATTAAAAAAGCAAACTGATTTTGCAATTGGAAATATATTAGGCTCAAACATTTATAATGTTTTTGGAGTTTTGGGTATCTCTTCTCTTTTTTCTAATTTAGAAATGCCTTTTAATTTAGAGCGAAAACTTAGAATTGAAGAGCTCTCTATTCATTTTAATTTACCAACAATAACATTTGATGCTTGGCTTGTATTTTTCATAACTCTATTGTTTGTTTTACTAATGAGAGTTAGGCATAAAATAGGTAAACTAACAGGAATTATATTTTTAATTATTTACGGTTTTTATATTTTTACGATAATTTAAATTTCTTATAAATTATTTTCTCCCAATACTTTTTTAGCTATTCTAAAACATTCTAACGCCTGAGGTACACCACAGTAAATTCCAATTACATGAATAATTGCTCTGATTTCCTCTTTATTTACCCCATTAGTTATTGCCCCCCTACAATGTATTTCCCATTCATGCATTTTACCCAGTGCACCAATCATTGATAAATTCATCATTGAGCGCGTTTTCATATCTATGACTTCGTCTCCCCATCCAAAACCCCAACACCATTCTGTCATTGCTTTCTGAAAAGGTAATGTAAAATCATCAGCTTGTTCAAGGTTTTTTTCAACGTACTCTTTACCTAATGTTGCCTTTCTTTTTTCTAGTCCTTTTTTAAATAACTCTTCATCCATATAACCTCACTTTAAAGTTGATAATTATCTTACTATAGCAATTTATAAATTTAATTAATAGATATTAAGTAACACAAAATTAAATATTTATTAAAAGTCTCAATGCATCATAAATCGCAGCATGGATATTTCGAGAAGAGACAGCATCACCAATTCTGAATAGATAAAAATGATTATTATTATTTCTAATAATATTTTGTTGGGTACCGTTTATAAACTTAGCGTAATCAATTTCTCCTTGATTTTTTGAATCAGTTACAAGGTCAAAGTACAATTCATCCAATGGTTTAACTCCATAATTAACAAATATTTGATCATATACTTTGTTGAATTTAAATTTTTCATCATAATCTGAGCCAAACAAAGCATTAAGTTTATTTCCCTCCAGTGAAACTGCCAATAATCTTTTAGCAATTGAATAGGTAATATTTTTATTTTGTAAATTTTTTATATAAGGCGTTAAATTCATTCCCATAATTTCTGATGAAATCAATCTATCAGGTGTCATAAATTCAACTTTAGCGCCTTCACTAATTGCAATTTCTGCTGACTGCATCGCAGTGTGATCACCTACTTCATCGTAAATTAAAATATTTTCTGATAATTTGATATCTCCTGAAATAATGTCCCAACTTGTGTAAATATTTTCTAGCTCAGTTTTAGTTTCAAACAATTCTAGGTTGGGTATTCCTCCCGTAGCAATTATTATTGTATCAGGCTTGTCTTCGATAATATCTTTTTTTTCTGCTAAAACATTAAAATTAAATTTAACATTTCTTTTTGTACATTGCTCCATCCTCCAGTCAATAATTCCCATCATATCTTTTCTTCTGTCCGATTTTGCACAAAGTCTTACTTGTCCTCCTGGATCAGGTGCTGCTTCAAAAACAATCACTTCGTGACCCCTCTCTGAAGCAATTCTTGCCGATTCAAGACCACCTGGTCCAGCTCCAACAATAGCAATTCTTTTCTTTGTTTTTGATTTAGTAATGATGTTTGGAAATTTTAATTCTCTTCCAGTTACAGCGTTATGAATACATAATGCTTCTTCTCCTTGATATATCCTATCTAAACAAAAAGTGGCTCCCACACATGGTCTTATGTCATCTTCTCTTTTTTCTTTAATTTTTTTTACTATGTGTGGATCAGCTAAATGACCTCTAGTCATACCAATCATATCAACTAGGCCATTTGAAATAGCGTATCTTGCCGTTGCAACATCGGAAATTTTTGATGCATGAAATATAGGTAAGTTTACTTCCTTTTTTATTTCTGCAGCAAATTCTAAATGAGGAGCACTTCTCATACCCTGTATTGGAATATGTTTAGTTAAGATTGGATCTGTATGTATTCTTCCTCGGTTAATATTTAGATAATCTACTAAGCCTGAGTTCGATAAAATTTTTGCTGTCTCTAAACCCTCAGATTTTGTAATACCACCTTCTTCAACTTCATCAAAGACACAACGTATTCCAACAATAAATTCTTTTCCAACTTTTTTTCTAATTTCCGAAAGAACATCAATAGTAAACCGCAATCTGTTTTCAAAATTCCCTCCATATTCTGATTCTAATTCATTGGTTAAAGGAGACATAAATTGCCCTATTAGATGACCTTGGGCTTCAAGTTCCACCCCATCCATACCACCTTCTTTCATTCTTTGTGCTGCATCACCATATTCTTTTATAATTCTCTTAATATCCCAACTTTCTACAATTTTTGGGAAAGCTTTATGTGCTGGTTCACGATGTTTTCCAGATGATACAGAAGGAAGCCAATCTCCTTTACTCCAAGACGTTCTTCTTCCCAGATGGGTTAATTGAATCATTATTTTGCAATCCTGGTCATGGATAGCTGTAGTTAATTTTTTGATCCAAGGAACTACTTCATCTTTGTAAACATGAATATTATCAAACGAAGGAGGGCTATCTTTTGAAACAACTGCAGATCCTGCTGTCATAGTCATAGCTATTCCTCCTTTTGCTCTCTCCAAATGATAGGCTATATATCTGTCTTTTGGAAATCCATCTTCATTGTATGCTGGTTCGTGACTCGTAGTTATAATACGGTTTTTTAAATGAAGATTTTTTAGTTGAAAAGGTTCTAATAAAGCATCAACCATGTATTATTTTAATTTTTTGAAAAATCATTATCAATTAATGAGGTGGCTACCCACTTATTAAAATGATGTGTTGGGTTATCAAGAGCAGGTGAAAAATTTCCACCATTGTAAACTGGAGAATTTCTTCCTTCCTGCATACCTTCAATAATATTTAAATCTTCTGATTGAATACTATACCATTGATCATAATTCTGTTTTCTCAGTGATTTATATTTATCCCCTCGAGCTGCTTCTTCTCCAACATAATAAATTTCCATATGTTCTATTGTAAAATTGTGTGCAGTAGGTTCCAACCAATAAGCATAATAATGATCTTTATGAATTCCTAACATAACATTTGGAAACAAAGCTACATATTCAGCATGTTCTTCTTTTTCTTTTGACCAGCCAGGAAAAGTTGGAAATTTTTCATTATTTTTAAATCTTGGATTATAAACAAGAGTCCCCTGACCTGCAAAACGATTGGGCAAACCCTGAATATGATAGTGATCGTCAATTTTGGAATAAGCATTTAAACCAGGATGCACAAAAGGAAGATGATAACTCTCACAGTAATTTTCTATTGCAAACTTCCAATTACATTTTGCTTCTAATTTAAAATATCCATAATCATTAGCATGACAAATCATTTGTTGATCTTCTTTACTCCAAAATGAAGACCATCTATCTTCAAGAGGCTTGATGTACTTTTTAAATGGTAATTCATTTTCAGAAATATTTATCATTATTAAATCTAACCAGATGTACGATCTCACTTCTTTTAACCCACTTTTTGTTTTATCAAAATCGACGTGATGATGTTTATTTACACCTCCAAGATGGGGAGTAGCAACAAGTTTTCCTTCAAAGTCATATGACCAGGAATGATAGGGACATCTCATAACATTTTTAAGAGAGCAACTTTCCTGAATTAATTTATATCCTCGATGACTACAAACATTATGAAAAACTCTAATTTTGTTTTTTTTATCTCTTACTATTATTAGAGGAATACCTAGTAAATCAAATGGCTTAGTATCTCCTGGATTTGGAAGTGAACTTGCTACACCAATGGTAACCCATTTGTCTTCGAAGATTTTTTTACGCTCAATATTAGCGTAAGGTCCATTTAAATAACACTCATTTGGAAGTCCGTGTGCTTTTTCTATAGACTCACTAACAACATTTAACTTTTCTTTATCGATGATTTTGTATATTTCTTTTTCCATTAAAACCTATCAAAACACTAATTTAGGTTCTATAAATGTCAAATTAAAATGATTAAGAATAATGAATTGTTGCTTGAAATTTGTAAAATTTCTTTACTTGCTGGTGATGAAATTCTTCAAATTTATAATGATAAAATTGAGGTAGTTCAAAAAAAAGATCTCTCTCCATTAACCAAAGCAGATATTGCTTCTAATAGAATAATTCTGCGTTCATTAGAGGTTATAGATAATAGCATTCCAGTTTTAAGTGAAGAATCTCTTATAAATTGGAATGAAAGAAAAAAATGGAATAAATATTGGTTAGTTGATCCCTTAGATGGAACAAAAGAATTTATAAAAAAAAATGGTGAATTTACTGTTAATATTGCTTTAATAGAAAACAATAAACCAATTCTTGGAGTAATATACGTTCCTACAAAATCTACTTTGTATTTTGCTCAACAAAATTTTGGATCTTTTAAAATTAATATTACTTCAGAACTAAAAAATCTTGATGGAGCAAAAAAAATATTTGTATCAAACCAAAAAATTATTCAACGTGTAATAGGTAGTCGATCTCATTCAAATCAAGATTTTGATGAATGGGTAAAAAATAATTTTCCTAATTCGTTAATTGTTCAAGCAGGAAGTTCATATAAATTTTGTTTAATTGCTGAAGGTTCTGCTGATATATACCCTCGATTTGGTCCAACTTCAGAATGGGATATAGCTGCTGGACATATAATAGTTAATGAGGCTGGCGGAAAAGTTAGAACATTTGATAATACTGATATAAAATATAACACAAAAGAGGATCTGCTTAATCCTCACTTTTATGCTATAGGCAAATTTAAAATTTAAATATTATGAAATTATCACATTTAGCAAAACTAGAGTCTGAAAGTATTCATATTATTCGAGAAGTGGCATCTGAATTTGAAAATCCAGTAATGCTTTATTCGATTGGTAAGGACTCTGCTGTAATGCTTCATTTAGCCTTAAAAGCTTTTTCTCCGGGAAAACTACCATTTAAATTATTGCACGTAGATACAACATGGAAGTTTAAAGAAATGATTAAATTTCGTGATGAAATAGTTAAAAAAAATGATTTAGATTTGATAGTGCACATAAACGATGAAGGAGTAAAAAATAATATAGGTCCAATTACACATGGGTCAAAACTTCATACTGATGTGATGAAAACTCAAGCTTTAAAACAAGCTTTAAATAAATATAAGTTTGACGCTGCATTTGGTGGAGCTAGAAGAGATGAAGAAAAATCAAGAGCCAAAGAGAGAATATTTTCTTTTCGTGATGAAAATCATCATTGGGATCCTAAAAACCAAAGACCAGAATTATGGCATTTATATAATACAAAAATTGATAAAGGCGAAAGTGTAAGAGTTTTTCCTTTATCAAATTGGACTGAATTAGATGTATGGCAATATATCTATCAAGAAAAAATTGAAATTGTTCCTTTATACTTAGCTGCAATTCGTCCAATTATAAAAAGAGACAATCTTCTTCTTATGGTTGATGATAAAAGACTAGATGTCAGAGAATCTGAAACTATTAAGAATAAGTTAGTGCGTTTTAGAACATTAGGTTGTTATCCTCTCACAGGTGCAATTGAGTCTAATGCAAAATCAGTTGAAGAAATTATTTTAGAATTAATTCAAAGCAAAAACTCTGAAAGAGAAGGTAGAGCAATTGATAAAGATCAAATTGGTTCTATGGAAAAAAAGAAACAAGAAGGTTATTTTTGATGGATTTAGATAAATTCTTTCAAGATCAAAATAAAAAGAAACAAGTTAAAATTTTAACTTGTGGATCAGTAGATGATGGTAAATCGACTTTATTAGGAAGACTGTTATTTGATTCTCAAAATATTTTTCTTGATCAAATGAATCAAGCAAAAATAGAAAGTGAAAAATATGGAACTCAAGGAAAAGAAATTGATTTAGCTTTGCTTGTTGATGGCTTGCAAGCTGAGCGAGAGCAGGGCATCACAATAGATGTGGCTTATCGTTATTTTGAGACATCAAATTGTAAATTTATTGTTGCTGATACGCCTGGTCACGAACAATATACTCGTAATATGGCAACGGGTGCCTCAAATTCTGATGTAGCTATAATATTAATAGATGCACAAAAAGGAGTATTAGAGCAAACAAGAAGACATAGTTTTATTGTCAGCCTTTTAGGTATTAAACATATTGTTGTCGCAATAAATAAGATGGATCTGGTAAATTATAATGAAAATGTTTTTGAGACAATCCGTGATGAATACAAAGAATTAATTTCAAATTTTACTTTTACTACAATAAATTTTATTCCATTATCGGCTTTAAAGGGAGATAATATATTTTCAAAATTTGAGAATACTAATTGGTACAAAGGACCAACGCTAATTGAAGCATTAGAGAAAACTGATGTTTTAGATTCGAGTCGAGATAATAAATTCAGTTTTCCAGTTCAATGGGTAAATAGATCAAGTGCAAACTTCAGAGGTTATTCAGGCACAATAACGGATGGAAAAATTTCAACAGGAGAATTAATAACCACAACATCAAGTAATAAGCAAATTTCAGTGAAAAATATTTACGGACCTCAAGGAGAGTTGAGCGAAGCATATAGCGGACAAGCAATTACATTAACCTTAAGTGATGAATTAGATATTTCACGAGGAGATATTATTCTCTCAACAAAAAATGATCAGATAATGAAAGCAAATCAATTTGCCTCTCATTTAATTTGGATGGATCAAGAACCTATGTTACCTGAGAGAAATTATATTTTTCGTTTTAATAATTCTTACATTAATGGAAAAATAACTGATTTAGTTCACAGTATAAATGTTAATTCTTTTGAAGAAGTTGCTTCTAAAAAATTAAATTTAAATGATATTGCTTATTGTAAAGTGGCCATTGATAAAATGCATGGTATTAGTTCGTATTCTAATAATCAAAAGTTAGGAAGTTTTGTTATAATTGATCCTTATAGTAACAAAACAATTGGGGTAGGCATGATTGATCATGCTCTTCGTCGATCTAGCAATATTTCTTGGCATGAAATGTCAATTAATAAAAAAACTCGATCTGAATTAAATTCCCAAAAGCCATGTGTTGTATGGTTTACTGGATTATCAGGTTCTGGTAAGTCAACAATTGCTAATATTTTAGAACAAAAATTACACACCGCAGGAAAGCGAACTTATTTATTAGATGGTGATAACGTACGTCATGGATTGAATAAAGATTTAGGATTTACTGACACTGATAGGGTAGAAAATATTCGTCGTGTTGCAGAAGTATCCAAGCTAATGGTTGATGCTGGATTAATAACATTAGTCTCATTTATTTCACCTTTCAAATCAGAAAGACAAATGGCTAAAGATCTATTATCTTCAGATGAGTTTTTTGAAATTTTTGTAAGCACTTCACTTGAAGAATGTGAAAAGCGAGATCCAAAAGGATTGTATAAAAAAGCAAGAGCAGGAGAGTTGAAAAACTTTACAGGTATAGATTCTTCTTATGAAGAACCAGAAAATCCCGATCTTGTTTTAGATACAAATTCAACAAATGCTGAAGAACTAGCAGATCAAATTATTAATTTTTTGCAAGTTAATAAAATTATCTAGTTTTGAAAACCATATTTTCTCAAACGAGCATCGCCTGTTCGTGCATGCGCTTCCATTCCTTCTAATCTTGAAATTCTAGCTGCGGCTGCACCTACTTCTTTGTTTGATTCTTTAGTCATACGTTGAAAAGTTACAGTTTTAATAAATTTTCCTACAAATAAACCGCCAGTATATTTAGCAGCGCCTTTTGTGGGAAGTATATGATTTGTGCCGGAGCATTTATCACCGTAGGCAACAGTTGTTTCTTCACCGAGAAATAATGACCCATAATTTTTAAGTTTCTGTAACCACCAATCTAGGTTTTCAGCCTGAACTTCTAAATGTTCAGGTGCGTACTCATCACTAACTTTACATAACTCTTCATTAGTATCACAAAGAACAACTTCTCCATAATCACGCCATGCTGCATCTGCATTATTTCTTGATGTTTCAGGTAACTCTGCAATAAGTTCAGGTACTCTTTTCATCACAAAATCACATAATGACTTATCTGTAGTGTATAGCCATGCAGGTGAATTAGGACCATGCTCTGCTTGACCGACAAGATCAACAGCGATCATTTCTTTATCAGCAGTATGATCGGCAATAATTCCAATTTCAGTAGGACCAGCAAATAAATCGATTCCAACTTTTCCGTATAAAATTCTTTTTGCTTCTGCGACATACTGATTACCAGGACCAACAATCATATCAACTTCCGGATTACCAAAACATCCATAAGCAAAAGCACCAATCGCTCCAATACCCCCACAATTCATAATTACATCCGCTCCACATAAATTAGCTGTGTATATAATTATTGGGTTTGCTCCATTTTCATCTTTTGGAGGACTAGCAGCAATAACATTTTTAACACCTGCAACTTTTGCTGTAGTAATACTCATTATAGCTGAGGCAATATTATTATATCTTCCACCAGGAACATAACAACCAACACTGTTAACAGGAATTAATTTTTGACCAGCAAACAGACCCGGCGATAATTCAACTTCAAAATCATTATTAAGATGTTTTAATTGATGTTCTGCAAAACTACGAACTCTATCATAAGAAAATTGAACATCATCTTTAACCTTTTGATCTAATGATTTTATAACTTCTTCAATTTTTTCTTGAGAAATAATTACATCACCTTCATATTTATCAAACTTGCGAGAAATTGCTTTAATACCCTCGTCTCTTTTAGATTCAATTTCATTGAGAACGTCCTGAACCTTTTGTCTTGTTTCAACCTCATCAGAAGAGGCAGTTTTATTTGCTTTTTTGATATATGAAATTGTCATTGCTGCTCCTTAATTAATTCAAATACGTCTATATCTAATTGCTTGAGAATGTGCACTATGTCAATTGGTACCCAGTTCTCTCTAATTAAACCTTCGTGGTGATGATAAAAATCCATAACACGCATTGTTACTGATTTACCAGTTGGCTCATAACCAAGCCAGTCTTTTGCTCCATGAATCGCATCAATACTATGCCATCCACCAGTCATAGAATAATTTCCATCTCCAATTTCAACATAATGTCCAATTTTCCAATAATCTCTATTCTTAAATGTCATACGGAAGGGAAGTTGATGATGATTAACAAAACCTTCTAATCCTCTTGCAGTCCCAATACCACTTGGTCCGTACCACATCATTTTTTTATGCCAGAATTTTTTTTGAGGATGGTTAATAAGTTTGTCTCTGACATACGAATGATCAGCATTTGGATCACACTCTGGTTTAATATTTAGACTTCTCTGCATTGTAAGAGCTTGTTCTAGTGATGATTTAGATAATTGTTCATCAATATTTTCAAATATAGAACCATCTCCTGAAATTGAATTTGCCCATAAACCTTCTGCGCCGTTGGATTTATTAATCGGCCAAAATCCAGCTTGTCTTATAAAATCCATAACATCTAATAAAATATGAGAATGAATAATTTTACCATCCTTAATTTCGTGAGCTTCACACATCCTCAGATGTATTGTTTTATTATTTGTTGGAATACCTAACCAAGAATTTTTATAAGTTCCTGTTAGAAGACTTATAGTTGAAACAAATACTTTATCTTGAAAACTCCCACCTAAGACTAAACAATCCCTTCTTTCTAAATCAGTAAAAGAATTTTTAATTGGTAACCAAAGTTTATGATAAATTTCATCAATACCACTTATATTGTTAACTGGATGAAAACATTTTAATTCTGCATTTGGATGATAGGCATTAATAATATTTTTTTCTAAATTTTTGCTATCAGACTCAACAATATTTTTTAATAATTGTTTTATTTTTTTTTTATTCTTTATATTCTCAGAAGGATCTAAATTGATATTTACAATATCAGGATTAACCTTAGGGCCGGTGTTAAAATTTTCTATTTTTACCATTTTTTGTTTTTAGTTACTCACATCACACATATATTATTGAATTGATTTATTCAATAATATGAATAATATTCATTATAAATGAATAAATAAGAGTTAATTATAATATGACAATAGATATAAATACTCGACTAGCTAGATTTGAAGATTTAATTCCAAGTAAAGTTCCTTTTGTCGAGGGAAAATTAAAAGGACATCAAGATAGATCAAACTATTCTATCGTGGGTCCAGGTGTGAGTGAAGATTCCAAACAGAATGTTAAAATAGCAGAAGCTCATGGTTTTAATATTGGTGCGGTAAGTGCAGCATCAATGAATGGGTCTGGTCTGCATAGCCATACAACAGCTGAAGTTTTTTTAATTTTTTCTGGTTCTTGGCGTTTTTATTGGGGTTCTGATGGTAAAGAGGGGGAGGTAATCCTTCACAAAGGTGATGTTGCCTCATTCCCAACAAACATGTTTAGAGGGTTTCAAAACATCAGTGATGATGAAGCATATATGGTCGTAGTTCTTGGAGAGAATGATCCGGGTGTTATCACATGGACTCCAAAAGTCATTAAAGATGCGAAAGACACAGGTATGGTTTTATTAAATGACAATTCTTTAATCGATTTAGATAAACAAAAAATCCCCGAAGGAAAAAAAGCACTAGAACCTCTTCATGAAAATGATCTTCACCAATTTGATCATTACACATCAGATGAAATTGAAAAATTTGTCATCAGATCTTCAGACTCTCAAAGATATATTGAAGATGATGAACATTTTAATTCTAATTCTATAATTAACTATTTAGATGAATTAAGTCTTCATGAGAAAACATTTAAACCTCATATACCGCATCATACTGGATTTGGATTATCCTTGCTTACAGGTAAGGACGCGCATATTCATTCTTACCAATCTAAAAAATCTGAGGCATTCCTTTGTTTAGATGGCAAATGGGAAATTACTTGTGATGATCAAAAAGTAATTATTGGCCCAAGAGATACCTTTTCTGCACCTAAAAATTCTATTAGAAGTGTTAAGCAAATAAGCGACGAAGTGGGTAGCCTTTTTTTAGTTAGACAAAAAAATTAATTTATAGGAAAATAATGAAGGGTTTTGATAGTAAATATAAAGATTTGCCTGATTACATTTTAAAAATCACATACCAGATTTGGGAAGAAAAAGATGTTGAATCTATAAATCAATACTACGCAAAGGGTATGCCAACTCGATCTCCCCAAGGTGTTATTTATGGTCCTGAACCCGTTGTTAAGGCGACTTATGCTACACTAAAAGAATTTCCTGATAGACAATTATTAGGGGAGGATGTGATTTGGATTGGAAATGATGATGAGGGTTACTTCTCTTCACATCGTATTTTTACTCGAGCAACCCATACTAATTTAGGCGTTTATGGTGAACCTTCTGGAAAAAAATTATCTTACCGTGTTATTGCTGATTGTGCATGTAGAAATAATCAAGTTTATGATGAGTGGTTAGTGCGTGATCAGGGTGCCATTGTTAGGCAGCTTGGACTTGACCCTAAAAAATATGCTCATAAGCTAATTCAAGACGAGGGAGGAATCGAAAAATGTGCTGTTCCTTTTAATCTAGATACACCAAATGATGTTCCAGCAGATGGAATATACATAGCTCCTAATATTTCAAAAGAAAACATAGGAGTAAGATACGCAAAAATTTTAAAACAAATTTTTAATAATGAAAAAAATGCTATTGAAAAAAATTATGATAGGGCGATTCAACAAGAACAACCTGGAGGATTTACTGGGCATGGAAGAGAAGAGGTAGCTACCTTTTGGAATACTTTTATGTCTGCTTTTCCAGACTCTAAATTCACAATTGAACACATAAGTTATACCGAAGAAAAAGATCAAGCAAAAAAAGCAGCAATAAGATGGTCTTTAGTGGGGTCTCATTCGGGTAAAGGGAATTTTGGAAACCCTTCAAATACTCCAATTTATGTAATGGGTATTTCTCATGCTGAATTTGGTCCTCGTGGAATTAAAAATGAATGGGTATTATTTGATGAAACAATTATCTGGAAGCAGATATTAATGAAAACTGGTTAATTTATGAATTCTTCAATTCTTACTACTCACGTTGGAAGTCTTCCTCGATCAACAGAATTATCTGAATTACTTTTTGCCAAAGATAAAAAAGAAAATATTGATCAATCACTCTTTAATGACACTGTAAAAAAAAATGTAGATGAAGTTGTAAAACGGCAACTTGATGTCGGTATTGATGTTGTAAGTGATGGAGAGATGAGCAAGATAAGTTATGCTACTTATGTTAAGGACCGCATAAAAGGTTTTTCTGGTGAGAGTGAAAGAAGAGCGCCAGCTGATCTCGATGCTTTTCCAGAGTATAAAACCAAAATTGCTAATAGCGGAGGAACTCCAACTTATACAAGGCCATGTTGTACTAGCGAGTTAGAAATTCAAGATACTCAATCATTGAAGAATGACATAAAAAATTTAAGTGACTCTTTAAACTCTAATAATCATTCCAAAGCATTTATGAATGCCGCTTCACCAGGGGTTATAAATGTTTTTATGCCAAATAAATTTTATAAAGATGATGATACTTATTTAGAAAAATTATCTGAAGTTATGTCAGTTGAATATAAATTAATAACGGATAGTAATATACATTTACAATTAGACTGCCCAGACTTAGCCCTAGCAAGGCATATGAATTATAAGGATTTATCTGAGGAAGAATTTTTAAATAGGGCCGAGGTACAAATAGAAGCTCTTAATAATGCATTAGTTGGTATTTCTCCTGAACTTATTAGAATGCATATATGCTGGGGTAATTATGAAGGTCCACATACTTTTGATATTGGTTTAGAAAAAATATTACCAATAATTTTGAAGGCAAATTTAAAATATTTACTTATTGAATCTTCAAATCCAAGACATGCACATGAATGGAAAGTTTTTGAAAATATTAAATTACCACAAGATAAAGTCATTGTGCCTGGCGTTATTGACTCGACTTCAAATTTTGTTGAACACCCAGAAGTTGTTGCCGATCGGTTAAAACAATTTTCTACTTTTGTGCCAAAGGAACAAATTATGGCTGGCACAGATTGTGGTTTTAGTACTTTTGCTGGATTTGGAAAAGTTGATGAAAAAATTTGTTATGAGAAATTAATTTCGTTAGTTAAGGGTACTCAAATAGCATCTAAAACGATTTGAGTTAAAAGCTTTATGATTAAAAATATTATATTCGATTTTGATGGTGTTCTTGTAGATAGTGAAACTATAATTTTAAAGGCATTTATTAAATATATGCAAGAAAGTGAAATAAAAACAAATGAAAAAGAGTTTGCAAATTTAGTAGGTAAACCAACTGTTGAAGTAATTGATATTTTATCAGAAAAATATTTTCCAAAAGATAAAAAAAAATTTTCTGATAATATTATGAATATTGCCTCTAATATTTATAAAAAAGAATTAAAAAAAGTGGTTGGTGTGGAGGAATTTTTAGAAAAATCTAAACATAATTTGTACATTGGTTCTAACAGTATGAAGAATAGAATAATTGATGGACTTGAAAGAGTAGGGCTAGAAAAATACTTTAATCAGACTCACATATACTCTTTAGATATAGTTGATAATCCAAAACCACATCCTGATATTTATTTAAAAGCAGTTAGTGATAATAACCTTATAATCGATGAAACAATTATTATAGAAGACAGTGTAGTAGGTGTAAATGCTGGCAAAAATGCCAAAGTAAAAGTTATTGGTTTAACAGCTGGTAGTCATTGGCATAAAAATAGAGATGAAAAAGAGTTAATAAATGCAGGAGCTATTGCTTCTGCTAATAACTATAATAAAATAAAACAAATTATAGAAAGTCTGTAAGATGGGACCAGTTATCTTCGTTAGTCAAGGGCACGCAAATAGCGTCTAAAAAGATTTGAGTTAAAATAAAAAATTACTAACAATTTTATTAAAAGTTTTTGGCTTCTCTAGCATTACAAAATGAGAAGAATTTTTAATTTCTTTATAAACTGAATATTTTATTTTCTTATTTAATTCATTGTTCATAATATTTGAGGATAGTTTATCGTTTTTGCCACGAATAATTAGAGTTTTTGATACAATCTTATTTAGCTTTTTTAGTTGATTGGGTCTGTTTACAATCAAATTAGTTTGGTTTAAAAAAGTTTTATACCCTAATTTTTTAGCCATTGAGTAAATAGTATTTTGGTATGATGAATTTTCCAAATCTTTATCAGCAAAATAGGAACTATAGTTTGTTTGATAAAATAATTTTGCAAAGTTATTTTTATTTAAGGTTATTAATGACTTTTCTAAAAGCAACTTTCTTTTTTGTGAAATATGTCTTGCATTAGTACCTATTAAAACTAATTTATCTAATATTTCTGGATACTCGATAGCTAATTTTATTGCAATGAATCCTCCCATTGAAAAACCAATAACGGAAATTTTTTTTTTATTTTTGTTTACAATTTTTTGTACAGCATCATCTACTGTAGAAATATTTTTTAGAGAAGGAATGGAAACACTATATTTTTTTTTTAAAATAGATATTTGTGTATCCCATATGTTTTTGTCACACATATATCCTGGAATCAAAACTATTTTAGACAATTTCTATCTTGTTGTTTTGCGATAAACAAATTTGCCTTGAAGCAAGTAATTAATGGGCTCGAATTCAGGGTCTTTTAAATTATCATCAATAATTTGCGTAATAAGTTTAGACATTTTTTGAATAGGTTGTCTGACTGTAGTTAAATTATAGGAGTGCCAATTTGCTGTTGATATATCATCATAACCAATAATTTCTATGTGCTTTGGCACACTTAACTTTGTGTGCTGCTTTATGTAATCCAAACATCCAAATGCCATTATATCATCAGCACAAAATACTGCTGTAATATCATTTTTCAAAAGTTTTTTTGTTGACTCAAAACCTCCTTCATATGTAAAATTTCCTCTTTCAGAAAATAATTTTATTTTTTTAGAATTTTTGATATGATTTTTAAAACCTTTACATCTTTCATTACTTACAAATGATCCTTTAGGGCCTTCTATAATTCCAATCTTAGTGTGTCCGTTATTAATAAAATGTTCAGAAGCTGCTTCCCCTCCGTATCTATGATCACAAGTTACTGAACTTAAAGTTGGTATTTTCCAATTTCTATTAAAAGCGATGAGTTGAATCTGCTTATTTAAACAATTTTCAACAAAAGCATCTGTCGGCTTTGTAGCAGAAACTATAGCAATGAGTTTTTCTTTGAGATTAGGCTGTATTAAGTTGTCATCAAGTTCTTCACCATCATCAGTTGTGATTAGTAAGACTCTATACCCTGAGTGTCTTAATGCCTCGTGTAATTCGATTAAAACTTCAGGGTAATATCTATTAGTAATATATGGCAAAATTACTCCAACCAATCCTCCCTCATCTAGATTAGAAGTACTGGCAGAATAGGACTGAGGTTTATAACCCAACTTTTTGGCAGCCTCGATAACCCTTAATTTTGTTCTACTAGAAATGCTGGCACCCTTTGTAAAACCCCTTGAAACAGCAGATTGAGAAACACCAGCTAATTTAGCTACTTCTTGAGAAGTTGCATTTTTTTTCATTTTTCCACCAATATTTATTCAATATATTGAATAATTATTCATTTTATTGAATTTATATGTAATATCAATAATATTTTAATTATTATGGGGATTCATATGAAAAAATTATTTATACTATTTTCAGTTATTGCATCTTTTTCCTTAGTTGGTTTAAGTTCTGCAAAAGCTTGTGAAAATAAAAACGATGTTCCATTAACATCTCTAACTTCTGGATTTGACGCATGGAAAGTTGTTACGAGTGCTATGGAAGAATGTGGTAATTACACACCAACACTTGATCAAGAATACAAAGACAAAATCGTTGCAGCACTTGATAGTAATCCATCACAGTATGCCTTAGCGGGTGTATCTGCATCTACAAATGTTGCAGTTCTTGATGCAGGACTGACTAGACCACTTGATGATTTGATTGCTAAGCATGGTGGTGCTTTACAAGATAACCAAAAGGTTACAATTAATGGTCAAGTCATGGCAATTGCTATGATGACAAATGCTCAACATTTATTTTACAGAGAAGATATTTTCAATGATCTGGGTATTGACGTGCCAACCACTTACGATGAAGTGATCAAAGCTGCTAAAGTTATTCAAAATGCTGGAGTAGTAGATTATCCTTTGGGAGCTACATTTAAAGTTGGTTGGAATTTGGGTGAAGAATTTGTAAACATGTATTTAGGTTATGCTGATACTTTCTTTGATGGAAATATGCCTGCTGTAAATAATGCAAATGGTTACGAAACTCTTAAAATGCTAAAAAAACTTACTGAATATATGGATCCAGAATATTTGAATTCTGATTCTACATACGTTCAACAGCAATTCCAACAAGGTAAAATTGCAATGGCAAATTTATGGGCTTCTAGAGCTGGCGCAATGGATAATGCTGAAGAGTCAAGCGTTGTCGGATTAGTTAAATTTGCATCAGCACCTGCTGCGAAAAAAGGAGGAAAGCCTGCTTCTACTCTTTGGTGGGATGGAGTTGTTATTGCAAAAAATATTTCTGATGAAGAAGCGGAAGCTGCATTTAAACTAGCTATGGTTGGTTTAGATCCTGCAAATTTAGGTGCAAGCCCTGAGGCCGCACCATGGATTTCAAATGCTTTTGATCCAGCGCCTTCAAATATTGGAGCTGTTATGACTGCAAAAGGAGGGGCTGCCCCTTATCCTGCTTCCGCACAAATGAGTACTTTGCATGGAGTTTTAGGTAACGTGCTTCCTGACTATTTAACTGGTGCTGCAACTGCTAAAGCTACACTCGAAAAAATAGAAGCAGATTATATAACTGCTGCAACAGAAAAAGGACTTTTATAAAACTTTAAAATACCCTCTACTTTAAATTAGAGTAGAGGGTATCTTTTCATGAACAGAAAAACTTTTTTAATTTTTACTATGCCATCATTTATGATGATGGTATTTTTTATTGCCATTCCATTATTTTTAGTCTTTTTTCAAAGTTTTCATTTCAAACAAGATATTTTAGAGATTGTAGAAAGAGAAAAGTGTGATCCTTTTGGATGTAAAACAGAAATTTTAAAAGTTCCCGTACTAGATGAAAAAGGAAATAGGACTAAAATTAATATATGGGTTGGTTGGCAAAATTATAAAAATATTTTACAGTTTGAAGAATTAAATTCAATAATTAAAAATAATGGTTACTCTTGGTCAGCAATACAATCTATTGATTTCTATCAAGCTCTAAGATTTACAATAACTTTTACATTTATTACATTACCTTTTGTTCTTTTTTTTGGTATGTGTTTAGCGCTATGTGTAAATAACTTGGTAAATAGATTAAAAGGGCCAGTAATTTTTATAACTTTATTACCCTTCATAATTACCCCTGTTATTGGTTCTTTATCAATTAAATGGTTATTTATTGGTGATGGTATAGTCACCTCTTTATTGGAATATATCTTAGATAAAGATATTGCTGTTTTTGCTAAAGCTTGGTCAATTGAGCTTTTGGTTTTGTTTTATAGAATTTGGCACACAACTCCCTTTGCTTTTGTAATATTTTATGCGGCTTTACAGACAGTTGATAAAGACAGAATAGAAGCAGCTTTTGTTGATGGTGCTAATAGATTTCAGCGACTTCGATACATAGTCATTCCTCATATAATGCCTCTTATAGTTTTTGTTACACTTATTCATTTAATGGATGCTTATAGGGTATATGATGAAATAGTCGGTTTTGGTGCAGAGGGATTTTTAAACTCACTTCAATGGATGACTTATGATTTTTTAAGACTAGATGACTCAGGAAGCAGGTATATTGGAAGGGCATCAGCAACATCAATGCTTACAATGATTGGAATTGTAATAATTTTAATTCCTGTTTTACGAAGAGTTTTTAGAGAACAGAAAGAGAAGAAGAATTAATGGAAAGCAAATTATTTAATTTGTCGATAAGCTTAAAAGTGATAGTTGGTATTTCTATTATACTATGGGCTTTTATTGCTCTATTTCCTCTTTTGTGGGTCTTCATAATGTCGATTAAGTTACCTATTGACTCTTTTGCCTCAAATCCCTTGAATGTAATTATTGGCCCTAATACATTAAAGCAGGTAGGTGGACTTTCATTCATAAATTTAATATTTTTGTGTTTTTCAATTTATATTTATTTTAAATTTTTCAAAAGTCGTAAACATTCTTTTTTGAAAATAAATAATCTAACCAATAACAAATTAATATCATTTTTATTATTGGTCTTAATTTTCATCGCTTTATTTTTAGTGTTATTTTTATTTTTCAATACGCACATTGCAAATTTTCTAAATAATATTTTTGAGTATATTCCTTTTTTAAAAATACTTTCTAAACCTTTGATAGGCTTTACTACTCAACATTTTGTTGCTGTTTGGTCAGAAAATGAATTTTATATACAATTTCTAAATACAGCTTTAGTTACCTTGGGTGTTGTGTCAATTTCATTAACTGTAGGCACTCTTGCAGGCTACGCTTTATCAAGAAGTAGTTCTGTGATAGCTTTTTGGTTGTTAGTTGCGGCATTAGTATTTAGAGCCCTTCCACATTCAGTTCTTGTGACTGGTTATTTAGAACTATTTATAGATTATGGCCTCTATGGAAAAAAAATAGCTGTGATTATACTGTTGGTTGCAATTAACCAGCCTTTTACGATTTGGATGTTAAGATCATTTTTTATGAATATTCCTCAAGATCTAGATGAAGCAGCTCAGATAGATGGATGTAATCCTTTTCAAGCGTTCTGGATGGTAATTATGCCTTTAATGTGGCCTGGAGTTATTACTACAGGACTTTTTTCTTTTTTATTAGCTTATAATGATTACCTTGTATGTGCTCTGTTACTTGATGGTCAATCGCAAACTATGGTACCTGCTATTATGCAATACTTTAATATGGAAACAACAATGACAGATTTAGTAGAGTCTATTGCTGCTGCTGCATCAATAACATTACCTTTATTTATTTTGGTTATGTTTTTTCAAAAACAAATAGTATCTGGATTAACTCAAGGATCTGTAAAAGGTTAATTTGACTTATAATTCATTATTTTTTGGTTCTATTGGGACTATTATAGAAACATCAGAATTGCAAAGAGAGTCATTTAATGAGGCTTTTAAAGAAGCAGGACTAGATTGGTATTGGGATCAAGAGGATTATAGATTATTGCTTAAACAATCTGGTGGTACAAAAAGAATAGAGGATTTTGCAGAAAAAAATAACTCAACAGTTCAAGCACAACAAATTAGAGAGAGAAAAACAGAAATTTTTAATCAAAAATTATTGACTGAAAAAATGATGCCAAGGCAAGGTGTAATCGATTTAATTGAATATGCAAAAAATAATCAACTTAAATTAGGATTTGTAACATCTACTACAAAAGATAATATTAACTCTATTTTTTTGGCATTAAAAAATTATTTTAACAAGGATGATTTTGATTTTGTAGGTAATAACACAATGGTAAAAAATCCTAAACCTCATTCTGATATTTATATCGAGGCAATTAAAATACTCAATGTTGAGCCTAAAGAATGTATAGCAATTGAAGATTCTAGAGCAAGTGCGCTATCTGCGCATAATGCAAAAGTTCCATGTATTGCTTTTCCTGGATTATTTCATGAAGAAGATAATTTTGATTTTTGTTCTAAAATAATGTTGAAATTAGACACTTCTATTTTTAATTAGTTGCAAAGCTATCAATAAATATTGATATAGAAGAAATGTATTTACAAAAATTTGAAGTTAAAAATAAAACCGCCTTAGTAACAGGTGCTGGTAAAGGCATTGGTAAAGCATCAGCTATTGCTTTAGCAGAAGCGGGAGCAAATTTAATTATTTTAAGTCGTACCAAAAGTGATCTTGAAAAAGTAAATAAAGAAATTATTAAATTAAAAAGAAAATGTGTAACTTACGATTGTGATGTTTCTAATTTTGAAGAATTAAGATCAGTATTCAATCAAATTTCAACACTTGATATAATCGTTAATAATGCAGGTACTAACCGACCTGAACATTTTACAAAAATTAATAAAGAAGACATGGATTACGTCGTTGATTTAAATTTGAAAGCAGCTTTTCATGTTGCGCAAATGGGTGCTAAAGTAATGACCAAGAAAAAAAATAGAAAATCTATTGGTGGTTCTATTATTAATGTTTCTTCTCAGCTTGGTAAAGTTGGAGCTCCCAAAAGAAGCATATATAATATGACAAAATTTGGAATTGAGGGATTAACGCGAGGAATGGCTTTGGATTTAGCAAAAAATAATATTCGAGTAAATACTGTCTGCCCGACATTCGTTGAAACTCCCATGGTGAAAAAATTTTTTAAAGATAAAAAATTTAAAAAAGAAATGATTAATAATATACCACTCGGAAGACTTGCCACTGAAAGTGATATTGCAACAGCCATTGTTTATTTAGCTTCAAATGCATCTTCAATGATTACTGGATCATCATTAATGATAGATGGTGGCTGGACAGCAAAATAATGAAATCAGAAGAATTAAAAAAATATTTTGTTGATTATCAACTTACTCTACAAAATTGTAATAAAGACTCAATTAATAATTCTCTAAAAAAATATTTCTCAAATAATTCTTTAATTCATTTTTGTCATCCTTTTGGATCTTTTAGTGGATTAGATAGTTTGTTATCTAAATGTTTATTGCCCTTAATTGAAAGTATCCCTGATTTAGAAAGAAGAGATATGATTGTTATGGCAGGAACTACGCCTGAAGGAAAAGATTGGATAGGTACCATGGGCAATTACATGGGAACTTTTCTAAAACCATTTTTAGATATTCCTCCAACTGGTAATTTAATTCATATGCGGTATCATGAATTTTTCCAAATTGAAAATAATCAAATTATTGAAATGCAGTCTATATGGGATTTGCCAGAATTAATGATGCAAGCAAATGCTTGGCCTATGGCTCCTCAATTGGGAGCTTTTTTATGTACACCTTCTCCAATGACGGGTGATGGCTTATCAATAAGTGGTGATGGAAAAAAAAATTTAGACCATGTAATTGATATGCTGCATGGCTTATCCAAACATCCAAGTAATCCCGATCCAAAAATTATGGAATTAGAAAAATACTGGCACCCAAAAGTTAATTGGTATGGACCTGCTGGTATTGGTACTGGAAGAGGTATAGCTGGTTTTAGGCATTGGCATCAAATTCCTTTTTTGCGAGCTATGCCAGATCGTAAAGGAGGTTCATCAAATGAAAAATTAGCCTTTGAAGGTATGGAAGATTTACAAACGCATTGGATGCATGAAGGAAATTATGTTTGTGAAACAGGTTGGCCTAACATGCGGTTAACAATTACAAATGATGGATGGATGGGGATAGCTCCATCAAAACAACCACTGGAGATGCGTAGTTTAGATTTTTGGCGAATTGAAAATGGATTAATTAGAGAAAACTGGGTGTTAATCGATTTACTTGACATTTACAGGCAAATCAATGTTGATGTCTTTGATAGAATTAAGGAATTTAATAAAGCGAAAAACATAGGTGAAATAAATTTATCAAATGGCCTAAATAGTATTAAGTAATTTTAATTTATTGTAGCTCTATCAACCTGAATGGGCTTTAAGGTACCTTTTTTCTTAAATGCTTCTCGGTAAGTTATATAGACAACAGAAATAAAGATAATCACTCCTCCAACCCATGTCCAAATATCTGGCTGTTCAGAAAAAATAAATAGACCTATTAGTGAAGCCCAAATTAGTTTTGTAAACTGTAGAGGCATTACAAAAGTCGTATCAGACATTTTAAATGCTTGAGCTAGACACCAGTGAGAAAGCAATCCTGAAGCACCCATCAAAATAAAAATTATTAATTGATTCAGGTTTATATTTTCCCAATAAAAAAATGATAAAATAAAAAAAGCAGGTGTCATATATAATAAATGATAAAAAATAATTGTAAGACTTGAATCAGTTGCAGATAATTTTTTTACAAAAATCAGCACAAAAGAAAAACTAAAAGATGCAATTAACATCAAAATAGTTCCAAGCTCAAAAGGCATATATCCTGGTCGTATAATTATTAAAATTCCTACAAAACCTAATAAAAGCGCTGCAGTACGATGAAAACGAATAACTTCTCCAAGAATTAAAACTGCAAGTACAGTTGTGAATAAAGGTGTTGTAAAACCAAGTGCTGTAGCCTTTTCAAAATGCATCATCCCAATAGCACTAAACCAACAAATCATCGAAATAATATTGATGAGTGCTCTGAAAATTTGCAAATGCATATTATCTGTTTGAAGAGCTCTAAAGTTATTTCTTGCAACAAATGGAGTAATAATAATTAACCCCATCAAGCATCGGTAAAAGCAAATAATAATTGGGTGGAGTTCATTGGATAGCAGTTTTACACCAGCTCCCATAAATGAGCCAAATAAAGTTGCTCCTATTGCTAAAAGTGCAACAGTTAAAAATTTATTTCTTTTCACTATTGTGCAGCTATAACTGAAGCTGCAATAGAAGCTATACGAGAAGATGAACTATCTGCTCTACTTGTTACAACAACAGGGACTTTACCTCCAACAATAAAACCTGCTGCACAAGCTCCCATAAAATATACCATTATTTTTGATATTGAATTACCTGTCTCTAAATTTGGAACTAAAAGTATATCAGCTTGACCCGCTACTTCATTAGAAATATTTTTTATGGCTGCTGCCTGAGGAGAAACAGCATTGTCAAAAGCTAAAGGTCCATGAACATAGGCTTCTATATTTTCTTTAATTGCTCGTTCCATTATTTCTTTTGCTTCTATTGAACTTGGCATACTTTCAATAGGATCTTCTGTTCCTGATAGTATTGCAACTTTTGGTTTGGATATATTTATACGTTTAGCAAAATCAATAACATTTTTAAGTATATGCATTTTAACATCTACTCTGGGTGCAACATTTAATGCTCCATCAGTTATAAAAAGAGGTTTATCATTTTCCGATAAAGTCATATGCCAAATATGACTTAATCTTTTTCCCTCAATGAGTCCAAATTCTTTTTTTAAGTATGTTCTCATTAAAACATCGGTATGAAGATTGCCTTTAATCATGATTTTTATTTTATTATCTCGGGCAAGTTCAGCTCCAGTTATTGCGGCTTCTTTGTCATCAGAAGAATGAATTATTTCGTAAGGATTTAAATCCCATTTAATTTGTTCTGCTTTATCTTTGATGGTATTTTTATCACCTATAAAAACAGGCTTTATTAGATCTAATTCAACTGACTTTTTTGCTGATTCCATCGAGGATTCATGATCGGCACATACAATTCCTGCATTCATACCAGGTGTTTTTTTGGCTACTGATATTAAATTATTTGGAATTTTAGCTTCTTTAGATGTTAGCATAATTGATAATTTTTCTTCTATACTAGGGCGTCAATTTTTCCTACGAAATTAAGCTTTTGTAAGAGAATTCCTCTTGGATTAGCTATGTGGATAATATATGGCTTAGTTAAATTTGCCAAATTAGGGATTGATTATGGACTTAGAAAATAGAAACGAATTACCAAATTCACTCGAAGAACATTGGATGCCTTTCACATCCAATCATGATTTTAAAGATAACCCAAGATTAATGGTCAAGGCCGAAGGGGTCTATTATACTGATCATCATGGTAACCAATTAATTGATGCAAGCTCAGGATTATTTTGTAGTCCTGCTGGTCATGGTCGAAAAGAAATAAGAGATGCTGTTTATAAACAACTTGAACAACTTGATTATGTTCAACCATTTCAACAAGGTTATAATGGTTCTTTTGAGTTAGCTAGAAAAATTTCTAAACACACTCCAGATGATTTGAATAAAATATTTTTTACAATGTGTGGTTCATCTGCTGTTGATACAGCAATTAAAACTGCCATAGCCTATTTTAAAGCAAAGGGAGAAGGACATCGACATCATATTGTTGGTCGTGAAAGAGGATATCACGGAATGAACATTGGCGGAATATCAGTTGGAGGTATGGTGGCTAATAGAAAAACATTCTCAAGTATTTTAATGCCAAACACTCATCATTTAAGACATACGCATCTTCCTGAGAATACTTTTGTAAAAGGGGAACCTGAAACTGGTGAATATCTTGCAGATGATTTAGAGCGTATAGCAGGTCATATTGGTGGAGAAAACATTGCTGCATGTATAGTAGAGCCCGTTGCTGGCTCAACAGGAACTCTAGTTCCCCCAAAAGGATATTTACAAAAGCTTAGAAAAATTTGTGATAAACACGGCATCTTGTTAATTTTTGATGAAGTTATTACTGGTTGGGGTAGAATGGGTGAAGCATTCGGTGCTCAAGCATTTGGAGTAACACCTGATATTTTAACAATGGCAAAAGCTGTAACAAATGGTGTTGTACCTCTTGGAGCGGTGGCTTCCAGAGAACATATTTATGATACTATGGTTGATGCAGCACCAAATGGGGCTATAGAATTCTTTCATGGTTATACTTACTCAGGTATTCCATGTTCAGTCGCCGCCGGGTTAGCTATGCAAGATATTATTGAAAAAGAAGATTTAATTAATCGCTCAAAAGAAATGTCCCCCTATTTTTTAGAAGGGCTATTTACTCTAAAAGATATCGATGGTGTAACAGATATTAGAGGTTACGGTATGATGGGTGGTATTGATCTGCGTATGGATGAACGCTTAGGCAAAGCTGGATATAATTGTTTCAAATCATTGTTCGCAGCTGGATTGAGTTTAAAAGCAACAGGTGATTGTTTAATCGTTGCCCCTCCGTTTATTTCAGAAAAAAAACATATCGATGAAATAATTGAAAAACTAAGATTAGGAATAACTAATTACTTTAAAGGTAAATAATGAAAATTGGTGTTCCGTCTGAAATTAAGGCTCAAGAGTCCAGAGTAGGACTAACTCCATCAAGTGTTCAAGAATTAACTAACCATGGACATAAAGTATTAGTTCAGGATAACGCAGGTTTTGGTGCGGGTTTTGAAAATGATGATTATCAAAAAGCTGGGGCACATATAGCTCCTACAGCTGGTGATGTTTTTAATGACTCAGATATGATTGTTAAGGTTAAAGAACCACAGTCTGAAGAAGTAAGCATGTTAAGAGAAAATCAACTGTTATTTACATACCTTCATCTTTCAGCAGCACCTGAATTAACAAAAGGGTTAGTTGATTCGAAATCAATCTGCATAGCATATGAGACGGTTACTGATGAAAATAATAGATTGCCCTTACTTGCACCAATGAGTGCTGTTGCAGGAAGAATGTCCATACAGGCAGGCGCACATTCCTTAGAGAAACCTCAAGGTGGAAGAGGTTTGCTAATTGGTGGAGCTCCAGGTGTAAATCCTGGTAATGTTTTGATTTTAGGTGGAGGTGTTGTTGGTGAAAATGCTGCAATTATTGCAACAGGAATGCAGGCTAAAGTGCATATTGTTGATAAATCAGAAAATCGTCTTAAAGAGCTGCAAATGAAATTCGGTGATCGAATCATACCTTTGGTTTCAGATGAAATAAATTTAGAACAGTATGTTGCTGAAACAGATTTACTAATAGGTGGTGTATTAATTCCTGGAGCTAATGCTCCAAAATTAATTTCAAAAGAAATGATTAAAATCATGAAAAGAGGATCTGTTATAGTCGATGTTGCGATTGATCAAGGAGGCTGTGTTGAAACAAGTAAACCTACAACACATGCTAATCCAACTTTTGTTATTGATGATGTAGTGCATTACTGTGTTGCAAATATGCCAGGCGGAGTTCCAATGACCTCAACTTTGGCTTTAAATGCTGCGACTTTGCCATTCGTTTTAAATCTTGCACAAAATGGCTACCGTGATGCTTTAAACAGTGATGCAAATTTTCTAGCTGGTTTAAATGTATGTCAAGGAAGTATTACTTACAAAGCGGTAGCAGATGATTTGGATTATGAGTTTATTGATCCAAGTAATGCAATAAATTAATTAAATTTATATGACTGACTCAAATGATGAGTTAATGATGGAGACAATGTATTGGTGGGGAATACCAACATTGTTTAGATGTGAACATAATAAAGATTTATCTAAATGTGATATTGCTCTAGCAGGTGTGCCACACAGCACAGGAAATGGAACAACTGAGAGAGATCAACACTTAGGTCCAAGAGCAGTTCGTCATGTATCTGCAGGTTTAAGACGCGTGCATTTAGATTTTAATATTAATCCATGGAAAAAGAAAAAAATATTCGATTTAGGTGATGTAGCTCTTCCTCACGCAAATAATAATGAAAAGTGCATAGAAGATATTACAAGTTTCTACTCAAAAATTGCTAATGCAAAAAAACCTGTAGTATCAATAGGTGGTGACCACTCTATTACAGGTGGGATTCTTCAAGGTCTAGGTTCTAATAATTTAGAAATGACAAATGGAAAACAAATATCCTTTTTACACATTGATGCTCATACTGACACGTTTAGTCAACTTGATCATTTCATGGGAGCTAAAAAAAGTGCTGCTCACTGGGGAGCCTATCTCGTAGATCAAGGAATTATAAATCCTCAGAATAGTATGCAAATTGGAATGCGCGGAAACCCACGTACTTTAGATTGGTTACAACCAAGTTATGATCTTGGATATAATGTTGTGACAATGGAAGAATTTAAAAAAAGAGGTATTAAAGAAGTCATAAATGAGACTCTTGAAAAAATCGGCGATAATCCAATCTATATTACTTTCGATTTAGACTCTTTAGATGCTTCAGTTGCTCCAGCTGTTTCTAACATTGAGCCAAGTTTTAATGGATTTACAATAGATGAAGCAAAAGCATTAATTCAATCTGTAAAAAACAAAAATGTTATTGGTGGAGATGTGGTATGTTTAATGCCTACCAAAGATCAGAAGAATAATATTACTTCAATGGTCGCAGCATCTATAATGTTTGAGATAATAAGTGTTATCGCTTACAAATGATTTATAGAGTAAAATTTATTTTTAATAATAATAAAATGCTTTCATTAGCTTTAACTTCTACTTCAATGTTTATCTTATACATAATGCTAGTTTTAAGTCGTGTAAGTGGCTGTTTTAATCTTGAGGTGGGATCAAATTCTTTAGGCTTATCTTTCTCTTATACCATTGAGATGGTCCAAAGATTTTTCGATAGTAGAAATAAAGAACAGCTGTTGTGTTATAGT
This sequence comes from uncultured Alphaproteobacteria bacterium, assembly GCA_902601455.1. Classification (GTDB taxonomy): domain Bacteria; phylum Pseudomonadota; class Alphaproteobacteria; order HIMB59; genus CACPNW01. The sequence goes on from CACKNC010000006.1 coordinate 48,021, forward strand.
AAATTTTTAAAAATATGGGATATAATTTTTGCATTTATATATACCACAATGTATACTTCTTGGATTGCTTTACTCTTTAAAAATAAGCACGTTTATTTAATTATCCCTATTCTTGTAATGATTTGTGATTGGTCAGAAAATTATCTAGAAATATTAATGTTAGAAAGTTATTTACAATCTAGTATAATACCTCAAAATTTTGTATCATTAGGCTCAGGAACAAATTCTTTAAAATGGACTTTATCAACTTTATCTTATTTAATAATTCTATTTGGAGTAATTCAAATTTCAGTGAAATATTTTAGAAAAAAATCAAACTAATTAAATTTTTTTGCAGCGTAAGACATTATTTTTAGTTTTTTTAATGCAAGCTCTCTATTTAAATGGCCTAACCCACAATCAGGAGCCGCAATTAATTGATCTTTTGAAATAAACTTTAATGCCTCATTAATCCTCCCTTCTATTTCTTCAGTAGTTTCAATTTTAGAACTTGCTATTTTAATTAATCCAAAAATTATTTTTGTATATTTGTAGTCTTTAAGTAAAATTAGATCATTATGCCGATGAGCATCTTCAATAGATACTGTATCAATAATTGATTTATCCAAAGCTTTAGCTATCTTTTTATAGGAATCTAATGGAGCTTTTGGATAATTAACTGCATCTAATTTATCTGGGTATCCACAACAAATATGGGTTATTTTTTCAACGCCATTTTGATTTATTCCATCAAAACATTTTTCTAAATTTTTAATACCAAAATTAAGAGCATTATCTGGTTTTCTTGCAAATAACGGTTCATCAACTTGAATAAATTTACACCCAGCATCGACAAGCCTTTTAATTTCAACATTAATAGCAATGGCTAAGTCATTACCCATTTCTTCATCAGAAGCATAATAGGTATTGGCTATTGTGTCAGTTATGGTCATTGGTCCAGGAATAGTAACTTTAACAGGTTTTGATGTAAGTGATTGATTTTGCTTCCACTCACGAACTAAAAACTCTTCTTTTGATTTTATCTTATTAGTAATCGTTGGAAGCCAACATTTATAGTTACCTGTTCTCGCAACTTTTTCAGTAAGTGTATCAAAATCAACACCTTCTAAATGACGACAATGATAATGAATATAATTTTCTCTTCTTACTTCACCGTCGGTCAAAACATCAATGCCACATTCTTCCTGATCTAAAATTACTTGCCTAGCTGCTTTAAAAAAAATTTCATCTGCCCCTGATCCCATACGATTGATTTCTTCTTCATAAAATTTTGTAGGATTAGCTGTATCCGTTCCACCTGAAGCATTAAACCAATCTGTGATTTTTAAAAAAGAGGGTTTAGGAAAGGCCCCTATAACAGTTGTAAGCATAACTTAATTTATCATTTTTCTAGATTGAGGTCCATTAACTCTTACAACACCATCTTTTGAAACTTGCAAACTTGAAAGCTGTCTATCTTGATGTCTAAGTCTATGACTTAATAATTCACTCAATAATGTATTTTTAATTTCATAATATTTTTTATCTTCTGCTAAATTTTTCATCTCCTGAGGATCATTTTCGAGATCGAATAACAATGCTGGTAAACTTGGAAAATGTACATATTTCCATTTATTTGTTCTAATGCAAATTAAGGAACATTCTTCTGGGGCTAATATTTGTTCTTTAACAAATTGTGAATAATGACTTTCACTGAAATCAAATTCAAAAATTACATGAGATTTTATGGAATCTCTTTTACCTTTTTGTGTATAATCCTTTAGTGATTCACCACTCCAATTAACTGGTATATCAGCTTTTAACCAATCAAGGATTGTAGGGGCCAAATCCACTGACTCAGTGAAATCACTTATTTCATAATTTTTTTCTCCAGGGTTATAAATTATTAGAGGTATTCTATAAGATGAGTCCCACCAACCTAATTTACCCCACATTCTATTTTCGCCTAATAATTCTCCATGATCACTAGTGAAGATTATTAGAGTATCTTCATGTAAATTATTTTGTTCTAAGCTTTTTAAAATTCTTCCAATATTATGATCAACCTCCGCACACATTCCAAGATATACCGCTATTAGATTTTTTTTGTCTTGATTATTTAAATCTTTATACCGAACTTCCTTATATAAATCTTTATTCATAAATTTTTTTGCTACTTCTTTTAAAAAGGGATGATCATTAAGCATTTCTAAATATGTGCTATGCTCTTTAGGTAACTCAATATCATTTGGATTAATAAGACTATGCCAAGGTTCAGATACAAACATTGGGGGATGTGGTCTTAAAAAAGATACATGATAAAAAAAAGGTGAAGTTGTTTTTTCTAAATTATTTATAACTTTGTTTGCAAGAAAAGTTGTGTCTGAGTGTTTAGTTGGTATATGCCATGCTTTAAAAATATACCCCTCTCCATCTTTTGGTTTTTTTTCTTTATATAAATCTTTTGGATCTTTTATATTATAGCCTTTTGATTTTAAAAAGTTTGCCCAAAGGATGGGGTTTTCTGAAGTAAGGTCACAAATAGGATCAAATCCTTCCATTGGAGACTCATATGTAAATTTTTTTTTATCATCATCCTTTAAAAAACGAGGATCCCATGTTGTATCTGTATAACCAAAAAGCTTTGGATCATGACCAACTTTTTTAACTTCTTTGGCAATATTAGTAAAACGTTTATCAAGAGGAGCACCATTTCTAACAGATCGATGAATGAAAGGATAAAGACCAGTAAGCATTGTCGCTCTTGATGGACCACAAGGAATAATACCTGTAAAATGAGATTTAAATACAGTACTTTTTTTTGCTAGTTTATCTAAATTAGGAGTAACTGCATTTTTGTGTTTCATGAAACCAAAGCAGTCCCATCTCCATTGGTCAGCACATATAAATAGGACTGATTTATTTGATTTTTTCATAAGAGTTTATTTTCACATACTAGATATTGTATTTTCAACAAAAAAAATACACAATTTGTACATAAAAATTTAATATTTCTAATATATTTTTTTGATAATGGGAAAAAATTGTATACAAAAAAAATACGAAACTTTTATTCTTAATTAAGGAGAAAATAATATGTTTAAAAAATTACTTTTAACATTAGTGTTTTCCGCTGGAACAGTTTTATGGAGTGTAAGTTCATATGCCGACGGGCATTGTGAAGGCTCTACTATGAGCGATGGTCATACTGGTGGAAAATATCCTCAACAATATGAGTTATCAGAATATCAAAGTGCAGCTGGCTGTAAAATGATGTTTGCTGAGAATCCAAATATTGTGAGCATTAACGATACTATTCAAGGTAACAAAGGTTTAGCAGCAGTTGCTGATCGTTTACCTGATGAACCACTAGTTGTTGTACCTTATGATTCAATTGGATCATACGGTGGTACAATTAAGTTTTTATCAAACGCAACTGAAGCTGGTACTTCTGATATGTTATCAACTCGTCACGTAAACTTAGTACGTTTCGCAGATGATTTATCAACAATCGTACCTAACGTTGCTAAAGATTATGAATGGAATGATGATTTTACAACTTTAACCTTTATGCTTAGAAAAGGTCATAAGTGGTCTAACGGTGAACCATTCACTGCAAGAGATGTAGAGTTTTGGTATGAAGATCTAATGATGAATACAAACATTAGAGAAAAGCCTTATCCATATCTTCTAGTTGGTGGAGAGCCTATGACTGTAGATGTTATTGATGATACAACTGTAAGATTCAACTTACCATCTCCATTCCCAGGTTTATTAGCTACGCTTGCATGGTCTTATAACCAAGCATTCATGCCTGCACATTTCTTAGAACAATTTCATCCTGAAATAGACTCTAATGCTGATGCAAATGCACAAGCATTAGGTTTTGAAAATGGATGGGATGCTCTTGCAGCTTATTATGGTAACTCTGGTTGGACTGATACTCCAACTCCAATGTTGAGAAACCCTGATCTTGTTGCTGGCTTAGAATATGCAGCTTATCCTTCTTTAGAAGCTTACATGACTATTGAAGATACTACTGAGGGTAGAGTTTATGCAGCTAATCCATATTTTCACCAAGTTGATACTGCTGGAAATCAACTACCTTACATTGATTATCAAAATGAAAGATACATCAATGAAAACGAAATCAGGTTGTTAAAACTTGTTAATGGTGAAGTTGATTATAAGTCTCAATCCGTACAACTTGAGTCTGCACCTCAATTATTAGATGGTGCTGAATCAGGTGGATATAGCCTTCAAATTAACCCAGGTTGTGGTGCTGCACTATTTAGCTTTAACGTTACTCATCCAGATATGGAAAAACGTAAAGTGTATAGTGACATACGTTTCCGTCAAGCAATGTCTATTGCCCTTGATAGAAATGAAATCAACGATGTTGCATACTATGGTATGGGTGTTGTAGAGCAGTTTGTAGGTATTTCACCTGCACCTGATTTTGTACCTGAGGAAATTAAAATGCATATGACTCAATATGATCCAGATGGTGCAAATGCACTTCTTGATGAAGTTGGGCTAAAAGATGTTGATGGAGATGGCTTTAGAGAGCTTCCAAATGGAGCACCTTTTGCTATGAACATTGACTATGCTACTCAAGGTATTGGTGGTGTTGAAGTTGAACTAGTTGCACGTATGTGGAATGATGTAGGTGTAAAAACTAACTTCAAAGAAGTTACTCCAGATGAATATCGTGGATCACAATCTTCGAACGCATTAGATGTTCATGCTTGGGATAAAGGCCAACCATTGGCAATTATTGCAGGTAACCCTGAAACATTTAAAGCACCATTTGGTAACTACTTCAACCATACTCAAGGTATGTTATGGGCTGCTTACATTGATAGTAACGGCACAGACGGTGTAGAGCCTCCTCAGTGGGTATATGATTTAAGTGATGGAATAGATAAATTCCAATCATATGAATTAGGTACAGCTGAATCAAATGAGTGGGGTCAAAAAATTACAACAATGTTAACAGAACAAACTTTGTTAATTGGAACTGTAAAAGCACCATTCCCAACATATCATAGAAATGCTTTGAAAAACTTTACGCAATTCAAAACTACTTCTTATGAGTATTACAGAACTTACCCATATCTAGCTACTCAGTGGTGGTTAGACGAATAAGTTAAAGTAATAATTTTTTTGAAAAAAGCGGCAATTTTTTATTGCCGCTTTTCTTTTATGAACTATTCTAAATAATTAATTAAGAAATATACAAATTATGATTAATTTTATTCAATTTACATTAACAAGAGCTTTCTTATCTATTGTAACATTACTCATAGTTTGTTTTATCGTTTTTTCTTTAATGGAATTAGTTCCAGGGACATGTGCTGAACGTTATCTTGCTTTTAAAAATACTCAGGGTTCTCAAATTACCTTTGAAGATATTGAAGCTGAGAAAATTCGACTTGGTTTAGATAAACCATTTCTCTATCGATTTGGAAAATGGGTAACAGATATAGCTGTTAAACAAGATTTTGGTGACAGTTGTATTTTAAGAATTAGTATAAATGAATTATTGAGTGGAAGGTTTATGTTATCTTTAACGATAGCTATAACCGCATTAGTTTTCTCATATTTAATTGCCATACCTGTTGGTATTATTTCTGCCTCGACGAAATATGTATCTTTAGATCAGACTTTAAAATTTATAAGTTATTTAGGCATAGCTCTTCCAAATTTTTTAGTCGCCTTATGTATTATGCTTTTTATGACAGTGTATTTCGGTGATACCATGACAGGTTTATTTTCTGAAGAATATGAAAATGTTCCTTGGTCATTAGACAGAGTACAAGATTTTTTAAGTAGAGCATGGCTCCCCATATTTGTTTTAGGGTGGAATGCTACTGCATTTGCATTACAAACTGTTAGAGCTTTAATGCTAGATGAAAATGATAAATTATACGTTATGGCAGCTAGAGCCAGAGGTATTTCTGGTATGAGTTTATTGTGGCGTTATCCTGCTAAACACTCACTTGGACCTGTAATTAATTCTATTGGTTTTGATTTAAATAGAATTTTTAGTGCACTTCCTATCGTTGCTTTAATACTTATTTTAACTGAAGCAGGGGCATTACTTATTGAAGCTCTAGCTAGATCTAATGATCAACAATTAGCTGGAGCAATTATTTTTTTACTAACGGCAACGATTGTTTTTGTTAACTTTGTTACTGATATAATTTTAGCAATTATGGATCCAAGAATAAGGAAAGGAGTAATGGGTGGAAATTAGTAATAAGAAAAAAGAAGCTTATTATACGGCTACGCAAATGCAGTTGGTCCGTACACGTTTCTTTGGAAACAGATCTGCAATGATTGCAGGTTCAATACTGTTGTTTATGATTGTTTGCAGCTTATTTGCTGGTTTTCTCTCTCCATATGACCCAACAATTGCAGGTAGGGATAAAAATTACGAAAATGGAGCTCCTCAAATTCCAATGTTTTGGGATGAAAATGGTTTTTCACCAAGACCTTTTTTACACACACTTACAAAGTATAGAGGTGCTGATACAAACTTTAGATGGGTGTATAAAACAGATACTGAAAAAAGACGTTATGTATATTTTTTTGTAAAGGGCTGGGAATATAAATACTTTAATTACAATATTAATCTTCCAGGTAAGGCTTTAGATTTTAAGATTCCTGGTTTCACTTTTGATACTCATTTATTTGGTGTGGACGAGGGGGGTATTCATATTTTTGGAACGGACAAAGCAGGAAAAGATTTATTTAGCAGAACCTTGAGTGCAATTTATATATCACTTGCTGTTGGAACGCTTGGTGTTTTTATTTCATTTGTACTCTCTTTAGTTATTGGTGGTATCTCTGGTTATTATGGTGGATGGATAGATAGTTTATTGCAGATGTTTACTGATGCAATTCGAACAGTTCCACCTATACCTCTTTTTATGTGCCTGGCTGCATTTGCTCCTTTAGAATGGAGTTCGGAATTACGTTTCTTTTTTATATCCTGTTTATTAGGGTTAATTTCATGGCCTACCTTGGCAAGACGTGTCCGAACACATTTACTTAGTGAGAGAAGTCAGGAGTATATTTTAGCCGCCCAAATGTGTGGTGCATCATCAACCCATATAATTATAAGACATCTTTTACCAAGTTTTACAAGTTACATCATTGTTGATTTGGTTATAAGTTTTCCATACATGCTTTTATCAGAAACCGCTCTAAGCTTTATTGGATTAGGGTTAAGAGAACCTGTAAATTCATTAGGTGTCCTCCTACAAAATGCTACAAAGGCAGATGTCTTATTAAACTACCAATGGTATTTTATCCCAGTTTTTTTCTTAGTTGTGTTAATCTTAACTTTTGTTTATGTCGGAGATGGTCTTCGAGATGCGGCTGATCCACACAAAACGAAAAATTAATATTTATGAGTCATCTCTTAGAAATAAATAATCTTGATGTTAAGTTTGATACTGATGAAGGTCGCATAACAGCAATTGATAATGTTTCTTTAACACTAGATCAAGGCAAGGTCTTAGGAATTGTTGGAGAGTCAGGGTCAGGAAAATCAGTCACAGCTAAATCAATAATGCAACTTAATCCAGGTAATACTATTTATAATGATAATGCTGAAATAATCATTGATGATGAAAATGTTCTCAAATTTAGATCTAAACATGATTTAAAAAAAATTAGAGGTGGAAAAGTTTCCATGATTTTTCAAGAGCCCATGGCTAGTTTTGCTCCAGCAATTAAAATTGGCAGTCAAATGGTTGAGCAACTTATGCTTCATAAACCTCTAGACAAAAAAGAGGCAAGAAACATATCAATAGACATGTTAAATAGAGTTGGAATTGCTGATGCAGAAAAAAGATTTAACCAATATGCCTTTGAGCTATCTGGTGGAATGAGACAGCGCGCAATGATTGCTATGGCATTATCGACAATGCCTAAACTGTTGTTAGCTGATGAGCCTACAACTGCTTTAGATGTAACGATCCAAGCGCAAGTAATAAATTTAATGAAAGATATTATTAAAGAGTTCAACATGGGTGTTATTTTTATTACACATGACTTAGGTGTTATTGCTCAAGTGGCTGATGATGTGGCGGTGATGTATCTCGGTAGTGTTGTTGAACAAGGTCCGGTAAATGAAATTTTAAAAAATCCGATGCATCCTTATACAAAAGGTTTAATAAATGCTCTTCCAGATATCAATAATTTAGATGCACCATTAACTCCAATTCCTGGAAATATCCCTAGTCCTTTGGATAGACCAGCAGGATGTGTTTTTAGAACAAGATGTCCTCATGCTTCACAAGATGGTAAAGAAAGTAAAGTTAAAATGGGTTTAGTGGAAGTTAAACCTGGACATTGGCTAGATCGATGTGGTGTAGATTGTGGGAATAAATGAGCGAAAACATTGTTTCAGTAAATAATCTCTCTGTATCTTTTGATTACCAAGAGAATTTTTTATCAAAAAAACAAAAAATAAAAGCTGTTAATAATATAAACATTAAAATTAAAAAAGGATCATTCTTTGGTTTAGTTGGAGAGTCTGGTTCGGGTAAAACTACTCTTGGAAGAGCGATTTTAGGAGCCAACAAAATTAGTCAAGGAAATGTAATATTCCATGATGATCAAAGAGATTATGACTTAACGTCTATTTCATCTAAAGAAATGAAGGAATATAGAAAAAAAGCTCAACTTATATTTCAAGATCCTTATGCAGCACTTAGTCCAAGAATGACGGTGAGAGATATTATTGCAGAACCATTAGAAGTAATGAGAATAACAAGTTCAAGAGAAGAAACAGATGCTAGAGTTAGAGATATAGCGGCAAAATGCAGATTAAACCTTGAGCATTTACGAAGATTTCCCCATGCTTTTTCTGGAGGTCAACGTCAGCGTATCTCAATTGCAAGAGCTCTAGTAAGTAATCCAAAATTTATTGTTGCCGATGAAAGTGTTGCTGCACTAGATGTATCTATTCAAGCAGATATTTTAAATCTTTTAAAGCAACTTCAGCATGAGCTGAACTTAACGTATTTATTTATAAGTCATGATTTAAGTGTTGTGGCCCACGTTTGTGACATTGTTGCGGTAATGTATCTTGGTCACATAGTTGAAATGGCTCCATCAAGAGAGTTGTTTGCTAATCCAAAACATCCTTATACTAAAGCATTGTTATCATCTATTCCATCTATTGATCCTGAAAATAAATCGAAAGCTATTGAACTTGAGGGAGAAATACCAAGTGCAATGAACCCACCTTCTGGATGTGTTTTTAGAACAAGATGTCCTCATGCCTCAGCAGATGGTAAGGAAGGAAATATAGAAATGGGTTTAGTGGAAGTTGAGCCAGATCATTGGGTAGATCGATGTGGTGTAAATTGTGGTTAAAAAATAATTTATTCATAGCAGTAATTCTATCCTTATCAGGATTATTTTTATTAGACTGTATGGGCATCGCCATAAAATATCTTAGAGATGATTATCCAGCTGCACAATTATCAGTTTTTAGGAATCTGTTTGGAATGATACCATGTTTTATTGTTTTATATTTTTCAAAAGATTGGCATGCTAGTGGAAAAAAATTAGTAATAAAAAGATGGCGGTTTGGTTTAGCGCGAGGACTAATTATGTCTTTTGCACAACTATGTTTATATACCTCGTATCTTTATTTACCTTACGCGCTGGTTGCAACAATGGAGTACACAGGCCCAATGATGATAACATTATTAGCAATACCCTTACTTGGTGAAAAATTTGGATGGTATAAATCATTAGCTGTATTCACTGGTTTTGTTGGAATAATTTTTATTATGCAACCTTGGTCTGAGAGTTTTAATTTTTATATGTTACTACCTGTAATGGCAGCTTTCGGATATTCTCTTGCTAGAGTAACAGCATTAAATTTTTCAAATGACACACCAGTACCACTTATTAATCTTTACGCTAATATTGGAACAGTTTTTTGCGCAATATTTTTAGTTATCACATTTAATATGTGGGAAAATTTTAAAAGTTTATATGATTTACTTATATTATTTGTAATGGGTTTTGCTGGTGGTTCAGGAGTTTTATTATTAATTTATGGTTCTAGAAAAGCAGAACTGAGTAAAATAATGCCCTTTGATTATATAGAGATATTCTTTGCTTTAATATTAGGCTGGGTTTTCTTTAAAGAATGGCCAGTTGATCAATTATTTCCTGGCGCTTTATTTATAGTCGCTGGAGGGATTATCATATATTTACGACAAACAAATTTTATTAAAACCAGAGAAAGAAAAGCATAATGAAAGTTAAGATAGATAAAGTAGATAATCCATTGCAACTAAACATAGAGTCAGTTGAAATTCATAATGACAATAATTTTAGTTTTAAATTTTATACTTATGGCGGTTACATTCATGAAGTTAATATTCCTATTAATCAGCAAGAAGATAAAACAGAAGATGTTTTGTTAGGCTACGGCAATATCGATGGGGTTCTTGAGTCCCATGGTTATTTTAATACTATAGTTGGAAGAGTTGCAAACAGAATAGGAGCTTCAAAGTTTAATATAGATAATAATGAATATCAACTATATTCAAATGTTACTCCTAATCATTTACATGGGGGTAAGGTTGGTTTTAATAAAAAAATATGGAAGATAGAAAATATTGAAGAATCAAAAGACTCTATCAAATGTTTAATGAAATATCTTTCACAAGATATGGAGGAAAATTATCCAGGCAACCTTGATTGCACTGTTACTTACGAATTAAATAATAATAATGAGCTCTTAATAGATTTTGGAGCGACCTCTGATAAAGATACAATTGTAAATATGACCAATCATAATTATTGGAACTTTCATGGTCACGGAGATAGTTATCAAAATAATGAAGACCATGTCGTATGTATTAATTCCAAATCAATTTGTGAAACAGATGAACATTCTATTCCAACGGGCAAATTCTTAAATGTTGTTGGGTCAAAATTTGACTTACAAAAAAAATTTTTAATTAACAAAGAATTTCTAAGCTCTGGTGGAATTGATCACAACTATGTTCTGGATGATCTGTCAATGGAAAATCATGTAGCTAAAATTTATAGTAAAAAAACTGGTTTAGGTGTGGAGTATTTTACCAATCAACATGGAATTCAGTTTTATACGGGCAATATGATGTTAGATAAATATGTTGGTAAGCATAATAAGTCGTATGGTTTTCAATATGGTATGTGCTTAGAGCCTCAACATTTTCCAGATGCTATAAATCACATAAATTTTCCATCTCCAATATTAAGAAAAAATAAAAATTATTTATCAAAAATAAAAATTAAATTACGTAACAATTTTTAAAAAAATAAAATCTTGTTTTATTGTTTCTATATATTATTAACCTTTACCTATGAAAATTAGCCAAAAAATTATTACTAATTTAAAATCAGGTGGTGCAGACTTTTTTTTAAGCGTTCCATGTAAACTTTTGGCAAATATGATTACAATTTTAGAGAATGATAAAGATATTTATTATTCAGCAATTCCTAGAGAAGAAGAAGGAATGGGAATATGTGCTGGTGCTTATTTAGGTAATAAGCTGCCTTGCATCATGATGCAAAACACCGGTATTGGTAATTCAGTAAATTCTATTGTCTCACTTCTTCAATTATATCAAATGCCTGTTGTTTTTCTTATCAGTTATAGAGGAACACCAGGAGAGCCTGTAGGTGCACAAGGAGGAATGGCCAGTGTAACTGAAGACCTTCTTAACACATTAAGAATCCCAATGCTTCATTGCAATACAGAAGAAGATCTTGATAAGATTTCTACTTTTACTAACCACTCTAAAGTAATTGAAAGTCCAGTGGCTGTTTTGTGTAATTTTAATTTAATGAAAGATGATTAAAGATGAATAGATTTGAATTACTAAATCTTTTGCAAAATACAATCCAAGAGGAGCTTGTTGTTTGTAATATTGGTCTTCCATCTCAAGAATTATATAAGATTAATGACCGACCTAATTATTTCTATATGTTAGGAAGTATGGGTTTAGCCTCTTCAATTGGTTTAGGTCTCTCCTTAGCTATAGATAAAAACGTTATCAGTATTGATGGTGACGGTTCAGTTTTAATGAACATGAACACACTTGCAACGATTGGTAATAGAGCACCTTCAAATTTTACTCTTTTAATAGTAGATAATGGGTCTTATGGATCTACAGGAGATCAAAAAACATTTACCAATGAGCGAACATCCTTAAAAGATGTAGCAATAGGAGCGGGCTGCAAAAATGTTATTGAATGCTCTGGTGAAGAAACTAGTGAAAATCTAAAGAAAGCTCTTGATGATAATAATAATTCTTATGTTATTATATCAAAAATAAAGCCAGGTAATGTGCCAATAAAACCAATACCTCTTAATGCTGTTACAATAAGAGATCGATTTAGAAAAGAAATAGGTTTAGTTACTTACCTTTAATTTTTTTATAAACTACTATGATTTATTCAGTTGGTTCAATTTTTCTTGATCATATTATCAAAATTAATTCTTTTCCTAAAAAGCCAATCAAATTACTTGCTGAGGGAATTGAAAAGAGGCTTGGTGGATCAGCTGCAGTAGCTAGTTTTACTATAAAAAAACTAGGATTAGACTCATCTTTTATTGGAAGAATAGGTGATGATGAAGTTTCTAAGTATCTAAAAGGTGAGTTAAGTGCTTTTAAAATTAAACACAAAGATATTATTACTATTAAGGGTACTAAGTCATCTCAAAGTTATGTTTATGAAGATAGTTATGGTGAAAGACTTCTTGCAGCTTTTAATGAAAAAAAATTACTAAATAATAAAAAATTACCAAAAATTTCATTTGCAAAAAATACAACTTATATGAGTGATTTAAGGTGGATTGAAGCAACTCTCTATATTGCTAAAAATTGTAAAAAAAAGAATTTAGTTCAGGTTGTTGATTTAGATAATTATAAATTAAACGTTAAAGTAAAACAAATAATTGATTTATCTTCACATCCCATCTTTTCAGAGACTGGAGCTTTTGAGTATACTAAAATTAAATCTATTATTAGTTCATTAAAAAAAATGTACTCAATGAAGAACAAATTTTATGCGATCACTGCTGGGAAAGAAGGTGTTTATTGGATTGAAAATGGTATTATTTTTAATTGTAAACCTCCAAAAATTAAAGTTGTTGAAACTAATTGTGCCGGCGATGTTTTTCATGGTGCGTTTGCTGCCTTTATTCATCAAAAATATTCTGTGATGGAGTCAATGCAATTAGCAACTGCCACTGCTTCATTAAAATGCACTAAAAAAGGAGGTATTTATTCTTTACCCTCTTATTCATCTGTTAAGAAATTTGAAAAAAAAATTCAGGTAAGGAAAATATAATTTTATGAAAATACTAATTACAGAATTCATGGAAGATAAAAGTGTAGAAATGCTAAAAAGTAATTTTGATATTACAGTTGATACAAACCTATCTGTAAATCATAACCAATTAAAAAAAATAATTAGTAATTTTGATATATTAATCGTTAGAAATAAAACGCAGGTTAATAAAGAAATATTAGAAAATGCAACGAGTTTAAAATTCATTGGACGCTTGGGAGTTGGTTTAGATAATATTGATATTGAATATTGTAAAAATAATAATATTCATGTTCAGCCTGCAACAGGTATGAATGCAGAATCGGTTGCTGAATATGTAATTAATACATCACTTTCTTTATTAAAAAACGTGCCTTTAATGCATCAAGAAACCTCCCGAGGAAATTGGCCTAGGACATCAATCTCTTCAAGAGAATTAAAAGGTAAGGTTTTTGGTTTAATGGGTTTTGGCTTAATAGCAAAAAAAGTCGGCGCCTTGGCTAAAATGTTTAATGCTCAAATTATTGCTTATGATCCATTTATTGATCCGAGTATTGCAGATGAATTTAATGTTAAATTAGTTGATATAAATGAAATATTTGAAAAGGCAGATGTTATTTCTATACATTTACCTCTTACTTCAACTACCAAAAATTTATTAAATTATGAAGCTTTTAAAAAAATGCAAAAGCAACCAATAATTATTAATTCTTCTAGAGGATCTATAATTAATGAAGACGATTTACTCAAAGCTTATGATGAAAAGCTAATTTCTGGATTTGGTCTAGATGTTTATGAAACTGAACCTGTACCAAAAAGTTTTTTAAATAATATAAAAGATAATACTAACTGCATTCTTACCCCTCATGTTGCTGGTGTTACTGAAGAGTCAAATATTAGAGTGAGTGACTTTATAGCAAATTCAGTAAGAGAATTTTTTAAATTATAATTTAAACTCTTCCATAAATACAACTCGGTTTTCTCTAATAGATTTTTCAGCAGCCTCACCTACTGCAACTGATATTAATCCGTCTCTTAGAGATACTTCTGGTTTTGTATTCTGTTGAATAGCTTTAATAAATGCTAAATGTTCAAAATAGGTTGATCCGTGATGATGCCCTGCTGCTAAAATTTTATTATCGACCTCTACCTTATTTGATATAATTTTATTATCGTTCCTTAATGCAATTTTAACCTCTGATGAGTTTCTTCCTGAAGCGCTTGATGGTACAAATGTTTCTATTTTGCCTACGTCTCCCACAGCAACTATTTCTTCTTGATATTCAGAATTTTCTGCAAACATACATAAATCAAGCATTCCTCGAACACCATTTTTAAAATCTACAATTACAAATGCATTATCAATGATATCTGGGGTTTTTCCATCATATTTTTCTTCAAGATGGTTAACATCTTGATTCCCACTTGCATAAACTTTAGCTGGTTCACTTTGAATAACCAGTCTCATAAGATCAAAGAAGTGACAACATTTTTCAACTAATGTTCCACCGGTATTAACTGAAAATCTATTCCAATCATCTACTTTATGTAAAAAAGGAAATCTATGTTCACGAATAGAGAGCATTTTTATTTTACCAATTATATTATTATGCACCTCTTTAATTAATTGCTTTACTGGAGGCATGTATCTGTACTCCATTCCAGTCCAGATTATCTTAGAGTAATCCTTTGCAAGTAATTCAAATTTTTTACAATCTTCTGTTGTCGTGCATAAAGGTTTTTCTATTAACAAATGTTTATTTGTTTTTAAAATGCGCTCTAATATATTGATGTGTGTAAAATTTGGTGTCGCAATAATATATGCATCTGCAATATTTTTACTTATTAATTCATCTAAATCATTGTAAAATTTTGTAGAGTCCTTCACTAATGAATTTGCTTGGTTTCTTGAATTCTCATTAGTGTCGCAAATTGCTACTACTTCCGCATTCTCAATTATATTAATATTTTGAATATGTTCTTGGCCCATAACGCCAGTTCCAATAACACCATATTTTATTGTATTAGTCATATTGTATATGTCGGTATCTTTAATTGTCTTCCTAAACTTTTTATATCTTCAAGTACATCTCCATAAGTAAAACCTACATGATGCTCCAAACCACTTAAAAATAAATTTTTTATTTTCTTATGCGTATTGTCACCTAAACTGATTACTCCTGAAGTTCCTGAAAAAGAGTTTTTTCTTTTAAGAACCTTTCCATTCATTACGATAAATTTTAGTTTATTTTCTGATTTTGAAACACGAAAAATTGTAATATCACCTGATTTAAATGCAAAGTTATGCAGAAGTGGCTTTCTTCTATTTGAGTGGACTGTGGCACTAGGGGTATTTTTTTCCGCCATACTTATAGGGGCAAGTCCACAATGCCAAAAAACAGTAGTGTTATCTTTTTCATCAACATCAACAATATCGACTAATAAAGAAGGTTTATTATTTAATTGATTTAATATGTTGCAGGTTAAACTTCCAAGTATATCAGCTTCACAAGCAGAGCTTATTTTATTTTCATTCATCATAGCCATTGGTCCGCAAGAAGCACAACCATATTCTGTAAACATCTCAGGCCAACAACGAACAGCAAATGCATCTATATTTTGTGTTTGTTGAATTTTTTCAAGACCATGAAATAGAGATATACTTTTATTCAATTCTTTTTGATTTACTTGATTGGTGTTTTTAAGATTTTTGCTTATATCTTTCTTAGTTATAACGATTTCTTTTTTATCAACTTTACTTGAAATATTAAATAAACTCTGCAATTTTATTTTTATTATATTTGCATTAAATTTTGATTTTAATTCTTCATTATTAAAATCACAAGTATCAAACCCTTCAGGTCTTTCACCAATAAGACCTAACTTTGGTTTCTTAAACACTATTTTTTTTTTATTAACTAATTTTAAATTTACTTTTTTTAAATAATTTTGCTTTGTAAAATTATTATTTGTTTTGATAAATTTCAATATTTCACTAGAAAACGACTGCTCATTATTAGTGTAAATAATAAAGTTAGAATAAAATTTACTTTTAATTAAAGCATGTAATCCTAAATTTACTCCACAAAGAGAATTTAGTCTTAAGCGCTCACCTGATCTTTTTTCTTTAAATGAAATAAAGATTATGGGTTTTTTAAATTTTTTAACAAAAGAAGAAATAAATTTTGCATCCGTAAAAGTTGATTGAATAACTATAAATTTTGTACATTTGATTTTTTTAAAGTACTTAATTGCATTTTCACCAATTTTATCATTGGTTATTAAATCATTGAAAAAAACTACTTTTTTATTTAGTTTTGTAAGTGACTTTTTTGTTTTTACTAATTTTTTCTTTGCAAAATCTATATCAAAAGTTTCCCTTGCTAAACTAAAGCACCCAATCATTAAAAACCTTTATATACATTTTTAAAATTTATAGATTTTTTTTGAATTAATTTATTTGCTAAATACTTATCCAAAGACTGAGCATTTTTTTTTGTAAGTGTGTTTAGTTTTTTTATATAATTTGCACTTTCATTTCTCAAGCTTTGAGTAATTTTTTTGTAATTTGGATAATCTTTAAAAGCATCTAGCCAAATAGTTCTTCCCGCAAGATATCCAGAGGCACCATTTTTATAGGCTAATTTTAAGCAATTATAAAAAGATTTTTTACTCATTCCAGAAGAAAGCATGACCCATGGAATATCCTTAGTCGCTAAAGAAAGTTTTTTAAATGCTTCTTGAGTCGCTTTAGTAAATTTACCATTTTCTAATTTACTACTATCTACGGGACTTTCTAATTTAAAAATATCAACCTTGTATTTTACTTTGGAAAATTCTTTAACACTTTCTATTACGTGATTTTGATTTTTATTTTGTTGTTCTTTGTAATCTTTAGAGTAACCAGTTTCATTTTTAAATGGATAAACCAATAGTTCTAATAAAAAAGGTATATCATATTTTTCACATTGCCTGCCTATCATTTCAATATATTTTTTTTGATGCTTAATTGATTTTTGATCTGCATCAGGTCGATACCAAGCCAGTACTTTTACTGCATCACCACCTATTTTTTTTATTTTTTCAACTGTCCAATTGTTTATATTTTTTGAATATCTTCCTTTGCCTTTTTCTGCAAAAGTATGATCCTCCAACGTAACTATTAATCCATTACTCTTGCTAGTATGGATCAGGTTTGGAATTGAATAAACAGGGTCCATTAATATTGCACTAGAATGCTTAGAGAGGTTTTCTGATATGTGTTTTTTAAACTTAACAACATCATCAAAATTGTAATTCTTTTTTTTCTGTTTAATGATATTGAAAATCGGTGGTCTCTGATCAATAGCCAGCATCTCTAAATGATTGTAATTATTACATATTTTTTTAATATGTACGTATTTACCAGTTGTATAAGTTTTCATTAAAGATTCAGTGTTTGATTTTACACAATTATTTTTTTTAATAATAGAATAGATTGATAAAACAAGATTTTATTTTTTTATCAATTGTTTATTTATTAAAATTATTACTTAAATACATAATTTCAATTGTTTAATTCATATTAGCAATTAAATTTCAATAATTTCTAGATAAATCCTCCTTTTTTTTGACTTGTATAAATAAACATTTTGGTTAATGTTAAAAAAAAATTGGAGGAAATATGATTAAATATTTTTTTAAAGCAGTTTCAGTAACTGCTATTACAATCTCCCTGACATTGGTTTCTGCAGTTTCTTTTGCTGCCACAGATGTAAGAATTATGTGGTATGGTGATGGTGACAAAGAAAATGTTCCAATTCAAGGACAAATAGATGCATTTAATGCAGCTAACTCAGATATTAACGTTATTCTTGATATCGTACCTTACGATGCAATTATGAATACTTTACCTATTCAATTAGCAGCTGGTGAGGGACCTGATATCGCAAGAGTTACAGATCTAGGTGGTCTAAATAAATATTATGCTGATATCACACCGCATGTAGCTAATCCTCAATATTATGAAGATAGTTTTGGTCCTTTTTTAAAGTGGTACCGTAAGTCAGGAGACACAAGCTCAATTCATGGTTTTCATTCTACAATGACTGTTACAGGTCCTTATGTAAATAAAACTTTATTTGAACAAGCTGGCGTTGATCTGCTTGGTCCGGGTGCAACTTGGGCAGAATGGGCAGATGCAGCAAATGCAGTTGCAAGTAAACTAGATATTCCAATTCCGATGGCTTGGGATAGATCAGGTCACCGTGTATCTGGTCCAGCAGTATCTATGGGCGCTCAATACTTTGATGCAAACGGTGATCCAAAATTAGTTGATGATGGTCTAAAAGCTATGACTCAAATGCTTTATGACTGGCACCAAGATGGAACTATGTCTAAAGATCTTTGGGGTTCCGTATCAGGAACAAAATATCATGCTCCTAATGATTGGTGGAATGCAGCTGAAGTTGTGTTTATGATGAGTGGATCTTGGCAAATTGGAAGATTTGCTAATGAAGTTGGAGATGACTTTGACTGGTGGGCAGTACCTGCTCCTTGTGGGCCTGCTGCTTGTACTGGAATGCCTGGTGGAAATGCATTGCTAGCTTTTACAGCAAATGATGCTGTAGGAAGAGTAATGGACTATCTATCAAGTAAAGAGCAATTAGGTGCATTTATTGGAGAAGTTCTTGCAATACCAGGACATCTAGATTTACCTGTTGATTATCAAACAGATGATGCAAATGCAAAACATGCACTAGAAACTTTTGCTGGTGCTGTACCTACAATTGATCAAGTTGCTTTTGATCTTCAGGCGCATGTAGATAACCGTATTATGTTCAATGCAATCATTTCAAGATTAGGTCAAGCGATAGTTGGAGAGATGTCTCTGGAAGAAGCTTGGGTTAAAATGGATGAGGATGTTGAAAAACAACTTAAAGAAAAATACGGCGGTTAATCCTCTTTTTAAATAAATAATGAAGCTGCTCAATTTGAGCAGCTTTTTTTCTAATAAATCAGATGAAAAATATAAGAATTAATATTAAAAATTTCTTCATAAGAGTTTTCAATATCCCATTTGCATTTTTAATGCATGCTATTGATATTATAATGTGGCCAATACAAAAAATAGTTGGTGTAAGAAATATGCCTTATATTTTTTTATTACCTAATTTATTTTTTTTTGGTTTATTTGTCATCGTACCACTAGGAGTGAATGTGGCTTTTTCTGTTACTGGTGGTGATGAATTACTATTTGCGAATAGAGAATTTTCTGGGGCCAAACACTACAATTATTTGTTTGATTGTGAAAATTATTTAAATGCAAATACCTGTACAGAAGATTTTTTTTGGAGAGGAGTTCATAACACAATATTTTTTGTAATCTTTCAAGTTGGTTTAATGATTTTCTTTTCACTATTAACGGCTGTAATTTTAAATAAAAAAATTATAGGAAGAGGTTTCTTTAGGTCAGTATTTTTTTTCCCAGTTTTATTATCTCCAGTAGTAGTTGGTTTAATATGGCAATGGATATTACTTAAAAACGGAATACTTAATGCTTTTATTGAAGCAAATGGTGGAGACAAATTTTCATTTTTAACTGATCCTGGATGGGCAATGACTTCAAGTATCTTTGTGTCAATATGGGCGCATATGGGTTTTTATACATTAATTGTATTAGCAGGACTTCAGGCAATACCTCCAAATCTATATGAGGCTGCTGAAATGGATGGAACTAGTAGAGAGAGAACTTTCTTTAGAATAACCTTA
The DNA here is from genome assembly GCA_902601455.1 of uncultured Alphaproteobacteria bacterium. Lineage (GTDB taxonomy): Bacteria > Pseudomonadota > Alphaproteobacteria > HIMB59 > CACPNW01. The sequence goes on from CACKNC010000006.1 coordinate 68,109, forward strand.
CCTCTTTTAATGCCCAACCTACTTGTTGTGTTTATACTTGCATCTATCAAAGGAGTGCAAACATTTGATGAAATATATGTTTTAACAGGAGGAGGACCTGGAACTTCAACATCGCTAATAGTTCAATACATTTTTACTACAGGTTTTGCTTCATCAGGATCTGTTCAAAACTTTGGTCTTGCTGCTGCAGCATCTATGGTTTTAGGTGTTGTGCTATTACTTTTAACTTTAATTCAACTTTACTTATCAAGAAGTAGAGAAAACAAACACCAAGAGATTTAAATGGGCAATACTGCAAGTTTAATTAAAAATATTGTTACCCAAAAAAAATATAAAGAAAAATATCATTGGACAGATTATTTTTCTTATTTTTATCTCTTCTTAGGTGTGTTTCTAATGTTTGGTCCAATAATTTGGTTGGGATTATCTTCCGTTAAAACTCTTGCAGGTATTCAAGAGTACCCACCAACTATCCTTCCGCTTTCACAAATACAAGTTGAAGTAGATGGATATGAAAAACCACTATCGCTATATAATGTAACATTAGAGGATGGGAGTACAAAAGAGTTAGCTGAAATTAAAAGAGTTGGAATTACTTCTAAGATGGTAGATCCAAAAGATACTGAAAAAAAATATAAAATACCAATTGATAAAAGAGAAAAAATAAGAGAGTTTAGTGTGCAGTGGGACAATTATTTAGACCCACTAAGAAAGTATAATTTTTTACTATATTTCAAGAATTCAATTTTCGTTACTGTTATTGCTACAATAATAACACTTATAATAAATTCTATGGCAGCTTATGCTCTTTCCATTTATGAGTTTAGAGGAAAGAATATAGCTCTTGTTTTTGTAATTGGTACTTTGTTAATTCCTCTTACAATTATTTTAGTACCTGTCTTTTATGTTATTGCAAATTTTGGAATGATTAATTCTTTATGGGGGGTTATTTTGCCTGGGGCAGCAACACCCACTGGTGTATTTTTATTAAGGCAATATATGTTAACTTTGCCAAGAGAACTAATTGAAGCTGCAAGGATGGATCATGCCAGTGAGTGGGCAATTTATTGGCGTATTGTGTTACCATTATCAATTCCTGCGATAGCTGTTTTAGCAATATTCTCAATTATGTGGAGATGGAACGATTTCTTATGGCCGCTTATTGTTCTCTCAAAAAGTGAAGTTTATACTTTGCAAATTGCCTTAAATGCTTTTCATGGAGAATTAACAAGTCAATGGAATTATGTGTTGGCAATGACTATGGTTACTCTGCTACCTATTGCTTTAATTTTTACATACCTTCAAAAATTTATAACAACTGGCATAGCTAGTACAGGTATGAAATAATGAATTCTAAACCTACAATTATATTTGACCCATATCCACGAAATGAAGAAATGGTGTTTACAACAGATGTTGAAAAAGAATTAAATAAAATATCAAAATTAGTATCACATTTTGGAAGTAGAGCTCCCGATAATTTAGTTGAAGAAAACTTATCAGATACTGAAATTATCGTCGGACAAACAAGTATGCCTAAAGAACGATTGGATAAGGCAAAGAAATTAAAAGCAATAATAAACGTAAAATGTAATTGGGAACCAAATATCGATTACATAGAAGCTCATAAAAAAGGAATTTATGTTTTATCTGCAGCGCCAGCTATGGCCCCAGCAGTTGCGGAAGCATGCGTTGGATATGCAATAGCTTTATCTAGAGGAACTATACAAAATTATAATAAGTTTCTTAAATCAGAAGAAAAGTATGGAATTAAAGGAAATGGAAAAGCATATTCTTTATTTAATTCTAATGTAGGTTTTATTGGTTTTGGAAATTTAGCAAAAAATCTTTTACCTCTGCTAAAGCCTTTCAATTGTAATATTTCTGTTTATGATCCATGGCTATCTTACGAATATTTAGAGTCTCAAGGTGTAGATAGTGTGTCTTTAGAAAAACTATTATCAAATAATAAATTCATTTTTATACTTGCTGGAGTAACAAGTGAAAATGAAGGCTTTATAAATAAAGAAAAATTAGAATTAATAGAGAAAGATAGCTCAGTTATTTTAGTGAGTAGAGCAGAGGTACTTGATTTTGATGAGTTTATTAATCTTGCTGAAAAAAATAAATTTAGAGCAGCAGTTGATGTTTTTCCAGAGGAACCAGTCCCTTCAGATGCATTTTTTAGAAAAGAGTCTAATATTTTATTTACGTCTCATGTTGCTGGCGCTATGCATTTTTCTTATAAAAATATTAGAGAAATGATGATGGATGATATAAGACAAATTCTTAAGGGTATGCCACCTACGCGATTACAAAGAGCAGAACCACATCAGGCGATGTTGAGGAGAGATAGATGACTGAAATAGTATTAAAAAATATATTTAAAAGTTATGATCAAACTGAAGTAATTCATGGTGTTGATTTAAAGGTTGAAAGTGGAAAATTCCTTGTATTAGTTGGCCCGTCTGGATGTGGAAAATCAACATTGTTAAGAATTATTGCTGGGTTGGAAAGAATTACATCAGGAGAAATATTAATTGAAGGAAATGAAGTAAGTAATATCCCAGCTTCTGAAAGAGGTCTTGCAATGGTATTTCAATCATACGCATTATATCCCCATATGTCGGTTTATAAAAATATGGCATTTTCTCTTGAGAACTTAAAAATTGACAAAAAAACAATTGAAGAAAAAGTAAATAGCGCAGCAAAACTTCTTCAAATTGAAGATTATCTTCAACGAAAACCAAAAGCTTTATCGGGTGGTCAGAGACAAAGAGTTGCAATTGGTCGAGCAATTGTAAGAGACCCAAAAGCATTTTTATTTGATGAGCCATTATCGAACTTAGATGCAGAATTGAGGGTGACGATGAGAAAAGAATTATCAGCCTTGCATGAAAAGATTGGTGGTACTATGATTTATGTTACTCATGATCAAGTTGAGGCTATGACTCTTGCTGATCAAATAGTTGTTCTTAATGAAGGTTATGTTGCTCAAGCAGGTGCTCCCTTAGATTTATATAATAATCCTAATGATACCTTTGTAGCAGGTTTTATAGGATCACCCAAAATGAATTTTATGAATGTTAAATCTATTAAGAAAGATGATGAAATAAATTTAAAATCAGAAAGTTTAAATATAAAATCTTCAGTGGATGTGGAAGTTAATACAGACTATACTTTAGGTATAAGACCTGAACACATTTATATCTGCGAAAAAAATGACTCAGATTTAGAAGCAACAGTAGATTATTCTGAACAACTAGGAAGTGAAACTTATTTTTATTGTAATACACATGACGCCTCACAACTTATTGTGCATCAAACAGGCCAATACAAGGTTGCTAAAGGTGATAAATTATTTTTACGTTTCGATCGTTCATCTATACATCTATTCGGAGTTGATGGAAAAGCAATTAAAAATAAATCTTGATGTTGTCTAAAAAAATTGGAGTTGGAGTTGTTGGAACAGGTATGGCAGCCAAACCTCACGCTTTAGCACTTAATGATCTGACTGATATAATTGATGTAAAAGCTATTTATTCTAGAAACAAAGATAAATGTTATTCATTTGCTAAAAATTATAATTTCGAAACCGCAAACTCAATTCAAGATATTTCAGAAAATAATGAAATTGATATGATTATTTTAATAACTCCTCCAAACCAACGTT
>CACKNC010000007.1 GCA_902601455.1 uncultured Alphaproteobacteria bacterium
AGACATTTTAAAAGACGATTGCTTAATGTTGATTTTCTGAACAAATTACACATATTCCTAAAAAAAAATGCAATAATTCACATAGCGTCTGACTCAAAATCATATGTTTCAGAAATCCTTGACTCTATTTATAAGGTTAGAAAAAAATACTCATGGAGAAATCAAAACAAAGAAGATTGGAATTATACAAATATGACACTTCCAAGAACAAAATATTTTCAAAAAGCCCTAAAAAATGGCGACAATCCAATCTATATTAAATTGAAGAAATTATAGTCTTGAGTTTTATGATTATTTCAATATAGATTTGAAAAAATTAAGAATTTAGAGGTGGGATTTCCCACCTTTTTTTTGGTGGATAAATTTATGGCAAAACAAAAAATTAAAGTAATTAGAGAAGAAATGTTGCAAGTTGCTAACAATGTTGCTCAAGAAAAAAATATTAATCAAGATGATGTTTTTTCTGCAATGGAGCAAGCTTTAGAAAAATCAGCAAGAGTTAAATATGGCATGGAAAGAGATATAAGAGTTAAGATTGATAGAGAAACTGGAGATATGAAACTAAACTCCTATTTAAAAGTTGTAGAAAATTATTCAGAGGATGAGCAAGCTAGAGAGATTTTACTAAGTGAAGCTATAAAAATTAATAAAACTATTAAAGTTGATGAATATATAATTAAAGAATTACCGCCGATTGAATTAGGAAGAGTTGCAGCACAAAATGCTAAAGGAGTTATAATTCAAAAAGTAAGAGAAGCTGATAAATCCAAACAATTTGAGGAGTATAAGGATAAGGTAGGGGAAATTGCGATAGGCATTGTTAAAAGAGTTGAATTTGGTAACTTTATTGTTGATTTGGGTAAAAGTGAAGCAATAATAAAAAGAGAAGAGTTAATTCCTAGAGAGACATTTAAAAATGGAGATAGAGTAAGAGCTCTAATTTATGATGTAAAAAATGACTTAAAAGGATACCAAGTATTTTTATCTAGAACACACCCTCAGTTTTTATCCAAGTTGTTTCATCAAGAAGTACCAGAAATTTATGAAGGTGTTATAGAAGTTAAGAGTGTTGCAAGAGACCCTGGATCGAGAGCAAAAATTAGTGTTCATACTCAAGACTCGACTATTGACCCAGTTGGAGCTTGTGTAGGAATGAGAGGATCAAGAGTTCAAGCTGTTGTCAATGAGCTTCAAGGAGAAAAAATTGATATAGTTACATGGTCAGACAATCAAGCTACTTTTTTAGCTAATGCTTTAGCACCCGCTGAAGTAAGTAAAATATTTTTATTTGAAGAAAAGAGTAAGGTCGAAGTTGTAATTCCAGATGAACAATTAAGTCTAGCTATTGGAAGAAAAGGTCAAAATGTCAAACTTGCTTCAAGCTTAACTAATCTAGAAATTGATATATTAACTGAAGAAGAAGAGTCTGAAAGAAGACAAATTGAATTCAAAGAAAAAAGTGCAATCCTATCTGATTTACTCGATGTAGAAGACGTCATAGCTCAATTATTAGTTACAGAAGGATACTTTTCAATTGATTCAATTGCTTCAGAGACAAATGAAAATCTTGAAAAAATTGAAGGATTTGACAATGAATTAGCTAATGAAATTATTACTAGAGCAAAAAATTCTATTAAAGTACAAGATGAGGAAAATCTCAAAATTGTTAATGATAAAATTAAGGATGAACAGCTTAAAAGTATTAAGGGTATCACAAATGAGATGCTTGCGTTATTAGCTAAAGAAAATATTTTAAATTTAAATGATTTTGCTGATTTAGCGTCTTATGAATTAATTGATAAAGATGAAGGAATTTTCAGAAAGTTAGATTTAGATGAAGAGATTGTAAATCAAATGATCATGGAAGCACGAGAAATAAGTTTTGCTTAATTGGAAAAATAGGAGTTAATTTGGATAATAAAGATAAAAAAAATAAACCTCTTAAATTATCATCTTCAGGAAGACTACAAATAAGAAAAAACTTAGGACCGTCTGCTGAAAGACAAAAAACTGGTAACAATAAAAAAACAATTCAAATTGTATTTAGAAATAAAAATAATCAGCAAAAAAGTTCGTCTACGGCAAAATCAAACTTTAGAGGTTCTTCAACTTTTAGAACGAATACTCAAATAAACCCAAGTTTAACTAATTTAAATAAAAATAAAAATTATGAAAATAAAAATAAAAAACCAGTTGATAATAAAAAAAATTCTCCAAAAAAATCAACATTAAAGCCTACTGATGATGATTTTAATAAAATAGACGCAAAAAAAATACTAGAACAAGAGGATCAGGAGTTTGATAGATTTCCGAGTTTAGCAAAAATTAAAAGAGCAAGGGAAAAAGAAAGACTGCAATCTCAAGAAGATCAAAATGAAACAAAAATATCCAGAGAAGTATCAATACCTGACATAATTACTGTTCAAGATTTAGCAAATAGAATGGCTGAAAAAACAGCTGACGTTGTAAAAGCTTTAATGAAAATGGGAGTTATGGCAAATGCAGCTCAATCCTTAGATGCTGATACTGCTGAACTAGTTGTAACTGAATTAGGCCATAAATCTTTTAGAGTTACTGACGATGATTTATTAAGAGATATAGAGGATTTTGAAGACCTAATCGAAACCTTAGTATCAAGGGCGCCTGTGGTAACAATCATGGGTCATGTAGATCACGGTAAAACAAGTATTTTAGATGCTTTTAGAAGTTCAAATGTAGTTGCAGGAGAGTCTGGAGGTATAACTCAACATATAGGAGCTTATCAAATTGGTGAAAAAGATAATAAAATTACATTTATTGATACTCCAGGTCATGCTGCATTCTCAAATATGAGAGCAAGAGGCGCCAAAACTACAGACATAATAATATTAGTAGTAGCCGCAGATGATAGTCTTAAGCCTCAAACTATTGAATCAATTGCACATGCAAAAGCAGCAAATGTTCCTATTATTGTAGCTATTAATAAAATTGATCTTCCAAATATAGATCCAGAAAAAGTTAGACAAGATTTGTTAACTCATGAAATTATTGTCGAAAAATTAAGTGGAGATGTTTTGGATGTTGAAGTTTCTGCATTAAAAAAAATAAATTTAGATAAGCTTAAAGAAGCTATTATTTTACAGGCTGATATTTTAAATTTAAAGGCAAATCCAAACAGAACAGCAAGAGGTTCAATAATAGAATCAAAGCTAGAAAAAGGAAGAGGTTCAGTTGCTACAGTGCTAGTACAAAAAGGAACTTTAAAAGTTAGTGATATTTTCGTATCTGGTTCTGAATGGGGAAAAGTAAAGGCACTTATTGATGATAATGGAAAAAATATAAAAGAAGCCCTTCCATCGACACCAGTAGAGGTCCTAGGATTCGATGCAAATCCTCTAGCAGGAGATGATTTTGTCGTAGTTGAAAGTGAAAGTATCGCAAGAAAAATTGCTGAACACAGATTTAATAAATTACAAATACAAAAAAATAAAGTTGTTAAATCAAATGTAGAAGAAATGTTTGAGCAGATAAACCAAGGCAAAGCAACAGCATTGCCAGTTATTATAAAAGCCGATGTACAAGGTTCGGCAGAAGCAATAGAAAATTCTGTAAAAAAACTTTCAACCAATGAAGTTGAAGTTACTGTAGTGCATAAGGGTGTAGGAGCTATTACAGAAAGTGATGTCGCACTCGCTAACTCAAGCAGAGGTTTTATTATAGGTTTTAATGTTAGAGCCTTACCTCACGCCAGGGATGCAGCAAAAAGAGATGGTGTTGATATGAAATATTATTCAATTATCTACGAGTTAATTGATGATGTTAAAAATTTACTTTCTGGATTACTTACTCCTGACATTTCTGAAAAAATTACTGGTAACGTTGAAATTAGAGAAGTATTCAATATCTCGAAAATTGGAAATATTGCAGGTTGTATGGTTAAAGATGGTTCAGTTTCAAGAAATTCTCAAATAAGATTATTAAGAGACAATGTTGTTATTCATACAGGAAGCTTAACAAGTTTAAAAAGATTTAAAGAAGAGGTTAAAGAAGTGAAAAGTGGATTTGAGTGTGGAATTATGATTGAAAATTATTCTGATATTAAAATAGGGGACATAATTGAAACCTATGAAGAAATTAAAACAGAAAGAAAGCTGTAAAGAATTATACTATTTATGACAGATCAAATGTCTTCACAAAGACAAATGAGATTTAGTGAACTAGTTAGATCTTTAATTAGTGAATGTCTTTTAGTGGAAGACTTTTATAATATTTCATTTGAAACCACATCTATTACTATATCTTATGTAAAGATGAGTAAGGACTTAAGGTCAGCAAATGTTTATGTCATGCCACTTGGAGGAGAAAATAAAATTAAAATAATAGAAGAATTAAATAAGCAAAAATTTGTTTTTCAAAAATTTATTTCTAAAGCTAGACTTAATTCTAAATTCACACCAAAAATTAATTTTTTTCTGGATGATACTTTTGATGAAGCTGAAAAGATTGAAAAACTTTTATTAAAAAAAAATGTTGCTAGAGATTTAGATGGATGAAAAATTACAGGGTTGGCTGAATCTTTACAAACCATTCGGAATTAGTTCTTTCTCAGCTATATATAAAATAAAAAAAAAATTTAATATAAAAAAAATAGGGCATGCAGGCACTTTAGATCCTAATGCGCAAGGAGTTCTACCTATTGCAATAGGTAAAACAACTAAATTAATTCCATTTATAAACTTTGATTCAAAAATATATAATTTTACAATAAAATGGAGAGAGCAAACTTTAACTGATGATGCTGAAGGTAAGATTATCAATTATAGTAAAAAAATTCCTCAAGTTAATGAAATTAATCAAACTATTCCCTCTTTTCTTGGTTACATTAATCAAATTCCACCGAAAGCTTCAGCAATAAAAGTAAAAGGAAAAAGAGCTTATTCTCTTTTACGTGATCATAAAATATTTAAATTACAGCCAAAAAAAGTTTTTCTTAAAGAGATTAGATTACTTTATTCAGAAAACGATACTTCTAAGTTTTCTATTGAATGTGGAAAAGGTTTTTATGTGAGAAGTTTAGCTAGAGATTTGGCTATAAGATTAGGAACTTTTGGTCACGTAATTCACCTAAAAAGAACAAAAGTAGGCAATTTTGACTATAAAAGATCAATTTTGCTGGACGATCTTCTAAAAATAGGGCAAAGCGAGTTCGAATTTAATTATTTTCACTCTTCAATTTCCATGCTGGACGACATCTTGGCTTATGAAATTGAAGAAAGGAAAGATTTATATGATCTTTCCTTAGGTAAATCAATTTTTATTAATAAAAATAAATTAATAAAAAAACCGTTAAATTCAGATAAAAAAGAATTAGTTTTTTTATCAAATAAAGGGAAAATTATTTCCTATGGCAAATTAAGTGATGATTTGTTTCAACCAAATAAAGTTTTAATATAGGAGTTATGATGTCGATAAAAAAAGAAGTAAAAAAAAATATAATTAGTAAATTTTCAATAAATGATAAAGATACTGGTTCTGCTGAAGTCCAAATTGCCGTACTTACTGAAAGAATTAATAACTTGATTGAGCATTTTAAGAATCATAAACATGATAATCATTCAAGAAGAGGGCTGGTAGCTTTAGTTAATAATAGAAAAAAATTATTATCTTATCTATTAAAGAAAGATGACGAAAAATATAATAAATTAATAAAAGAACTAAAAATTAGAGGTTAGTTTAATTTGAAAGAGAAAAAAGATGTTTGATATAAAAAAAGTAGAATTAGAATGGGCAGGAAAAAATTTAACAATAGAGACTGGAAAAATAGCAAGACAAGCTGATGCATCTGTAATTGTAACTTATGGTGGAACAACAGTAATGACAAATGTTGTTGCTGCAAAAAAAGTAAAACCCGATATGGATTTTTTCCCATTAACAGTTAATTACCAAGAAAAATTTTATTCAGTTGGTAAAATACCAGGTGGTTTTTTTAAAAGAGAAGCAAGACCAACTGAAAAAGAAACACTAATTTGTAGACTAATTGACAGACCAATTAGACCATTATTTCACAAAGATTTTAAGAATGAAACCCAAGTTACCTGTACAGTTTTATCACATGATCAGGAAAATGACTCTGACATTGTTGCTTTAGTAGCAACTAGTGCAGCTGTTACTTTGTCAGGTTTACCTTTTATGGGCCCTTTGGGAGCTGCAAAAATAGGCTTAGTTGATGATAAGTTTATTGTTAATCCAACAATACAAGAAATAAAAGAATCAAAGTTAGACTTAGTTGTTGCCGGAACAAAAAATGGTGTTCTTATGGTAGAGTCAGAAGCTCATCAATTAAGTGAAGAAAAAATGCTCGAAGCAGTTGTTCTTGGTCAAGAGTCATACTTGCCAGTAATAGATGCGATAATATCTTTAGCAAAAAAAGCCGCTAAAGAACCATGGGATATTCCAGAAAAAGATAGTGAGATTTCAAACCTTCCTAAATTAGTAGCTGATGAATATGCAAGTAAATTTAGTGATGCTTATAAAGTAACAGAAAAACAAAAACGTGTAGAAAAACTTAATGAAATAAAGCTTGAGATTGAAGAAAAATACTTAAGTGATACTCTTACTGCCGTTATAGTCTCAGATGCTATTAAATCAGTTGAAAAAGATGTTGTTAGAGGAGAGCTTCTAAAAACAGGCAATAGAATTGATGGACGAGATACTAGCACAGTAAGACCTATTGTTTGTGAAACTGGTGTTTTAAGTAGAACTCATGGTTCAGCATTATTTACTAGAGGTGAAACACAAGCATTAGTTGTTACAACTCTTGGAACGGGAATGGATGAGCAAAGAATTGATGCCATCGAAGGTGAATATAAAGAAAATTTCATGCTTCATTATAATTTTCCACCATATTCAGTTGGAGAGGTTGGAAGAGTTGGTTCAACAAGTAGAAGAGAAATTGGTCATGGTAAATTAGCATGGCGAGCTATTCACCCAATGCTTCCTTCCAATGATAAGTTTCCCTATACATATAGAGTTGTATCAGAGATAACTGAGTCAAATGGGTCAAGCTCTATGGCTACAGTATGTGGAACTTCAATGTCAATGATGGATGCTGGAGTACCCCTTGAAAAACCAATTGCTGGTATTGCAATGGGTTTGATCAAAGAGAACGATGATTATGTGGTCCTGTCAGATATACTAGGTGATGAAGATCATCTAGGTGATATGGATTTTAAAGTAGCTGGAACAAAAGATGGAATAACATCTTTGCAAATGGATATTAAAATTACCAGTATTACATCTGCTATAATGAAAGAGGCCCTTGAACAAGCTAAAGAAGGCAGAATTCACATTTTAGGAGAAATGTCTAAAGCAATAAAAAAACCACAAGAAAAAATATCTGACTATGCGCCTACAATTACTACATTTCATGTTCATAAAGATAAAATAAGAGAAGTGATTGGTAAAGGTGGTGCGGTTATTAGAGAAATTAGTGAAACTACTGGTGCTAAAATTGAAATTGATGATGAAGGTTTAGTTAGCGTTGCAGCCGTCGATGCAAAATCAGGCAATGATGCAATAGAATGGATTAAGGGTATTGTAGAAGAGCCTGAAATTGGAAAAATTTATGAAGGTAAAGTTGTAAAACTAATGGATTTTGGAGCTTTTGTTAATTTTATGGGTTCTAAAGATGGACTAGTTCATATTAGCCAGCTTAAAAATGAAAGAGTTGAAAAAGTAAGTGATGTCATAAATGAAGGCGATATAGTTAAGGTAAAAGTTCTTGATATTGATGGCAGAGGTAAAGTTAAGCTTTCAATGAAGGAAGTTGAGGCTGAGTAAGAAATTTACCCTACCAAAACTAATTGGTCATAGAGGGGTAAAAAATTTAAAGCCTGAAAATACTTTAGAGTCGATTAATACAGCTTTCGATCTTGGTCTCGAATGCGTAGAAATTGATGTAAAGGTAAGTAAGGATAATATCCCTCTATTACTTCATGATGATACTTTAGACAGAACTACAGATGGATCTGGTTTAGTTTGTAATTTTACATTTGATCAAATACAATCTCTTGATGCTGGTTATTTTTTTTATAAATCAAAAACAGACATTAAAGTACCAAGTTTAAGAAATGTTTTAGATTTAATTAAAAGAAAAAAAAAATATTTAAACATTGAACTTAAACCAAACAAAAATTATGAAGAGTTAAACGTAAAAAATATACTTAAAGAAATAGGCCGAATTTCATATGATAAGATTTATTTTTCAAGTTTTGATCTTTCAAGTTGTATAATTTTAAAAGAAACGTCACCGTATTTGCAATGTGGTTTCTTAAATGATGATTTTACAAAATTTAATATTGATGAGACTATTGATATTTGTAAAAAATATAGTCTTTTTAGTTGTGGAATTAATTTAAATTTTTTCTCTAATTTTATCGTAAATAAATTTATAGAAAATGATATTCATGTTACAGTCTATGCTGACAATAATATTTCTAAAGTGCAAGCTTGCAACTTATGGAATAACAACGTTACAAGTATATTTATTGATGATCCAACAGAGTATATTTAACTTTTGGGCATCCCAACAATATTAAAACCACAATCAACATAATGAATTTCTCCAGTTATTGCTGAAGATAAATCACTTACTAAATATAAGGCTGAATTACCCAATTCATCAAGTTTTACGTTTCTTTTTAGTGAAGAATTTTCACTTGTATAATTAAAAACATCTCTTGCATTAGCAATGGCAGCACCTGCAAGTGTTCTCATTGGGCCAGCAGAAATTGCATTAACTCTTACATCTTGGTCGCCTAAATCAACACTTAAATATTTTACACTTGTTTCAAGAGCAGCTTTAGCAACTCCCATCACATTATAATTTGGCATAACTTTACTTGCTCCATGAAAGCTTAAAGTTACTAAACTTCCACCTGGATTTATTATTGGCTGAAAAATTTTTGCAATTCTAGTAAAAGAGTAACATGATATAGATAGACTATTTATAAAATTATCTTTTGAAGTATCAACATATCTACCGTTTAATTCATTTTTATCAGAATAAGCAACAGCATGAATAATGAAATCAATTTTTCCAAATCCTTTTTTAATTTGTGTAAATGTATTTTGTAGATGATCTTCATTATTTACATCACATTCAACTAAGATATCTGAATTAACTTTATCTGCTAAAGGTTTAACTCTTTTTAACAGTGTATTATTTTGATACGTAATAGCTAATTGAGCTCCACTTGCATGAAGTTGTTTGGCTATACCCCAAGCTATTGAATGATCATTTGCAATCCCAATTACAATACCTTTTTTACCTTTAATCATCATATCTAGACATTAATAGAGTTGCGTTTGTGCCACCAAAACCAAAACTATTTGAAAGTATATTTTCAATTTTATTATTTTCCTCAGTTTCTAAAAGAATATTATGATTTTTTGCATTATTATCTAATGAACTTATGTTTGCTGAACCACTGAGAAAATTATTATTCATCATTAAGAGACAATATATTGCTTCATGAACACCCGTTGCTCCCAGAGAGTGTCCTGTTAAAGATTTGGTAGAGCTTATCTTAGGCATATCTTCACCAAATGTTTTTTTAATTGCTTCTAGCTCTTTTAAATCACCAATGACTGTGCTTGTGCCATGTGAGTTTATATAGTCTACTTTACCTTTGATATTTTTTATCGCCATATTCATACATCTTTCGGCACCTTCACCAGATGGTTGAACCATATCATATCCATCAGAAGTAGCGCCGTACCCAGTAATTTCACCGTAAATTTTAGCTCCTCTAGCTTTAGCGTGATCAAGTTCCTCAAGCACTAATGTTCCACCGCCTCCTGAAATAACAAAACCATCTCTTTCAGAGTCATAAGCTCTCGATGCAACTGAGGGGTTGTCATTATATTTTGACGATAGTGCGCCCATTGCATCAAAGAGTATTGATAAAGTCCAATGTAGTTCTTCACCACCTCCAGCAAATACAATATCTTGTTTGCCCATTTGAATAAGCTCATATGCATTTCCAATACAATGAGAACTTGTTGAGCAAGCTGAGGTAATTGAATAGTTTACTCCTTTAATTTTGAATGGAGTGGCAAGAGTTGCAGAATTAGTACTAGACATACTTCTTGGAACCATAAATGGTCCAACTTTTTTTGAACCACTCTTTTTACCTAACTCAGAGGCCTTATATAAGTTCATCGTAGACGGGCCACCAGATCCAACAATAATACCAGTCATTTCATTGGATACATCTTTTTCATCCAATCCAGAATCCTCAATTGCATTTTTCATAGCTATATAATTGAATGCTGCACCATCACCCATGAAACGCAAAAGACGACGATCAATATTTTCTTCTAAATTAATGTGTGGTTTACCATGTACAAGACTTCTAAATGAAAACTCTTCATATTCAGGAGCTGAGGAAATTCCAGAATTCAAGTTTTTTAAATTATTTGTAACAGTTTCAGCATCATTGCCTATGCATGAAACAATACCTAGTCCTGTTATTACAACTCTTTTCATTTTTATTTATTATCAGATTGAAAAAGACCAACCTTCATATCTTTAGCTTCGTATATAGGTTCTCCGTCTGCTTTAAGTACACCATCAGCTACCCCTAAAATTAATTTTCTAAGTATTAATCTTTTTATAGAAATGTGGTAACTCACTTTTTTTACTGTATTTAATACTTGTCCAGTAAATTTAACTTCACCAACACCAAGAGCCCTTCCCTTCCCTGGCTGCTCTAACCAACCTAAATAGAAACCAACTAATTGCCACATTGCATCTAATCCTAAACAACCAGGCATTACGGGATCTCCTTTGAAATGGCAGTCAAAAAACCAAAGTTCAGGCTTGATATCTAATTCAGCAACAATTTCACCTTTTTGAAATAAACCGCCTGTTTCATTGATGTTTGTAATTCTATCGAACATTAACATTGGAGGATATGGTAATTGTGCATTACCTTTGCCAAATAAATCACCATTAGCACAATCAATAAGGTGCTCATAAGAAAAGGAATTTTTTTTCATACTGATATCAAACTAAGTCTTAAATGATAATATAGTATAAGTTAACTATTATTTAACACACAATTAATATTATTTTTTATCTTAATATTACTGATACTTAAATCTGAAACATCAATCTGTGTTAGGGTATGATTCTCATCTTTAGTATTTAATAATGTGTTAATTATTTTTTGAGCGGTTATTAAACCAGCAATACCGGCACAAATACTAGAAATTCCTACAGTCTCACATCTTGGCAAATCTGCATCTTCTTTATTCGGATACAAACAGTTTAAACAAACGTGATTTTTTTGATTATTAAAAAGACATATTTGAATATTTTGATTAATTGCTGATGAAAAAATATAACTTAATGAGTTTTTTAAACAAAATTCATTAATTAACTTTGAAGTATGCCAGTCATCCGTTGCATCAATTATGATATCTGAGTCCAATAATAAAATTAAATTATCTTTGATTAAACGTTGACAGTAAGCTGTAATATTACAATTGGGGTTTGTTTTTGAAAGTTTTTCTTTTGCAACTAAAGCTTTGAATTTTCCAACATCTTCTAGTGAATATAATATTTGTCTAGCTAAGTTACTATTTTCAATTAGATCACCATCAAAAAAAGTTAAATTCTTAATACCAGATGAAACTAAATATTGAGTAAGTGGACAGCCTATTCCACCAAGTCCAATTATAGATATTTTAGCTTTCTCTAACTTTTGAATATTTTCTTCATTAAAATTTTTAAGAATAAAAAGTCTTGAAAATATTTCATACTCTAAGTCAGAATAACTCATATTTTCTTTATTTCATTATAGATAGAATCTACAATTAAATTAGCACACTTGAGTTTTGAAAATTTAGAATAATTTACAATTTTATTTTTAGTTAAAATTGAAATTTTGTTTTCATCTAAACCAAACACTTTATTTTTTTTACTTATTTTATTATAAATTATCATATCACAATTTTTTTCTTTTAGTTTTTTTCTGGCTGGTATTTTACTATCTGTTTCTGCGGAAAACCCTACTACAAATCTAGGTCGATTCCTTTTTTGAGTTGATATTTTCTTTAATATATCAATATTTTTTACTAATTTGAGTGTTGTCAAAGTATTCTTTTTTATTTTCTGATTACTAATTTTTTTTACTTTAAAATCAGCAATTGCAGCACTAAACACTGCTACATCTATTTTTTTATTATGCTTATTAGTTTGGATAAGCATTTCATAAGCGGTTTTAACTTTAATTAATTTCACATTTTTTGGAGGCTGAATATTAGTTGGTCCAGAAATTAATATCACTTTTGCCCCTCTATTAACTAGTTGTTTGGCAATTTCATAACCTTGCTTTCCAGATGAATAATTAGAAATATATCTTATTGGATCAATATTTTCTAAAGTTGGTCCTGCAGTTATCAAACATTTCTTATTAATAAGCTGCTTATTAGAGTCAAATTTAGATAATAAAATACTTACAATATTTTTAGTATCTTCTATTCTGCCTTCACCAAATTCACCACATTTTAATTTTCCAATTTTAGGTCCAATAAAATCAATGCCAATTGAATTAAGATATTGCACATTTTTTTTATTTATAGGATTGTTCCACATCATCGTATTCATTGCTGGAATTAAGATAATTTCCTTATTTGAGGCTAGTAAAGTAGTTGAAGCCAAATTATCACCATAGCCATTGGCTAATTTTGCAATTGTATTAGCAGTCGCAGGGCATACCACTATTAAATCATTTACTCTCGATAAATTAATATGAAGCATTTTTTCTTTTTTTTCACTTGCATCAGTATAAATTTTACCTGAAATACTTTTTTTTAATATTTTTGAATTTAATAATCTTTTAGCATTATTTGTTATTATACAATTTACTTCAATTTTACTTACCTTTAATTCATTTAATATTTCATAACATTTAGAAATAGCTATGGAACCAGTAATTATAAAAAGTATCTTCACTAATATTTAAATCCTTTATGAATTGAAACAATTCCATCAAATAGATTTATGTATTCAACAGATTTAAAACCCGCAGCTTCTATTTTTTTCTTCAGTTCATCTTGTTTTGGAAACATATCTATACTTTCATTTAGATAATTATATGCCTCTTGATTATTAGAAAATATTTTACCAAATACTGGAATTAAATTGGATTTATAATAGGAATATATATTGCCAATTACAAAGGAGCTGGGTTGACTGAATTCAAGACAATAATATTGTCCTCCAGGCTTAAGTATCCTGAAAGCCTCTTTAAAAGATTTGTCAATATTGGTTATATTTCTTAAGCAAAAGGAAATAATATATTTGTCATAAACATTATCGGCAAATGTCAATTTTTCTGCATTTTGTTGATAAAAGCGTATGTTACCCTTTTTAAGACGTTTTTTCCCCTCAAGAAGCATTTTTTTGTTAAGATCAACGATATCTATATTTGCATTTAAAATTTTTTTTTGTATTTCTGATACTAAATCTCCTGATCCAGATCCAACATCTATAATTTTATCAGCCAAAGAAGGGTTAACTATATCTATAAATATTTTTTTCCACAGTCTATGTGTCCCAAAACTCATTACATCATTCATTAGGTCATAATTTATGGCAACATTTGAAAAAACTTTTTGAACTAGTTTAGTTTTTTCTTTAGGGGTTACTTTTGTATAACCAAAGTTTGATGTTTTACTCATTTTATGCCTGAATTACCTGAAGTTGAAACTACTGTTAAGAGTCTAAATATATTAAAAAACAAAAAAGTCATTAGTGTTGATATTCATTCCAAAAAACTGAGGTATTCAGTACCTCATTTAAAAATAAAAAAAATAATTAATTATAGAATTATAAACATAAAGAGAATTTCTAAATACGTTATTATAGATTTTGCAAATTTAAAAAGTATTATTACTCATTTGGGAATGTCGGGTAGGTTAAGAATAACTACAATTAATTCAGCAATAAAAAAACATGATCATATAGTAATTAAATTTAAAAATCTTAAGTTAACTTATAATGATCCCAGAAGATTTGGATTCGTTGATATAGTTAATTCTGATAAAATAAATAACATCAAATATATTAAAAAACTTGGAAAAGATGCCTTGGACAAAAATTTTTCTGAAGATTATTTATATGATAAAACTTGTAAATCTGAAGTTCTAATTAAACAGATTTTACTAAATCAACATATAGTAGCAGGAATAGGTAACATTTATGCATCTGAAATACTTTACGATGCAAAAATATCACCTTTGAGAAAAGGAAGTAGTCTAAAAAAGTACCAGATTGGTACGATTATTAAATCAACAAGAAAAATTTTAAAAAAAGCAATTAAATATGGAGGGTCATCTATTAATGATTATGTTGCACCAGACGGTACATTGGGTAATTTCCAAAACAGCTTTAAGGTCTATGGTCGTGATGGAAGTAAAATTAGAGGTCATGAGATAAAAAAAGAGGTTTTGTATGGTAGATCAACCTTTTTTTGTCCTCAAATACAAAAATGATTTAAATATAAAAGTTGACTTTAAATATATTAAATTTATAGACTTTTTTTAATGGCTAACCATAAATCTGCTAAGAAAAGATCTGTTCAATCTAAAGTAAAAAATACTGTTAATAAGCAATATTTAACCAAAATTAGAACGACTATAAATAAATTCAACAATTCTCTTAAAAATAATAATGCAGATGAGACTATTACTTCATTAAGGGATGTCAACTCTATTATGGCAAAAGCTGTAAAAAAAGGCATTTTAAAAAAAGAATATATGTCTAGAAAGTTATCCTCGTTATCAAATTATATTAAAAAAAATTAATTTTTTTTTTAGTTTTTTCACTTTTATTCTTGAAAAAAATACTTAAAGAGTGTTCATTGTCTTTATTATAATTGGTGATTATAATTAATGATCTTGATTTTACGTCTTTGATTTTTTTACGTAAAATTTAATAAAAAAAAAATCAAAAAAATATTAGGGGGCCAATGAGCAAAAACTTTGATTTGTCTGAAGATAAAAATTGGCTCTCACTAAAAAAAGATCTAAAAAACTCTGTTGGTCAAAGTGCTTATAATAATTGGATCAAATATCTTAATTTTGTTTCATTAGAAAATACCACTCTTTCTTTTTCTCTTCCAACAAAATTTCTTAGAGACTGGATTGTAAATAATTATTCTGATCAAATAAAAGTTGAGTCAAAGAAGTACATAGATAACATTGAAGTAATAAAGTTTGTTGTAAAACCTAATGGCGGTAGAATTGTTCCTGGCACGACCAGAACTATCAAAAATACTGATAATCAGTGGAAATCTACCTTAGATATAAGAACAAATCAGCAATCTTCTTACCCAAATGAATTTGGTGCACCTCTAGATCCAAGATTTACATTTGATAACTTTGTGGTTGGGAAACCAAATGAACTTGCATTTGCAGCATCTCAGAGAGTTGCTGAGGCGGATACTGTTTCATTTAATCCTTTATTTTTATACGGTGGTGTTGGTTTGGGAAAAACACATCTTATGCATGCAATAGGTTGGAAAGTAAAAGAGTTACAGCCAGATAGAAAAGTTATCTATCTATCAGCTGAAAAATTTATGTATCAATTTGTTAGAGCGCTCAGATACAAAGATACATCAGCTTTTAAAGAGCAATTCAGATCTATAGATGTATTAATGATTGATGATGTTCAGTTTATAAGTGGTAAAGACAACACTCAGGAAGAATTTTTTCATACATTTAATGCATTAATAGAACAGAATAAACAAATAGTAATTTCAGCAGACAAATCTCCTTCAGATTTAGATGGAGTTCAGGATCGTTTAAAATCTAGACTTGGCTGTGGTTTAGTGGCAGATATTCATCCCACAACTTATGAATTAAGACTTGGTATTTTAATTGAAAAAGCTCAAAAGAGAGGAGTAGAAATACCATCTAAAGTTCTGGAGTTTTTGTCTCACAGAATCATTTCCAATGTAAGAGAAATGGAAGGAGCCCTAAATAGATTAGTTGCTCATGCTACTTTAGTCGGAACACCCATCAGTGTTGAAACAGCTCAGATAGTTCTTCAAGACTTATTAAAATCATCAAACAAAAAAATTACAATTGAAGAAATTCAAAAAAAAGTTGCTGAGCATTATAATATTAGGATAACAGATATGCATTCTCCCCGAAGGTCAAGATCAGTCGCTAGACCTAGACAAATAGCAATGTATTTAGCTAAATCTATAACATCAAGATCATTGCCTGAAATTGGTCGCAAATTTGGTGGTAGAGATCATACAACAGTTATGCATGCAGTTAAAAAGATTGAAGAATTGAAATTACTAGATGTGAATTTTAATGAAGATATAGAGCTTTTAAAAAGACTTATAGATTCTTAAAAAAAATCATTTATATTTCATCTAATGAAATTTGTAGTTCAAAAAACGGTAATATTCAAAACTCTATCACACTTGCAAAACATAGTTAATAAAAAAAATTCATTACCAATACTTTCAAATATTTTAATTGAGGCTGAAAATAGTTCTTTAATATTATCATCAACTGACATGGATATCTCAATCAAAGAAACCATAAATTGTAATATCATTGAAGAAGGTTCTACCACATTAAACGCTCAAATAATGTTTGATATTATTAAAAAATTGCCTGACTCAAGTGAAATCGAATTCATTTCTAATGATGCAAAAATTTTAACAATAAGATCAAATGTGTCTAAATTTTCATTATCTTGTTTACCAAAAGATGAATTTCCAATTATTGAAACTAAATCAAGTAATGGTAAAAAAATCAAGGTCAAAGCGCAAACAATTTTTGATTTAATTAATAAGACTAAATTTGCAATTTCTAATGAAGAAACCAGATATTTTCTAAATGGTTTATATTTTAATACTATTTCTAATAATAATGACAGTATAATTACATTTGTTGGAACTGATGGTCATCGACTTGCAACTTCTAGTTTCACAACAAAAAGTTTTGATAATGAAATATCAGGAGTAATTATTCCAAAGAAAACAATTAATGAATTATCTAAACTTCTTTCAGAAAACATTGATGAAATAGATATAGACATATCTACAAATAAAATAATATTTTACATAGATAATTTAATTTTAATATCAAAATTAATTGATGGTAACTTTCCTGATTATACAAGAGTTATTCCAAGTAATAATAATAATCATTTATCAGTAAATAGACTTAATTTATTATCTGCTGTTGATAGAGTTAGTACAATTGCTAATGAAAAATCACCTTCAATTAAGTTTAAACTATACAATGATTTAATAAATTTAAGCACTATAAATAGTGAGAATAGTACTGCTACAGAGGATATAGTTGCTAAGTATGGTGGTAGTGAAATAGAGATCGGATTCAACTCACGATATATTATGGATATATTAGATAATTTAGATGGTGAAGAAATTAATATATCTTTTAATGACAATTCAACACCTATAATTGTTCAAGAAAAATCTAGCTCTGATACAACCTATGTTTTAATGCCTATGAGAGTTTAGTATTTGGGTTATTTTAAAAATATCACATTATCAAATTTTAGAAATTTTGAAAATTTCAATTTAGATTTTTTTAAAACCTGTAATGTTTTTTATGGCAAGAATGGTTCAGGCAAAACAAATTTATTAGAAGCATTATCTTTGTTTACAAAAGGAAGAGGTATAAGAAAGGAATCTATTTCTAATATAATAAAAAAAAATAGTAATAATTTTATAGTTAAATCTGATTTTAATAGTTTTGATATAAACTACAACTTAACTGTAGAGTCTATACAAAGAAATAAGAGAAAAATAAAATCACTAAATATAAACAATGATTCATCAAAGGAAACTATAGATAATTTTTATAAAGTAGTACCCTTTTTGTACTTTATGCCTGAAAACGAGAGATTATTTTTATCATCACCATCAAATAGAAGAAACTTTATAGACCGTTTTATTTTTGTTCATTCTCATAATTATAATAACCTTATTAATAATTATAATAAAAATCTTTTGGAAAGGTCAAATTTAATAAGTGCAAATCAATATGATATTACTTGGATAAAAAAAATTGAAAGAAATATTTCTGAATATGCATTAGAGATTTATTTTCTTAGAGAAAAACAAACTAAAGTTTTGGTTAAATACTTAAACTACTTTTTAGGAAAATTTAATATAAATTATAATGTAATAACTAGATTAGTAGATAAAAATTATAATACAAATTTATCTATAGATAATTTTGCCAACTTATTAGAGCAAAACAGACAAGAAGATTCTTTATTAGGTGGCTCAAAAATAGGGCCTCATAAATCAGATTATATTTTCTATGTCAACAATGATTTCTTAGTTTCACAATTATCGACAGGTCAACAAAAAACATTGATACTCTTAATTTATCTTTCACAGTGTAAATATTTAATAGATGATTTAAATATACAGCCAATTCTATTATTAGATGAAATTTGTTCACATCTTGATGATATTAATCGCAAAATTCTATTAACTTTAGTAGAGTCTTTCAATTTGCAAGTATTTATGACTGGAACAACAAAGAATTTATTTTCTTTTTTATCAACAAAAACAAACTTTTGTAATATAACAGATTAATGAATCAAAATAGTTACTCCTCTGAATCAATAAAAGTTTTAAAAGGTCTAGAGGCTGTTAGAAAAAGACCAGGTATGTATATCGGTGATACAGATGATGGCTCTGGCCTTCATCAAATGATATATGAAGTTCTTGATAATTCAATTGACGAAGCTCTTGCTGGATATTGTGATAAAATTAATGTTGAGCTAAATTCAGATGGTACTATTACTGTATCTGATAATGGCAGAGGTATACCTGTAGATATTCACAAATCTGAAGGAGTTCCTGCAGCTCAACTTATTATGACTGAACTTCATGCAGGGGGTAAATTTGATCAAAATAGTTATAAAGTATCAGGAGGATTGCATGGAGTTGGTGTTTCTGTAGTTAATGCTTTATCTGAATATCTAGAACTTACTATTAATAGAGATGGCAAGACGTATAGAATTGAATTTGATAATGGTGCTGTAAAAAAGAGTTTGCATGAAATAGGTCAATCTGAAAAAATAAACAATAATTTCTTTACAGGAACTAGTATTAATTTCTTACCATCAAAAAAAACATTTAAAAATATAGACTTTAATTTTAAAACTATTGAAAAAAGACTTAGAGAATTAGCTTTCTTAAATACTGGAGTTAACATAATATTAAAAGATAAAAGATCTTCTGAAACTAAAGAACTTAATTTTAAATATGAAGGTGGTATTAACGAATATGTTAAATATTTAAATAAAGGAAAAAATACAATTAATTCAAATCCTATATTTTTCAAATCAACAAAAAATAATGTAGATGTTGAATGTTCTTTACAATGGACTGATAGTTATCATGAAAATACTTTATGTTTTACTAATAATATTACTCAGAGAGATGGAGGTACCCATTTAGCTGGTTTTAGAGGTGCTCTAACAAGAAGTATTGTAAGCTATATTAATAAAAATTTGAAAAATATGTCTAACATTACTGGTGATGATGCAAGAGAAGGATTAACTTGTATTATTTCAGTTAAATTACCTGACCCAAAATTTTCTAGTCAAACTAAAGATAAATTAGTTTCTTCAGAAGTTCGACCAGTTGTAGAGTCAGCAAGTTTAGAAAAATTAGAACAATGGATGGAAGAAAATCCTAATGAAATAAAAAAAATCGTTGAAAAAATTGTTGAAGCATCCAATGCTAGAGAGGCTGCAAGGAAAGCAAGAGAGCTTACTAGACGAAAAACTGGTTTGGAAAATTCAGCTTTGCCTGGTAAACTAGCTGATTGTCAGGAAAAAAACCCAGAACTCTCTGAATTATTTATTGTTGAGGGTGACTCTGCAGGGGGGTCAGCAAAGCAAGGTAGAGACAGAAAAAATCAAGCTATTTTACCCTTAAGAGGAAAGATTTTAAATGTTGAAAGAGCAAATCAAAAACAGATTCTTACAAGTAATGAAATTGGTATATTAATTACAGCTATTGGTGCGGGAGTGGGTAACCCTTCAGGCAACGAAGAAACTGATAAAATAGATGGTAAGTTTGATATTAATAAAATGAGATATCATAAAATAATTATTATGACAGATGCCGATGTTGATGGAAGTCACATAAGAACATTATTATTAACTTTTTTTTATAGACATATGAGACCACTAATTGATAGCGGAAGACTATATATTGCACAACCACCATTGTTTAGATCAAAAAAAGGAAACTCTATCCAATATATCAAAGATGAAAATGAGATGGAACAACACTTAATTGATGAAGGTTCAAAAAAACTTATTTATGAAGTTCCAAAAAATAAAGATGAACTAACCCAGATAACTAATGTAGAATTAATTTCACTTCTAAAGTTGTCTAAAAAGGTTCAAAAATTAGTAGATAGGTTAACAAGAAGAATTGACAACAGATTAATTATTGAACAAGCGGCTGTAATTTCAGCTCTTAAATTAGAATCATATAATGATAATAATTTTGGTGAAGAAATGGCTAAATATTTAGAATTGAGGTTAAATACAATTCAACCTAAGTTTTGGAAGGTAAGTTATAAAGATCATTCAATCTATATTTTAAATACTTCAAGAGGTGTTGAGAAAAAATATATCATAGATCATGATTTTTTAGTAACACCTGAAGCTAAATCTTTAAATGATTTAAGGAAAACATTGATGAATAATTTTGGTTTATTATTAAATGGGTCCGCAGGCATTTTACGATCTGGGGATTTAGAGTATAAAATAAATGGACCGGTAAATCTTATAGAAAAAGTCTTGGATATTGGAAAACAAGGACTTCAAATTAATCGATATAAAGGATTAGGAGAGATGAACCCTGACCAATTATGGGAAACTACACTAGATAAAAATTATAGATCTTTATTAAAAGTAAAACTAGACGAAGTTGATCAAGCTAATGAAGTTTTTGAGACATTAATGGGAGAAGTAACAGAGGGAAGAAAAATATTTATTCAAGAAAATTCCCTTAAAGTAGTAAATTTAGATACATAAAAAAATATTATTTTGAATACAATTCTCTTAGTAAACTTAATAAAAATAAGATGGTTAGCAATATTTGGACAATTTACAACTCTGTTAATAATAAACTTTTTATTCAGTTTTAATATCCCACTTTTTGAATGTTTTATTGTTGTATTTTTATCAATTATTATAAATTTGTATTCATTATATACTCAAAAAAATAATCCTACATTAAGTTATGAAAAAACCTTTACATTTCTGTTATTTGATATCTCTCAATTAGTTGCATTATTATATTTAACAGGTGGTGTTTTTAATCCATTTATAATATTGATTTTAGCACCCATTATAATTTCTGCATCCTATTTGCCAGCTTTGTGGACAATTATTTTATCTTCATATTCCATTGTACTAATTTTATTAATCAATTATTTTTTTGTTCCTTTGGATTGGAATCAAAGTTTTGTTACACCAGCAATTTATAAAACTGGGATAATATTAGCATTAATTATTACAATTATATTTGTTGCAATATATGCTTACTTATTTGCAAGTTCATCTAGAAGAATATCTGAAGCATTATCTGAAACAAAACTCAAATTATCTAATCAAAAAAAAACTACCGAAGTTGCTTATCTAAGTGCCGCTGCAGTACATGAATTGAGCACACCACTTAATACAATATTTTTAGTGTTAAATGATTTAATCAAAGAAGAAGTCTTTCATAAGGAGTCTTATTTAATGAAAGATATTGAGTTGTTAAAATCACAAGCAGAAAGATGTAAAGAAATACTATTAAGATTGTCTAAAAATCCAGATAATCTAAAAGACAATTTTTTAGAGAAAGTAAAAATAGTTGATTTAATAAAAATAAATTTTGAAAAATTTAATAATGGAAAAAAGTTTAATATTTGTTTCAAAAATTTTAATAAAGAATATCAAATTCTTTTTAAAGATGAAATAAATTATGCACTGAGTAATATAATTCAAAACTCTATACTATATTCTTCATCTAAAATTAATATAACTCTTGATACTAATAAAAACGATATAGTTATTATAATTGAAAATGATGGAGGTGGATTTTCAAGGGATGTTTTGGATAAAATTGGTGAGCCATATATATCCAAAAACAAGAAAGGCATGGGATTAGGCATTTTTATTGCAAAAAATTTAATAGAAAATACTAGAGGGACTATAATGTTTTACAATTCATTAAATAATAATGCAGTGGTTGAAATAAAGTTTAATAAAACTATTTTGGTATAATGACCAATAAGTTACTTATATTAGATGATGATACTCCTTTCAGAGAAAGACTGGCTAGATCTATGGAAAAAAAAGGGTTTAATGTCAGTACCTTTGCAAGTTATAATACATGTCTTGAAAGATGTAATGAAGAATTTTTTGATTATGCAGTTATAGATATGAGGCTTGAAGATGGATCTGGATTAGAATTAATTAAAAAATTAAAACAAGTTTCTCCAGCAACTAAATCTCTTTTATTAACTGGCTATGGAAATATAGCCACTGCAGTTGCTGCTATAAAATCTGGAGCGATAGATTATTTACCCAAGCCTGCAGAAATTGATCAAATATATGATGCCCTAACCAATTCTGACAAAATTTTACCACCACCTCCAGAAAATCCTATGACGGCTGATAGAATTAGATGGGAACATATTCAAAGAGTGTTTACTTTATGTAATAGAAATGTATCCGAAACGGCAAGAAGACTTAGAATGCACAGAAGAACTTTACAGAGGATATTAAACAAACATGCCCCCAAAGAATAATAACTAACTATTAACTAATTTTAAAAAAATATCTTCAAGATCATTTTCATAAGTATTAATTTCATCAAAATATATTTCATTTTTATTTAAAATATTAATTATACTGTTTAACGAGGTTTGATTTTTATCATATGATATGTGCAAATTCCCATCTTCAATTTTTGGATTATATTTAAGCATTTCATCAGGTATTTTTTTTATATAATTTATTTGAAAAACAACAGTTTTGTTGGACATCAGTTTTAATAAATTACTTTTTGTATCATCTTTGATTACTTTTCCATTATTAATTATAGTAATTTTATCACAAAGCTCCTCTGCTTCCTCTAAATAATGAGTTGTTAGGCAAATTGTTGTACCTTGCTTATTAATTTTTTTAATGTACTCCCAAAGTGATCTTCTTAATTCTACATCAACTCCGGCAGTTGGCTCATCTAAAATTAACATTTCTGGAGAATGGACTAACGCTTTAGCTACAAGCAATCTTCTTCTCATTCCCCCAGACAATGTTCTAGCGTAAGATTTTTTTTGATCTGTTAAACCAACATTCTCAAGTATTTCATCAGTTATTCGATCTATTTTTTTAATACCATATAAACCTGCTTGTAACTCAAGTAGTTCATAGGGAGTGAAAAATGGATCAATGTTTAACTCTTGAGGAACAATACCTATTTTAAATTTACTTTTTTTAGTTTCAACATCAGTATTTAGTCCACATATATTTATTTTTCCACTATCTTTTTTAACGAGACTACCTAGAATATTTATAAAAGTTGATTTTCCAGCTCCATTTGGTCCTAATAATCCATGAATGGAACCTTTTTTAATTTGAATATTAAAATCTTTTAGAGCTACTATCTCTTTATTTTTTTTTTTAAAAGTCTTATTAACTTCTTTTGCTTCTATTGAGTAAATATAATCTGACATTTTTTTTAATTCTCTATATATTTAAAAATGAAATGAATAAACAAAATAGATTAATCTTAATTGATGGATCAGCATACATATTTAGAGCTTACTATGGCTTACCGCCTATGAATAGAGCTGATGGAACACCAATTAATGCAGTTTTTGGTTTTACAAATATGCTAGTAAAGTTGATAGAGGATTATAGAGATGATAAAATGATTGTTATTTTTGATGCCGCAAGAGAAAATTTCAGAAACAAAATATTTAAAGATTATAAAGCAAATAGAGGTGAAACACCTGAGGATTTAATTCCTCAATTTGAAATAATTAGAGAGTGTGTAGATGCATTTAATATTCCACAATTAGAAATTGAGGGATATGAGGCTGATGATATTATAGCAACTTATTGCAAGCTAGCTGAAGAGCAAAAAATTGACTCAATTATTGTCTCTTCAGATAAAGATTTAATGCAATTAGTTACAAAAGACACAACAATGCTTGATCCAATGAAAAATAAAAAAATTGGCATAGATCAAGTTATTGAAAAATTTGGTTTACCTCCAAATAAGGTAATTCAAATTCAGGCTTTAACTGGTGATAAAGTCGATAATATTCCTGGAGCACCAGGAATAGGCCCTAAGACAGCTTTGCAACTTATTCAAGAATTTGGTGATGTACATAAATTAATTAAAAAAGCTGATCAAATTCCACAGGAAAAAAGAAGAAATATAATATTAGATAATAAAGAAGATATTTTGGTAAGTCTTGAATTAGTTAAACTGAAAAATGATATTAAATTACCTAAAGATATAAATGTAATTCATACTTATTCTTCAATAAATAAAAATGAAAATTTATCTAACTTCTTATCAAACCAAGGCTTTAAAAGTATAGCTGAAAGGTTAAAAAACAATTCATTTTTAAAAAGTAATATCTCTGAAAAATTAGA
The DNA here is from genome assembly GCA_902601455.1 of uncultured Alphaproteobacteria bacterium. Lineage (GTDB taxonomy): Bacteria > Pseudomonadota > Alphaproteobacteria > HIMB59 > CACPNW01. Next base: position 24,734 of record CACKNC010000007.1, read on the forward strand.
AACAAAAAAAATAGATAATAAATATTTTTTAATTAACAACAGTAAAGATTTAAATAAGTTAATTTCACTCATAAAAAAAACTGGTTACTTTGCAATTGATACAGAGACCAATTCTTTAAATATTGAAGAGGCTAATTTAGTAGGTGTATCAATTGCTATTAATGAAAGCTCAGCTTATTACATTCCAGTAAATCATAAAAATATAGAAAATAATAAAAGATTGAATGAGCAAATAAAAGAATCTGAACTAGTTAAATCACTTCAACCAATTTGCAAGGATCCATCCATATTAAAAATAGGACATAACATTAAATATGATCTTAGAATTCTGGAGAAATATGATCTGAAATTAAAATCCATAGCTGATACCATGTTGTTATCATACGCAATTGATAATGGTATTACAAAACACAACATGGATGATTTAGCTTACTTACATTTTAATCACACAAATATAAAATTTAAGGAAATTGTTGGATCAGGAAAAAAAGAAATAACATTTGATTTTGTAGAAATTAATAAAGCTCTTAATTATGCTGCTGAAGATGCTCTTATAACGTTAAGGTTATATAATTTTTTAAACAATAGAATTAAAAATGAAAAAGGCAATTTTGTTTATAATGAAATTGATTTACCATTAATATATGTTTTGTCTTCAATTGAAAAAAATGGAATTAAAGTAAATACTAAATATCTTAATCAATTAAGTCAGGAGTTCCAAAAAGATAGTCTAGTATTAGAAAAAAAAATTTACAAATTTGCAGGAAAAAATTTTAATATTGGATCTCCAAAACAATTAGGAGAAATTCTATTTGTTGATTTAAACATTAAGGGAGGAAAAAAAACTAAATCAGGAACTTTCTCTACAGACTCTTCAACATTGTTAAGCTTATCTGATCAAGGTTATGAAATTGCTAGTTTAATTTTAGATTGGAGAGAGTTAACTAAATTGAAATCGACCTACACAGATGCCTTACAAAATCAAGCAACAAAAAATAATTCAAGAGTCCATACTTCTTACGGAGTCGCAAATACTCTTACTGGAAGATTGAGTTCAAATGATCCAAATCTTCAAAATATACCCATAAGAACAAGCAATGGAAGAAAGATTAGAAAAGCATTTATCTGTGAACCAAATAAAATTCTCATGAGTTTTGATTATTCACAAATAGAACTTCGTTTAGCTGCAGAAATTTCTGGAGATACAAATTTTATAAAGGCTTTTAAAAATAACGAAGATATTCACAGCTCAACTGCTTCTCAAATTTTTAATGTTAAAACTGAAAAACTTGATGCAGAAATGAGAAGAAAGGCAAAAGCAATAAATTTCGGTATTTTGTATGGAATAAGCCCTTACGGATTAGCTAAACAGTTGAGTGTAACAAATTCTGAAGCAAAGAATTATATTGAAGATTATTTTAACAAATATCCGAAAATTAAAAAATATATGGATGATCAAATTCAATTTGCAAAAACAAATTTATATGTTGAAACAATATTTGGTAGAAGATGTAATATTAAAAGCATTAATGATAAAAATTTTTCCGTCAGAGGTTTCGCTGAGAGGCAAGCAATTAATGCTCCCATTCAAGGAACAGCAGCAGATATAATTAAATTAGCAATGATTGAATTAAACAAGATGATAATTTCTGATGATTTAAATGCTAAAATCTTGCTTCAAGTCCATGATGAACTTATTTTTGAAATTGATCAAGCTAATAAAGAGGTTTCAATAGATAAGATTAAAAACGTAATGGAAAATATACATCTTAGTTTTAAAAATTTTGATGTACCTCTTTTAGTTGATTATGGTTTTGGAGATAACTGGGGTGATGCTCACTAGAAATCTTCTTCAAAAGAATTTCTTTCTAACCATTTTTCTAATTCGTGATAACCACCTATGCTCTCTCCATTTATTATTATTTGAGGAAAAGTTCTAGCTGTAGGAAATTTGTTAAAGAAATCTTCTCTAGTATAATCTTGATCAAGCATATGAATTTTAGGATTTTCATTTGCTAAACGCATTTTAGCTTTGTCACAAAAGATACAATTAGTTTTGGAATATATTTCTACGTCCATCTAAAAAGCATCATCAAAACTAAGAGCCCTATCAGTTGGTCTTTGATATTCGGAAACTCTTTTTTCAAAAAAGTTAGTTACATTTTGTACATCTAATGCTCTCATAAAATCAAATGGATTCTCAGTATTAAATACTCTTTCAAATTCAAATAAATCTGCAATTCTATCGGCTACCGCCTCAATATATTGGCACATTAAATCTTCATTCATACCAATTAAGTCAACTGGAAGTGCGTCTTTAACAAATTCTTTTTCAAATGATACAGCTTCTTTTACTATTTCTTCAAATTGTGATTGAGGTACATCATTTGGTATTAATGATAAGTCAGATATATCGCTATTAGTTAATGTATTGTTATTAAACTTATCTCTAAGCGTTTTAAACATAAGTGCTGAAAAGCTAAAATGCATTCCTTCATCTCTTGCAATCCAATCATTAGATAGTGCTAAGCCTGGAAGAAGACCTCTTTTTCTAAAATAATAAATAGCGCAAAATGAGCCAGCAAAAAACAAACCTTCAACTAAACCAAAACCAATAAGTCTTGTTAATAAATTTTGACTTCCATTAAGCCACTTAGAAACCCATTGGGCTTTACGATTTATACAGGGAACATTTTGAATAGCATCAAAAAGATGATCTTTTTCTTTTTGATCTTTAACATATGCTTCAATCTGTAGACCATACATTTCAGCATGAATAGATTCATTAAGCATTTGCATAGAAATAAAACATCTTGCTTCTGGTATTAAAATTTCTTTATAAAACCTACTTGCGAGGTTTTCGTTAATCATTGCTTCAGAATTCGCAAAATAAGCCAGTACATGTTTTATAAAGTGTTTTTCTCCATCATTAAGTGTTTCTAAATCTCTTAGGTCATCATGCAGAGATACTTCTTCTGGTGTCCAAAATGCTTGTATATGAAGCTTATACTTATCCCAAATATCTTGATGTTTTATTGGAAAAATTGATTTAACGCCTTTTGATATCATTATTTATACTCCTTTATGCACTACAAGTTAGACAATCTTCTGGTTCATTATTTTCTGCTACTTGAGATTTGATAAAATCTTCTTTTGCAACTTTTTCTGAAGAAACGGTTACTTTAACTGCATCAACAGCAGATCTACTTCTTAAATAATACATTCCAGTTTTAAGACCTTTTTTCCAAGCATACATATGCATTGAATTTACTTTTCCAAATGTTGGAGTGGATAACCATAAATTCATTGATTGAGTTTGATCTATAAATGGTGCTCTATCTGCAGCCATATCAATCACTGATTTTTGTGAGGTTTCCCAAACAGTCTTATATGTTTCCTTAAGATCATCAGGAAAATTTGAAATATTTTGAACTGATCCATTTTCTAAAATTATCTTATCTCTCATTTCTTTGTTCCATAGTTTTCTTTTTGATAAAGCTTTCACTAAATGTCTATTAACTAATAAAAACTCACCAGATAATGTTTGTCTTTTATATATGTTAGAAGTTTGAATTTGGAATGTCTCAGTGTTTCCTAAAATTATACCAGTAGATGCTGTTGGCATACATGCTGTAGTTAGTGAATTTCTAACACCATCCTTTTTTATTTTCTCCCTTAAAGTTTCCCAATCCCACATATCAGAAGGATTTGTATTCCACATATCAAACTGAAATTTACCTTCAGACAAAGGGGATCCTTCAAATGTTGAATAGGGACCTTTCTCTTTAGCAAGTTCATGGGATGCTTCTAAAGCACCAAAATATATTGTTTCAAATATGAGTTTATTTATTTCTTTAGCCTCTTCACTATCATAAGCTATTTCAAGTTCGAAAAAAACATCAGCCAGTCCTTGAATACCAAGCCCTATGGGTCTGTGTTTGCTATTAGAGGTTTTAGTTTTATTTGTTGGATAAAAATTAATATCTATAACTTCATCTAAATTTTTAGTAGCTAATTTTGCAGTTCTATAAAGTGCTTTATAATCATATTCTTTTTTCTTACTTTTTGATTGTTTTATAAATTTTGGAAGTGCGATGGATGCTAAGTTACAAACCGATGTTTCAGACTTATCTGAATATTCAACTATTTCAGCACATAAGTTAGAGGATTTAATTACACCAATATTTTTTTGATTAGATTTGTTGTTAATTGAATCCTTATAAAGCATATAAGGTTGTCCAGTTTCAATTTGAGCCTCTATAATTTTAGACATTAGATCTCTAGCTTTTATTTTTTCTAGATGAACTATCTCTTTTTCGTACTTTTCATATAGTTTGACAAACTCATCACCATAAGCATCAGATAATCCAGGACATTCATGTTCACTCATTAAAGTCCAATCACCATCGTCTTCTACTCTTTTCATAAACAGATCTGGTATCCAAAGTGCATAAAATAAGTCTCTTGCCCTAAATTCTTCTGCACCTGTATTTTTCCTTAACTCTAGGAATTGCTCAATATCCGCATGCCAAGGTTCAAGATACACAGCAAAAGAACCTTTTCTTTTTCCACCACCTTGATCAACTGACTTTGCTGTTTCATTAAAGATTTTTAAGAATGGAATAAGTCCGTTTGATTTACCATTTGTAGATTTTATTCTACTACCACTCCCCCTAATGTTGTGTGCATGCATTCCAATTCCACCTGCAGTTTTTGAAATGAGAGCACAGTCTTTAATAGTATTAAAAATACCTTCTATTGAGTCATCCTCCATACCAATTAAAAAGCATGATGATAATTGTTGCATTTTTAGTCCACTATTAAACAATGTGGGCGTTGCATGTGTATAATATCCATTAGAAAGACTGTCATAAGTTTCTTTTACTTTATCAAAATTAAAAGTGTCTCCAGAAACTGTTAGAGCTACTCGCATCCATAAGTCTTGAGGACGTTCAATAGTCTTATTTTCAAACTTTAAAAGATAAGCTCTGATTAAAGTAGTAAAAGCAAAATAGTCAAAATTATAATCTCTGTCGTAATCAATTATAGATTCGATATTCTCAGCGCTCGCCATGACTTTGTTGTAATATTCTTCTCTTAGTAGACCATCATCAAAAAGGTTTTTTGTGGCAATAATAAAACCAGGTGTGTCTTTATGCAGTGAATTTGCTTTTATTCTTGCTGCTAAATAAGAGTAATCTGGATGTTCAACGGTAAGAGATGCCGCTGTTTCAGCAAGATAAGTATCAATCTCTGTAGAGGTAATTTCGTTATATAGGCCTGGTACTGCTTTCTGGACTACAACAATTGGATCTATGTTTAGTCCTGTTGAAAGGACTGAAACTCTATTTGTTATTTTATCAAGAGATATAGCTTCTTTATCACCATTTCTTTTGGTCACAGTCATTGAAGATGCTTTTGCACCTACTTGCTCTTTCAGTTTTTTTGTATGGTATCTGGATGCTGCACGTTGCTCTCGATATAAAACATAAGCCCTTGCCACCTTGTGATGCTCATCTCTCATTAAAGCTAGTTCAACCTGATCTTGAATATCCTCGATATGAATCATATCACCATCAGCTATTCTTCTCGTTAATGCAGAAACAACTTTATGTGTCAGGTTTTCAACGGTTTTATGGATACTATCCTCTTGCTCTTTTTCTTGAGTTTTACTATTTCTAATCTTTGTTTGTGCTAAGAAAGCCTTTTTTATCGCATCTGATATCTTATCTGCTTTAAATGAACTTATAGATCCCTCTCTTCTCACCACATTGAGACTTAATAAGTTGACACTTTCTTCTTCCTTTTTTAATGATACCTGTGAGTTGTCTGCCATTTGTAAATTATCCATTATTATAAATTTTTATTGTCGAAAAACACAATATGTAGTGTCGCCGTTTATAGACAATACAACATTTGGTCAATATCGCAATAAGAACAAAACATGAACATTAATATAATTCATGTTTATGTCAAACTCTATATTTAATTAAATTTTGATTTATTCAAACAAGTAATTGAATTTAATAGATTAAGTTATTAACCTAAGTCACACTTTGTTAGATTATTTATAAATGTAAAAAAAAAATAACTTAAATTTGCCATAAAATACTTATAAACTAAGCTATGCCCACAATAGCTTTAGTTGATGATGAGAACTCGATTCGTACATCTGTTTCTTTAGCCTTAGAATCTGAGGGATTTAAGGTTGATGTTTTTCAAAATGGTGTTGAGGCCTTAGAAGCCCTAGAGTCTAAAAGTTATGATTTGGGTTTGTTTGATATAAAAATGCCGAAAATGGATGGTAACGAACTTTTAACAAAGGTTCGATCTAGTAAAAATGATGACTTAAAAAAAATGCCAATTATTTTTTTAACTTCAAAAGATCAGGAACAGGATGAAATCATTGGCTTACGAATGGGAGCAGCAGATTATATAACAAAACCTTTTTCTCAAAAACTATTGAACGAAAGAATAAGAACAGTTTTGAGAGTTTATCAAAACAGAAAATTGCCTATTAATAATGATAATTCAGATTTAAAAAATTTAAAAAAAGGCAATCTAGAACTAGATGATTTAAAACAGCTTTGTTACTGGAAAAATCAAATAGTTGAACTGACTGTCGCAGAATTTAACTTGATAAAATCATTAGCTAAATATCCTGGTGTCGTTAAAGATAGAAATCAATTAATGGATACTATGTATGGAGACAATATTTACGTAGACGATAGAACAATTGACAGTCACATAAAAAGATTGAGAAAAAAATTTAAATCTTATGATCCAGAGTTTGATCAAATTCGCACCAGATATGGATCAGGTTATTCATGGCGTGAATAACTATCGAAAAATAGCTTTATATAATTTACCTTTATCGATACAAATTTTAGCGATAAATTTATTTATCACCTGTATTGGTTTTATTATTTTAATCTTTTTCAATTTTTTTTTAATTAATAATGATGATACAATTCAAATAAAAAAAATTAATGCAGATCAAGATTTGAAAAAAATTCAATCTTTTCTTGAAAAAAATGCAATTATAAGAGTTCCTGTTTTTGATGAAACCTGTGCAGGTCAAAATAATCAATCATGTGAAGATGAAAATAATCTTCAACTATCTGACCCTATTCTTGAGCCAAAAATTACACAAGAATTTATCCTAAATAATTTTTTAAATACTGAATATGATATTAAGATTTATAATGATGAGTGGATAAGACTCGTTGATACTCAAGACTTGTACGAGATATCAATTGTTGAGGAAGTAGATATAAAGGAAGTTCAGGCTGATGATAACAATGTAAATTTATATCAATACTTAACTCAAAAATATCTAAGTCTTTTTTCCTCTTACCATAATTTTATAATTAAGAGACAGTTTGAGGAAATTAAAACATTAAAAAAAGCAGAAATCTCTTATGTTTCACAAAGCATAAAAGATAGGACTGATAAAGAATACATTGTGTTAAATAGTGAAAATGTTCTATATCAATACCTAACGTTACCTATCATAAGTAATGGTAAAGTATATGGTGTTGTAATTTTTAGTTATACTGTTCTAAATCAGTATTCAGGCTTGGGTTTAATTTCTCTAAACATATTTATTTTTTACATTTTATTTGTTTTAATAATGATTTTTATGTCTCTTATATTTTCACAAAGTTTGGTTACCCCAATTAAAAGGTTATCAAAATTGACTATTCTTGAAAGAGAGAGAGTTAATAAAAATGAAATAACATATCCTCAAAGAGAAGATGAAATAGGTACACTTTCTAAAGAAATACAAAATATGTCAATGGGATTGAAATTACAAATTGAACAGTTGGAAAAATTTAGCGCCGATGTTTCTCATGAATTAAAAAATCCTTTAACTAGCCTGCAATCTGCTATTGATTTGATCGATACAAATAATGTTACAGCAGATAAAAAAAAGCTATTAATAAATAATATTAAGAATGATTTAAAGAGAATGAATCAACTGATAACTGATATTTCAAACTTTACTAGGTTAAAGGCTGAAATTGAATTAGAAAAAAATGAATATATAAAATTAAATAATTTTTTTGATGAAATTCCGAAAATTTTTACAAATAATAATAAAAGAGTAAAATTAATTTTTAAGAAATATACTGAAAATTTGAAGATATTAGCTAATAAAGATAAGTTGACACAAGTTTTTATAAATTTAATTGATAACAGTATTTCACTATCTCCCGAAGGATCTAAAATTTTAGTAGAATTAGATAAATTTGATGAAAAGTTTATTTCTCTTAGGTTTTATGATCAGGGTAAAGGAATTGATTTAAAGGATTCAGAAAAAATATTTGAAAGATTTTATAGTGATAGACAAGAAGACATAAAAAATCACACTGGTCTTGGTTTATCTATAGCTAGGGAAATAATTGGTCACATGAAAGGTAAGATTTCTTTGGATAAGTCAAATAAAAGTGATTATCCTGGTGCTTGTTTTTTAATAATTTTACCTATAAAACAATGATCAAAACTACATTAACCAAAACTAATTAAAGTAATTTTATAGAAGAAATAGGATTTAAAAATGAGTCAAGATTATAAAGTAAAAGATATGGAGCTAGCTGAATGGGGTCTAAAAGAAATTGCTATAGCTGAGACAGAAATGCCTGGATTAATGGCTCTCAGAGAAGAATACGGTGATAGTAAACCTCTTGAAGGCGCAAGAATAGTTGGTTGTCTTCATATGACAATTCAAACTGCTGTACTTATTGAAACTTTAGTCCATCTTGGCGCCTCAGTTAGATGGAGTTCCTGCAACATCTTCTCAACTCAAGATCAGGCTGCAGCAGCAATAGCCTCAAAAAACATACCAGTATTTGCATGGAAAGGAATGTCGGACGAAGAATTTTGGTGGTGCATAGAACAAACACTAACTGGCCCAAATGGTTGGAAACCTAACATGATATTAGATGATGGTGGAGATGCCACTCAAATTATTCACGAAAAGTACCCAGAGCTTTTAGATGATATAAGAGGTCTTTCAGAGGAAACTACTACAGGCGTTCTAAGGTTAAAAGAAATGCAAAAAAAAGGGTCGCTCAAGGTGCCTGCAATAAATGTTAATGACTCAGTAACTAAATCTAAATTTGATAATTTATACGGATGTAAAGAAAGTCTAGTTGATGGAATTAGAAGAGGTACTGATGTAATGATGGCAGGTAAAGTTGCTGTTGTTGCTGGTTATGGAGATGTGGGAAAAGGTTCTGCGGCTAGCTTAAGAGGAGCAGGTGCCAGAGTTTGTGTCACTGAAATTGATCCAATTAATGCTTTGCAAGCAGCAATGGAAGGCTATGAAGTTGTCACAATGGATGATGCAGCTTCTTATGGAGATATTTTTGTAACTGCCACAGGTAATGTGGATGTTATAACTCTTGATCATATGAGAAAGATGCATGATAGAGCAATTGTTTGTAATATTGGGCATTTTGATAATGAGATTCAAACTGAGGCTTTAAGAAACTACAAATCTCATGAAGTCAAACCTCAGGTAAGAGAAGTGGAGTTTCCTGATGGTAAAAAAATATTACTATTATCCGAAGGTCGTCTTGTTAACTTAGGAAATGCAACAGGTCATCCAAGTTTTGTAATGAGTGCTTCTTTTTCAAACCAAGTAATTGCGCAGATTGAACTTTGGGAAAATTATAAAAATTATGAAAATAAAGTTTATGTTCTTCCCAAAAATTTAGATGAAAAAGTTGCTGCATTGCATTTGAAAAAGGTGGGAGCAAAACTTACAGAGCTTAGTGAAAAACAAGCTGAATATATTGGAGTAAGCAAAGTTGGCCCTTTCAAAGATGAAACTTACAGATATTAGGAGGAAAGTATGAGACCTTATTTATTTACAAGTGAGTCAGTATCAGAAGGACATCCAGATAAAGTTTGCGATAGAATTTCAGATATGGTCGTTGATACTTATTTATCATCAGGTGATCCACAAACTCGAGTTGCATGTGAGACTCTTACCACGACTAACAAAGTAGTTTTAGCAGGAGAAGTAAGAGGGCCGTCAATTTCAAAAGATCAAATTATATCTCAAGTTAGAGATTGTATTAAGGACATTGGGTATGAACAAGATGGTTTTCATTGGCAAAATTGTGATATTGATAGTTTTCTCCATGAACAATCATCTGATATTGCCATGGGAGTTGACTCAGGTAGTGATAAGGAAGAGGGTGCAGGTGATCAAGGGATTATGTTTGGATATGCATGCCGTGATACTGAAAGTTTAATGCCCGCTCCAATTCATTACTCACATCAAATTTTATATAAAATGGCTCAAGCAAGAAAAAATGGATCAGCCCCTGGTTTAGAGCCAGACTCAAAAAGCCAAGTAACGATGCTTTATGAAAATGGGAAACCTAGTAAAGTTACCTCTCTAGTAATTTCATCGCAACATAAAGAGGGTTTATCTCCATCTGATGTTAAAGAAATAGTAAAACCTTATGTTTATGAATGTATACCTAATGAATTACTTGAAGGATTAAAAGAAGAGGAATTTTATGTTAACCCAACTGGAAATTTTGTAATTGGAGGTCCTGATGGTGACTCGGGTTTAACAGGTAGAAAAATCATTGTTGACACTTATGGAGGTGCTGCACCTCATGGAGGAGGAGCGTTCTCTGGTAAAGATCCATCTAAAGTCGATAGATCAGCAGCCTATGCATCTAGATATTTAGCTAAGAATATTGTTGCGGCTAATCTTGCTGATGAATGTACAATTCAATTATCTTATGCAATTGGTGTTTCAAAACCATTATCTGTTTATGTAAATACCAATGGAACTAATAAAGTTGATGAACAAAAAATTGAAAAATCTGTTCAGGATTTATTTGATTTAAGTCCAAGAGGAATAAGAGAACATTTAAAACTTACCAATGCTATTTATGTTCCAACTTCAGCTTACGGCCATTTTGGAAGAGAGTCAACTGACCAAGGTCATTTTACATGGGAGAAAACTGATTTAGTCGACTCTCTAAAAAATTTACTTTAAAGTTTGCAAAAAGAGATTCTTAACTTAAATTTAGAAGGCCTAAAAAAATTTTGTGAAGAAGTATCTCTATATTTAAAAAAAGGCGATATAATTTGTCTTTCGGGTGATTTAGGATCAGGTAAAACTACATTTTCTAGGTATTTAATAAATTCAATTTACCAAAATCAAAATAAAGAACCGCCTAATACTATTAAAAGTCCATCATTTCCAATTTTATTAACCTATGAGTTAAATAATTTTGAAATATATCACTATGATCTTTATCGAGTTTCAAAAAGCAGTGACTTAATTAATTTAAATATATTCGAAGAGCTAAATAATTCAATTACGTTAGTAGAATGGCCTGGAACTTTACTAGATTCATTACAAAATTATAATTATTTTTCTATTCATTTTGATATCCTTGATGAAAATATAAGAAGTTTGAAACACAATTTAATCTTTAGTAAAAATGAAATTTGATTTAAGTGAATTATATCAAATAGAAAGTGGGGCATCTCAGAAAAAAATTTATAGGTTTAAAAATCACGATAAACAAGGTGTTTTTGTTGATTTTTCGTATAACAATAAAGATTATCATTCGTTTTTAGAAGTAAACAAATTCTTATCAACCATAAATATATCTGTTCCAAAAATATTTGACATTGATGATAGTAAAAATTTAATTTTAATGGAAGATTTTGGCAATAATAGATATGATAAGATAATAAGCAGCATAAATTTAAAGGAAGTTTTGTTAAATTCAATTAACTCCTTAATTGAAATTCAAAATACTAGTCAGCAAATAACTAACTATAATTTAAACACATACAACTTTTCTTCATTTAAAATAGAGATAGCTGAATTTGCAGATTTTTACTTACCTTTTAAAAATATTAGTAAATCAATTACAGATGAATTTTTTTTTATTTGGTATTCTGAGTTTGAAAATTTAAACTTTAATTGGAATTCTTTTGTTCACAAAGATTTTGAGCTTTCAAATCTCATGTATCTACAAAATAGAAAAGAACATCTAAAGTGTGGTATCCTTGATTATCAAAATGCATTTATCGGTTTCTCTGGTTGGGATATGTTTTCTTTATTGGAAAATCCACGAATATATTTTGTTGATAAATATAATGATGAATTAATTGAATATTTTTATAATAATACCAGTCAAAATATTTCTTTTGATGAATTTTTAACTCAATATTATTTTCTAAATACTGCTAGGCAATCTAGAATTATTGGAAGATGGATAAACTTAGATAAAAAAAATAAAAATTATAATTACTCAAAGTATCTCAATATAACAACTAAAAGACTTAAAAAAAGTTTACATTACCTTCAAAACCAAAAACTATCTAAACTATACAGTAAAGTAATAACTGAATGACTAGTTTTAATTTAATGATATTAGCTGCTGGATATGGAAAGCGAATGAATAACTTAACTCATTCGATTCCAAAACCATTGTTGAAAATAAATAATAAAGAACTTCTTAGACACAATATAGATTTTTTTACAAATTTAGGTTGTAAAAAAATAATAATCAATACTCATTATCTTCATGACAAAATTCAACATTGTATAGAGAGTTACTATTCAGATAGAAATATAATATTAAGTTATGAGCCTACCTTATTAAACACTGGAGGCGGAATCAAGAATGCTTTGTGCTTTTTAGGAAATAATAATTTTATTGTTACTAATTCTGATATTTTATGGAAAGATAACAACAGTGCAGATGTTTTAAAATTTATAAATAATTATCAACAGATAGAAACATGTAAGTTATTACTAGCTAATGATAATAATTTTGAAGGTTTAAAAAAGTCAGAAGGTGACTTTAAGTATGAAGATAATTTAGTTACAAGGTGGAAAAAAAATGACCCATATTTATTTTACACTGGTCTGCAAATAATTAATCCTAATATTTTTAAATTAATAGAAGAGGTTTCTTTTTCTTTAAATAAATTATGGGACTTGCTTATATCTAAAGACAGCCTTCAAGGAGAAATTTCTCGTTCTAAAATAGCTCATATAGGAGATATAAATGCATTCAATCAATTTAAGGATAACTGAGACTTGAATATATCATTATAGTGCTTATTTTAAATCTATGAACACACATACAATAACAGATAGTAATTTTGATGAAGAAATTAAAAATTCACCTTTACCCATTTTGGTAGATTTTTGGGCAGAATGGTGTGGCCCATGTAAACAAATTGGTCCTATTCTTGAAGAAATAGGAGAAGAAAAAAAAGATAAAATTAAAATTTTAAAAATAAATGTTGATGAAAATCCACAAACTCCTCAAAAATTTGGAGTAAGAGGAATACCAACCTTAATGCTTTTTAAACAAGGAAGTCTTGTAGATACAAAAGTCGGAAGCTTACCAAAGAATATGCTTGAATCTTGGCTTGATCAAAATTTATAAATATTTTCTTCTTATTTTACCAATTAAGTAAAGCGATCCAGTAACTAAAATATGTTTATTTGAACTCTTTATCAATGATCGGTTAATAGAATTCAGGTCATCTATTATAATTGTTTTTAAATTAATTTTTTTTGAAACTTTATAAATTTCTTTTTGTGTATAAGCGTTCTGTTCATCAGGTATTTGAATTGGGTACAAAATGTCTATATTTTTTTTAATTATTGATAAAAATTCAAATGCTTTTTTGTTATTTAACATTCCAAAAATTACATTAGGATGAATTTTATTTTCTTTTAAATATTGATTAAGTTTTTCTGCGCCTGATAGGTTATGAGAGCCATCAAATATAATAATTTTATTTTTATATTTCATTTTCTCAATTCTTCCAGGCCATTTAGTGTTACAAATACTTTTTTTAAATGAACTAAATTTAATATTATATTTATTTTTCTTAAGGACGATTGCTGCAGTTATTGCTGTTGAAGCATTTTCAATTTGATGATTTCCTTCTAATGAAGGTTTTGAAATATTCTTTTTAATATTTTCAAATTGATACAAGAACTTTTTTGAATCAATTATTTTAAAATTATAATCTTTCTTAAAATAATAAACGTTATTCATTTTTTTAAGTTTTTTATAAATGAAACCCTCTACCTCTTTTGTCTGTTTAGCAATTATAACGTTACTGGTATTTTTTATAATCCCTAGTTTCTCGGTTGTAATTTTTTTTATAGTATTTCCAAGAAATTCTTCATGATCTATTCCTATTGATGTAATTATGCTTAAAATTTTTTTTGGAATTATATTTGTTGCATCTAGTCTTCCACCTAATCCTGTTTCAAGAATTAAAAAATCTGCTTTGTAACGCGCAAAAAGAAAAAATGCTGCAGCTGTGGTAATTTCAAAAAAAGTTATTGGTTTACCCTGATTTATTTTTTTGACAAATTTTAAACTTGATAATAACCTACTTGCATTCACTTGTTTGTTATTAATATTTATTCTTTCACTAAATTTTTCTAAATGGGGAGATGTGTAAGTGTGAACTGAATAATTATTATTTTGTAAAATATTTTTAATAAAACTTAATGTTGACCCTTTGCCATTAGTTCCTGCAATATGAATCGTGGGAGGAAGGTTTTTATGTGGATCACCAAGTTTTTTTAGTAAATACTCCAATCTGGAGAGAGATAAATCAATAAATTTAGGATGAAGATTGATAAACTCTTTTAATAACCTATCAGTTTTAGAAATCACTTTGATTAAGTGATATGGTTAATTATATTTTCAAGATTACTTTTTAATTCTTTTCGGTGACATACTATATCAACCATACCGTGTTCTTTTAAATATTCTGCTTTTTGAAAATCAATAGGAAGTTCTTCACGTATGGTATCTTGTATAACTCTTTTACCGGCAAATCCAATAGTAGAGCCTTGTTCAGCAATAGTTATGTCTCCCAACATAGCAAAAGATGCGGTTACGCCACCAGTAGTTGGCTCAGTTAACACAACTATATAAGGGATTTTATTTTGGTTTAGTAGTTCTACAGCTGCTACGGTTCTTGGCATTTGCATTAAACTAATTATCCCTTCTTGCATTCTAGCACCGCCAGAAGACGTAAAGATAACGAAAGGACATTTTTTTTCCAATGCTATTTTTGCTCCTTTAACAATTGCTCCACCAACTGCTCTTCCCATAGATCCACCCATAAAAGAAAAATTCATTAGACCACAAACAATATTAGATTGCCCAATCTTCGTATTTAATAAAATAAATGCATCTTCTCTTTTTGTTTTTTTTCTATATTCTCTAAGTCGATCTCTATACCGTTTCTTATCTGAAAAATTTAATGGATCATCACTAATTTTATCTAATTCAATTTCTTGTGTTTTTTCATTGGAAAAAAGTAGTTTAATTCTTTCCTCTGCTGACATACGAAAATGATGATTGCATGTGATGCATACTCTTAAATTTTCTTTAAGATCTTTGTGATGAATCATGTTGCCGCAGGAAGGACAATTTTGCCATAAATTTTCAGGAACCTCTTTTCTTTTTACTAAAGCTGAAAGTTTTGGTTTTACAAAGTTTGTTAACCAATTCATTAATTATTTCCCTCTTTTAGATCTTTTGTAAAAAGATCAATCTCACTAATCATTTTATCTTTATCATTAAGATTTTTTTTAATAATATTGATAATACTTGAACCAACAACTACACCATCGGAAAATGCACTTATTTCTTCTACATCTTTTCTATTTTTTATTCCAAAACCTGCAACTATAGGTAATTCTGTATTTGATTTAATTTTGTTAATTGACTTGTTTAAATATACTGTATCAGCAGAATTTTCACCTGTGACTCCTGTAATTGTAACATAATATAAAAAACCAGATGCATATTTTAAAATAGTATTAAGTCTTTCTTCATTAGTTGTTGGTGTAATTAATCTTATAAGATCAATATTATGCTCTTTAGTTTTTGTATATAACTCTGAATCTTCTTCTGGTTGCAGATCAACAATTATAAGACCATCAACCTCTGCTTCAGAACATTTGGAAATAAAATTATCAATGCCTAAATTAAAAATTGAATTATAATAACCCATAAGAATAATTGGTATTTCTTTGTTTATTTTTCTTACTTTCATAATAATTTCAAAAATATCATTTATTTTTGTTCCATTTTTAATTGATCTAAGGCTAGACTCTTGAATAGTTGGGCCGTCAGCCATTGGGTCAGAAAAGGGCATTCCAATTTCTATCATATCAATATTGTTATTTATTATAGTTTTAAGTATTTCTAAACTTGTATCTAAATCAGGATCTCCACCTGTAGTAAAAGTAACCAATTTCTTTTCTTTTTTTTCAAAGATTTTTTTAATTCTTTCAGACATTACAATTTAATATTTAATTCTTCAGCAATTGTAAAAATATCTTTGTCTCCTCTTCCACACATGTTCATTACAACAATTTTATCTTTAGTATATTTTTTTGCTATTTTTTTTAAAACTGCTAGTGCGTGTGAGGGCTCAAGTGCGGGAATAATACCTTCTAAATTACAACAGTATTGAAATGCCTCTATTGCTTCTTTATCAGTAGAAGACATGTACTGAACTCTTTTTTCTTCAAACAAATATGAGTGTTCAGGTCCAATACCAGGGTAATCTAATCCAGCAGAAATCGAATGAGCTTCATCGATTTGACCATCTTGTGATTGTAGTAGATAAGTTTTGTTACCATGTAAAATTCCAGGTTTACCTCCACTTAAACTCGCAGCATGTTGTCCAGAGTCTAGACCATGACCTGCAGCTTCGACAGCAATCATTTCCACCTCATTGTCGTCAAGAAACTCATGAAATAGACCTAAAGCATTAGATCCACCTCCAATACAAGCCATCAATAAGTCAGGAAGTCTTTTTTCTGCTTTTAATATTTGTTGCCTAACTTCCTCTCCAATCACTGATTGAAAATCCCTTACCATTGCAGGATAAGGGTGTGGACCTGCAGCTGTACCAATTATATAAAAAGTATCTTGAACATTTGTTACCCAATCACGTAGAGCTTCATTCATTGCATCCTTTAATGATTTTGATCCTGAGCTGACACTTCTTATTTCAGCGCCAAGTAATTTCATTCTAAAGACGTTTGGTGACTGTCTTCTAATATCTTTTTCGCCCATATAAACGATACAAGGTAAGCCAAATAATGCACACACTGTAGCTGTAGCAACACCATGTTGTCCCGCTCCAGTTTCAGCTATAATTCTTTTTTTTCCCATTTTTTTTGCCAAAAGTATCTGACCTATACAATTGTTTATCTTATGCGCTCCTGTATGATTCAATTCATCTCTTTTAAAATAAATTTTAGGCCCACCAAGATCCTCAGTTATCCTTTGAGCAAAAAATAATGGACTAGGTCTACCTACATATGTTTCCATATAATAATTTAATTGTTTTTTAAAATCTTCATCATTTTTTATTTTATTATATTCTTTTTCTACTTCAAGAATTAGTGGCATTAATGTTTCAGAGACGTATCGACCCCCAAACTCACCAAAATAACCTTTTTCATTAGGAAGATTTTTATAAGAGTTTTTATTTGTCATAAAATTTTTTAATTAAATTATTTATTTTATTATTACTTTTAATACCAGGTAACTCTTCTACACCTGAAGAAAGATCAATTCCATGAGGATTTAATAAATTTTGTATTTTTTTTATATTGCTTTCATTGATACCTCCAGAAATAAACCATGGTAAATCAATTTTTTGCCCTTTAAGTAAGCTCCAATCAAAAGATTTTGCATTACCTCCAGGAAGTTCGTCATTATTTGGTTTATAATCAAACAACAAATAATCAATATTTTGATAACTATTGATTTTATCAAAATCATTAACAGTTTTTATAGATATTTTTTTTATAATTTTTAAATCAGAATATCTTTTTATTTCATTGATATATGATTGATCCTCATCACCGTGTAATTGGATATATTTTAAATCTAGAGATGAAATAATTATTTTTAGATCATTAATGTTGTGATTTACAAATACACCAACTGGTTCAATTTTAATTTTTTTAGCAAAAGTTGTAAGAGTAATAGCATTTTTTAAAGAAATATTTCTTGGACTTTTTTTAAAAAAAATCATTCCAAAAAAATTAATTTTATTTTTTTCACAACAAATCAATGTATCTACGTTTTTAATTCCACAAATTTTTAAAATCATTTTACTGAATTGATTTATTAATATCTCTTATTACTTTTAGGGGATTTTTAGATTCTGTTATTGGTCTACCAATAACTAAATAATCTGCCCCAAACTCAATAGCTTCTGTTGGGGTAAGAACTCTTTTTTGATCATCTTTTTTATTATATAATTTTTTTTCTAGTCTTATACCTGGCACTACTAAAATCATTTCCCTTCCAACTTCTTTTCTAACAGCCTTAATTTCAAGGGGACTACAAACTAACCCATTGAGCTTGTTAACTTTTGCGTAATGAGAAAATTTTTTTACTAATGTATTGATATTTTTTTCCTTATAATATTTTAATATTTGTTTTTTATCTAAACTTGTAAGTACAGTAACACCCAATATTCTTGTCTTACTATTTTTTTTTAAGACGGACACTTTTTGCATGTCGTCCCCACCAGTAATATGAATAGTTGTGAAGATTGGCTTAAGCTTAAATATAGCTTGTAAACCTTTTTCAACAGTATTTGGAATATCATGCAACTTAAGATCTAAAAAAATTTTTGGACAGATTTTATAAATTTTATGATATCCATCTAGACCAAAATTATAGAAAAATTCATGACCAATTTTAAAAGCAAATACCTCATTTTTTAATTCTTTTACTAATTTTATTGCTTTATTTAGGTTATTTAAATCAATAGCTACGATAATTTTTTTATTCATTACCTTTAAGTTCTGAATTTAGCTCATTGTGTAATATTTTGCCAATCTTAAAATGTAATTTATAATTTTCTTTTTTGTATAGTTTTTCATTTGTTTTAGGATTTCTTACTTGTTTAGCTCTATTGATTTTCTTTTTAAAAGTACCAAATCCTCTTAGTTCAACATTTTTGCCATCTTTAAGTGCTAAGATTATTTTTTTTGTAAAGATGTTAAATATTTGTTCAATATCACTATCACTGAGATTATTTTGCTTAAATTCTAATTTTTTAAGAATATCAGATTTAAGCATCTGATATTAATCTTTTTTCTTTAGAATAGATCCTAAAATTTCACCCAAAGATGCACCTGAGTCACTTGATCCATATTTTGATAATGCTTCTTTTTCATCCTGGATTTCAATTTCTTTGATTGATAAATTTAAAGTTCTTGATTTCTGATCAACAGAAATTATGACTGAGTCAACTTGCTCACCAATAGCAAATCTTTCTGTTTTTTGCTCACTTTTATCTTTTGATAAATTTGATTTTTTTATTGTACCAACAATGTGGTCGTTAACTTGAATTGATACAAGTTTTTCATTTACTTCTATAATTTTACCAGAGATTTTTGATTTTAAGGGATGCTGATTTAGGAAATCTTGCATTGGATCACTTTCCAATTGTTTTATACCTAAACTAATTCTTTCTTTTTCAACATTTATTTCAAGTATTTTAACCTTAACTTTATCTCCTTTCTTAAAATTATCTAAAATATTTTGACATTCTTTTTCATCCCAACTCAGATCAGATACATGCACCATTCCATCGATTTCATCATGTACTTTTACAAATATACCAAAATCTACAATATTAACAATTTCTGTATCTAGTACATCATTAACATTTATGTCTTCTTTTAATTTATCCCAAGGATTTAATTTTGTTTGTTTTAAACTGCAAATTATTTTTTTCTTTTCATTATCAATTTCAAGTATTTTTACATTCAAAACTTCATCAACAGAAACCAATTTTGATGGGTGAGGTGGTTTTTTTAACCAAGATAATTCATTTAGAGTCATCACCGCATCGTACTTCTCATTTATTAACAAGTTTATGCCTGTATCATTTAATGAATTAACTTTTGCACTTACATTTTTATCAATTATTATGTCCTCATCTAAATTATCCCATGGATTTTCAGTTAATTGTTTAATGCCTAAACTTAATCTAGATAGTTCTTCATCAAATTTTAATACTTTTACTTTGATATTTTCACCTAAATTTAAAATCTCTGAAGGTGAGTTTATTTTTGTCCAAGAAATATCCGTAATGTGGACTAAACCATCCATACCTCCTAGATCAATAAATGCTCCATAATCAGTTAAATTTTTTACTTTACCATCAACTACGGAACCTTCTTTAATTGTACTTAATAGTTCTTCTCTTTGTTCTTTCAACTCTACTTCTGATATAGCTTTTCGAGATACAACAATATTACCTCTGAATTTATCCATTTTTAAAATCATCAAATCAAGCGGCTTGTTTAATAACTCTTTCGTATCTTTTAATATTTGTCTTGTGTCTATCTGGCTGCCAGGAAGAAAAGCAATTACACCATTTAAATCAACACTCATTCCACCTTTAACTCTATTAAAAGGTATGCCTGTTACAACTTTATTATTTTCAAATGAATCTTGAAGAGAATTCCAAGATTTTTGTTTTATAGCTTTTTCTCGTGATAAAACTGTTTCTCCATTTGAATTATCGACGTTTTCAATAAATACTTCAAATGATTCTCCAACTGAAATTTCTGGTTTTTGCCCAGGTCTATGAAATTCTGATAAAGGAATACGTCCCTCACTTTTGGAACCAACATCGATCGTAACCAAATCATTTTCAATTGAAATGACTTTTCCAGAAACTATTGTTTTTTCTTTTACAAATGTATCCTTAAAAGTTTTACTTATTAGTTTCTCATAATCTTCATTAGATATTTTATTTATTGATGTGTTGTCCATTAATTAATTCTTTCTATAATTTGTCTAATTTGTTCGATAGTTTTTTTGAAAGATTGAGAATTATCTATAATTTTAGCACCTTTTGGAATAACCAAAGGTGAGTTTTTGCGTGATTTATCTTTTTTATCTCTCAATTTAATGTCCTCTAAAATTTTTTGGTATATAGACTTTTCCCCTTTATCAATCAACTGTTTATATCTTCTTTTGGCTCTTATGTTTTCATCAACTTCTACATATAGTTTTAGAAAGGCCTTTTTAAACACAACAGATCCTATATCTCTCCCATCTATAATAAATCCATTTTTGTTATTATGTGGGGTTTTTGTAGCTAATCTCTGCTGAAAATTAATAAAATTTCTTACAAAGTCATATTTAGCTATTTCTGAAGCTAATATTCCAAACTGCTCTTCTCTTAAAATATTCAACTTTTTTGAATTCAATTGATTTATTTTTTTTATAAATTTTTTTATATTCTTTTTTTCACTCATTTTGATTTTATTTCTATAGAGTTCATAAGCTAATCTTCTATAAAAAATACCTGAATCTATGTGATGAAAATTATATTTTCTTGCAATGAATTTTGAAATTCTTTCTTTACCTGATCCAGCTGGTCCATCTATAGTGATTATTTTAATCACAAGAAATTGCCACCAGCTTTATTATAAATTTCTGCAAAATTTGGAAAACTAGTATTAATAGACTCTGTATCTTGTATTTTTAAACTACCAATTTTAGAACCCATAACAGCAAAAGACATTGCTATTCTATGATCAAAATCTGTTCTGATATTTTTATCAATTGGATTATATGTTTTTGATGGAAAAATATAGAGATCATCATTTCTTACCTCACATTTACATCCGCATCTAGTAAGATTTAATCTTATTAGTTCAAGCCTATCACTTTCCTTAACCTTTAACTCATTAAGACCTTTAAAAATGCTTGGCCCATCTGCAAATGCAGCTGCAATAGAAAGTATTGGATATTCATCAATCATTAATTTTGCAATATCAGCATCTAGTTCGCATCCTTTTAATTTAGAATACTTAACATCTAAGTCAGCAATTTTTTCCCCTGAGAGATCTCTTTTATTCTTAATAATTATTTTTGCGCCCATTTTTTCAAGTGCAATTAAAATACCATTTCTTGAGGGGTTAATATTAATATTCGTCATGGATATATTTGAACCTTTATTAATTAGAGCAGCAACAATAAAAAATGCGCTGCTTGATAAGTCAGAAGGAACATCAATGTCTATACATTTGAGCTCCTTTTTTCCATTAACATTTATTAATGTTTCTGAGTTTTGATTAATTACATCTATATCAGCCCCAAAAGCTCCTAGCATATTTTCCGTATGATTTCTTGTAACATGTTTTTCAATTATTGTACTTTTACCCTCTATATTTAATGCTGCTAAAATTAAACCAGACTTTATTTGAGCCGAGGGTATATCGATTAGTATTTTATTATTTTTAAGTTTATTTCCTTTTATGTGAAGTGGAAGTGTACCTGTAATATTATTAAATTTAGCCCCCATTAACTCTAGTGGTTTCATTATTCTTTTCATTGGTCTTGATGATAGAGAATGATCTCCTTCTATGGTAGAATCAAAATGTTGTGCAGCTAATAATCCTGTTAGAAGTCTAGCGCTAGTACCTGAATTACCAAGATAAATATTCTTATTAGGTTTTGATAATGAATTTAATCCATTTCCGAATATGGTTATTTTTTTTTTTCTATTAATAATTTTTACCCCCATATCTTTAAATGCTTGCATAGTGTGCATAACATCTTCAGACATTAAAATATTATTAACTTCTGAAACACCGTTTGATATCGAAGGTATAATAATAGATCTATGTGAAATAGATTTATCTCCAGGTATTAAAATATTACCATTTATCCCAGAATTGATTTTGTTTGATATCATTTTAATTAAATTTTAAACTCTGAACCCAAGTAAAACTTTTTAATCTTTTCGTTAGAAACTGCTTCATGGGGACTTCCTTCAAAATATATTGTTCCTTCATTAACGATGTAAACTTTATCGACTATTTTAAGAGTTTCTCTTACATTATGATCAGTTATTAATACCCCTATATTTTTTTTTGTTAGAGTTTTAATAATTGATTTTATTTCTTCAATCGAAACTGGATCTATCCCAGTCAATGGTTCGTCTAACAAAAGAAACTTTGGATTAGAAGCCAGAGTTCTAGCTATTTCTAACCTTCTTCTTTCTCCCCCAGACAAAACAATAGATTTAGATTTTTTTACATGATTAATATTGAATTCATTAAGTAGGCCTTCAAGAATAATCTGGTGTTTATTTTTGTCTTTTTCCACAACTTCAATAATTGATAACAGGTTGTCTTCTACATTCATTCCTCTAAAAATTGATGGCTCTTGCGGAAGATAACTTATACCCTTTGAACCTCTAGAATAAATTGGAGATTTGGTAATATCTATTTTATCTAAAAGTATAGAGCCACTATCAGGCTTTATTAAACCAACAATCATATAAAAAGTAGTAGTTTTTCCTGCTCCATTAGGACCAAGCAAGCCAACTATTTCTCCTCTTTGTATCGAAAGAGTTATATTCCTTACAACTTTTTTGTTTCCATAAGTTTTTGATACTTTGTTAACAATAAGACCATCATCTAATAATTGAAACTTACTCATTTGAGCCTGTAATTATTGCTTTGACTTTATTTGAATTTTTAGACGAAACTTTATATGAATTTTTGTTAGTATTAAGTATACCATAATCTCCCGTGATAATTTCATTTCCTCTATTTATTTCGACACTATTAAACAATTCAATTATTGATTTTTCTTTATTATAAATAGCTTTCTTTGATGACATTAAAATATCGTCAGTTTTAATATTCAGTTTTTCTTCATCTTCAACAACAAGATTTACAATATCTCTTATTTCATTAATAATTTCAAAACTACCACTTATTTTTGAGCCATTTATATCTATGTTTTCACTAATTAATCTTGAATTATCTCCCATTATTTCAAATAAACCATTTATATTATCTACTTTAATATTTCCATTTGAAAACATTTTAGTATTACTTAAAAAAAGTTCACTACTGAGACCATAAATGTGAATTTTTTGATCATCGATATTGAATGTAACATTTTCACCGCTTCCTTCGAGATTATAGAGCTTTGATATAAAATTTACATTTTCAGTAGCAATCATTTTTTTTAAATCATGTAAGTCATTTTCAAAGTATATTTTTACGTTTTGTGCACTTAAATTTAATTCATCAGAATGAATCTCTACATTTTTTTTTAAAAGATAATATTTTTCTTCTTGAAAAACCTCGATCCCATCTTCTGTTGTTATTTCTGTTTCACCGACGTTTCTTGATAATGCTGGTTTAAAAATAAAAAAAATAATTATACCAAATAAAAAAAATTTAATCATCTTAAGGTTAATTTTGTATTTCCTTTAAAATTTATTATATTACCATTTTCGATAATATCAAATCCAATAGAATCAATTGATGCATTTTTTGAGATGAATTTTGATTTATCTGAACTTGATGCTATTAAATTTTTTTTATCAAAAATAACTTTATCTCCTAAGATTTCAAATTTTTTAGATTTAAAAATTACATTATTTTCTAACATTATTTCATTCTCAGTTATGAAATTACCCTCATTAGCAGTAATTAATATTTTTTGTTTGTTACTGTTTATTGAGAATTTAGGTTTAGTAATGTCTGAGGTATTGTTGAAGCTAATATCAACATTGTTTAGTTCTTCGCTTGAATTAATAAAAAACAATAAAGTTAATATTGAAATACAAAATAAGATTATAGAAAAAATTAAAAAAATTTTTTTATTTAATGAAAGTAAAAAATTCAATTTAACTGCTCAACCTTAATAAATCATGTACATGAATAATACCAACAGGTTTATTTTTTTCACAAATAAATAAATTAGTAATTTTTTTAGTATTCATTAAATTTAATGCTTCTCCTACGAGCATATTTTTATTACCTGTTGTAGGTTTTTTGGTCATAATATCTAATGCTCTTAAATTGAACAGTTTGCTATTCATTTTCTTTCTTAAGTCTCCATCTGTAATGATGCCAATTAGTTTTTTTTGATTATTTATTACGCCAACACAACCAAAGCTTTTTTTTGTCATTGTTATTAGCGTATTTGTCATTTTATCTGTTTCTCTAGCCAGAGGTAATGATTTGCCGGTATGCATAATGTCTGATATTTTTTTTAGATCTTTTCCTAAATTCCCTCCTGGATGAAAATTTTTAAATTGACTACTCTTGAAACCCTTTAACTCTAATAGAGCCATAGCTAAGCAATCACCAATCACGAGAGAAATTGTAGTTGAGCTAGTAGGTGCTAAGTTCAAAGGACATGCCTCTTTTGGTTTTTTATAAACTATACCAATTGTTGAATTTTTATTTAGTAAACTTTTTGAATTACTTGAAATACTAATCAGAGGAATTGAAAAGCGTTTAGTATAATTAATTACATTATTTAATTCAGAAGTTTCTCCTGAATTAGATATTGCTAAAACACAATCATTTTTCTTAATCCCCCCCAAATCTCCATGACTTGCTTCTGTTGCATGCATAAAATAAGATGGAGTTCCAGTTGATGTTAGAGTAGCTGCAATTTTATTTCCAATATGAGCACTTTTTCCAATACCAGTTATAATAACTCTACCCTTTACTTTACTAAGAAGTATAACTGCTTCGTAAAAGTTAGTATTAAATATTTTAGATAAGTTTTTAATTTCTTTAATTTCAGTTGAAAGAGTTTTCTTTGCCCTATTAATTATTTTCTTTTTTATCATTTTAATGTTTAAATATATCTGTATCTTGCCATCCACACAAATCTAGATCTGCTCGATGAGATATAAATTCAAAACAAGCATTAGCAATAGTTATTCGATTTTCTCGCTCAAGTATTAAATCTAATTTTTTCTTAAGTTCATGAAGATATAAAACATCAGTTGCAGCGTATTGTTTCTGATCTTTAGAAAGTTTACCTCCCCAATCTGATGATTGTTCCGCTTTAGAAATTGTCTTATTAAGTAACTCTCTGCATATATCTTTGTAACCATGTTTGTCAGTATACGTTCTAGCAAGTTTAGAGGCGATTTTAGTGCAGTATATATTTTTAATATTTACTTTGTATGTATGTTTTAAGACTGCAACATCAAATCTAGCAAAGTGAAAAATTTTTTGGATTTTACTATTATTAAGCAATTTCAATAAATTTTTTGGTCTTTCTCTTAAATCATTGATTTTTATAAGATGACATAAACCATTACCACTAGATAACTGAACTAAACAAAGCCTATCTCTTGCAGGATTTAAACCCATCGTTTCTGTATCTATTGCAACAATACTGCCCAAACTTAAATTTTCAGGTAAATCATTTTCGTAATACTTTATTTTCATCAGCAATTTATTTATTCTTTATTTCAAATAATTATGTTGTTATAGCATCAATCTCTATAAAAATCATGAAATCTATAATTATATTTGGTGGATCGGGTTACGTCGGAAAAAATTTAATAAGGTCTTTTGTAAAAAAAGGTTACAAAATAATCATTCCTTATCAAAGGCAAATTGATGAAGCTGATCTTAGACTTTTAGGATCAGTAGGTCAAATAATACCTTTTCACTTCACTACACTGGAAAATCCTAAACTTTTATCCGTCCTAAAGAATGCTGACATATGTATTAATTTAAAAACCACATGGGATTCTAAAGAATCATATTTAGAAAAATCTATTTATACATTTAACAAAGAATTAACTGAGATTATTAAGAAATCATCCACAATTAAAAAATTCATATTTTTCTCTGGTTTAGGAACTGAAAAAAGATCAACTTTACGTAATGAAATAATATCAAAAACTGAAGAGTTAATTACCCAAGAATTAAAAAATTCAATAATCGTTAGACCAAGTGTAATTTTGGGAAATGGAGACCAGTTTTTATCCAGTCTCTTACCAATTTTTAAAATGTCATTTTTTATTCCTTTATTTGGAGATGGAAGTAAAAAATTCCAACCTGTTTTGATAGAAGATATTGTTGATTTCGTATCTAGTTTAATTGAATTGTCGAGTTTAGATGAAAGTTTGTTTGAACTTGGAGGGCCTGATGTTTTTACCTATAAGGAATTTTATAATTTAATTGCAGATTTGATGAATAAGAAAAGAGTATTTGTTCCTGTTCCAATGCAAATAATCAAACCAATTGTTGGGATAGGGGAAAAAACACCATTTTCACCCATAAATTTAGAACAGCTATCTCTTTTTGACTCTGATAATGTATTACAACATAAAAAAAGAGGTTTTGATTATCTTAAAATGTTGCCTAGAAAAGTAATTTCAGCAGTTAAAAAATCTTTATAATCATTCATTTTTTCCACAAATAGTACCATCCCTGTACTAATTAATGGTTTTTTATATTTATTTTCGATTATATATTGTCTATTGGCTAGTTTTTTAAAAAAAAAAGTAACAAAAATGTACAAATGTTAAAATTTACTTCAATTAATAAAGAAAACCCGAGCAAGACTGACTCGAAGGTTAGATCTAAAAATTTCGATGAAATTTATGCTAATTTTGCAAAACAAAAAGCTGAAGAGCAGGCATCACGTTGTTCACAGTGTGGAGTTCCTTTTTGCCAAGTACATTGTCCACTTCATAACAATATACCGGACTGGTTAAAGTTGACTGCAGAAAATAGGTTAGAAGAAGCTTATCAATTGTCAAGTTCAACTAATAATATGCCTGAGATTTGCGGAAGAATATGCCCACAAGATAGACTATGTGAAGGAAACTGTGTCATTGAACAATCAGGACATGGAACTGTCACGATTGGATCAATAGAAAAATATATTACTGATACTGCATGGGATAATGGATGGGTAAAAGCTATTCAACCAAGCATTCAAAGAAAAGAATCTGTTGGTATTATTGGGGCAGGGCCAGCTGGACTTGCTGCAGCAGAAGAATTAAGAAAATTAGGTTATCAAATCACAATCTATGATCGTTATGACAGAGCAGGAGGCCTGCTTATATATGGTATCCCTAATTTTAAATTAGAAAAAGAGATTGTTCAAAGAAGAACAAAATTATTAGAGGACAGTGGTGTTGTGTTTAAATTAAATTTTAATGTTGGAGAAGATAAAACCTTTAATGAATTAAGAGAAGAGCATCATGCTGTAGTAATTGCTACTGGGGTGTATAAATCAAGAGATATTAATCTTAATGAAAACAATTTTTCTAATGTAATTCCTGCATTGGATTATCTTACAACAAGTAATAAAGTAGGACTTAAGGACAAGATAGAAGACTTTGATAATGGCTTACTTAATGCTTACAATAAAAATGTTGTTGTTGTCGGAGGTGGAGATACAGCAATGGATTGTGTACGAACCGCTGTTCGGCAAGGTGCTAAAGATGTGAAATGTCTTTACCGAAGAGATAAAAATAATATGCCAGGATCTCAAAGAGAAGTCGAAAATGCTATAGAAGAGGGTGTAGATTTTAACTGGCTAACTTTACCAATACAATATCAAGGTAGTGGTAAACTAGATCAAGTAAAAATTGCAAAAATGGAATTAGGATCTCCTGATGAAACTGGCAGAAGAAAACCAGAAATTATAAAAGATAGTGAAGAGATGCTTAAAGTAGATTTGGTTATTGAAGCTTTAGGTTTTGAACCTGAAGATTTACCAACAATGTTTGATGAACCTTCTTTAAATGTAACACGTTGGGGAACCATAAAGGTGGATTATAAAAATCTTATGACTTCACTTGATGGGGTCTTTGCCGCTGGCGATATTGTTAGAGGTGCAAGTTTAGTTGTCTGGGGAATTAAAGATGGAAGAGACGTAGCTAATCACATTCACAATTATTTAGAAAATAATAATCAAGAAAATAAAAGAGTCGTGAATGAGTAATTTTAAAAAAAATTGGTTTAAAAATAAAAAAATTTTAGAAGATAATCATGTCTATAATGAATTAGATGAACATTCATCTTGTGGGGTTGGTCTTATTGCATCTTTAGATGGAAGTTCTAAGCGAGAAATTGTAGAGATGGGAGTACAAGCTCTCAGAGTACTTTATCATAGAGGTGCTGTTGATGCAGATGGTAAAACTGGAGATGGTGCGGGTATTCAATTAAGTATTCCTAAAGATTTTTTTATTGATAAAATTAAACGAACAGGTCACGAGCATAACAATCTACCATTTGCAGTAGGGATGATTTTCTTACCAAGAACTGATTTTGCTGCTCAAGAAAAATCACGCACCATTGTTGAATCAGAGATAATTAAAGAAGGTTTAAAAATCCATGGATGGCGTCATGTACCAATCGATTCTTCTATTATAGGAGATAAAGCAAAAGCTACAAGACCGGAAATTGAACAAATTTTAATTGGCAATGATAATTATGAAGATGAAAAAGAATTCGATAATTTACTTTTTATAATTCGTAAGAGAATTGAAAAGCAAATCCGTGCAAATAACATCAATGATTTTTATATTTGCTCACTTTCGTGCCAATCTATCGTCTACAAAGGTATGTTCTTAGCAGAACAATTATCTAATTTTTATCCTGACATACAACATAAAAATTTTGTTTCAAAATATGCAGTCTATCATCAGCGCTATTCAACAAACACGTTTCCTACTTGGTCTCTTGCCCAACCTTTTCGTGTTATTGCACATAACGGAGAGATTAATACACTTAAAGGTAATAAAAATTGGATGGCAGCTCATGAACCACGATTAGAACATCAAAATTTTGGTAACTCAATTGAAGATTTAAAACCTATAATCGATGCAGACGCATCTGACTCTGCTGCTTTAGACTCAACTATAGAACTTCTTGTAAAATCGAATAAGTCATTACCAATGGCAAAAATATTAACAATACCTGAAGCATGGTCACATCGTAGAGATTTTTCGCAAAAACTAAAAAATTTGTATGCTTATGCTACCGCTGTTATGGAAGCATGGGATGGTCCCGCAGCAATTTGTGGTGCGCATGATGATTGGGCAATTGCAGGAATGGATAGGAATGGACTTCGACCAATACGTTATACATTAACATCTGATTATTTAATTGCAGGTTCAGAGACTGGGATGGTTGTATTACCTGAAAATGAAATAGTTGAAAAAGGTCGAGTTGGACCAGGTCAAATGATTGCTATTAATTTTAAAGAGAAGAAATTTTATTCTGATGCAGAAATTAAAAAACATTTGTCCGAAACAAAGCCTTTTGGAAATTGGACAAAAAATATAACTCATATTGATAAGCTAGTTAAATCAGTTGATGAAGAATTGAGAGAAATTGATGGTCATGATTTAAGAAAACGAATGTCTTCTTTTGATTGGTCGATGGAAGATATGGAGCTTATTCTCCATCCAATGATAATGGAGCAGAAAGAAGCAACAGGATCAATGGGTGATGACTCTCCCCTAGCAGTTTTGTCAAAAAAATATAGAGGGCTCCATCATTTCTTCAGACAAAACTTTAGCCAAGTTACAAATCCACCTGTTGACTCATTGCGAGAAAGAGTAGTGATGTCACTTCGAACAAGAATTGGAAATTTAAGTAATATTCTAGATGAAGATGAAAAACAGTGCGATCATTTACAGTTAGACTCTCCTGTCTTATCAATTAATCAGTTTAAGACAATGAGGCAGTATATGAAAGATACTGTTAAAGTTCTTGATACAACAATGGATATAACTGATCCACATAATAACTTTGAAAAAACATTACTGGATTTAAATCGTCAAGCCGAGGAAGCTGTTAGAGAAGGATTTGTTCATATAATTTTAAGTGATAAAAATTTATCTAAAAAAAATGTTGCACTACCAATGATTTTGGCAACAAGTTCAGTACACTCTCATCTAATTAGACAAAGCTTAAGAACTTATATTTCATTAAATATTCAATCTGCAGAATGTTTAGATGTACATTATTTTGCCGTATTAATTGGTGTAGGTGCAACGAGTATAAATGCCTATGTTGCTCAGCAAGCAATAGCAGAGCGTCATAAAAAAGGATTATTCGGATCCTTATCATACGAGCAGTGCGTGGAGAGATATATTAAATCGATCAACAATGGATTGCTTAAAACGATGAGTAAGATGGGCATCTCCGTCATTAATTCTTATCGAGGAGGATGTAATTTTGAAGCAATTGGATTGAGTCGTAATTTAATGAATCAATTTTTCCCTTCCATGAGTTCAAAAATATCAGGGATTGGTATTTCAGGAATTGAGAAGCGTTCTCTTGCAGTTCACTCAAAAGCTTTTGATGATCAAGTTACTACACTACCCGTAGGGGGTTTTTATCGATATAGATTTGGTGGAGAGCAACATGCCTTTGAAGCAAGATCAATTCATATGCTTCAGTCTTCAGTCGGTAATAAAAATTATTCCCTGTTCAAAAAATACTCAGAAATGATTGATGGTATGTCACCAATAAATATAAGGGATTTACTCAGTTTCAAATCAGATAATAAAAAATTAAATATAAGTGAGATTGATTCCGCTCAAGAAATTAGAAAAAGGTTAGTAGCTCCTGGAATCTCTCTTGGTGCACTAAGTCCTGAAGCACATGAAACTTTATCTATAGCAATGAATAGAATTGGTGCAAAGTCAGATTCTGGTGAGGGTGGTGAAGATGCAAGTCGTTTTAAGTTGAGACCAAATGGAGATAATCCTTCGTCAAGAATAAAACAAATTGCTAGTGGAAGATTTGGTGTAACAGCCGAGTATCTTAATAACTGTGATGAAATTGAAATTAAAGTTGCTCAAGGAGCAAAACCAGGTGAAGGAGGGCAATTACCTGGTGGCAAGGTAACGGAGTTAATTGCAAAGTTAAGACATTCTACAAAAGGAGTGACTCTTATTAGTCCTCCACCGCATCATGATATTTATTCTATCGAAGATCTTGCTCAATTAATTTATGATTTAAAACAAATTAATCCAAGAGCTAAAGTATGTGTGAAATTAGTAGCGCAATCAGGTATTGGAACAGTTGCAGCTGGTGTTGCCAAAGCAAAAGCAGATGCAATTTTAATCTCTGGTCATAATGGAGGCACAGGTGCTAGCCCTCAAACAAGTATTAAGTATGCAGGACTTCCATGGGAGCTGGGTTTAAGTGAAGTACATCAAGTTTTATCATTAAATAATCTTCGTGATAAAGTTATTTTGCGAACAGATGGTGGACTAAAAACAGGCAAGGACGTGGTGATTGCTGCGATGTTGGGAGCAGAAGAGTACGGTATTGGTACGGCGAGTTTAGTAGCAATGGGTTGTATTATGGTAAGACAATGCCATTCCAATACATGCCCTGTTGGTGTTTGCTCGCAAGATGAAAAACTTCGAGAAAAATTTACGGGGACTCCTGAAAAAGTTATTAATCTTTTCACTTATATTGCTGAAGAAGTTCGTGAAATTTTAGCTGAACTTGGCTTTAAAACACTCGATGAAATTGTAGGGCGTGCAGATTTGTTGCATCAAGTAAGTAGAGGAAGCACAGACTTAGATGATTTAGATTTAAATCCTATCATTCAAACAATTGAATCATCAGTTGGTGAATATAATAATAAAAAAGATAACATTACAAAGGTGGCTGACAGTTTAGATTTAAAAATGATTGAAGATCTTGAGCCTTTATTTACTTCACGTCAAAAAACACAGTTAAGTTATAATATAAAAAATACGGACAGAGCTCTTGGAACAAGACTTGCTTCTGAAATTACAACTAAAATTGGAATGAGCGTTTTAGAAGAGGATCAAATCACTATTAATTTAAATGGATCAGCTGGTCAGTCCTTTGGAGCTTTTAGTGTTAAAGGAACAACATTAAAAATATCAGGTGATGCTAATGACTATGTAGCCAAAGGTTTATCAGGTGGTAAATTAATTATTACTCCGCCTGAAATTTCTTCTCTCCAATCAAATCAAAATGTTATTATTGGTAATACGTGTCTTTATGGAGCTACTAAAGGAACTTTGTACGCAGCAGGTAAGGTAGGAGACCGTTTTGCTGTGAGAAATTCTGGAGCTCAAGCTGTAATTGAAGGATGTGGAGATAATGGCTGTGAATACATGACAGGTGGAAGTGTTATTATTTTAGGTGAAGTTGGAAATAACTTTGGTGCAGGAATGACAGGTGGAATGGCTTTTGCTTATGATAAAGAAGGAACACTACCTCTTCGTATCAATTTGGATGATGTTTTTTATCAGCAACAAATGACTCCATATTGGGAAGATGTTCTCTATGATAAAATTCAACATTACTTCAAAGAGACTAACTCTCAACATGCAAAAGAGATTTTAGATAATTGGGACCGTCATAAATATTTATTCTGGCAAATTATTCCAAAAGAGATGGTGAATAAATTTGAGGAACCTGTGTTAGTTGAGACTACTAAAACTGCTTAAATAATATATTAAATAAATTAAATGTGCGGTATTGTTGGAATTACAAGCACAGATGATAGTGTCTCTGACACCTTATCTGGCTTACAAGCTTTGGAATACAGAGGATACGATTCAGCTGGTATTGCTTGTAGTAATGATAATAATTTACATTATCAAAAGAGTATTGGAAAAATCTCTAATTTAATTCATCAGTTAAATAATAAACAATTTGAAGGAAAGACAACTATTGCGCATACACGATGGGCAACCCATGGAAAACCACATCATTTAAATGCTCACCCTTTTGTAAAAGAAAACTGTGCTTTAGTGCATAATGGAATTATAGAAAATTACGACGAACTTATAAATTCCTTTTCGGTAGATAGAAATAATCTAGAATCTGAAACAGATACTGAAGTTATTGCTGAGCTGTATTCAAAATTATTAATTAAATTTACTCCCATTGAAGCTTTAATGAATCTATTTGATAAAATTGAAGGAACATTTGCATTAGCATTTTTAGTTAAAGGGTCGAGTTCAATTTATGCTGCGCGAAAAGGTAGCCCACTTGTTTTAGGACTTTCAAATAATTCTAAAGCATTGAGTTCCGATTTATTAGGGTTGCCTGAATCTGTTAATCAAACAATATTTTTAGAGGAAAATGATATTGTTGAAATCAATAACTCTTCTTTTTCAATATTTAACACTAAAGGGGAAGAAGTGGAACGTGAAATTCATTCACATTCGAGTCAAGCTGACTTTAATACTAAAGGTAGTTTCAAACACTTTATGCAAAAAGAAATACACCATCAACCAATAAGTATTGAAGATACAGTATTAAACTATTGTGATAAAAAAAATGAGAAAGTTTTACTACCACGTTTTGACATAGACTTTAATGACGTTTCCCAATTACAGTTAGCTGCTTGTGGTACTGCATACCACGCATGTATGATTGCAAAATATTGGTTTGAAGAAATTGCTCAGTTGCATACATCAATAGATATAGGTTCTGAATATCGTTATCGAAAAGATTGCATAAAAAAAGAGGAAGTTGGTTTAGTTGTTTCTCAATCTGGCGAAACAATGGACACCTTTGAGTGCTTAAAAAAATTTAAAGAAAAAAAATTATATACTATCTCAATTATTAATGTGCTTAAAAGTAGTATTTCAAGAGAGTCAGATTATATTCTTCCAACAATCGCGGGACCTGAAATTGGTGTTGCATCAACTAAAGCATTCACATCTCAATTAATTGTTCTGGCTTTACTAGCCTTATATATTCAACAGCAAAAAAATATTTATGATGAAAAAGATAGATTAATATTTCAATCATTATTTGATTTACCGAAACTTATTCAAAATGTTTTGGAGCAAAATTCGTCAATTGAAACTGTAGCAAAAACTTTGCGAGATACAAAAAGTATTTTTTATATAGGAAGAGGAACAATGTACCCTCTGGCTCTGGAAGGTGCATTGAAATTAAAAGAGATAACTTATAAACATTGTGAAGGATACGCTGCAGGTGAGTTAAAGCACGGACCTCTTGCTCTCATTGATAAGGATATAGTGGTGATTGCCCTAGCTCCTTATAATGATAACTTTTCTAAACTTTTATCAAACATTCAGGAAATAAAAGCTAGGGATGGTAAAGTAATTTTAATTACTGATAAGCTTGGTGCAAAAAAAGCTCAAAAATATTGTGAAGAAGTTATTATTTTGCCAGAAACTAACAATATAACTTCAGCCATCCTTTATTCTATACCAATTCAACTAATTGCTTATCACTTAGGATCAGCCCTTGGAACTGATATTGATCAACCAAGAAATCTTGCAAAATCTGTTACAGTTGAATAACTCAATTTTTTTTCTATACTTAAATTTATCTTCTATTTCTTCCATTAAATTAATTATACTCCTCGTAAACCTTTTCCCTTTCTAGTCTCTTCATTCCTTTTGTTCGTTCAATGAAATCATTTCTTTGTTCTCGTGTTTTAAATATAAAAAAACAAACTGTATCAGCACTGTGATAAATGGCTTTTAATTCATCATCAATTTGAGAGAGCTCTTCAGGAATATTAGCTTTAATACAAATCATTATCATTATAATAACACAAGGAAGAGAGGATTAAATAAATTATTTAGTCTTTCTTATATAGTCTATTGATTGTGTAATCATTTTTAAATCAGTTTCAATGGATAAGCGGTGATCACTTTCTTTAAGGTAAATAATGTTAACATTTTTACCAGTTACTTTTTTAAGTATTTTCCTAGGCACATCTTCTTTAACGACATTATCTTTCAAACCATGAATAAGAACTAGCGGTTTTGAATACCGAAAAGGTTTTTTTAGAACTCTATTTTTTTCTGCTTCGATAAAAAATTTTTTTGTTAGATAATAACCAAAACCATATGAAGTATATTTAGTAATACCTTTTTTTTGAATTTCTTTTTTATTTTTTTTACTTAAGGCATTGTATAAATCTTTTCCAAAATCTGGAGCAGCAGCCAAACCAATCATCCCTCTTACTCTTTGTGGTCGTGCTTTTGCAGCTAACATCATTAACCATCCACCCATACTGCTACCGACGAGGATTTGAGGCCCTTTTGCTACATTATCGATGATATCTAATAGATCTTTTCTCCAATCCGAGATGGTAAATTCTTCAAATTTTCCCTCTGATTTGCCATGTCCTCGACAATCAAAACGAATAAAATTAAGGTTATTTTTCCTCGCATATTTCTCTACGGCGATTGCCTTAGCTCCATTCATATCGGAATTTAAGCCATGAATGAAAATGATTCCTAGCCCTCTTCCTTTAAGGGATTTATAGGCAATTTTATGGTTTTGTTTATTCTTATAAAAAGACATATTATAGAATACAAATATTAACTTAAAATGTCATCCTTTAATCTTGTTCAAATTGTTCCTTCTTTAGACTCTGGCGGTGTTGAAAGGGGTACTGTAGATGTGGCTAATTTTTTAGCTGAAAAAAAAATACAGAACTTTATCATTACTTCCGGTGGTAAAATGATCAAGGAGCTTGATAAAAATTTTACGCATGTTCATCAATTACCAGTAGCGACTAAAAACTTTTTTTCTTATCCTTTGATAGCTAGAAAAATTAATCAATTTATTAAAGCCAACAATATTAATATAGCTCATGTTCGCTCCAGAGGTCCTGCTTGGATGATTAATTTAATGTCAAAAAATAATATTAAAACAATTGCAACCTTTCATAATGTCTATGGGGGAAACTCATATTTGAAAAAAATTTATAATAAAGGTTTGTCTAAAATGGATCATCTTGTTGCAATTTCTGAGTATGTAAGAGAAACAATTATAAAAAAATATAATCTTAATCCAAATAACATCTCAGTAATTAACAGAGGTATTGATACAGAATATTTTAATAAATTGCTAGATGATGGGATTAGAGATAATATTATAAATACTCATCAAATTGATACTGCTAAAAAAATTATTTTATTTCCTGCAAGAGTAACAAGTTGGAAAGGGCAATTAGAATTTATTGATGTTATAAAAAAAATAGATACCCAAAATATATTAGTACTATTTGCTGGAGATACAAAAAATGAAAGCTACACAAAGTTAGTTCGAGATAAGATTAAACAAAATAGCCTTGAGGGCGTTTGCAAAATTTTAGGAAGAGTAAACCAGGATGAAATGCGAAGTTTATATGAGATAGCTGATCTATCGGTTTCCTTTCCTTTACGAGCGGAGGGATTTGGTAGAACGGTAAGTGAGTCACTATATTCTAAGACACCTGTGTTGGCTTTTGACTATGGTGGAGTTAAAAATCAATTGGCAAATTTAAATGAAATATTCAAGGCTAAACATCAAGATTATCAAGCATTACCAAAAAAAATAGAGAAATTATTAAGTCTATCTGACGATCAAAAAAAAGAAGCATTAGAGGGTGTACAATCATTTATCGAGAGCAATTTTTCAAAAATAAATATGGTTAATCAATACCTGAAATTATATGAGTCCACTAAGTCCTAAAAAAATATTACTTATTAAGCATGGCTCTCTAGGAGATATTGTGTTTGCACTAGAGCCAATTTTAGCAATTCGAAATAAATTTAATAACTCAGTGATTGATTTGGTAACGGAAGAAAAATTTATTCCCTTTTTTAAAAAAATAAAAATGTTTGATCAATTCTTGGTTGATAATAGGGTGGGGTTTCTTTCATCATTGGTTCTTGTTCGTAAAATAATTAATGGCAAATATGATTTAATTATTGATCTTCAAAATTCAAAGAGAACAAATTTTTATCATTTTTTTATCAAAACCTTTTCTAATTCGCATATTTCTGGATCCAGAAGTTTTGTGCATGATCGATATAATATACCAGTTCAAGGAAAAGAAAGCCCAACAGAGGGTTTATATAATCAGTTAAAGTTTTTAGATATTAATAAAAGTGATCATGATTTTAGTTGGTTAGTATCTAAAAAAGAAGATCAAAGTATTGAGAATAAAGATGTTGTCTTGGTCATACCTGGCGTATCAAAATCTGGTCGTGCAAAACAGTGGTCACCTAATAAATATCAAAAACTCTGTACCTTCTTGGAGTCAAAAGGATATCATATTTGTTTAGTTGGCACTAAACATGATGCTTTATCTTTCCAACCAATTCTTGATGGCTGTAATAATATTATTAATTTAATCGATAGGTCACCACCTGAGATTATTTATTCGGTTGCCAAAAAAAGTCAGTTAATAATTTCAAATGATACTGGTCCTGGTCACATCGCAACTCTTAGTAAAGTGAATACATTATGGTTAGCTTTGGATAATAGTGTAACAAAAGCAAATTTAAGTTATCGAGAAAATAGCCATCTGCTTCTTAAAAATAAAATGGAAGATTTGAGTGTTAATGATGTTAAGGACTATATTATAAAAAACAAATTGTTAGATAAAGTTAATTAGTTTTTTATTTAATTCTTTATCATTTGTTTCTAGAGCTAAATATTCTTTATCCCATGGGGCATATTCTTGTCTAATGCTATTTGGAGAATTATCAGCATCATAGATCACTGCAAGTTTACAAGTTGTTAGAGAAGCAATATGAGTACATCCACTTTCTGGTGTAATTACATAATCTGCGTGATTTATTAAACTTGTCCAGTTTGCAAAATCAAAGTTATCACATATCAAAATATTTTTTTTATTTTTTTGAATGTTGCCAGGTTCCCTTACCATATCAAAAGTTTCAAAAATTTTACTAAATTTATTTTTTGTTGTTTCATCTGTGGTTAAGTAAGTTGATATATTTTTTTTATTTAATAATTTTAGCAGATCATTAAAATTATCTTCTGAGTAATAATCGTTAATCCATTTTGAAGAGAGATGAATGACGCATAAAGGTTTATTTTTGTTTAATGTAAATGCATTGTTAAAGGTAAATTTAGTTTGAGTTTTTCTACTTATTGTTACACCGCTTTTTGACACAACATCCATCATCATATTAGTTTGGTGGATATTTTTATTTTCTTGTAATGATTTAAATCTATCTATTATTAAAGACTTTGAATAAAATAATTTACTAAAGATTATCTGACCAAACTTACTAAATACATTTGAGTTGTACCTCGACTTAAGAATTAGAGAAGATTTGAACTTACTTTTTGAAAAAAATCCCAAACCTAAGCTAAACCAGCCAGGGCTAAAAGAATAATAATAATCATATTTTTCTGCACTAATAGACTTTGTTAAACTATTGAATGAAGATGATAATTTTGATTTTTCAAATATTTTATCAATTAAATTATATTGCATACATATCTTTGAATTTTTTTGTGACGTAATTACATGAATAATAGCCTGTGGATTTTGTTCTTTAATACCTTGAATGACAGGCAGAGTTAAGATCATATCACCCATACGGTCACTACGTTCAATACAAATTTTCATTTATTTATAAATCAACCATTTTTTAAAAACAGACCTTGAATTTAATTTCAATTTCATTATATCTCTAGAAAATATGAAAAAAATATTCAATTCCTAATATGCTATTAATAAATAGCTTAATCCACTTAAAATAACAGTTTTGGCAGTAAATTTCAGAGCAAAGAAGAATACCGGTCCAAGGACTAATGAGCAAATCACTGCGAGTGAAGTGCGTGTGATATCCAGTACTGGTAAGCAACTTGGCATCATTAGTATCAGAGAAGCTCTAAATCATGCAGAGGATGAAGGTTTTGATTTAGTAGAAGTTTCACCTGAGGCTAGTCCACCAGTATGCAAAATTATCGATTATGGAAAATTAAAGTATAGAGAGCAAAAAAGCAAAAAAGAAGCAAAAAAGAAGCAAAAAACTATTGAGGTAAAAGAAATTAAAATGCGTCCTGGAATAGATACACATGATTATAATGTCAAAGTTAAGGCCTTGTTAAAATTTATTGGTGGTGGAAACAAAGTAAAAGTTTCTATGCGATTCCGTGGTAGAGAAATGGAACATCAAAACCTAGGGTTTGATTTACTGAAAAAGCTAATAGAACAAGTAGTTGAGCATGCAAAAGTTGAGGTCCATCCCAAGTCTGAAGGTAGGCAGATTATGATGATTTTAGTTCCACAAGTAGCTAAATAAATACTAATTATTGATTCTTAGATAAATATCCTTATAAGCCCTTAAAACTAGCTATGGCCTGCGGGGCAGCCTAGCAGTAAATTTAACAAGGAGAATAGAATGCCCAAGCTTAAAACAAAAAGTAGTTTGAAAAAACGCTTTTCTAGAACTGGAACTGGTAAAATTAAGTTCAAGCCTGCTGGTAAAAGACATGGCATGAGCAAAAGATCAAACAAATTTATTCGTAGCACAAAACGATCTGCAATAATGTCACCTGGTGACGCAGCACTTATAGATCACATGCTACCATACAATAAGTAGGAGTATATAATGGCAAGAGTTTCTAGAGGCGTTACAGCAAGAGCAAGACATAAAAAAGTAATTAAAAGAGCTAAAGGTTACTATGGTAGAAGAAAAAATGTTTTTAGAGTCGCTGTTCAGGCAGTCGAACGTGGAATGCAATATGCATATCGTGATCGAAGAAAGAGAAAAAGTGATTTTAGAGGTCTTTGGATCCAAAGAATTAATGCAGGTGTAAGGTTGCATGGCATGACTTATTCTCAGTTTATTTCAGGACTAAAAAAATCATCTGTAGAAATAGATAGAAAAATTCTAGCAGAATTGGCAGTTAATCAACCAGATGCCTTCAAAGCTCTGGTGGAAAAAGCCCAATCAGCTAACTAGTATTTAATTTTTAATAATTTATACTATAAACATGTCTTTATCAGTTGATTCTGTAGATATTAAAAAAAAGATCGACAATTGTAAAACTATTAAAGAAATAGAAGTTATACGATTAGAGTATCTTGGTAAAAAAGGATTAATACCATCTGAAATGAAGCTTTTGGGTAAGCTTTCCGTTGATCAGAAAAAAATTAAAGGTCAGGAATTAAATAAATTAAAAACATTTATTGAAGATGCGGTTAATGATCATAAAATTTTAATTGAAAATAAAAAGTTAGAAGAAAAATTAAAAAATGAGAGCATTGATGTTACTCTGCCTCATAATGAAAAAGTTATAGGAAAAATTCATCCTATCTCTCAAACAATTTTTAGTATTATAGAGATTTTTGGTAGTTTAAATTACTCAGTTGAGGCAGGGCCAGATATTGAAAGTGATTTTAATAATTTTTCTGCATTGAACATACCACCTCATCATCCTGCTCGTGAGATGCAAGATACTTTTTATGTCAATAACAATAATGGTGAAGATAATGTTTTGAGAACACATACAAGCCCTGTTCAAGTGAGAACAATGTTAAAATCAAAACCCCCAATAAAAATCATCGTACCAGGAAGAACCTACCGAAGTGACTCTGACTCCACTCATACACCTATGTTTCATCAGGTCGAAGGTTTAGTAGTAAATAAAGATGCAACTATGGCGGATCTAAAATCAACACTAATTTTATTTTTAAAAGAATTTTTTGAAATTGATAATTTGAAATATAGATTTAGACCAAGCTATTTTCCTTTTACAGAACCAAGTGCTGAAATGGATGTTGCCTATACCAAAAAAAATAATGTGTTAAAAATTGGAGAAGGAGATGATTGGTTAGAAATTTTAGGATGTGGAATGGTAAATCCAAAAGTTTTAGAAAACTGTAATATAGACTCTTCAGTTTATCAAGGTTTTGCTTTTGGAATGGGTATAGAACGTCTCTCTATGCTTAAATATGGAATAACAGATATGCGTGGTCTATTTGACTTAAATCTAAAGTGGTTAGATCATTATGGTTTTTCTCCATTAGATTTAAAAACAAGATCGGAAATTTAAGCAGTT
This sequence comes from uncultured Alphaproteobacteria bacterium, assembly GCA_902601455.1. Lineage (GTDB taxonomy): Bacteria > Pseudomonadota > Alphaproteobacteria > HIMB59 > CACPNW01. The sequence goes on from CACKNC010000007.1 coordinate 66,432, forward strand.
ATGAAATTTACACTAAGTTGGCTAAAAGATCATTTAGATACAGATAAAGATCTTGATACAATTGTTGATACATTAACAAACATTGGTCTTGAAATTGAAAGCGTTGAAGACAAATCAAAAGATTTTAATGATTTTACTGTTGCTGAAGTGCTTAAAGCTGAGATGCATCCTGATGCAGATAGGCTTAAAGTTTGTACAGTAAAATCTATTGATGGAACATTTCAAGTAGTATGCGGCGCACCTAATGCTCGAGAAGGAATGAAGGGTATTTTTGCTCCAGAGAATAGTTTTATTCCTGGGACTAAAGTTAAATTAAAAAAATCTAATATAAGAGGGGTAGAGTCCTGCGGTATGCTTGTTTCAGAGAGAGAAATGGGAATATCTGATGAGCATGATGGCATAATTGAAGTTGACTTAAAATATCCAGTGGGGGAAAAGTTTATTAAAGTATTTAATCTTAATGATCCCGTTATTGAAATAAATATTACACCAAATAGAGGAGATTGTCTTTCTATCAGAGGAGTGGCAAGAGATTTAGCAGCCACGGGATTGGGAACTCTAAAAGAAAATATATTGATTAAAAATATTGAAGGGACCTTTGATAGTCCTGTTAAATGGGAAAAAGATTTTACTGGGAAAGAGGAATATATTTGTCCTGGTGTAGCAGGAAGGTATTTTAAAAATGTTACTAATAAAGAAAGCCCTAAATGGTTACAACAAAGATTAAAAGCAATTGGCCTTAGACCAATTTCTGCTCTTGTTGATATCACTAATTATATTACCTATGATTTAGGAAGGCCTCTGCATGTGTATGATGCAGATAAAATTAGTGGAAACCTAAAAATGCGTTATGCTAAAGAAAATGAAAATTGTCTAACTCTTGATGAAGAAAAAAGAGAATGTACAAAAGATATGATCGTTATATCTGATGATAAGCAACTACATGGCATTGGTGGTATTATGGGGGGTCTTGATAGCAGTTGTAGTTTAGACACAAAAAATGTTTTCCTTGAAACTGCTTTATTTGATCCAATTTCAGTTACTAAAACAGGAAGACATCTTAAATTACAAAGTGATGCAAGATATAGGTTTGAAAGAGGTATAGATCCAACTTCTATAAATTGGGGAGTGCAAGCAGCAACAAAAATGATATTAGATTTATGTGGTGGAGAGGCTAGTAAGCCAGTTCAAACTTCAATTTTAGAACATAAAAAAGTTATGTTTGATTTCAATACAGATAAAATTAAATCATTAGGTGGAGTTAATGTCTCAAAAGATAAACAGAAATTTATATTAGAATCCCTAGGCTTCAATGTACTTGAAAAAGTTAACACTTTTACCATTACTGTACCAAGTTTTAGACCTGATATAGAAGGCGAAGCCGATATTGTAGAAGAAATATTAAGAATATATGGTTTTGATCAAATTCCTCTCACTAATGTAAGTGATCAAAACGCTAAGAATATTATTTTAAGTTCAGAGCTTAAGTCTTTTTATAAAATAAAAAGAGCAATTGCTAACACAGGTTATCTAGAGGCCGTTACTTGGTCGTTTATGGATGAAAAAATAGCAAAATTATTATCTGTAAATTCTATAAAGATTAAAAATCCTATTAGTGCTGATCTTGATGTGATGCGTCCATCTAATATCCCCAATTTGTTAGTTGCAGTAAATCAAAATAAATCAAAAATGATTACTTGTGGAAAAATATTTGAAGTAGGACCAATATTTGATGAATCTTTAGAAGACAAACAAGTCAATGTTGCTACAGGAATTGCATATGGCAATATTTCTGGCAACAACTGGAATTCATCAAAGAAAAACTTTGATGTCTTTGCCATTAAGTCAGATCTTATGTTAATTTTAAAATCCCTTAACACACCAATAGATAATCTGAGTTATGAGTCTATTAGTAACAAAGTATATCACCCTGGGAAGTCCTCTTCTCTAAGAATTGGAAAAAATATAATTGCTAACTTTGGTGAACTTAATCCAATATTATTAAAATCACTTAATATATCAAATATAGTTGTTGCATTTGAAATATTCACTGAAACATTAGCGCAGTTTCAAAGTAAAAAAACTTCAACTAAATCTGCGTTTGATAATAATCCATTTCAAACAGTTGAGAGAGACTTTGCATTTATGGTACCAAAATCAATCAAAGCAAACCATATCGTAAATAAAATTAAAAAAATTGATAAAAAAACTATCAATAAAGTCTCAATTTTTGATGTTTATGAAGGTGAAAAAATTGCAAATGAATCCAAAAGTATTGCAATTAGAGTTCAACTTCAACCTTTGGAAAAAACATTTAGTGATGAGGAAATAGAAAATATTTCAAATCAAATAATCGACATAGTCATTACTAGTTTTAGCGCAACTTTAAGAAAGTAATGAAAGATCTCTCAAGTATCAGAAATTTTTCCATAGTAGCGCATATTGATCATGGAAAATCTACATTGGCAGATCGCCTTATTCAATTTTGTGGTGGATTGACTGATAGAGAAATGAAAGAACAAGTTCTTGACTCAATGGAATTAGAGAGAGAGCGCGGGATAACAATTAAAGCTCAAACAGTTCGTCTCAATTATACTTCAAGAGATGGAAAGAAATATATTTTAAATATTATGGATACTCCTGGACATGTAGATTTTGCCTATGAAGTTTCGAGGTCACTTGCTGCTTGTGAAAGTTCTCTTTTAATCGTTGATTCAACACAAGGAGTAGAGGCACAAACACTTGCTAATGCTTATCAAGCAATTAATAACGATCATGACATCTTAACAGTTTTAAATAAAGCCGATCTACCCTCTTCAGAACCAGAGAAAATTAAAGAACAAATTGAAGAAGTTTTAGGGATTGATGCAACTGATGCATCTTTAGTATCAGCTAAAACAGGTCAAGGAGTAGACGAATTACTAGAAAAGATCGTTACCAATCTTCCTTCTCCAAAAGGATCAGTAGATGAGCCACTAAAATGTATGCTCGTTGATAGTTGGTATGATAGTTATCTGGGTGTAATTGTTTTGGTAAGAGTAATTCATGGCCAACTAAAGAAGAATCAAAAAATTAGATTTATGGCTGCGGGTGCTTCACATACTATCGATAGGGTCGGTATTTTTTCACCTAAGCCAACAGAGGTAGACTCTTTGGGTCCAGGGGAAATAGGTTTTATAAACTCTGGTATCAAAAGTGTATCTGATTGTAAGGTCGGTGATACAATTACAGAAGAAAAAAAACCTACAAAAGAGCCTTTGCCTGGTTTTAAACCCTCTCAACCAGTTGTTTTTTGTGGAATGTTTCCAGTAGACTCTGATGATTATGAACACTTAAGAGACAGCATGGTTAAGCTAGCTTTAAATGATTCAAGCTTTTCTTATGAACCAGAAGTAAGTCCTGCTCTTGGTTATGGCTTTAGATGTGGCTTTCTTGGTTTGCTTCATTTAGAAATTATAAGAGATAGATTTGACTTAGAATTTAATCTTGAGCTAGTTACAACAGCACCATCAGTAGTTTATAAAATTAATATGAATGATGGATCTGTTATAAACTTACATAATCCAACAGACATGCCAGATCCAGTAAAAGTTGATACAATTGAGGAACCATGGATTAAAGCTACAATAATTGTTCCTGATGAATATTTAGGATCAGTTTTAGAGTTATGCACCTCTAAAAGAGGTATACAAATAAATCTTAATTATGCTGGTACCAGGGCGATGGTGGAGTATAAACTTCCTCTTAATGAAGTAGTATTCGATTTTTATGATCGTTTAAAGTCAATTACAAAAGGGTATGCAAGTTTTGATTATGAATTAATTGGATATGAAGTAAATGATTTAGTTAAAGTAAATATAATGATTAATGGAGATTCTGTTGATGCTTTATCTTTAATTGTTCATAAGGAAAGATCACAACAAAGAGGTAGAGCTTTATGTGAGCGTCTCAAAGATCTTATACCAAGACAACAGTTTAAAGTTGCTATTCAGGCTGCAATAGGAGGAAAAATTATAGCAAGGGAAACTGTAGCCTCATTTAGAAAGGATGTAACACAAAAACTTTATGGTGGCGATGTCACTAGAAAAAATAAATTACTTGATAAACAAAAAAAGGGAAAAAAAAGAATGAGACAATTTGGAAAAGTTGATATTCCTCAAAATGCTTTTTTAAATGCATTGAAAATGAATGATAATTAAATTTTTTTTATTTAAAACAAGTTAATAATTAAATTTATTTATCCATTTAGATACAGATAGTTTAATTCTATTGATTTCCTCAAACTGTTTATATCGATCAATTGAGTCACTATAAAGTGGTTTAACTACTTGATGATAACTTGGTGTATTAATTATATTCCGATTTTTTGCAGTCAAATGAAAGTTTTTTACATTTTCCTCAAAGTTTAAATTTAAGTAAGTTAATAAATTATAAATTTCTTTATCAAAATTTTGAACTACATTTTCATACTTAATAAGATGATAATCGAAATTAAATGATTTTTTATATATCTCAAATAAATCAAAAACCTCATTATAAAAAAATGCTGCAGTTTCTAAATTTTCATAGTTTGCCATTGCTTCATTCATTCTAAAAGATGTAAGGACACAACTCAAAATTGCGTCAAGAGGGTGTCGAAGAGCTAAAATTATCTTACTATCAGGAAAAATTTTTTTTATAAACCCAAGCTCTATTAAATTTAATGGAAATTTATCAATTATCAATTTTTGATCTGAATAATTTAGCGAATCAAAATATTCTTTTTGTAACCTAATAATTTGTTTTTCAGATATGGATGAGATTTTTTCTAAAGTGTTTGTTTTAAAAAATTTATGCCTAATATTTATTAAATAGGGTTTTTCTTCTAACACAATCGTTTTTGAGTGTGATCTAAGAATTGTGTCTAATAAGGTAGTTCCTGACCTTGGAAACCCGACTAAAAAAACTAAATTATTATGCGACATGCCTTTATTTAATAATTTATTGTTTGATATTTTTCTTTTTTTATAAAATAAATTATACTTTTTAATTATATCAATAATTACATCCCTACTAAAATTTTGATTTTTTTGAGTTTTTAAATTTATAGAATTTCTTTTTAT
>CACKNC010000008.1 GCA_902601455.1 uncultured Alphaproteobacteria bacterium
TAATCCTGCATCAGCATCAATCACACCTACTAGTGATAAATTAGGAAAGTCATAACCCTTCGCCATAATTTGAGTAGCCACAATGATATCAATTTCTTTATTTGAAAATTTATCAATTAATTCTTTTATTTTTTTTGGTGAATTAATGAGATCACTGGACATCACGCTTATAACTTTATCAGGAAAAGATTGCGTGAGCTCTTCGGCAATTCTTTCCACTCCCGGTCCAATAAATTTAATGGAGTCTTTGGCAAGACATTTAGGGCAATCAAATGACATCTCCTCAATACTGCCGCACTGATGACAGAGTAAACGTTTTTTTTTCTGATGCATCACCAGCCAGGACGAGCATTGTGCACATTGATGTCTGTATCCACACTCAACACACAAACTCAATGGGGAGTAACCTCTTCTATTTAAAAAAATTAAGGCCTGCTCCTTATTTGATAAACACTTTTCAATCTCCTTTTTAAGTAGAGCAGAAATCCATTGATTTTTTTCTAACTTATTTTTTGATAAATCAACTAAACTGATTTGAGGAAGGGGCAAGCCTGAATACTGTTTAGATAAAAAAACATGATGATATTTTTTTTGATTAATATTATTAATAGTTTCTAGAGAAGGGGTAGCAGAAGTAAGAATCAATTTATTTTTTTCAAAATTTGCTTTTACCACTGCTAAATCTCTTGCCTGATAACGTATATTATCCTCTTGTTTGTAGGATGGGTCATGCTCTTCATCAATTATGGTTAATCCTAAATTTGAAAACGGTAGAAAGAGACTTGATCGTGCCCCAATCACAACTATAGGTTCTCCAAAATAACACTTGTGCCAGATTTCTTTTCTTCTTTTAGGCGTAATTTTGGAGTGCCATATATTAATTTCCATTCCAAACCTCTCCTTGAATCTATTTTCTAATTGAGGTGTTAAACTTATCTCTGGAACCATGATGAGTATTTGTTTTGACTGATATATTTCTTGCTCAATAAGATCAAAGTACACTTCTGTTTTTCCTGATCCTGTCACACCCTCCAATACAACAGGTTTAGGTGAGCGCATTTGAATTTTGATAATATCTTCTTTGGCTTTATCCTGCTCATCATTTAATATAGTTGATTTGAAAGTTGGCTCACTTAGAATTTTATCATCTCTCTCGTAGCTAATGATATCCTTATTAATAGTGAATAACTTTAGGACTGATCCAATAGGTGCTAACGTGTAATCACTTACCCATTTTAAAAATTTAATGTTTATCTCTTTAAGCTGAATACCATTTATAACTGTCTCTATTTTTTTAATGTTATAGTCTGGTTTATTAACTTCAACCTGCATGATCATCCCTACCTCCATAGCTTTTCCAAAAGGCACAATTACTATTTGACCTATTTCTAAAGTCTGATCATCTGACTCATAGGTAAAAACTTGATCAAAAGGTCTAGCAACGATAATATTATAGTACATGTTCAATAATAAATTTTTATAATCTTAACTTTTTAAATATCACGTATATGATATACAGCAATCAATGAAATTTTTTGTCGATACAGCAAATATTAAAGAAATAGAAGAATTGATTCCCACAGGTTTTGTTGATGGCGTAACCACAAACCCCTCTCTTATTGCAAAAAATGGAGATGATATGGCCAAAACAATAAAAGCAATATGCTCTATTGTGCCAGGACCCGTTAGTGCTGAAGTAACAGCAACTGATTTTGATACTATGTTGCAAGAAGGAGAATATTTAGCCTCTCTCGCTAAAAATGTTGCCGTAAAAGTTCCTCTTACTCCTAATGGATTAAAAACTTGCAAAATTCTTAGAGAAAAAAATATAATGGTTAATGTCACTCTATGTTTTACAGCTGCCCAGGCATTATTAGCAGCAAAAGCAGGAGCTAGTTTCATCTCACCCTTTGTTGGAAGACTAGATGATTTGGGTGAAAACGGGATGGATCTAATTGAAGATATTGTTGATATCTATGACAATTATGATTTTGATACGGAAGTACTTGTTGCTTCTATACGATCAACACAGCATGTTATTGATGCTGCAGTAATAGGAGCTCATGTTTCAACATTGCCGCCAAAAGTAATTCATGAATTATATAATCACCCTTTAACTGAAAAGGGTCTTAATGCCTTTTTGGAAGATTGGAAAAAAACAGGACAATCAATCCTTCCAAAATAAATGAAAAAAAAAAATGATAACAGTTCTGCTGAAGAACTTGTTCGAAATTTTCTTAAAAAAAATAAAAATTTTTTTATCAAACATTCAGAGCTGCTTAAAGAATTACAGTTTCCATTAAAAGATGAAGACTCAGACAAAGTAATTGACCTTCAAGTATACCGTTACAAAAAAATCAATCAAGAAAACATTGATTTACAAAATCAAATGACGCAAATTCTACTCGCTGGCAAAAGTCACATACAATCTCAAAAAAGAATTTTGAAATCATCACTTAAAATTCTTAACTGTAAATCGTTATCAAAAGTCTTTAGTGTTATTTTATCCGATTTTAAATTACTACTTGGGTGCGAATATATTAATTGTTTTAGTACTAATAATGATATTAATATTATTGAAATTCAAAAAATAGATGCACGTGTTGCAAAAAGTTATTTTCGTGACAAAGTCATAACAAATTTAAATCAAAATCCTAAAGGTGTTCTGTTATTTTTTCCCAATAAATCAGCACAAATCAAGTCTTATATTTTATTAAAAATATCATGAAGATATGTTTGTCGTGGCCATGGGATCAAAAGATATAAATAAATTTAATCCTGATCAACAGGTTGATCTCATTGAATACTTAATTAAGATTATAGAAATTAAAATTAACCAATTATAAGGAGCATACATGAAAGGTTATAGATTTATTACGGATGATGATACATCAGAGTTTTGTCACCGCGTAACAGAAGCACTATCGAATGGATGGAAGTTGCACGGTGAACCTCAAATGACATTTGATAAAAAAAGAGGAGTAATGCGATGCGGTCAAGCAGTGATAAAAAATGCTCCTAGAAAAAAATATTCTAAAAAAATGTCACTGAGCTCTATTTAATTTTTTATTTAGAAACATACAAATTTCCTTAATTATAAAAATGTCTGATAGAGCTTCCATTAGCAATATTGCAAAATTATCGATACCAATTTTTTTTGCTAATCTTGTCATTCCCTTAGTCGCCATTGTCGATACAGGCTTAATGGGCAATCTAGATAATGCTAGTTATCTAACAGCTACTAGTATTGCCACTAGTGTATTTTCCTTAATTTTCTGGAGTTTTGGTTTTCTTCGAATGGGCACCGTTGGTTTAGTAGCCCAAGCTCATGGTTCGAACCAATATGAGGAGATTGTTAATTTAGTTTTTCAAAATATTGCTTTTGTAATTATTATTTCCCTACTTTTAGTTATCTTCCAGAAATATATTTTTACAATTGCCTTAAATATTTTTGATTTATCAAATCAAACTTCCAAACATTTTAAAGAGTATTTTGAAATACGTATCTATTCTTCTTTTGGTGAACTCATAATCTTTATAATTTCTGGATTATTTATTGGTTTACAAAGAACAACATTATCAAGTGTAGTAGTTGGTTTTTTTTCAATAACTAATATTGTATTAAGTTTAATATTTGTAATCTACTTTAATTTAGATGTTCAGGGTGTTGCTCTTGGAACCGTCATATCATCGACACTGACTGCTATAATTTTTTTATGTTACACATTCTTAGAATTACAAAAATTTACATCCATAAAAATAAATGTAGAAAAAATATTTAATCTAAAAAAAATTAACACATTATTTAATATCAATTTTGATATATTTGTAAGATCTGCTTTTCTCACATTTTCTTTTCTTTTTTTTACCTACTTAGGAAACACTATTAGTGAAGATGTTGTTGCAGCAAATACTATTTTACTAAATCTTATTATGTTATCGGCATTTATTTTAGACGCATATGCTTTTTCAACAGAAGGAATAGTCGGTTATTCAATTGGCTCCAAAGATAAAAAACTCCTTACCAATGTTATTAAAAATTCATTTATCTTGAGTGCAACAACAGGGTTATTAATTTCTATTGTTTATCTCTTTGGCAAAAATCATTTCATCTCTATTATGACGGACTTACCTGATATTAAAAATTTAAGCTTATCGAATTCCTATTGGGTTGTTCTCATTCCATTTCTTTCCTCTTTTTGCTATCAAATCGATGGGATATTTATAGGAGCTTCACAAACAAAAGAATTGCGAAATGCGATGATTATATCTGTAGGCATTTATATAGTGTGCGCTCTATTTCTTGCAGAAACACTGGATAATTTAGGCTTATGGATATCACTTTCAATCTTTTTTGGATTGAGAGCATTGTCTTTATTCTTTTACCTACCAAGAATTTATCAACGCATTACATAATAATACTTAAAAAATTAAAAAAAATCCTTAAAAAGATACGCATTAAAATAAATAGGTCGGCCACTAGCCCTATTTTAAAATAAAAAAGGCCAAAAGTTACTAATAGTTATTATGTTTGTAAATTTGGTCAAAATGAAAAGATATTTAATCTACCTTTTTTTATTTTTATTTTTCAATTGTCTTTTTTTTACTCTTCCTATTAAAGCGGGAGGTACATCATTTGAAGTAGAGTACAAAGTTAATACCATAAATAATCGTAATTTTGTTAGGGGTATAGCATTCAATACTGATGGTAGCAAAATGTTTGTAGGTACAGTTGTGACCGATCGTATAGAACAATTTACCTTATCAGTTCCTTTTGATTTATCATCAACTATTACGCGAGGAGACGTGCTTTTAAAGTCTACCGATGGAAATAGCCATATTGATAATCCTCATTATTTACGATTTAATAGTGATGGTAGCAAAATGTTTTTTCTTCCTGCTACTTCTACAAAAACTATAAGAGAAGTTGTTCTAAGTACACCCTATGACACTTCCACTGCAAGTAACGCAACTAGCAGTTCAACTAATGATGGTACATTAGATAATAGTTCTAGTGGTTTTGCATTCAATGGAGATGGTACGAAATTGTTTACCGTCTTCAATTCAGGCAAGAAGATTGATGAATACAGTTTAACAACTGGGTTTGATGTGAGCACGATCAGTTATGTTACAACTCTTGACATTTCTGATAACTCTTCAACACCAAGATCATTGGCATTTAGTTCTGATGGAACAACCATGTTCATTTTGGATATAGATGGTAATGATGAACAAATTGATGAATATGTCTTAACAACAGGTTATGATGTTACGACTGCTAAGCATGTTGATACTTTTAGTATTCCAGATACAACTGCACCTTATGACATCACATTTAATGCTAATGGAGATAAATTGTTTATTGCTGAAAACCATCAAGGGGGGATCAATGAGTTTTCGCTAGGTGCAGCTTATAATTTAACAACACCAACTCTAAGTTCTTCAGTACCAGCAGATAATGCGACGGGTGTTTTAATAAATGATAATATAGTTCTAAACTTTAGTGAACCGATGGATGTAGAAAGTGGTAATATAGAAATTTATAAAACATCTGATAATTCTCTTGTTGAAACAATAGATGTCACAAGTAGTCAAGTAACTGGTACTGGAACAACCGCGATAACAATTAATCCCAGTTCAGATTTTGAATATAATGTTGAATATTATGTTTTAATTGATGCCACAGCTTTTGATGACGGAAGTGATGCTTCTTATGCTGGTATAACGTCAACAACGGCTTTAAGTTTTACTGTTAACGATGATAGGTTGGATCCAACAACAATTAAAGATGTTGTAGGCTCCATAGATGCGCAAAGTGAATTAGCAAAAAACTATATTAGTCAGTCTATTGATACTGTCTCAAATCGTTTACGATTTTTAAGACAAAATAGATTAAGTGATTCTTTGTCGAGCCAAGGTTTACAATTAGATATTGATAATAACATTCTTGCCTCATTAGCAAATGATAATATAGAAAAAAATGCCAATTCCATCATGCCGAATAATTGGTCTGCATGGACATCTGGGTCAGCTTATGTATCAAAAATTGGTGATAGTATAAATTCATCATCACAAGAAACTGAAGGTCAAGCAGTGGCATTAGGGTTTGATAAAAAATTAAGTGATAGTGATTTTCTTGGTTTTGCTATTCAGTATGGTCAAAGCGATACGGATATTGGAACAAATGGAACTAGTATTGATAGTGAAAATATGAATTTCTCTATTTACCGAACAAGACCACTTGATGATAATAATTTTATCGAAACATTTCTAGGCATAGGCTTAATAGAAAGTGATTTAAAAAGATTCTATAATTCTAGTGTATTAACTGGCTCCAGGGATGGAACACAAATATTTGGCTCAATCAATTATGGTAAAACAATTGATAGAGGTGATTTTAATATAACACCAATTGGACGTCTTGATTTAGGTTATACTAAACTTGATGACTACAAGGAGACTGGGATAAATGCTTTATATTATGCAAGCCAGAGAATTGAAAATGGATTAGCCTCATTTGGTTTTGAAGTTAGTGATAATATTCAGTTTAATGAAAATAAATTACAACCATTTGGATCACTTAAAGTTATTACTGATTTTAGTAACAAATCTGATGCCAAGATCAATTATGTAACAGATACTTCAACAATTTATACCTATACGCAACAAACAAATTCAACTCATTTAATAAGCTCGCAGATTGGATTTACATATATCGCTGGTAACTATTTATATATTAATTCAAGTTACAAAAGAATTCAGGGTAATAATAGTGAACACAGAGACACCATTAACTTTGCAATTAACTTTACATCAAATCGAGAAACTAAATTTACAATGTCATTAGTTGGGGATGAAGATGTAAAAACTAAACTTGGTATATCAAAAAATATACATGGATTTGATTTAGGATTTAATACTAATCAAACTTTCAATCAAAACCCAAATCAAGAAGCTGAATTAATGCTTACCTATAATTTTTAGTTTTTTTTACGCATCAAATAAACTAGGCAAAAACCATTAAAGCCCCATATGGTGCAAAGCACATACATATTAAAAGTTAATCCTAAATATTGTGCTGTATAACCAACAATTGCTGGACCAAAAATAAATCCAGAAAACCCAAGTGTTGTTATATTAGAGACAGTAAGAGAAATTGGATCTGTTGATACTTTAATAGCTTGTCTAATAACTATTGCTGCAAAATTCGCCGTGAATAAACCAAAAATAATTAATCCTGGGATGATGAAGTATAAGTTTGATGTAAGAATGCATATAAATAATATTGATGATCCAATTGCAGATAGATATCCACCTACAACTTTTTCTCCAAGATATTTTATAAATGCACTTGCTGACAATCTTGCCACTATTTCCCCAGCATTAAAAAAAACTATTACTAATCCTCCCAAAAATAGAGGAGCCAATAAATCTTTTGTAAGCCACAGAGAGGACCAATCAATAATAATACCTATTGTAGCAAAGTTAAACATTAATAAGATGCCAAAGATTAAAACTCGTTTTTTCGGAAATTCAAATCTAGAAATGGAGTCATTAGTATCCTCCTTTCTAGGGAGTCCAAAAAAATAAATAAATATAACGGAAAGCCAAATTAAAACTGCCATAACACCAAAGGTTATTTGTGGATCAATATCTTGTCTAATGACGTATGCAGCCATTAAGGCGCCTGATAATGAACCAGCGCTGAAAAAAGCTTGATACATCGGTGTGTAGATTTTCTTCGTTTTGCTTTCGATGTTTGATATTTGGGTTTGATTGCTTGGCAAAATAAAACCAATGGCTGCACCAAAAGGAATGGCAACAAGCATAAAACTGGAATAACTATTTACTGTCACGAGAAGATAGGGGCAGAATGCTACTAAGGTTGTACCAATCATAACGATGTTTTTAGTCCCAATTTTAGGAATAATAATTCTGCCAGTAAATTGATTAGTAATTAAATTTATAATACCAAATATAAAAAGCCATAGACCTAAATCTGTCTCTACTAAATCTAGGCGATCTAAATTCCAGGGGATATAAACAAAATATATGCCTAGTGTAAAAAAAAAGATGTATGCATTTTGCATACAGGAAGCCAAAGCTTTACGATAAATTTTTTGATTTTCCATTTAAAAGATTAAATGGGTTTATCTTTTTTAAAATATAAAAAAAGAATTAATTTAAATAAAGTATTGTTTAAATTTTATTTTAACAATTACTCAATATTCACCATCACATGTCTTATGTTGGTATAATCTTCCAACGCAAAAGAAGATAAATCTTTTCCATAACCAGAAGATTTTACTCCTCCATGAGGCATTTCAGTTGTTAGCATAAAGTGAGTGTTTACCCACGTACAACCATATTGTAACTGCGCAGCAGTTTTCATTCCTTTTTTAATATCTTTTGTCCAAACAGATGATGCCAAACCATACTTTGTGTCATTTGCCCAATTAACTGCATCATCAACATTACTAAACGGTGTTACTGATACAACAGGACCAAATACTTCATTTTTAGCAATATCATCATCATGTTTTGCGCCAGCAATTACAGTTGGTTTATAAAAGTTTCCTTTCTCACCCAGTTGAGATCCTCCAGTAGTAATCTCAATGTGTTTTAAAGACTTTGCTTTCTCAACAAAATTCGAAACTCTGCTTAAATGCTCTTGAGTGATAAGAGGTGGTATTTCATTTTTTTCATCTTCATCATTTGCCAAACCAATTGAGGATACAGCAGAAGACAAGTCAGCAACAACATTGTCATAAACTTTTTTATCGGCAAATATTCTGCAGGCAGCCGTACAATCTTGTCCTGCATTATAATATCCAAATGCTCTTATGCCCTCAATTAATTGATCAATATCAGCATCATCATAAACTATAACAGGTGCCTTACCGCCTAATTCTAAATGTGTTTTTTTAATACTGTTACTAGCTGCCTCTAAAACTTTAGATCCTGTTGCAATATCTCCTGTTAAGGAAATCATATTAACATCTTGATGATTAATTAGAGATGAACCAACAGTCTCTCCAATTCCATAAACAATATTCACAACTCCTTCAGGAAATACTTCTGCTAATAATTCACTAATAAAAAAAGTTGTAAGAGGTGTCTGTTCAGATGGTTTAAGGACAACTGTATTTCCTGCTGCTAAAGCAGGTCCTAATTTCCAAGCAGCCATCATTAAAGGATAATTCCACGGGGCAATTGAAGCTATAACTCCAACTGGATCTCGTCTTATCATGCTTGTAAATCCTGCCATGTACTCACCTGCAGCAGCTCCTGGCATATTTCTACAAGCTCCAGCATAGAATCTAAATACATCTGATATGGCTGGCAATTCATCATTTAATGCCAAGTGAAAAGGTTTACCCGTATTAAGAGATTCTAATTTTGCAATCTCTTCTGCTTTACTGTCAATTAAGTCGGCAAGCTTTAGTAACATTCCTGAACGATCTGCTGGAGTAGTCTTGGACCATGTTGCAAATGCTTTTTTTGCTGCAGACACAGCTTTATTTACCTGTTCTTCACTTGATTGAGGAACCTCGACAATTAATTCTGAATTGACCGGATTAATAATTTTTTCTGGAGTTGAATCTCCTTGAATTAATTCGTTATTAATTAAAATATTTGTTTTCATAACTCCTCCTTGTTATTTTGATGAACCTTCCGTATCTGTAGTATTTCTAGTCACATAGCTTGCATATAAAATTGGAATAAAAGTAATACAAATTATAAAAACTGCAACAACATTTGTTATTGGTCTTTGCCTTGGTCTTATTAATTCTGATAACATCCATATTGGAAGGGTTGTTTGTTGTCCTGCTGTAAATGTAGTAACAATAACTTCATCAAATGATAAAGCAAATGCTAGCATACCTCCTGCCAAAATTGCTGTGCCTAAATTTGGTAAAATAACATAAAAAAAAGTTTGAATATTATTTGCCCCTAGATCCATTGAGGCCTGTATGAGGTTAGGTGAACTTCGTCTCAAACGAGCAACCACATTATTGTACACAACAACCATACAAAAAGTTGCATGACCAATAATAATTGTCCATGTGCTAAAAGGAATCCCCGCAACACCAAAAGCGCTTCGAAGTGAAATACCTGTAATGATTCCAGGTAGTGCAATCGGTAAAATTATTAAAAGAGTGATATAATCTCTTCCAAAAAAACTCGCCTTAAATAGTGCTGCTGCTGCTAACGTTCCAAGTACTATTGCTGATAGGGTTGAGATAAGGGCTACTTGTAAAGATAACCCAACAGCGTTCCATATATCTTCTCTTCCTAAAACAATTGAGAACCATTTTAGGGTATAACCAGGCGGTGGAAATTGATAAGATTTGTCTTCAGTTGTAAATGCATATAAAATAATGAAAAATAAAGGAACATGTAAAAATAGAATTCCAAAAATAGCTCCAATTTTTAAACCTAAAGACGCTTCATTTAAATTTTTCTTTTTTCTAAAGAGCATTGAACGCTCCTAATTTTTTTGCAAAATATATATAGACTGCCATTACTGCAATTGGCACAAGTGAGAAAGCTGCTGCTAATGGAATATTACCAGCTGTTCCTTGATGTGAGTATACGGCTTGACCAATAAAAAATTTAGAAGTCCCAATGATGTATGGAATAATATAATCTCCTAATGTAAGTGAAAATGTAAAAATTGATCCAGCTGCAATTCCTGGCAAAGCAAGGGGTAGTATAACTTTATAAAATGTTTGTCTTTTAGTTGCCCCAAGATCATAGCTTGCGTTGATAAGTGAATTTGGTACTCTCTCTAAAGAAGCTTGGATAGGTAAAATCATAAAAGGTAACCAAATGTAAGTAAAAACTAAAAACATACCAATATATGAAATAGATAATGATGGACCACCGATGACTGGCAGAGCTAGGATTGCTTCAAGCAACCAAGTTAAATGTAGCTTTGCTAAAAACCAACTTATAATACCTTCTTTGGCCAAAATTAATTTCCATGAATAAACACGTACTAAATAGCTAGACCATAATGGAAGCATTATAGCTAAATAAAAGAAAACTTTAATTTTCGGAGTTGTATATTTTGCCATGTAATAAGCAATTGGAAAACCAATTACAGCAGCACCTAAAGAAACAACTGATGCTAACACAACTGTTCTTATTAAAATATCAATATTGGCGGGGGAACTAAATAACTCAATAATTGTACTTAGAGATATTTTATAAACTACTTTTCCAGTAAATCCATCAAGATAAAAAAGAGAATGAAATAAAAAAACTATCAAAGAGCCAAGATATATTATTCCAAGCCATAGCAGTGGTGGAAGTAAAAATAACAAAAGTAATATGTGCTTATTACGATATAAATAATTAGAGAAATTTTCTAAGGCACTAGTCATTGATATTTGTAATATCTATTTTATCCCAAGATAATGCAAGACTATCACCAAGATTAATTTTAAATGTATTTTGTGTATCAACATAGTGTAAAGCTGTTAGTGTTAGATCATTCGCTTTACATAGAATTTTATAATAAGATCCTTGAAATTGTATATCAGTAACAACAACCTTTGCATTAAATTCACTTTGAGAATCTTGTTCATTATTAATTTTAATATTTTCTGGTCTGATTGAAAAAGCAGAATTATAATTAAACAGCTCAGCTGCTAATTGTTTTGAAACTAATGAAGTGGTTCCTATAAAATCTGCTACAAAAGCAGTTTTAGGATTCTTATAAATATTATCAGGTGTATCTACTTGTTCTATCTTTCCATCATTAAAGATTGCTATTCTATCACTCATACTTAATGCTTCTTGTTGATCATGGGTTACGTATATGAAAGTAATTTGGAATTGACGTTGAAGGTTTTTTAGCTCAATTTGCATTTGTTCTCGCAATTTTAGATCCAATGCACCCAATGGCTCATCCAATAGTAAAATCTTTGGCTTATTTATCAAAGATCTTGCTAACGCTACTCTTTGACGTTGACCACCTGAGAGTTCACTTGGTTTTCTTTTTTCATAGCCTGTTAGTTTCACTGTGGAGAGAATTTCCGCAACCTGAGATTCTTGTTCAATTTTTGGTATTTTTTTTATCTTTAAACTATAGCAAACATTTTCCTCTACATTCATATGAGGGAAAAGAGCATAATCTTGAAATACAGTATTAACATTTCGTTTAAATGGCGGAATATCTGTTACGTTCTCATTAAATAGACTGACGTTTCCCGAGTCAGGCTGTTCAAACCCACCAATTACTTTTAAGCAAGTCGTTTTTCCTGATCCAGAAGGCCCTAAGAGTGAAAAAAATTCTCCATCATTAATTTCCAAGTGTATGTTGTCCAAAGCAACAGTTTCATTAAACTTTTTATTAATATTTTTTAACTCGAGAGCTTTAATCATAAACTTATAAGGAATTTATGGTGGGATAATTTATATCCCACCAAAATTATATTTTAACGACCGCCTAGAACAGCAATATAGTCCGTTACCCACTTATAGTATGGGATACAGCTATCTTGCGAAGCACATTTAGTTACTGGAGTTTTCCAGAAGTAAATTTTATCGAAGTTGTCCATACCATTTATCTGGCATGCATCTTGACCTTCTTGATAAATACCTGCTGCTGGATCCATTAAACCTGTTCCACATTTTGATGGAACTGACGGAACCGCACCAAACCAAACACCTAAATCACTTTGTAGATTTGAACTTAATTGATGTTCCATCCACATATAAGCACAGTTTACGTTTTTAGACTCAGAATGAACCATAGTAGTATCAGCCCAACCTGTAGCTCCCTCTTGAGGTATAACACTTGCAATAGGCTGCTCTGCTCCAACTAATAAATTTACTTGGAATGGCCATGAGCCAGATGCTACAAAACCTTCATTTGTAAAATCATCTATTTGCATAAAAGCATCATGCCAATATCTACCAACTAACTCTCTTTGTTGTCTTAATAGATTTAATGAAGCTTGGTACTGATCATTAGTTAACTCGTAAGGATCTTTAATGCCAAGCTCTGGTTGATGGTACATCAAATACATAGCTGCATCTGCAATATGTATTGGTCCATCAAAAGCTTGAACTCTTCCTTTATTAGATTTACCATCTGATAAATTTTGCTCTTCAAAAACTAAACTCCAGCTAGTAGGCGCCTCAGAAATAGCATTTGTATTATACATTAATACATTTGATCCCCACATGTATGGAGTACCGTAATGTTTACCATCAACAGTATGCCATTCAGCATCTTGTAATCGCGGATCAATGGTATTCCAACTTGGTATTAGATCAGTGTTAATTTCTTGGACTGTTCCTCCTGCAATTAAACGCAAGCTAGCATCACCTGATGCTGTAACAATATCGAAACCTCCTTCATTCATCAGGGCAACCATCTCGTCTGAAGTTCCGGCAGTTTTAATATTTACTTTACAACCTGTATTATCCTCATAACCAGTTACCCAGTCAAAAGCCTCCATGGTTGCACCTCTTTCTAAATATCCAGCCCAGGCTACAACGTTTAATTCTCCCTCTCCATCTCCAAGAGATTGAAGTGGGGCCGCATAAACTGAGTAAGAAAATAAAGAAATTATTAGACTTACAAAACTTAATTGTTTCATATTTCCTCCTTGAATTAATATAGTGTATTATTAATATATTATATAAATTTACCAGTAATAAATACCACTAATATATAAATAATTAATTATTCAGATTGGTAAAATGATAGCTATATATGGATAGCTCTTCCCTCTATACTCATAGCAGCTTCTTTCACCGCTTCACTGGTTGTAGGATGTGCATGACATATACGTGCTATATCTTCTGAACTTCCACCAAATTCCATTGTAGTTACTATCTCGGCAATTAGTTGTCCTGCATCATGACCAATAATATGAGCGCCTAATATTTCATCTGTTTTAGTATCTGCTAAAATTTTAACAAAACCTTCAGTCGATGAGGTTGTTAATGCTCTGCCATTCGCCATAAAAGGAAATTTACCAACCTTATAATCTATCTTTGCTTTTATTAATTCAGACTCAGTTTTTCCAACAGAGGCAACTTCTGGATTAGTATAAACAATGGCAGGAATTATATCATAATTTAGGTGTGGCTTTTGACCGTTAATAAATTCGACACAAGCAACACCTTCTTCTTCAGCTTTATGTGCAAGCATTGGTCCTGGAACAACATCGCCAATGGCGTAAATACCATCTACACTTGTTTTGAATTTACTATTTATTTCGATTGATTTTCTTTCATTCAATTTAACTCCAATTACGTCTAAGTTAAGACCTTCTGTATTTGGTTTACGTCCAACAGACATCAGCACTACGTCATACTTTTCTGTAATTTGTTTTTTATCTGTTGACTCCATTGATACGTCAACACCAGACTTAGTTACTTTAGTCGTTGTAACTTTATGAGAAAGTTTAAATTCTAATCCTTGTTTTTTAAGTGACTTCATAAATTCTTTTGCAATCTCCTCATCCATTGTGGGAACAATTCTATCAAGCGCTTCAACAACAGTTACTTTAGATCCAAGTCTACTCCAAACCGATCCCATTTCTAAGCCAATGTAACCTCCGCCAATAACCAAAAGAGATTTAGGTACCGACTCTAATGCCAACGCTCCCGTTGACGTTACAATTTGCTTTTCATCTACAGGTATCGCATCAATAGCTATAGAACTAGAACCTGTTGCTATAATAAAATTTGTTGCTGAATAATTTTTTTCTCCCTCACTTGAAGCTACCTTGATTGTTTTTTTATCAACAAAAGATGCTGCACCTTGTAGATGAGTAATTTTATTTTTTTTAAATAAAAAACCAATACCCGATGTCAATTGTTTAACAATTTTATTTTTGCGCTGCATCAATTTTGATAAATCTAAATCAACCTTACCAGTGGAGATACCATGCTCTTCAGCATGTTTAGAAATTTCTGTAAATTTTTCTGATGAATTTAATAAAGCTTTTGATGGAATGCAACCAATATTAAGACATGTGCCACCGAGTGTTTTTTCTTTCTCAACACATGCAACTTTCATGCCAAGTTGAGCACCTCTGATTGCTGCAACATATCCTCCAGGACCTGCGCCAATTATAATTAAATCAAAATCTGCCATCTATACTCCTAAAATCAACTTTGATGGATTTTCTAATAAATTTTTAATGCTTACTAAAAAACCAACACTTTCTTTTCCATCAATTATGCGATGATCATAGCTAAAAGCAAGATACATCATTGGTCGAATGACTATTTCATCATCAACAACCACCGCTCTTTTTTGGATATTATGCATTCCCAAAATTCCAGATTGTGGTCTATTAATAATAGGAGTGCTCAACATAGAGCCATAAACACCTCCATTAGAGATTGTAAAAGTCCCTCCTGTTAAATCATCCATTGTTAAACTGCCTTCTTTTGCTTTAGTGCTAAGCTCCACAATATTTTGCTCAATATCGCCGAAAGTCATTGTGTCAGCATCTTTGAGGACAGGCACAACTAATCCTTTTTCTGTGCCAACAGCGATACCAATATCAAAATGATTTTTATAAATAATACTTTCATCTTTGATCTCGGCATTTACAGCAGGAAATTCTTGCAGACTTGACACAACTGCTTTTACAAAGAAAGACATGAAGCCAAGCTTAACATTATAGCGTTCCATAAAGTCTTCTTTTTTAGATTCACGTACTTTCATTATTTCTGACATATCGACTTCATTAAATGTCGTCAAAATAGCAGCAGTATTTTGTGATTCTTTTAATCTTGT
The DNA here is from genome assembly GCA_902601455.1 of uncultured Alphaproteobacteria bacterium. Taxonomy (GTDB): domain Bacteria; phylum Pseudomonadota; class Alphaproteobacteria; order HIMB59; genus CACPNW01. The sequence goes on from CACKNC010000008.1 coordinate 15,776, forward strand.
TGCAATGGTTTTTCTTATCTTAGACATCTTCACCACTTCTTCTCTTTCTTTAGATGGTGTTGATTTTGCTGTTGGGTTTTTTATGAAATTAAACACGTCTTCCTTTGTTAAACGTCCATCAGATCTTGATGGTGAAATCGAGTCTGCTCTTAAATTATTTTCATCAATAAGTTTTTTTACTGAAGGAGATAATTTTGCATTATCTTGATTAGTAGAAGAAGGAATTATTTCTTTTTCTACTTTAGGTTCTTTTTTTGGAGCTTCTTTTGTTTGTAATTTCTCTGTAGAAGCAGATCCATTTGATGATTTTTTGTCACCTAAAAGAGCTAGAACACCACCAATATTGACATCTGCACCTTCCTCCACCTTAATTTCTGATATAGATCCTGCACTTGGAGCTGGAACTTCAACAGTAATTTTATCAGTTTCAATCTCCACTAGAGGTTCATCAGCTTCAAAAGAATCTCCTACTTTTTTTAACCATTTAGAAACAGTAGCTTCTGTGATTGATTCTCCGAGGGTTGGTACTATTAACTCCATATTATGTATTTTCTATTTAACATTTTAGAGCGTTTATTCAATTGGCAGTTTATATTTAACAAGAGAAACGCCTGATTTTTCTTTTTCAATTTCGTCAATGTTTGCTTCAGTTGCTAATCGTATAATATTTTTTTGATTTGCAAGGTGTCGATCAAAAACTCCTGTTGCTGGAGAAGCAGCTGCTCGTCTACCAATAAAATGTAATTCTTTTTTAGCGCCCACTGAATCTAAAACTGATTTAAGTCTCTTTTCAATAAATTCCCATGCACCCATATTTTGTGGTTCCTCTTGGCACCAAATCATTTCACAATGATTAAATTTTTTAATACCTTCGTTTAATGCTTCATATGGGAAAGGATACAATTGTTCTAAACGAATTATATAAACATTTTTTAATTGAAGCTCATTGATGTGATCTTGTAATTCAAAATAAATTTTTCCTGAACAAAATATTATTCTGTTTACATTTTTATATTCATCATCAGAGAGATGATTACTAATTACTCGATGAAAAGTAGAACCATTGACAAAATCTGCTAAAGGAGAGGTATTGGCTTTATGACGAAGTGTAGATTTAGGTGTCATTAGCACTAATGGCTTTCTAAAATCTCTCATCATTTGTCTGCGTAAAATATGAAAATAATTTGCAGGGCTAGTACAGTTTGCTACTTGTATATTATCTTCCGCACACATTTGCAAAAAACGCTCTAACCTTGAACTTGTATGCTCAGGCCCTTGCCCTTCATGACCATGAGGTAGTAGTAAAGTCAAGCCAGACATCCTTAACCATTTTCTCTCACCAGTTGTAATGAATTGATCAATAATTGTTTGTGCACCATTGGAAAAATCACCAAATTGTGCCTCCCAAATAACTAATGTTTTGGGATCTGCCTGTGAGTAGCCATATTCAAAACCCAGAACACCAAATTCAGATAAAAAACTATCTACAATTTCAAATAGTGCTTGCTCTTCTCTAAAATGACGAAGGGGGACAAATCTTTTTTCATTCACTTGATCATACAAAACAGCATGACGATGACTGAAGGTCCCCCTACCTACATCTTGACCTGATAGACGAACACCGTAACCATCTTTGAGTAATGTTGCAAATGCTAAGGCTTCTGCTGTAGCCCAATCAATATTTTTACCACTTTCAATTGACTCTAATCGATCATTATAAATTTTTTGTATTCTTTTATGAGGAGTAAAATCATCAGGTATAGTGTGAATTTCTTTTGATAATAATTTTATATCATCTTCAGTAGATGAAGTTTTGCCTCGCCTTGCATCAATAGATGCTATCTTTATTCCTGTCCAAGTACCATCTAACCAATCTGCTTTATTTGGTTTGTACGATTTTGATAATTCAAATTCATTATCTAAAAATTTTTTAAAATCTGAAATTTTATTTTTAGCTTCTTCCTCAGTTAAAACTTTTTCTTTAATTAATTGTGTTTGGTATAAATTTAGGGTTGTTGAATGACCCTTAATTTTTTTATACATTAATGGTTGAGTGAACATAGGTTCATCCGCCTCATTGTGACCTGAGCGTCTGTAACAAAACATGTCAACTACGACATCTTCTTTGAATAAATTTCTATACTCAGCTGCAAGTCTGCACACATGAACTACGGCTTCTGGATCGTCACCATTTACGTGAAAAATTGGGGCTTGAACCATTTTTGCGATCTCAGTACAATAAGGAGCAGAACGTCCATAATAAGGAGTGGTGGTGAAACCGATTTGGTTATTTATAACAAAATGTATAGTGCCACCTGTTCGAAATCCTCTTAGTTGAGACATGGCAAATGTTTCAGCAACAACACCTTGTCCAGCCATGGCTGCATCACCATGAATAAGAATACCAAAAACTTTATCTGTAGTTTTATCATTTAATAAAGTTTGTTTTGCTCTTACTTTGCCAACAACTACAGGATCAACTGCCTCTAAATGAGAGGGATTAGGAGTTAGAGATAAATGTATTTTTTTACCATCAAACTCTCTATCACTTGATACACCTAAATGATATTTAACATCTCCTGAACCAAGAACTTCATTAGGATCATTTAAATCACCCTGAAATTTGGACAAAATTCCTTTGTAAGGCATGCCCAAAACAGTTGCTAATAATGTTAATCTTCCTCGATGGGCTGTTCCAAAATATATATCTTCTACTCCTGATATACATGATTGTTTAACAATCTGTTCAATTCCAGGTATCATAGACTCACCACCTACAATTCCATATCTTTTTGTTCCTAAAAACTTTTTATCTAAATATTGTTCAAATAATTCAGACTCAACAAGTCTCTGAAATATTGCTTTTTTCCCCTGAGTAGTAAAATTAGTTTTATTATTCACTTCTTCTATTCTCTCTTGGACCCATTGCTTTTGTTCAACTGATTGAATATGTAAAAATTCAACACCAATAGAGGATGCGTAAGTTTTATTTAATATTTTAATTATTTCTTTTAATGTGGCTGTTTCTAAACCAAGACTTCCATCAATAAAAATTTCTCTATCAAGATCATTCTCTGAAAAACCATAAGATTTATAATCTAACTCTGGATGATAATTTTTCTCATGTAAATTCAAAGGATCCAGATTAGCTATTAAATGACCATTAATACGATAAGCTCGAATTAATCGAAGTGCTCGAATTGAGTCTAAAGTTGATGTTTTAAAACTATTGAAATCTACACTAGCAGATGATCGAACAACTTTATCAAAAGAAATATCATCAATAACATTGGTGTCTCTTTTTTTCCATTCTGGTCCACCAAAATCAGAAATAATTGATAATTCATCTTCATTTAATGAAGAAAAAAAAGTCTTCCAGCTCTCATCAATGCTTTTAGGATTTTGACTATACTTAAAGTAAAGTTCAGCTACATAAGGTGCATTTGCACTATTTAGAAAACTATCATTCATCTTTATTCTTATACATTGATTATTCTGAAGAAATATTAGTAAATTTCAAATTTAATTATACCCTTTTTGCATTTCTGATAACATAGTTTCACCCATTTTTGCAGGAGATGGCGCTACGGCAATATTTGCTGATTGAAGAGCATCAATTTTTGACTGCGCTGTTCCTTTATTTCCAGATATAATTGCTCCAGCATGTCCCATTCTTTTACCTTTAGGGGCAGATACTCCTGCAATAAAGGCAGACATAGGTTTTTTGATGGATGATTTTGATATGAATTCTGCTGCATCTTCCTCAGCCGTACCTCCAATTTCGCCAATCATTAATATACCTTTGGTATCTTCATCTTGTAAAAAAAGATCAAGACAATCTATAAAATTCATACCGTGTACGGGGTCGCCACCTATGCCCACACAAGTTGTCTGACCGAGCCCAACCTGAGAAGTTTGCCATACTGCTTCGTATGTTAGTGTTCCAGATCTGCTGACTATTCCAATTTTACCTGGCTGATGTATAAAACCTGGCATAATTCCTATCTTGCATTCACCAGGAGTTACTAGACCTGGACAATTAGGTCCAATAAAATAAGTTTTTTGTTCAAGAATTCTTTTTTTTATCTCCACCATATCAAGTACGGGTATGCCTTCAGTAATACATGTAATAATTTTTATATTTGCATCTAATGCCTCATGAATTGCTTGAGTTGCAAATTTTGCAGGAACATAGATAACCGTAGCATCTGCTTGAGTATGATCTTTAGCTTCTTTGACTGAATTAAAAACAGGTAAACCTAAATGTGTTGATCCTCCTTTACCAGGTGTTACTCCTCCAACCATTTGAGTTCCATAATCTATAGCTTGCTGAGAATGATATGTTCCTTGTGAGCCAGTAAACCCTTGGCATATAACTTTTGTATTTTTATTAATAATAATAGACATGATTAACTTTTTGCTAACTCAACTACTTTTTTTGCAGCTTCTGTAAAATCATCAATAGATACTAATCCTAAATTTGAATTGTTAATCACATCTCTTCCTTCTTTTGCATTTGTTCCTTGAAAGCGAACCACTAAGGGGAGTTTAAAATTTAATTCTTTTACCGCTTCAACAATACCGTTAGCAATCATATCGCAATGAATAATTCCTCCAAATATATTAATTAGAATAGATTTAACATTTGGATCTGATTGAATAGTTTTGAAGCCCATAATAACTCGATCTTTATTTGCTGTGCCTCCTAAGTCTAAAAAATTTGCGGGTTCCTCGCCAAATTGTTTAATAATATCCATTGTCGCCATAGCTAAACCAGCGCCATTAACCATGCATCCAATTGATCCATCAAGCTTAACATAATTCATATCATGCTCTGCTGCTTGCAACTCGAGAGGATCTTCTTCAGTTAAATCTTTTAATTCTAATAATTCAGGATGTCGAAAAAGCGCATTATCATCTAAGCTTATTTTTGCATCTAAAATGACAAAACTTCCATGCTTATTTAAAACCAATGGATTAATTTCAATCGTTGACGCGTCAATGGAATTAAAAGCATTTACGATTTTATTAATAATAGAAGTTAATTCCTCGAATTGATTTTTATTTATCTCAAGTTTTGTCATTAAGCTTTCATCTAATGAAATATCTGTATATTTTGTAAAATGAATATTTATTATTTTTTCAGGATTAGTTTCTGCAACTTCCTCAATATCCATACCACCTGCAGCAGAAATCATCATCATCAGTTTAGAATTATTTCTATCGACTAGCAGGCTAAGATAAAATTCTCTGTCAATATCACACCCCTCTTCAATAAAAATACGATTGACTGTTTTGCCTATCTCACCTGTTTGTTTTGTTATCAGTATGTTTCCCATCATTGATTGAGCAATTGAAGAAACTTCATTTTTTTCAAAGACAACCTGAACACCACCCTTATCATTAAAAGAATTTTTAAAGTATCCAGCACCTCTACCACCTGCATGAATTTGTGATTTAACAACCCAGGGTGGTCCTTTTAAATCAGCCATATCATCGTTAAGAGTTTCAAGATTTTTATTATATGACTTTCCTTTAAGAACAGGCAATCCATATTGTTTAAGAATTTCTTTAGCTTGGTACTCGTGTATATTCATCTTCTAATCTCAAAAAGCATCAATTAACTAATGCAAATCAATTCACTCCTTATTTTGATGTTAGTTTTTTTGCCAACGCAGTTAAATTTTTTACTGCTTTTACAGAATTATTAAATTGTTTTTTTTCTTCTGCATTTAGTTTCAGCTCAATAACTTTTTCTACACCTTTTTTACCTATTATAACAGGAACACCTACATACAAACCTTTAACACCATATTGTCCATTTAAATAAGCAGCACATGGCAAAACTCTTTTTTGGTCTTTTAAGAATGACTCAGCCATAGCAATAGCTGATGAAGCAGGAGCGTAAAAAGCAGAAGCTGTTTTCATCAATCGTCCAATTTCACCACCACCATCTCTTGTTCTGCTTATAATTGCATCTATTTTTTTATTGGTAGACCATTTTAATTTAATTAGCTCTGGAACGGGGATACCTGCAACAGTAGCATATCTTATAACTGGAACCATTGTATCACCATGACCACCAAGAACAAAAGCACTAACATCTTCAACAGATACTTTAAACTCTTCAGCTAAGAAATATTTTAATCTTGCGCTATCAAGCACTCCCGCCATACCAACACACATATTTGATTTCAACCCCGCAGCTTTTTGTAAAACGCTAACCATTGCATCGAGGGGATTAGTAATACAAATAACAAAAGCTTTAGGACAATTTGCTTTAATTCCTTTTCCAACAGTTTGAATAATTATTGAGTTTTTTTCAACTAAGTCATCTCTAGTCATACCAGGTCTTCTTTGGAAACCTGCAGTTACTATCACAACATCAGCATCTTTCATCTCACGGTAATTTGAAGAACCACTCATCTTTATGTTAAAACTTTCAATGGTTGAAGATTGTGCCAAATCAAGTGCTTTTCCTTTAGTCATACCATCCGCAATATCAATAAGAACGACATCACCTAGTTCTTTTAATCCAATTAAATGTGCAAGGGTTCCGCCGATATTTCCAGCTCCGACGAGAGCAATTTTCTTTCTCATGGGGGACCTATACAAGAATTATAATTCTGTAACAATAGCCTTCTTTAACTCTGCTATGGCTTTAGCAGGATTGAGTCCTTTAGGACACGAACGAGTACAATTCATAATTGAATGACATCGATATAATTTCATTTTATCGTTAACGGCTTTCAATCTATTCTTTCTTTCTGAATCTCTAGAGTCGTTAACCCATCTTGCTGCTTGCATTAAAACAGCAGGTCCTAGATATTCATCACTATTCCACCAATAACTTGGGCATGAAGTTGTACAACAAAAACATAATACACACTCCCATTGTCCATCTAATTTTTCTCTATCTTTAGGCGTTTGTTTTTTTTCTTCTGAACTATTTTGTAAAGAATTAAAATCTTTTTTTGATCTTTGAAGCCAAGGTTTAATTGAAGCTAATTGTTCGTAAGCTTTGCTTAAATCAGGAACTAAATCTTTAACAACTGGCATATGAGGAAGGGGGTATATTCTTATTTCGCCATTTACCTCCTCAATAGGTTTTAGACATGCTAAAGTGTTTACACCATCAATATTCATGGCACATGAACCACAAACACCTTCTCGACAAGACCTCCTAAATGTTAAAGAGGAGTCAATTTCATTTTTTATTTTCATCAAAGCATCTAAAACCATCGGTCCACATTTAGTTAGATCAATTTCATAACTATCTAAACGAGGATTCTCTTGATCTTCAGGATTCCATCGATAAATAATAATTTTCTTTGGTTTCTCTGAAACATCCTTTACTGGATGATTAATTCCTTTTTGTACTTTTGAATTTATAGGTAAAGTAAACTCAACCATTCTTAATAAACTCTTTTCTTCGGTGGGATAGGTTGTACATGATTAGTTAAAGTATTCATGTGTACTGGTCGTTTACCCATTATTACATCACCTTTGTTATCAAGCCATGATAAAGAATGAACAAGCCAGTTAGAGTCATCCCTTTCTTGATGATCTTCTCTTGCATGCGCTCCCCTACTTTCTGTTCTGTTTAAAGCAGAATGAAGGGTAACTTTAGATTGTGCCATTAAATTATGTAGTTCAAGAGACTCAGTTAAGTCTGTATTAAAAACCATAGATTTATCTTTAACATCTATATTGTCCATTGAGCTTTCAATATGAGCAAATTCTTCAATACCTTTTGAAATAAGCGCATCTGTTCTGAAAACAGCGCATTTTTCTTGCATAACTTTTTGCATCGAAGTTCTCACCTCGCCAGTTGAGCTATCTCCTTTGTTAAATCGAATTTTATCAAAGCGATCTAATATTGGATCTATTGACCTTTCATCCATATCAAAACCCTTGCTATTTGGTTTAACTTTTTCTCTAGCTGTAATACTCGAAGCTTTACCAAAAACGACAAGATCAATTAAGGAATTTGTACCTAATCGATTTGCTCCGTGAACAGATACACACGCTGCCTCACCAACTGCTAATAATCCTTCACATATGTTGTCTGGATTATCTTCTGTTGGACGAAGTACTTCAGTTCTATGATTTGTCGGAATACCTCCCATATTGTAATGAACAGTAGGTAATACAGGTATAGGTTCTTTAGTTAAATCTACACCTGCAAAAATTTTTGCAGTTTCTGAAATTCCTGGTAATCTTTTATGTAAAGTGCTGGCATCTATATGCTCTAGATGTAAAAGAACATGATCCGCATTATCTCCACAACCTCTATTTTCATTTATCTCTATTGTCATAGCACGACTAACGACATCTCTGGACGCCAAGTCTTTAGCATTGGGAGCATATCGTTCCATAAATCTTTCGCCATCAATATTTGTTAAATACCCACCTTCTCCTCTAGCTCCTTCAGTAATTAAGACACCTGCACCATAAACTCCTGTTGGGTGAAATTGAATAAATTCCATATCTGATAAAGGTAAATTCTGTCTTAATGCCATAGCACTTCCATCACCTGTACAAATATGCGCACTCGTAGATGAGAAATAGGCCCTACCATATCCACCTGTAGCAAGAATTGTTTGATGGGATAAAAATCTATGTATTGTGCCATCCTCTAAGCACCATGCAACGACACCTTTACAGTTACCATCTTTATCCATAACTAAATCTAAAACAAAATATTCAATAAAAAATTCAACTTTGTTTTTAAGTGATTGCTGATAAAGAGTGTGAAGCAAAGCATGTCCTGTTCTATCTGCTGCTGCACATGCTCTCATTGCTGGAGCTCCTTCTCCGTTATCAGTTAGATGACCTCCAAATGGTCTTTGATATATTTTTCCATCATCTGTTCTACTAAATGGCATCCCATATTCTTCAAGCTCAATTACTGCGTCTGGTGCATTTGCACATAAATACTCTATCGCATCTTGATCACCCAACCAATCAGACCCTTTTACAGTATCATACATATGCCATTTCCAATTATCATCACCCATATTTCCTAAGGCTGCTCCAATACCTCCTTGAGCTGCTACCGTGTGACTTCTTGTTGGAAATACTTTTGAAATACAAGCAGTCTTTAAACCAGCTTCCGCTGAGCCAAGAGTAGCGCGCAACCCAGATCCTCCTGCTCCAACCACAACAACATCATAATGATGATCAATTATCTGATATGCCTTACTCATGAACTGATTATATTAAAAAGAGAAATGGTTGTTAGAATCATTGTTAGATAAGTTAACGTGCTTATAGTGAATTTAGAAATTTTTTTTAAATTATATGATGTGACATAATCTTCAACTATAGTCTCATTGCCTAGTTTTGCATGATAGAGCATCGACATGATTAGTATAAAGAAAAGAGAAGCGTTAATTTTTGAAATGAAGAAATCCCTGATTTGATCATATTCGTAACTTGCAAGAAGAACACATTGATAAACAAACCAAAAAGTGAGAGGTATTAATATGACAGCAGTTAATCGTTGCATAATCCATTTAAATGCATAATTTTTCATATTGAAATCCAAACTAGAATTGTCGATAAAATTGATAAAATTATTACTACGTAAGCTGATTTGTAAACAGTGCCTAAATCCATCATTTTGCCATAACTCCAAAACAAATACCTGATACCATTATAAAGATGATAAAAAATAGTGAGTGTCCAAAAAAATAGAAATATCTTAAAAAAGATCAGAGAACTTAACATCTGAAATTTAGAGTAATATGTTGGACCAAGTGCGATCAAAACAATCCAAACTGACAATAAAATAGCACCTAAACTAAGACAAATACCTGTAAATCTATGAAAAATAGAGAAAACTGCTGTTAGAACCCTCTTGTGAATAGAGAGGTGTGGGGATAAAGGGCGATTCAAGGACATTTTATATTATAAAACAGAAACTTTATACATTCTAAGTATATTTTTTTTGCAGAAATTCAAAAAAAATCCTTATTCTCGAGAACAAAGGGCTGATTTTATGAATGTGCATAAGTCTGTGGATAGATTAAATTATAATAATAAAATTCCTTTATAAATCCAGTAAAATTTGATCAAAATGTTCTTCTAAAAGTTGAATTTCCTGCCCTTTGATTGTAATCAGTACATAGTCGGATTGTAACTCATTTTCTTTGCTTCGGAGGAACGCCTAGAAATCGTTTTCATCTTACCCGCCGTTTGATGTTAACCGAGTTTTTTTTACTAGAAAAGTGTCTGCCAAGGTACAAACTAGCAAAGACAGTCCGACTTTTTATTTTAAATTATCCTCAAAAAAATTTTTCATTTTTTCTGAATATAAATCTGGGTATTTAAACATACCATCTACATGATATGAATTTTCTGCTAACCAAAAGTCAGATTTAATATTATTTTCTTCAGAATAATTTTTAAAATAATCATAATGTCTTAACAACATCCTTTGATCTTTATCACCATGAGTAAAAAAATAATTTTGATTATTAGTTAATTTCTCTGCAGGATTTAAATCTACAGGATCTACACCAGATAATAATTTACCAAAAAAACTAACTGCTGGTCCAAACTCAATTGATAGACCATAACGAGCAATTTCATCCCTAAGAACCATGCTAAACTCTGCTAACGAACTATCCACCCAAATGGCTTTAATATCACTTTCTTTATTTGCAGCAAAAATTACCGGAACAGCACCTAAAGAAATACCATGAAGACCAATACTGGTACCCTTAAAGCCAATTTTTTTTAGAAAATCGTATGCGCCCAACACATCATTATAAGATCTCAAACCTAGATCTTCGTAATCACTGACAATATCACTTTGACCATAGTTACGTAAATCAATAGTCAAAGCATTAATACCTTCTTTAATTAACAAACTAGCAATTAAGTTAGATTCAGGTTTACACTTACCATTCGGATAGATGCCATGAACAACAATAACGATAGGGCGATCTGGAAAGTAATTAAATAGCCATCCATTAAGCTGAATTCCTTTTTCTCTTGATGGAAAATATACATTTTGCCAATCTTGAAGATGATATGCACTTGCAGGAAAATTGTCTCTTAACCTGCTTCTTGATAAATTTGAATATTCATGAGCATCAATCTTGGTGCTCCAAGAATTTGGTTTTGAATTTTCATGCAATCCACATGTGTGGTCTATTTTTAGAATGTTATAGGCTACATAAAATCCTGCTGCACCATAAATAACAAAACCTAAAATTATTATAGTTGAAATTATTATGAGTAATTTTTTTTTCATGAAGCTTGAATAATAGTCATTTCATACAATCTGCTTGCAGTTCTTTCAAATTCTTTGGACAAATTAGAAATTTTACATAAAGAAGAAATTGGACTTTCCGCAAGGATAACAACTGAACATTTATTTTCGTAAAGCATATCAATTAAACTTATAAACCTCCTGCACTGATCAGTGAAATCATTTGTCATTTTTGGAATCTTTTCAATAAAAATAAGATTAAACTCTTTTGCAATATTTGCATAGTCTTCATGAGCAAGATTAGTATTACAGATAAAATCAAAAGTGCAATAAGCTACATTTGCTGAGCATTTTGAAAAATGAATTTCTCTACTTTTGATTTTAATTTTTTTTGTTGTTAAATTATTTACATCAACAAGTCTGTTAAATAGTAAATTGAATTCCTCTTCAGTATCTTTGCTTATTGGTGTAAAATAAGTCTTAGATTGATTCAAAGTTATTCTTCTGTAGTCTTTTTCACCAGCAACACTAATAACATCATAATTTTTATTCAAATGATTTATAAAAGGTAAAAAGTCTGTTCTTTGCAAGCCATCTTTATAGAGATCACTTGGGTGAAAATTAGAAGATGTCATTATAAAAATATTATTTTTTTCTAGAATATGGAAAATTTTTTTAATTAACAGCGCATCCACTATATTAAAAATATGTAATTCATCAATAAAGAGAATTTTAATATCTTTGCAAAATTCTTTTATAAATAATTCTAAGTTTTTACTATTATTTTTATTTAAATTAATTGTCTCATGAATTTTATTCATTAAATGATTAAAGTGAATTTTTTTTCCAACCTTACTGTATTGTGAGAATAAACTTAGAAGAAAAGTTTTACCCGTACCAACAGACCCATAAACATAAATACCTATTTTTTTCTTTTTGGAAAAAAATAAATTATTTTTATTATACTCATCCCAAGCAAAAGAAATTTCATTTAATAAATTAGTCTGATTAATATCTTTTTTGATAAAGTTATTTGATACAAAGCCATTATAGTGATCAAGAACAGAAAAATTCATTATCTTTTCCCTAAAAAACTCTCTAAACTTTTAAGTGTTTGTATTTCAGATTTAGACAAATTTTGTTTTTTTTGTTTTTTTTGCAAACGTTCATACTCTGAAATTAAAAACTTTATACTATCTACAACTTTTACTGTCATGGGATTTTATTATAAATAGGAAGTAGAGTTGAAACAATTATAATTATGATGCTAATTGTAACAATAGTTGTAATGCCATATCCCCAATCAATTATATATCCAAATACTAGTGGAGAGAGAGCACTAGCAAATACACTTCCTGCATGAAGTAATGCTTTCACAGTTCCCAAACTCTTAACACCGTAAATCTCAGCCCACAACGATCCAATAAAAGGGGTACTAATACCCATATTTAATCCATATAAACTCATGTAGATCATTAGAAAAAATACACTATCAAATAAAAGAAGTATAATTACTGATAACAATAAAGGTAAAAGAACAGTTATTGCAGTTTTTTTTGTATTAAATTTATCAATGAGAGGACCGCCTATTATGAGACCAATTATTGAAAAAAAACCAAGTAAAATATAACCATTTCCCAACATTTCCAATGACCAACCCTTTTGATCAAAAATATAAATTTGATGAAACATTAATCCAGTAGATATAAATGATGCAGCTATAGAAAGGGGGAAGTAAATGTAGAATTTTTTATCTTTAATAATGTCTCTTGTACGAAGTTTTAAATTTAGAGGATTGTTTATTAATGTCTGATCAAACTTTTTTTGTCTGTCTTTCTGACCTGATAAAGTAAAAAATACTAATGGAATAAAAACAATAATTGATATTGAGGCGTAAAACCAAAGTTGATTTATTTCAATACCTTGAAAATAATTAAGGCATATATAGGGTAAAAACATAACGCCAATCATTCCCCCAAAGGTCGAAACAGAGAGTGCTTTACCTCTTTCTTCTCCAAAATATCTAGCCATAGTAGTTTCTCCAGCATGGGTCATTGCTCCTTGTCCAAAAAATCTAAGCATAAAAATCATAATAAAAAGATAAAAGATATTATTGCGCATTAAAGCCATACCAACACAGGCCAATAAAAGCCCAATTACAACTATTAATGAATAAGTTCTTAAATCTACATGATCAATTAATTTTGCAAAACTAATAAGAATAAATGCACTAAATAAAGTTGCTATAGCATATAAAAGTCCAAATTCTCCATTTGATAAATCATAAAATAATCTAATTTCTAAATTATAAAGTGATATGAAAAAAGTTTGTCCATAACTTGCAAAAAAAACAATTAAGAAACCATAAAGTAGAAGTTTTGGATCATATGAAAAAAACTTTTTCATTTACGATATAGTAATTGCTTTTAAATAAATAGATTTTGAATGGGTAATTAGTTTTATGCTAAATTTTTTACAAAGATTTGTAAAACGTTGTTTTTTTGGAAGATTAACGGTTTTAAAATAAATATTATCATGGCCAAACAATAATCCTTGGCCAATACTTTCACAATATTCTTTTTGAATACTAGATTTCCTTCTATTAGGCATTATCGACTCATAACTATCTTAACGTTTTTTAATAATTTTAACATTTTGTTTTCGTCTATTCTGCCAGTGTTTACATTTCTTGGACTAGGGTGATAAGAACCAATTAATATTTTTTTATCAGGCAAAAGATATTCTGTTCCATGTTGAAAGACAAAATCTTTTCTCTTAATATCATAATCTTGCATATAAAAATTTAAACATGCATCAAATGCAATTTTCCCTAAAGCGACAACAGTGTTTATTTTAGTTAAATAATTTATTTCATCTCTAAAAAATTTAAAGCATGTTTTTAATTCATCAGGCTTAGGTTTGTCCTCAGGTGGAACACACTTTAAAGCAGTTGTAAGATAAAGGTTTTTAAGTTTTAATCCATCATCTCTTGAGATTGAAAGACTTTGATTTGCAAAACCAGCCTTAAACAGACATTTAAAAAGAAAATCTGCTGACTTATCACCTGTAAATACTCTGCCCGTTCTATTGCCACCATGTGCAGCTGGAGCAAGTCCGATCATGAGTAATTGTGAATTAATATCACCATACCCTGTAATTGGTTTTCCCCAATAATTTTGATCGATATATTGTCTTCTTTTTTCATTAGCAATTTTTTCTCGAAAATTAACCAAACGATCACACTGACGGCACTTAGTGATTTTATTATTTAATTTAATTAATGTCATGAAGGTCCGTCTTCTATATTATAGGCGTGATATGAATGAAAGAGCAAAAGCAATTTTAAATTTCTGGTTTGTGCAATCCTCAATAGAAGATTGGTTTAAAAAAGATGATAAATATGATCAAAAAATTAAAAATTTATTTCTAAAAGATCTAAAAAAAGCAATTAATAATGAATATGACGAATGGCAGGATACTGCAATAGAGTGTGTAGCTTTGGTAATAATTTTAGATCAGTTTTCAAGAAATCTTTTTAGAAATACCTCGGATTCTTTCGCACAAGATTACAAAACTAGGTTAATTGTAAATGAAGCCGTTGATCGGGGGTATCTTGAAGAGTTAGATCAACATAAAATACATTTTCTTTTAATGCCACTTATACATAGTGAAGATATAAGTGACCACATCTTTGGCCACAAACTCATTGACACTTATTTAAAATCATTTGAACATTTTGATAAAGTAAAAAAAGCATGGAATGATCACACTTTACCAATAAAAAAATTTGGACGATATCCTCATAGAAATATTATATTAAATAGAAAATCAACACCTGAAGAAGAGGATTTTTTAAAACAACCAAATAGCTCTTGGTAAATAAACAATAATAATCACAAAGGTTGTTCAAAAAAGATCTAATTCTTCAAGATTTTATAGAAAAACTAGAAAATTTTTCGAAATAAAATAATATGAGATTAATTGGTCTCGTGGTGAAATGGATATCACACGTGTCTTCGGAACATGGATTTGGGGTTCGAGTCCCTACGAGACCGCCAAAGAACAATTATGAGTATCCCTACATATAGAAAATTTAAAAAAACTGACACAGAGGCTGTAATTAATTTATGGAAAACGTGTAAACTTGTTGTTGATTGGAATGATCCATTAAAAGATATTAAACGAAAATTGTCTATTAAAGATAACCTGTTTATCATTGGAGAAATTAATAAAAAAATCATTGCTACAGCTATGGCTGGATATGATGGTCACCGAGGGTATATATATTATTTAGCAGTTCTTCCAGAATTACAAAAAAAAGGAATTGGTTCTTCAATTTTATCTATAGTAGAAAAAAAACTCTACAAACTAGGTTGCCCAAAAATTAATTTATTTGTTCGAAATACTAATATTAAAGTGAAAGCGTTTTATAAAACAAATAACTATAAAAAACAGGACGCCCAAATTTATGGGAAAAGACTGATTGACGATAATTAAATATTTAAAAAATTTGAATATTGTTTTGTTACTAATTCAGCAATTTGCACTGCATTAAGAGCAGCACCTTTTCGTAAATTATCTGCCACTACCCAAATATTTAATCCGTTATCAACACTATCATCTTCGCGAATTCTACTAACATATACTTTATCTTCTCCAGCAGATTCCACGGGGGTTACATAACCCTCATCTTTTCTAAAATCGATAACTGAAATACCCTCAAAGTTTTTCAATAATTTAGTTGCCTCTACATCACTTAAAGGTGAGTCAAATTCAATATTAATAGATTCTGCATGACTGATAAAAACAGGAACTCGGACACATGTAGCGGATACCTTAATTCCTTCATCTAATATTTTTTTTGTTTCATTAACCATTTTTTCTTCTTCTTTAGTACTTCCATTATCAAGAAAGGTATCAATGTGAGGAATGACATTAAATGCTATTTGTTTAGTAAATTTATTTTTTTCAATATTTTTATTTGTATAGATATGTTGTGTTTGATTAAATAATTCATCCATCGCATCTTTGCCCGCGCCAGAGACAGATTGGTACGTTGACACTACGACTCTATTTATTATTGCTTGGTCATGAAGAGGTTTAAGAGCTACAACCATTTGAATAGTTGAGCAATTTGGATTGGCAATTATATTACTGCGATCATCATTATTAAAAAATTCTTCTAAAGCAGAAGCATTTACCTCAGGAACTATTAAAGGTACATTATCATGCATTCTAAAATGTGAAGTATTATCAATTACAAGACAGCCAGCTTTTGCCGCCTTAGGAGCAAACTCTGCGGATACTTTTCCTCCAGGAGAGAAAAGGCCAATCTGAACTTTAGAAAAATCAAACTCAGCAAGATCTTCAACAATTAATTCTTCACCTCTAAACTCGATTGCTTGTCCTTTTGATCGAGAAGAGGCTAACAAATACAATTGATCAACAGGGAATTCTTTATCTTCTAATATTTGAATAATTTCTCTTCCAACATTGCCTGTCGCGCCAGCAATAGCGATATTAAATTTTGTGCTCATTTTATTAGCTACCTGATAAATTGTTAAGTTCTTCAATAACGGCTTTACCCATATCTTGGGTTGATACGATCTTATCAGCGCCGTCACTAATATCAGCAGTTCTCAAGCCTTTTGATAAAACTGCTTGAACTGCATTTTCAACTAAGACACTATCTTCTTGCATATTAAAACTATATTTTAACATCATGGCAAAACTCATAATCATAGCAAGTGGATTGGCCTTACCTTGTCCAGCAATATCAGGCGCACTTCCATGAACAGGCTCATACATCGCTGCTCTTGAACCATTTTCCACCACTGGACCTAATGATGCAGAGGGTAACATTCCCAACGATCCTGTTAACATTGCTGCTATATCACTTAGAAGATCTCCAAATAAATTGTCTGTTAAAATAACATCAAATTGTTTAGGATTTCGAACAAGTTGCATTGCACAGTTATCTGCTAACATATGAAAAAGCTCAACATCTTGAAATTCTTTTTGATGAATATTTGAAACTGTATTTTTCCAAAACATTCCTGTTTCCATTACATTTGATTTTTCAACAGAAGTAACTTTATTATCTCGTAATTTTGCTAGATCAAAAGCTACGCGTGTTATTCTTGTAATTTCAGAAGTGGTATAGCTTTGAGTATCAATTGCTTTTTCCTCATTATCATTTATTTTTGACACTCCACGTGGTTGTCCAAAATAAACGCCGCTTGTAAGTTCTCTTAGAATAAGAATATCAAGTCCTTTAACTAAATTAAGCTTTAAAGGTGATGCTTCAGCTAGTGCATCAAATACTACAGCAGGTCTTAAATTAGCAAATAAATCTAATTCCTTTCTTAATCTTAATAAAGCAGCCTCTGGACGTTTTTCTCTTTCAACATTATCCCATTGAGGGCCTCCAACTGCGCCAAACAAAACAGCATCTGCGTCCAAAGCTTCTTGCATTGTTTCATCACTTATAGAGTCACCTTCTTTATCGTAGGCTGTACCACCAACTAAACGCTCAGATATATCAAAAGACATTGATCTTGTTTTTGATAGCCAATCAATGATTTTGAGAACCTCTGCCATAACTTCATTTCCAATTCCATCTCCTGGCAAAACTAGTATTTTTTTATTACTCATTTATATAATCCAGGGATGTGATGATTTAAGAGTAGCTTCATATTGAGTTATTTTTTCTTTTTTCTGAAGAGTTAAACCAATATCATCAAGACCTTCTAATAAACATTTTTTTCTAAATTCATCTATTTCGAAATCTATTGAACTATCATCTTCAGAAATAATTTTTTGCTTCTCCAAGTCCACAGTAAGCAATTTTTTATTATTTGCCTGCTCCATTAAAATATCAACTTTATCTTGAGTAAGACGAATTGGGAGAATTCCATTTTTAAAACAATTGTTATAAAAAATATCAGCAAAGCTTGGGGCTATTATGCATTTAAAACCAAAATCTAAGAGAGACCAAGGAGCATGTTCTCTACTTGAACCACAACCAAAATTATCTCCTGCAATAAGAATAGATGCTTCTTTATAAGGGTCCCAATTTAGAACAAAATCATTTTTTATATTACCCTGCATATCAAAACGAAGTTCATGAAAAAGATTTTTACCTAAACCTGATCGCTTTATTGTTTTTAGAAACTGCTTTGGTATGATCATGTCAGTATCAACATTCATCATTGGAAGAGGCGCAGCAATACCTTTTAAGATTTCAAATTTTTCCATTACAGATCACTTTCTTGTGCAAAGGTTCCTTTAATAGCTGATGCAGCAGCAACAACTGGACTTACTAAATGAGTTCTGCCTTCTCTACCTTGTCTACCTTCGAAGTTTCTGTTCGAAGTTGAGGCACATCTTTCCTTCGGTTTTAACTGATCTGGATTCATAGCTAAACACATGGAACATCCAGGTTCTCTCCAATCAAATCCAGCATCAATAAAAATTTTATCTAGACCTTCTCTCTCAGCCTGCTCTTTCACTAATCCAGAACCAGGAACTATCATAGAATCAACTGACACTTTTTTTCCTTCAACAACTCTTGCCACTTCTCTTAAATCTTCAATTCTTCCATTGGTGCAAGAACCAATAAACACTTTATCAATTTTTATTTTTTCAATTTCTTGATCAGGCTCTAAACCCATATATTCTAAAGAACGCTCAACAGCTTTTTTTCTATTAACATCATCTATTTTGTCTGGGTTTGGAACTTTTCCATTTATTGGAGCTACATCTTGAGGGCTTGTTCCCCAAGTTATTTGTGGAGTTATCTCTTCAGCATTGATGATTATTTCCTTATCATATTTAGCGTTTTCATCTGAAGGTAATGACTTCCAGAATTCTACTGCCTTATCCCAATTTTCTTCCTTTGGCGCATAAGGTCTTCCTTTGATGTAATCAAATGTTGTTTGATCAGGAGCAATTAAACCTGCTCTTGCACCTGCTTCTATACTCATGTTACAAATAGTCATTCGACCTTCCATACTAAGTGATTGAATTGCCTCACCAGCATATTCAATAACATACCCTGTTCCACCTGCTGTTCCAATAACGCCAATTATATGTAAAATTATATCTTTAGCACCAACACCAGGTTTAAGATTTCCATTAACAGAAATTTTCATATTTTTTGCTGGCTGCTGAATTAAAGTTTGACTTGCTAAAACATGCTCCACTTCACTTGTACCTATCCCAAAAGCAAGTGCACCGAATGCTCCATGTGTTGCTGTGTGACTATCGCCACATACAATTGTCATTCCTGGCTGAGTTATTCCTTGCTCTGGTCCCACAATATGAACAATTCCTTGCCTTCTATCAAGAAGAGGGAATATTGTAACTCCAAATTCTTTACAATTGTTTTCAAGTGTCTCTACTTGAATTCTACTTTCTTCATTATCAATTCCTTTAGACCTATCTGATGTTGGTACGTTGTGGTCAGCAACTGCAAAAGTACTTTCCGGACGATGAACTTTTCTTTTATTATCTCTTAAACCCTCAAATGCTTGTGGGCTTGTTACTTCATGAACTAAATGTCGGTCAATATATATAAGACATGTTCCATCGTCTTGTTGATGAACAAGATGTTGGTACCAAATTTTATCAAAAAGAGTTTTAGGCTTAGGATTGTTCATCCGTTTTTTTTTCAGCTTCCTCTGCTGGTGCCTCTTCTTTATTTTCTTCTACCTTAACTTCTTCAGCAGGTTCTTCTTTTTTTTCATCCTGAGCTGCTACAGCTTCTTTTGACTCTTCAACATTTTCTTGCTCAGCAACAACAGATGTCTCATCTGTGTTTGAAGTATTTTCTTCTACAGGAGCCTCCTCAATAATTGAATATTGATCTGCTTCATCACCTCTATCACGATCAGCAATTCGAGCTTTTTTACCTGTTCTATCTCTTAAATAATACAGCTTAGCTCTTCTTACATCACCTTTTCGTATAACTTCAATTTTTTCGATAATTGGACTAAATAAAGGAAATACTCTTTCTACACCTTCTCCATGTGAGAGTTTTCTAACTGTAAAGTTAGAGTTTACAGAGTTATTTTTTCTAGCAATGCACATTCCCTCAAAAGCCTGAAGTCTTGATTTGTCACCCTCTGTAATTCTTATTGTAACCTTAAGTGTGTCTCCAGGACGAAAAGTAGGAATTCGTTTCTTTCCAGTTAATCTCTCAATTTGTTTTTTTTCAAACGTTTGCAATAAATTGTTCATACTTAATCCTGTTCTTGTTCTTTTTTACTATATAAATCAGGTCTAATTTTTTTAGTTTTTTCAACCGACTTATCTTGTCTCCATTTTTTTATATTACCATGATGACCTGAGCTTAATACTTCAGGAACATCATACTTGTTGCCCAGAGAGTCCTCCCATATCTTTGGTCTCGTATAGTGAGGATACTCTAGTAGATTATTAGAAAAACTCTCTTCTAATAAACTTTCCGGATGCCCTAATACTCCAGGAATGAGACGAATACAACCTTCAAGTAGCACTTGAGCTGCAATCTCTCCTCCAGCCAATACATAATCTCCTATACTAACCTCTTCAAAACCCAATACATCAATTGCTCTTTGATCAACGCCTTCAAATCGACCACAAAGGATAATAATTTCATCTAATTTAGCCAAAATTCCTAGTTTTTTTTGATTTAATAAAGATCCTGAGGGAGTCAGATATATCTTTGTTGATTTAGCATTGATATTACTTGAGACTGATAAAAGAGCTTTTTCTACCACATCTGGTCTTAAAATCATTCCTGGACCTCCCCCAAAAGGCTCATCATCAACACTCTTTCTATTATCAATACCAAAATCGTGTAAATTTATAGTTTCTAATTTGAAAATATTTTCTTTAAGTGCTTTGCCCATCAAAGAATGAGCTAACCCACCAGGAAACATTTCCGGGTAACCTGTCAAAATTTTTACATTAATCATTATCAATAATTCCTTTTATTGGATCTACTAAAATAATTTTTTTTTCTAAATCTACGGACAAAACATTATCATCTAAAGGTATATAAATTTTTTTATTTTTATAAATTGTTTCTAATAGATCTCCTGCTCCAAAATTATCTACACTAATAACATTACCTAGAGAGTTTCCATTCTTATGGATAATATCACAACCGATTAAATCACTAACTAGATACTCATTAGGATTAACTGAAGGAAAATTTTCTTTAAATGAAAAAATTTTTTGATTTTTTAATTCCTCAGCGTCATCACGATTTTTACAATGAGATGGAAGTGCAACACATTTTTCTTGTCGCATTACAACCGACTCAAAACTCCACTTAATAGATTGATCAAAATTATAATATTGATCAAGTGATCTAAAAACATCAATTGTTGATGTTAATAGATTTACTTTGATCTCACCCTTCAAACCAATAGGTGCACCGAATGTACCAACATGAACAAAATTTGATTTATTCAAACTTTACTCTGTTTTTTTATCGTCTGCTTCTGCTGGTGCTTCTGCAGCCTTCTTAGCTTCTTCTTCTTTTTCTTTAGCAGCAGCTAATCTTTCTTGAGCTTTTTTCTTTGGTAAATGTTTTTTTGTTTTTTCAGTAATAACTGGCTTTTCAACAACATCTAACTTACTCAAAAATAAAGTTACTCTGTCAGAAGGCTGAGCTCCTTTTGCTATCCAATCTTTTGTTTTTTCAACATCAATTTTTACTCTCTCTGGACTGTCTTTTGGAAGCATTGGATTGTATGTACCTACTTGATCAATAAATTTACCATCTCTTGAGCGTCTAGAGTCTGCAACTACTATTCTATAGAAGGGTCTTTTTTTTGCTCCACCTCTTGCTAATCTAATTCTTACTGGCATAATTTTTCCTTTCTTATTTTAGTTTAATTTGGGCGGGAAGTTACCTTGCAATTTTTGCATTAAATCATTAGGCATTCCACCCTTACCCATTGATTTCATTCTCTTCATCATTTTTTGTGATTGAAGAAACTGTTTTAAAAGCTTGTTTACATCTTGAACTCTAGTTCCAGAGCCTTTTGATATTCTTATTTTTCTAGAAGCCTTGATTAAATTAGGATCAGCTCTTTCTTTTTTAGTCATTGAATTAATAATAGCAATTTGATGATTAATTAAGCTATCAGATATTTTATTTTCAGCCATGAGCTTTTGAGCTTTTGAAACCCCAGGAAGCATTGACAATATACCTGATACGCCTCCCATATTTCCCATTTGTTTTAATTGTTTAGCAAAATCATCTAAATCAAAATTACCTTTAGACATTTTTTTTGCTAAATTTTCCATTTCATCTTGATCAATATTTTCGGCAGCTTTTTCAACCAAACTAACAATGTCTCCCATTCCTAAAATTCGTTGAGCAATTCTCTCAGGATGAAAAGGTTCAAAGTTTTCTATTTTTTCTCCAACTCCAATAAATTTTACAGGTGAATTGGTTATTGATTTAATAGATAATGCAGCACCACCTCTACTATCTCCATCAATACGTGTGAGTATCGAACCTGTAATATTTACAGCTTCACTAAAATTTTTTGCTATATTTGCAGCGTCTTGTCCTGTTAGAGCATCTGCAACCAGCAAAGTTTCTTGAGGTTTAAAAAATTTTTCAATTTCAATTAATTCTTTCATTAAATCTTCATCCACAACTTGTCTTCCAGCTGTATCAAGAATTACGACATCAAATAAATTCTTTTGAGCATATTCCAGAGTTTCACTGACTATTTGATTAACAGAACTAAAGCTATGATTAAAGAAATCTACTTGAACTTGCTCTGCTAAGACCTTCAATTGTTCTTGTGCTGCTGGTCTATAAATATCTGCAGAAGATAATAAAACTTTTTTCTTTGAAGATTTTACTAAATGATTTGCAAGTTTTGCAACTGAAGTTGTTTTTCCTGACCCTTGAAGTCCACAAAATAAAATTTTTGTCATCTGTGATTTGACAATTTTAAGTGGTTGGTTTTCGGAACCAAGAATATTTACCAACTCATCTTGCACAAGCTTAATAATCATTTGATCCGGCTTGATTGATTTTAAAACTTCTTTACCTAAAATACTCTCTTTAACTGAGCTAATAAAATCCTTTACAACAACCAAAGCTACATCAGCTTCTAAAAGAGCAATACGTATCTCTCGAAGTGTAGAATCTAAATCTGAATCAGAAATAACTGCTTTGCCACGTATTCCACGAACAATTTTTTCAAATTTATCATTTAATGTTTCAAACATTTTTCTCCAATAGCAAATTGACACCAGGGCACGAAACTCGTGGGCTGATGTACCTATCACAATTGCAACAAGTTTTTTACTTTACAATTTAGGATTTGTAGAAACCCCTCTATTTATTCCAACTAATAAAGTCAAGTTTTCTTAAAATTTAAAAATTTTCCAGGATTTCTGGGTGAATTGAGGTATAGAGACTTTATGCAAAAAATAGAATTTACCAAAATGCACGGATTAGGAAATGATTTTGTTATCATTGACAGAAGATCAAATAAAATTGAAATAAATGATAATTTAATTCAAAAATTAAGTGATCGAAGAACAGGTGCTGGCTGTGACCAACTCATTACTATTAATTATCCAGCAAGTGGTAATGCTGATGTGAGTATTGATATTTTTAATCCCTCTGGAGATAAAGCAGAAGCATGTGGAAATGGAACTAGATGTGTTGCAAAAATTCTTTTTGATGAAAATAATGAAAAAGAAACTCTAAAAATTTTATCAGATGCAGGAACGCTAATAGCAAAAAAATCTGGTGATGAAATAAGTGTAAATATGGGAAAAATTACTACAGATTGGAAAAAAATACCCCTTAGTGAAGAAATGGATCCATTAAATATTCCAATTGAAGTTAAAGGTTTTAATAAAGGGGTTGCAGTAAATATTGGTAATCCGCATATAGTTTTTTTTGGAAAATCAATTGAAAATATAAGTTTGAGTCAATTAGGACCAAAAATTGAAAAACATAATTTTTTTCCAAATAAAACTAATGTTGAGTTTATCGAAATATTAAATTCGAATACAATTAAAATGAAAGTTTGGGAGAGAGGAGCAGGTGTAACACTTGCATGTGGGAGTGGTGCTTGTGCAGCCGTTTATGCAGGGTGGAAAAAAAAATTGATAGAGAGCAGTGCTGAAGTTCAACTTGAAAAAGGATCCTTGCATATAAATATAATTGATGAGGAAGCTATCATGACTGGCCCTGCGGAAATTAGTTATAATGGAAATATTCAAATTTAATAATGGATAAAAAGAATTCTCTTATTAATCTTGGTTGTAGACTTAATATTTATGAGGGTGAGATTATTAAAAATCATCTAAATAATAATAATATAAAAAACGTTACAGTTATAAATTCATGTGCAGTTACTGCTGAAGCAGAAAAAAAAGTTGCATATGAAATACGAAAGGCAAAAAGAACTAATCCTGAAAATAAAATTATTGTTACAGGGTGTGCAGCTCAAATTAATCCTAAAAAATATCATACCATAAAAGAAGTTGATTTAGTTTTAGGAAATAAAGAAAAGTTACTTTCTAGTGTATGGGATAATTTAAATTTCTCTAAACCAATACAGGTTGATGATATTTTGTTAGAAAAAAAAACAGTTCCTTCTACAATTGAAAAGTTTGATGGTAAATCAAGAGCATATATAGAAATTCAGCAAGGTTGTGATCATCGTTGTACGTTTTGCATTATACCTTATGGCAGAGGAAACAACAGGAGTGTGCCCGCTGGGGCAATAGTTGAAAGAATAAAAAAAATTGTTAAAAACGGTTATAAGGAAGTTGTTTTAACTGGCGTTGATATAACTGATTATGGTAAAGATTTACCTGCAAAACCAACATTTTCAAATTTAATAAAGAGGATAATAAAACTTGTTCCTGATCTAGAACAATTAAGATTATCGTCAATTGATTGTGCTGAAATTGATGAAGAATTTTGGGATTTGTTATCTGAAAAAAAATTGATGCCCCACTTTCATATAAGTTTACAAGCAGGTAATAATTTGATTTTAAAAAGAATGAAAAGACGTCACTCAAGAGAAATGGCAATCGATTTTTGTAATAAAGTTTTGTCTAAAAGAAAGGAAGCGACATTTGGTGCAGATTTAATTGCAGGCTTCCCAACAGAAACTGATGAAATGTTCAAAGATACTTTAGACTTAGTTGATCAGTGTCATCTTACTCACCTTCATGTTTTTTCTTATTCTCCTCGTATTAATACTCCTGCTGCGCGTATGCCACAAGTTGATAAATCTACAATTAAAAATAGAGCAAATACGTTGCGTCAAATGGGAATAGAAAAACTTAAAAAGCATCTTACAAAAAAAATAGGTAAAAAAGATTTAATTTTAATTGAAAAATTTCAGAATGAAAATTCTATAGGTAAGGATCAAAATTTCTTTAACGTTATTGTAAATGAAAAAATTAAAGAAGGGGAAATTGTAGCTTGTGTTTATACTGGAATTAGTAATGATATGTTAATAGCCAAAAGAATATGAGTTTATTCTCTAAATTTAAAAACAACCTTCAAAAAACATCTAACTTTTTATCATCAAATATACTTACTTCTTTTCAAAATAAAAAAGTTAATGCAGAGACCTTAGAAGAATTGGAGGCTGTTTTAATTTCTGCTGATATAAGTTTAGATGTAGTAGAAAAATTAATAAATTCAGTTCGTAAAGTTAAAACATCAGATCAAGATATCACAAAAACAGTTTTACTAACACTAGCTAAAGAAATAGAAATTATTCTTCAGCCAAGAGAGGGTGGCTCAGTTGAAGAAAACAATAACAATAAAAAAATATTGATTTTTGTAGGCGTGAATGGAAGTGGTAAAACAACAACTATAGGAAAAATAGCAAATCAAATTCCTAGCGAAAAAAAAGTGTTAATTGCTGCTTGTGATACATTTAGAGCTGCAGCAATTGATCAATTAAAAGATTGGGCTCATAAAAATCAAAATGATTTTTTTTCTGGAAATGCTAATCAAGACCCTGCAAGTGTTGCCTTTCAATCAACTGAAAAATTTAACAAAGAAAATTACGATTATCTAATTATTGATACAGCAGGAAGATTATCTAATAATACAAATTTGGTTAACCAATTAGTAAAACTAAAAAATGTAGTTTCTAAAATAAATACCCAAACCATTATTGAAACAGTTTTAGTATTAGATGGAACCAATGGATCAAATATGATTAAGCAAGTAGAGATTTTTGGCAAAGAGTTAAATGTATCAAGTATTATAATTACGAAATTAGATGGTACTGCTAAAGGTGGGGCTTTAATTTCAATTGCAAATAAATATGAAATACCTATAAGTTACGTTGGTCTTGGAGAAAAAACTGAAGACCTTGTGGTTTTTAGTGCTAAAAATTTTTCAAGGTCTTTATTAAATTTGGAAGAATAAGATGAAGTCTTTATATAAACTTTTAATTGATATTGGGCCCTTAGCAGTTTTTTTTATTTTTTATACAAGAAGTGGTCTGCAAGCTTCTATCTTACCTTTTATGATAGCGACTGTAATTGCCGTTTTGTTTTCTTACATTCTAGAAAAAAAAATTCCTATAATGCCAACTGTTGGTGCAGGAATTGTTTTATTATTTGGTGGTTTAACAATTTATTTTGATAACGATGTATTTTTTAAAATGAAACCAACAATTATTAACGTCCTTTTTGCAGTAATTCTTTATGGTGGCATATTAATAAACAAACCTCTTTTAAAATATCTTCTTGGAGCAGCCCTTAAGCTTGAAGAGACAGGGTGGAAAATACTTACCCAACGTTGGATAGGTTTTTTTATCGCACTAGCAGTTTTAAATGAAATTGTATGGAGAACTCAATCAACAGATATTTGGGTAAATTTTAAAGTTTTTGGAATTCTGCCAATTACTTTTATTTTTACAATGACTCAATTTTCTTTGATAAAAAAATATCAAATCGAAGATTAAGAAAATCTATTTTCTTTTAAAGCAATAACCCCTGGAGACTCATTACCTTCTAACCACTCAAGAAAAGCACCTCCAGCGTTTGAAATATAATCAAATCCATCTTCAGATTTTGTATTTTTTATTGCTGACACAGTATCACCTCCACCAGCAAGGGTATTAATATTTAATTTTTTTGCATTTAATTTGATTGTTTCAGCAATTGCATTCGTACCTGTGTCATATGGTTTGAATTCAAAAGCTCCTAGGGGCCCATTCCATAAAACCATTTTTGAATTAACAATTTGTTGATTAATCAATTTTATAGTTTTTTCCCCTATATCTAATACAATATCATCTGATGAAATGTCATCAACATTACACTTTATAGGATTTGTATCTTTTATGTTTTTTCCACACATCACATCTACTGGCAGAATTAATTTACAATTAAAATTTTTTGCTTTTAATTGAATATTTAAAGCTTCATTAGTTAGTTGATTTTCAACAAGAGAATTACCTATATTTTTTTTATTAGCTAATAAAAAAGTATTAGCCATTGCACCTCCTATAGCGATTGAACTAAATTGCTTTATTAAATTATTTAAAAGTTGAATCTTTGTAGATATTTTTGAACCACCCACAATTGCCATGTTTGGTTTTTTTGATTTTATTAAAAAAAAATTTATATTATCAATCTCATCAACCAGGTGATTGCCTGCGACAGCTGGTAGAAATTTTGGGATACCAGTAATTGATGAATGATTTCTATGAGAAACTGAAAAAGCATCGTTAACATAAACATCAAAACAATTACTTATTTTTTTAGCAAACTCTAAATCTATGTTTTCTTCTTCTTTTTGAAATCTAATATTTTCTAAAAGACAAATTTCTCCATCTTTCATTTGTTCTGTTGTTTTTCTTATGGCCTCCCGATCTAAGTTTTTTAAAAAATATACATTATTAACATTTAATATTTCTTTTAATGTAGGGAGAATAAAAGTTAATGAATATTTATCTACAATTTTCCCGTTGGGTCGACCAAAATGAGAAATTATAAAAATTTTGTTTTTATTTAAAATTAATTTTTTTAATGATGTTTTAATTGCAGTTATGCGTGAAGTATCTGTAATCACGCCTTCAATGAGAGGTACATTTAAATCTGCTCTGAATAAAACTCTTTTGTTTTGAATACTAAAATTTTCTAATTTTTTCATATTTTCTAATATTTATACATAAAATTCTTTGTTTTTCGTGGTTTTTTTAAAAAAAGCTTAGTTTTTTGTTTCTATACTTACACATTTAGTATAATTATACATATTTGTACTACTACATATAGATAATAAGAGAAAGTTTAATAATGTCATGGAATGAGAGTAATGTTGCTAGACTAAGGGAGCTATGGGATCAAGGTTTGCCTACAGCACAAATAGGCAAGTTACTTGGTTTCACTAAAAATGCTGTTGTTGGAAAAGCTCATAGAATTGGATTGGAAAGAAGACCCTCTCCAATAAGAAGAACTGCTGTCAAACCTGATAGAAAAAAAGCTAGATCACCAATTACTCCAAAATTAAATTTTGAAAATTCTGAAGAAAGTAAAGAGAAGACTATAATAAAAGGACATACTAAAGTAGAAGAAGGGTTTCAACCAACTGTTAAAAATCTTCTGAAAAATAATACAGCAAGGGGTTGTGAGTGGCCTGAAGGCCACCCTGATGAGTCTGACTTTAAATTTTGTGGTAAAGAAAGATTTGAAGACAAACCATATTGCTTAGATCATTGTGCTGTAGCATACGTAATACCTGAAAAGGAAGAAACAGATAAGCAACAGATTAATTCAAGAATCTAATTTTTTAATAGATTGCTTTGAGCTCTACTGTTAAGAATCATCAATATATTTATGAATGATGTAAATAAATCTAGTATTTTTACACCTGTACTTATTGGTGGAAGTTTAATATTACTAATTAGTTTCGCAATACGTTCAACTTTTGGTTTATTTCAAATACCAATTGCTGATCAATTCATGTGGGCTAGATCAGAGTTTTCAATGGCAATTGCTATTCAAAATTTGGCTTGGGGCATTGGCACTCCAATATTTAGTGCATTTGCTGAAAAATTTGGTGACAGGAAAGCTATAACACTAGGTTTATTACTTTATGCAATTGGTATTTTTATAAGTAGTACTGCATCATCTCCTGAAGCTCACCAACTGTTAAATATATTAATTGGATTTGGAATAGCTGGGAGTGGTTTTGGACCAATTTTAGCTGTTGTAGGAAGAACAGCCTCCCCCGAAAAAAGATCATTGGCTTTGGGGGTTACTACAGCTGCTGGATCAGCAGGTCAAGTTGTCGGACCTCCTTTTGCAGCATTACTTCTTAATAGTATGCCATGGTCATCTGTTTTCATAATATTTGCAATAATTAGTATTTTTACAATAATATTTGTTCCTTTACTTAAATCTAAACCTAAAATAGCTAAAGAGGAAATAGAGGAAAATTTAACTGATGCATTAAGAGAAGCTTTCAAAGACCCCTCTTACACTATGCTCTTTCTTGGTTTTTTTTCTTGTGGATTTCAATTAGCATTTATAACTGCACATTTCCCTGCATTCATTGCCGAAGCAAGTAGTCCTATAATACAAGGTAGTCTAATAAGTGTCATTTGTAATTCAGTTGCATCATTGGGGGCGCTATCAATTGCTCTTATCGGATTGTTTAATATAATAGGATCTATAACAGCTGGTGCATTAGGGAAACATTTTACAAAAAAATACCTGCTATCAATTATATATACTGGAAGAACAATTGCGGCTATAATGTTTATTATGCTTCCTATAACACCTTTGTCAGTTGTAATATTTTCTATTGTTATGGGATCATTATGGCTTGCAACTGTTCCTCTTACTTCAGGAATAATTGGTTACATTTATGGTCTCAAGTTTATGGGTACTTTGTATGGAATAGTTTTTTTATCTCATCAAATTGGGTCTTTCGTTGGGGTCTGGTTAGGTGGATTGTTTTATGATATTTATGGTAGTTATGATTTAGTCTGGTGGGTAGGTATTGGAGTAGGAGCCTTTTCAGCAATAATTCATTTACCAGTAAAAGAAAAACCTTTAACAGAAAGAAAAATGGATCTTTCCCTATCAAAATTATGAAAAAAAAAATTGCTCTTATTACAGGTGTTACCGGTCAAGACGGATCATATCTTGCAGAGTACTTAATAAGTAAAAATTATATTGTACACGGAATAAAAAGAAAGTCTTCCTCATTTAATACATCAAGGGTGGATCATCTTTTTCAAGAAGTTCATGAAAAAAAGAAAAAATTTTTTCTTCATTATTGTGATATGACAGACTCATTAGGTTTGGTAAATATAATTAAAAATACTAACCCTTCTGAAATATATAATTTAGCTGCCCAAAGTCATGTAAGAGTAAGTTTTGACATTGCAGAATATACTACAAATGTAAATGCTCTAGGCTTGCTGAGAATATTAGAAGCTGTAAAATCACTAGGTATGATAGATAAAATCAGAATATATCACGCATCTACTTCTGAGCTTTACGGAAAAGTTAAAAAACCAATACAAGATGAAAAAACAGATTTTTATCCAAGAAGTCCGTACGCAGTATCAAAACTTTTTGCTCATTGGATTGGAATTAACTACAGAGAAGCATATAAAATGCACGTCTGCAATGGAATACTTTTTAATCATGAGTCACCCAGAAGAGGTGATACTTTTGTAACAAAAAAAATTGTTAGTTCAGTTGTAAAAGTTGTAAAAGGTGAGCAAAGCATAATCTATTTAGGAAACTTAAATGCAAAAAGAGATTGGGGGCATGCGAAAGATTATGTAAAAGCTATGCATTCTATAATTCAATATAAAAAACCTGATGATTGGGTTATTTCATCTGGAAAAACAACAAGTGTAAGAAGTTTTTTATTAAAGACATTCAGCTTTTTTGGAATTTCTCTGTATTTCAAAGGATCTGGATTAAATGAAAAAGGTTATGTAAAAATATGCAAAAATAAGAAATACGACTTAAAAAAACACAGTTGCGTTATTAGAATTGATCAGAGATATTTTAGACCTACAGAGGTTGATTTGTTAAAAGGAGATTCATCAAAGGCAAGAAAGATTTTAAAGTGGAGACCCGATTACTCTCTTGATAAACTTATTAAAGAAATGATTGAGCACGAATTAGCTAGTTAATAAAATTAATGATAAAAAAAATATTTATTACTGGCTCAACTGGAATGGTAGGTAAAAACCTATTAGAAAAATTAAAAAAAAAATATTTAATAATTAGTTCAGATAGAAATAGTCTAGATTTAAAAAATTATAAAGATACTAAAAAATTTATTTTAGAATCTAAGCCTGATATAGTTTTACATTGTGCTGGAATAGTTGGTGGTATTCAATTCAATAGTGTTAATAATCAGAAATCTTTAAATGATAATATAGAGATAGGTAAAAATTTGATAAATGCTTGCTATGAAAAAAAAATTTATAAATTAATAAATTTTAGTAGTTCATGCATTTACCCTAAAAATATTAATAAGCCTCTTAAAGAAAAAAATATATTAAGTAATTATTTAGAAGAGACAAATGAGGGGTATGCTTTAGCTAAAATTATAGCATTAAAGCTATGTGAATATATAAATAAAGAAAATAAAAATTATAATTATAAAACTTTTATTCCTTGTAATCTCTATGGTCAGTACGATAAATTTGATACTTTCAGATCTCACATGATCCCAGCAGCAATTGAAAAAGTTTATTTAGCTAAAAAAAATAATAGAAAATCAGTTGAAGTTTGGGGTTCTGGAAAAAATAAAAGGGAATTCATGCATGTCAGTGATTTGGCAGATTTTACTGATTTTGCACTTAAAAAGTTTAAAAAAGTTCCTAAAATTATAAATGTTGGTACAGGAAAAGATTATTCTATAAATCACTACTATAAGATTATTTCAAAAGTAATAGGATATAAGGGAAATTTGCAGCACAATATAAAAAAACCAGAAGGAACAAAGAGAAAAGTAGTGGATGTCTCGTTACAAAAAAAATTAGGCTGGATGCCAAAGATAACTTTAGAAGATGGTATCTATAAAACTTACAATTATTATTTATCTCAAAAGAGTTAATGCGTTATTAAATATATGAACATTGTATGAAGAAAATAGCAGCCTTTATTGCTTCTGGAAGTGGGATGGGTGCTGATGCAGCTAAGCACTTATCGTTAAAAGGATATGATGTAGCAATAATGTCATCCTCTGGAAAAGGAGAAAAATTAGCAAATGACCTAGGTGGTTTTGGATATACAGGTAGTAATTTAAGCACCAAAGACATTAATGAGTTTCTTATTCAAACTAAATCAAAGTTTGGAAAAATTGATGTACTAGTAAATAGTGCTGGACATGGTCCAAAAGGTGACATTCTAAAAATTAGTGATGAAGATTGGATTAAAGGAATGGAAATTTATTTTTTGAACGTAGTGAGAGCAGTAAGAATTATTACACCAATTATGCAAACACAAAAAAGAGGGTCAATAATAAATATTTCAACTTTTGCGACATTTGAGCCAAATTTAAATTTTCCTACATCAGGGGTTTTTAGATCGGGATTGGCGGCATTTACAAAAATTTACTCAGATAAGTACGCTAAGGATAATATAAGAATAAATAATATATTACCTGGTTTCATTGATAGCTTGCCTGAAAAAGAAGAATTTTTAAAAAAAATTCCTCTTGGGCGTTATGGAAAAGTTAGTGAAATTTCAGCCATCGTTGAAATGTTAGCGTCAGAGGGTGGAAGTTATATTACTGGCCAAAATATTAGAGTTGATGGCGGAATCACACGATCTGTCTAAATTATCTGATGTCAAAAATAAATTATAAAACTATTTTATTAAAAAAAAATAAAGAACCAATAAGTTGTTTAACAGCTTACTCTAAGCCGTTGGCGTGTATTTTAGATGGAAGAGTAGATATAATTTTAGTTGGTGATTCGTTGGGCACAACTCTTTATGGTATGAAAAATACTAGATCTGTTAATCTTAAAATGATGATGAATCATGGAAAAGCTGTTGTTAGTAATACAAAAACATCAATGACAATAATTGATATGCCTTACAAAACATATAGGAACAAAAAAGAGGCATTAAAAAATGCTTTAGATATTTTGTCTTATACAAAAGCAGATTTTATTAAAATAGAAACTGATAGTAAAAACATAGATATAGTCAGGCATTTATCAAATAATAAAATAAAAATAGTAGCCCATATAGGTGTGACTCCTCAAAAATTTTCAGATTTCAGTAAAATTAGAAGTGTTGGAAAAAATTTAAATGAAATAGAAAATTTAGTAAATCTTGCAAAAAAACTTGAAAATGCAGGGGCTAAACTTATTGTATTAGAATGCATGGGAATGAAGGCTTCAAAAAAAATTACAAATATTTTAAAAATACCTACTATCGGAATTGGTGCCTCAAAATATTGTGATGGTCAAGTTTTAGTCATTGATGATATTTTGAATCTTAACTCAAATACTAACAAACCAAAGTTTATAAAAACTTATACTAATATTGAAAAAAATATAATTAGAGCAGTAAAAAATTTTACTAAAGAAGTTAAAAACAAAAAATTTCCCTCAAAAAAACAATCTTATTAAAGTTTATAAATTTTCAAATTCATCTGTAAGAGGGTTTAAGAATTTTAAATCTCCTGACCCAATATCATGGATCAATCCATGAATTGATAATTTTTTATCTTTAACAGCCTTTTTTACAAAAGGAAAACTGTATAAATTTTTAACTGAGACTTTTATGCTTTCCTTTTCCAGTTGATCTATTTGTTCTTTTTCTTCAGTATTTTTTTTTATATTATTAAATGCAGGCAAAAGCATACTCAGCCATTTGTTTAAATATTCATAATCTGGATTTAAAATACTTGAATGCATTTTATGTCCATGTTTGATACCTCCACAATTTCTATGGCCTAAAATAATTAGGTGTTGAATTTTAAGTCCTTTAATTGCATATTCTAAAGCAGCGGTTGTTCCATAATTTACAAAATCTGCAGAATATGAGGGAACTAAATTTGCGATATTTCTATGAATAAAAAAATACCCTTCATTTGCTCCAAATATTGAAGTTGCGTGAACTCTTGAATCACAACACGAAATAATCATTGCTTTAGGATTCTGGCCAAAAGAAGCTAATTCTTTAAAATTTTTTTCATTTTCTAGGTAAGCACTAGATTTCCATTTCTTGTATCCTCTTACTAAAAACTCTGGAAGTGGTGATAATTTATTAATCATGATTTAGATATATTTATAATTTATATTAAGTAATTATTGTAGGCAAGGAATTAGAAGTTTATTTACTCGATATATTTTGGAAAATTAATTAATATATGAAAAAAGTTCTTGATAGAAAATTTTGTGTTGCTCCAATGATGGGCTATACAACTCCATATGCAAGAAACCTTTACAGAATTTTATCAAAAAATACTTTTTTATTTTCTGAAATGATTGCATCAAAAACACTTATTAATTCAAAAAATTTACAAACAATAATTGCAAATGAGCAACAAAATCCAATAGCCCTTCAAGTAGGTGGATCTGAATATGATGATTTAAAATTAAGTTCAAAAATAGCTTACGAATTAAATTACGATGAAATAAATTTAAATGTAGGATGCCCAAGTAAGGCTGTTCAAAAAGGAAGTTTTGGCGCATGCTTAATGCAAGACAAAGTCCTTGTAAGAAACTGCCTCGAGGCAATGAAAATTAATAAAAATATTGAAGTATCAATTAAATGCCGAATTGGTCTTGGAAAAGATTTTAATTATGATTTTTTTGAAGAATTTATTGATGAGATTCTAAAGAGCGAAATCAAAGTAGTGTATGTACATGCAAGGAATGCAATATTAAAAGGTATAAGCCCTAAGGGTAACAGAAATATACCCCCACTGAATTATAACTTTGTCTCAAAAATTAAATCAAAATATCCTGATATTACTTTTATACTGAATGGTGGTATAAGTAGTATAAACAAGGCAGTCGAATTATCCAAGATTTATGATGGTGTTATGCTAGGAAGGTTGATTCAAAATAACCCATTTTGTTTAAAAGATGTTGATAGATTGTTTTATAATGAGTCTAATAATTATATTATATCTGAAAAAACTATTAAAGATTACTTTAACTTTATAAAACCAAAAAAAGGCAAAGATTCAATTTATAGACTATTAAGTCCATTGCTAAATATTTTTTTTGGAATTCCTGATGCCAAACAATTTAAGATTGATATACACTCAAAAATGAAAAACCAAAATTTTGATAATCTTGAGCAGATATTTTTGAAATTTGTAAATGAGAAAAAACTCCTAATTAACTAAAAAGGTTTTTGATAAGAAAGAGATAATACTTCTACTCCTGGATTTTTATCTCCAATATTGGCATTTGAAATATGAGCAAGAGATAAACCTATTCTATTATTATTTTTAAGTAAATAACTAATCTCGAAAGTAGTTTTAAATTGAAGCCACTTTCCTAAATTTTTTCCAGTTCCATTATCATAATAACCTACTCCAAGACTTGGTGTAAAATTGAAATCATTGTTTTTTCCAGTAAATAATTCCCCTAAGTTATCATCGATATAAAAACCTGTATTAATATAAGTGGCAGAGTCACCTGTTAACTCGATACCATAAAAAGGTTTTAGAAAAAAAAAGTTATCTTCTTCAGGGCCAATTTCAAAAATAACGTTATCATATCTTTTTTCAAACCTAATATCCCCTGTTAAATTATTTCCTTGTAAATCTTCATCTAATTCAAAATCGTAAAATCCAACAGAATAAACATTATATCCTGAAGCAAAAGAAGAGAAGGAGTGAAAAAGAAAAAATACCAATATGAAACAATATCTCATTACAAGACAATATGAATAAATATTGAAATTTCAAATAAAAAATTCTTTTTCTTGGTTAGATATATCTAATATAGCGGTTTTTAATTTTTCGAGAGCTTTTGTTTCAATTTGTCTTACTCTTTCCTTGCTAATCTTGAGCATGGATCCTAACTCATCAAGGGTAACACTTTTGTCTTTTAATTTGCGCATTTTAATTATTGTTTTTTCTCTATCATTTAGAGTCATAATGGCTTTTTGGATAAAACCTTTTTTCATATCACCATCGCTAAAACTTTGATAAACCTCTTCAGGGTTAGGTCTATCATCTTGTAATAAGCTCATAAGATCATTTTCAGATTCACCATCTATCTTCTGATTTAGAAATACATCACCACCAGTTAATCTAGACTCCATATTTTGAACTTCCAAATTTTTAACATTCAGCATATTTGAAACTTCGTCTAATTCTCTTTGACCCATATAATCTGAAGATACATCAGATATTTTCTGTTTGATTTTTCTTAAATTAAAAAATAAAGCTTTTTGAGAAGCAGTAGATCCTGTCTTAACGACAGACCAATTTTTTAAGATGTAGTCTTGAATTGACGCTCTTATCCACCAAGAGGCATATGTAGAAAGTCTAAAATCTTTAGAAATATCAAATTTTTCTAAAGCATGCATTATGCCGAGTACTCCTTCATGAATAAGATCATCCAGGGGAATACCATAGCTTGAATACTTTTTGGCATATGATACTGCTAATCTCAAATATGCATTTAAAATTACCTGTAAAGATTTAGAATTTTTCTCTAATCTCCACTTTTCAATATGAAAGAACTCTTCTTCTTTTTCAAGTATCTTAGATTTTCTTGAAAAACTGACAAGATTGTTTGATATTATTTCGTTTATTTTCATATATAGTTATACGAAAAAAAATGTGATTTGGATCAGTTAGACTCAAATAATTCTAATATTTCTCCATCAGCACTAAATATTCCCGCTAAAACCTTATGATTTGTTAATGGCTGCCTAAATAAAGTGCATAAAATTTTACTTTTAGAGTTTTCTAAATCATTATAAGGATTGGACTGGTAACCTCTAACTATTCTTTTAAAAGTATTGTAAGGCCGTTCAATCAAAGAAAAGTTTTGATAACCCCACCAAAAACAGTCATTTTGAGCTGACAAAGGTCTTGATATATCTACTCCTCTATTTACAAATAAAACTTTTCTGGAAACACTAAATGCAGCGTGTTTTAAGTTTGAGAAATACTCTTTATGTCCAGGAATAGATGAGATTTTAGTATTTAATTTCGAAGTGAGTTTGTTAATTTGAATAGTTCCTTGTGATGCAATATCTCTAAATTCACTAGGTTCAAAATTGTAGGATATTAAAGTCTGATCCACTCCATGACTAAATATCCAGTCTATGATCTCTATTGGATTTGGGGCAGTTTGAAGTTGAAGGAGCTTACTAAACATCTCTTCTTGTGCCCCTCTAAGAAAAATAATATCCTCATTCTTTAATTTGTATTTAGCCATCAAATCAAACCTAAGGTTTATTATTTCGGTAATAGTTTCTTTTGATTTACTTCCATATCCAATAACATTACCTAAAAAGATTAATTTATCACCCTCTTCAAAGTTTGATAAAATATATTTTTTAATTGATTGAAAAGAATTTAACTGAGAATGCAAAGAGCCAACAGCCCATATCTTGTTAACATTTTTAAACTCTTGAAATTTATTTTCTTTAGTCAATTATTTATTTCTTAATATTGTTTCAATTTTTTCAGTTGATTGAAAATAATCTGTTTTTTCAACAGCCGCTACCTCTCTTGCAAGTCTCTCAATAGCTACTTGAAACATCTGTCTTTCACTATAAGATTGTTCAGATTGAGTATTTTTACGAAATAAGTCCCTAACAACTTCAGAGATTTTTATAGGATCACCAGAAAAAATTTTTGCATCATATTCTTGCGCTCTTCTACTCCACATTATTCTTCGTATTTTTGGTTTAAGTTTCAACACTTCGTAGACTTCATCAATTATTTTTTTTGATGAAATTTTTCTTAAACCCACCTCTTCCTGTTTATCAATGGGAACTCTAATAGTTAACTTTGATTGCTCCATTTTAACAACATAAAAAGTACTCTTAATGTTGGCAATTTCCATAGTTTCGATTTTTACAATTTCTCCCACACCATGTTTAGGATATACAACAGTTTCTCCGATTTTAAACTCAACTTTTTTTGGACTCATATATTATCTACCTGGTTTTTCACTAAAGTGATTTTCAAATTTATTTTCCACATCCTGCCATTTTTTTGCATCATGAGGTGGTTCTTTTTTTTCTGTAATAACTGGCCATATTTCTGAATACTTTCTGTTTACTTCTGCCCATTTCTCCATACCTTCTTCAGTATCTGAATGTATTGCCTCAATTGGACACTCAGGCTCACACACTCCACAGTCAATACACTCATCAGGATGGATAACAAGCATATTTTCTCCTTCATAAAAACAATCTACAGGACACACATCAACACAATCCATATGTTTGCATTTAATACAGCCTTCATCTACAACGTATGTCATTATTTTTGATCTTTCTGAGCTGCCCTAATTTTAGCATTTCCACACTCCACATCAGAAATGTATAGAAGCCCTGCAAGCCTCCTAATGAGGTTCGTCTCAAAATCATGAATTTCATTATCAGCCAATATTATTTCCCAAAGAACTTCAATAAGTTTAATTTTATTTTCATCTGAATAAAGTTTATTCAATTTAGATGTGTAAAAAAATAATGATTTAGTATTGTCTTTGTTTTCGAAAGCTTTAGTTAAACTGTGCTCAACAATTTTAGGATCTTCTTTAAACACATTAATCAAGCTATAGGAAATTTTATTCATTTCTTCTTGTGTAATTTGACCATCAGTATTTGCTGCCTCAATCATCAAACCAGATAAAATATCAATTTCTTTGTTTTCAATTTCTGAATTTATATTTGGTTCACTAGCAAAAATATTTTTTAAAGATTGTAACACGATAATTCCTTTTTTATATTTTATATATTTCTTTAAAGCAGTTTTTCCAGTACTGCAAAAGGAGAATCAGGATCAGCAGATTTTTTTTTCTTTTTTGATATTTTTTTATCTTTAGGTTTTAATTTCAATTTTATTTTTTTAGATTTAATTATTCCAGACTGAGGAATTATTTTTTTAGACTCATAAAAAAATAAAATTCTCTCATTAGGTAAATTCGTGTAATTTAAACCACAGTAAACTAATATATCTTTTAATTGCTCCCGGTTACAACCCACGGGATTCATTAAATCTGCTGAGTCAAGAAATGGTCCTAATTTCAATTTTTGTCTTGTTAAAAAAAAGATTCTCTCAAAAACATCAATTCTCAGGGCAAAGTTTTTAAGTTTCAGATAACCTATAGCAAGCCAATAGCCTTGTTTCATTTCAATATCTGATAAAAAAGATACTCTTCCATCTTTAGGTAAAGGTAAAAATCCCTGAAATTTATAGTTATTAAAAACCGTCCAGAGAATTGCTAGTAATTCCATTGAAGCTTTCTTAAGAAAGTTTGGAACAAAAAAATATTTAGCTCCAATTCGTATCCCTAGTTTTGATAATGAGTTTTTTTCTTCCTGAGTAATGTTTTTTAAATAATCTCGAAACTCATCAGTTGGATATGTTCCAAGACTCTCAAATAAATTATACTGTATTGCTCTTATTTTAGGTGATAATTTATCATCAATCGTTTCATTAATTGGCCACAATTTTGATCTTATTAGTTCATCAATCCAGTTTTGAAGTTTTGCTGAAACCAATAATTTTTTTTCAGAGCTTAAATATTCAGTGTTTAATGCTTCAGCCAAGGGTGTGGATATTTTTGAGCCTTTTATTAATTGTCCTATTTTTTCTTCTCCCCAGAAAATTTTAATATTATCGTCAATATTTATATTACCAACATCTCCAAAACTAATTGAATCATTGGGAGCATTTAGGAAATTGTTAATTTTTTCTTCTATCATTAATCTAGTTGATTTTTTTACATGACTTAGAGAAAAAAGAGAATGAGAAATTACATCTTTATTAAATTTTAAATCAAAACCTACAAAAGACCCATATTCTATATTGTTAATAATTAATGTTTTTTTGTTATTTATTTTAATATTCGTAGTCTTATCAATATTTGAAGAATTTAAAAAATACTTGGAAGTTGAGTCTACAAATCTATTTGTCAAACCCTCATGCAGTTTATCAGATAAATTATTTTCAATATCTTGAGTTGTTTCTTGCCAATATTTTTCATTATCTATCCAATTTTGATGATTAGATATATATGTCCAAGTTCTAATTTGTGAAATTTTTAATGAAAGTTCTTCAATACCACCATTAAATTTTTGAAGACCTAAAATATTTTTTTCTAACCATGGTTTAGGAATTTTATTATTTTTGACTAGAAGTAAAAAAATTGTTTTTAGCAATTGAAGATATGTATCATTAAATAACTTTTGAAAATCTGGAATTCTACAAACATCCCATAATAATTTAACTCTTTCATTATTTATTAATAATTTATTAATTGACAGATCTTCAATTAAACTTCTAAAATTCAACTCATCAACTGCATTTTTTTTATGAATAAAATAGTTATGAACAGGATATGTTTTTAAACTACTAAGAAGACTATCAGTGTTAGAAAAATTTAAATCAGAATTTCTCCAATAAATTTTATTGATTGACTCAAAGTTGCTATCTTCAATATTTTTAATTGTTTTGATATCTAAAATTCCTGCATTTTTAAGCAATGAAAAAGTACCATTATTTTCATATCTTCCAGCTCTACCAGCAATTTGGCCTAATTCATTAGGGTGTAAATTTCTTTTAAATCTTCCATCAAATTTCTCAATTGAAGAAAATGCAACGTGATTAATGTTTAGATTTAAACCCATCCCAATTGCATCTGTGGCAACTAAAAAATCTACTTTTTTATCTTCATAAATTTCTACTTGAGCGTTTCTTGTTCTTGGACTTAGAGACCCTAAAACTACGGCTGCTCCACCTCTGTGAGATCTTAGGTTTTCCGCAATCTCATAAATATTGTTGATATTAAATGCTATAATTGCTGATCTTGGTTTAAGTTTAGAAAAATTAGTATTTGAAACAAAACTTAATCTTGAAAATCTTTCTCTAGACTCGATCATAATTTTAGGAAAAATTTTTATTAATAATGATTTTATTGTCAATGAACCTAAAAAAATTGTTTCATATTCACCTCTTGTATGTAGTAAGTTATCTGTAAAGATATGACCTCTTTCATAATCAGAGGCTAATTGGATCTCATCAATTACAACACATTCAACATTAAGATTTTTAGGAATAGATTCTACTGTACAAAAAAAATATTTTGCTTCTTTTGGTATAAATTTTTCCTCACCGGTAATTAATGCCACTTTATTGATACCTACTCTTTTAACAGCCTTATCATAATTTTCTCTTGCTAATAAACGCAATGGAAAACCAAAAATACCAGACTGATAGGCCATCATCCTATCAAACGCCAAATAAGTTTTTCCAGTATTAGTAGGACCTAATATGGCTACTAAGTTGCCATCAACTTCAACCACTGATTTTATGAAGCTTTTTTAATAATTGTATTTAACACGTATTGAAGAATACCACCTTGCCTATAATAATCCAGCTCTTTAATTGTATCTATCCTACACAACAGTTTTATAATTTGTTTTTGATCAGATTGAATTTCACAATCAATGATTGAATTTGGACTGATGTTGTTTAAGCCAATTATTGAAACTATTTCACTACCTTTGAGCTCAAGTTTTTCTTTATTTTGACCATCAGTAAATTGAAGAGGTAAAACACCCATTCCAATAAGATTTGAACGATGTATTCTCTCAAAACTCTCAGCTATAACTGCTTTTATTCCCAATAATTTTGTACCTTTAGCCGCCCAATCTCTTGAAGAGCCAGTTCCATATTCTTTACCTGCAAAAACAATTAATGGAATATTTTTTTTCTCATATTCAATAGCGGCATCATAAATCGACATTTGTTCATCTTTTTCAAAAAATTTGGTAATTCCTCCTTCAGTCCCAGGAAGAATGTGATTTTTAATACGAATATTTGCAAAAGTGCCTCTCATCATTATTTCATGATTACCTCGCCTAGATCCATAAGAATTAAAATCTTTTCTACTTATTTGTCTTTCATTTAAATATTTACCAGCAGGGCTATCTGGTTTTATTGCTCCTGCTGGCGATATATGATCAGTAGTCACACTATCACCTAAAATAGCAAGAATTCTTGCATTAAAAATATCTTTGATTTGAGTTTTTTCATCAGAAAAGAAAGGTGGATGTTTTATGTAAGTGCTTGACTCACTCCACGAGTAAGTATTGTCAGAGACACTTTTTATTGATTGCCAATTTTTGTCACCATTATATATTTCTTTGTATCTTTTTTTAAACATTTCAGTGGATAAAGATTTTTCAACTATTTCATTTATTTCAGAAGAAGAAGGCCACAAATCATTGAGAAAGATTTCTTTACCCAAGTTGCTAACCCCGATTGGCTCATTGAAAATATCAATGTTCATGTTCCCTGCGAGAGCAAAAGCCACAACTAATGGAGGTGAAGCTAAAAAATTTGCTTTAACTTCTTGATGAACTCTACCTTCAAAATTTCTATTACCTGATAAGACTGAACAGACAGTTAAATTTTTCTCTTTAATTTCACTAGATATCCTCTCTTCTAATGGGCCTGAGTTACCTATACAAGTTGTGCAACCATATCCAACCAAATTAAAACCAATTTGGTCTAAATATTTTGATAAATTTGCTTTGTCCAGATAATCACTTACAACCTTACTACCAGGAGCTAAACTAGTTTTAACCCATGGTTTTACAGACAAACCAAGTTCTACTGCTTTTTTTGCAACCAAACCAGCAGCGACCATAACATTAGGATTGGATGTGTTTGTGCAACTAGTAATAGCTGCAATTACTACATCTCCTGATTGAAGCATCTTATTATTTTTTGATTTATCATATACTGCTTCGTCAATAGTTTTAAACACTCTTGGAATATCCTTAACTAATATTTTATCCTGCGGTCTTTTTGGACCAGCAACAGAAGGTTCAATAGTGCTTATATCCAAACTTACAGTTTCATCAAAATAAGGGTTATAATTACTGTCAATCCAAAGTTTTTGTAATGAAGTGTACCTCTTTACAATTTCTAACTGATGATCATCTTTACCAGAGAGCTCTAAATATTTTATAGTTTCTTTGTCTGTTGAAAAAAACCCACATGTAGCACCGTATTCAGGAGCCATATTTGAAATCGTTGATCTGTCAGAAAGTGAAAGATTATTTAAACCATCACCATAAAACTCTACAAATTTACCAACCACTCCATGTTTTCTTAATATTTCAGTAATAGTTAATACTAAATCTGTTGCCGTTATGCCCTCACTAAGCTTTCCTGATAAATTAAAACCAACCACTTTTGGAATATTCATAGATATGGGTTGGCCTAACATAGCAGCCTCAGCTTCTATGCCACCAACCCCCCAACCTAACACTGAAAGAGCATTAACCATGGTTGTATGACTATCAGTACCAACAACCGAATCAGGATAAAGGTAATTTTCTCTATTAAATTTGTTAGACCAGATCGTAGTAGCAATATTCTCAAGATTTACCTGGTGACATATTCCGCCGCCTGGGGGGGCTAAATAAAAGTTGTTAAAAGATTGTTGTCCCCACTTTAAAAACTCATACCTCTCTTTGTTTCTCTCAAATTCTTTTTTCACATTTTCTTCATATGCCTGATCATTACCAAAATGATCTACCATAACAGAGTGATCTATAACAAGATCCACTCTTGATAGCGGATTAATTTTGTTGGGATCTATTCCTTTATTTTTTAATGCATCTCTCATAGCTGCTAAATCAGCAACAGCTGGCACACCAGTGAAGTCTTGCATTAAGACCCTTGTTGGTGAAAATGATATTTCAAAATTTTCTTTAGATTCATTGATTTTACTGCACAAATTTGAAATCATATTTTCAGTAACAGACTCTCCATCTTCATTTCTGATTAAGTTTTCAAGAATAATTTTTATTGAATTAGGTATTTTTGTTAACTCAAACCCATAAGTGCTAGCAAGTATATTTAAATCGTAATAATTATAAATTTTGTCATCAATTGTAATTTTTTTAAGTGTATTGAAAGAATTTAGAGATCTCATATTGTATATATAGTTTTATATAAAAGTACTTACACATAACTGACAATGTTTTTATCAAATAAATAACTATTGAGTTAACTGTAAGTTTTCACAACTAATAATACTAAAAAATAATTTGTACACTTGTTTTGTAAATTTTTAATTAGATTTCTGCGAAAAAAAGGGAAAGATAGAAATAAAATTAAAAAACAATTTTTTAAAAAA
Source organism: uncultured Alphaproteobacteria bacterium (assembly GCA_902601455.1). Classification (GTDB taxonomy): domain Bacteria; phylum Pseudomonadota; class Alphaproteobacteria; order HIMB59; genus CACPNW01. Next base: position 60,356 of record CACKNC010000008.1, read on the forward strand.
ACTTTAATTATTTTTTGGTTTTCTAATATTGTTGACTTTATGCGTAAGTTTTGGGAATAAAAGAAAGCCTTTTATGTTTGTCACTTTTATAAAGTGATGATGGAGGGGGGTTCCTCCACTATAACCCAATACAAGGAGCATTAAATGGCAAAGAAGAAAAAGAAAGCAGCACCTAAGAAGAAGAAAGCTGCACCTAAGAGAAAGAAAGCTGCACCTAAGAGAAAAAAAGCAGCACCTAAGAAGAAGAAGAAAGCTGCACCTAAGAAGAAGAAAGCAGCTCCTAAGAAGAAAAAGAAAGCAGCACCTAAGAAGAAGAAAAAGGCTGCTCCTAAGAAAAAGAAAAAGGCTGCTAAGAAAAGAAGAAGATAAACTCTTTTTAGTAGCAAAAGAAAAAAAGTTAATTTTTTTCTTTTTCTTAATTTTTCTAAAATCTATAAAAACGGGGGAGACCCCGTTTTTTTATTGTGTCAGATGCAAAATACTTTTAATCAGTAGAAATGCTTCTTATTAACGATTTAAGTTTTTTTAGAAACGACGTTAAAATATTTGAAAATTTAAATCTATCCTTAATTGATAAACAAATAATACAGATAAAAGGAAAAAATGGATCAGGTAAAACAACCCTTCTTCAAGTGATTTTAAATATATTAGAAGCAAAGTCTGGTGAAATATTCTGGAAAGGTAAAAATATTAAAAAGAACATATTTAATTTTTATAACCAAACAACATTCATAATGGATAAAAATACATCGACAAGAGAGTTGACTGTAATTGATAATATAAATTTATGGAAAGAATTATCATCATCTAAACTTTCTAGTGACCAAATTTTTTCTTTATTAAAAACACTTGATATAGAAAAATATTATAATACTAAAGTCATGTATCTATCCTCAGGTGAAAATAAAAAGCTAGAATTAACTAGGTTAATATTAGAACAAAAAAAATTGTGGGTTTTAGATGAACCATATAATCACCTTGACGAAGCATCAATAGAAATACTGAGTCAAACTTTTTTAGACCATATTAATAATGGTGGCATGATTCTATTTACTTCACATTTTAAGCCAAATATTGAAAACTTAGAAACTTTAAATTTAAGCTAAAATGACTATTGCAAAAAAAATATTTTCATTTTTAAAAAGAGAATCAAAATTATTTTTCAATAATATAGTGGATCTTTTTTCAAATATATTATTCTTTTTTTTATCTGTATTCGTATTTATTTTTGCATTAGGTACAGACGAACAACTCCTGAAAACTATTGGTATTGGGATAATATGGTCTTTACTTCTTTTGAGCTCAACTTTAAGCCTAAGAAAATTTTATGAAGATGATTTCAGAAATGGGGTTTTGATTATAATACATATGGGGGGAATGAGTTATGAGCTGATAGTTTTTTTAAAAATATTCTCACATTTTATTTTTGTACAAATACCTTTCTTAATTTCTTTACCTATTGTTGGTATTTTTTTTAATCTTCCAAGTAATGAAATATACAATCTGGTTTTAACTTTCATAATTGGATCATTGATTTTATCATGTTTGGGCTCTATTTCAGCATCAATGAATTTATTAAATAAAACAAACTTCTCAATCGGCTCTATAATTGTACTTTTGTTTAGTATACCCCTCATTATATTTTCTGTTGGTATAAATACTGCAGAAAATGATGTTAACTCTCTTATTAATCTATTAATTAGTATAGCTCTTATTTTTTTGGGAATTTCTCCTTGGGCAAGTGCAGCTTGTGTTAAATTAGCATTAAGAAATAAATAATGTTTAAAATTTTTATAAATCCATCCAAGTTTAACAATTTTTCTGATATTATCTTTAAACCACTGTTTATTATCA
>CACKNC010000009.1 GCA_902601455.1 uncultured Alphaproteobacteria bacterium
TACAGCTTGATTTTATCTAAATAAAGTTAAATATACCTTATGAAATTATTTATTACAGCATCATTAGCTTCAGCATTAATTTTTCTTATTATCGATATAATTTGGTTAAGTTTTGCAGTAAAATCTTTTTATAGACCTAATATTGGACATTTACTTCTTGATAAGCCAGTTATGTGGGCAGCCATTTTATTCTATTTAATTTACATATTTGGTTTATCAATTGTAATTATTTCTCCTGCTTTAAGTTTTGATCTTTCCTTGAATTTTATATTTAAATCTTTTATTTTTGGTTTAGTTGCCTATGGAACATATAATCTAACTAACATGGCAACAATAAAAGGATGGTCACCAACTGTTGTCTTTGTGGATATGTTTTGGGGAGGTTTTTTAACAGCTTTTTCTTCCTTTTCAGGCATCTTAATTGCTAAAAAAATACTATTCTAATCTCTCAATATTGAAAAATAAAAGTTTTACTAGAATTGGATTTCTTAAAAACTCTTCCCTGTTCTTATTAATAAAGTCATTAACTAATTCTTTACACTTTAGCATAACTTTCTTTTTGCCAATTAAACTATGCAATGTTGTTTTACCTTGTTTTTTATCTTTTCCTGGTGTTTTCCCTAATTTTTTAAAGTTGTTTGTCTCATCTAAAAGATCATCAACAATTTGAAATATAATTCCAAATAATAATCCAAATTTTTTACTAAAGAGAATTCTATGATTTTTTTCCCCTGAAAGTATAAAAGGTGCAGCAAACGAAAATTCAAATAATTTTGAAGTTTTCATTTCATACATTTCCATAATTTTTTTTTTATTTATTTCTTTATTTTCATACTGAAGATCCAATGATTGACCACCTGCTAAGCCATTATGCCCAGTACAAATTGAAAGATAATTCAATAATTTTAGATTTAATTTGGGGTCAAATTTTTGCAAATTACTAGACAGTATTTCAAATGCCATATCATGAAGTGCATCACCAGCTAAAATAGCTATCGCTTCATCAAATTTTTTATGAGTACTTAGTTTACCTCTTCTAAAATCATCGTCATCCATACTGGGTAAATCATCATGAATTAAAGAATAGCAATGTATTGACTCAATGCATGAAGAAATTAACATAGAGTATTTAGGAGATAAGTTTACAATTTTTGCTGATTGTGAAACTAGGAAGGGTCTAATTCTTTTTCCACCATTCATTGATCCGTATATCATGGCTCTAGATAAAACACTGTTTTTGTTGAGCTTTTTGTGAAGTAATTTTTTGTAATAATCTTCAAACTTTATTTTATTTTTATTTATTAACGTATTTATTTCCATATTTGATTTTTGTATTTGTTTTACTTTCTAAAATATTTAATACAATATCTTATAAAATACTATGAGAATTGAAGAAGAAATAAAATTAGATTACTCAGACGTCCTCTTTCGACCAAAAAGAAGCACATTGAAAAGTAGAAGTGAAGTAAATCTAAAAAGAAAGTATAAATTTAAACATTCAAAATTTAGTTGGGAAGGAGTACCAATTATTGCTTCTAATATGGATGGTGTTGGTGAGGTAGGTGTCGCATCAAAATTAGCCTCATTTAATATGATGACAGCTCTTACAAAGCAACATTCGACTAAAGAAATTAAAAATTTGCAAATAAAAAAGTCAATTCATAATTATGTGGCTTTAAGCTGTGGAACAAGTAAAGAGAGTTATTCAAGATTGAATAATCTTTTAAAAAAAAATCCTAAATTTAAATTTATATGTATTGATGTAGCAAATGGATATTCTGAAAATTTTAGTCAATTTGTAAGTGATGTAAGAAAAAAACATCCATTAAAAACTATAATTGCAGGAAATGTTGTAACTGCTGATATGACTCAAGAATTGGTTCTTAGTGGTGCTGATATCGTAAAGGTTGGAATTGGTCCAGGCAGTGTATGTACAACAAGAATTCAAACTGGGGTTGGTTATCCTCAACTAAGCGCTGTTCTTGAGTGTGCAGATGCCGCGCATGGACTGGGAGCGCATATTATTGCTGATGGTGGATGCACTAGCCCAGGAGATGTTGCAAAAGGTTTTGGTGCTGGAGCAGATTTTGTTATGTTAGGAGGAATGTTAGCTGGTCATAAAGAAGGTGGAGGAAATATAATTAAAGATAATGGAAAAAAATATATTGAATTTTATGGATCTAGCTCTGAAGAAGCTAATGAAAAACACTATGGAGGTCTAGCAAGTTATAGGTCTTCAGAAGGGAAAAAAGTTAGAATCGAGTATAGACCATCATTAGAAAATACAGTGAGAGATATATTAGGTGGAATACGAAGTAGTTGTACTTACGTAGGAGCACCAACATTAAAGCAACTTAGCAAATGCACAACATTTGTGAGAGTTAATAATCAATATAATGATGTTTTTGGAAAGGTATAATCAGTAGCCTATTGCTAAGCCATCTTTTCTTGGATCCGATCCACCAATTAAAACTCCTTCTTTTCGATCAATCATGATTCCTTGACCTCCACCTATGCTATCATCAACAATTTCTATGTCATGACCCAGGTTTGATAAATATGATATAGTTTTTTCAGAAAAGGACTTTTCTACTTTTAATTTACCATTTAGAGCAAACGCTCTTTTTGTATCAATTGCTTCTTGAACACTCATATCAAATTCATAAATATTTTGTAAAACATGTGATTGCCCAATTGGTTGGTATTGCCCTCCCATAACACCATAAGATAAGACAGTATCATCATTTTTATTTGTTAATAAGCCAGGTATAATAGTGTGTAATGGTCTTTTATTAGAGTCAATACAATTTGGATGATTTTCTTCTAATCTAAAATTTACTCCACGGTTTTGAAATAAAATACCTGAATTTTCAGAACAAATACCACTTCCAAACGCATGACAAATTGAATTGATAAAAGAAACTGCATTTAGGTTATCATCAACAACAGTTAAGTATACTGTTTCAGGATGAGAAGTTACGTAAGATTTTTTGGAATTATAAACTCTATCAAGATTAATTTTTTTATAAAGTTTATCAATATTTTCATCACTCATTAAATATTCAACATCCATATCACTAAAATTTGGATCACCTAAAAAAGCTTCTTTTACTTCAAAGCAAATTTTTGTTATCTCAGCTTGTATATGAAATCTAACTGAGTCTAAATAATTATAATTATTCCAATCAAATTTATCCAATAATTTCATCATTAAATGAACAATTAAACCTGGTCCATTTGGTGGGCACTGATGAATTTTTTTATCTTTATAATTTGAAATTAGAGTATCTGAAAAAATTGTATCTTGATTATAAAAATCTTCTTCTGAATGTAATCCTCCTAATTTATTCAAACTTTTGACCATGTCTTGTGCTATTGGTCCCTCATAAAAAGCTTTAGAGCCTTTTTTTCCAATTAATTCCAGTGTATCAGCCAATTTACTATTTATAAATTTAGTTCCAAAAAGTGGTGCTTGATTATTTTTTAAAAATATTTTTTTTGTTACTTTATTTTTTTTAAGCTTATCTTCATTTTGTTGCCAATGAAATGCTTCAATTTCATGTATGGGAAAGCCTTCTCTGGCATAATATGTTGCAGTAGAAAATAATTGTTCAAAATCTAATTTTCCAAATTTTTTATGCATCTCATACCAAGCATCAATAGCTCCTGGAATTGTTACTGAATGAGCGCTAAGTAATCCAATGTTGTTAATTTTATTAGATTTAAAATAATCAAAATTTGCTTTGTTGGGAGCTTTTCCTGATCCATTTATTGATACAGCTTTTTTATTATTCATTTTTACAATAGCGAAACAATCTCCTCCGATACCAGTTGAGCCTGGTTCCACGACTGATAGGACTGCTGATGCTGCAATTGCAGCATCTATTGCATTACCACCTAACTTTAGTATATTCAGGGCTTCTTGAGAACTCAATGGCTGTGAAGTTGCCACCATAGCATTATTTGCTATTGCGTTTGATCTCCCTGGTAAGTGTATTTCTCTCATTTATTAGATATTTCTAATATATGTTTGACAAAATAAAGCATAGAATTTAATAGCCAATTTGTAATGAAAGTTAAATGTTCACTTAAATCTGCTAAAACCAGAGATAAAGACTGCAAATTAGTTAGACGTAAAGGTAGAATTTACGTTATAAATAAAAAAAACCCAAGAATGAAAGCAAGACAGGGTTAAAAATTTTCAGCTATAAATTTTTCTGCTTCTAGAGCAGCCATACAACCCATACCAGCAGCTGTAACAGCTTGTCTAAAAACTTTATCTTTAACATCTCCTGCAGCGAAAACACCCTTAACGTTTGTTTCAGTACTATCTGATTTTGTAATTATATAATTTTCATTATCCATTTTTATTTTTTCTTTGAATAATGAGGTGGATGGATCATGACCAATAGCAATAAAGGCTCCTGTAGCATCGACAATTTTCTCATCATCACTCTGTGTATTTTTAAGTTTAATTTTTTTTAACGAAAGAGGTTCATCAGAACCTATAAATTCTTCAACTGTGTGATTCCAAATGACTTCTATTTTAGGATGTTTAAATAATCTTTCTTGAAGTATTTTTTCTGCACGTAATTTGTCCCTTCTATGAACTAAGGTAACTTTTGAAGCAAAGTTTGTTAAATATAATGCTTCCTCGACAGCACTATTGCCTCCTCCAACAACAATAATATTTTGGTCTTTAAAGAAAAAACCATCACAAGTTGCACATGCAGATATTCCAAATCCTTTATATTTATTTTCTGAGTCTAAATTTAACCATCGAGCTTGAGCACCTGTTGCAATAATTATTGATTTTGAATTAAATGTTAAACCAGAATCGGTTTCTGCTAAAAAGGGAATCTCATCAAAGTTTACATTATTTACTATGTCATGGTGAAATTCAGTACCAACTTTAATTGCTTGTTCTTTCATTTGTTCCATTAGCCAAGGGCCTTGTATTACGTCACCAAATCCAGGATAGTTTTCAACATCAGTAGTAATTGTAAGTTGTCCCCCTGGCTCAAGACCAGAGACTAAGTGGGGTTTTAAATTTGCCCTAGCTGCATATATTGCAGCAGTATAGCCTGCGGGTCCCGATCCTATAATTAGAACATCTGTTTTAATTGTTTTATTCATATTTAAAATTTTGTTTTAATAAGTTATATTTCAACTGGCCAATCTGTTTTAAAAGATACATAATTTATTTGAATACAACGTCTTTCTTTTTTTATTTCTTTTAATTCAAGACCGTGCCAAGTATCTTCGCCTGAAGAAAAAAAATAGCCATTGTTATGTTTGTATTTAATAGTTTTTACTAGTTTAAAATTATTATCATAAAGATCTGTTCCTAAGCTATAAGACTCATTATATGGGTTAGCCCAAATCATCATTGTCATTAGTTTTTCCTTGATATCTTTATGAGGTTTAAGCCAAAAGCCTTTTTTATCACCTATAATTTCAAGTCTAACATACGATTTACTTAAATCTTTATTGATAAGACTACCTATTTTTTTATAAATTTCTTTTGTCTGGAGTTTATTTATAACCTTTGCCAAGTTAGGATAATGTCTATGATTGTCTATATCCACAAAAAGTCTTAATTTACCGTCTATTCCTAGACCGGTATGATCAGCTGCACGAGTACCATCATATACTCTATTTCCTGCTGGAATATTGGAGTAGGAAACTTCATTCAGGGCTTTTAATTCCAAGCAATTGCTTATCTCCCAATGCTTAAAAGGATATTCCGAAGACGTTAAATTTTCAAGGTTCATATATTTTCTTCTATTATTCTTTTTTTAATAATGCTAGCAATTCTTTTAGATTCATTCAATGAATTGTAAGACCAATTAGTTAAATAATTAACATTAACCACGTCTTTTGTAATCCCCAAATCAGAAAATTCTTTATGAAAATTTTCAAACCTTCTACTCATTCTTTTAAATGATAAATGAAAAATATAAATTGGTTTACCTGATATTGCAGCTTCGCTTATCATAGAAGTTGAGTCAGAAGTTACAATAAAAAAAGATGATCTTTTTATGGATTCTTTGTATGGGTTTTTTCCATCACCAGTCCAAATAGCTGCAATCCCTTTAAGATTTTCAATTATAATTTTTTTTATTAAATCTGATGTTCTTCTTGATGTAATTATGTTTAATTCAATATCTTTATTATTTTTTTTTAATTCTATTAACTTATCGCATAATCCATTAACTTCTTTTTTTCCAAAATAGTAATGTTGATTATCTCCACCAATTATGCAGGTTACTAAATTTGGATTACAAGTTTCACTATTTTTATCAAGATGGTGTAATGCTCCTACTGAATTTAAAACATTAAACCCATTAAAATTATCATGATTTGGACTAATCACACAACTGAAGTTTTTTGGTGATATCTTAGGATTTTGAATATGTATATTTATGAGATTTTTAAATATTTTTTTACAATACAGAGAAAAGTAAACACTTTTTCTTCCACATGATATTAAAATATTAGGTTCATTATTTTCAGGAAACTTATTTTTAAAAACCCATTTGTATATTGGTAGAAATCCTGGTTGAATTTTATTCCAAGGAAAAATAAGATCAGTTTTAATCTCAGTTATATTTCTGCTAAGATGTTTTGATAATCCCATTACTTGACTCTTCATACCTTGTGAGCCATCAGTGACTGCCCAAATTTTAATTTTTTCTAAATTCAAACGTACTTTATAGATTTGATTGTATAAGATTTTTGTCCTTTAGGACTATTAATTTCTACAACATCGTCAACAGATTTATTTATTAACCCTCTTGCTAATGGGCTACTAACTGATAATTTCTTATTTTTAATATCGGACTCATAATCACCTACTATTTGATACAAAGATATTTCACCACTTTCATCATCTTCAATCTCAATTGTTGCTCCAAATTTTATTTCTTCACTCGCAATACTTTTTACATCAATTACCTCAACTCTGCTAATTGCACTTTCAAGATCAGCTATCTTGCCTTCAATTAAGCTTTGTTGCTCTTTTGCATACTGATATTCAGCATTTTCTGATAAATCTCCATGACTTCTAGCCTCTGCTATTGCTGCAATTATATTTGGCCGATCCTCATTCAGTAATTTTTTAAGTTCATTTTGAATATTTTCATATCCTGAGGCTGTCATTGGAATTTTATTCATATTTGTATGATGATATAATTTTAAATTAAGTCAATAAAATTAGCGTAAATCCTGTAAACTTTTAACTTTTAGCTTGTTGTTTTTCAAGTGCTCTATTGTATCAACTGCTACCTTTGCTCCAGCAATAGTAGTATAGTAAGGAACATTGTAAGTAAGTGAAGTTCTTCTAATACTATAACTATCTCTAATTGATCCTTGAGTTTTTGTAGTATTAATCACCAAGTCTATTTGATTGTTAGTTATTTCTTTGACTATATGTGAGCCTCCTTCTCTCACTTTATTAATTATATCAACATTAAGTCTATTATCATTTAAAAATTTTGCTGTTCCTTTTGTCGCTACAATCTTAAAATTAAGATCTATTAATTTTTTTACAATTTTTAAGATAAATTTTTTATTATAATCATCTATTGAAATAAAAACTTTTCCTTTTAAAGGTAAAATAGTACCACATGCGATTTGACTTTTAGCAAAGGCGGATAAAAATGTCGCATCAATACCCATTACTTCGCCAGTGGATTTCATTTCAGGTCCTAAAATTAAATCAACGCCATCAAATTTATTAAATGGGAACACAGATTCTTTAACATTAAAAGTTTTTAAATTTTGAATATCTGTATCATTAAGTATATTTTCTAACAGATCTCCAGTCATTACTTTAGCAGCAATTTTGGCTATTGGAATACCTCTTGCCTTTGCAACAAAAGGAACTGTTCGGCTAGCCCTTGGGTTGACTTCTAGTACATAAATTTTTTCTTCTTTAATTGCTAGTTGAGTATTCATTAATCCAATAACTTTAATTTCTTCTGCTATTTCTGAAACCCAATTTATAATTTTATTTTGTAAAACTTTATTTATTGAAAATGGAGGTAATGAACAAGCGCTATCACCGGAATGAATTCCAGCCTCTTCTATATGCTCCATTATACCAGCTATAAATATCTTTCCATTGGTATCTCTTATTAAATCTACATCAACCTCAGTTGCATTTTCAAGATATTGATCAACTAAAATTACATTATTTGACGAAGCTTCAAGAGCATTATTTGTAAAAGACTCTAAATGCTCTTCGTTGTATGCAATTTCCATTGCTCTTCCACCTAAAACATAAGACGGTCTAATCAAAATAGGATAGCCAATTTCGTTAGCTATTTGATTTGCATCATCAAGACTCTTGGCGAAACCATTTTTTGGTTGGTCAATATTTAATTTTATAAGTATTTCGCTAAACCTATCTCTATCCTCAGCTAGATCAATCGCTTCAGTTGTTGTGCCAAGAATTTTAACACCTTCACACTCTAATTCATTTGCAATCTTTAATGGAGTTTGACCTCCAAATTGAACAAAAATACCTAATACTTTTCCATTTTCCTCTTCTTTTTTATATATTTCAAGTACACTCTCTGTAGTCAAAGGTTCAAAATAAAGCCTATCTGCTGTATCGTAGTCTGTAGATACTGTTTCAGGATTACAGTTGATCATAATAGTTTCAATACCTTTTTCTTTAAGTGCATATACCGCATGGACGCAGCAGTAATCAAATTCAATTCCTTGACCAATTCTATTTGGACCACCACCAAGAATAATGACTTTATTATTTTTTGTTGGATTTGACTCACAAAATCTTTTGTTTTGAAAATTCCAGTCATAACTTGAATATAGGTAAGGGGTTTTTGAACTAAATTCACCAGCACATGTATCAACAAGTCTAAAAATAGGTTTGATATTATTATGATGCCTTAATTTTCTAATTTCTTTTTCTAGTACATTTTTAATTTTTGCAATTTTTTTGTCAGTAAAGCCATTTTGTTTAGATAATAATAATAATTCTTTTGTTAATTCATTATCCTTAATTAACATTTCAATTTCAACAATTGATTTTAGTTGGTTGATAAACCATTTATCATATTTTGTGATATCATTAATTTCCTTAACAGATGTGTTGAAGCGAAGAGCTTGACCAATCGTTAATAACCTTTGAGAAGATTGAATTTTTAAATCATTGAAAATTGTTTGTTTATTTATTTCAATATTTTGAGGTACATCTAAACCATCTAACCCATACTCTAGTGAACTAAAACCTTTTTGAAGACTTTCGTTAAACGATCTACCTATGCTCATTGTTTCACCTACAGACTTCATAGATGTAGTTAAATTTGAGTCAGCTCCACTAAATTTTTCAAAAGTAAACCTTGGTATTTTTGTGACTATATAATCAATTGTTGGTTCAAAGCTTGCTGGCGTAGTTTTTGTTATATCATTTTGAAGTTCATCTAATGAATACCCAACTGCTAATTTTGCAGCTACTTTAGCAATTGGAAAACCTGTTGCTTTAGAAGCTAGTGCAGAAGATCTACTAACTCTTGGATTCATCTCAATAACGTTTATTTCACCATCATCAGGATTGATGGCAAATTGTACATTTGAACCACCCGTATCTACACCGATTTTTTGCAATACCTTTATACTTGCATTTCTGAGAGTTTGATATTCTTTGTCTGTTAAAGTCAGAGATGGTGCCACAGTAATACTATCTCCAGTATGCACACCCATTGGATCAATATTTTCTATAGAACATATTATGATACAATTATTTTTATGATCTCTTACAACTTCCATTTCAAATTCTTTCCAGCCAGAGACTGATTTTTCTATCAAAATTTGATTTGTAGGACTTGCATTTAATCCTCTTTTGCATAATTCTGTAAATTCTTCATCAGAATAAGCAACGCCTCCGCCAGTCCCTCCTAGTGTAAAACTTGGCCTAATTACCAATGGTAATTTTAATTTCTTTTTAACTTCCATAGCTTTTGGTAATTCTTCAACAATGATACTTTCAGGACAGCTTAGACCAATTTCCCTCATAGCATCTTTAAATTTTTGTCTATCTTCTGCAAGTTCAATTGCATCTGGATTTGCACCTATCATTTTTACTTTATTTTTTTCTAATACACCTGCTTTAGCTAGTTCCATTGATACATTTAATGCAGTTTGACCTCCCATTGTAGGAAGTAAAGCATCAGGTTTCTCTAATTCAATAATTTGTGTGACAAATTCTTTAGTAATTGGTTCAATATAAGTTTTATCCGATAAATCAGGATCTGTCATAATAGTTGCGGGATTGGAGTTTACTAAAACTACTTCATAACCCTCTTCTTTAAGTGATTTACAAGCCTGAGCTCCAGAATAGTCAAACTCACATGCTTGTCCAATAACTATTGGACCTGCTCCTATTATTAAAATTTTTTTTATATCTTTTCTTTTAGGCATATTTATTTACTAAGTTGTAAAATTCTTCAAATAGGTATGAGCTATCATGTGGTCCAGGACTTGCCTCTGGATGATATTGAACACTAAATATTGGTAAATTTTTATGTTTTATTCCTTCATTAGAACCATCAAATAAAGATATATGAGTTTCTTCTACTTCAATTGGTAAACTTGATCTATCAACTTCAAAACCATGATTTTGTGAAGTTATTTCAACTGTTTGATTAATTAAATTTTTTACTGGTTGGTTTGCCCCACGATGACCCTGAAACATTTTCTTTGTTTTTGCACCCAAAGCTAAACTTATCAATTGATGTCCTAAGCAAATACCAAATATTGGTATCTTTGATTTTATTAACTCTCTTATAGTTGGTGTAATAACTTTCATAGTAGCATCAGGGTCACCAGGGCCATTAGATAAGAAAATTCCTTTTGGATTATGTTTCATAATTTCACCCATAGAGCTAGACGCAGGTAAAGTAGTAGGCTCAAAATTCAATTCTTTCAAGTTCCTTAAAATGTTATGTTTAATTCCAAAATCTAAACAAACAATTGGAAAATTTTTATAAATTTTTTGTTTTTTACTTTGACCCCATAGAGTTTCTGTCCAGTTAAATTGTTTTTTTGTAGATACAACTGATGCTAAATCTAAATTTTCTAATCCTTTCCATTGATTAAGATTTTTAGTCAAATTTTCAAAATTATTTTTATTATTACCAAAATTTATTAATGCTACTTTTTTTGCACCATCTTTGGATAGTTTTCTTGTTAAATATCTTGTGTCAATACCTGTTATTCCTGGAGTGTTATGAATATTTAAAAAAGTATCTAAATTTTTTTCAGCTCTCCAATTAGAGTAATCTCCAATTGGCTGATTAATAATACAACCCTCTGCATATATATGATTGGATTCTGAGTCTATATTATTTGCTCCAACAATTCCGATATGAGGAAATGTAAAATTGATAATCTGTTTAGCATAAGATGGATCAGTCAAAGTTTCTTGATAGCCAGTTTGAGATGTATTGAAGCACAATTCTCCAACTACAGATTTAATTGCCCCAATACCATTACCCCACAATATTTCACTATCATCAAATATTAAAGCAGCTGTTATTGGACGTAGGTATTGATTATTATATTTATCCCGCTGCATTATTTCTTAAGAAATGATGGATTACTAGGCATTTTGAAAACTTTAGTCAAGGATTAGTTGAATTTAGTAATAACAGTTATATTAATAATCAAAAATAATATTAACCGATTCTAAGAGGTAAAGAATTATGAATTTGAGAAATAAAATTGAAGAGGACTATAAGAAATCTATAAAAGATAAAGATCAGAATAGAATTAACACATTAAGATTAATTAAAAGTGCAATTAAAGATAAAGATATAGCATCTAGATCAGAAAATAATAGGGATGGTATTAATGATAAAGAAATTTTAATTATGTTAATTAGTTTAATTAAACAAAGAAAGGACTCAATAGAGCAATTTCAAAAAGCTAACAGAAATGATTTAATTCAAAATGAACAAAGTGAAATTGATATAATAAATATCTACTTGCCAACTCAAAAATCTGAAGGGGAAACAGAAAATATAGTAAATAAATTAATGAAAATAAATAATATAAATAGCTTAAAAGATATGGGTAAATTAATGGGTCTGATCAAAGCTCAATATTCTGGGGAGATAGATATGGCTTTAGTTGGTAAAATTGCTAAATCTAAACTTGCAAATTAATGTCTTTTAATAAAACTGATCTTGAAAATATAAAATCAAAAATATTAATTTCTAGTGAGTTAGAAAAAAAAACCAAACTAATTAAAAAAGGAAAAGATCTTTGGTGTTGTTGCCCATTTCATAATGAGAAAACACCATCCTGTAAAATAAATGATGATCAAGGAACTTTTTATTGTTTTGGATGTGGAGCTAAAGGAGATATATTTACCGTATACCAAGATCTATTTAATTACACCTTTTTAGATGCTGTTAAAGAACTTTCTGAAAGAGCAGGTGTTAAAATAAATTTTGATACAAAGTCTAATTTTAAAATAAATAATAATATTTCTAAAATTTTAGAAATATCCACTAAGTGGTTTGAAGATAATTTAAATTCAGATAATAATGATTGCAAAAAGTATTTAAAAAACCGTTCATTATCAGATGAAACAATTAAGATATTCAGGTTAGGTTATTCTTATAATAAAAGAGGTACACTTTATGAATATCTTAAAAATTTTTCCTTTAAGGATGATGATATTTTAAAAAGTAATTTAGTTAAAAAAGATAAAAACAATAATATAAAAGATTTTTTTTATAAAAGATTAATGTTCCCTATAACAACAATTAAAGGTGAGGTAGTAGGATTTGGTGGTCGTGTTTTGGATAGTTCAAATCCAAAATATATTAATTCACCAGAGAGTGAATTTTTCAAAAAAAGAAGTATGTTATATAATTTAAATTTAGCAAAAGATGCTGCAAGAGAAAAAAGAAATTTATTAATCTGCGAAGGCTATATGGATGTGATATCCTTATATCAGAATAATATAAAAAGTGTAGTAGCTCCATTAGGAACAGCATTTACGGAAGATCAATTAAAAATATCATGGAGATTTACTGACAAGCCAACAATAATGTTTGATGGAGACGAGGCTGGTAAAAGAGCATCATTTAGATCTGCTTTAATGGCTCTTCCACATTTAGTACCTAATAAAACATTACAATTTATTAATTTACCTTTTAATACAGACCCTGACAGCTATCTAAAAAATAATGAATTTGTGAATCTAATTAGTATTTTAAAAAACCCAAAAAATTTAATAAATTTTATTTTTGAAACATCAAGCAATGAATTATCTTTAAATGATGCAGATCAAAAAATATCATATGATAAATATCTGGATGATTTAATTGAAAATATTAAGGATAAAAAAATTCAATATTTTTATAAAAGAGAATTTAAATCTTTATTTTTTAAAAAATTAAGAAATTTGAGTGATAAAAAAACAGTAAAAATTATACCCAAAAAAGTAAGCTCGCTAAAAAAGAAACAAATATATTCTTTTATTGCGAGCGCTATAAATCATAAAAAAGTTAGAAATCAGATATTAGATACTATATTTGAGAACATTAATTTAGATGAGCCTGAAAATAAAATTCTCACATATCTTAGAGTCAATGATTTCAGCACTTTGAATAAAGCGGATATTCTAAAATTATTTGATCAAGAAACTCAACAGTTTATTGGCTCAAATATCCTTCAAAAGAGTATTTATCGGCTTTTTCCTTATTCAGACGAGAGTTTTGATCCAGATAGAGCATTAAGAGAAATTAAAGAATCTTCTAAAAACTTGAATACAAGGCTTTCAAATTTGAAAAAAATAAATAAAAGCCTAAATACGTTTGAAAAAGATAACACTTCTTTGAATTGGGATGAGCTTCAGAAGATATCTAAAGAATTAGAGGATAATTATAAAGAAGACTAAATATGGCAAAAAAGAAGAAAATTGTGAAGAAGAAAAAATCAACAAAAAAAACTGTTAAAAACAAAAAAGTTGTAAAAAAAACGCAATCTAAAAAAACCTCAACAGTTAAAAAAAAATCAATATCAAAAACTACAACTAAAACTAAAAAGAAAACAAAAACTGCAAAACTAGTAAAAAAAACTACCTCTAAAAGTAAAAAAAATATTACTAAAAAAAATACTTCATTATCAGCAAAAAATAATAAAATTAAAAAAGAGAAAAATCATAAAAACAAAGTAGAAAAAAAATCTATTAAAAAACAAAAAAAAGTTGTCAATTTTGACGACCACATTAAAGCTATTATAGCAAAGCTGTTAGATAAGCATAAGGTTGATGGTATCTATACTAAAAAAATAATAGAAAAAGCAGTCCCAAAAAAATTTAGAGAACCTGAAAATGTACTTAAAGTTACAGAGTATCTTAAAAGCAACAATATAAATATAGTTTCAGATGAGGAAGCTGCTTCTCTAATTAAAGCTGCTAAAGAAGAAAAATCAAAATCTGATGAAGATAGTGGAGATGAAGAAAAGAAACAGACAGGTAAAACTGATGATCCTGTAAGACTATATTTGAGAGATATGGGTGCTGTAGAACTTCTCAGCAGAGAAGGGGAAATAGCAATTGCAAAAAGAATTGAAGCAGGTCGTGAAAAAATGATTGGAGCTATTTGTGAAAGCCCCATGACTATCCGCTCAATCATTAATTGGAAAGACTCAATAAAAGATGGAACAATGCTTTTAAGAGATATTGTAGATTTAGAAGCTACTTACGATATGTCTGATATTGGAGAAAATAAACTAGATGATACTCTAAAGTTAATTGAAGGTGTTAGTGAAAAAAAAGAAAAGCCTAAAGAAGATAAAAAAAAATCAAATACAGACTCAAATGAAGAAAATAATGAAGCACAGAGTGAAGATGATGAAGAAGAAGGTTTAAATGTTTCATTAGCAGCAATGGAAGAAAAATTAAAACCCAAGGTTCTTAAGGATTTTGATGACATTACAAAATTATTTAAAAAACTCCAAAAATCAAGTTTAGATTTAATTAGTTCAGATAAAAAAAATATTTCAAATTATTCTACAGTAGAAAAAAAATACAAAAAAATCCAAAAAGAAATGGTTCTTGCAATGAAGGCTGTCCATTTCAATTCCTCAACTATTGAAGCGCTGATGGAGTCTTTGTATGAATTAAATAAAAAATTATTAGTTAGAGAAGGAAGAATGTTAAGATTAGCTTTGAACGAAGGAGTCAAAAGACAATCCTTTATAAATGAGTATCTAAGTTTTAATTTTGAAAAAAATTGGATTCAAACTCTATTAAATCTGAATGATAAAAACTGGGAAAAATTTATTAATAAAAATCATATAGAGATTAATAAACTAATTGAGGAAATAAAAGAGATTCAAGATGCCTCTGAACTACCCTTATCAGAATTTAGAAGAATTGTTAGTACTGTACAACAAGGTGAAAGATCTTCAAATCGTGCAAAAAAAGAAATGATAGAATCTAATCTTAGGCTCGTTATCTCCATTGCAAAAAAATATACCAATAGGGGATTGCAGTTCTTAGATTTAATTCAAGAAGGAAATATTGGCTTGATGAAAGCTGTTGACAAATTCGAGTATCGAAGGGGTTATAAATTTTCAACATATGCTACTTGGTGGATAAGACAAGCTATAACAAGATCTATAGCAGACCAGGCAAGAACAATAAGAATACCTGTACATATGATAGAGACAATAAATAAGATAGTTCGCACAACTAGGCAAATAATGGCTGAAATAGGAAGAGAACCTACACCAACAGAGCTCGCTGAGAGACTTCACATGCCATTAGATAAAGTTAAAAAAGTTCTAAAAATAGCAAAAGAACCAATTAGTCTTGAAACTCCTGTTGGAGATGAAGAAGATAGTTCACTGGGTGATTTCATTGAAGATAAAAATGCTTTAATACCAATTGAAGCAGCAGTAAAAAGTTCTTTAAGAGATACTACTACCAGAATTCTCTCATCTCTAACTCCGCGTGAAGAGAGAGTTTTAAGAATGCGTTTTGGCATTGGAATGAACAGTGATCATACATTAGAAGAAGTTGGTCAACAATTTAGCGTTACAAGAGAGAGAATTCGTCAAATTGAAGCAAAAGCTCTTCGTAAACTTAAACACCCAACAAGAGCAAGAAAACTTAAAACATTTTTAGACGAGTAAATGGAATTAACCCTGCTCGGAACAGGATGCCCAAGTGTTGATCATAAGCGCTTTGGTCCATCAAATTTAATTTCAACTGATAAAGCAAAAGTATTAGTAGATTGTGGATCTGGTATTACACAAAGACTGCATAAATTAAACATTTCTTCAGCCAATATTGATGCATTACTTTTTACACATCTTCACTCTGATCATGCTGTAGATTTTTATCAATTAATAATTTCTTCATGGCATTCTTATAGAATTAAGCCTTGGAAAATTTATGGACCAAGAGGAACTAAAAAGTTTGTAAAAAAAATTATGGACGCTTGGGCTGAAGAGAGAAAATTAAGAATATCCTATGAGTCCAGAGCTTCTGCTAAAGCTTTTGAAATTCAAGTGACTGAATTTAAATCTATTGGAAGTTTAAAAATTAAAGATTTAAATATTAAATATTTTGAAGTTGACCACAAACCAGTCAAATATGCATATGGATTTAGTTTTACTAATAAAAATAAAAAATTGACAATTAGTGGTGATACAAGGCCTTGTGAAAATTTAATGAAGTATGCGCAAAGATCAGATGTGCTTTTACATGAAGTTTTCATCGAAGGTGAAATTTTACAAATAAATAAAATGCGCACAAAAAAAACTCTCCACAATGTTCAAAGTTATCACACTACTTCGACACAAGTTGGTAAAGTAGCTTTTATTGCAAGAGCTAAAAAATTAGTGTTAACTCATTTTGTTCCAACAAGATTTAATAAAAATAATCTAAAGAAAGTAATAAAAAAAGACTTTGGTAAAAATCCTGTAATCGGTGAAGACTTGATGAAAATTAAAATTTAATTTAAATTAATGATAATCAGGTAGGTAATCACCGTGTGCATCAATCATTTTATCAGTCATTGAATATATTTCATCTATAGTTAAGTTTGCAGC
Source organism: uncultured Alphaproteobacteria bacterium (assembly GCA_902601455.1). GTDB lineage: Bacteria > Pseudomonadota > Alphaproteobacteria > HIMB59 > CACPNW01. Next base: position 17,101 of record CACKNC010000009.1, read on the forward strand.
AGTAAGTGGATCTAACAAAACTGCATGGTAAATATGTTCTCTTTTTTTTGTAATCGCCGCTTCAGCGGTAAGAATTTGCACATTTATGTTAGTTCGCATTAAAGCAGCTAAGTGCTCTGGTAATCTTCCAAATTTCTGAGGAGAATAACCATCTGAGTTAATTAAACATGGCACTTCTACACAGCAATTATCTGGTAAATTTTGAATATAACCATTGTTCATTACGTTAGCGTTGATCATGATTTCATTATTATTAACTACTCCATCTATAATGAATGAGGCATACTCATTACTTCTTTTTAATGGTTGATTATAAATTGGAGTCATATCTTGTTCTAAATCTTCCCAAAGCTTAATATTACTTTCACAACGATCAATATATTCCTCTATGGGGATTTTGTATTTATCAATTTGATCTTGTCTATTTTGTTTTATAAACCATGGAACATATTCTGCAAAATGTTCACTAGACTCTGTTACAAAGTATCCAAATCGTCTTAATATTTCATAACGAACTTTTTCATGAAGAACTTTATTAGACTCGTGGTTAATCGCTTCACTTCTTGATGATAATTTTTCATCACTAACTATTTTATCAGCAAGAATTTTTAGTTTTGGATATAAATCTTCATTATGGCCACCTTTTGATTTTTTCTCAAATTTTTGATAAAAAGCCATGTGATTTATTCCAACACATAAGTATTCTATATCTTCAATATTTTCATCCAAATCATTAGCCAGCATTTCAGCTGTGCCCTGTACTGAGTGACATAATCCAATTGTTTTTATATCTGGAAAGCAATTATTAATTGCAATCATATTTGCACACATTGGGTTTACATATTGTAACCAAATTGCATTTGGACAAATTTCCATCACATCTCTAGCTATATCAAGTAATACAGGAATTGTTCTCAGACCCCGCATTATGCCACCAATACCAAGTGTATCGGCTATAGTTTGTTTGAGACCAAATTTACGAGGAATTTCAAAATCAATAATAGTTGATGGTTTGTATCCCCCAACCTGTATAGTTGTTTGAACAAAATCTGAACCCGCTAATGATTTTTTTCTGTCTGTGTGAGATGTAATTTTTGGCGATGCATTTAATTTCTGCGATATTACCTTCAATAATTCATGGGATGCTTTTAATCTTATAGGATCAATATCTTGCAGTGAAATTTCGATATTTTTAAAAGCATCTAGAGATAATAAATCAGCAACTATATTTTTAGTAAATACGGCACTACCAGCTCCAATAATAGTAAGTTTGGTCATTAAATTTATGTATAATTTAAAAAAAGAATATTACTAAATTTATTTTTGTATATAAGGAAATTTCTGTAGGGCTCTTAGCTCAGTTGGTTAGAGCGCCCCGCTCATAACGGGGTGGTCCGGGGTTCAAGTCCCTGAGAGCCCACCATTTTTAATTTATTAAAAAATTTTTTTTTTGTTTTTTACCTTGATTTTTAATATTTTAAGAATTTTCGTAATTTTTGATTTTTTAATCAACAGCAAAAAAAATTAGTGCTTTATAATATTTATTTTTAATATTATCAGTTATTTAAATTATTATCATTTAATTTCACGAGGAGGAAAAATGAAAAAACTTATTACATTAATAGTTTTATTCACCTCAACTGTTGTTTCTGCAGGTACTTTGGTTGTTAATTCAAACCAATCTGGAGAATCTTCTAAAGCTGCTTTTGATGCATATGTAGATGCATTCAGAGCTGCTCATCCTGAAGTAACAGTTGTTGTAAATGAATTTGAACATGAAGCATATAAAACTGCTATCAGAAACTTCTTAACTGCTGAAGCGCCTGATGTTGCTATATGGTTTGCTGGAAACAGAATGAAATTTTTTGTTGATCAAAATTTATTTCAAGATGTAAGTGACGTATGGGCAGATGCAGGTCTTAATGACTCAATGGCATCAACTAAAGGATCTCTAACAGTTGACGGTAAGCAATATGGGGTTCCATGGGGCTACTATCAGTGGGGTGTGTATTACCGTAAAGATCTTTTCGATAATTTAGGTTTAAATGTTCCTAAAAATTGGGAAGAATTTAAATGGGTATGCGCTATGCTTAAAAAGAATGACATTACTCCAATCACTATCGGTACAAAATTTCTTTGGACTGCTGGTGGATGGTTTGATTACCTAAATTTAAGAATTAATGGGTATCAATTCCATATGGATTTAACAGCTGGTAAAGTTAGTTATGAAGATCCAAGATTAGATGCTACTTTTGCAGCTTGGAGAGAATTAATTGATCCAGGATATTTCTTAGAAGATCATGCTTCATTCTCATGGCAAGATGCGCAAGCTCCACAAATTAATGGAGAAGCTGCAATGTACTTGATTGGAAACTTTTATGTTCCAACTCTCGAGAGCGCTGGTGTAGTTGATAAGATGGACTTCTTCCAATTCCCTACAATTGTTGAAGGTGTAGGCATTGCGGAGGATGCTCCAACTGATACTATGCATATTCCTAGTGGTGCAAAAAATGTTGAAGATGCAAAAAAATTCTTAGCATTTATGTCAAATAAGGAAGCTGCTACAAATTGGGCTACAATGGGTGGTATGTTAAGTCCAAATAAATATGCGGACAAACCAACAAATAGATTCTCAGTTATGGGAGCAGAGATGCTTGCTGCTGCAGATGATATTGCTCAATTCTGGGATAGAGATGCTAATCCAGATATGGCTGGTGCTGCAATGGAAGGTTTCCAAGAGTTTATGGTTAAGCCTGACCGTGAAGCAAAAATTAGAGCTCGTCTTGAAAAAGAAAGAGCTAGAATTCACGGAGATTTATAATATCAAAATTTTTGAGGCGGAATTTTTCCGCCTCAAATAAATTTTCTATATAAATATTTACAAAATGACATTCTGGGAACGTAATCAATTAAAGCTGGCTCCTTTTCTTTTTTTAGCACCAGCAATTTTAATATTTTTAATTTATGTAATTTATCCCATTATTGATTCCATATGGGTTAGTTTCCACGAATGGAATGGTATGGATAAGAATGGAACTAGAGGTAATGGCAATCCGAACTGGAGTTGGGTTGGTTTAAAAAATTATGTAGTTCTTTTTACTGATGATGAAGAATTTTATGTTTCTCTATTTAATAATATTAGATGGTTGTTATTTAGTCTTATTGCTATTCCAATAGGTTTGTTATTGGCTTTATTTGTTAATCAAAGTATTCTTGGAATGAGATATATAAAATCTCTTTTTTATTTCCCATTCGTTATTAATGCAGTTGTTATTGGTGTAATTTTTACTTGGTTTTATAATCCTAAATATGGAGCTCTTACCTATGTTTTAAGTCTCTTTGGATTAGATCCAATTCCAGTTTTAGCGGATGAAAATTTAGCAACTTATGGAATTATCATAGCATCATTTTTCCCAGGTATTGCATATACAATGATTTTATACATCACAGGGCTTACTGGGGTAAATCGGGAGATGGTTGAGGCTGGCAGAATAGATGGTGCTTCAGGTTTTACTATGTTGTGGCATGTAATTTTACCTCAATTGAAACCTGCCACATTGATAGCCGTTGTAGTAACTATTGTTGGATCACTTAGAAGCTTTGATTTAATAGCAGTTATGACAGCTGGTGGCCCGTGGGGTAGTACAGAAGTTTTAGCTTATAAAATGTATCAAGAGTCATTATTTAATTATAGGATGGGTTATGGAGCAGCAATTGCAACCATATTATTTTTGATAATGGATATCTATATAGCTTGGTTTTTATATAGATTATTTAAAAATGAAAAGTCTGAAAAATAATGTTTCCAACACCTATTCAAAATTATTCTCTAAAAGTTAATATTGCTTATAGGCTTCTGCTTATTTTTACACTTGCAGTTTGGTTATTACCATTGGTAGCTGTTATGTTGACATCTATGAGGACTTTTGAAGATGTTCTTGCTGGTAACTATTGGACTTTTCCAGAAGAAACTGCACTTATTTCAAATTATACTGCGGTATTTGAGGGAGGAAAAATGGGAAGATTTTTTCTCAATAGTTTAATTATTACACTACCCACTGTATTCGGTACTTTATTTTTAAGTTCTTTAGCTGGCTATTCACTGGCAATGCATCGATTCAAGTTAAATCTTCTAGTTTTCGCAATGTTTATTGCCGGTAACTTTGTACCATATCAAATTTTAATGATACCAGTTCGAAATATATCTATAGAAATGGGAGTTTATAATACTCACATTGGTTTAATAATTTTTCATATTGCTTTTCAAACTGGTTTTTGTACTTTCTTTTTAAGAAATTTTATTAAAGAACTGCCATTTGAGTTGATAGAAGCTGCAAGAGCTGATGGTGCAACTGAATTTACAATTTATAGAAAAATAATTTTACCTTTAATTATACCTGCCTTAGCAGCTCTAGGGGTTTTGGAATTTACATTTATTTGGAACGATTACTTTTGGGCTCTAGTTTTAACACAAGGTGATACTGTCAAACCTATAACAGTAGGCTTAGATGTATTAAGAGGACAATGGACAACCAGTTGGAATTTAGTTTCAGCAGGTTCTGTTGTTGCTGCACTACCACCAGTAATAATGTTTTTCATTCTTCAAAAACAATTTATTCATGGACTGACCTTTGGAGCTGTAAAAGGTTAGAAACTTGAATTAATTTTTTTTTTCTTTAATAAGCATAACAATGGCAATTATATCCTTAAGGCAGTTATTAGATCATGCTGGTGAAAATAATTATGGTGTTCCAGCATTTAACGTAAATAATTTAGAGCAAATTAGAGCAATTATGGAAGGTGCAAATGAAGTAAATAGTCCTGTAATAGTTCAAGCATCTGCAGGAGCAAGAAAATATGCAGGTCCAAAATTCATAAAAAGTATGATGGAAGCTGCAGTAGATGAATTCCCTCATATTCCAATTGTTATGCATCAAGATCACGGTGGTTCACCATCGGATTGTAAGACTTGTATAGACCTCGGTTTTAGCTCTGTCATGATGGATGGTTCTTTGCTAGCAGACCAAAAGACACCTTCTGATTTCAATTACAATGTGAGAGTTACTAAAGAAACAGTTGATATGGCTCACAACTTAGGTGTCTCTGTTGAAGGTGAGTTAGGATGTCTTGGCTCTCTTGAAACTGGCACAGGAGAAAAAGAAGATGGAGTAGGTGCTGATGGAATTTTATCGCATGATCAATTACTTACAGATCCATCAGAAGCTGCAGAGTTTGTTAAATCAACAAATGTAGACGCGCTTGCAATAGCTATTGGCACAAGCCATGGTGCATATAAATTTTCTAGACCTCCATCTGGAGATATATTAGCTATAGAAAGAATTAAAGAAATTAATAATAAAATTCCTAATACTCATCTAGTAATGCATGGATCATCTTCTGTTCCTCAAGATCTCATTAAAATAATCAATGATAATGGAGGAAAAATAAAAGAAACATATGGTGTCCCAGTTTCCGAAATTCAAGAAGGTATAAAACATGGTGTTAGAAAAATAAATATCGATACTGATTTACGGCTTGCATCCACTGCCGCAATAAGAAAACACTTTGCAATTGATCCTGCACAATTTGATCCAAGAAAATATTTACTTGATTCAAAAGATTGGATGAAAAAAATAGTAATTGAACGCTTAATACAATTTGGATGTGCAGAAAATGCAGATAAAATAAAACCAATACCTCTTAAAGTTATTGCTTCACAATATACATCTGGCGAACTCTCTCCCTCAATAAATTAGATGGAAAAAATTAAATGGGGTATCATTGGACCAGGCAATATTGCAAATAATTTTGCTGATGGTTTATCAAGTTCTTACTCAGGACAGCTAGTAGGTATAGCAAGTAAGAATGATGAAAGAAGAAAATCTTTTGCAGATAAATATAATGTACATGAAGATTTTCGTTTTGAAACATATGACGATTTAATAAATTCAGAACACATTGATGCTATTTATATTTCTACACCACACACACTGCACTTAGAATGGACAATAAAAGCTGCAGGAAAAGGAAAGCACGTATTGTGCGAAAAACCTGGAGCAGTAAATTACAAAGAAGGTAAAAAAATAATTGATGCCGTTGATGCAGCAGGTGTTTTTTATATGGAAGGCTTTATGTATAGATGTCATCCACAAATTCCAAAATTAATTGAACTTATTAAAAGTAAAACGATTGGAGACATTATATCAGCTGAATCCTCATTTGGTTTTGATATGGGAAAAACTATTCCAGATCACCGTTTATTTAATAAAGATTTAGCAGGTGGAGGAATATTAGATGTTGGTTTATATCCTGTTTCTTTTTCAAGACTCGTTGCTGGCGCTGCATCAGGAGATAAGTTTTTAGAACCAGAATTTATTAATGCAGAAGCAAAAATTGGTGAAACAGGAGTTGATGAAATTGCTCACGCTAATATTAAGTTTAAAAATGGAATTGAAGCTAAAGTTTCTACAGCAATAAGAGAAAGTATGAAAAATAATGCCATTATTAGAGGCACTAATGGCACAATTGAATTACCAGATCCATGGATGCCTGGTCGAGATGGTGGGCCATACCATGCTAAAATAATTATCAGCAAAAACAATGAAGAAGAAATTATAGATTTGAAAGGTCCAGAGCATCTATTTTTCTTTGAAGCTGAGCTTGCCAGCCAAAGTATTGCAAAGGAAAAATTTCAAGCTCCTTATCCTGCAATGAATTGGGAAGATACACTTGGAAATTTAAAAGCCTTGGATGAATGGAGAAATAAAGTTAATTATAAACTACCTCAGGATGATTTATGAAATATGATAAAATTGAAGGTTTAGATAAAGACATATCAAAATTAATAATGGGTAATGATAACCAGACTTATTTTGATGAAGCAGCAAAATTGTGGGATTACTGGATGGAAGTAGGAGGCAATGCCTTTGATACTGCTCATATCTATGGAGGAGGCTCTATGGAAAAGTTATTAGGAGAATGGCATAGAAAAAGAAACAATTTAAAAGATTTAGTAATTGTAGCAAAAGGTGCCCATACACCTAATTGTGATCCAAAAAGTATCTCATCTCAATTAACAGAGTCCTTAGATCGTTTACAAACTGAAACTGCTGATATTTATATTATGCACCGAGATAATATCGACATCCCAGTTGATGAATTTATTGATGTGTTGAATGAGGAGAAAAGCAAAGGAAGAATTAATATATTTGGAGGTTCTAACTGGACATTAGAAAGATTTAAAGAAGCAAATAGTTGGGCTGATAGTCATAATAAAAATAAGTTGAGCATTTTGAACAATAACCTTTCTTTATCAAAAATGATTAATCCTTTATGGGATGGATGCATTTCTTCAAATGATGATGATATTTTAGATTACCTTCAAGAAAATCAAGTAGCTCACTTATCTTGGTCAAGTCAAGGAAGAGGATATTTTCTTTCTGATGAAATCACCCAGAAGATTGAAGATAAAATTACATCAGATGAATCTTCATGGAGAAAACCAGGTGAACACTCAAGTGGTCCATTAAGTTGTTATGACAGTGAAGATAATAGAGAGAGAAAAAAAAGAGTTTTTGAATTAGCATCTAAAATGAGTGTTGATAGTCAGAACATTGCTGGAGCGTGGCCTATCCATCTTAAATTTCCTTCTTTTGCTTTAATAGGACCAAGAATAATTGACGAATTAGTTTCTAGTTTGAAAAACTTAGATGTAGAACTTTCTTATGAGCAGGTAAATTGGTTAAATTTAAAAGAGGAGTAAAATATGGAAAAAAGTGAAATTTCAATCCAATTATATACTACAAGAAAATTTGAACCTTATGAAAATATTTTAAATTTTTTTTCCCAATCTGGAATCACTAACATTGAATTATTTGGTTTAGAATCAATAAACGTAGATGAATTTAAAACAATTATGGGTTCAGCAAATATATCTTCTAGATCAACACATGTTAGTTTTGAGGCATTAAAAGATACTCAAAATGTCATTGATAGAGCTAAAAAATTAGAAATTAATCACGTCATTGTCCCAGCCCCTCCAGCACGAGAAAATGCAGAATTTAAAGATACCTTTCAAATGGATCAAAGTGAATGGACAACATTTGGTAAAAATCTATCTTTGCATGTTAATGAATTTGAAGATGCTGGATTAACTTTAGGATATCATAATCACTCCTATGAATTTAATCCATTACCCAGTGGAAAACTACCAATTGAATGCATGATGGAGCATAATGAAAATTTAAAATTTGAAATTGATTTAGGTTGGGCTACTGCGGGAGGTGTAGATCCTCTTCCTTGGGTAGAAAAATATTCTAATAAAATTATTGCTTGTCATTTAAAAGATTTTTTTAGCAAAGATAAAGATATGTTAGATCATGATAATCAGTCTGCCGTTGGGGATGGATTTATTGATTGGAATACATTAATTTTAGCATTAAAGAAAAATGATTGTAAATTATTTATTTTAGAACATGATGATCCAAAAGATTATAAAGAATATATAACAAGATCATTAAAAAATTTAGAGAGTATATAAATGAATATAGGGATCATAGGTTGTGGCAATATCTCTGAGACATATTTTGAATGCCAAAATTTATTTAATAATTTTAATGTAGTTGCATGTGCTGATATTAATATTGAAGCAGCTAAGAATAGTGGCGAAAAATATAATGTTAAAACATTTAGTGTAGATGATATTTTGGCTAATGACGATATCGATTTGATAATAAATTTAACTATTCCTACAGCTCACAAAGAAATTATAATTAAATCATTAAATGCTGGTAAACATTGTTTTAGTGAAAAACCACTAGCTATGAATTTTAATGAAGGATTAGAAATCTCTGACTTAGCAAGTTCTAAAAATTTATATGTCGGTTGTGCACCAGATACTTTTCTTGGCGCCGCTGGTCAAAAGGCTAGAAGTTTAATTGAAAATAATAAAATTGGTAATGTTGTTTTAGGTACTTTTAATATCATGTCACATGGTATGGAGCATTGGCATCCAAATCCTGATTTTTTTTTTAAGCCTGGTGCTGGTCCTGTATTTGATTTGGGAGTGTATTACATTACCCAATTGGTAAATCTAATAGGGCCAATCAAATCAATTACTTCATTGAGTGGTACCGCTACTTCAGAACGTGTTATTACGAGTGAACCAAGAAAAGGAGAAAAAATAAAAGTTGAAACTCCAACAACATTAATGGGCACTCTAGAATTTCATAATAATGCTAAAATTCAGTTTTTTTGTTCTTGGGATGTTTGGAAACATAAACATACGACTATAGAATTATATGGACTTGAAGGCTCTATGATTGTTCCTGATCCCAATTTCTTTAGTGGGGATATTTTAATGTCTAATAAAGAAGAAGACTGGCAAGTTATTAATAATGATAAGATGTTATTAGGCATACCTAATAAAACAGATAATAATGGTGTCAAAATCGCTAATTACAGGGGTATAGGTCTATCAGATATGATTGATGCGATAAGTAATCAAAGACAGGCTAGGTGTTCTCTTGATTTAGCAGTGCATGTATTAGAGGCCATGGAAGGTATTATTAAGTCCTCTAATCAAAGAGCTATTTACAATATGAACACTAAACTAAAGCAGCCAGATTTTTTAGGTGATAGTGAGATAATTAAATTAAAAAAATAATTTAATTTGTTATTTTTTGGTAACTAGATTCATTTTGAGCAAGTAATTTTTTATTAAATTCAAATAAGTTGTAATCAACAGTTTTAAGCATTGAATTAAACTCAGATCTTTTTGTAACAACTAAAGAAATATCAGCAACTAAAAGATCAATAACAAAAAATCTATCTTTAGATTTTTTTACTCTCCACGTAACCTGTATTGACCCTGTGTCAGAAAATATTTCCATATCAATTAAAGTAACTTTATTTTTTTCATCATATCTAGAATCTGTTAATTGATATTTTTGATTTGAATAACCTTGCATCATTGAAGAAATATTTAGAGCTAAATGTCTTTTGAATAGTTTTATATACTCTAATTTTACATCTTTTGATGCTTTGTTCCAACTTTTACCAGCTACAAATTTTGCAATTCCAGTACCAGCAAAGTTATTATTTATAGTTTGTTCTACCATCAAAAATTTATTTTCATTGGGTAAATTTTCATTTTTGTAAGCTGAAATAATTAAATCAATCTCACTATTCAGCCAGTTTTTAGCTTCGTTTGCATTTGCTTGTATAGAGATAAAAGAAATAAGAATGAAAAATAAATGTTTTGTTAATTTCATTATTCAAATTCAATACTTATTAAGGGAAGTGGAGTTAAAACGTCATCATCAGTATTCATAATGGCTGCTTTTCTATTTTGATAATAAGAGCTTCTAACGGCAGCATAATAATCAACTGAGTTATCTCTTAAGGCATTTACCTCGTCAATTATCTGCGATCTTTGGTCAACTGCATTTGCTGCAGTTCTCATAGGTATTGCCCATGATTGACCTTGATTTGTTGCATATGCATTAATTGGGTCGGTCATCATTGTCATTATCATTCCTGTAGTATCTCTTAAGTTCGATGGTCCGAATAATGGTAATACAACATAAAATCCATCACCCACACCCCATGTTGCCAATGTTTGACCAAAATCCTCTTCTTTTTGTTCAAGTCCAATATTATCTGCGACATCAATTAATCCAAATATACCAATAGTTGAGTTTATTATAAATCTTCCAGTTGACTCGACAGCATTTTCACCTTGACCTTGAAGCAATTGATTAAAAGCAGCTAATGGTAGTTTAAGATTGTTTATAAAATTACCTAACCCTGATTGAACTGGGCTTGGGAGTTTTTTGTAGCCCTTTGCAACAGGTTCTAAAATAATTCTGTCAGCAGTATTATTAAAACTAAAAATTGCTCTATTAATGCCTTCTAAAGGATCATAGATTTCATCTTCATATGTTGAAGTTTCAAAATCTTCAGGGTTAGTTTTAACATCATCTGAAGCTGCGGAGAAAACGTGATTACTTAGAGAAACAAATAAAAAAGTTATTGAAAATTGTATAAATTTATTCATTTTAAAAGCTGTTATTATGATCTATTTATATAATATATAGTTTAATTTTTGATTATTATATAACTTTTATAACAAAATTGTGTCAGAAAATATGGATAATTACCTAAAATCTCTTAACGAATCGCAAAGAGAAGCTGTGGAGATTGTTTCTGGATCAACATTAGTTCTAGCAGGAGCAGGTAGTGGTAAAACTAGAGTGCTTACTTATAAACTTTTGCATTTGTTAGTAAAAAAAATTCTAAAACCAAATGAAATTTTAGCAGTCACATTCACTAATAAAGCAGCTGCAGAAATGAAATCTAGAGTATCTGATATGCTTAATTTTCCAATTGACAGAATGTGGTTAGGGACTTTCCATTCTCTTTCACTGAAAATTTTAAGAAAAAATTTTGAAAAAGTAAATTTAAAAAAAAATTTTATAATAATAGACTCAGATGATCAGGTTAAATTAATTAAAAAAATTTGCGATAGAGAAAATATTGATATTAAGGAAATATCACCTAAATTTTTCGCAAATGCAATTGATAATTTAAAAAATAAAGGTGTCTTTGCTAATGAGTTAAAACCCAATAAATATAGAAATAATGATGAAGAATTAAGAAAGGTATATAAAATATATCAGGAAGAATTATTAAGGATTAACTGTGTTGACTTTGGAGATCTTATTCTTCTTTGTATAAAATTATTTAGAGAAAATGAAGATATAAAAAAACACTATCAAGGTTTATTTCGCTATATTTTAGTTGATGAATACCAGGATATAAATTTTATTCAGCAAAAATGGTTAGAATATTTATATCAGGGACATAAAAATATCTGTTGTGTAGGGGATGATGATCAATCAATTTATTCTTGGCGAGGTGCAGATGTTACAAATTTATTGGAGTTTAAAAAAAACTTTCATGATCCCAATATCATTAGATTAGAACAAAATTATAGATCAACAAAAAATATCCTTGAGTGTGCATCATTACTTATTGATAAGAATAAAAACAGGTATGGAAAAAAATTATGGAGTGAAAATGAGACCGGAGAGAAAATTACAATAAATGGATTTTGGGAAACTAAGGAAGAAGCAATTTACACAACTAACCAAATTGAAACATTAGTTCAAAATAAAGTTGAGCTTTCAGAAATAGCTATTTTATTTAGAGTTGCGGCACATACAAGATCTTTTGAAGATCGATTGATATCAATTGGACTATCTTACAAAATTATTGGTGGTCTTCGCTTTTATGAAAGAAAAGAGATAAAAGATATTATTGCATACTTAAGATTGATTAATAATATTTCAGATGATTTAGCTTTTGAAAGAGTAATAAATATTCCAAAAAGAGGTATAGGCAAAACAACTATTAGTAAAATTAATCAAATGGCTAGAATAAACAATATTAGTATGTTTGATGCATCTAGAAAATTTATTGAAGAAAAGAAAACAAAAGTAAATTCTGAAATTAGCAATTTTATTTTGAACGTACTAAATTGGCAAAAGGTAAAAAAAAATTTCGATCATATTGATTTAACAAAGGCAGTATTGGAAGACTCTAAATATATTGAGTATTTAGAAACAGAAATAGAAAACTCTAAAAATCCAGAGAATTTATCTAGAATTGATAATATAAATGAATTTATAGAAAGTTTAAAAGATTTTGAAAACTTAGAGGGGTTTCTTGAGCACGTTGGTCTAGTTATGGAAAATATTGCAAATACAAATGCTAACACCATAAGTTTAATGACTATGCATGGTGCTAAAGGGTTAGAATTTGATTATGTTTTTTTGGCGGGTTGGGAGGAAGGAGTATTTCCAAGTCAAAGATCCATAGATGAGCTAGGAAATAAAGGTTTAGAAGAAGAGAGAAGATTAGCATATGTTGCGCTTACTAGAGCTAGAAAAAAAATACAAATTTCTTATGTAAATCAAAATAGATATTCATTTGCTTCACATGATTATAATACTCCATCGCGTTTTATTTCAGAATTACCAAAAGAGCTTATTGACTTAAACGACTCAAATTTTGTTCAAGAAAATGATTTTTTAAATGATTTTGTTGATAATGAAAACATCTCAAGTGATTATTTAACTCCAGGAAGAAAAAGATTATTGGAAAATAAAAAAACACTAATAGATTGGGAATTTAATCAAGATATGTCTTATGAAAAAAATTTATCTCAAAATGATATAGTTTTTCATAAAAAGTTTGGAAAAGGGACTATCTTACAATTAGACAATGAAACAGCTGAAGTAGAATTTATTAAATATGGAAAAAGAAAAGTATATTTAAAATTTTTAAATTCTAATTAGTAATTTTACTTAAAAATTGTTTTTCATTAAGTATTTTTAATTTTAACTCATTTGCCTTCTTTGCTTTAGAGCCTGGTTTATCACCAACTATAACATAATCAGTATTAATGCTAACATTAGAAAGTATTTTTGCTCCTACTTCTTTTGCTTTATGCTTAGCTTCCTCTCTAGAAATAGTATTTAGTGTTCCAGTAAAAATTATATTTTTTCCATTAAAAAAATTTTTTTTACTATGAATAATATTTTCTTTAATATCTAAAATTTTGGATAGTTTTTGTATTAGTGTTTTATTTTTCTCATATGAAAAAAATTCTTTTATAGAAGTGATTGCCTTAGGGCCAAGACCGTCCACATTAGTAAGCAATTTTACATCGTGTGATGATGATAAAAAATTATTAATATTTTTAAATTCTTTCGCTAAAATTTCTGCGTTTATTTCACCAATAAATCTTATACCTAAAGAATATATAAATTTATCTAAATAAATTGTTTTAGATTTTTCAATTGCTGAAATCAAATTTTCAAATGATAACTCCCCCCATCCCTCTAAATTTTTAATTATTTTTTCGTGTTTTTGAAGAAAAAAAATATCTGAGGCATTACTAATTAACTTTAAATCAAATAATTGTTTAGCTTGTTTTTCACCAAATCCATCAATGTTTAGAGCTTTTTTACTTATAAAATGAACAATTTGTGAAATTTTTTGCGCATAGCAGCCATAAGTATTTGAACATCTTAGAACTGCCTCTTTTTTTTCTTTATAGGCTGGGCTTCTACAAACAGGGCATTTTGTCGGAATTTTTATGGGTATATTATCATTTTTATTTTTTTCCAAAACCTTAAGTACCTGTGGAATTACATCACCAGCTCTTTGAATTTCTACGATATCTCCTATTTGGATATTCTTTTTTTTGATTTCATCAAAATTATGAAGTGTAGCATTTGAAATTACAACTCCTCCTAAATTTACACTTTCCAATCTTGCTACAGGGGTAATTGATCCAGTTCTCCCAACTTGAAATTCAATATTTTTTATTAATGTTGTCGCTTTTTCAGCTGAAAATTTTAGAGCAATAGACCATCTAGGGTTTTTACCTACAACTCCAAGTCTTCTTTGTTTAGACAAATTGTTTAATTTTACAACAATACCGTCGATATCATAATCAAGGTTACTTCTTTTTTTATCAATATCTTCATAGAATTTATATACCGACTCTAAATTAAAGGTTTTTAAATATAATTTACTCCGTTTAATTCCAAACGCTTCAATACCTTTATAAAAACTGTCAAATTCTAGGTAATCTTTTGAAGATTTACCAATTCCATGAGCTAAAAATTTTAAAGGTCGTGATCTACTTATATTGTAATCAAGTTGTCTAAGACTACCAGCAGCAGCATTTCTGGGATTTGAAAATTTATTTTTTTCATCAAGTTCTAAATTAATTTTTTCGAAGTCTAATTTGGTGATAAAAACCTCTCCTCTGATTTCAATTAAATCGGGATATTTGTTCTTAAGTTTTTTTGGTATATTTTTTATATTTGTAATATTTTTAGATACATCTTCACCAATATTCCCATCTCCTCTTGTTGCCGCACTAATTAAATGACCATTTTCATAAGTTAAGTTTAGCGACAAACCATCAATTTTAGGTTCACAAATATACTCTAAATTTTCTTTGATATCTAAACTTAGGAACTTTTTTATTCTTTCATCAAATTCTTGTAAATCAATTTCATTAAATCCATTTGCTAGAGAATGCATAGGGCTAAGATGATTGGATTTTTTAAATTTTTTTAAAACTTTGCTACCAACTATATTGTTAGGGCTAGATTTTAATTTAAGTTGCTGAAATCTATTCTCTAAATCCAAGTTTTCTTTTACTAATTTATCATACTCATTATCTGTAATTATTGGTTTATCTTGAGAGTGATAGTGGTGGTTATGTTTTTTTATTAAAAACGAAAGTTCTTTCAGACGTTTAATTACTTTTTCCTCATCTTTTTTGTATTTCATTAATCAAATATTTTATCAATAGTATTCAGTAAAATTGAACCCTCTTCTTTTTTTGTTAAATTTTTATAACTTAACTCGTACCATTCTGAATTGGGATAATTGTAACCTAAAATAGCAGCAGTTTTTTTAGAGTCTTCGATCATTCCGATTGAGTAATATATCTCAGAAATACGATATAAAGCCTCTGGTATGAATTTAGTTTCTGAAAAATTTTCAACAACAATATTATATCTATTTAGGGCTGCAGTGTATTTATCTTCTTTTTGATAAAACCTTCCAATCGTCATATGTTTTGCAGCTATATTGGATTTAACTAATATAATTTTTTGATGACTATCTTTTGAGTATTTGCTTTTAGGAAATCTATTTGTAACTTGTTCTAAGCTCTCTAATGCTAATAGATTATTTTTACCATCCAAGCCTTCATGAGTAATTTGTTCATAATGGCAAATAGCTTTCATGTAATAGACATAATCAATGTTTTCCAGTGTGGGGTATTTATTTATAAGTTTTGTAAACTTTATAATAGCCAAATCATAATCAAGTCTTACATAATCAATAAAACCAGACATAATTTGAGATTGGATTGACTCGTTAGACAATGGATAAATTTTTTCAATATTCTTAAAAATATTTAATGCCTCATCATATTGTTGCTTATCTAGTTTTTGCATTGCTTGAACATACAGCTTTTCAGGTGAATCTATCTCTTTTTTGTCAAAAGTAGAGTCCTGTTTATCTAAGTTGCTTGAACAATTTGAAATAAAAACTAAAAGTATGCTAATCAGTATAGACCTTAAAATCATATATTAGCTATATATTGAATATAGGAAAATTTGAATGAAATTAATTCATAAATTTAAATCTCCAAATTTTAATAAAAGAATATCTAATAAAATTAATTTGATAATTATTCACTATACTGCATTGAAATCAATTAACGAATCAATCGAATATTTATGTGCAAAAAAAAACAGAGTAAGCGCTCATTATCTAATTTCAAAAACTGGAGCAATCTATAATTTAGTACCAGAAAATCAAAGAGCTTGGCATGCAGGCGAATCTTACTGGAAAGGTGAAAAAGATATTAACTCTCAATCAATAGGTATAGAGTTAGATTATTTACCTTTAAAAAATCATAATAAATATACAAAAGAACTTATAAATTCTCTAATAAAACTTTTAAAATTATTAATTAAAAAATATAAAATTAAACCACATAATATTTTAGGTCATTCAGATGTTGCACCATATAGAAAGATTGATCCTGGCACAAATTTTCCATGGCATATATTTGAAGAAAAAAAAATATCATTTAAAATAAAAAAACTCTCAAATGTTAGTGAAATTAAAAATGTATTAAATAATTGGTATAAAAAAAATCAAATCAACTCTAAGGAAAAAAAAATTATTTTTTGGCTTGGATATATTGGGTATGATGTTCGTAATTTAAGAAAAAAATATAAAATAAATCAATTACTTTCAATATATAATAGTAGATATAAAGTTTATAAAAGTAATTTTTATAATAAAAAAAATATATTTAACGTTATTGAATTACACTTTTTAAACATAATATTGACTAAGTTAAAAAAATAGATAATGACTAAAATAGATGATGCGATGATCGCTTGTTTAGGCAAGAGGAAAGTCCGGGCTCCTCTGGAAAAAAAACCAGGTAACTCCTGGCAAGTGCGAGCTTAGGGAAAGTGCAACAGAAAATATACCGCCTACTAATTAGCAGGTAAGGGTGAAAAGGTGAGGTAAGAGCTCACCGCTTTATTGGTAACAATAAAGGCAGTGTAAACCCTTTTTGGAGTAAGGCCAAATAGGAATAACAATCAGTTTCCAGCTGCGTTATTCGGGTAGGCCGCTTGAGATAATTGGAAACAATTATCCTAGATTAATGATCATCATTTTACATTGTAATTTACAGAACCCGGCTTATGCATCATCTATAAAATTTAATAGAACAAAATAGCAACAAACTATATTTTTTAGAGTTATCCCATTGACGACCATATAATCCCATGATAACCCAAAAAATACCATGGATTTATTCGTTTCAACATTCTTTAATAAAATTGATAAAAAAGGAAGAGTTTCGCTCCCCTCTATATTTAGAAGTTCACTTCCAAAAGATCATAAAAACCAAATTATTTTACTTAAATCTCTAAAAAACAAAGCGATTGAGGGATTGAGTGTTCTTAGGGTTAAAGAAATAGCAACGAGAATAAATAATTTAGATTTTTTCTCAGACGAACATGATGATTTTACAACTTCAATATTTTCAGAAATGCTTCCAACAAATCTTGATAAAGAAGGAAGATTTTTATTACCTGAAAATTTAAAAAATTTTGCATCAATAAAAAACGAAGTTGCATTTATTGGTCAAGGTTATTTTTTTCAGATTGTAAACCCAGCAACTGCACAAGAACTACAACAAAGATCAAGAAAACGTATAAATGTTAACAAAAAAACTTTAAGCAAAATTTTAGGTGGTACAGATGAATAACAATCATGTACCAGTAATGCTAGAGGAAGTAATATCTTTTGTACCAGTTAATAAAAAAATTAATATAATTGATGCTACCTTTGGAGGTGGAGGTTATTCAAAAGCTATACTTAATAAATTTCAAATTAATAAGTTAATTGCTATTGATAGAGACCCTATATCACGAGTTTTTTTCGAAGAATTAAATAAAGATTTTGATAATTTAATTCTTTTTAATGAAAAATTTAGTAAAATTGATGAAGTATTGAAAAAATCAGAAAATTCTAAAGACAAATTTGATGTAATTATATTTGATCTAGGTGTAAGCTCAAATCAAATCGATGATCCTGAGAGAGGCTTTTCTTTTCAAAAAAAAGGACCCTTAGATATGAAGATGGGTTCCTCCAATTTAAATGCATTTGAAGTAATCAATTCCTTTGATGAAAAAAAACTTGCAGATATTATTTTTGAATTTGGTGAAGAAAAATTTTCTAGAAGAATAGCTAGAAATATAGTTATAAATAGAACTAAAAAATCTATTGAAAATACTCTAGAATTATCAGAAATTATTAAGAAATCAGTTCCACTCTCTAATTCTTATAAAAAAATTCACCCAGCAACTAAAACCTTTCAGGCACTTAGAATATTTATAAATGATGAATTGAATGAATTGAAAATAGCTCTAGAAAAATCTGAAGATCTTTTGGCAAAAGATGGTTTGCTAATAATAGTTTCTTTCCAAAGTCTAGAAGATAGAATTGTGAAAGATTTTTTTAACCACAAAAGTGGTAAACGATGGCGTTCCTCCCGCCACCTCCCGGACTTAGCTGATCTTGGTCCTATAACCTTAAAGATAATCACCAAAAAACCTTTAAGACCAAAGGATTTTGAGATTAATAATAATCCAAGATCTAGATCAGCTAAGCTTCGGGTGGCACAAAAAAAATAAAATATGAGATACTCAAAACAAATTGTATTTTTTCTTTTCATAAATTTTATAGTTGTTTTTTTATCTATTTTTACAGGTAATTTAACAAGAAATCTTGAAGTTTCTAATAACCAAATACAACAAAATATTGAAAGCGAAAAAGAACAATTGCAAATAAACCAAATAGAATTCTCTTTTTATAATAATCTAAATTATTTAGAAAAACTTCATAATATTTATTTTTCTTTTACAGAAGATCATCCTGAAAAAAAAATTGTTTCACTCTCTGATATTGTTGACGATAATCAGAAGAGAGTTATTTTGGTAAAAATTAAATAACGTGTTTAATAATAAACCTATTTTATTTGATTCTGATTCTTTAAAAAATTTTCATAAACGAATTTTTTTTTCAGTTTTGGTATTTACTTTTTGTTTTTGCTCTGCATTTTATAGAATAAGTTATATTTCTATATCAAGTTATTTTGATGATACTTCAAAATTTTCAACTAAAAAAAATTATAATAGAGGTAATATATACGACAGAAATGGGCTAGTTTTAGCTGCTACAGTAGAATCAAAATCTCTATATGCTGAAGCTAATAAATTAAAAAATACTGTTTCATTATCTAAAAAATTGGAAAAAATTTTAAATATAGATAAAAAAATTATAGAAAGTAAATTATCAAGTAAAAAAAATTTTATATATTTAAAAAGAAATATAACTCCTTTAGAGCATCAAAAAATTATTGATTTAGGTGAAATACACTTGAAATTTGAAAACGAAAAAAAAAGATTGTATCCTTATGAAAATAATGTTTCGCATTTAGTTGGTTTTGTAGATATTGATCAAAATGGCCAAAGAGGCATCGAAAGATTTTATGATAAACCTCTATTATCTTCAAATGATATTTTTCTTTCTATTGATATAAATCTCCAACAATCGATAAGGAGTAATTTAGTAAACACTATAAATTATTATGAAGCTGAGTCAGGTTTAGCATTAGTTTTAGATATTTCAAATGGAGAAATTTTATCATCTGTAAGTTATCCAGATTTTAATCCAAATATTAAAAACTTTAGTAAAAAAAATTTAATCAACCGCGTACTCCAATCTAACTATGAAATGGGTTCAACTTTCAAACCGTTAACTGCTGCTAACGCTTTTGACTATAATGTTATTGATTCAAACATGATTTTTGACATTAAAAAAAGTATAAAAGGTGTAAAAGATCATGATAGTTATAAAGAAGATGGGCTTTATGATGTTGAAAAAATTGTAGTTGAGTCATCCAATATTGGTACTGCTCAAATAGCTTTAAAAATAGGAAAAAATTCTCAAAAAGAATTTTTGAAAAAATTAGGTTTCTTTGAAAAAATAAATGTTGAATCTTTAGAAGTAGAAAAGCCACTTGCAAATCCAAATAATTGGGGATTACACGAAACAACAAGAATTGGCTTTGGTCATAGCTTTTCAATTACTCCTTTACACTTAGTAAAAGCTTACGCTACTTTGGCAAATAAAGGATACACAGTGAATCCAACTTTTGTTTTAGATAAAAAAATTAAAACACAAAATAATATTTTGTTGAAAAAAGAAACGTCTGGTTATTTTTTAAATTTATTAAATGCAGTAATTACAAAGACAAAATTTACAGGCCCTAGAGTAAAAATTGATGGATATATGATAGGAGGCAAAACAGGAACTTCTGAGTTGTTAAATCCTAAAGGGGGTTACTACAAGGATAGAAATATGACATCATTTATTGGGGTTTTTCCTATTAATAATCCACGCTATATTATCTACACAGCTATTGAATATCCAAAAAAACCAGAAAATTCTAAACAAAGAATGACTGGTGCAGTTGTAAATGCACCGCTTGTTAAAAAAATTATTTTAGAAATGATTAAGATTTTAAATATTCCCCCTTTTGAGAAAAATAATCTTCTTAAAGCAGACATAAAAAAATTATATAAAACCAAATATGCTTTTCTGTGATATTCAAAAAATATGTATTAATGCTAAAATTGTAGGTAAACTAAGTAAAAAAAAAATAAAATTTATTACAGATCATTCGAAAGAAGTTAGCTCAAACACTCTTTTAGTTATTAACAAAGAAAAAAATTTTAAAAAAAAATACTTAAAAGATGCAATTTCTAATGGTTTAAATACAATTTTAACCAACATATATTTTAAAAATATATCAATCACACAAGTTATTGTAGAAGATCTTAAAAGTGAAGTTAACAAATTACTTAATGTTCGACAACCTTTTAGTCCAAAAAAATCTATTGCAATAACTGGTACTAATGGAAAAACTTCAGTTTCATTTTATCTTGCACAAATTTGTAAAATAAATAATTTTAAAACAAAGATATCAGGAACTATTGGATATTATAAAAATTATAAAAAAATAAGAGAGGCATCTTTAACAACTCCAAGTAATTTAGAATTATATCAGTTTGCATATTCAAGTAGAAAAAATGATAATATTTTTATATCTGAGGCATCAAGTCATGGTTTGCAACAAGGTAGATATCATAATTTAAAAATAGATATTGCAGCTATTACTAATCTTTCACGTGATCATTTAGATTATCACAAGACTTTTAAAAATTACATGCAGAGTAAGTTATTATTATTTTCTAAGTTTCTTAATAATCGCGGTACAGCAATTATTAACTCTCGATTAAAAAATTACAAAAATTTCTTATCTGAAGTAAAGTCAAGAAATTTAAAAATAATTATATTTGGTTCAAAGGATGTTTTTTTTGAACAAAAAAAATATTTAAAATTACATATTTATAAAAAAATTTACAATATAAAAAATTTGAACATGAATAAAATTCAAATGGAAAATTTAGAATGTAGTATTGCTTGTGCTCTAGCCATTAAAATTAGTCCAAAAAAAATAATTGAAAGTTTGGAAAAATTAAGATCTGCACCAGGAAGATTTGAAGAAATAAATTATAAAAATAAATCTTCAAAAATTATTATTGATTATGCTCATACCCCTGATGCGCTTCAGATTTTACTAGAGACATATTCAAGCAACTTATTTAAACCATCATTAGTATTTGGATGTGGTGGCGAACGAGATAAAGGTAAAAGAAAAAAAATGGCATTAATTGCAAATAAATATGCTGAAAGAGTTTACATAACTGATGATAATCCTAGAAACGAAAATCCAAGTTTGATAAGAAAAACTCTTAAAAAATATTGCTCTAAAGCTAAAGATATTCCTAATAGACGTCAAGCTATACATACTGCAATCTCAGAGATAAATAAAAATGATATTTTGATAATTGCTGGTAAAGGTCATGAAAAATTTCAAATTATAAAAAATAAAAATTACTTATTTGATGATTATAAAATAGCAAAGAATTTTATAAAATAACTATGAATCTAAAAGATAAAATATCAAAATTTATAATTGAAAATTCTAATAAGATTAAAATAAATAGTAAAGATATAAAAAAAAATGATATTTTTATAGCTTTAAGAGGAAAAAAATATCATGGGAATAGATTTATTAACGATGCTTTTTCTGCCGGAGCAAAATATTGTGTCACAGATAAAAAAGACATTCCTTTAAATACAAAAGAAAACTTACTTCATGTAGATGATATATTTAATTTTTTGAAAAATATATCAATAAAGAAAAGATTATTATTTTCAGGAGAAGTTATTGGTATCACTGGAAGTGCTGGGAAAACTTCATTAAAGGAATATTTAAAATTTTTTTTAGAGAAAAAGTACAAAGTTTCTGCTTCAATTAAAAGTTATAACAATCAACTAGGGGTAATTATTTCAATTTTAAATATTAATATTAATTCAAAATATGCAATTTTTGAAATTGGTACAAATAATTTTTATGAAGTAAGAGACTTAACAAATTTAGTCAAACCATCTCAAATGTTTATAACAAATATATTATCTACCCATTTAGAAAATTTTAAAAATAAAAAAAATATTGCTATCGAGAAATCTGATATTTTTAATAAAAATTATAATTCGAATGCTAAGATTTTATACTTTCAAATGAAAACAAATGAAGAAAAAATTATAAATAATTTTGCAATTAGACAAAAATTAAAAAGAATTATTAAGATAGGAAGATTTGGTCAAGAAAGTTACGTTAAAAGTATAAAAGAAAATTCATCAAAAAATCAAATAGATTTAAAAATATTAAATAAAAATTTTTCTTTTTTTATAAAAAAATTTGAAGACAGCCACATAAGTAATTTGTTATTTGTCCTTACTTTTTTCGTTATAAATAAAATCGATACAAATATAATATTCAAAAACATTAACAAACGCCCACTTGTTCAGGGAAGAGGTAGTATTCATAAAATTCTTATTAACGGAGTCGCTATAGAACTAATTGATCAATCTTATAACGCAAATCCTGAAACAATGATCCAAAGTATTATAAATTTTTCAAAAATAAAAAAGAAGGGAGTAAAAAAAATATTAATATTAGGTGACATGAATGAACTTGGGTTAAATAAAGTGAATTTTCATCTCGACGTATTAAAAGAAACCAATAAACATTCGTTTGATATTATTATTTTGTCTGGCGACTTGTTTAAAAAAGCTTTAAAAAAGTCACCTAATTCTAAAGTTAAATATATTTACAGAAACACTAGTAAAGGAATTATGAGTTATCTTAATAATAATCTCCATAAAAAAGCCATGATAATGGCTAAATGTTCAAATTTAACAGAAGTAAATAAATTTGTTAAATTAATAAAGAAAAATTCGAAAGATAAAATTGTTTAAAATATTAGCTCAAGAATTAGTTAGTCAATATAGTTTTCTAAACTTATTCAATTTCATTACATTTCGTACAGGCGCATCTATTTTAACTTCATTGTTTTTATCATTAATTTTTGGACAATTTTTAATTGATAAACTTTCAAAGATACAGCCTTATGGTCAACCTATAAGAGATGATGGTCCTGAAACTCATATAATTGCAAAAGCAGGAACACCTACAATGGGAGGTGTATTAATAATAATCAGTGTGTTTTTTTCATCAATCTTATGGGGTGATTTAGAAAATAGTTTTATGTGGACAGGATTATTAGCACTAGTTACTTTTGGCTTAATTGGAATTATTGATGATTATAAAAAAATTAAATCAAACTCAAGCAATGGGTTAAAAGCAATTACGAGAATAATTTTTCAAATAATTTGCGCATTAATTATTTCTTTAATTATTATGAAAATTCTAGATAATAAAATAGATACAACAATAGCATTTCCTTTCTTTAAAAATTTAATAATTAATTTTGGATATTTTTTTATACTAATTTCATTATTCATTTTAGTTGGCTCAGCTAATGCTGTTAATTTAACAGACGGTTTAGATGGATTGGCGATTGTACCTGTTATGATCGTAGCTATGACTTTTGCTTTTATATCTTATGTTTCAGGTAATTTTGTTTTTTCAGATTATTTATTAATACATTATATTCCTGGGACAGGTGAATTATCAGTTTTATGTGGAGCTTTAATTGGATCAGCACTAGGTTTTTTATGGTATAATGCACCACCTGCAAAAGTATTTATGGGTGATACAGGGTCCTTGGCATTAGGAGCAACTTTAGGATCTATTGCATTAATGGTTAAACATGAAATTGTTTTAGCAATTGCGGGAGGTTTGTTTGTTCTAGAAACTATGTCAGTTGTTATACAGGTTATTAGTTTTAAACTTACTGGTAAAAGAGTATTTAGAATGGCGCCATTACATCATCATTATGAAAAAAAAGGATGGGCTGAGTCAACAATTGTAATAAGGTTTTGGATTATTACTTTTGTGCTAGCTCTTTTGAGTCTCGCTACACTAAAGATAAGATAAATGTCAAATTATGTTTATGGTTTAAATAAAAGTGGAATATCTTTAATAAAATTTTTATACAAACAAAAAATATTTTTTGACTGCTGGGATGATAATAAAAAAATAAGAGAATTAGTAAATAAAAAAATTCCTAAACTTAGATTTAAAAAAATTAACAAAAAAAATTTAAATTATTATAATAATATATATCTTACTCCTGGTATTTCCATAAAGGATAAAAGATTTGATAACGTTAAAAAACCTAAATTGAAAAGAGATTTAAATCTCTATAATGATAATCTAAAATATGAAAAAATTATTGCCATAACGGGTACAAATGGAAAATCTACAACGACTAATTTGCTTGGAGGCATTATAAAAAAAAAATATACAAAAACTTTTATTGGAGGAAACTTGGGCAATTCTTTGTGTAATGCAATAAATAGTAATATTAAATATACCCATCACGTTATTGAGTTAAGTTCATACCAGCTTGAAACTATACAAAATTTTAATTCAAAAATTTCTATACTTTTAAATTTATCAAATGACCATCTGGATAGATATAAGAATATAAAAAATTATATATCAGCTAAGAAAAATATTTTTAATAATGGAAATAAGAGTATTAATTTAATTTCTATAGATGATGATTATTCAAAAAGAATTTTCAAGAATAATAAAATTAAAAATAAAATTTCCTTTTCCACAAAAAATATAAATGCTGATATTTATTACAAAGATGGAAATTTAGTTGATAATTATTTTAATAAAAATAAGAAAATTAAACTATTAAATATCTCAAATGACTTGCAAGCTTCTTATAATATTCAAAGTATTTTAGTTGCTTATATCGTATGTAAATATCTAAAAGTACCAATTAAATTTTTTCATAAAGGCATTAAAATTTATAAAGGATTACCATATCGGTCAATAACTGTACATAATTCTAAATCAAAGAAAATAATTAACAATAGTAAGGCAACAAATATTAGTTCTTCATTACCAACTCTTGAAAATAAAAAAAATATTTATTTGATCTTAGGCGGTATAGCTAAAGAGAGTGGTTTTGAAAAGTTTTGCAAGTTCCAAAATGAAATTAGACAGATATATATTTTTGGTAAATCTAGATTTTTAATTAATAACCAAATAAAGTTACCAAAAGTTACTAAAATAAAAAAAGATTTAAATGATGTAGTTAATAATCTCTGGAATGATCTGTCATTTCAAAATAAGAAAGCAACAATTATATTTGCACCTGCATGTGCCTCTTTTGATCAGTTTGAAAATTTTGAAAAAAGAGGTGCTTATTTTAATAAATTAATATTAAAAAAATTAAAAAAATGATTTTGAAAAATTTTTGGAAATCAATTGATAGGTTAAATTTTATATTAATACTTACTCTTGGACTATTAGGGGTATTGCTATCTTATTCAATAAATCAAAATTTTTTATTTATAAATCGTCACACAATATTTTTTATACTTGGAATAATTATTATTTTATTGTTATCACAACAAAGTAATAAAAATATTCGAAGAATTGCTTTATTAGGATTTATAGTTTTATTAACATTTTTAATATCAATTTATTTTTTTGAATTTGAAGTTAAAGGATCAAAACGTTGGCTGAGAATATTTAATTTTTCTTTTCAACCATCAGAGGTTATAAAACCTTTTTTTATTATTTTAACATCTTGGGGAATTTCTAAATCTATTAAAGGTGAAAAATATTTTTTATCCATAACTTTTATTTCGTTTTTTAGTTTAATTTTTCTAGTATTACTTCAGCCAGATCTAGGTATGACAATTTTAATTTCAGCAACTTTTTTTTGTCAACTTTTTATTGCTGGTTTACCGATGATGCTTGTAATATGTGGTTTAATATTAATTTTATTTATTTCAATAATTTCATATTTTTCTTTAGACCATGTTAGAAGTAGAGTTGATTCTTTTCTTGGAAATGCGGATACATATCAAATAGATCTTAGTTTGATGGCATTTAAATCTGGTGGAATTTTTGGAAAAGGTCCAGGACAGGGTGATTTAAAAGAAAAAATACCTGATGCAAGTACTGACTTTATTTTTGCAGTAGCTGGAGAAGAACTTGGTTTAATTTTTTGTATAATAATCTTAATTATAATTTTATCTATTGTTATTAAAACCCTACTTAAAGTACTTAAAGTTAACAATCCGTATAAAATTATTGCTATTTCTGGACTAACGTGTTCATTTGGACTTCAAAGTTTAATCAATATTCTTAGCTCTCTTGGTATGATCCCCACTAAAGGTATGACATTACCTTTTGTAAGTTATGGAGGTTCTTCAATGCTTGCAACCAGTATACTATTTGGTTTTCTTTTATCGTTAACAAATATAAAAAATGATTAAAAATAATATATTAATAATTACTGGAGGAACTGGAGGGCATGTTATTCCTTCACTTAATTTTTTTAATTACATAAAAAAAAATGAAAATAATGTATTTTTGTTAACTGATTATCGTGGATATAAATACATAAACAATATTGATAAAAATAAAATATTTAAAATATATTCTTCGCACTTAACTGGGAATATATATTTTAAACTATTTGGACTTATAAAATTATTTATAGGTTTTATACAATCTTTGTTAATTTTTATTAAATTAAGACCAAAAATAGTTATTTCTTTTGGAAGTTACGCTTCTACTGCACCTTTAGTTTGTTTTGTTCTATTTAAATTTTTTTTTAAAACAAAATTATATATTCACGAACAAAACTCTATAATCGGACAATCAAACAGACTTTTCTCTAGTCATTCAAGTAAAATTTTCGTAAATTTTGATAAAGAATATCTAAGTATTGAGAAGTTTAAAAATAAAACTCATGTTGTTGGTCTACCACAAAAAACAAATGATAACATTACATATGAAAAAAGTAAAAAACATACAAATATTAATTTTTTAGTTTTTGCAGGAAGTCAGGGATCTATAGATATTCTTAATGTTTTTATTAAAATTATTAATGAAATAAAAAAAATATCTACTTTTAAAAATATAAATTTTTTTGTTCAAAGTCCAAAAAAAATGGAAGATCAAATTAAATCTTTGTTAAACAAAAATAACTATAAATATGAAATTAAAAGTTTTTTTCATAACTTTGATAATATTCTTAGCAAAACTAATATAGCACTTTGCAGGTCTGGAGCTGGTACAATTAATGATTTAATAAATTATAAAATTCCAGCAATAATTTTACCACTACCATCAGCAAAAGATAATCATCAACTAGAAAATGCAAAAATACTTACAGAATCTGAATGTGCTATTTTGATAAATAAAAATATGATGGAATTTGATACAATTATTTCATTTTTAAGAAATGTTGTTGATGACAAAAGCTTTAATAACAGTTTATTAGATAAATATAGTAAGTTCAAAAGACGTAATAGTAATGAGTTAATGTGGATGCATATACAAAATGATTTACAAAAAAAATAATTTAAAAATATATTTCATTGGCATAGGTGGAATAGGTATGTCAGGAATTGCAGAGTTAATGCATGAAATAGGATATACTGTTTTAGGTAGTGATAAAATTGAGAACGAGAATGTTAAAAGATTAAAAAAAATTGGTATTAAAATAAAAATTGGTCATAAGAGAACAAATATAAGGAATGTTAACGCTGTTGTTTTTTCTTCAGCAATAAATAAAAAAAACATTGAAATACTTGAAGCCATAAAAAGACAAATTCCAATTATTACTCGTGCTGATATGCTTTCTGAGTTAATGAAAAATAAAAAATGTATTGCTGTAGCTGGCTCTCATGGCAAAACTACAACAACGAGCCTTGTTGGAAATATTTTAGAGTCAGGTAAATTTGATCCTACGATTGTTAATGGTGGTATTATTAATTCTTTATCAAAAAACAATAAATTTGGAAAAGGTAAATGGATGGTAGTTGAGGCAGATGAGAGTGATGGTTCTTTTTTAAGACTCCCCCATGAAATTTCAATTATAACAAATTTAGACATTGAGCATCTTGATTATTATGAGACATCCAAAAATTTATATTCAGCATTTGATAAATTTATAATTAACCTACCTTTTTATGGAACAGCAATTGTAAATGAAGATGACAAAAATTTAAAAAAGATTATTCATGAAAACAATACAAGGAAAATAATTACTTTTTCAACTAAAAATAAAAAAAGTAATGTTTTTATTAAAAATATATATTTTAAAAATGAATTTATCTATTTTAAATTAATATTTAATATTCCAATAAATAAACGATCAGGACAATATTCCTATAAAATAAAAGCAATTGGTTTGCATAATGTTTACAACGGAACTGCCAGTATAATTGCTGGACATTTAGCTGGTGTTAAAAATTCATATATAAAAGATGCCCTTAAAAATTATATAGGAGTTAAGAGAAGGTTTACCCATTTAGGAAAAATAAATTTAGCAAATATTTATGATGATTATGCTCATCATCCAACAGAGATCTTAGCTACCTTATCTGGAGCAAAACAAATTAATAAAAATATTACAGTGGTTTTTCAACCTCATAGATATTCAAGAACAAAAGTATTATTTAATGATTTTGTTAAAATTTTATCTAAAATAAAAAAATTATATTTATTGGACACTTATCCAGCAGGTGAAAAAGTATTAAAGGGTTATGAGTCAAAAAATATTTATTTAAAGTTAAAAAAAATAAACAAAAATGTAGTTTATGTTGGGACTAAAAATTTAAATAAGGTAATTTATGATCAAACTAAAAAAAATAATATTATTATATTTATGGGTGCTGGTTCAATAACTAAATTAGCACATAGTTTTGTAAAAACTAATGAATAATATACTTTATAAAATTCAATCTAAAATTAGCAGCAGAATACTGCTGAATTATGATATGAAAAAATCTACCTGGTTTCGCGCAGGAGGTAAAGCAGAAGGATACGTAATCATAAATAGTATATCTGATTTAAAAACTGTAATTAGTTTTGCAGATAAAATAAAATACTACATTGTAGGAGTAGGGTCTAACTTGATGGTTAGAGATAAAGGTTTTGATGGTTTAATTCTAAAATTAGGTAAAAATTTTAATAATATCAAAATTAAAAAAAACTCATTAAGTGTAGGAGCCGGAGTATTAGATATTAACTTAGCAAAGTTTGCAGAAAAAAAATCAATTAAAGATTTTGAATTTTTTACAGGAATACCTGGAACAATTGGAGGTGCAGTAAAAATGAATGCAGGTTGTTACGGAAGTCAGACTGCTGATAAATTAATAAAAATTTTAGCAATAAATAAATTTGGACAAATTAAATATTTTAACAAAGAAGAATTAAAAATGAAATATAGATCATCAAATTTAAAAGATGATTTAATTATTCTAAAAGCTGAATTTGGTTATGAATATGCATCAAAATCTGAAATAACTAAAAAAAAAAATTATATTAAAATTAAACGAAAAAGTTCACAGCCAATTAATGAAAAAACTTCAGGAAGTACTTTTAAAAATCCACCTGGTGAATTTGCAGCGTCTTTAATTGAAAAAGCAGGTTGTAAAGGTATGAATATTGGAGATGCTTCAGTAAGTAAATTACATTCAAATTTTATAATAAATCATGGTCAGGCATCAGCAATTGATATTGAGAATTTAGGTAAAAAAATAATTAGAGAAGTCCAAGAAAAATTTGGTATTACACTCGAGTGGGAAATAAAGATTATAGGTAATTAGTTTGAAAAAGATACTAGTATTACAGGGCGGATATAATGAGGAGCACAATGTTTCTTTAAATACTTCAAAAGAAATTGTAAGAGCTCTTAAAAAATTAAAAGTCAATTTTAAAATTCTTACCGTTAATCCAGCTACTTTTGTAAATGATATATTGAAATACTCTAATGATTATATATGTTTCAATGCATTGCATGGAACATTTGGAGAAGATGGAAAAATACAAAAAATTCTGAAACAAAACAAATTTAAGGTTACTCATTCTAATAGAATTGCATCTTTAAACTGTTTTGATAAAATTAAGTCAAAAAAAATTATTAGTAAATATCAAATATTAACGCCAAAATATGATGTTATTAGTATTAAAGATTTCAATGCAATTAATTTAAAAAAAATTAAATTAAAATTTGGTAAGTTTATTTTAAAACCTTCAAATAGTGGCTCAAGTAATGGTTTGGTTATAATCAAATCATTTAAGGACTTAGATATATTTATTAATAAATTAAAAAAATTTACAAATAGTTTTAATTATAATGAAAAATTTCTTATAGAAAAATATATTTCAGGTAAGGAATTGACTGTTTCTGTTATAAAAAAACGGAATAGCTTTGAACCATTGGAAGTTACTGAAATCATATCTTTAAATGACTCTTATGATTATCAAGCAAAGTATACAAAGGGATTTTCAAAACATCATATTCCAGCAAGAATTAGCAAAAAAAATCATAAAAAATGTTTAAAATTAGGTTTAAAAATTCATCAAATATTTAAATGCAATACTCTTTCAAGAATTGATTTTATTTTAAATGAAAAACAAAATAAAATCTATTTTTTAGAAATAAATTCTCAACCTGGCTTAACAAAAATGTCTTTATTGCCAGAACAATCAAGTTTTAAAAAGATTAAATTTGAAAATATTGTTTTAAAACTTATTAATGACTCAAAATGACATCTAATATTAATAAAAAAAAAATTAATTTTTTTCCTAATAGAAAATTATTAAAAAATTCTATTGTTTTGATCTTCATTTTTTCACTCATTATATTTGTTTATTATAAAATTAGCGACAAAGAAAAAATTGAAAAATTTATTCAAAGTATATCAGAAAGATTTGATTATCAGTTTATAAGCTTAGAAATAAATTCTTTAAATAGAGTTGATAAATCTGAAGTTGTTAAAATAATAGATAAATATTATAATCAGTCAATTTTTTTGATTCCTCTATCGGATATTTCTAAATCACTTCATGATTTGAATTGGGTAAAAAATGTTAATTTATCTACAAATTTTAAGAATGAGGTTAAAATACAGATATTTGAATACATACCAATTGGACTATTTTATTTCAACAACCAGTATTTTTATTTTTCAAGAGAGGGGAAGATTATTGAAAAATTAAGAGAAAAAAATAATCAAAATTTCATTATCTTTAGTGGAAAAC
>CACKNC010000010.1 GCA_902601455.1 uncultured Alphaproteobacteria bacterium
TACAATAAAGTATGCAGGAGATCCGTAAAATATAAAATGATAAAATTGTATGTTTAATGAAGATAGATAATTTATTATGGCATCATTTAATACAAAAAATACACTTGCAGTTAATAATGCAGAAGAAGCGATTATGATATTTTTTGACATAATTTCAAAGTTTAAGATTGTATCTACAAATAATATTCTTATATTTATAATTGTAACACAATGAATAATAGTGAAATAAAAACTTATAGATTAATAATTAAAGGTAAAGTCCAAAATGTTGGCTTTCGGCATTGGTTTAGTGATTTAGCAATTTCTCTGGGTTTGAACGGATATATTCAAAATAAAGAAAGCAAAGATGAAGTTGAGGCAATTATTCAAGGCAATATGCAGTCCATACTATCTATTACTGAAAAATCAAAAACTGGTCCTGAATTAGCTTTAGTTGAAGGTGTAATACCAAGTAATATTATTAGCAACGTCACTTATTCTGGTTTTATCGTAAAGTACGAAACTAATTAAAAGCTTGTTTTAAAGTGCTATGAAGACTGTCAAACATTTCGTCAATTTGTTTTTTATTAATGATAAACTGTGGGCATAAAACAATTGCAGGACCTAGAGGTCTACATATCAAACCATTATCAATAGACATATTGGCAACTTTATCACCCATATTTAAATGACCTTCAAAAGGTTCTTTAGTATCTTTATTTTTAACCATTTCCAATGCCGCCATTAGACCAATTCCTCTAGTTTCTCCGATATGATCATATTCGTTAAATTCTTGAAGTCTTTCATGAAAATAAGGTGACACATTTCTCACATTTTCTAATAAGCCCTCATTAATTATG
The DNA here is from genome assembly GCA_902601455.1 of uncultured Alphaproteobacteria bacterium. Taxonomy (GTDB): domain Bacteria; phylum Pseudomonadota; class Alphaproteobacteria; order HIMB59; genus CACPNW01. The sequence goes on from CACKNC010000010.1 coordinate 840, forward strand.
ACATCAATAGCCTTTAATGCAATCGCACAACCAACTGGATGACCACCAGCAGTAAATCCATGAGGAAATTCTTCAGCATCTTCCGATACAGATGTAAATTCATCTGCAAAATCTTTATTTACTATTACAGCTCCCATGGGAAAATAACCTGCAGTCAAACATTTTGATGAAATAATAATATCCGGTTGTATATTATAAGTTTCACATCCCCATAAATTACCTGTTCTTCCAAAACCGCATATAACTTCATCTGCAATAAATGGTATATTATATTTTTTTAGTATTGGTTGAATTAAATCAAAATAATTTTTGGACGGAGGTATAACACCACCTGCCCCTTGAACAGGTTCAGCAACAAAACCAGCAATTGTATCGGAACCTTCTCTCAAAATAAGTTTTTCTAAATTATTTGCTATTCTTTTGGAAAAATCATCTTCAGTTTCGTTTTGTTCACCAAATTTCCAATAATGTGGACAATCAGCGTGTATGAAACCGTCAAGAGGAAGTTGAAATTCTCCATTATACGGTTTGCCTGTCATTGAAGCTGCGCCTAGAGTTACACCATGATAGCCGTTAATTCTTGTGATAATTTTTCTTTTTTGAGGTTTTCCTTTTCTTGTATTTAACATCCATAACATTTTTATCATGGTATCATTAGCCTCAGATCCAGAATTACAGAAAAAAACCCTTCCATCATCAAATGGTGAGACTTCTATAATCCTATCAGATAATTCAAGAGTTTCTTCAGGGAGTCTGCCAAACAAAGAGTGATAACCAGCAAATTTAGCATATTGTCTTTGAGCGACTTCTATTAAGCCAGGGTGATCAAAACCTGCACAAGCATTCCACAAACCTGAATTAGCATCTAAATATTTCTTATTATGAATATCAAAAACATAGATACCTTTACCGTGCGAAATTACTACTGGGCCTCTTTCGTTTAGAGTTTTTAGATCGGTAAAACCATAAAGATGGTGTGAATGATTTGATTTAAGCATTATAGAGACTAAATATTTTTTTTTAATATGAAACGCAAGTATATTTTTTCAACTGGGGCAATAGGGATCATATTTATGATGATTGGACAATTATCCTTTGCAGTAAATGATACTCTAGTAAAAGCAATCGTTCTTGATAATACAAATAATTTATCAGTTATTAATGTTATATTTTTAAGAGGTCTTCTCTCTACCAGCTTTATTTTTATATATTTAAAATTTTATGAGAAGAAAAATATACTAAATATTTTTAAAATAAAAAATTATTATAAAAGAGGTATATATGAAGTTTTAACTGCTATTTGTTTTTTTACAGGTTTAATTTTACTACCTGTTGCTGAAGTTTACACACTACTAATGACCAATCCATTTTTCGTAACAATATTTGCATTTTTATTTTTAAAAGAAAAGGTAGGCATAAGAAGGTGGGCAGCGGTAGCTGTAGGATTTGTAGGAGTGATCTTTGTTGTAAGCCCTCAAAATATTAGTTTTAATTTTTTATATATCTTTCCAATCATTGCAGCAATTTTCTTAACAATAAGGGATATAACAACTAAAGGAATAGCGACTAAAACAAATAGTTTTGAAATAATATTTATAACATCTATTTTAATGACATTATTTTCTGGAATTGGTTCACTTTTTTTTGAATTTACATTTAAAATTGAATACTTTCCTAATCTTTTTATCTCAAGCATATTTCTAACCATCGCATATATTTTTTCTGTTTTAACAATTTTCTATGCACCACTGTCATTAACCGCATCAGCAAGATATTCAGTGATTGTATTTGGTATTATTTTTGGGTATTTAATCTTAAATGAGACTCCATCAACAAACATGATAATAGGGGCTTCAATTATTAGTTTAAGTGGATTATTCGTAATAAGAAGACAAAAAAAACTTGGTAAAATAGATTAAGCTAGATTTTAGTTTCTGTTATAAACTTTATCACTTCATCAACGTGATCTTTAACTTTTACCTTAAACCAACTATGCAAAATTTTACCTTTTTTATCTAAGATAAATGTAGATCTATTAATACCAAAGTATTTTTTTCCATACATTGATTTTTCAATCCATATACCTAATTTTTCACACGCGTCGGTTACATCTGAACCTAGTTCATATTTAAGTTTATATTTATCAGAAAATTTTGCATTTTTTTCAACTGTATCTTTTGATGCTCCAAAAACATCAAAACCAAGTTTTTTAAAAGTTGTAAGTTTTTTTTGGAAATCTTGTACTTCAATTGAGCAACCACTTGTCATTGCTTTTGGATAAAAAAATAAAACAGTTTTGTTATTTAATTTCGAGGTATCAAAAACTGTATTGTTAGTAAGGCTTAATTTAATTTTTATAGATTTGCTCATAATTAATATATTGATTATTGATAAATTTATTTTTTGGATGTTGTAGCTAGAAGCAAAGGCACAATCATTACCAAACTCATAAGTACTGACGGATTAAAAAGCCAATAAAGTAAGCCAATGGAAAATATTAGTAACCAAAACTCATTTTTTTTGAAAATATTCATATGATTGTATTAACAAAAAAATATAAATTTTCTATTACTAATTTGTACCTGTAATACATTTTTCATCATTATTTTTTGGACTATTTACATACTTTGAAACTTCAGTAAATTTTAAATCTACATCTTCAAAATTATTAATATTTAAATTATTGTCCTTAAGTTCTAAATAATCTTGAGCAGCGTTAGCGTTTAGAACTAGTGGCATTCTGTGATGAATTTTATTTATATTTGTATCAGCAGATTTTGTTATTATGGAAAATACTCTTCGTTTATCATTATTATATTTTTCTTTTCTCCACACACCAGCAAAATAGATCAACTCCCCATCTCCTAACTGAATATAATAAGGTTTTTTTTCTCCTTCTTTTTCACTCCACTCAAAATAACCGTTTGCTGGTATGATACACTTTCTTTTTAAAAATGAGTCCTTAAAAAGGAGTTTCGAATTTATAGTTTCAATTCTACTATTAATTACACTTTGGTTGTTTTTAGTTTTGTTGTTTATAAAATTATAGCCCCAATTTGATGATAATAGATAATTATCAAATTTATAGCTCAATACAATATTAACGTCTTGTCCAGGTGAGATATTGTAAGATTTGGTTGTACTAAAATCAGAGTTACAAATACTGAATATATTTTTTAGTTTATTAAGATTTTTATAGCTTGCAAATCTTCCGCACATTATGATGAGGTTGAAAGTGGCATTGGAGTTGAAACAGCAGTGGTCATCCAACAGTCTTTAAAAATTCCCTCTTCTTTTACTTTTTCTAAAGTCCATTTAAATCCAAACATTTGTCCATCTGAAGAAGTTAATTCTATAAAAAAGTATGCAGTATTATCTTCTAATTTTACTTCAAGAATATCATGTTTTTTATGATCTAACATTACAGCATAAGACGGTGCATACATCATTCGTGTGAATCTTTGTATTGGTCCAGTGAAAGCTCTATTAGAAGGATGAGCAAATTCCCAAGTTTGCTCAATACCGGCGTTTGCATAGGGTTTATTGTTGGTCATTAATGAGGATAACTGGATTTTAACCACGTCTTCAGGCGCAATATCTGAAGTAGGTTTTTGTAATTCAGCAAAAAGTGGTGTGGAGAATAAAATTATAAATATTATAGTTGAAAATAACCGCATAAACATAAAATAGTGTATTTTAATTTTTTGACAATATGAGCATATCTGATTTTATTCAAGGATTTATAATAGGCTCATCTTTAATAATTGCTATAGGTCCACAAAATTTATTTGTAATCAATCAAGGACTAAAGAAAAATTTTGTTTTTATAGTCGTCTTAATTTGTAGCTTATCAGATAGTTTACTGATTGTATGTGGGATATATCTTTCAAACAATATTTTAAGTTTAAATACTTCATTAATCACAATTATGAAGTTAATTGGGGGAATTTGGCTTATCCTATATGGTATAAATAAAATTAAGAACTCAAAACAACATGAAATAAATGCCAATGGATTTAATGAGTCAAGTCTTTCAAAAGTTATTGTCACTACCCTTGCTATTACTTATGCAAACCCTCATGTTTATTTAGATACAGTAATATTACTTGGTTCTATTTCAATAAATTTTGATAATAAATTATACTTTGGTTTAGGTGCAATATTTGCTAGCTTTATATTTTTTTTTAGTCTTGGTTATTTTTCTAATTTTTTATCTCGTTATATTAAGTCTCCAAAAGTATGGTTTTATGTTGATAACACAATGGGTTTGTTAATGCTTTTTTATGGTTTATTTTTTATCTTCATGAATTAAAAATTTTTCAATTTCAAAACAAACAAAATCAACATTATGTTTATTAAACACTAATGGTGGTTTTATTTTAATTACATTATTGTAAGGACCATCAGTACTTAACAAAATGCCTCTTAATCTTAATGTGTTAATCAATTTAGTTGCTAATTTTTGATTAGGTAAGGATAAATTTCCATTAACAATTAAGTCAATGCCAATAAACAAACCTTTGCCACTAATTTTACTAATAAAATTAGGGAATTTAATTTGAATTTTCGTTAGTAGTTTTATAAAATAATCACCCACAACTTTTGCATTTTGTTGGAGATTTTCTTTTTCTATTACATCTAAGACAGCATCACCTACTGCACAAGAAACGGGATTGCCTCCAAAGGAGTTAAAATATTCCATACCATTATTAAACTTATCAGCAATTTTTGTAGTGGTGACAACAGCTGCTATGGGATGTCCATTTCCCATAGGCTTACCAAGGGTAACAATATCTGGCACAATTCCATGCTCTTCAAATGCCCAAAAATTATTACCTACTCTTCCAAAACCAGTTTGAACTTCATCAGCAATACACAAAGCATTTTTTTGTCTTACAAACCTTACAATATTTTTTAAATACTCTTTAGGTAATTCTATTTGACCACCACAACCAAGAATACTCTCAAAGAAGAAACTAGATAATGAATTTTTATGATTAAAGTTTTTATTAATTAGCTCTTTAGCTTCTTCAATATATTTATTTACCCATTTATTATTTTTCTTAGTCCACTTCCCTCTTATTTCATCAGGCATTCTTAATACGTGAACATAATCTTTTTGACCTTCGCCACCTTTACTATTAAATTTATAAGGGCTTAGATCTATTAATGAATTAGTATGTCCATGATAAGCATTATCCATTACCAATACATTATTAGCTTTGGTATATGTTTTAGCTATTCTTAGAGCTAAATCATTTGCTTCAGAGCCTGTGCAAACAAAAAATATTTTATTAAGTTTTTTTGGGAATGTCTCTAACAGTCTATCACTGTACTGATTAATTATATTATATAAATATCTTGTGTTAGTATTCATTTTAAGATTTTGTTTAACTAAAGCATTGTGCACCATTTTATTTGAATGACCCACATGAGTAATATTATTAACACAATCAAGAAATTTTCTTCCATTCTCATCATAGAAAAACTGATCTTTTGCTTCAAGCATATGAAGAGGCTGTTGATATGAAATAGATAAATTACGACCTATATTTTTTTTTCGCTTTTTTAAAATTTTTTCTTTTGTAACTTTATTAATAAAAAAAGACTCAGGAATTTGTAAAATAATATTTGGATCAGGTGAAATTTGTTCCCAAATTTTTAATAAATATTCTTCACCAACTCCAGGAAAATTATCAACTTCGTTAAGGAGTGATGTCATAATTTGAAAATGTAAATGAGCAGGCCAGTTTCCATTAATTTTATAATCTCCAATTTCACCAATCCATTCGCCTTTCTTAATATTTTGACCAACTTTAAGCTTATTCAAACATTTTTTATTTAAATGGCCATACAAAGTAAAAAATTTATAATTATTAATTTTATGCTCTAATATAACTGTAGGTCCATAATCATATTTGAAATTATTATTATGTAAAATTATGACCTTTCCATTCAATGGTGATTTTATTGGTGTGTTTTCTTCAACAAAAATATCAACACCTAAATGAACGTCTCTTCTTTCTAATTGGTTAAGCGAAGAAATATAATGATTACTTTTGTAAACTTTTCTTGTTTCTTTATATAAACCAACACCAATGTCTTTCTCTAAAAATTTTCCAACTAAGTTATCAAGTTTTTTATTTGAAGGATTTGACTTTAGTAAAAAACTATTTTTATCAAAATTAACTATTTTTTTATTTACATTGTTTAAATCAAAATCAAATAAATTCCCGAATTGCTGACTTTTAAGTAATTGTAATTTTTTACTAAAATCAGAAATTGGCTCTAAATTACAAATATCTCTTATTACAGCTATAAAAAAATATGGATCAACTTTATGAAGTTTACGAATTAAATCCCATGCATTATTTTCACTGATACTTAAATATTTATTATTAGGATATTTTTTACGCTGTTTAGCCGCCATTACCAAAGTAATTACTAAACGTGATTTTATTAGACCTAATAAAGAATAAATATCTTTATCACTAAGTTTGTAAAACTCATTATAGGTGCCGACAATATTTTGCAGACTGTTATACAAATTTTTAACACCCATTAATGTATATGAAAGGGATATTGCCAAATCATTGACAACAGGTGCATAAATAGAATCACCAAAATCAATAAAACCAATTATTTTTTCTTTTTTAACAACAATATTATAATTATTTGGATCGCCATGTGTAACAGCATGTTTTAAATTTTTAATATTTTTAAAAACAAACTTTTCATGCTCATCTATAGAATTTTTTATTATGTTCTTATTATTCCCTTTAAATAAATTGATAAATTTTTTAGTCCATCTGATGTCAGAAGGATTCCATTCAAATTTTCTAATAGCTTGGTTTTTAATGAAGCTCTGTAATTGATTTGATTGAAGAGCCAATAATCTACCTAGAGACTGTTCAGTGTGATCGGTATTTTTAGACTTTGCATACATTTCTCCATCTATGTAAGTAAGAATTCTAACTGCACATCTTCTTTGTTTACTATCTTGATAAAATAAAATTTTATTATGTAAAATTTCTGGGTATATTTTTTTTAATTGCCGATTGAGTCTTAAATGCTTTATCAATAAATCTTGATATTCAAGTTGAACTGTAGATTCTTTTGGATTAGAAATTTTGACAACATATTTCTTTGCACCTTTTACCTTGATTAATAAATTTATATCTCTTTCACTATTAAGGCGTGATAGATTAATGTCCTTTGACTTAAAAAAAGAATAGTGTTCTTTTAACCATTTGGAAAATGAAGAAACATTAATTATAGGTGGCTGTTCATCAAAAACTGACATATTACTTATATATATTTATATGAAGAAAATTAAAAATAATTTTATATTCTTTGGTGCAGTTCATCAGGATTATGTATTTGAATTAAAAAATAATCTGATTAAATATAGAACAAACCCAATAAAACACACAGAAAGTTATGGTGGAGTGGCACATAATGTTGCAAGAACAATCTCTATTCATGAAAATGTAAGTTTTTTTTCATTATTAACTGATAAGGAAACTTTAAATTACCTGAAAAAATACAGAATAGATTTTCTTCCACTTAACAGAAAAATTGAAAAAAGATATTATGGGGTGCTTGTTAACAAAAACAAAAAATTTGAATTAGGAATAGCAAATACTGAAGCTTATGAAAAATTTAATACAATAACTAACCTTAAATTTCAAAATAAAAATATTGTATTAGATTTAAACTTTTCAGAAAAGTTTATTCAATCAATTGTTAACCAAAATTTTAAAAGAAATCATATTACAATTTGTGGGACTTCTCTTTTTAAAATTCACAAAGTAAAAAAAATTTTAAAAAAAATTAATTGTCTTATATTAAATAAAGAAGAGTTGTATTATCTCAGCAATATAAAAAATATCAAAAATTCAATTAAAAAAATTATAAATCAAAATCCTGAAATTAATGTAATAGTATCTAACGCTGACAAAAAAACATATGGATATGATATGTCCAATTTTATATCATGCAAACCACCTAAAATAAAGGCTGTAAATGAAAATGGCGCGGGAGATATAATGACTGGTACTTATATTTATTATAAATCAAAAAAACATAAAATGAGTAGTGCTCTTTCACTAGCTGTTGCAGCAGGAACATTATATGCTAAAAGCAAAGTTGCTAAAATCAATCTTAACTATAATTTAATTAAAAAAATAAATAAGAGTATTACATACAAATCTGAAAAATAATATGTCTCCAAAAAATATTAAGATAAATAAAAAAATAAAAGATGCTCTAGATAATAAAAAATCCGTGGTGGCTTTAGAAAGCACTTTAATTAGTCATGGGTTGCCCTACCCAGAGAATATAAAAGTCGCTAAGGAGTCAATTAAAGCTGTTGAGGAGAGTGGGAGTGTAGCTGCAACAATTGGTATTATAAATGGTGAAATCATAATTGGATTAAATGAAAATGAAATTGAACTTTTAGCAACATCTAAAAATGTTGAAAAAGTATCTTTACATAATATTGCTATATCTCTTTTTCATAAACATAATGCAGCAACAACCGTTGCTACAACCATAAATATTGCTTCCAAAATTGGGATAAAATTTTTCGCAACTGGAGGAATTGGAGGTGTACATTTAGGATCTGAAAATAACAGTGATATATCTGCAGATTTAACTGAACTTAGTAGAAATAGAATGTTTATTATATCAAGTGGGGCTAAATCAATTTTAGATTTAGAAAAAACATATGAAAAACTTGAAACAAATGGAATACCTAGAGTTTCATATAATTCAGATTACATGCCGGGTTTCTGGTATGATGAGACAATCTACACCGTGGATCAAAACTTTAAAAATATTGATGATATAGCTAACTATTTAAAAGTGGTTGAAAAAACTAATCATAATTCTTCTGTATTGATTTTTAATAAAGTACCAAAAAAAAATTCTATTGAAAAAGATTTAGTTGAAAACTGGATAAATCAATCAATTGAAAAGGCTAAAAAAAATATAATAAGAGGTAAAGATTTAACTCCTTTTTTAATTTCAGAGATTAATAAACTTTCTAAAAATAAGACACTTGAGGCTAATACTGCTCTAATTATTAACAATGCTTTATTAGCAGGTAAAATTTCTAAAAAATTTAATTCTTAAGGTAAGGTGGAGAGTTTATTTTTAAGTAGCTTAAAAAACTTTTTGTCATCAGCTTTATTCATTACTAAACAATTTGGTTTTCTGTTTGTAACACCTAACCAATCAACAACTGTCTCCCCTCTTGTTAATTCAGAGTCTTCTTCAACTTTAACATTAACTAATTTTCCTGAAAATATATTAGGATCTAACAAATAAGCTATCACACATGGATCATGAAGAGGTGTATCTTCTGTTTCATATAATTCTTTATGAAAAATTGTATAAAATTCCATTAATTCATTAAAAAAATTAGAACTCTTATTATTGTTTTCTTCCATGTATTTCATTATTTTTTGATTAACATTAACTTGGTGAGTTACATCTAATCCCATCATTGTGAGCGGAATACCTGAGTCTAAGACTATATTTGCAGCGTGTGGATCAACAAAAATATTAAATTCTGCAGAAGGAGTTGTGTTTCCCAAACACATTGCTGCCCCACCCATAAAAATTATTTCTTTTATTTTTTTTTTAATTGATGGATCTTTTTGAAGACTTAACGCAATATTTGTCAAGGGCCCAGTAGGACATAAATAAATTTGATCAGCAGAAGATTTACAAGTCTCTACTATAAAATCTACAGCATTTTGATCTTGAACTTTATAATTTGAACTAACTTCAATGGGATCTCCTTTTTTATCTAAACCAGTTTTCCCGTGCACGTATTCAGCCGTAAACAAATCATAATGAATTGGTTTTTTAGCCCCAGAAAATACCTTTAAGTCAGTTCTTTCAATTAAAGTGCAAACCTTAAGGGCATTATTAACTGTGTTATCTAATCCTACATTACCACCAACACAGGTTATACCAAGTAATTCAATTTCATTTGAGGCTGCTGCAAGCATTATAGCTACTGCATCATCATGACCTGGATCACAGTCTAGTATAATTTTTTTAGGCATATTTAAATCCATTTAGTTTTAAATTTGGTCTTTGCAGCCAATTATAATCAAGATATTTTGAATTTCCGTCAATAGCATGAATTGTATAGGCATGTCTTGAATTAGGACTTTTATTTTCACAAGAGTAATGTGGGAGTCTTCCATGAAGTAATACAAGAGTCCCCTTTTTCACTTCTACAAAAGTATCAGTTTCTGGAAATGGCTCAGTAGACAGTTCCTCCATTTTCATTTTATTATTTTCTCTTTTAAATAGCTTGCGTAACGGTCCTTTATGACCACCACTAGCAACCTGCAAGCATCCATTATCTCTATTCGCATCTTCAAGAGCAAACCAAAAACCAACAGTACTTTCAGGTTCAGTTATTAAAAATGTTGAGTCTTGATGACAAACCACTTCTCCACCAATTTTAGGCTGTTTAAAAATATACATAGACTGCAATAAGAGTGGATGTTTAAAACCTATTGCTTTTGCTATTTGGTCTAACTCTTCATTTTTTGAGAATTTAATAAATTTTTCATCCAAATCATGGAGAGCATGACCAATTTTATTAACAATATAATGTTTGTTTGTCTTTATATTTTCTTCTTCAAGATTTGCCTTTTCTTCAAAAAAAAACCTTATTTTATCTCCAGAGTCTAAAAAATAATTATCATCATTGTGACTTTGACTAACTGTATCAAAAACTGATTGCTGATTATTAAAGTCTTGTTCTTCTATAAGTTCTTGAGATCTATTAATTAATTCATCACATTCTTCATGTGATTTAAAATTTTCTATTACTAAATAACCATTATCATTCCAAAAATTTAGCATTTCATTGGTTAATGGCAAGTCTGTCTTGTTAAAATACATATCAGATACCTATAAGTTTTGTTAAAAAAGGGAGGCCGAATTTAATTAACTGTAAAATTTGTGGAAAAATGTACCTTCCTGAAGTAGAAATTAAAAATAATAATCCAAATACGATAATTGCAATTATTAGAATTCTATATGTATTTTGAGAAATTTTTGAATTTTTCTTTGATCTAGATCTTAAAATAAATAAAATTGTAACAATTATAGCAAGTACAAGGATAAATCGTATCATATTATTAAATTTTTAATCAGTTATCTCGTTAATTAATAATATAAAATATAGATATTTAAAAAAATTAAGCTACAAATTTATAGTGATAAAAAAAACCATTTTATTAATTTCTGTGTTTTCACTTCTGTATGGAATCATTTTTTTATTTACTCCATATTACTTTGCAGATTTAACAAAGGCTGAACCAACTAACATTGCCTGGTTAAGAAATATTGGCGCCTCAATATGCGGCTTACTTTTTTTTGGACTTCTACTAGTGTATAAGAATCCTAAACAAAATTATGATTTATTTATAATTATTACTATTACCTCAATGTTACAAACTTTAAGCCTAATTTTTTCTAGGTATTTCAATGAATTTTCAGCTAAAAAACCATTGATAATAGATTTAACTATATATTCTGCCGTTTTTGTAAGCCTTTATTTGGTATATATATTATTAAATTATAAGAGTATTTTTATCAAATAGTACTTATTTATCAGTTATTTATTTTTATTTATAAAGCTTTTTTACGATTCACCTCAAAAAGATAAGAAAAATGATATAAATAATTATTATTTTTCAATAATTTAACAATTACAGAAATATATTAATTAATCAAACAAATAAAAAAGTTAATGGGGAGCCATCTTAAGACAAGCTTAAGTAACGTGATGAACAATCGTCGAGGAGTAAATTATGGATATATTTAATACTGTAAAAGATTGGTTGAGGCAAATTGCTGAATTAGGTTTAATGGTAATTGCAGCAGCTGTAGTTCTCGAAATTATCTTTGGGGCTGGAGTTCCTTTTTTAGGAGTTTCTATCCTAGGAAACATCACGGCACTATCTGCAGAGTTAGGAAGTCAAGGGTTAGTGGGATTAATCTCAATAGCTGTAATAATTTGGCTTTATAATCGAAGTAGATAGAATTTCTTTAAACAAGGAGTTAAGCAATGATGGATTCAGCAAAAAGTTTTTTAAGAGGAGTAATGGATGTTGCCTTAGTGGTTATACCACTTAGTGTAGTTCTAGGCATCATTTTTGGTCCTGCAGTTCCTTTTATCGGTACAGCTGTAGTTGATAATATTTCAGCACTAGTTTCTTCACTTGGAGGAAATGGTCTAACAGGTATTATCGTACTAGGTATTTTATACTGGTTAGCTAGAAGATAATTTTAAATATTATTTAATAAAGCCCTCTAAATTAAGAGGGCTTTTTTTATTTAGAAAATGAAAGTAAATAAACTAATTAAAATAATGGAAAAACTGAGGGATCCAAAAAATGGGTGTCCATGGGATAAATTGCAAACAATGGAAAGTATAATACCTCACTCCATCGAAGAAGTGTATGAAGTAGCTGAGCAGGTTTATTCAAAAAATTATAAAAAATTAAAAGAAGAGTTAGGCGATTTATTATTTCAGGTTGTTTATCTATCACAAATAGCTTCTGAGAAGAATAAATTTGACTTTAGTGATGTGGTAGAAAGTATTTCGTCAAAAATGATTTCAAGACATCCACATGTTTTTAAAAATAAAAAATTTAAAAACATAAAAGAATTTAAATTATGGTGGGAAAAAAGCAAAAATAAAAAAAAATATTCAATTCTTGAAGATATTCCATTTACATACCCTGCTTATTTAGAAGCAAATAAAATACAAAAAAAAGTAGCATCGGTAGGTTTTGAATATAATAATGATTTAGAGGCATTAGATAAAGTCTATGAAGAACTTGAAGAATTAAAAAAAGAGGTAAGAGTAAAAAATAAAATCAAAATAAAAGAAGAGCTTGGTGACTTAATTTTCGCCACACTAGATGTTTCTAGAAAGTTAAAACTTGATCCTGAAATAATATTAAAAAAAGCAAATAATAAATTTTCAAAGAGATGGAAAAAATTAGAAAAAATTGCTAAAAAAGAAAAACTAGAGTTGAATAAATTATCATTAAAAAAATATAATTCACTATGGAATAAAGTAAAAAAATAATTATCTTTTAAAATAAATTCTAAGAAAGATTAGAAAAATTAACAAACATATAATAAATAATATTTCGGGACTGAAAATATTAGAAAAAGTAATAGATTTTAATTCAATTAAATCTGAAGCAAAGCTCCCAATATATGAAAATAAGAACATTTGAGGTGTAAATCCGATAACAGATGAAATTAAAATTTTAGTTTTTGATACATTGAGTAAGGAAATACATATGTTTTGAAAAATTAAAGGTGGCCCAATTAATAACCTCAGCAAAATTAAATATTCATATGAAGAATTTTTTATAAAATCATGTAATTTGTATGAAAATTTGATGTAATATTTTTTAAATAATCTTTGCAATATAGTTTTTGAGAATATAATGAAAAGCAGACTTCCGACAGATATAGAAAATATATTTATTAAAAAGCCCTCTAAAAAACCAAAAAAAAATCCCGAACTAATTAACATAATCATTCCTCCAGGTAATGATAATGTAAAAAAACAAATCGAGATTATGAAATATAATACAAAAGTATAGTAGTAATTATCATTAATAAAGTCATTTAAATTGAATAAAATATTATAAATTATTTCTGTCATTTTATGACATTATAACCTTTATAAAATATGTAGCCAGAAATAAAAAATATAAAAGAAACAAATATTAAAATTATAAAATTTATAAATAAATTTATTTCTGTCTTTATATAAAAAGATTCTCTGAAATAAAAAATTATATAATAATATGGGTTATAGAATAAAATTACTTGCAAGTTTTCAGGTAATGCATTTATTGTAAAAAATGTACCTGATAGAAAATTTACAGGACTTATAAAAAAATTTGAGACTGTGCTTTGTGTATCCCATCTGTATGCAAGAAAACCAACTACAGAGCCAATGGATGTAAAAAAAATAATTACAAGAGTTAGATAATAAACAAAACTGAATATAGAAAAATAATTAAATGAAATAAAGTATGATAAGACGACAAAATTAACCAAGCCTAAAATCAACCCAATAACTATTTGTGAAATAATATATGCAATAAAGATTTCTATTCTAGATAAAGGAGCTAAAAGAAAATCGTCAAATGAACCAATTTGTTTACTATTTATTATAGATACAGAAGGATTATCAAAACTTTCTTGAGCAACTGTCATTACGATCAATCCTGGTACTAAAAAATCAATAAATGTTATTGTGCCTAATGATAATGAGTAATATCTATCTATTGTTGAAAAAATAATAACAAATAACAAATTAGAGATAAGTGGAGCTAAAATAGAATAGTTGTACTCATATAAGAACTCGCGAATGCGAAATTTAACTATTGTAAAAATAGCAAAAAAATTAATCATTAATATTATTTATTTTGAAAAAAATTCTTTTACTAGCTCCACCCAGTAATTAACTCCTATAGGTAAGAGGTTATCATTAAAGTCATACTTCGTAGTATGAAGATGAGCTTTGTGATTATCATCACCTTGACCAATGTAGAGATAAGCGCCAGGTTTTTTTTCTAAAAGATAAGAAAAATCTTCGCCACCCATTGATGGATCAATATCTGTATCTACATTAGTTTCTCCAAAAAAATTTTTTGCTACATTTGCAGCAAACTGACTTTCTTTTTTAGAATTTATTGTTGGAGGGTATTTATTTGTTAAATGAAAATCAACTTCTGCTTCTGCTCCGTTGGCCTTTGCAATGCCTGTAGATATTTCTTTAAGTTTTTTTTCAAAAAAAGACCTTGTCTCAGGCTTAAATGTTCTAATTGTGCCTCCTAATTTAACACTGTCATCAATTACGTTATATGCAGTACCCCCATTAATTTTTGTTATACTTATTAATGCTTTGTCTACTGGATCTGTTGATCTACTTACGATTGTTTGAACTGCAAGGACTATCTGTGAAGCAATTACAACTGGATCAATCGCAAGTTGTGGAATTGCAGCATGCCCTCCTCTTCCTTTAACAACTATATCAAATTCATCAACGGCAGCCATCATAGGGCCACTATTTACACCTATTGAACCAATTGGTAGTTCTGGCCAATTATGAAGTGCATAAACTTCATCAATCTTAAAATCATCAAACATTCCGTCTTGAATCATTTTTTGACCACCTGCAAAACCCTCTTCACCAGGCTGAAATATAAAATAAACAATTCCATCAAAATCATTATTTTCACTTAAATATTTAGCTGCACCTAATAACATTGTAGTATGACCATCATGGCCACACGCATGCATCATACCTTCATTTTTAGATTTATGTTTAAATTCATTTTTTTCAGGCATTGGCAATGCATCAAAATCAGCCCTTAATCCAATAGATTTATCACTATCTCCTTTAGAGCCTTTTACACGCGCTATTATACCTGTGTTCGCATAACCCTCTTTAAATTCTATTTTGAATTCTGAGAGTTTAGATTTTATGTATTTCGATGTTTCATATTCCTCTAAACCAATTTCAGGAATGGAATGAAGTTCTTGTCTCCAACCTCTCATTTCTTCAAACATTTGATTAATACTATTTGATACAATCATTAAAAAATCCCAAAAAAACCTTTCTTATTAAGTTTTTGCTCACAACCTTTTAACTGTTTGTTATACATTTTTGCATTTCTTTCAACTGTTTTAGCTACTTCTATTAACCAGTTTTTTTCTAAATAACTCTCTTTTTTCCAACCACCTTGACCCTCATGATAAGCAAGATACTGATTATAATAATCATTTTTAGAAATACCAACTATGTTTTCACTTTGAGTAGTGTACCAGCCTATAAAATCAGTAATATCATTAAAATTAGCCCTAGAAGCATTCTTATTGCCAGTTTTTGTTTTATACCAATCCCATGTTGGATTTGTTACTTGCGCATAGCCAAAAGCTGTAGAGGGTCGTGATCCAGGAATGAAGCCAAGTATTTTTTTTCTTTCAGGTTTTGCGAATTGATTGAATGAAGACTCTTGGTTAATTATTGCTAACTGTAAAGCAATTGGAGTATTCCATTTATCGTAAGATTTTTTTGTTGCTTTATACCAATTTTTTTTTTGCTCGAAGATAATGCATGAATCAGCCGTATTAATCTGCTGATTTGAAGTACACGCAACGACAAATATAAATAAAATAGATAATAATTTTAGAAAGCTATCTAGAGACATTTTAAAGCGTAATAACATAATATTATTCTTATTAAGATTAATTATGTCAAAATTTTATTGCAACCTATTGAATAATATTTATGAATGCTTAAATCATTAAAAATGTCAGATAAAACAGCAAAAAACCACAGTTTTCAGGCCGAAGTAAGCAAACTTTTAGATTTAGTTGCTAACTCTCTATATAGTGAAAGAGAAATTTTTCTCAGAGAACTAATCTCAAATTCCGCAGATGCTTGTGAAAAATTAAGATACCAATCACTTTCTAAAAAAAATATTTTAGGAGATGATGCAGATTTTAAAATTAATGTAAGAGTTTCCAAAAAGAAAAAAACTATTGAAATAGAAGATAATGGCATTGGAATGTCTAATGAAGACCTAATTGACAATCTGGGCACTATTGCAAGATCAGGTACAAGTAAATTTATGGAAGCCATGAAAAATAAAAAGGACTCCGATGTATCAGCTATAGGACAATTTGGTGTAGGTTTTTATTCATCATATATGGTTTCTGATACAGTTGAAGTTTCTTCAAAAAGTGTTGAAGATGAGAAAACATACTTATGGAAATCAAATGGAAAAGAAAATTATACTATTGAAGAAATTGACAATAAAAAAAGAGGCACTCTCATAAAGTTAAATATTAAAAAAGATGCTGAAGAATTTCTCGATGCTTTTAGATTAAGGTCAATTATAACAAAATACTCAAATTATATTCCTTTCCCAATTCTATTAGATGACCTTGATAATACAAAAGAAAAAGAGGAAAAAATAAACGAAGGGGATCCACTTTGGCTAAAGGATAAAAAGGATATAAAAGATGAAGACTACAAACAATTTTATAACAATATATCTTTTAACTTTGATGAACCATTAAAAACTATTCACTATAATGCAGAGGGAGTTATAAATTATAGAGCATTGTTGTATCTCCCAACTAATCAGCCTATGGATCTATTTAATTCTGAGAAAAAAAATAAAATAAAATTATATGTGCAAAAAGTTTTCATAACTGATGAGTGTGATGAAATAATGCCTAACTGGCTTCGTTTCATTCCAGGTGTTGTTGATTCTCAAGATATTTCATTAAACATAAGTAGAGAAATGCTTCAAAATAATCCTATTATTGAAAAGATAAAAAAAGGAATCACTAATAAAGTTTTAAATGAAATAAGCTCAATAGCTAAAAAAGATGGTAGTAAATTTTTAGATTTTTGGAAGAATTTTGGCGCCGTAATCAAAGAAGGTCTTTATGAATTTAATGATCATCATGAAAAAATTCTCAACTTATTAAGATTTGAAAACTCACTAAATAGCGACTCAATATCTTTAGATAGCTATGTAGAAAAAATGGTAAAAGATCAAAAAGAAATTTATTATTTTGCTAATACAGATAAAGAATATATTAAAAATTCCCCTCAATTAGAGTCGTTTCTTGATAAAAAAATTCCAGTATTATTTATGACTGATGCAGTGGATGAATTTTGGCTACAAAATATTGGTAAATATAAAGAATTTGAGTTCAAATCCATAACAAAGGGAAAAGTTGATCTTTCAAAAGTAGGTGAAAAACAAAGCAAAGAAAAAAGTAAAGATAATAAAAAAATAGATACTAAAATCAATGACTTAGTTGCTTTATTGAAGAATGAACTAAAAGATAAAATATCAGACGTTATAGTTTCAGACAGATTAACTAAAAGTCCAGTGTTACTAGTTGCTGAAGAGTCAGGGATGGATATAAATATGGAAAAACTAATGAAAATGCACAACCAAAAAACACCTGACTCAAAAAAGATTTTGGAGATAAATGCAGATCACCCTATGATTATTAAGATATCTGATAACCTAAATGAATTTGATCATAAGAAAATCTCTCAAATAATTTTAGATCAAGCTAATATTTTAGATGGTAACGTTCTTTCCAATCCCTCTGGATATATGGAGAGTCTAACTGAACTTTTTGTTAAGTAACCTCGTTAATTACTCTATTATTTAAAAAATATTCAACAAACTGATTAGCTACCATTTCTGCTACAATTATTTGTGCTTCGCTTGTTGAAGCAGCAATATGTGGTGTTAATAACACATTTTCCAAACCAAATAGAGCATTATTAGTAGCCGGTTCAGTTTCAAAAACATCTATAGCCGCTCCACCAATTTTATTTGCTTTTATGGCTTCACATAGATCTACTTCAGAAACAAGATTACCCCTTGCAGTATTAATTATGAATGCATTTTTCTTCATTAAATTTAATTCTTTTGAGGTAATGACTGAAGATCCATCATTATTCGGTTTACAATGAAAACTAATAATATCTGCTTGTTTTAAAACTTCGTTCAAATCACAAGATCTATACTCAGGATATTGATCTTTCACAGCAATAAATGATTTAGAAACAATTAAAACTTCAAGACCGAGAACTTTACATATTTCTGCAAATCTTCTGCCAACATTTCCAAATCCAATAATCCCTACTGTCTTTCCTTTTATTTCATTACCTTTAAGTTTTTTCTTTGCCCATTCACCTTTATGTGTTGAGGAATCAGCTATAGAAATTTTTCTTGATAGAGACATAAGTAATGCAAGAGTATGTTCAGCAGTTGCATTGGTGTTGCCTCCAGGCGTATTCATAACTGTAATTTTATTTTCTTTAGCGGAGACTAAATCAATATTATCAACACCAGCACCAGCTCTACCTATTATTTTTAAATTTTTAGCTCTTTCAATGATTTCTTTAGTCACTTTTGTTGCTGATCTAACAATTAGTCCATCATATTGTTCTATTTTAACTAATAATTCTTCAACAGTAAAATCAGTTTTTACATCTACATCAATGTTGTTTGATGTAAGAATTTTTTCAGCAATATTATCCATTGCATCTGATATTAAAATTTTAGGCATTAACTTCTTTTGCTTTTATATAAGCCCACTCTAACCAAGGCAATAACTTCTCAATATTTTCAGGTTCAACAGTACCTCCTGCCCAAACTCTAAAAGATGGCGGGGCTTTAGCATAACCATTTATATCATGAGCTACATTTTCCTCAGAAAGTACTTTACATATTTCCTTAACTATTGATCGTTGCTCTTCTTCATTTTTATTTAAAAACCAGCTTTCACAAATCTTAAAAGTTATGCCAGTATTGGATAAATATTCTATATTTTTATTATTGGAAAGAAAAGTTACCCAATCATTTTTTTGGACCCATTTATAAATAATATCTAATGATTTTTTTGATGTATTAAGTAAAAAATCTAAACCACCATTTTCTTCAGCCCAAATCAAACCATCAAGAGCGTCCTCTACGCATATCATTGATGGAGTATTTATAGTGCTACCCTCAAATATGCCTTTTATTATTTTTTGATTATTAGCTATTCTAAAAACCTTAGGTATTGGCCATTCAGGCGTATAAGTTTCTAATCTGTTAAGTGCTCTTGGAGACATTGCTATCATTCCATGAGCAGCCTCTCCTCCTAAAACTTTTTGCCAGGACCAAGTAATAACATCACATTTGCTGTAATCGATAGGCATAGCAAATATAGCCGATGTTGCATCACAAATAGTTAATCCCTCCCTGTCATCAGGTATCCAATCAGCATTTGGAACTTTGACTCCAGATGTTGTTCCATTCCATGTAAAAATTACATCGTTTTTAAAATTAATTTTTGTCACATCTGGAAAATCTCCATAATCTACATCATGAACATTCAGATCTGATAATTTTAATTGTTTTACAACATCTTGTATCCAGTCTTTGCCAAAATTTTCCCAAGCTAAAATATCAACACCTTTTAAACCTAATAAAGACCATAATGAAGCTTCTAGTGCTCCAGTATCTGACCCAGGCATAATACCTAAAACATAATCATCTGGAAGATTTAGTAGCGCTTTAGATTTATCAATTACAAGTTTTAATTTAGATTTTGCTTCACCAGATCTATGTGATCTTCCAGTATTAGCATTCTTTAAATTTTCAATCTTCCAACCCGGTCTTTTCGCACAGGGACCGCTTGAGAAATTAGGATTTTTAGGTTTTATATTTGGTTTTTCCATATTTTAATTAAACTCATAAACAACCAAACCATCAAGGGGTTTAGGATCAAACCAGGTTGACTTAGGTGGCATAGTCAGATTATTATCAGCAACCCTCATAACATCAGATATCTCAGAAGGAAAGATTGAAAAAGCAATGCTATCGGGGTTTTCATCTACTTTGTTTTCTAAAGCAGTTAAACCATGACAGCCCGCAATAAATCTAATTCTCTCATCATTATTGACATCTTGGATATTCAAAATTTTTGTCAAACATAAATTATTTAAGATATTAATATCTAAATCATCAATAAAATTATCTGAATTTAAAGAACCTGTAAAGTTAACAACATACCATTGTTTATCATGATACATGCCAAACTCTTTCTTAACTTTAGGTTTATAAGCTCTATCAATTTTTGAAATTTTAAAATCTTTTGATAAAGTTTCTAGAAATTTATCTTTTGAAAACCCATTTAAATCTTTTATTACTCTATTATAATCAAATATTTTACATTGATTTGAAGGAAATGCTGCAATCATAAATTTATCATTTAATGGATTGTTATCTTTTATGTGTTGCATTGCTCCCATTCTATGATGACCGTCAGCTATATAAAGATGGCTGATATCTCTTGTCAAATTTTGAAACTCTTTAATAGAATTTTTATCATTCATACACCATAATTTATGAATTGAATTATCAAAACTTTCAAAATCATATGATGGGGGATTTTTTGTGTTTAATAATAAAAAATTTGATATACTTTTTTCTGAAGGATAAGACACATAGATTGGCCCAATTTGTGTTTTTATGTTCATCATTTGATCAGCTCTCTCAACTTTTCTACTTTGATAAATTTTCTCGTGTGGTTTTATAATATTTTTTTCAAAATCACCCACAGATGCTAGAGATAAAAAACCTAATTGTTTGTGGTTTCCAAGTTCAATTTGATAAATATAAAAATTAAGTTCACTATCTTTTTTTATAACATCATTATCTTTCATTTCATTAAAGTGCTCTCTTGCCTCAGTTAGAGAGTCTTTCTCTTTTAATTGACCAACGGGATTAAGTACTTTCAGATAATTCCAATAATTATTTTTTCGAAATATCTCAATATTTTCAATACTTAAATGATCTGTTGAAGGGGCAATTAAAGTTTTTGCATCTTGATTATAAGGGCGTGTTCCGTGAAAAGGCCAAATATCAACCATGTTAGCTCAATCTAGCCCTCTGTTGATTATAATAAATCTTCAGATATTAAATACAAAGGTCCTTTTGCCTGAGAGTTTCCGGGACGTTGCTCCTTCGGCGTTAATTAAATTAATCTCTCCCTTTGTAAGAAAATCAATATAAAATTTTTATATCAAAAAAAAACAACAATTTCTAATACTAAAACAGTTTATGATATTTCAGGTAGAGCAGACAGAGATTTATTAGCTGTATCTTCATCATAAAAATCATCTGCTAGTCTTCCACTAAAATAATCATCATATGCTGTCATATCAAAGTGGCCATGACCACAAAGATTAAATAAAATTGTTTTTGACTCACCTTTTTCTTTGCACTCTAAAGCAACATCTATTGCACCTTTTACAGCGTGATTACCTTCAGGTGCAGGAATTATACCTTCTTGTTTTCCAAATATAACTCCAGCCTCAAAACAATCTTTTTGACCGTAAGCTTTTGCTCTCATCAAACCAAGATCATACAAATGACTAAGATGATAAGACATACCGTGATATCTCAAACCGCCGGAGTGATTTGCAGGTGGAAGAAAATCCGAACCTAAGGTGTGCATTTTTATTAAAGGAGTCATTCTAGCCATATCTCCATGGTCATATGCGTATTTACCTTTTGTAAATGAAGGGCAAGAAAGTGGCTCACAACCAATTATATCAATCTTTTGACCACCTCTTAATTGTTGACCTAAGAATGGGAACATTAAACCTGCTAAATTACTTCCGCCTCCGGTACATCCAACTATTATGTCTGGATAGTCTCCAGCTTGCTCCATTTGCAGAATTGCTTCATTACCATTGATAGTTTGATGTAAAAGAACATGACCTAAAACACTTCCAAGAGCGTATTTAGCCTTGCCTTCACTTTTGACTACAGCCTCAATAGCTTCAGAGATTGCAATACCCAAACTACCTGGATTGTTTGGATCTTCTTCTAAAAGTTTTTTTCCAAAATCGGTAAGTTCTGATGGACTTGGATGACAAGTTCCACCAAAAGATTGCATCATAAGTTTTCTATAGGGTTTTTGGTCAAAGCTTACTTTAACCATAAATACTTCTATATCTATTCCAAACATCTGTCCGGCAAAAGCTAATGAACTGCCCCATTGACCGGCTCCTGTTTCAGTAAATATTTTTTTAACACCTTCTTCTTTATTAAAAAATGCCTGGGCTACTGCTGTATTAGGCTTATGGCTACCTGTTGGACTGACACCCTCATATTTGTAATAAATTTTAGCTGGTGTATCTAAATATTTTTCTAACCTTCTTGCTCTAAACAAAGGTGATGGTCTCCACTGTTTATAGATCTCTCTTACTGGCTCAGGTATTTCAATTTCTCTTTCTGTTGAAACTTCCTGCATTATTAAGCCCATTGGAAAAAGTGGAGCAAAGTCGTCTGGACCCGCTGGTTGTTTAGTTCCTGGATGTAAAGGTGGTGGTGGTGGACTTGGCAAGTCTGAGTTAATATTATACCAAGATTTTGGTGCTTTCGATTCTTCAAGTATATATTTTATAGAGTCTGTCATAATAAGTGTCATCTTGACTAATTTAAATAAAAAAATCAATAGAAAATTAAAATTAAAAATATAAAAAAGACAATATATGAAATTTTTTAATGCTGGGAATGTAACTATTTTGGTTGGTTTACTAATGATTGCTTATGCTTTTTACAGCTATTTCTCTCACTAATACTTTCTTCCAACATATACCCCAAATAAGATTAAAATTATCCCAATAATAGAGGTGTAATTAATATTTTCAGATAACAATATATACCCCCAAATAATTGCAAAAATTGGAATTAAATAAGCTACATAAGATAGAAATACTGGCCCTGATGTTTTAGTGATATGATACCTTAACTGAAATGCAATTGCCGTTGGGAAGAACCCTAAATACAATATAGGCAAAACAGATTCAAAACTAATTATAGATGGATAACTAATCTCACTTACTATTAAGAAAGGGACAGATACTAGAGCTCCAAAAAAAGTTGCAAAAAAAGTAATAGAAAAAGAATCTATATGTTTTAGAGTATTATAAGCAACAATATTAGAGATCATGTAACCAAGTGCAGCTAAAATAATTAATAACTTTGATAATAATTGAATTGAATTTGAAGAAGCTACATTAAAAAAACTATCTACTTCAAAAATAAATAAAACTCCCACAAAACCAATACAAATAGATATTAATTTCGAAATAGTAAACCTATCATCTTTGGTGAAAAAATGAGATAGGATTAATGTTAATATTGGTCCGACTCCCATCAATATTCCAGCAGTTGAAGATTGTATATGTTGTTCTGACCAGCTAATTAAGTAAAAAGGAAGAAAATTACCTACAACCCCTACAAAGAATAGCATTAATAGGTCATTTTTACTTAAAACAGTTTTATATTTTCCAATTAAATAAAGTACTAATAAAAATAAGGTTGCAGATATTAATCTATATGAGGCGACACTTGCAGGAGCAAAATATTCAAGACTAATTTTTATAGCAATAAATGCTGATCCCCAAATTGCTGATAATATAAAAAGCAGTAATATGCTATTTATAGACTTTGATTTTTCCAGAATTTAAAACTTATTTTTAGGTGTGGGAATGGTTACTGAGTCTGAGCTTTTCATAAATTCATCTCTTTGACCGTCCCATAAATAATCTGCGTAATCAAATTCAGTAATCATCCTGTCAGATCTTTCAAAGGTTAATCCATATTTTCTACAATAACTTGCAAAATCTTCTGCGTGTTCGATGGGTAAATTTTCTACAACCCATTTTCTTGAGCTTCTATCAAATTTAAACCCATTTTTTTTAAACCAATCTCTGTGATAGTAAGAGTCTCTTCCAAAAGCTGAAAAAGTAATTTTATTAGACATATTTATTTCCTTGAAAAAAATTTGTTATACTTATTTTTATCTAATAAACAAATTATATTTTGATTATCAATAAAAATAGTGGAAATTTTACATCTATATATATATTATACAATGTAGATGGATATATACAACAGTAGCGAAATTACAGTTCACAAACTCAACGAACTTAGAGAAGAAGATAAAAAAATCCAAATTTTAGATGTTAGGGAGGATACCGAAAGAGACCACGCCCATATAAAAGGTACAATTCATATTAAATTATCTGAAATCGCAAACAGATACACTGAGCTAGATGGTAACAAAAATATTTTTGTTATGTGCCATACAGGTACAAGAAGTCAGGCTGTTTGTAAGTGGTTAAAATCAAAAGGTTTTATGAATTGTGTTAATGTCCTGGGTGGTATAGATGCTTGGGCTGCTCTAATTGATAGAGAGATTAGGAGATATTAAACTATATACTCTCCACATATAGTCCAAAAAAAATTACCACAAAGCCGATAATAAATAACAAAAATCTTAAAAATACTTTTGGTAAAATATTTATTTTTAATTTTTTTTCAAAAATAAGCCTATAAAAAGGGTTACTAACTGATACAGAAAGTATAAATGTACCTAAAATTATCAAAAGCCAGTGCATATAAATGGAGTACATAACTAAAAAATTAGATTTTTCAAACCAAACTCTTAAAGAAATGAATGTTAACTCAAAAAAATTTTATAACATAATTAAGAAAAGAAGAAGTGTCAGAGATTTTAAAAAAGACAGAATTGAATTTGAAACAATAAAAAATGCAATTTTAGCCGCAGGCACAGCTCCAAATGGAGCAAATCTTCAACCATGGCATTTTGTTATTATAAAAAGCCAAAAAATTAAGAAAAAAATAAAATTAGCCGCGGAAATTGAAGAAAATGAGTTTTATGAAAAAAAAGCGCCAAAGGAATGGTTGGAGGCTCTTAAGCCACTTGGTACAGATAAAAATAAATCTTTCCTCGAAGAAGCACCTTACTTAATAGCAGTATTTGAAAAAAAATATTCATTAAGGAATAAAAAGAAGGTTAAAAATTATTATGTGAAAGAGTCTGTAGGTATTGCAACCGGAATACTCATATCATGTTTGCATTTCTCTGGTTTATCAATGCTAACACATACACCTAGTCCAATGAATTTTTTAAACTTAATTCTTAAAAGACCAGCTAATGAAAAACCCTTTGTTTTATTAGTAGTTGGTAAACCAAAAGATAATTGTGAAATCCCCGTATTTGCAACTAAAAAAAAATCATTCAATAAAATTGTTTCTGAATTTTAAACTATTTCCTCTGGTTTCATTGTCTCGTATTTTTCATAAGGCATATGAATCCATGGTGAGTTCTCCAAATAATCAACATAATAATTTGGTTTAAAACTAGAAACCGATTTATAAAAAAGAACTCCAGTTCTAATTGGCTCATCAAGATAGAAACCATAAAAATGTTCCATCCATTCAATACTCTTTTTTAAGGTAATTCCAGAGTCAGCCAAATCATCAACAATTAAAACCTTTGATCCTATATTTGGGCTAGTTTTAGCTAAATCTCTAGAAAAGGTAATTGAACCTCTTTTGTTTTTCACACCATCACCTCTGTATGACTCAACTGATAAAACTGCTAACGGTACATCAAAAATTCTTGCCATTATGTCGCCCACTCTCATACCACCTTTAGCAATGCACACTACTTGATTGAAGCTCCATCCATCTTTATAAACCATTGAAGCTAACTGCTCAGTTTTTTTATTATACTGTTCCCACGAAATATGTAAATCCGCCATCATTATCCTTTTTCTTATTTGAAATAGCCCCTCTTTATTAAATTTAAAGAGAGGCTTAAAAATATTTTAATTATTGAGGAAGTTCCCCATCAATTCCTTGAACATACCAATCCATTGTTGCCATCATCAAGTCATCAGCAACTTCACCTTCAGCTACTCTTAACTCTCCAGATTGATCGTAAATTGGACCAGTAAATGGGTGAAGTGAGCCATCCTTAATTGCTACTTCCATAGCTACCGCTTCTTGAATTAAATCAGTTGGCATTAATTTGGCATTGTATGGAGACATAACAACCATTCCTTCAGCCATACCGTCCCAGGTATCTTGTTCAGACCAAGTTCCATCAACAACAGCTTTTGCTCTTTGTGCATAATATGGTCCCCACACATCTTCAATAGCAGTAAGATGCGAATTAGGGCAGAACTCTTCTTGATTTGATGCCTGACCAAACGCAAGAACACCAGCTTTTTCTGCAGCCTGACATGGGGCAAAAGTATCTGTATGTTGAACTAAAATATCTGCACCTTGATTAATCAAAGTATTTGCTGCATCTGCTTCTTTTCCTGGATCATACCAAGTAAATGCCCAAATTATTTTAATTTGAATATCAGGATTGACTTTTGAAGCTGCTAAATAAAATGCATTGATGCCCCTAACAACCTCTGGAATTGGAAAAGAAGCAATGTATCCAATAACATTTGATTTAGTCATTTTTCCAGCTATGTGACCAGAAATAGTTCTTCCCTCATAAAACCTTGCAGAGTATGTGGAAACGTTTTCTGACCTCATATATCCAGTAGCATGTTCAAATTTTACATCTGGAAATTCTTTAGCAACTTCCAAAGTTTGATCCATATAATTAAATGATGTTGTAAAAATTAAATCATGACCTGAAGCTGCTAATTTACGAATTGCTCTTACAGCATCAGCGTTTTCAGGAACATTTTCAATATATGTTGAAGTAACAGAGTCACCTAACTGACTTTCCATATATTGTCTTCCCTGATCATGCATATATGTCCAGCCATGATCTCCTGGAGGGCCTATATAAATAAAGCCTATTTTTTTAGGGTCTGCGTTGGCTGATCCAATAGAAACACCTAAAATTGTAGTTATTAAAGTTATTAATCTAATCATTTTAACCTCACCTGCTAAAAATAATTGTTTATTCAATATCTTTAATAGAGATGACTCAACGATTCTTAACACACTTAATAAAAAAAAAGTGGATATCTATCTTCCTTTGAAAAATGGAATTGTTAGAGATGCTGGAGCGCTCAACTTAATTCTAAGGCGATTACTTGAAATTATTATCAAAACAACCATTGTGGCCAAATACGGTGCCATATTAAAGAATTGACCAGGAAAATTAACACCCCATGCCTGTAAATTCATTTGTAATATTGAAACTCCACCAAAAATGTAAGCGCCAACTAAAATTCTCCCAGGTTTCCAAGTTGCAAATACAACCAAAGCTAGAGCAATCCACCCTCTTCCAGCAGTCATGTTTTCTTGCCACATTGGTGCATAACAAATTGACATATAAGAGCCAGCTAATGCACACATACAGCCCCCAAACACAATTCCCATCAAACGCACTTTAATAACACTATACCCGAGAGCGTGGGATGAGTTGTGAGACTCTCCAACAGCTCTGAATACTAACCCTAGTTTTGTTTTGTAGAAAAAATAACTTACTAAAAAAACTATAAGGAAAGATAAAACTACAAAAAAATAAGGATTAAGTCCTTGAATAGGAGTGCCTATATAATTTTTACCAATCATTGAACTTAAACCAATACCGAATATAGTTAATGCCAGTCCAGTAGCAACCTGATTGGACATCAGTATTAAGACTAAATAAGCGAATAATCCTGACATTAAAGCTCCAGATAAAAGTGAGACCATAAAAGCAAGAGTATAACTTCCAGTAATAACCAATGTTACAAAAGCTGTAACCGCTCCAACAAGCATCATTCCTTCTACACCCAAATTTAAGACACCTGTTTTTTCTGTAACTAATTCACCGATAGCAGCAAATACGAGAGGTGTTGTTGCTACTAAAATAATTTGTATAACTCCTATAAATACATCTAGATTCATATATTTTTCCTAAAAACTATTTTAAAATTTACTAAAAGTTCAGTGCCTAAAAGATAAAATAAAACTAAACCCTGAAACACAAAACCAACAGCGGCAGGAATTTGCATAAATAGCTGAGCATCTTCAGCGCCCAAATATGTTAATGCAATAACTAGAGATGCAAAAATAATTCCTATTGGATGAAGCCTACCCAAAAAAGCAACTATAATTGCTGTGAAACCATAATTTGGCGATATATCTCTGTACAATAATCCAATTGGACCTGAAACTTCACCTAAACCAGCAATACCTGCAAAAGCTCCAGAAAATATAAAGGCAGTATAAATTAAATAATTTTGATTAAATCCAGCATATCTAGAAGCAATAGGGCTGTACCCTGTAACTTTTAGCTGATAACCCAACATCGTTTTTGAAAAAATAAACCAAGATGCAAAAACTCCAATTAAAGTAATAATAATTCCAAAATGAACTCTTAGACCACTAAAAAGTAATGGCATTCTTCCAGAGTCACCAAATTTACGTGTTTTGGGAAAGCTATATCCTTGAGGATCTTTCCATGGACCAACTACTAAGTAATCTAAAATAAGTATTGCGATATATACAAGCATTAAACTTGTTAATATCTCATTAGTATTAAACCTTACTTTTAAAACTGCCGGGATCAAACCCCACAAAGCACCACCTATAGCACCTCCAATTATCATTAAAGGTAATATCCAAAAACCAGAAGTATCATAAAATAATAATCCAATACCTCCACCAAATACTGCTCCCATAGTCAACTGACCCTCTGCACCAATATTGTATAAATTATTTTTAAAACAAAATGCTAAGCCCACTGCTATAAGTGCTAAAGGAGTGGCTTTAACAAGAAGTTCAGAAATTCCATAATACGTAGATATTGGAGATATAAAAAATGTATGTAAAGCATAAATTGGGTCAAAGCCCATCAAAGCAAAAATTACTGATCCTGTTAGTATTGTTAAAGTTACAGCAATAACGGGAACAAGAAAATTCATAGTTGTTGATGGATTTCCTCTAGCTTCAAGTTCTGGAATAAAATTAATCAATACCCTTCCCTCCCATTAATAAACCAATTTCTGAAACAGAAATATTTTTTGTTTGATAACTTTTTGATAACTTTCCATTAAATATTACGGAAATACTATGAGATATTTCAAATAATTCATCTAAATCTTGTGAAATAACAATTATTGATGTGCCATTTTTTGCTAATTCAATTAAAGATTTTCTAATAGCATGTTCAGCACCAGCATCTATACCCCACGTTGGATGCGAAATAATTAATAATTTTGGCTTAGTTAAAATCTCTCTACCTATTACAAATTTTTGTAAATTTCCACCTGATAGACTAGAAGCCTTGACGTCAATTCCTGGAGTTACTACATTAAATTGATCAATGACTTTTTTTGCTTGAGTGTCGATATTGCGATGATTAATCATACCATTATTGATAAAATCATTATTTGGAAATTGACTTATTAAAATATTTTCACTTAAAGTTAATTCGGGAACTGCACTATGTCCTAATCTATTTTCAGGCACAAAAGCAATTGACATTTCCCGTCTTTTTTTTGGATTAAAATTTTTTATATCAACTGAGTTATAAATTAATGAACCACTTACACCATTGGTTCCTTCACCAGTTAAGAGGCTCATCAATTCAGATTGACCATTACCAGCTACTCCTGCAATTCCAAAAATTTCACCTTCTTTTACACTAAATGAAATGTTTTTTAGATCAGTAAAAAATGGATCATTAAAATTTAATGATAAATTATCAGCTTTTAAATTTATTTTATTATTTATATGTGAATAATCAGTTTTAATCTCGCTTAACTTTTTACCTAACATCTTCGTTGCCAAACTTTCAGCCGTCTCATTTTCTAATTTGCTGGACTCAATTACAGATCCATCTCTTAAAATTGTTACCTCATCACATAAATTGATAACTTCTTCTAACTTATGAGTTATGTATAAAATAGTTCTTCCTTCCTTCAGTAATGTGTTTAATGTTTTAAATAAACTTTCTACTTCTTGTGGAGTTAGGACAGATGTGGGCTCATCCATTATAAGCAACTCAGGATCTTGCAAAAGTATTCTGACAATTTCTACTCTTTGTTTTTGACCAGCAGATAATGTGTTAATTGGGGCATCAAGATCAAGTGGTAATTGATATTTATCTGAAATTTCATTTACTTTTTTTTGTAAATTTGAAAAAGACATATTTGTATCAATTCCAAGTATTAAATTTTCTCTAACAGTTAATGAATCGAAAAGAGAAAAATGTTGAAAAACCATTCCTATTTTTTTTTGTCTTGCCTCAGATGGAGATTGCACATTAAGAATATTATCATTGAAGAAAATTTTACCTTCATCAGGCTTTAACAAACCGTATAATATTTTTACAAATGTTGATTTTCCTGCTCCATTTTCTCCAAGCAGAGCATGAACAGTATTACGTTTGATATTAAAAGTAACGTTCTTATTAGCTTTTACCCTTGGAAAAGATTTTGAGATATTATCAATTTTTAAAATTAAATTATCCATTAAAACTAAACTTCTCTTGATCTGTAAAATTATAAATATCTAAATTATTGTCAGCATGTTTTTTGTCAACAGTTATAAATTTAGCATCATTTATTGATATTAGAGGAAAGTGCCAAATCTCTGGCTTAAAGTTTACACCATTACCGTTTTCTATTTTGAAAATTTTTAAATTATTCAAATCTGGTTTTGAAGATGCTGGACATACTATTACAAAGAATGGGTCCTTACCTAATGGTAAAAAAACTTGAGAACTTAAAGGGTGTTTTTCCAGCATATCAATCATTAGTGGGAATTCTCTTTTTTTTGCTTCAAACAAATTAAGCCTTACCTTTTTATCTTCGCCCAATATTTCAATGTTAGCTAAGTCAAAATAACTTTTAGTGGTATTTGTATTTATATGTTCAGCCTTTGTTTCATATGGATTAATAAAATCTCCAAATTCAATAAAATTTGAATTAGTTATATTATCAATTATATATTTCACTTAATCTCTCCAAAAATTCTTAACCTTGAAACACCTCCATCAGGAAAAATATTCAATTTAACATAATTAACTTTTTCTGAATTAAGATTTAATTCAGAGATTTTTAAATTATCATTAGGTTTTAGTTTTGTATTTGTAACTAATGTTTTCCATTTTGCGCTATTATTAATTAATTTTTTAACATCAGAATTTTTAGACACAAATGAACCTTGTAATGAAAAGGTAGCTGGATAGTTTCCTTTAAAATGATGTGTTTGTATAACTATATCATTAACTATACCTATGTTAGCTAATTTAATAATTACCCAATCAAAACCTTTACCTCTTCTTCTTTTTGTTTCCCATCCATTTCCCATATTAATGGATTTTCCAGGAGATATAATGTTTTGAGCAACTCCAAAATGCTCATCACTACACGCAACAATCTTTGCTCCATTCAGCACGCTGGCTAAATCAATTTTTTTAGTACTAATTTTATGATGAACTTCTAAATCACCTAACAGCTTAAGTCTTGCAACACCGCCATCAGGAAAAATATTTAATCTTACAAAATTTACTATTCTACTGTTTCTAACTTTAAATTTATGGAAAAAGTTAGGCTTAAGTTTTTTTTTATTTAAAAGATTTTGCCATTTAAATTGAGAATTTGTGGAAAAACAAACATCAATAGAAGCAAACTCAGGCTGATTACCATTAAAGAAGGCTGTATCAATATCAATTTCAGATATTTTGCCTGGAATACCTAATTTAATAATTACATAATCATTGCCTTTGTCTCTTTTTCTCCTAGTCTCCCATCCATCCATCCACTTACCATGAGAGTCATAAACCCCATCTTTAAAGATAGGGTTTTCATCTTTTATTAAACGTGAAGCATTTCCAAAAAACTGATCACTAAATTCATATATTTTTGAGCCAAGTATTGGACTAGCTAAATTAATATGATTTGTAATCTTAAATTTTTTCATTACTTATTATTTCATTAATTCTTAAAGTTGCTATTTTTTTTACTTGTATTAGAGATTTGTCAAGCTCTTGTTCAATATTATCTGATTTTAATCTGCTTATAAATTCATTTAATATATCTTTTTTTGTTTTTCCTCTAACAGCATATATAAAAGGTATATTAAATTTTGATTTGAAATCATTGTTTAATCTTTTAAATTCATTAAATTCTTCATCGGTACATTCTGCCAACCCTGCTTTGGATTGTTCTTCTTGTGAAAAGCTTGTTAATCCCGCTTTAATTTTTAATTTATCTCCTAGATCAGGATGTGATTTAATAATATTTAATTTTGTATCCTTATCCAAGGAGTCAAATATATTTATAAAATGATTTATTATCTGAGATTTTTTTTTGAAAGGTCTTTTTTTTTGGACTAGTTTTGTAATAAAATCTGAGTGTTCAAAAATATTTTTAAATATTTCAAAGAAAACATTTTCATCTAAATTATTTACTTCATTTATATTCATGAAAAGTTTTCATACCAAAATTCAGCAATTTGCCTTCTTGAACAAATCCAAATATCATTAAATTGATCTAGATAATTTAAAAATTTTAGAAGCGATTGAAATCTACCTGGTCTTCCAATAATTCTGCAATGCAAACCTATTGACATCATCTTTGAAGATCCTGATTTTTTTGACTCATTATATAATGTGTCAAAAGAATCTTTTAAATAATTATAAAAATCATCTCCCTTATTAAAGCCTTGAGCTGTTGCAAACCTCATATCATTATTATCCAATGTGTAAGGAATAATTAAATGTTTTTTATTATTACGCTCAAGCCAGTATGGAATATCATCATCATAAGCATCACTATCGTATATAACTTCAGTATTTTTTAAAACTAAATCTCGTGTATTTGGACTAGTGCGACCTGTGTACCATCCAGATGGATAATAACCAAAAATATTTTTAATGGTTTGATAGCATTTAATAATATGTTCTTCTTCTATTCTAGGATCAATATGCTGATAATCTATCCAGCGATAACCATGACTTGCCACTTCAAATTTTGCGTTTTTAATTGCATCACAAACCTCAGTATTTTTTTCAAGTGCAAGACCAACGCCAAAAATAGTCAAAGGCAGATTTCTATTTGTGAATTCATTATATATTCTCCAAAAACCATTCCTAGAACCATATTCATATATTGACTCCATGTTTATATGACGTTGACCAATTACAGGTTGCGCACCTATTATTTCAGATAAAAAAATCTCAGATTGCTCATCTCCATTTAAAACAGTGCTTTCTCCACCCTCTTCGTAATTCAATACAAATTGCACAGCTAATTTTGCATTATTATCCCATCTAAATATTGGAGGATTATTACCGTATCCTATAAAATTTCTAATTTCAGGCATTTAAAAAGCTAATTTAATATTTAAACAAATACTGTATAAATAAAAACACATTATGTCTAAAGGATATTTAACTACACATGTACTTGATACATATAATGGCAAACCAGGCTCTGGAATAAAAGGAAGTATATATTTTTTTGAAGACTCAAATCCAAAAAAAATTACGGATTTTATATTAAATGCAGATGGTAGATGTGATCAGCCAATTTTAGAAAATAATCAATTTAAAATTGGAAAATATGAAATTAAATTTTATTGTGGAGAATATTTTAAAAAATTTACTAAATTAAGTGAAATTCCTTTTTTAGATGATGTAGTAATACGATTTGGGATAAATGATAACAACGAACATTATCATGTCCCTCTCCTAATATCACCTTGGAGTTACACAACATATAGAGGTAGTTAATGCTTAGTTCCTCAATTGAATTCTTATTGAATAACGAACTTATTACTATCAACGATGCAAATACAAACACAACTGTTTTAGAATATCTTAGAAATTATAAAAACTTAAAAGGCACAAAAGAAGGTTGTGCCTCAGGAGATTGTGGTGCCTGTACTGCTGTGATAGCTGAAATGAAAAATAATAAGTTAAAATATAAAAGTATTAATACTTGCATAACTTTATTATACTCACTTCATTCAAAACAACTATTGACTGTTGAGTATATAGAGTCAAAATATTTGCATCCTGTCCAACAAAGTATGGTTGATAATGATGGTGCACAATGTGGTTTTTGTACTCCTGGTTTTATAATGTCAATGTACGCAATGCACAAAAATAAAATTAGACCGACAGATACTAACATAAATAGATACCTTTCAGGAAATTTATGCAGGTGCACAGGATATAGACCAATAAAAGAATCTTTAAAAAATTTAAAAAAATATAAAAATTTAGAATCTGATACATCAAGAGTATTTAAAAAATTAAAAAAAATTAAATTAAAAGATGTAGTCTTAAATAATGATGGGTCAAAATTTTATATTCATCAAAACTTAAAAAGTTTCAAAAAAGATTTTCTTAAAAGCAAGGATCCTTCACTTTTAGTTGGTGGAACAGACATATCATTAGATATTACTAAAAAAAGAAGGCACTTAAACGAAATATTTTATCTTGGGCAAAACAAAGATTTAAACTACGTAAAAGTTAGAGATAATAATATACACATTGGAGCAGCAACTCCTATCAATGATATTCTTGGAACTTTAAAGAAATACTATTCTGCATTTTATGAGATGTTTGAACGCTATGGTTCAGAGCAAATTCGAAATGTTGCTTCTTTAGGAGGTAATATTGGAAGTGCCTCACCTATAGGTGATAGTTTACCTGTATTAATATCTCTAGATGCTAAGTTAGTTTTAGATGGATTAAAAAGTCGTAAAATTGAAATGTGTAATTATTTTGTTGGTTATCGAAAAACTAAATTAAGAAAAAATGAATTCATCAAAGAAATAATTATTCCATTAAAAAGCAAAAATAATATTCACAGATGTTACAAAATTTCTAAGAGAATTGATGATGATATTAGTTCTGTTTTTATGGCTATTAATGCTGAGATAAAAAATAACACAATCAAATATATTAAAATTGTTTGTGGAGGAATGGCAGCTACTCCAAAAATTGCTAAAGCAACTGAAAAATATCTTAAAAACAAAAAAATTACTTACGAAAATATAAGTAAAGCAAAATTGATTATTTCTAAAGAATTTTCACCACTAAGCGATGTAAGAGGATCAAAAAAATATCGTACAAAAATTGTTTCTAATCTTTTAGATAGATTTTGGAATGAATATAATAAGAAAAAAGTTACGGTTTATGACTTCTAATACTTTTGTAAAAAATATTGAGCATGAAAGTGCTGTAAAGCATGTAACTGGCAGAGCCATATATACGGATGATATTTCTGAACCTAGAAACCTTTTGCATGCTGCTATTGGTTTTAGCCCTGTAAGTAAAGGTATTATAGAAAAAATTGACTTTTCGGAAGTTTTAAACTCTGATGGAGTGGTAGATATAATAACTGAGACAGATATAGAAGGTCAAAATGATGTAGGTCCTATTTTTAAAGGTGACAAAATATTCACTTCAAAAAAAATAGAATATCATGGGCAACCAATATTTGCTGTTATAGCATCATCAACAAAATTAGCGAGACAAGCTTTATTAAAAGTAAAACTTAAAATAAAAAAACAAGCACCAATTATAACCATTGAAGATGCAATTAAGAAAAAAAGTTTTGTATTAAAATCAAAAACTATTAAAAGAGGTAACAGCTCATCAGCTATTGCGAATTCAAAACATCGATTGAGTGGAAAATTAGAATGTGGAGGTCAAGACCACTTCTATTTAGAAGGTCAAATAGCAATGACTATTCCACAAGAGGATAATAATTTTTTAATATATTCCTCAACGCAACATCCATCTGAAACTCAGCAAATTGTTGCAAAAGTACTCAATCAAAAATTTAATAGTATAAATATTAAAGTAAGGAGAATTGGTGGTGGTTTTGGAGGAAAAGAAACTCAATCTTTCTTATTTGCAGCTATTAGCAGTATTGCTGCAAAAAAATTAAATAGACCAGTTAAGCTTCGTATTGATAGAGATGACGATATGATAATGACTGGCAAGAGACATCAGTTTATATTTGATTATGAAGTTGGTTTTTCTGATAATGGAAAAATAAATGGACTAAGGATTTTAATGGCATCAAATTGTGGTATCTCTGCAGATTTATCAGGAGCGATAAATGATAGAGCAATTTATCATATAGACAATGCTTACTTTATTCCAAATCTAGACCTCACATCACATCGTTGTAAAACAAATACAGTATCGAATACAGCTTTTAGAGGGTTTGGCGGTCCACAAGGTATGTTTTGTATTGAAAATATAATTGATCACATAGCTCATCATTTAAAAAAAGAGCCATCTAATATTAGAGTTCAAAATTTTTATAAAAAAAACCATAACAATATTACTCACTATGGAATGAAAATTGAAGATAATATTATTGAAGAAATCTTTAATGATTTAAAGAAAAAATCTAATTACACTAGGAGAAAAAAAGAAATTGAAAAATTTAATAATTCTAATGAAATCTTAAAAAAAGGTATCTCTATCACCCCTGTTAAATTTGGAATATCATTCACAACTACTCATTTAAATCAAGCTGGAGCTTTAGTTCATATTTATACTGATGGGTCAATTCATTTAAATCATGGTGGGATAGAAATGGGTCAAGGACTAATGACTAAATTAGCCTTAGTTGCAGCAAATGAATTTGGCTTAGATATTAAAGACATAAAATTATCATCAACAGATACTGAGAAAGTAGCAAATACATCTGCCAGTGCAGCCTCAGCCACAACAGATTTAAATGGAGGTGCGATACTTAATGCTATTTACAATATAAAATTAGAACTAAATAAATTTATCAAAAAAAACTACAAAACTAAAAAAGTTACTTATAAAAATGGAAAAATTATTTGTAATAATAAAATTTTACAATTTAAAGAAGTTATAGCAAATGCTTATTTAAACAGAATAAAACTATACTCTTCAGGTTTTTATACAACTCCTAAAATAAATGTTAATGTTAAAGATTTATCTGGCAGACCATTTTTATATTTTGCTTATGGAGCAGCTGTAAGTGAAGTAATAATTGATACATTAACTGGTGAAAATAAAGTATTACAAGTTGACATAATTCATGATGTAGGAAAATCAATAAATCAAAGAATAGATATTGGTCAAATTGAAGGAGGATTTGTTCAAGGTCTTGGATGGTTAACAACTGAAGAAATTAGCTGGAATAAAGATGGTAATATTTTATCTCACAGCCCTTCAACTTATAAAATTCCAACAGCTGCAGAAATTCCAGAAAAATTTAATGTTGAGATATATAAAAAAGGCTTTAACATAGAAAAAGTTGTTAATAGGTCTAAAGCTGTTGGAGAACCTCCATTTATGTTAGCAATATCAGTTTTTTCAGCAATTAAAAATGCAGTAATAAATAAAAACCAGAATTCAAAAGTTATTAATTTAATAGCCCCTGCCACACCTGAAAATATTTTGAAAAGCATAAATAATGAAATTTAAAAAATTACATAAAAATATCAATTTTAATTCTGCTTTAATAAAAGCAAAAGTAATAAATGCTCTAGGTTCAACACCAAATAAAATTGATGATTTTATGTTAATTTCAGACAATGAAATTTTTGGAACTATTGGGGGAGGAACATTAGAATTTCAAGTTATAAATGAATCCAAAAAATTATTAATAAATAATAAAAAAGAAAATATTTTAAAAATACCTCTTGGACCTGGTATAGGTCAATGCTGTGGAGGATTTGTTGAAATAAAATTAACTAAACATCCTAATTTCAAGAACGCCATAAAAAATGAGGAATTTGATGAAAGTGATAAATTAGATTTGTATATATTTGGAGCAGGACATATCGGGCAATCTTTGATTACCAAAACAAAGTTTTTAAATTTTAATACATTTTTAATTGACTCTAGAGAAAGCTTTCTTAAACAAAATAATTTGAGCCATATAAATTATTTATTTTCAACTAAACCTTGGGAGATAGTTAATCATTTAAATAAAAAATCTATGTATGTTATAGTAACACATAGTCATGATTTTGATTTTAAAATAGTAAATGAAATACTTAAAATTAATAATTTTAGTTACTTAGGGCTTATTGGCTCTGATACTAAAAGAAATAAATTTTACAAAAGGTTAAAGCAGTTAGGTCACAAAAAACAACTAGTCGATCAACTGGAGTGTCCCATCGGCTCATCAATTGGCAAATCAAAAGATCCAGAAGAAATATCATTTTCTATTTTAGCAAGAATAATTGAATTAAAGAATTCATATAAAGAAGATATAAAAAACACAGAAAAGCAAGTTAATGAATTCTGATTTTTTTATGCAAAAAGCAATAGAGCTTTCTATTAAAAATATAAATAATAACGGTGGCCCATTTGGCTGTGTGATTGTAAAAAATAATAAAATAATTTCTGAGGGTGTAAATGGTGTTACGCAAAATAATGATCCTACTGCGCATGCAGAAATAGTAGCTATTAGAAATGCATGTACAAAACTTAATACTTTTGATTTAAGCGGTTGTGAAATGTATACAAGTTGTGAGCCATGTCCTATGTGTTTAAGTGCTATTTATTGGTCTCATATTGATATGGTTTATTATGGTAACTCCAGAGAAAATGCTGCTGAAATAGAATTTGATGATAAATTTATTTACGATGAAATGAAAAAAGATATTAATGTAAGAAAAATACCTCTCAAACGAATTCTTAAAGATGAGGCAATAAAAGCTTTTAATTTATGGGCTCAAACTGAAAATAAAACAAAGTATTGAACAAATGAATTTTTTTTTAGAATTAATAGCCCCATTAGAAAATTACGATTTTTCAAACTTTTTGCATAATTTTGTTTTGGCACTTCCTGCGTCTATCTTAGCGGGAGTAATAATATTCTTTCTGCTACTTGCATTTAAAAAACTTCAATCAAAAGAATACCGCTTATACATATCTATAGCTTTTATTTTAGTAATTGCTGTTACATCCAGTCTTTATAATATAGGTGTTAAAACCGGTACTCTGTTTGCTGTATATACTGAATGGCTCCACTTAATTGTAAGGTGGACCCATATAATTTTTGGAGTTGCCTGGATAGGTACTTCTTTTTATTTCAACTGGCTAGATAGCAGACTAGAAAGAGATGATCCTGATTTTAAACACTTAGATGGATATTTGTGGTCAGTTCATTCTGGAGGCTTTTACAGAATTGAAAAATTAAAGGGACCTCCTGAAAAATTACCAAAAGTACTTCATTGGTTTAAGTGGGAAGCTTATGCAACTTGGATAAGTGGGTTTGTTTTATTAATATTAGTTTATTATTTCAATGCAAGTTCAATGATGCTGAAAAATGATGGTTTTACTTTAACTCCTGGAATTGCTATTATAATTTCAATATCTTTACTCATAGGTTCCTGGTTTATCTATGATTTCATCTGTAAAAATATAGAAGATAATAAACAAGAATTACTAGTCATTATCGGATTTATACTTTTTGTACTTTTAAGTTATTTTTTAACTAAAATATACGGTTCCAGAGCAGCGTACATTCATGTGGGGGCAATAATTGGAACCATCATGGCTGCAAATGTTTTTAGAGTTATTATTCCAGCTCAAAAAAATTTAGTTTCTTCAGCAGAAAATAAACAAAAACCAAATTTACAACTTTCAATTGATGCAAAAAACAGATCAATTCATAACAATTATTTTACTCTTCCTGTTCTGTTTATAATGATTAGCTCGCATTTTTCCTTTACTTACGGAGCAGTAAATAACTGGCTAATATTAGTAGTGTTATCCTTAGCAGGTATTCTTACAAGACATTATTTTAATTTACGTAATAAGAAACAATACAAAGTTTGGATACTTCCTACGGCTGCATTAATAATGTTTTTTTTAATGATATTTAGCAGTTTATCTATATTCGATAATGATAAAAAACAAATTTCAGCTTCTTTAGAGCTTGTAAGCTTTGATGAAGTTCAAAATATCATAAAATATAGGTGCGGAACTTGTCATGCTAAAAACCCAACTTTTGAGGGCATAGAAGTTGCTCCAAAAGGAGTCGTTTATGACTCACCTAACGACATAATTAAAAATTTAAAATTAATTCAAGCCCAAGCTATAGACTCAGAAATTATGCCTCCCAATAATTTGACAGGTATAACCAATCAAGAAAGAGAAAAATTACGAATTTGGATTGAGCAAGGGGCAAATATTAATAACTAACAGGAATTGGATCAAGAGATCTCCACAAATACCATGTAGCTATTGAGGAATAAGGGCTCCACTTCTTAAGCAACCTTGATAAAAATTTATCATCCAGTGGTAAATCTTTTTTATAATGTTTACTAATAGCTTTAATAAATCCAAGATCACCAGTTGGAAATATATTTGAACTTCCGTGGGTAAATATTAAAAACATATCAACTGTCCAATTACCAATACCTTTAATTTCAATTAATTTTTCTCTAATACATTGATCTTCTAATTTATGTATTTCGTTAATAAATTTTTTATTTTCTAAAAAAAAATCTGAAATATTATTAATATATAAAATTTTTTGTTTTGAGAGACCACATTTACTTAAGTCATTTTTTTTAATATTTTTTATTGTTTTTGGTGTAATATTTTTTTTTAGAGAGAATAGTTTGTTCTTCATAGAATTTGCAGCTGCAACTGATATTTGTTGTCCAATAATTGAATTAATTAGTGCATGAAAACTATTTTCGTTTAATTTTAAAGATTGGTTAGGGTATTGATTAATAATTCTCTTCAAAACTCTATCTTTGTTTGATAAATAAGTCTTTCCTTTGTTCCAATACTTAGGTTTCATAGTATGAATTATTATAAACAATTTAAAAGAATATTATCTTACTTAAATTATATATTTGGAATTTATTTGTGGGTTTTAATTATTTATGCTTTTTTAAGGTGGACTGGATTGATAAAAAGGGTATTCATGCAAGAACATCTTCTTGGAGAATATCTTTCTCTACCTATCAAATTTATTTTAAGTTTTTTTTAATTACAAATCAATATGATTATTTATTATTTGATCGCAACAACGGCTGCACTTTGTTGGGCAGTAGCTTCTCTAATTTCAGCGGATGTAACTAGAACCATTGGAGGTTTAGCATTTAATAGGCTCAGATTGTTTTTTGTATCTATAATGTTAATTAGTTATACTTTTTATTTAGATACTTGGGATACAATTAATCAAGATTTTTTAGTTACAATACTTTTATCAGGGATAATTGGGATATTTCTTGGTGACACTTTATTATTTGTTGCTCTTCAAAAAATTGGACCAAGACGGAATAATATTTTATTTTCATTAGCAGCGCCATTTACAGTAATTCTTAATATTGTATTTTTAAATGAAATCATGTCATTTATTAATCTTATTGGATGTATTATTGTTTTCTTTGGAGTTGTGGTTGCAATTGCATATGGCAATAGTAAGGACAAAAATCATAGATGGGAAGTTGTTGAAGGAAATTTATATATAGGTGTAACATTTGGTGTAGGTGCAGCATTGTGCCAAGCTGTTGGGTTAATTATGATGAAGCCAATTTTATCTATGGGCGCAGATCCAATTGCATCAGCTTCATTAAGAACTCTAATTTCATGTATTTTTTTAGCATCCACTTTTTTTTTAAATTTTGAAATTTTTAAAACTAAAACTGATCTTACTTATAAAATTGTTGGTCAATCTATTATAAGTGGATTTTTAGGAATGGCTTTAGGTATGAGTCTTTTGCTCATTGCTTTACAAAAAGCTGATGCTGGAATAGTTGCAACTCTCTCTTCTACAAGCCCAATAATGATATTATTATTAATTTGGCTGATTACAAGAAAACTACCGACCTATGGTGCCTGGATAGGAACAATACTTGCAATAATAGGATCAGGACTAATTTTTATCTACTAGTTTCAAACCAAGTTCTTCTAATCTTTCTTTATCTACATGAGTTGGAGCATTCATCATTAGGTCTATTGCTTGCTGATTCATTGGGAATGCTATTACTTCTCTAATATTTGGTTCATTTGCCAAAAGCATAACAATTCTATCAATTCCAGGTGCACTACCTCCATGAGGAGGAGCTCCAAATTTCATTGCATTCAACATACCAGAAAATTTATTTTCTAATTCCTGCTTACTATATCCAGCAATTTCAAAAGCTTTATACATAATATCAAGTCTGTGGTTC
Organism: uncultured Alphaproteobacteria bacterium; assembly: GCA_902601455.1. Classification (GTDB taxonomy): domain Bacteria; phylum Pseudomonadota; class Alphaproteobacteria; order HIMB59; genus CACPNW01. The sequence goes on from CACKNC010000010.1 coordinate 43,436, forward strand.
CTAATGGCTCCTGAAGATAGTTCGACACCATTACATACAATATCGTATTGATAAGCCTTAATTTTCAGAGGGTCTTTGTTCAACAGTGACTCCATTTCTCCTTGAGGCATAGAAAAAGGATTATGGCTAAATTCAATCTTGTTAGTTTTTTCATCTAATTCATACATTGGAAAATCAACTATCCAACAGAACTCAAAAGAGTTTTTATTAAGTAAATTTAGATCTTTACATATTTTTTCACGAACTTTACCTGCAAATAATTGAGCTTCTTTTTGATTATCACAAACAAAAAATATTGATTGGTTTTCATTTAATCCTAGAGATTTTAGTCTATTAGAGTCTAAATTTTTAGCAATGGGTCCTTTATGATCATTATTAGTAAAACTAATATATCCAAGACCTGCTGCACCCTCTTCTCTTGCCCAGTTGTTTAGCTTGTCAAAGAAACTTCGAGGCTTATCAGCAGTATTACTTACTGTTATACCTTTTACTCTATAATTTTTTTCAATAAGATTACTAAAAATTTTAAAGTCAGATCCTTTGAAAACTTCAGTAAAGTCATTTATCATTAAGGGATTTCTCAAATCTGGTTTATCTGAACCATATTTTTCCAAAGACTCTTCGTAAGGAATTCTTTTGAATGGATAGTCACTAACCTTTACTTCTTCATTAGTGTGATAATTTTTATTTTCATCAAAAACTTCATATAATACGGGTTCAATTGCATCAAAAACATCATCTTGAGTAACAAAACTCATCTCAAAATCTAATTGATAAAATTCTCCTGGGGATCTATCAGCTCTACTATCTTCGTCTCTAAAGCATGGTGCAATTTGAAAATATTTATCAAAACCTGCCATCATTAATAGTTGTTTAAACTGTTGAGGCGCCTGAGGTAATGCATAGAATTGACCATGGTGAATTCTTGAAGGTACTAAATAATCTCTTGCACCTTCAGGAGATGTAGAAGTTAAAATTGGAGTCTGAAATTCTTTAAAACCTCTTAAGTTCATCTTTTCTCTTATAGATGAGATAATTTTACTTCTGAGAATAATATTGTTGTGTAATTTATTTCTCCTTAAATCTAAAAATCTATTTTTTAGTCTAACTTCCTCACCATAATCTATATCAGAATTAACTGGAAGAGGTAGGACTTCAGAAGAAGAAAGAAGTTCATATGAAGAAATTTGAATTTCAATCTCACCAGTAGAAATACTGTTGTTAATAGTTTCATCAGATCTTTTGATTACTTTTCCATTAATGGTTATTACACTTTCATTATTTAAATTTGAAATATTTGAAAAATATTCATTTTGTGAATCAATTACACATTGAGTTATTCCATAATTGTCTCTTAAATCTATAAATATTAGATTTCCATGATCTCTTATAGTATCAACCCATCCACTTAGTGTAACTTGATTGTCAAGATTTGAAATATTTAGCTCAGAGCATAAATGAGATCTGTATTTATTCATTTTTTTTGGTCTTTACAGTATTTCTCTAATTAATGGTATCGTTAATTGTCTTTTTTTTTCAAGTGATAATTTATCAATTTTTTCTACCAAGATATAAATATCATTATAAGATCGTGTAACTCTATTAAAGATATAATCAAATATTTCTTTATTTTTAATAATAATTTGTTTTTTTAAAAACAATTTAGTCATAAACATTTTACACATTTCCTCATCTGGATTGTTAATATTTATGTAATAAAATGATCTTAATCTAGAGTGTAAATCATTTAGTTGAAAATTTCTATTGTTTAAATTTACTGAAGAGGTCAAATAAATATTTAAATTGTAGTGTTTACAATGATTAATAATATGGAATAAATTCTCTTCAGAAATTGATGAAAAAACGTCATCTATGGCAATATTTTTTTTAGTTTTAATAATTTCAGTAAAATTATTACTATATATTTGAGCGTGGTTTTTTTTTATCCAAAAATGAATTAAGCTGGTTTTTCCAGATTTTTTTGGACCATACAAAAAAATATTTTGATCAAATTTATCAAGATTAGTAAGCTCGTATGCATTTTGATTAGTAGAATTAACAAAAAAATTATTTTCATCTGGATTTTGATGGAAGGGAAAATTAAAAAATGTTTGAGAATTCATATTAATTCTATGTTGCAGATTTTTTTTTCATTAAATATTTTAAGTCGATTTTTTTTGAGAGAATTTTTAAAATAATCAAAATTACCCAAATAAGAAATTTTATACAAATTTTTGTTTAATTCAATTGATTTAAGAGATAATTGAGTAATTAAATTATTTGATATTAATAAATTTCTAACATGCGTCAATTCAAATAAATTGTTAATATAAATATTACATTCAATAGTGTTTGTTGATGAAGTATTAATTTCATTAAGTTCTTTCCACTTATTCAATGAATGAAATAAAACCATATCAAATAATTTTTCATAATTTAAATCATTAATTGGAATTTTTAT
>CACKNC010000011.1 GCA_902601455.1 uncultured Alphaproteobacteria bacterium
AGATTAATTTTGAAGGCCCAGATAGTGATAATCCTTTGAGTTTTAAGTATTATGATGAAGATAAACAAGTTTTAGGAAAAACGATGAAAGAACAGCTTCGTTTCGCAACCTGTTATTGGCACACTTTTACTTGGCCAGGATTAGATCCGTTTGGAGGAGCAACATTTGATAGACCTTGGATGTCTGTTTCTGATCCTCTAAAAATGGCAGAAATGAAACTTGATGAGGCTTTTGATTTTTTTAATAAAATCAACACTTCTTTCTTCTGTTTTCATGATAGAGATATTGCACCTGAAGGATCAAACTATAAAGAAACACAAAAAAATTTCCTACACATTGTTGATTTAATGGAATCAAAAATGAGTTCATCCAATGTTAAACTTTTATGGGGAACGGCAAATGCATTCTCACATAAAAGATATATGAGCGGGGCATCAACAAATCCTGATCCAGAAGTTTTTGCTTATAAAGCAGCTCAAGTAAAAGACTGTATGGATGCAACAAAAAGATTAGGTGGAAGTAATTATGTTTTATGGGGTGGAAGAGAAGGGTATGAAACTATTCTTAACACCAATATGGGATTAGAGATTGATAACCTAAAACGATTTCTTGAACTTGTAGTAGATCATAAACACAAGATTGGTTTTGATGGCCAAATTTTACTTGAGCCAAAACCACATGAACCCACAAAGCATCAATATGATTTTGATGCAGCATCTTGTTTGGCTTTTTTAAGAAAAGCTGGTTTGGAGAATGAAATAAAATTAAATATTGAAGCAAATCATGCAACATTATCTGGTCATAGCTTTGAACATGAAATTGCATATGCAATTGCTAATAATGCTCTTGGAAGTTTAGATATTAATAGAGGCGATACTTTATTAGGATGGGATACTGACCAATTTCCCAATAGTGTATCAGAATTAATTCTTCCTTTTTATCATATTTTTTCAAATGGTGGCATTGGTCAAGGGGGGCTAAACTTTGATGCCAAAATTCGAAGACAATCTATTGATCCTGAGGATTTGTTTTACGCTCACATAGGTGGCATGGATGTATGTGCTAAAACACTTTTAGCAGTTGAAAAAATGATAAATGATAAAAAGCTTTCTGATTATGTTTCAAAAAGATATCAGGATTGGCAGAAGGATCTTGGTAATTTTATTCATACCGAAGGGACTTCTTTAGACTCAATTCATCAAAAAGTCCTTAATGAAAATATTGAACCTGAACCACGATCAGGTAATCAAGAGTATTTAGAAAATATTTTGAACAAGTACCTGTAGTTCAAATTTTAAATCTAGTTTATAGGTATAATTAAATACTTATAAACTAAAGTGAAACTACACAATTTAAATACAAAACAATATTTCAAATCACGGAACCTGTGTTTGTGCATTGGTAATTTTGATGGTATTCATCTTGGTCATCAGCATGTAATAAAAAAAATAATAAATAATTCTCAATCAGATAATCTTAAATCAGCAATAATGACATTTGTTCCTCACCCAAAAATCTATTTCAAAAAAATTGATAGTAATTTTAATATTATTACAAATAACTATAAAAAATATTTTCTTAATTCTTTAGGCGTAGAAAATTATATTGAATATAAATTTAATAAAACTTTATCGAATTTAGATGCTGTTGATTTTATTGAAAAAATTTTGGTAAAACAATTGAGTGTTAAAAAAATAGTAGTTGGTAAAGATTTTCGTTTTGGTAAGGATAGAAAAGGAGATACTGCGTTATTAAAAAAACTATCTATCAAATTTAATTATAAATTATCCATTATTGGTCATGTAAAAAATAAAAAAACCAATCATAAATTTTCTTCATCAACTATTAGAAAGAATATTAATGAAGGATCATTTGAAAAGGTTTCTCAGGCGCTTGGGCGTCATTGGTTTATGCAGGGTAAAATTATTAAAGGCAATCAAAAGGCTAGATTGATTGACTTTCCAACAGCAAACATGAAACCAGGAAATCATATTTTGCCTAAAAAAGGGGTGTACTGTGTGAATGTTGTTTGTAAAGGTAAGCCTTATAAAGGAATTGCTAATTTTGGAGAAAGACCAACAGTTAAAGGAGTAAATTTACTTTTGGAGACACATATCTTTGAATTTAATAGAGATATTTATGGGAAAGAATTGACTGTTGAATTTCTAACATTTATTAGAACTGAAAAAAAGTTTAAGGACTTTAAATCTTTAACAACCCAAATAAAAAAAGACGTTATAACAGCAAAAAAATATCACAAAATTTAATGGAATATAAAGATACTATTTTCTTACCTAAATCCTCATTTGAAATGAGGGCTAATTTGCCAATTAAAGAACCTAAGATTCTTGAAGATTGGGATAAAGAAAAAATATTTTATAAATTAAGAGAAAAATCTAAAGGTAGAGAAAAGTTTGTACTTCATGATGGGCCTCCATATGCAAATGGACATATTCATATGGGAACTGCACTTAATAAAATTTTAAAAGATGTAATTGTCAGAACGCAACAAATGGCAGGTAAAGATTCTATTTATGTACCAGGATGGGATTGTCATGGCTTACCTATTGAATGGAAAATTGAAGAAGGGTACAGAAAAAAAGGTAAAAATAAAGATGATGTACCTGTAGTTCAGTTTCGTCAAGAATGTAGAGAATTTGCAAAAAAATGGATAGATATTCAAAAGAAAGAATTTAGAAGATTAGGCGTAGAAGGCGATTGGGCTGATCCTTACCTCACAATGTCAAATAAGGCTGAGGCTCAGATTGTAAGAGAACTTGGTAAGTTTTTAATAGATGAAAGTTTATATAAAGGTGCGAAACCAGTTTTATGGTCTGTGGTTGAAAAAACTGCATTGGCGGATGCAGAAGTAGAATACGAGGATCATACCTCCAATACAATTTATGTGAAATTTTTAATTCATAAAGCCTCCGATAAAGATCTCGAAGGTGCAAACATTGTAATTTGGACAACAACTCCTTGGACTATTCCCGGAAATAGAGCGCTAGCCTTTGGGAGTGATCTAAAATATTCTTTAGTAGAAGTTGAAAATGTTTCAGAAGATTCATTAGTGAATATTGGCGACAAGCTTATTTTTGCAGAAGAGTTAGTTAGTACAGTTTCTAAAGAAATTGGAATAACTTCTTCTAAAAATCTTAAAATTTTTAATGGTAATAATTTAGAAGATTGCCTTTGTGAACATCCTTTTAAGAAACTTGGTTATGATTTTGATGTCAAACCTTTTCATGGTGATTTTGTTAACTTAGAGCAAGGAACTGGTGTTGTTCATATAGCACCAGGACATGGTGATGATGATTATAATTTAGGAATAAAAAATGGTGTTGATATTGTTCAGACAGTTCAGGATGATGGCAGATATAATCATCATGCTAAAGGATTTGAGAATGAACATATTTATAAGGTTGATGACAAGATAGCAGAAAAATTAAAAGAACATTCAAAACTTTTATTTAAAGGTACATTGCGTCATAGCTATCCTCATTCATGGAGATCTAAAGCTCCCTTAATTTACAGAAATACTCCTCAATGGTTTATTTCGATGGAAAAAAATAAACTTAGAGACATTGCTCTAAAATCAATTGATGAAACTGTTTTCTATCCCTCTCAAGGACAAACACGTTTACGATCAATGATTGAAACAAGGCCTGATTGGTGTATTTCGAGACAAAGAGTTTGGGGTGTTCCCCTCCCTCTTTTTGTTAGTAAAGAAACAGGTCAACCTCTCAGAGACTCAGAAGTTGTTGATAGAATAGCTGACATTTATGAGGAAGAAGGAAGTGACACATGGTTTACTGAGGACCCTCAGAGGTTTTTAGGAGATAAATATAGTATAGAAGATTATGATCAGGTAAAAGATGTTGTAGAAGTATGGTTTGATAGCGGTTCAACCCACGCATTTTGCTTAGAAAAAAGAGAAGATCTTAAATGGCCAGCATCAATGTATTTAGAAGGTAGCGATCAACATCGTGGATGGTTTCATTCTTCATTATTAGAATCATCAGGAACAAGAGGGAGAGCCCCATATGAAAGTGTTCTGACACATGGATTTGTAGTCGATGGAAAAGGGAGAAAAATGTCAAAATCTCTAGGAAATGTTATTTCGCCAGATGATATTTTAAAAAAATATGGTGTAGATATTTTACGTTTATGGGTTGTCGCTTCAGACTATTATGATGATCTGAAATTAGATAATAATATTTTACAATCACAAACAGACTCTTATCGAAGAATTAGAAATACTTTCCGTTATTTAATTGGAAATCTGGATGGTTTCTCAAATGAAGAAAAAATAGATGAAAATGATTTTCCTGATTTAGAAAAATTTATCTTACATAGATTATGGGAAGTAGATAAAACGATTCAAGAATGTGTAAAAACCTTTAATTTTCATTTAATGTTTACTACTTTATTAAATTTTTGTTCTAATGATTTGTCAGCATTTTATTTTGATATTAGAAAAGATGTTATTTATTGTGATGGAAAAAAATCTATTGAAAGAAGATCTGCTAGAACATTATTAGATATTATTTTTAATTATCTTGTAAGATGGTTTGCCCCTTCCTTATCTTTTACAACTGAAGAAGCTTGGAAATCAAGAAATAATGATTCAAGTATTCATTTAGAAGATTTTTTAATAGCTCCTAAAAATTATAAAAATTTCTCAGTTAACGATATATGGATAACTCTAAAACAAATTCGTAAAGTAATAACTGGTGCTCTAGAGAAAAAGAGGGCAGACAAAATAATTGGATCAAGTTTGGAAGCGCATATTGATATTTATTTAGAAAAATCAATTTTAGAAAAAATAAAAAAATATCAACTTGATGAAATAAGTATTACATCATCTTTTGAACTTCATGAAATAAAAAGTAATTCTAAGGGTTTCAGTTTAGAAGAAGTCTCTGATGTTAAAGTAGAAGTATCAAAAACTTCTGGACAAAAGTGTCAAAGATGTTGGAAATATAAAAAACAATTAATACGCGATGAAATATGTAGTCGTTGTGATAGTGCAATTTCTTAGGTAATTAAACTTGCAAAAAATACTAATTTTTTTAGCATTAGTCTTATCTGACATATTATCTAAATATTTTGTTTTTTATTATATTGATTTATATCAGTTTATTAAGATAACTTATTTCTTTGATATAACTCACATTCATAATTTTGGAGTCTCATTTGGATTATTCTCTGGAACAATCCCCTCTTTAGTTTTAATACTTATTGGTTTACTTGTGACAGCATTTGTTATGTATCTTTACATAAACTCTAATGATACCTTAGAGCGATGGGGCTTATTTATTATTATTTGCGGTGCAATCGCAAATATAGTTGATAGATCTATTAATGGTTATGTAATAGATTTTTTATATTTTCATATTAATCAATTTTATTGGCCAGCATTTAATTTTGCTGATATTTATATCTCTCTTGGTATAATAATGATAATAGTAAATATGGTGAAAAAAATTAATAAGAGCTAATTATGAGAATTTTTCTATCACTATTTATTTTTTCATCACTCTTTTTAGCATCTTGCTCTCAAATAAGAGATAGCGCAGGTGTGAATAGAAAAAATATAGATGAATTTAAAGTTGTTGAAAACCCCCCTTTGGTTATTCCACCAGATTTTAATTTACTACCTCCAGAACAGTTGTCTGAAAAAAATATAAATGACGTTGAAGGCGAGTTAGCGAAAGAAATTCTTTTTGGACTTGATCAAGAAGGCAGTGATGACACATCACAACTTTCAACAATGGAAAATATTATAAAACAAACAAATGCAAATGAAGTAGATAGTAGTATTAGACAGGAAATTAATGAACAATTTGCATCTGAGAAAAATACAGTCTCTAAAGTTTGGAAAAATGAAACAGAAATTTTAGACTCTATTGCCGAGTCAGAGAGATTAAGAAATGACCGTTTGGGTATTGTTGTTGAAGAAACACAAGATGTTCCAACAACAAAAATTAAAAATAAAAAGAAAAAAAGATTTTTCTTTTTTTAAACTTAATGAAAATAAATTTCACAAACGTAAATTTTGATAAAGATATTAATCTTCCAAAAAATATTCAAAACTTAAATAATGATATAAAAAAAATATGCAATGAACTTCCAGCACTTAATATTGTAAAGGATGTTAGTTTATTAGATTATACGATAGAGCAAACTGAAAAATTTAAGATACATAAAAAAAATTTTGTTGTTTTTGGTACAGGAGGATCAAATCTAGGTGCACGTGCTTTAATTAATACTCTAATTAAACAACCTAAAAATATTTTATTTTTTGATAATATTGATCCTTTATTTTTTCAAAACAAAATTTTAAATTTAGATTTAAATACCACTGGATTTATTATAATTTCAAAATCAGGCACTACTCCAGAAACTTTATCTCAATTTGGATGTGTTATTAATATTGCAAGAGAAAAAAATAACTTAGATATATTATTTAAAAATTCTTTAGTAATAACTGAGTTTAAAGACTCTCCTTTATTCAATATTGCTAAAAAAAATAACTGCACTCTTCTTGAGCATAAAAAAGATATTGGTGGCCGCTACTCAATTTTTTCAAATGTTGGAATGATACCAGCAATTTTGGCAGATCTAGATGTAAAAAAAATACATTTAGGAGCATCAAAATTTTTTGAAAAAAATGACTTTTTAGATACTTTTAAATTTGCACAAATATTTAAGTTTTGTACTTCAAATAATTATCTATCAAATGTAACGATGACTTATTCAGATGGATTAACTTATTTTGGAAAATGGTATCTTCAACTATGGGCTGAGAGTATTGGAAAAAAAGATAGAGGTATAACCGCATTGCATTCTATTGGAACAACTGATCAGCATAGTCAACTGCAATTATATTTAGATGGACCTAAAGATAAATTTTTTACTTTTATTAAAAGTAATTATCATAATAAAGGCCTAAAGATTGATGCTGAGATAATGAAAGAAGAATCTGTTAATTATTTAATTAATAAAACAATGGGTGATTTAATGCATGCTGAACAAAATGCAACAATAGATACGTTTAAGCTAAATAATTTTAAATTTCGAGAAATAATATTAAATGAAATTAATGAAGAAGCTATGGGCGCTCTAATGGCAGTCAGTATTATTGAAACTATAGCTGCCTGTGTCTATTTTGAAGTAGATCCTTTTGATCAACCAGCTGTTGAACAAGGTAAAATTTTAACTAAAAAGTATTTAAGTTAGTTTAAAAATAAAATTTTAGTTTTTCCATAAATTTTTTCTTTAAAAAAATTGAAACCCTCAGGAATAGCAATTTTTTCTTCTTTAGAAGTTTCAATAATTACAAATGTCTTTTTTGATTTTATTTTATTTTTTAATATTTTTAATAGTAATAAATTAATGTTTTCTTTTTTGTAAGGCGGGTCAATAAATATTATTGATGGTTCAATTATAAATTTCTCATTTAAACTATCAATGGCGTTTCCAGTTAATATTTCAAATTCATTTTTCTTACAAATTTTCTGACAATTTTTTTCTAAAATTTTTATCACGCTATCATTATTTTCTATAAAATATGATTTTTCCATACCTCTTGAAATGGCTTCTAAGCCAACAGATCCTGACCCTGCAAAAATATCTATAATGGATTTTTTTTTGTATATTTCAATTGAGTGTTTTATCGCATAACTTTCTAAAATAGAAAATATGGCCTCTCTTTTGAAAGCAGAAGTTGGTCGTACAAGTTTGTTTGGGATATCTAATGTTGTTTTTTTATATTTTCCTCCAATAATATTAGGCATATTTGATTACTTTAATTTCCTCAATTTTACCCTCTTTTAAATTTCCAAGTTTATATGGCCCATATTGAATTCTTATTAACTTCACAATATTCCAGGAAAAATATTTACAGATATTTCTTATTTCACGATTTTTACCCTCTTTTAGTTTAGCAACTATCCATGTGTAGGTCTTGTCTAATTTATCTATTTTAATTTTAATTTTATTGTAATTAATATTATCTATTTTTATTCCTTTATTAATTTTTTCAATATCTTTTTTTTCTATTTGTCCATTTATACACACTCTATAGACACGTTCATATCCTTTGGTAGGTAATTCCAAATTACGCGAATAGTCGCCATTATTTGTAAATAATAGAAGTCCTTCACTCATAAAATCTAATCGACCAATGCTAATCATGCGCGGAAGGTCTTTTGGAATTAAATCAAATATTTTTTTTCTATTCTGATCATCTTTTGTAGAACAAATATATTTTATAGGTTTATAAATCTTCCATAATCTAATAGTATTTTGTAATTTTATAGTTTGTTTTCCAATAGTTATTTTGTCATTATCATTTACTGTCTCACTTGGATGTAGGCATAAATTATTGTTAATTTTCACTATTCTGTCTCCAATGAGTTTTTCAGCTTCTCTACGAGAACAGAAACCTGAATTAGCAATAAATTTTGCAATTCTCATTTTTTTAAGCATGCTTTATAAAATCTTTAAAGATCGCTATATCAGCATTTGTAATTAAAAATTCAGGATGCCATTGTATTCCTAAACACCATGGATGTTGTGTATGTTCTATTGCTTCTATAACCTCATCAGAGGCGAAAGCTGAAGCAGTAAAATTTTCACCAGTTTTTTTAACTGATTGATGATGAGCGCTGTTAACTTTTATTTTATTTTCTCTAATTATTTGAAAAAGCTTTGAATTATTTTTTATATCTACTTCATGGCTTACTTCATTTCTAGGATTAGTTTGTTCATGTTCGATGCTAGTATCTATTGAAGCTTTAATATCTTGAATTAAATCACCCCCAGTTGCTACATTCATTAATTGTTCCCCTCCACATATTCCTAAAATCGGTTTTGAAGTTTTAAGAAATTGTTTAAATATTTCGATTTCGAAATTAGTTCTTTGTTTTTTAATATTTCGAGAACCGCTTGAGGTATCTGAATACAGGGCAGGGTTAATGTCAAAATTACCACCTGTAATAACTAAGCCATCTAACGTTTTGAGAAAGTAATCATTTACTGAATTTTGATGAAATAAAGGGAAGGGGATTGCTCCAAATTTATGTAAACAACTTAAATAATTTTCTCTAATTGCGTACCATGGAAATTTTGAGTATCCACCGTTATTTTCGTAATCTAGAGTAATACCTATGATTGGATTTTTCATAAAATGATATTATAATTTTATTAAGATATTTACTATATGAACATCAATTATTTTATGAATGAAGCAATTAAACAAGCTATTTATGCATTTAATAATAATGAAGTTCCTATTGGGGGTATTTTAATTGATAGTAAGACAAAGGAAATAATCCATAGAAGTCATAATAAGGTGAACAAAGAAAAAAATGCTATGTATCATTGTGAAATTGATTTGATAATGCATTCTTGTAAAGCATTATCACGTAAATATTTACATGATACTATAATGTTTGTTACCCTTGAACCTTGTTTAATGTGTGCGTCAGCCGTAAGTGAAGTACATATTGATAAATTATATTTTGGTGCTTATGATAATAAAAATGGAGGAATTGAAAACTTTAAGTTTCAATCAAAAAGAGAGCATGCATTTAAAACTGAAATATATGGCGGTATAATGGAGAATGATTGTAAAACTTTAATAGAGAATTTTTTTAAAAAATTGAGATAATGAATTCAAATATAAATATTCCAGAGTATGGAGTTTCACAATTTAATAAAGCTATAAAAGATATAATTGAAGATCATTTCAGCTATGTGCGTATCAAAGGCGAGATATCCGAAATTCGTGTCGCTACTAAAGGTCAAATTTATATTACACTTAAGGATAAAGACTCTATTTTGAGTGCTGTTGTTTGGGAGCAAAAAAAGAGATCTCTTACTTTTGAGCCTGAAATAGGTATGGAAGTAGCTTTAACAGGTAGGGTTACTACTTGGTCAAAATTTAAAACAACATACCAAATTGATGTAGATAAAATTGAAATTGCAGGAGAGGGAGCTCTATTAAAAATAATTGAAGAGAGAAAAAAAAGACTTGAAGAAAAAGGTTATTTTGATCAAGATATTAAGAAAAAAATTCCTTATTTGCCATCAAGAATTGGTGTTATTACTTCACCTACTGGTTCTGTAATTCACGATATTATTAATAGAGTTTCAGAACGATTCAAAACCTCAATTGATTTATGGCCTGTTGCTGTTCAAGGAACGGAAGCGCCACGAAATATAATTGATGCAATTCATGGCTTTAACTCAATAGATGATCAAAATAAACCAGATGTAATAATTATTGCTAGAGGTGGTGGAAGTACAGAAGATTTGATGGCCTTTAATGATGAAAAATTAGCAATCGCTGTAAGTACGTCAGATATTCCCATTATATCTGCAATTGGTCATGAAACAGATACAACTATAATTGATTACGTGTCTGATTTAAGAGCTTCAACACCTACTGCTGCGGCTGAATTAGTTGTTCCAGTTAAGTTAGAGCTAACTAATATCGTTAGTGGCCTTAACCAGAGAATGAGTTATGGAATGGATAACATATTTAAAGAAAATTTAACCAATCTTAAAAATCTGATTTCATATATTAAAACTCCACAACAAATAATAGAGTCATTTAAAGAACGGTTAAACTATATGGGCGTTGGGTTAAAAAGAAATTTGCAAAATAATGTACAAATGATCTTCAGAGATTTCTTAGTTTTAACTAAAAGTTTAAAATTTCCATCTGATTTGATAATTTTTAAAAGATCAAAGCTAAAAGATCTTTCAAAAAGTTTACATTTTTTAATAAGAAGAGATTTCAGATCTGGTAGTGAAAAATATAATTATTATGTTAAATTAATAGAAACTAATTCAATTCAATCAAATCTAAAAAAAGGTTACTCAATTATATCTAAAAATAAAAAAATTATTAATAAATCTATAGATATAAAAGAAAATGACACTTTAAGTGCAACATTAATGGACAGCACAATAGAGATTAAAATAAAAAAAATTAATTAAACCTTTTATGTTGCCAAAACCAATTATCAGGATTCTCCCTTATCCATTTTTCAATAATATTATTAATTTCGAGCATTTTTTTTTCATCACTAATTTCATCATTATTATGCGACAAAGGTTTTTCAAATGTAATTTGCAATTTATTGTTAGGTAAGCGTATGTTTTTCATGGGTACTAATCTTAGTTTATACTTTCTAGCAATTTTCAAAAAACCTATCTGAGTTTTTACTTTTTTACCAAAAAAATTTACTTCATTTCCTGCAGAGTCTTTTTGATCAACTAATAAAAAAATATTTTTACTATTTATTACGCCTTCGAGTATTTCTTTAGCACTTACCTTGCCTTTAGGCGTATAAAAACTATCATTAGATTTTAAAGCATCTGTTCTTTTTTTATAAATATATCTATTAAAAAAAGTATTATTTATGTGCCTATATATCGCTCCTGTTTTAAAACCATTTTGATCCAAAAAAGGTACACATACCTCCCAGTTACTAGAGTGAATACTAAAAAATATTACTGGTTTATTTTCTTTTTTAATTTGTTTAAGAACATCTAACCCTTTTATTTCAATTTTATGTTCGTCTTCTAGTAATTCTTTCAAAAAAGTTAATTCAAAAAGATTATGACCAAGATTTTGCCAGCTATTATTTATAATTTTTGAAATTTCCATCTCATTCAAATTAGGAAAAACCATTTTACAATTATTTTTAGCAATTTGATTGTATTTTGAAAGTTTACCTAAAAACATAAACGAATTAGTGATAATTTTTGAAGACACTTTTTTTGAAAAAGGAAATAGAAAAAAAATTATTATTTTAAAAAGAAAAAATTCTAGAAAATATCTGACAGAAATAAAAAAAGTCATTATTGATTTATTTTATTTTCAATTATGTTAGATAATATTTCTAATAAAAGTTTTTCGTCGTCTAATTCAATAAAGCCATCAATAGTTTTGACCAAGGATCTAAAGTTCTTTGGTATTCTCACCATATCTTTTTTTGTAGTTACAAGAATTGATTTGTTTTTATTTGCAATTTCTGCCAAATATAACAGATCATCCTCACTATAAATATGATGATCTGAATAGCTTATTGTATCCACAATATTTGCTTTAACTAATTTTAAAGAATTATAAAATTTTTCAGGATAAGCAATGCCTGCAAATGCTGTTACACTCTGACCTTTTAACATCATATCATCTTCTTTAATCTTAAAATTTGCAGCAATTAAAGGAATATGTTTAGGTATTTTTTCTTTAACAGAGTCAGAAATTTCTCCAATTGTTATAACTAAGTTAGTTCTTGATAATCCTCTGTTAATACTTTCTCTTAAGGGACCTGAAGGCATAACTCTTTTATTTCCAAATCCTTGTTCACCATTTATAACTATAATTGAAAAATCTTTTTGGAGTGTAGGATTCTGAAAACCATCATCCATAACAATACAATCTGCTCCATTCTTGCTAGCCAATTGAAAAGATTTATTTCTATCCAGACCAATCCAAGTTGGAGCAATCTCAGATAATAGTAATGGTTCATCTCCTACACTTTTTGGGGAATGCCAATCATTAACTAGTGTATTATTTTTTTCTAAACCACCATAACCTTTAGATACAAAATGAGGTTTATATCCGGCCTTTGTTAACATATTACCAATTTTAAGAGCAACTGGAGTTTTACCAGCACCTCCCACTACAATATTACCAACGCAAATTATTGGTAAATTAGTTTTTCTCTCTCTACTTACTAGATTTCTAATTTTGGTACCAAATCTAAATATTAGAGAAAATGGATATAGTGAATTTGATAACAAACTATCTTTTTTAAAGTACCAAAATTTTGGAGCTTTAAGCATTATATTCTAGCTTAGAGTTTATGACACTTAATAATTTATCTTCATCAAAAAAAACAGACTCAGAAAAAGCTAAAGCGTTTTGTTTTAGTTTAGAAATCAAATTTTTATCTTCAATTAAATTTATAATATTATTTTCTAATTCTTTTGAGTTTTTAATCATTAAACAACAATTTTTTTTTATCATATCTTCATATAAATTTTGCCAATTAAAAATATGAGGACCAGTTAAAATTGCACAATTTGCCACTGCAGCTTCGATTGGATTGTGACCACCATTATTTGTAAAAGAACCACCTAGAATTACTATATCACTTTTGTTATAAAATTCATCCATTTTACCAAAGCTATCAATGATTAAGAATTGAAATTTACTATTATTAATTCCACTATGCAAACCTACATTTAATTTTTTAGAGCTAAACAATTCAAATATCATTTTTGATCTTTCAGGATGACGAGGAGTTATAAAAAAATTTATTAGAGGATATTTTTTACTAATATTTTCAATATAAGGCATTATTAATTCCTCTTCATTATGATGTGTGCTTGCAATCATTATATTTATATTTGTTGAAGATGATGAATTAGGTACAATTCTTAACTTATTTGTAAGTTTAAGATTGCCTAAATATCCTACCTCATTATTTGTAAGATTCTCAATTCTTTTTAAATCATTTTGACTTTGGGCATAAATTGCAAAAAAAGTTCTTGTAATAAATTTGTAATAAGAAGAAAAATATTTCCATTTATTAAATGATTTAGGTGATATTCTTGCGTTTAAAAAAACTGATGCTATTTTTCTTTCTCTTAATCTGACAATGGTATTTGGCCATAGATCTGATTCTATCCAAATTACTAATTTTGGTTGCCAAAAATCTAAAAATTTATTAATCCAAAATGTGACATCGTAAGGTGCATATTGATGAATAATTTTATCACCATAGTTTGTTATTGCATAATCTGCAGCAGTCTTAGTTGTAGTGGTAATTAATATGTTATAATTATTAGAAAAATTATTTATTAAAAAATCACTAGATTTAAATTCCCCAACACTAGAAGCGTGAATCCAAATAAGTTCTTTTCCCATAGGTTTTTGTAAATTGGTAAAACCAAATCTTTCTCTATACCTAATTTTATCTTCTTTTTTGTTTAGAATTCTTATGAATGTATTAATTTTAATTAGAGGTATTAAGAAGTAAGATATAATTTTATATAATTTATGCATTAGTTTCAATTTTAGCTTTTTCTACACAAATATTTAATTCTGTTTCTAGCATGTTTTTATACTCTTCAATTTCATTTTCAGTGCAATTTTTTGGAATTGTGATTGTTTTTCCCCACACAAAGGCACTTTTGGAAAAAGGCTTAGTAATTAAAAAGGAGTCCCATGATTTTAATGTTCTATATTTGGATGAGGCAAACCCAATAGGAATAATTGGAACTTGAGTAGCTTTTGAAATTTTAATTATACCATCTGAGACTTTTTGATTTGGCCCTCTTGGCCCATCTGGAGTTATGCCGATATATTGTGAATTTTTTAATAATGTAAAAATAGGTTTAAGAGATATTGATTTTTCATTTGATGAGGTAGGAATATTATTAAGTTTAAAATATTTTCCAACTATTGCACCAAATCTTCCATCACTATGACCAGATGCTAGTATATTAATTTTAGTTTTAGACTTCCAACAGTAACTTATCATCATTAACTGACTATGCCAGAATGCCAAAATAAATGGTCTATTATTTTGCCAGAAAAATTGAGGTGTTTCTATATTTTTAATAATTATAAATGAAGTTAAGGCTACAAACTTAATGTATATGACACTAAGTAAAGCTAGTAATTGTTGTATAAAGTAATTTTTTATTATTATTTTTTTAATTTTCATTTGCATTTTCTTGCAATTGTAATTTTTTGTAAACTGCAGAATGTTCTATCAAATGTTCATGATTGCCCTTATTTTCAATTTTACCATTTTCAATTGTGAAAATAATATCAGCATCTTTGATTGTACTTAATCTATGAGCAATTATGATTGTAGTTTTGTCTTTCATTAATTCATCTAGTGCTTTCTGTATTTCTCTTTCTGTCAAATTATCTAAAGATGATGTGGCCTCGTCCATAACTAAAATTGGTGCGTTTTTAATCAACGCTCTTGCAATTGCTATTCTTTGTCTTTGTCCACCTGATAATTTTATTCCACTTTCTCCAACAACTGTATTTAATTTGTCAGGAAGCTTTTCTGCAAATTTACTAACGCCTGACAACATTGCTATTTCTTCAATCTCTTTATCTCCACAAGACATATTTCCGTATCTAATATTATCTAAAATACTTTCATTAAATAGAAGGGTTTCTTGAGTAATTAGTGAAATATTTTCTCTTAAATCAAAAAGAGATAATGATTTGATATTATGATTATCAATTTTAATATCACCAGAATAATTATCATAAAATCTAAGCAATAGATTTATTAATGTTGATTTTCCACTTCCTGACAAACCAACAAAAGCAGTTTTTTTACCTGATTCAATTGTTAGATTAATACTTTCTAAAATATTATTTTCTTCAAAGGAAAAATTAATATTATTAAATTCAATATTTCCATTTAAATTTATTTTTTTAGAATCTAAATGTTTTTCTGACTTATCTTTTGATGTGTCTAGCAACAAAAAAATTCTTTCTGCACCTGCTAATCCCTCTTGAACACTTATATTAAGATTTCCAAGGGCTTTTACAGGCTGATATGCTAATAGGAGACTTACTAGAAAACTCATAAACTGACCTGTTGTCATAGTTTCATTTAAAACAAATACTCCTCCTGCATAAATTGATACAGCAACAGCTAAACTGCCAATAAACTCCATTAATGGACTTAATCTATTACTTATAAAAGCTGATCTGATAAAATTTCTTTTTATATATTCTATATTATTAAAAGCTCTTTCCTTCTCAAACTCTTCTCTGTTGTAAGCTTTAACCTGACGTATCCCTTTTATGCTTTCAGATAATACATTAGAAAATTTTGCTATTTCATTTTGAATTTCATAAGTAATTTTTCTTATACTTTTACCAATTTTTTTTATCGGCCAAATTGCTAAAGGAAAAGCAAAGAATGCAAAAAGTGTTAAAGACCAGCTTTGATAGAACATATTGCCGAGTAAAAAAACTATTACTAATATATCTTTGATTACGGCAGTGACTGATTTTACAATTGCCATTCTTAAATAATATGTGTCATTTATTAATCTAGATATTAGATTGCCTGATTTAGAGTCATTAAAATAAGTTAAATTTAGATACATTAGTTTTTCAAACATTTGTGATTGCAGTTTTGCGATAACGGAATGTGCCACTTTACTCATTTGATAGGAGTGTGTGTAAGTTGCTAATCCTTTGCATAGAGTTACTAAAATAATGGCAATAGGAATTAAAAATAACATATCTTTATTTCCCTTAATTAAAACCTCATCTAGAGCAGGCTGTACTAACCAAGCATGTAAACCTGTAGCACCAGCTGAAATAATCATCATTAATAAGGCAATGAAGATTGTAATTTTATGACTTAATAAGTAATTATTAATAAGTCGTGAAATAACAGAATTTTTATTTGCGTTGAAATATCCCATGTTTTTAAAAGCTCAGTAAATATAGAAAAATAATAGCACCAAAAACGTTGTTTTGGCGGAATTTTTTTCCAGAATTTTGTTCAGATTTGTGATCCCACTTTAATATATTTGCAATAATATAGATAAAGATACATAAATACACTAACAGTTTAATAATTTCAAAAGTTTGATTTAATGACAAGTAACCAATCATGATTAGCATTAAGGCATAAGAAGTTACGACTAAATATTTACCTTTATCTTCAAATAAAACTGCTGTTGATTTTATATTATTTTTTTTATCATCTATTAAATCTTGATAAGCATAAATTGTGTCATATCCAATAGTCCATACAACACATGCGAGATATAGAATTAAATATTCTTTTGTTATAGTTCCATAAAATTCTACTGAACAAATTATAACTCCCCAATTAAATATGATACCAAGAAATAATTGAGGCCAAAAAGTTATACGTTTCATTAATGGATATAGTATAATTAAAGGAGTACACAATAAACCTACCAAAACAGTTACAGTTTTAAATTGTAGTAAAATTAATAACCCAATAGTTAAAAGCACAAATAAAAAAATAATTGCATTAAAATTAGTTATTTTTTTTGATGCGAGAGGTCTTGTTGCTGTTCTTTCAATTTTAGAGTCTATATCTTTATCAATTAAATCATTAATGATGCAACCGGCACTTCTCATGATCACTGATCCAATAATAAAAATAATATAGTAGCTAAGCAAATATTGTTCAGAAAATTCTAAGTAAGCAAGAGAAAAACAACAGGGCCATAGCAGAAGCATGAACCCAATAGGCTTATTTAACCTAATTAATTCAAAATAATTATGTATTTTTTCAGGAAATATTTTATCCATCTTGATATAAAGATTATAATAAAAAGTATAATACCCTAATGTGATGAAAAAGTCTAAAACCCGATTGTTTATAGAAAAAAAAATCTCTCAAAACTTAATGATATATATCAAGGAAAAACAACATCATTTTCTTAAAAATGTTCTACGGATTAAATTAAATGATGTAATCAATGTATTTGATGGACTTACAGGAGAGTGGAGATCTCAAGTTATTTCAATTTCAAAAGACAAAACTGCTCTAAAGATTGAAAAAAAAATTAGAGAACTTGAAATACAACCTGATATTTGGTTAATATTTGCTCCAGTTAAAATATTTCGATTAAATATAATAATACAAAAAGCAGTAGAGTTAGGTGTTTTAAAGTTTATACCATGTAAAACTGATTTCTCAAATTTTGATAAATTAAATTATAAAAATTTAGAAATGAATGCCATTGAAGCTGCTCAACAATGTGAAAGATTAGATGTCCCAAAAATAGAAAAAATTATTAATCTAGATAAGATGATAAAAGAATTACCAGATGATCGCGCTTTAATATTTTGTGATGAGTCAGATACCAATCTTCCATCAATATATGATGAATTGAAATGTAATTTAAATAATTATTCAAAATGGTCTGTAATTATTGGTCCTGAAGGTGGTTTTAGTAGTGAAGAGAGAGAATTAATTAAAAAACAAAAAAATGTTCTTCGCGTAACATTAGGTTCGAGAATATTAAGATCTGATACTGCTGCAATTTCTTCCCTATTTTGTATACAATCCATGGTTGATAAGCGACAACCTGTCCTAAAATAAACCCATGTTTAATTGCTTAAAGTACTGATAATTTGAAAATATAGTATATATACATTCAAAAATGAAAATTATCTTATTCTTAACCTTGCTTTTTACTAGTTTACCAGTTCTCTCTAATGGCGCTATAGATTGGCAACTGGGGTTTCAAGAACCTGGCAGTGGTCATATGCAAAACATATTTGATCTTCATAATTTTGTTTTAATCATGATGACAGCAATAACAATTTTTGTATTAATTCTGTTGATCTATGTAGCAATAAGATTTCGAAAAAAAGCTAACCCAACACCTTCAAAAAGAACACATAATGCTCTTCTAGAAACATTGTGGACGGCTATCCCTGTAATTATTCTAATATTTATGGCTGTTCCATCATTTAAACTTCTTTATGAGCAAGATGTTATTCCAGAAGCTGATATGACTATAAAAGTTATTGGACATCAATGGTACTGGGAATATCAGTATCCTGAACATGATGATTTGTCTTTTGAAAGCTACTTAATTCCTGAAGAAGAATTAAAAGAAGGGGAGCCTAGATTACTCACTGTAGATAATAGACTGGTGTTGCCAGTTAACAAAAATATTCACGTTTTAGTCACTGCTGGAGATGTCTTACATAGTTTTGCTATGCCATCTCTTGGTGTGAAGAAAGATGCTGTACCTGGGAGGCTAAATGAAACATGGATGAGAATTGACAGACCAGGAATTTATAGAGGTCAATGCTCAGAGATTTGTGGAACTGGACATGGATATATGCCTGTAGTTATTGAAGCTGTTAGTGAAGATGAATTCGCCACATGGGTAAATGAAGCAAAAAATGAATTTGCAGAATTAAACAATAGAACAATTGCATTATCAAAATAGGAGAAAATTATGAGTTACGGAGAGTCTGTTAGTCACGATCACGATCATCACGATCATAAACCAGGCTTTATCAAACGTTGGTTTTTTTCAACTAACCATAAAGATATTGGAACACTGTATATTATATTTGCGTTGGTTGCAGGTTTAATAGGTGGTTTCTTTTCTCTTGTTATGAGAGCTGAATTGGCAGCACCTGGTTTAGATATTGTTGCTGATGGTCAGGCTTGGAATGTAATTATTACAGCGCATGGTTTGTTAATGGTTTTCTTTGTAGTCATGCCTGCATTGATAGGTGGTTTTGGTAATTGGTTTGTGCCTATAATGATTGGTGCACCTGATATGGCTTTCCCGAGAATGAATAATTTTAGTTTTTGGGTTCTTGTACCCGCTTTAGTACTTTTAGTTGTTTCTGCTACCATTGGAACTGGTGCTGGAACAGGTTGGACTATTTATCCGCCTTTATCTAACAAACTTGGTCATGCAGGACCATCGGTTGATATGGCAATTTTCGCACTCCATTTAGCAGGAGCTTCTTCAATATTAGGAGCGGTGAATTTCATTACAACTATATTAAATATGAGAACACCAGGAATGACTATTCACAAGATGCCTCTTTTTGTATGGGCTATGCTTATTACAGCTTTCTTATTATTATTAGCTGTCCCTGTTCTTGCAGGAGCTATTACAATGCTTCTAACTGATAGAAATTTTGGGACTACATTTTTTAACCCTGCAGGTGGTGGAGATCCAGTTTTATTTCAACACTTATTTTGGTTCTTTGGACATCCAGAAGTCTATATTATGATTTTACCTGCTTTTGGAATTGTTAGCCAAGTTATTTCTACTTTTTCTAGAAAACCAGTGTTTGGATATCTTGGAATGGTTTATGCGATGGTATCAATTGGCTTCATTGGATTTATAGTTTGGGCTCATCACATGTTTACAGTTGGTTTGAGTGCTGACTTAAGAGCTTACTTTATGTTAGCAACTATTATTATAGCGGTACCTACTGGTATAAAAATATTTAGTTGGATTGCTACAATGTGGGGTGGTTCATTAACGTTTGAAACCCCAATGTTATTTGCTATCGGATTTGTTTTTTTATTTACTTTAGGTGGAGTAACAGGTGTAATCCTTGCTAATGCGGGAATTGATACAGTTATGCATGATACTTATTATGTTGTTGCTCACTTCCATTATGTATTAAGTATGGGAGCAATGTTTGGTATTTTTGCAGGAATTTATTATTGGTTTGGAAAAATGTCTGGACGCCAATACAGTGAATTTTTTGGTAAATTACATTTTTGGTTGTTCTTTATAGGTGTTAATGTAACATTTTTCCCGCAACATTTTTTAGGTTTAGCAGGTATGCCAAGACGTATTCCTGATTATCCTGATGCCTATGCTGGTTGGAATTTAGTTTCTACTTATGGATCTTACATCTCATTTGCAGCGACATTAATCTTCTTTTTTGCAATTGTTTATGCATTGTTTTTTGGTAAAAAAGCAGCTGCTAATCCATGGGGAGAAGGCGCTGATACATTAGAGTGGACTCTTTCATCACCTCCACCTTTCCACCAATTCGAAACTTTACCAGAATTTAAAGAATAATATTGGTGAATAATACACCCTCAGCAGTTACTTATAGCGAAAATATCTTTGTAAAAAAATTACAAGGATATTTTTATTTAATGAAACCAAGGGTAATGATCCTTGTTATTTTTACTGCTTTTGTCGGTATGATGTTAGCTCCTGAAACCATAATGCCTATAAATTACTTCTATGTTTTACTAGCAGTGACTTTAGGTGCAGGTTCATCAGCTGCAATCAATATGTGGTTTGATGAAGATATTGATAAGAGTATGGAGAGGACAAAAACAAGACCTATACCTCTTGGAATAATATCTAAAAATGAAGCTTTAATTTTTGGAATTTTAACAGGTATATTATCTCTGTTTGTTATGTATTACGCAAGCAACGCTCTTGCAACAGGTTTGCTTTTGTTTACGATTTTATTTTATGTAGTTATTTATACTTTTTGGTTAAAACGAAGTACATCATTAAATATAGTAATAGGTGGTGCTGCAGGAGCAATTCCTCCTATTATCGGTTGGGCTGCTGTTATTCCTGAAATAAGTTATTTACCTATTGTGATGTTTTTGATTATATTTTTTTGGACTCCACCGCACTTTTGGGCATTGTCAGTTTATAGATTCAATGATTATGAAAAAGTAAAAGTACCGATGTTACCTAATGTCAAAAGTATTGCTGATACAAAAAATCAAATTGTTTATTATACAATACTTTTAATAATATTAAGTTACACCCCTTTGTATAGTAATCTTATTGGTTATCTCTATTTGATTATAGTAAGCATCTTGAATTTTGTTTTAATCAGAAGTGCATTTAAATTAAAAAAATCAGTTGAAGTAAAAGATCAACCAAATGCAGAAGGTTTAAGATTTTTTGCATTAACAATATTTTATTTATTTAGTTTGTTTAGTGCCCTTTTAATCGATAATTTAATTTTATTATGAAAAATCCAAAGAAGAAAAATTTCATTACCTTGTTAATTTTACTAGCTATAGTTGCTTTTTTTTACTTATGGACGATGTATAAGGCCAACATACTTGGAGTGTAAGTGACATCACAACAGCGTACTGTAATTATTCTATTCACAATAGTTTTTTTAATGATTGTACTTGTTGCTTTTTCAGTACCACTATACAATTTATTTTGCCGAGTAACTGGATATGGAGGGACAACTAGTTTTTCTGAGAATATTTCAACAATTACCCTTGATCAAGAAATTAAGATTCAATTTAATGCTGATGTAAATGATAGTATAAATTGGTCATTTGAAGCACCTCAAGACATTGATTTTAAAATAGGTGAAAACAAATTAGTTGAATATCAAGCTACAAATCTTTCTGGTGAAACTATTTCAGGCACTGCGACATTTAATGTCCTTCCTGAAAAAGTTGGGCCATATTTTATAAAGACACAATGTTTTTGTTTTGAAAAACAAACACTTGAGCCAAATCAGACAGTACAAATGCCTGTTGTATTTTATATTGATCCATCAATTACTGAAGATCCTAGTATGACTGATATTGACACGATAACATTGTCATATACATTTTTTAAATATATAGAGTAATCAAAATTTATGAGTGAAAATTCTTCAGTAGGTCAAAAACATCCTTATCATTTAGTTGATCCTAGCCCACTTCCTTTCCTATCCTCTATTGCAGGTCTAGCTATGGCCGCTGGGTTAGTTTTTTATATGCATTATGATACTAAGTGGTTATTAATTCTTGGAACCATTGGATTACTAACAGTAATGTTTCTATGGTGGAGAGACGTAATCAAGGAATCAACATTTCAACAAGTTCACACCCCTGTAGTTGAGCTTGGGTTACGTTATGGTATGGCTCTTTTTATTGCATCAGAAGTAATGTTTTTTGTTGCATTTTTCTGGGCTTTTTTTGATGCAAGTTTAACGCCTAAGTTACCTATAGAAGAGTTTGCAGAAACTTATGACTCTAATGGGGCTGTCGGTATTTGGCCTCCTGAGGGTATTAAAACATTTGATCCATTAGATATCCCATTCTTAAATACATTGATATTATTAATGTCTGGAACGACATGTACTTGGGCTCACCACGCTGTAAGAGAAGGGCATAGGGATCAAGCAATTCAAGCTCTTTGGTTAACTGTTGGTCTTGGTGTGTGTTTCACGCTTCTTCAAGCTTTTGAATATTATGAGGCAGTTCATCATTATTTTAAATTTACTGATGGAATTTATCCTTCTGTTTTTTATATGGCAACGGGCTTCCACGGTTTCCATGTTATGGTTGGAACAATTTTTTTAGCTGTATGTTTATATAGAGTGTACAAACAACACATGACTCCTGAGAGACATTTTGGTTTAGAGGCTGCAGCTTGGTATTGGCACTTTGTTGATGTAGTTTGGTTGTTCTTATATGTTTGTGTCTACATTTGGGGTGCATAAATTTTTAGGTCTCTCTCTTATCCTTTTTTAATATTCTCTATTTTTACTATTGTACTAACAATCAGCTTAGGCGTTTGGCAACTTAATAGACTTGAATGGAAACAAAGCTTAATAAATACATTTAAGGAAACATCTTCTAATCCACCTGTCGAATTAAATTTTGCAGAAAAAAATGAATTTTTAAAAATAAAAATTAATGCAAAAATAAATAGAAAATTTAAAATTTTTTTTCCAGCAAAAACATTGAACGGTAAAAGTGGTTTTAGATTAGCAAGTATTTTACAAACTATTGATAGTGAAAATATTCTTTTTGATGAAGGATGGTATAATCAAGATAATCATGAATATTTTTTAAAAAATGATAAAATTTTTATTAAAGAGATAATAGGATATATTCGTTTTCCAAGAAAAGCTAAAATGTTTACTCCTGAAAATAATTTTAAAACTAATGAATGGTACACTTATAATCTAAGTGAAATTGAAGAATTTTTAGGTATTAAAATTAACCAGAAATATTTTATTAAAAATATGTCTGATTTAGATGAGCCTTTTCTAATTCCTTCAGAGTTAACTCCCACTTTTAGTAATAATCACCTTCAATATGCAATAACATGGTTTGTGATGAGTTTTGCTTTCTTTGTTTTATTTTTAGTTTATTTGAAAAAAAATAAATGACTTCTTACAAAACACTAAAAAAAATATTTCATGATGCAGCTTTAAGTTCTGACATTGCGGGTATTTTACATTGGGATATGTCAACAATGATGCCTAAAAATTCTAGGGAAAATAGAGCAGAGCAATTAGCTTATTTGTCAAAAATTCGTCATCAGTTAATCTCATCAAAAAATGTAGGAAAATTAATTGATCTAGCTAAAAGTGAACAACTTGATACTGCAAATCAATCTAATTTGAGAGAAATGGAAAGAGAATATATAATTTCTTCATCTTTACCATCTGAACTTGTAGAAAAACTATCCAGCGCATCTGCTAAGTGTGAGGGTGTTTGGGAAGAGGCAAGAAAAAAATCAGATTTTAAAATTGTTGCACCACATCTTGAGGAGTTAGTAAAATTATCAAAAGAAGAATCTTTAATATTGGCAGATAGATTACAGTGTTCACCCTATGAAGCTCTAATTAATAAATTTGAACCTCAATCAAAAGAAAAAGATATTAAAAATATTTTTGAAAAATTAGAATACTTTTTAGTTCCTTTAATTGATCAAATTATTGAAAAACAAAGTAATGAGAAATTAATTTCAATTAGTAATTTGATGACAACAAAACAGCAGAGAGAGATTGGTTTGTATTTGATGAATGCAATAGGTTTTGATTTTTCAAGAGGTAGACTAGATATAAGTCAGCATCCATTTTGTGGGGGTGCATACCAAGATATTCGTATCACTACTAGGTATAATGAAAATGACCCTTTTTCCTCTTTGGAAGGAATTATGCATGAAACAGGTCATGCAATTTATGAGCTTAATTTACCTGAACAATGGAAATACCAACCAGCTGGTCAATCAAGAGGTATGGCAATGCATGAAAGTCAATCCTTGCTAATAGAGATGCAAATTACAAGATCTAAGCCCTTTAAGAAATTCTTATCACATATTTTAAAAAATAAGTTTGATTTAAAAAATGAATGTTGGGATGTTGATAATATTTATAAAATAGGTACACGTGTTAATAAATCTTTTATTCGTGTTGAGTCAGACGAAGTAACATATCCTTTACATATAATTTTAAGATTTAATCTTGAACAGAAAATATTTAATGATGAAATAAAAATTAATGATATTCCAGAATTATGGAATTATGAATATAAAAAATTATTTAATAAAGAAGTTGATATTGATTCTAATGGGTGTCTCCAAGACGTTCATTGGTATGCCGGACTATTTGGTTACTTTCCAACGTATTCACTTGGGGCATTAACAGCAGCACAACTTGCCTCACAACTTCGTCTAGATATTGTGAATTTAGATGATCAAGTTGAGAATGGAGATTTTAAAGAATTACTACAATGGTTAAAAAGTAATGTTCATTCTAAAGCGAGTTTGTACTCTTCAAATGAAATACTTCAACAGGTTACAAACTCCAATTTAAATGCTAAGTATTTTGAAGACTATATAAAAAACAGATATCTTTAAATGAAGTATTTAAGTACAAGAAACAGTAACCTTGATTTTTCATTTTTTGAAATATTATTCCAAGGTTTATCCAAAGATGGTGGTTTATTTTTGCCTCATGAATGGCCTTCTATTGACGTTAATATATTAAAAAACAAAACTTATCAGGAAGTCGCTCTTGAAGTAATTCACCCTTATGTTTTTAATGAGATCTCTATAAATGACTTAAAAAAAATTATTGATGAATCCTATCAAGGTTTTTCTCATTCTAAGATCGCTCCAGTAACAGCAATTGATCAAAATAAATATATTTTAGAGTTATTTTATGGGCCAACTTTTGCTTTTAAAGACTATGCTCTTCAATTTTTAGGTAATTTATTCAAATATGCTCTTCCTAAAGCTTCAAAAAAATTAACTGTTCTTGGGGCAACCTCTGGGGATACTGGTTCTGCAGCTATCCATGCGTTTAGAGGCAAGCAAGATATAAATGTATTTATATTGCATCCACATAACCGTGTATCAGATGTTCAACGAAGACAAATGACAACAGTACAAGATGATAATATTTTTAATATTGCGATAAATGGAAATTTCGATGATTGTCAAAAAATTGTTAAAGAATTATTTATTGATGATGAACTTCAACAACATACTTCCCTCACAGCAATTAACTCAATTAATTGGGCGAGACTTATGGCGCAAGTTGTCTATTATTTTTGGGCCTATTTGCAAATTGATGAACAAGAAATAAATTTTATTGTTCCTTCAGGAAATTTTGGAAATGTTTTTTCAGCCAATGTTGCAAAAAAAATGGGGCTTCCTGTTAAGCATTTACATATAGCAACAAATGAAAATGATATTCTTCATTCTTCAATTAATAAAGGCATAATGAAAAAAAATATTGTTAAACAAACATATAGTCCCAGTATGGATATTCAAGTTTCAAGTAATTTTGAAAGACAATTATTTGAAAGTTCAGGTAGAAACAGTGAGGTAATTAAGGATTTATTTAGAGAATTTGCTCTACAAAATTCATATATTTTAGATAGAAATATTTTAGATGACATAAAATTAGTTTACACAAGTAGTGCTGTTAGTGATGAACAAACACTTTTAACAATTAAGAAAGTAAAAGAAAAATACAATTATTTAGCTGATCCCCATACATCTACTGGTTTAAATACACTATTTGATAAAGATCCAGGTGAGCCATGGGTTAGTCTTGCTTGTGCTCATCCCGCAAAGTTTGGAAAAGCTATTGAAAAATCGATAGGGAAGCCTCCTATAATGCCTAAAGATTTATCTAAACTCTTTGATAAAGAAGAAAAGATGACTATATTAGATAATAACAAAAAAGATTTAAAATCCCTAATTTTATCAAAAATATAATATGTTAAAAATAACAGAACTTGAAAATGGACTAAGAGTTGTAACTCAGAATATGCCAGGTCTTGAAACTGTTTCAATGGGTATTTGGAATGCTATTGGTGGTAGAGATGAAATAGAACAAAATAATGGTGTAGCCCATCTTTTAGAACACATGGCTTTTAAAGGTACTAAAACTAAAAATGCTCTTCAGATAGCTGAAACAATTGAAGATGTCGGTGGTTATATAAATGCGTACACTTCAAAAGAAACTACTGCATACTATGTAAGGTTACTTGCTGATGACATACATTACGGGGTAGATATTTTAACAGACATTTTGCAGAATTCTGTTTTTGCAGAAGATGAACTTAATAGAGAGCGTGGCGTAATAATTCAGGAAATTGGTATGTATTTAGATTCACCTGATAGTATGATTTTTGATTATTGGGAGGAAAAAGCATTTCCTAATCAACCAATGGGGAGGTCTATTTTAGGAAAAACAGATATTATAAAAAATATTTCACGGGATCAGGTTAAGAGTTTCATGATGAACCATTATAATCCAAAAAAAATGGTCATCAGTGCAGCCGGTAAAATAAATCACGATAAATTTATTGAGATGATAAAAAAAAGTTGTATTAATTTACCAAACGGAAATATTAATAATCGAGAAAAAGCAGTATATTCTGCTGGTGAATATCGTGAGGAAAAAAAATTAGAACAGATACATCTTGCTATTGGTTTTGAAGGTATTGATTTTCATCATGATGACTATTTCTCCCTTGATATATATGCCTCACTTCTTGGTGGTGGTATGTCTTCAAGACTTTTTCAAGAAATAAGAGAAAAAAGAGGACTTGTGTATGGTATACAATCTTTTAGTTCTTCGTATTCTGATACTGGAATATTTGCAATTTATTGTGGTACAGGAGAAAGCCAAATTAAGGAATTAATTCCTGTTTTGTGTAATGAACTAAATAAAAGTCCAAGTTCAATATCTGAAAAAGAAATTAACAGAGGAAAAAAATCTCTTAAGACAAGTTTAATGATGAGTAGAGAAGGTTCAAATTCAAGGTGTAGATCTGCTGCAAATCAATTATTAAATTATAACAGAATTATTGACCCTTCTGAAACATTAAGTAAAATAGATGCAGTTTCGAAAGAGTCTGTTGAGCGAATAGCTAAAGAAATAATGAAAGGTAAGATTACGATCTCTAGCATTGGACCTATTAAAAATTTAGAAAAACTAGAGCAAATTCAAAGTCGACTTAATTAACATTCAGTCTAAATTAATTTTATTGAACTTCCATCAATAGTTACTTACTATTAATTTAAGAATATAATGTTTTATCAACCAAAGAAAAACCCGTTTTCGATTGATCCATATAAATCATTAATATTTCCAAGACCTATTGGGTGGATTTCATCTATTGATAAAAAAGGTATTGTTAATTTAGCCCCATATTCTTATTTCAATGCTATAGCAGATGATCCCCCACAGATAATGTTTGTTGCAGCAGTATCTGATAGGCCTTCTCAAAAAAAAGACACCTTAGGTAACATAATGGCAACAAAAGAATTTGTAGTAAATTTTGCAACAACAGCAACACGAAAACAAATGAATCTCTCTTCAAAAGATATTCATAAAGATGATGATGAATTTGTTTTGACAAAATTAAAAAAACGCAAATCAAGATTAGTTAAAGTTCCCTCTGTTGCTGATAGTCCTGTTAATTTAGAATGTAAGTTACTTAAATCTATAAAATTAAAATCTAATTCAAGAAAGTTTTCTACGATGGTAATGGGTGAAGTAATTGGTATTTATATTAAAGATAGCTTTATAGAAAAAGGAAGAGTGAATAGTGCAGCAATGCGTTATGTTGCAAGAATGGGTTATTCTGAATATACAACTGTCAGTTCAAAATTTAAAATGAAAAGGCCTAAATAACAATCCATGTATTTTCCTGAAAAAAATAGTGCTAGTTGGAAATTTATAAAAAATAACAACTAAATCACAAAAATTAAATGAAAACTATGGATACCAATTTTGGTTAAATACTGATGGCACCCATTGGCTAAGTTTACCAAAAAATATGTTTGCTCTTGAGGGATATAACTCAAATAGATGTTATATATTTCCTACAGAAAAAATGATTGTTACACGAATAGGTGCTGGACCATCTGAGTGGAGCGAGCAAAATTTTATTACAAATATTTATAGGAGTTGTAGATAAAAATATTTTTTATTATTTAATATTTATAGTTTCTTTTATTAAATGAGATAATTCATTATTCTCTGACGACAAATTCATTGAAATTTCAATAGATTGACCTTCTTTGATATTGCCATTAGCAAAACTTTTTCTTATAAATTTCTCAATTTCACGTTGAGAAGTTATACCTACTTTTTTTAAAAACTTTCTAATTTCAATATTAAGATTATCTTCATCCATAATAAAAAATAGAATAATTCAATCTTTAATACATTTCAATCAGTAAAGTAAAATTCTCATAGAATTTATATTGAAATAATCTTTATTTATTGTAGGTTTTTTATATGAATATACTAAGTTTCAACAGTTCTATAGGTTGGATAACTATTTCAGAGGACCAGGATCTTGTAACGTCTATCAAGTTTGGGAAAAACAAAAATAAAGGCAAAAATATTGTTTTAATAAAATTAAAGAAACAAATACTTGAATTTATTGAAGGAAAAAGAAAAAAATTTTCTATAAAAATTAAAATCTCAGGAACATCTTTACAAAAAAAAATATGGAAACAACTTAGTAGTATTAAATATGGGAATACTAAAACATATGGAGAGATTGCCAGAGTATTACGCACCTCACCTCGTTATGTAGGAAATGTATGCGGTCAAAATAATCATTTATTAGTTATACCTTGCCACCGTGTTATACGTACAGATGGTACACTTGGAGGTTTTTCAGGACTGGGAGGTATCAAATTAAAAAAAAAACTTTTAAAAATTGAGCAAGTATGAGTAAAAATATTATTATTCTCCAACATATTGATATTGAAACACCTGGTTATATTTTAGATTTAATGCATGAAGATAACTTTCATCTTACAACGATTGAACTTGATCAGGGACAAAAAATACCTTCCAATCTAAATCAATTTGATGGAATGTTTTGTATGGGGGGGCCTATGGATACTTGGATGGAAAAAGAGTATCCTTGGCTAATTGAAGAGAAAAATAAAATAAAAGAGTTTGTTGTTAATTTAGAAAAACCATATCTTGGTTTTTGTTTAGGTTGTCAATTATTGGGAGAAGTTTTAGGAGGTAATGTAGTGAATTCAACACCTCCTGAAATAGGCATTTTAGATATTTCAATGAATAGTGGCTACTCTAATGATCATTTATTTGGTGAATTTAATTCTTCTTTTAAAGCATTGCAGTGGCACAGTTATGAAGTACAAGATCTTGAGAATAATAATGATGTAACACTTTTAGGATCATCTTCAACAACCAAATATCAAATCTTTAAATATAAAAATCATGCTTATGGAATTCAATTTCACATTGAAATTAAAGATAATACCGTGTCTCAGTGGGGATGTGTTCCAGAGTATGAGAAAGCTCTCGAAGACAGCTTAGGAGAGGGCGCATTAGAAAAGTTTGATCAAAAAGCACAAGATAATATGAAACTTATGAATTTTAATGCTGAAAATTTGTATAATAATTTTAAAAAAATTTTATAAAGAATAGAATAATTAAGGAGAAAAGATGAAAAAAATAAAAGGACCAGCAATATTTCTTGCACAATTTGTAGGTGACGCTGAACCATTTAATAATTTAAAAAATATTTCATCTTGGGCATCTAAGCTTGGTTATAAAGGAGTACAAATACCAAGTTGGGATAATAGATTAATTGATCTAGATAAAGCTGCTGCAAGTAAAGATTACTGTGATGATTTAAGAGGCATACTTGATGATAACAATATGGTTGTTTCAGAACTATCTACTCATCTTCAAGGTCAATTAGTTGCCGTTCATCCAACATATGATATTCAGTTTGATGGTTTTGCACCTGATGCAGTTAAAAATAATCCTTCAAAAAGACAGGAATGGGCGGTTGATCAAGTAAATAAAGCTGCCTTAGCCTCTAAAAATTTAGGCTTAACTGCTCTTGCTACATTTTCAGGTGCTTTAGTTTGGCCTTTTTTATATCCATGGCCGCAACGCCCTGCTGGTTTGGTTGAAAAAGGTTTTGATGAACTGGCTAAAAGATGGAAACCTATTTTAGATAATTGTGACAAATCTGGTATTGATTTGTGCTATGAAATTCATCCAGGAGAAGATCTCCATGATGGTGTTACATTTGAAATGTTTTTAGAGCGTGTAAACAATCATCCAAGATGCAATATGTTATATGATCCAAGTCATTACGTTCTTCAGCATCTAAATTATTTAGATCACATTGATATATATCACGAAAAAATAAAAATGTTTCACGTTAAAGACGCAGAATTAAATCCTACAGGTAAGCAAGGTGTTTATGGCGGTTTTCAATCATGGATAAATAGAGCTGGTCGATTTAGGTCTTTAGGTGATGGACATGTAGATTTTAAATCTATTTTTTCCAAACTTTCTGGATATGGTTTTGATGGTTGGGCTGTATTGGAATGGGAATGTTGTATCAAAAGTGCTGAACAAGGTGCAGCAGAAGGAGCACCTTTTATTGCTGAGCATATAATCGATGTAACAACAAAGGCCTTTGATGATTTTGCTGATTCAGGCACTGATAAGGAGACTAATAAAAAACTATTAGGTTTATAAAAATGAAAAAAAAATTACGTTTAGGAATGATAGGTGGTGGCCAAGGCGCATTTATAGGTGCGGTCCATCGTTTATCTGCAAGAATGGATGATAAATATGATTTTGTAGCAGGGTGTTTATCTTCAACGCCAGAGAAAGCTGAATTATCTGCAAAAGAATTAGGTTTAGACTTAACAAGAAGTTATCCTGATTACAAAACCATGTCAGAAAAAGAATCACAAAGAGAGGACGGTATTGAAGTTGTCTCTATAGTAACCCCAAATCATATGCATGCTGGACCAGCTATAGAATTTTTAAATAAAGGTATTAACGTTATTTGTGACAAACCGATGACGGCGACAATAGAAGATGCTTACGAACTAATGAAAGCTATAAAATCATCTAATGCCCATTTTTTCCTAACTCATAACTATTCTGGTTATCCTGTTATAAGAGAAATGAGATCTTTAGTAAAAAATGGTGAGCTTGGAAATTTGCGAATTGTTAAAGGATCTTATTTGCAAGGTTGGTTAGGCTCTAGGGAAGAAGGTACCGGTACAAATAAGCAAGCAGAATGGAGAACGGATCCAAAAAGAAGTGGAGCAGCTGGTGCAGTTGGAGATATTGGAAGTCATACAATGCATTTATTAGAATTTATTACAGGCTTAAAGTGTGAGTCTGTTGCAGCTGATTTAACAACTTTTGTTGAAGGAAGAAAATTAGATGATGATGCCTCAATAATGATTCGTATGAGTGAAAATGTAAAAGGAAATTTATCAATTTCACAAATTGCAACTGGTCAAGAAAACCACTTTAATATTTCAATTTATGGAGAAAAAGGAGCGCTGCATTGGGCACAAGAAAATCCTAATTATGCAAGATTTTCGAAAATTGGAAGTGCAGATCAAATTATAACCCGTGGTGGAGCAATTCAAAATAACAACTCTTATGCTCCGATTCGTATTCCTCCAGGTCATCCTGAGGGTTATTTAGAAGGATTTGCCCAAATTTATTCAGATGCAGCTGATATTATTCAAAATCATAAAAATAAAAATGAATTATTAGAGTTATTACCAGGTGGTGATTCTGGATTACAAATAATGAAGTTTATAAATGCTTCAGTGAATTCAAGTAATAATAAAAGTATTTGGACAGATTTAAGCTCTATTTAATAAACGCATAATTACCTATGCATTTTTTGCATATCTGTTTTTCTTATTTTTTACTTTCAATTTTTAATATTAGTTCTAATTAGATAATTACGTTCATCATGTTTTACATGACGGAAGTAAGCGAAAGCTGAAGGAACGCATGCAAAGTTATTAAATCGTTCAATCTGCAATAGCAGATCGGAAGTAGGTAAAACCGAAGGAACGCGGAATTTATATATTAATTTCCATAGCTAAGCATGAATATTAGCACATAACTTATGGTAAGTTATGTCTTGTGCAATTTATAATGGAGGATTAATGTTTAAAAGATCTCTTTATTTTTTAAGTTTATTATCAACTTTTTTACTTCTAAGCTCTTACGCCAAAGCCGGTGTTGATGCAGAAGTAGCATATATATTTAATACCTTTTCGTTTTTGGTGTGTGGTTTTCTAGTTATGTGGATGGCTGCAGGTTTTTTATTTTTAGAGTCAGGCTTGGTTACTACAAGAAGTGTTTCAACTATTGCTGCTAAAAATATTGGTAAGTTTGCAATTGTTTCAATCGTATTCTATTTGTT
The DNA here is from genome assembly GCA_902601455.1 of uncultured Alphaproteobacteria bacterium. Taxonomy (GTDB): domain Bacteria; phylum Pseudomonadota; class Alphaproteobacteria; order HIMB59; genus CACPNW01. The sequence continues at coordinate 33,042 of CACKNC010000011.1, forward strand.
TGGTTACAATCTAGGGTATGGTATTCCTGAAGGAGGTTATATTGGTTCTTTTAGTATATGGACCGATAATTCTTCATTGGAAACTGGATATTCAGATGCTTCAGATTGGTTTTTTCAAGCATTATTTGTTTGTGCAACAGTATCTATAGTTTCAGGAGCGGTTGCAGAAAGAATAAAAATTTGGCCTTTTTTTGCTTTTGCAGCAATACTTGGTGGATTTATTTACCCTATACAAATGGGCTGGGAATGGGGTGGAGGCTGGCTTGATTCATTAGGCTTTTCTGATTTTGCTGGATCCACTTTAGTTCATGCTTGTGGCGGATCAGCTGCATTGGCTGGAATAATATTATTAGGACCTAGATTAGGAAGGTTTACAGAATCTGGAGAACCTGCAAACATGGCGCCCTTTGCACCTTCTTCTATACCGCTAGTAACTCTTGGAACATTCATTTTATGGATGGGTTGGTATGGTTTTAATGGAGGATCACAATTAGCACTTGGCTCTTATGAAGATGCTACTGCTATGTCCAAAATATTTATGAATACTCAGTTAGCTGCTTGTGGTGGGTGCATGGCAGGAGCTATTATTACAAGATTAATCGGTGGTAAAACTGATATTGTGATGATGTTAAATGGTGCTCTTGCAGGATTGGTATCAATAACAGCAGAGCCATTGATGCCTTCACCTTTATTGTCAATTTTCATTGGCGCAATTGGGGGTGTTATTATGTTTTATGGTACTCAGTTGTTAAATTCTCTTAAGCTTGATGATGTTGTAGGAGCAATACCTGTACATATGTTTGCGGGTATATGGGGAACTTTAATTGTACCGTTTACTAATCCAGACGCATCATATGGTATTCAATTACTTGGCGTTGTATCAGTTTGTCTTTTTGTTTTCTTTTTTTCTTACATAGTGATTTATCTATTAAAAATCTCAATGGGACTGAGAATTAGTGAAGAGGCAGAAAAACTTGGAACTGATAAAGCAGAAATTGGTGTAGTTGCTTATTCAATTAGAGATTAATCATCGTATTGAATAAATCGTAAACAATAATAATTAATAAGTAGAGGAATTATTTCCTCTACTTTAGGAAACTGATATGAATGCTGAAGAAATAATCAATTTTAATAAAAAAGCTCTATATTCCAGTCTTACTAGCACAAATACATCTAGCAGGTTTTTTAATAAGTCAATTTTACATTATGCAGCAACAATGGAAATATTTTCTTTTACTAAGATAGGAGGTATTTCTTATGAAAAGTTGTGTTTGAATATACCTAAAACACTTGGTTCAAGATCTAGCATACAAAATTTACTTAATGAGGGATTAGATAAAAAACTTCTTTTAAAAATTGAAAGCACTAATGACAGAAGAATTAAGAATTATTTTCTAAATGATAGTTTCCATCAATTAGTTGTAAATTGGATAAAAGAACAAAAAAATATTTATAATAATTTAAAAATTTAATTTATATTAAATTAAGGAGACATATGAAAACAATATTTATAATTGCCAAAAAAAAATATACTTTAAAATATGAAAGAAAGATGCCTGAAAAAGAAGTCTTAAAAATGAAATCTTTTGTTACAAATAAAGGTGAGAAACTTTCTAAGACTGATAAATTTAAAGTTAAAAAAATTTCTGAGAAAGATAAAGAAAGAATTTTTGAAATAATTCTTTAGTTAAGCTCTTCCAGAGTGTTGAGAAAGTTTATTTGGATCAACTCCAAGTAAGCCGTAAGCTTTAATCCATTTGTTTGTTACTTCTTCATCAAATAAGAAATTTGAGTCCGCTGAAAGAGTCATCCAACTGTTAGCCAAAATCTCTTTTTCTATTTGTCCAGGTCCCCACCCAGCGTAGCCTAAAGCCAAAATACTATTTTTAGGACCTTTTCCTTTTGAAAGATCTTCAAAAAACTCAGATGTACTTGTAAGAGCGACACCTTTTTCAATTGTTAAAGTTTCTTTTTGAATTACCTCATCGGAATGAAGTACAAAACCTCTTCCACTTTCAACTGGACCACCATATCTAATGTAGAGTTTTTTACTTCCAAGAGGTTTATCTATTCCAAGCTGTTCTAGTAAATCGGGATATAGGTCGTAATCAATTTTTTTATTAATAATTATACCCATTGCACCTTCTGATGAATGAGCGCACATATAAATTACAGTTTTATAAAACCTCTCGTCTTCTAGAGAGGGCATAGAAATTAATAATTTTCCAGTTAAATTCATACTTATATATATTCGTATTATTTATAGTATTTCAATAGCGTATTACTATATATTACAATAGTAATTTTCATGAACATACTGCATAAAATATCTAATTTACTTACATATATCATTTTATTATGTATAGTAACCACACAAGGTAATACTATCTCAAGTGACTGGTCTGTAAGTGAGACATCAAAATTAAGACTTGTCTCACCATATTCTCAAAATGACTCTAAAAATATTCTAATTGGTCTTGAGTACCAAATGGAATCAGGTTGGAAAACATATTGGAAGTCACCTGGTGATGGAGGCTTTGCTCAAACAATATCTTGGGATAATTCAACAAATGTTAAAAATATTAATATTTTATGGCCTACTCCTATTGAGTTTGAAATATTAGGATTAACTTCTCTTGGATATCAAAATGATGTTATTTTTCCTTTAGAGATAGAGTTGGATGATAAATCAAAAAATACTATCTTAAATTTACATGTTAATTTTCTAATTTGTAAAGAAGTATGCATTCCAGGTGATGCAACACTTTTTTTAGAAATACCCTCTGGAGAAAAAAAATTAACTGATAATTATTTTAATTTAGAAAAAGCACTATCATTATTACCTGAAGAAGATTTTAATAGCTCTTATATAAAGAAGATAAATCTTAAAACTTTTAGTGATGATAAAAGGTCTACATTTCAATTACAATTTAACTCTGATAGAGTTTTTTATAATCCTAAAATATTTCTTCATTCCCCATTTGGTTTACCAATTGTAAAAAATTCTATTAGTTATTCTAATGATAACAAAAGAATAACAACAGATTTTAATTTTGATAAAGATCTTATCTTAGAGAAAAAATTTCCTCTTGAAATTATTATAAAAGATAAAAATCATAATTTTAAGCAAGTACTTGATGTGCAAATGCAGAATCAATCTATAAATTTAGAAACAAACCGCAATTATTTTTATTATATATTAATATCATTGATAGCTGGTTTAATTCTAAATGTTATGCCTTGTGTATTTCCTGTTCTGTCAATAAAATTAATGTCAGTTTTTTCATCTGAAAAAAATAATATTAGTATAAGTTTTATAACCACTGCACTTGGAATCATTACCTCTTTTGTTCTTTTAGGGTTAATATTTTTATTTTTACAATATTTTAATATGTCGATTGCATGGGGTATGCAATTTCAAAATCCTTATTTTTTAATTTTTATTACCTTGGTAATTTTTTTATTTATGATGAATATGTTTGGACAATTCGAAATTATTCTTCCATCTCAATTAAATAATTTAAGTTTTTTAGATAATAGTAATAACAAATATCTTAAAGATTTCTTTAATGGCTTCTTTGCAACACTTATGGCAACCCCATGTTCTGCACCTTTTGTAGGTACAGCTATTACAGCGGCTTTTACTCAGTCTTATGCAATAGGAATTAGTATTTTTTTATTTATGGGTATTGGAATGAGCCTACCATATTTACTCATTGCATCTTTTCCTAAATTAATTAAATTCTTACCTAAACCAGGTAAATGGATGGTGCATGTTAAATATATTCTTGGTTTATTATTGTTAGCAACAGTTTTGTGGTTATTAAATATTTTATCAAATTTTTTTAATACTTATTTTTTAATTTTATTAATTATATTTTTTTTAGTTTTATCTTACCGACAAAAAATATCTTTTCAAAAAAATGCAATCACAATTTTAGTTTTGTTTTCTATCTTTTCTTTATCTTCATTTAAGGTTTTCCAGCAAAATATAATCATCGATAATGAAAAAGATTGGTTAAATTTTTTTGATGTAGAGGTTGATAAACTTATTAATAATAAACAGTTAGTTTTTTTAGATATTACTGCAGATTGGTGCGCCACTTGTCAGTTTAATAAATTAAATGTTCTTAATTCTAATAAAATTATTCAATTGTTTAAAGATAACAAAGTAACTCTAGTGAGGGCTGATTGGACAAGGCCTAATCGAAAAATAAATATTTTTTTAGAAAAGTATGATCGATTTGGGATTCCTTTTAATGCTTTCTTTTCTAGTAATTTTCCTGATGGGATTTTGTTATCTGAGTTGCTTTCTGAAAAAGAAATAGTAAACATAATAAATAAAATAAATAATGAATAAAACAATTCCTTCAATCCAAGTCCCAATAATACAAAAAGGTATTGTATCAAAAGTAATTCTTTCTGATGAATTAAAAGGTAAAAAAATTATTATGTTTGGGGTGCCTGGTGCTTTCACACCAACATGTTCTGAAAAACATATGCCAAGTTACATAAAATTACATAATGAGTTCGTTACTAAAGGTATAGATGATATTTATTGTCTATCCGTAAATGATGAATATGTGATGCAAGCATGGCTATTAAGTTACACTGAAGGGGATAAGTTAATAGGAATCGCTGATGGCAATGGAGATATTAGTAAAAATTTAGATTTATTAGTTGATAAAACTGCAAATTATATGGGTATGCGTTGTACAAGATTTGCAATGATTATAAGAGATAATAACATTTATGAGCTACTTGTTGAGGAGCCTGGGGAATATAAAAAAACTTCTGCAGAAAATTTATTAACTAAAATTTAAAAAATAATTATGTTTTTTTACGTTGAATAATTGCATAAATTGTAACAGCTGAGGTTATCATTATTCCGTTAATAAACTGAACATAGAATCCTGATAACCCTAAGGCAACAATACCAGACTCAAGAGATCCTATTATTAGCACTCCAATGAAAGTGCCAAATATTGTCCCCTTTCCCCCAAACACTGATGTTCCACCAACAAATACAGCTGCAAGAGTTGTAAGCATTAATCCTGAGCCTTGAGTAGGCCAGAAGTATAACATTTCATACATTGTAAATATGCCTGCTAGAGACGAAAAGAAGCCAAGTTGAACAAAAGCAATAATTTTTATATTATCTACATTTATACCCATCATTTGAGAGCTGTCTTTATTATCACCCACAAAGTGAATATGGTTTCCAAATTTATGATAACGATATACCCACTGCATTAAAGCGGTTAGTACTATAAACCAAATAAATTGTGCTGGAATTAATCCAAAAAGTTTTTCAACAAATAAAGTATGATGCCACGTACTATCTGCAACATCCACTATAGCAACACCACTACCTTGAGAAATAACATTTACTAAACCTCTCCAAAAATAAAGCGTTCCAATAGTGGCAACAATAGAAGGTATGCCAATCTTAGTTACGAGAAGGCCATTAATAAGTCCAGCAAACATGCCGAGTGCTGAAGCCAATGCAAAAGCGATGAAAAAATTACCATCCGTAGCTGTTAATATTAAACCAAAAGTAAGTGATGTTATTCCTACAATTGATGGAAAAGATAAATCAATTTCTCCAAGAGTAACTACGAATGTTGCTGATATAGCAATGATACCAAAAAAAGGCATGGATTGCATAAAAGCTCTATATATAGGAAATCTAGTAAAAACGTGAGGCGCACCCAAGAAATAAATTAAAAAAAGAACAATTGCTATAATTGTTATACTTATTTCCAATCTATGTGTTTTTACAAAATAACTATTTAATAGGATATTCATTTAAGCCTCTACTTTTATTTTTCCAGATTCATGTAATTGTATCATTTTTTGAACAAGTTCTTCTCTTGATATTTCATCTTTATTGAACTCTCCAACAACTTCACCTCTATCTAAAATAATAAATCTATCTGCAGCTCCATAAACATGAATTATATTATGATCTATAAAGATTGCAGATTTGTTTTCTTTTTTTAACCCTTTAACAAAATTTAATACTTTTTCTGTTTCTTGAATTGAAAGACCCATTGTAGGTTCATCAAGAACAATTAAATCTGAATCGAAGTATAATGACCTTCCAAAAGCTACTCCTTGCTTCTCACCACCTGACAAGCCCATTATAGTTGAATCTACAGTGATAGCCTTGGAAGTAAATCCAATATAGTCTCTTAAAATTTTCTCTGCTTCTTTTCTTTGTTTTTTTATATTTAGAAAACCAAATGCATTGGTTATTTCTCTACCAGCAAATATATTTCTCCATAACTCTTGTTGATCACAAAGTGCTCTTTCCTGATACACTGCTTCAATTCCCATTTTTCTGGATTGTGCGACAGATTTAATTACAACTTCCTCACCTTTAAAACTTACTTGACCGGATGTAGGTCTATGAACACCAGTGATAACTTTAATAAGTGTTGATTTACCGGCTCCATTATCACCAATAAGAGCAACAACCTCACCTTTGTTTATTTTAATGTTAACATCTTTTAAAACTTTGACATTTCCAAAGTTTTTATAAATGTTTCTTAATTGTAAAAGTTCTTCTGTCATTTTTTAATTAGAAACAAACCTGCCTCTAGGCAGGTTTGTTATGAATATATATTTATCTAATTTGTAGCGCAGCCAATGGAGCTACAGCATCAATATTATCTTTAGTAACAAATGCTGCCCCAGTATCCATTGCTAGACCAGCCATACCAAACTTAGTAGAAAGGTATAGTTGAACAATTGGCATATATCCTTGAATAAATGGTTGTTGATCTATTACAACATCAATGTATCCAGAATTAATTCCATCAACAATTGGTGCAGATAAGTCAAAACCTGCTCCACAAACAGCTTCAGTACCATGACCTGCAGCTTTCATGTATGTAGGCAAACTTGCAGTTAAACCACCATGATCTGTTATAGCCATTTTTATATCAGGA
>CACKNC010000012.1 GCA_902601455.1 uncultured Alphaproteobacteria bacterium
TCTTTTTTATATTTTTTGGGACAAAGGTGGACGAATTCAAAAAGTAGTCTATTCAAAAACTGGTACACGTTATACCAGATCAGCAACTATTATCGATTTTGTATACGCTATCATCTTACTTTATTTCAAACAATATAATGACATCCCTATGTCTACTACTTGGGTCTTTGTTGGCTTGTTATGTGGAAGAGAATTAGCAATATCAACTATGAATAAAGATTATAAACTTCGCTATGTATTTCCATTAATTGGAAAAGATTTCTTAAAAATGATTTTTGGATTAACTGTTTCCGTTGGTATTGTATTATCTATACACTATGTTCTAATACCAAATGGTTTTTAAAAATTTATTTTTTTTTCTTTAATTCTTTTTTTAATTTAGGCCAATCATCATCACTTAAAATATAACCCACGCATTTTTTGGTTCCACATTTACAAATATGTTCTTCAAAATCACTATCAAAGGGATAACCATAATTATATGTTAACTCCGTATCTTTTTTAATATTTTTGATAGCGGATATCCATATTTCATTATTAGTAATTTCTACTTCACAATTAGGATCACAGGAATGATTAATGAATCTTGCATGGTTACGCAAAACAGCTCCATCAATATCGTATTTTTTATTTAGTTCAAAAACATAAACCATACCATTTTTTTTATTTTTTTCTGCTTTTTTTATTTGAATGTCTGCTCGTCTATCACCTTCTTTTTTTGTAACCTTATCGCCTATATATTGAATTACCTGATCATTTTTTTTAACATTTGATAAAGCAAACAGACCAGAGCCATGCAAGGATGATTTTTTTTTATACCATAATTTTTTCATGCTTTTTTATTAAATGTATTTAAGCCTTAATCAAGTTGTTTAATTTAAATAAAGAAATAATAATAACCAAAAATAAATATAGGAAGTTGTAAACCAAAGTTTGTTAATAAAGCTTTATCTTTTGTTAAGTATCCAGCTACTGACCAACCAATAGCGCCAAGTCCATGAATAAATATATTTAATGGATAATTATTTAAATTTGTAAGAAGTATGCCTGATAAAATTAAAACTGTACTCATCCACTTTAAATTATTTACAGTTAAGAGATTCATTTTTGCTCCAATCTTGTTAAATTATATTTATGCTTCATATATTATAAAAATTAAAATTTTTGTTTAATTGTAACAAAAATGCAACATTCCTTTATTTTTTTATTAAAAGTTCTATAAGCACTCGATGTTTGGATTAAAAAGTAACTCTTTATTTAGTGATACAAAAAAACTTGAACGAGAAATTGATGGGTTCGTCGATATTCTCTCAGAAGTTGGATTAGTATTTAAAAATATTGTACCAACATATCTCAACCATTCCGCGAACAATAAATTTGATGAAATGGTTGAAAAAGTTAAAGAAATGGAGAGTAAAGCAGACAAGATAACAAAAGAAGTAGAACACACATTATATGAAGAGACACTTATCCCTGATGCACGTAGTGATGTTTTACGCCTACTGGAACATATGGATGAATTAATAGGTATGTATCAGGGTAATTGCTATCATTTTTCTATTCAAAAACCAAACTTTCCAAAAGAGTTTCATGAAGATCTAATCGAACTAACTGAAACAGTTGTTAATTGTGTAGAAGCATTATGCTTAACAGTTCGTTCATTTTTTCGTGACATTAAAACTGTTCGTGATAACGGACATAAAGTTACATTTTATGAAAAAGAATCAGATATAAAATTTAGTGCCTTAGCGCGAAGAATTTTTGATTCCGAACTTCCTTTAGATCAAAAAATGCATCTTCGATATTTTGTTGAAAAAATTGATCGCATTTGTGATCAAGCAGAAGATATTGCTGATGAAGTTCAGATCTATGCAATTAAAAGATCAGTTTAAAAACTAATGGACATCTCAATCATTATTTTTCTCTTAGGTGGATTATTTCTTGGGTGGTCTTTGGGAGCAAATGACGCCGCAAATGTTTTTGGTACAGCAGTTGGCACACGAATGGTGCGTTTTAAAACAGCAGCTATTGTATGTAGTATTTTTGTTATACTTGGCGCTATAATTAGCGGGGCAGGAACAACGGAAACATTAGGGAAGCTTGGAGCTATTAATGCACTACCTGGTGCTTTTGCTGCATGTGTTGCTGCAGGAATATCAGTGTATCTTATGACCAAAGCAGGTTTACCTGTCTCCACAACACAAGCTATAGTTGGTGCTATTGTTGGATGGAATTTATACACGGGGTCTGCAACAAATATAAAAGTGTTGATTACTATTTTAGGAACATGGATTTTGTGTCCTGTGATAGCAGGATTAATTGCCATGGGTTTTTTTACCCTGACAAAAAATTTTATATTAAAGCGAAAAATTCATATTCTCCGACTTGATGCATACACAAGAACTGCCCTTCTATTAGCTGGAGCTTTTGGTGCGTATAGTTTAGGTGCAAACAACATTGCTAACGTAATGGGTGTCTTTGTACCAATCTCACCTTTTACCGATATATCAATTTCTAGTTTTTTTGTTTTTAGCTCAAAAGAACAATTATTTTTACTAGGCGGAATAGCAATTGCTGTGGGTGTTTTTACATACTCAAAAAGAGTAATGTTTACAGTGGGAAATGACTTATTAAAAATGTCACCAGTCGCTGCTTTTATTGTAGTCATTTCTCATTCTATTGTATTATTTTTATTTGCCTCTCAAGGTATTAGTAATTTTTTACAATCAATAAATCTTCCTTCTATTCCACTGGTTCCTGTTTCAAGTTCACAAGCTGTTGTTGGTGCTGTTATTGGAATTGGTTTATTAAAAGGTGGAAAAGAAGTGCAGTGGGGTATTGCTGGTAGAATCACCATCGGCTGGTTTACATTGCCAATCATCGCAGCAATTATTTCAATGATGTTATTATTTATTCTCTCTAATATTTTTAATTTAACTGTTTCTTTTTAAAACTACATTGAAGGAAGAGGATCATTAGGATCAATCTCAAATTTAGCAAAAACATTTACTGGTTTCTTTTGATTAGTACCTTCTTGCGATCTTTGAGTTAATGCAACGTGATTGACTCCATTGAGTTGAGATTTTTTAGTAATTTGATCAGTTAGATAAGAACATCCATTCCATAAATTTTCACATTTATCTGATTTGCCAACATTTGAATAATATAATGTAAGATCTTCTATCTTCAAACCAGCATTAGTGGCGTTAACCATATGATGTCTATAAGGACCAAATTTAAACCTAACTCTATCTGCACCAGCTATCAGGTCACCATAATAGCTGACCCTTAATTCGCCATCTATCCACATGTGAATAAAACCATCGGTATCCCATTTTGCATTGACAAGCACATTAATCCATTTGCCTTTTAATTTACCTTTATAAACAGAATTTAAAGCTATTCCGTAATGTTCAAATTCATAGCCTTTTACTCCGTTTCGCCATTCCATTATTTTGTACTTAGATCCATTAATAAAAAAGGTAAATTCATTGTTCACTAAATTAAATGCCGGACCAACAGTCATTTCCGTTTTGCCATAAATCATTTTATAATCAAAAAAAGAGATAGTGTGTTTTTCAGTATTGGTTTTTCCAGGAATAAATAAACCTACTCGATACCATTTTGTTTTTCCTTTTTTTGTAGTCTTTTTAAGAGGTTCTGCAATTTGATAACGTTGAGCAAATCCTGGGTCGTTCCACCTAAACCAATCCATTTCATGACCTATATCTGAATAGCTTAAGTTAATTTCTATCGCTCTTTCCCCCTCAAAATCTTCATGAAATCTATAAAGCCCATCTCTTTTAGGAACATTTCTATCATTATAGACCATGCTCTTTTTAGATTCATCTTTAAGCACAAAATAGTCAAAATCTTTTCTTTCATTTTTTGGAATTTTTTCTGCTTGAACTGAGTTAAGAAAAAAAATTGAAATTAACAAGAGTGAGAAGAACTTTAACATAACTTTATTGTATTTACTTAATCACATTATAATTAGCAATAAAATCTTCTTGTACTTTTGTTTCTATTGCACCTTTTCTTCTTTCTCTAACAAGATCAATTGCTTCTTTTTTTTCATGACCAAAATCTGCTAAGAGGATTGCTGCAACAGTTCCCGCTCTTCCTTTTCCACCACGACAATGAAAGATAATGTTTTGTCCTTCTAATAATTCATTTTTAAGTAATACTTTTGTTGTTTCCCATTTATATTTAAAGTCTTGGTTGGGAGCGCCTAAATCAGCAATAGGCATATGATACCACTTCAAATGATGGTGGTAGATCTTTTCAACGAATAATTTTTTTTCACACAAAGCATCAAATTCTTTATCCTCAACAAAGGATGTGATTGAGCTGCATTGATTGTTGGAAAAAACTTCAAGTTGAGAAATTAAAATTTTTTCATCAAATTTTCCTTCATCATTTAATCCGGGAAAAGAGGTTAATATAATTTTGCCAGTAAATTTTGTCGAGTCAATGTAATCATAAATATCAAACATAATTAGTTTGAATTTGCTTGAAAAGAATTTTCAACGTACTTTCGAAAATGTTCAACAGTTGGCGTTTTTTTATTTAATATTTTAGCTTGATCATCAAAGCGTCGCATTTCTACTGCTTCTTTCATCTGCGGTTTATTAATAAATTCCTCAGCTTCTTCTTTGGAAAAAATACCCCCTTGAACTTTCAGCGATTTTTTAGATGCTTCTGATAAATCATCATAGTAACCATCTTCTACAGCTGCGAGATATCTCTTCGACGCTACATGTGCTCGAATTGGAAGTGTTACATCTTCACCAAAATATTTTTCTAAATAATTAGCTCCTAAATCTTCATGCACACCATCTTTTCCTTCATGAATTGGATCATCATCTTCATATAAAAGATGACCAACATCATGAAGTAAGGCAGCGGTAATAAAAGCATCTGATTTATTATGTTGTTCTGCTAATTCTGCACATTGAAGTGCATGTTCTAATTGAGTGACATCTTCATTACCATATTGAATATCAGAACCTTTTTTTTCTAATAATTCTAAAAGATAATCAACTACGCTACCTGACATAAATATATTTTAACTTATAAGAATATTTTTTACAAATGTAAGTTAAACTATTTGATAAGACTTCGATAAAGATCTAAGAGATGATTATAAAAATTAATGGATAAAAAACTTTTAACTCCAGGTCCACTGACAACCTCCATGAGTACGAAGGAAGCAATGCTTCACGATTGGGGATCACGAGATCAAAAATTTATTGATTTAAATCAATCTATTCGTGACTCATTAATCACATTAATTGACGGAGAGAATAATTATCAATGCGTTCCTATGCAAGGAAGCGGAACCTTTGCAGTGGAGTCTATGATCAGTTCACTAACACCTAAAGATGCTCACATTTTAATTCTTATTAATGGTGCTTATGGTCAACGCATGAAAAAAATGTGTAACTATTTAAATAGAAATACCATTGAATATGAAGTTGCCGAGCATGAACCCCATAATATGGAAAAATTAGAAGAAATTATTGATGCTAACAAACAACTCACACATGTCTTTGCTGTATACTGCGAAACTACATCAGGGATATTGAACCCCATAAATGAGATTGCAAATCTGGTTGAGAGAAAAAACTTATCTCTGTTTATAGATGCCATGAGTGCATTTGGTGCCCTTCCTCTTAGTAGCAAAGATGTTACTTTTGATGCGGTCGCTGCATCGTCAAATAAATGTCTTGAAGGGGTGCCAGGTGTAGGATTTATTTTAATGAAAAATGAAGTGATAGAAAAGGCAAAAGGAAACTGTCATTCTTTAAGTTTAGACTTGTATGATCAATGGACAGCAATGGAAAAAAATAAACAATGGCGTTTCACTCCACCAACACATGTCTTAGCAGCATTTAATCAAGCAATAACAGAACATAAAAAAGAGGGTGGAATTGAAGGAAGACACAAAAGATATCAAAATAATTGTAATATTATTTGTGAAGGAATGAAAGAAATTGGTTTTGAGCAACTCTTACCTGATCATTTACAGGCACCAATTATAATAACGTTTAAACAACCTAATGATCCAAACTTTAACTTCCAAGCATTTTATAATGCTCTTAGTGATAAAGATTTTTTAATCTATCCTGGTAAACTGACAGTTGCGGATACCTTTCGTATTGGATGTATTGGAAATTTAAATACACAAGATATGAAAGACACACTAGTTGCTGTTAAAGAAGTAATCAGTGATTTAAAAATTAACTTATGAGTAGTGCAGACGCTGTTGAAATTCCTCTAATTAAAGCAACCAATGAAAGTCTTAAAGGGTATGGGTATTTAATTGACTCATATGAAAATAGTGACATTGAAATTGTCACTTGGCCTAAACAAGGATGGCGTGAAATAGATGAAGGGACAGGCAATGAAGGTGGAAGCACTGAAGGATCATTTGATGCTTGGTGGGAAGGTAGCACATTGTATGGACAAAATAATGCTGTTCAACATAACAGTGATTATGAGGTCGACGGTAAGTATATACTTGGTCATGCCTTGCCTCCAGAAAGTGAACCATTTACAGAGTATAAACGTCCAGAAAATATTTATATTTGGCATGTTAACTATCATCCTGATGGGGGGCAACTTTTCTATCCCTCAATAAAAAGTCCCTTTATTTCACCGTTAGCCTTACCAGGAGATGACGTCCAAGTTGGAGATTTTAAAGCTTTTTATTTTGATGGATCACAAGGATTATATATTCATCCCAATATTTGGCATGAAGGTGTCTTTCCAATAGAAGAAAAAAGTTCTTTTCAAGGACGTCAAGGAAAGGTTCACGCTAGAGTAAGTATTGATTTACAAAAAGAGTTTAAGAAATATATTTATTTTAAAACTGCACTATAAAAAATTATATTATAAAAATAAAAATTAGTTCTTTCTTTGAATTACAAAAATTTCATTATTAAAATATAACCCATTATTTTTATTAACAATTTCAGAAACTATTTTTTGATAATTTTGAGATTTCTCTGACTGTAAAACTTTCAATTCATCAATTTGATTCACATAAATAGCAACATTCCACGCAGAAAAGATTACAGATGTGGCAATTCCTCCTTGTATTTCATTAGGAAGGGCTCGCAGCTTACAGCGAATTATTTGTTTCTTTAAAAAAATTAATTTTTTTAGTTTTTCTTTTGGAAGATTTAATTTTAGATATTTTGTAATCTCATTTGTCAAAGCTGGGAAGGGATTTTCTGTGGGCCATATTTTTTTAATTATTTGATTAGCAGGATCTTTCCCTGCAGCATGAATTATGATTAATTTGCCTTTCAGTGCAAGCGCCTTGATCATGGGATTAATAACATATTTTACTTTTTTTTCAGCCGAGATTCTTGAACGATAGGGTTGTGAAGCAATAATTAAATCAAATTTATTTGACGAGTTGGACTTTCTTGGAATTATATCATTTAGAACAAACTCTTGATCATCGCGGTATATCACTAAGACTGAAGGAGTTTTATAAGTTGGATTTCCTGTTTTAGCTGCCCTCTCAATTTGCCAATTTTTTTCTAAAAAAGGATTAAGGGCTCTTAGTTGATTTGCAAAATCAATAGAGGAATTGCCTTTTAATTTAACATGCTTCCAATTAATTTTTTTTTGTTTGGTTAGATTTTTTGATTGTAAGTCAGCAGCTTCTGCGTAGTGAAGATTTGAAATAATAAAAACTGTATTTTTATGTTCAACAAATCTATCAGGTAATTTTTCCAAACCCAATCTAACATCCTCCATACTAATTTCTTTTGTCGATATCAAAAGAGGAATATTTGGGTGTTCTTGATGTGATTGCCTCATCACATTCATCAAAAGCGAACCGTCACCCATGCCAGCATCAAATATTTTTAAAGCAGGTTTTGTAGGTTTAATTTTTTTAATATGTGGATGGATATTATCAGCAATTACATTTTTTTCATTTGTAGTTGTTACAAATAATAAATATTTTTGTCTGTTATCAAAAAATCTAAAATTTTTTTTCATTGTTTAAAACTTTTAAATAATTAATTTTTAATACTAGGATGTATTTCTCTACCAAGGAAGAGAAAAAGTTTTTACATTAGTAAAACTTTTCATTGCTTCAATCACACCTTCTTTATAACCAAGTCCAGAGTCTTTGATCCCACCAAATGGAGACATCTCAATTCTATAGCCTGGAACTTCCCAGATATTGACAGTGCCAACCTCAAGATTTTTAATATAATTTTTAGCTCTCATAAAGTTGTTTGTACAAACACCTGATGATAAACCAAAAGCAGTAGAATTAGATATTTTTATCACCTCTTCATCTTCATCTGGAACACGGATAATAGGTATAATTGGTCCAAATGTCTCCTCTAACACCAGCTCACTTTTATAATCAACATGATCAACAACAATAGGAGGTAGCAGTGCCCCTTCTCTTCCAGGATGGTATAAAACTTTTGCTCCATCTTCTTCAGCCATCGATACTCTCTTATCAAAAAGCTCTGCTGCTTCCGCATTTACAACTGTCCCTAAATCGGTGGATAAATTCATTGGATCACCAAATTTAATTTTTTTTGCTCTCTCTAATGCCATTTCGACAAACTTGTCAGCTATTTTATTTTGACATAAAATTCTTTTAACAGCTGTACATCTTTGTCCTGAATTTTTAGTTGCTCCTGTTACTGCTAACTCCACAGCTTTTTTTAAATCATCATCACTTAAATCATTTAAAATTATTAGAGGGTCATTGCCTCCTAGTTCTAAAACGGTTCTTTTGTATCCAGCTTGTTCAGCAATATATTTTCCAACTCCAACACTTCCTGTAAAAGTAATGAGATCAATATTTGGATTTTGTATCATTTCTAAACCAATATCTTGAGGCCAACCAGTAATGACTGAAAACATTTCTGGAGGAAGACCTGCGTCATATAAAATATCTGCTAGTAGCATTGCTGTCATAGGTGTTAGTTCTGTCTGTTTACATACCATACAATTATTTGTTGCAATTGAAGGTGCAATTTTATGGGCAACCATATTAAGTGGATGGTTAAAAGGTGTAATGGCAGATATAGCTCGAAGAGGTTCTCTTACAGTAAATATTTTTCTCGCTTTGCCATGTGGAGTTAAATCACATGAAAATATTTCACCATCATCTAAAATAGATAATTGAGCAGTTAATGAAAAAACATCAAAAGCTCTTCCAACTTCATAAAGTGAGTCTTGTTTTGATATACCTAATTCATATGTAATAACATTTGATATTTCTTCTTTTCTTCTAACTAGTTCCTCAGCTGTTTTTTGTAAAATTTGTTGTCTTTCATATCGAGTCAATTTTGGCTGATAATTAGTTGCAATGTCTAATGCTTGTTTTGCGTGCTCAGCATTTCCAGCTGGCACTGTTCCAATTATCTCATTTGTAAAAGGATAATGTACGTTAATATTTTTTTCTGCATCTACTTTTTTACCAGCAATTCTCATTGGTTCGTGTTTAATTGGGTTTGTCATTACATTGCTCCTGCTATTGCATAATAAAATGCATCGTAATTATTTAACTTTTTATTACTTAAAAAAGAATTGATTTTTTTATTAGAGATAAAAGGCACTTCTCTTTCATGGAGTCCGCCATGTGAGCGTAGTGGTTCTTTTAATTTACTGAGATCGTGAGAGCTTTCAGATGAACCGATAGTCATGTATTGTGATGACATACAGATAATGTCTCCCATTCTATCTTTTGGTAAATCATACTCTTCACACCCAGCCTCATTAGAAACAACAACTTCAATTTCCTTTATTTTTTTTATCTCTTCCATTGCTTCATTGATTTTTGATTTATCTTCTAAGTAAATAGTTGCAAATGATCCCAGTGCACCATGATGTACTACATAAGGATCGGTAATTGGTAGTATTACCTTTGAGGAATTGTCTCCTAATTTTTTATCTAAAATGTCTTGTAGGTATATCGCGTTAGGGGAACCATCTGCTTTTGATTTAGGCTGCATACCATGGTCGGCGGTAATAATAATTGAATTATTATTTATATTTAATTCTCCAATATATTTATCAAACATAGCATAAAATGTATTTGCCACTTCATCACCTGGCGCATATTTATGTTGAATAAAATCTGTTGTAGATAAATACATAATATTAGGTTTAAATTCATGAAGAAGCTTAACACCGGCAGCCATGACAAACTCAGATAGACCTTGAGAATAAACATCAGGGACATCCATACCAAGCCAATCATTAATGTTATCTATTCCATTCTCACTTATTGTTGCTTGATCAGATTTTTCTGAAGAAAAACAAATAGCCCGAGCATCATTGAAGTTAAGGCCGTGAGATAATAATTTTCTTAATTTATCTTTTGCGGTTACAATAGCGATCTTAGCTCCTTGCTCATAGTATTTTTGAAAAATCGTTGGTGCTCTTAAAAACTGAGGATCATTCATCATGACTTCTTCTCCAGTAGATGGAGTATAAAAAAAATTACCACAGATACCATGAACTGAACTAGGTCTTCCTGTAACAATAGAAATATTATTGGGGTTAGTAAAACTAGGGATAGCACTGTTTGCTAACAAATTTTCTCCAGTACTTATTATTTTATCTAAATTAGGTGTTAAGTGTAATTTTGAGGCTTCTTCAAAGTATTCTTTTTGACTACCATCCAAGCAAATAACTATAGCTGTTGATATTGGTAACCCTGTATAATCTCTCTCGTTTATTGTAATTGTTTTTGTCATATTTTGAAATTTCTTAAAACTGGTATCTATATTGATTTACCTATAAAACCAATAAGATTTGTCTCTGAGTTTTGTTTTTTTAATAATTATATTTGCTGCGTTCTGTCATGCAGGATGGAGTACTATAGTTAAGAAGAGTGAAAATGGATTAGCAATGATGGGGATAACATCAATTATAGAAATAATAATATTTCTTCCCTTAATATTTACCGTACCATTTCCAAAATCAAGTTTGTGGTTTTTTATTTTTGCTACAACTTTTTTGCATGGCTTATATCGCTACAGCGTTGTTAAATCTTATGAATATGGAGATCTATCTTTTGTTTATCCAATTGCAAGGGGCGGCTCTGTACTAGTAATTGGATTAATAAGTATTTTAATTTTAGGAGTTAATATAAACCTAATAGGTATCATTGGTATTGTGTTAATTTGTTTAGGATTATTTATGATATCTTTTTTAACAGCTAAAAAATTTAACAGATCAGCATTCATTATTGCAATCACAACAGCTAGTTTAATTGCAACCTATACAATCTTGGATGGAATAGCAGTTAGAAGAAGTGAAAATGCTTTTACTTTTATATATTGGATGTTGTTATTAAATGGAATACCCATGCTTATTTATGCTTTTTTTTCTGAAACTGGTTTACGCAAAAAAAATAGCTACAACGTAAGAGATGGGATAGCGGCTGGAATTCTTGCTATTCTAGGATATGGACTCGTCGTGTGGTCAATGCAATTTATTGAAATTGCCTATGTTTCAAGTATTCGTGAAATAAGCATAGTATTAGCAACTCTTCTAAGTTTTTACTTATTAAAGGAGGCAGATTCTCAAAAAAGAGTGGTGCCATCGATTATAATTTGTACAGGTATTACAATTTTATATTTTCAAATAACTTAAAAAAATACGAAAATCCTAGACTATTGAGACTTTATTTTCTATAGCAAAAAAAGTGGAAGAAAATGTAATAAAAGTAAGCCCAGAAACAGAAACTATATGTTGCGATGGGGGTCAAGATGGTTTAGGACACCCCGCAGTTTACTACAGTTTTAATAATCAAGACACAGTAGTTTGTGGTTATTGTGGTAAGGTATTCGTTAAAGAAAAAGAGTAAATAATATGTATAAAGAATCTTGGGGAGAAAAAAGAATATGTCCAATGTGTAGTAAACAATACTACGACCTTGGTAGATCTGAGTTAGAGTGTCCTGAATGTGGTAAAGAAATTGAAGTTACAACAATGTCGAGACCTAGACGTGGAAGAAAACCTGGCAGTACAAATGCCGCTCCTTTAGTAAATCCAATTCCACCAAAAGCTAAAGAAAAAGATGATGAGCTTGATATTGAAAATTTGGATATCGATAATAATGATGATAATCTTGAAGATGATACGGTTCTTTTGGAAGACGAAACTGAAATTGATCCAGCTGCTGATGCAGGTATAAAAACACCTGACGACGGTGAAGAAGAATATTAATAAATAATTTTAAAATCTAATATGGTATCTGTCCTACGTAATACTTGGGCTCTTTTTTTTGGTTTTGGTATCATTTGTCTAGGACATGGTCTTCAAGGAACATTAATTGGAGTAAGGTCTGTCCTGGAAGGCTTTAGTTACATTTCAACAGGTTTAATTATCGCAGGCTTTTATAGTGGATTTCTTACTGGATCGACACTGATACCAGTTTTTTTAAAACGTGTTGGGCATATTAGAGTTTTTGCAGCTTTGGCATCTTTAGCTTCAATTGCTATATTGCTTCATTCAGTATTTTTAGATCCATATTCATGGTTTTTCATAAGAATTTTAACTGGGATAAGCTTGTCAGGAATTTATATTATCATGGAAAGTTGGCTTAATGATAAATCAACTAACGAAACGCGTGGACAATTATTATCTATTTATATGATTATAACTTTTGTATTTCTTGGTCTTGGGCAATTACTCTTAAACTTAAGCGATCCAGTAAAAGTTGATTTATTTATTTTAGTATCAGTTCTTTTATCATTTGCTTTATTGCCAATATTACTTTCTACAACAGAACAGCCAAACACAAGTGATACGAAAAGTTTTTCTTTAACTGAATTTTACGCTGTATCACCACTTGGTTTTTTTGGGGCACTTTTTACTGGCTTGGCACACAGTGCAATTTTTGGTTACGGAGCTGTATATGCAACAGCCAAAGGATTAAGTATTTTAGAGGTTTCAATTTTTATGGTTATTATAACTTCTTTTGGTGCACTATCTCAATGGCCAATAGGTTATTTATCTGACAGAATGGATAGAAGGCTAGTCTTAATCGGTGTTACCTTTGCAGCGTCAGGGCTTTGCATTCTTATTCTTGCATCTTCTTACATATCACTTACTTTGTTTTTTATTTTGACGGCATTTTATTCATGTATGTCATTGCCTATGTATTCACTTGCTATTGCTCATACTAATGACTTCCTTCAACAGAATGAAATAGTTGCGGCGAGTTCTGCTTTTCTTAAAGTCACTGGTATAGGTTCAATACTGGGACCTCTACTAGTTTCAGGTATGATGAGCTTCTCAGGACCTAATGGATTCCACCTATATCTTATTCTAATTCATGCACTTCTAGGTTTATTCGGACTCTATCGTATTACTAAAAGAGCTGTACCAGCAGATAGCGAGTCTCAATATGTTCCTTTACCAAGAAATATATCTCCAGCAGGTATGGAACTAAACCCTATTACCGAACCCGTCGAGGAAGAATAAATTTATAAATCAATCTATAAAGTAAAAGTAACAGAATTATAAAAATATAGATTGCAGGTTCAATTTTATTTGCTCTAACTAACATATAAAAATGTAAACTAGAAAAAATTGCTGCTGGATAAATTAAATAATGAATTCTTTTCCAAATTTTGAAACCTAATTTCTTTAGCATGATTTTTGGAGATGTTAAAACTAAGGGAATTAATAAAAGAAAACTTATAAAACCAAATGTAATAAAAGGTCTTTTTAAAATATCTTTTATAATAAAAGTAATATCTAAAAAATGATCTAAAATAATGTAAGTTAAAAAATGACACGTAACATAAAAAAAAGCAAACAAACCGACCATTCTTCTTGCCTCTACTAAAAAACGAAACTGTTTGAAATCACTAAGAGAAGAAATAAATAGAGTCAACACGATGAGACGTAAAGCCATCTCACCTAAGTTATCCATTAATTTTTCTATGGGGTTCACACCTAAAGAACCGTTAACAAATTGAAAAGTCCAAAAAAATAAAGGTGTAATAATTGCTAAAAAAATAAGAGGTTTAATTTTTTTAAATGATTGTGTTGATAGCATTAATTAATAATATTTTCGCAGATCCATTCCCTCATATAAATAACCAACTTCTTCTTCGTATCCATTATACATTAGAGTTTTACGTCTCTTAAATTCACCAATACGTCTCTCTGTCCCCTGACTCCATCTTGGATGGTCAACAAGATTATTTACATTAGAATAAAAACCGTATTCACTTGGAGCCAACATAGACCATGTCGCCTCAGGTTGTTTATCAACAAACCTAATAGACGAAATAGATTTGATAGACTTAAAACCATATTTCCACGGTACAACTAATCTTAGTGGGGCACCACTTTGATTTAGTAATTCATGACCATACAATCCGGTTGATAATATAGTTAAAGGATGCATCGCTTCATCCATACGTAAACCTTCTACATAGGGCCAAGGTAACAATCTTTTGTTTTGACCTGGCATTTCCTCAGGTCTAAATACAGTAACAAATTGAATAAATTTTGCAGATGATAAAGGATCAGCTATTTTAATTAATTCTGATAAAGGAAAACCTTGCCACGGAATTACCATTGACCAAGCTTCAACACATCGCAATCTATAAACTCTATCTTCAACCGTTACTTGTTGTAACAATTTTTCTAAATCAAGAACTTGTGGATTATTGATTAATCCTTCAAGAGATATTGACCAAGGTTTGGGTTTAAAGTTACCTGAGTTTTCAGAAGGATCTGTCTTACCCATTCCAAACTCATAGAAATTATTATACGTGGTAATTTCTTCAAAGCTATTTAATCTATCATTTTCATCAAGTTGGTTAGCATAAATATTTTGATCAGATGAGTGGTTTGCATAAAGGTTTGTTGATGCTCCCAATGCTAAACCAGTTGCAACAGATGATTTAATAAATTTTCTCCTATTAAGGTAGTTTTTATAAGAGGTTATTTCTGAAGGTAAAATTTTCATCTTTTTCTTATATATATCGTAAATAGAAAAAGAGTAGTTTCAAAGAACTTCCTCTTCAAAATACCGTATTTAGTTGATACAAACTTACTATGAATCTTAAATATTTCTTGATTGTTACTGTATTTTTTACCTTTTATAATTCTTCATCATTTGCTGAAAAAACCCACGGGATTGCTATGCATGGCAAGCCAAAATATGAAGAAGGTTTTACACATTTAGATTATGTTAATCCTAATGCTGCCAAAGGAGGTGTTGTTCGATTTGGTGCGTATGGTGCATTTGATAATTTAAATAGAGTGGCATTTAAAGGATCGAAGGCTGCTGGTCTCGGGTACATTAATGATACGTTAATGAGAAGAGTATGGGATGAAGCTTTTACTTTATACGGTTTAATTGCAGAGTATGCTGATATGCCAGAAGATCGATCATCGATTACATTTTATATTAATCCTAATGCAAAATTTCACGATGGCTCGTCTATTACCAGAGAAGATGTATTGTTCAGCTTAGAAACTTTTCAAACTAAAGGAACGCCAAATCAAAAAAAGACTTACGGGAAAGTCACTTCGACTGAAATGATAGGGGCTAATGGCATAAAAATGAATTTCATTAATAATGAAGATAAAGAGCTCCCTCTTATTGTTGCAGGGTTTCTGCCTATTATTCCAAAAAAATATTATAGCGAAATTGATGTGACAAAAACTTTCCTCGACATTCCTCTTGGAAGTGGTCCTTATCGTATTAAAAGTTTAGAACCAGGTCGCCAAATAAAATATCAAAGAGTGGAAGATTATTGGGCAAATGATTTACCTGTTCATAAAGGGCAATATAATTTTGATGAAATAATTTATGATTATTACAAAGACTCTAACGTGCTTGTAGAAGCTTTTAAAGTTGGGGAGTATGATTATCGTCGTGAGTATAATGCCAAGAGGTGGTTTTCTGAATATGATTTTGATGCTGTCTCTAATGGTGACGTCGTTTTAAATGAAATGAAAAATGACAGACCCTCTGGGATGAATGCCCTAGTTTTTAATTCACGTAAGGATATTTTTAGTAATCCAAGAATTAGGTACGCACTATCTTTTGCTTATGATCATGAATGGATAAATAAAGTTTTATACAATAATGCTTATGTCAGAACCGATAGCTATTTTGATAATTCACCTTTAGCTTCAACTGGTTTACCATCTGAACAAGAATTACAATTATTAAAGCCTTTTAAAGATCAGCTACCTGCTGAAATATTTACTAAAACATATGCGCCACCAAAAACGGATGGAAGCGGTAACCCAAGAGATAACTTAAGAATAGCCAAAAAAATATTAGAAGAAGAAGGGTGGTTTGTCAGTGATGGAAAACTTATGAAAGATGGAAAACATTTTGAATTTGAGTTTTTAATTGTTAGTCCTTCAGTAGAGAGAATAGCACTGGCTTTTCAAAAAACTTTAGAAGTACTTGGGATAACAATGAATGTGCGCACCGTGGATTCTTCTCAGTATCAAGCACGTTTATTAAATTATGATTTTGATATGATTAAAGCTTCATGGAATGTTAGTCTCAGTCCAGGTAATGAACAGCAATTTTACTATGGTTCAGAAGTAGGGAAAAAAGAAGGAAGCAGAAACTATGCTGGTGTTGATAGTGAGGTTGTTGATTTTCTCATAGAGCAATTAGTTGGAGCTAAAACAAGAGAAGAACTAACAACAGCCATACATGCTTTGGATAGAGTTCTTTTATGGAACCATTATGTTATTCCTTTATATCATAGTAATACTGATAGAATTGCTTATTGGAATATGTTTAAGTTCCCAGAAACAATTCCACTCTACGGTATTGTGATTGAGTCTTGGTGGATTGATCAAGAAAAAGTAAAAAAACTAAATAGATAGTTTTTTAATGTCACAAACTCGCGCTAATATTTTAATGCTTATTGCTACCCTGATATGGGGAACGGCATTTGTTTCACAAACAACGGGCATGGGTGCAATTGGCCCTTTTACATTTAGCTTTTCAAGATTTTTTTTTGCTACGATAACTGTATTGCCTTTAGCGCTTTATTTTGAAAGAAATAATTTTGCTAAAATTTTTTCTGACTTAAAATTATTAATTCTCACGATTGCTACAGGTATTTTTCTTTTTCTAGGAATGGGGCTGCAACAATATGCACTTCAAGTTTCTCAAATTTCTAACGTTGCATTTATTACAACATTGTATGTTCCTATTGTAGGAATTATTTCACGCTTTGTTTTTAAATCTCAACTTCACTGGATAATTTGGATTGCCATACTGTTATGTGTTTTGGGTTCCTATTTATTATCATCAAATCAAAGTATTGAAATACAGCAATCCGACGCATTAATATTTATTGCAGCTTTTTGTTTCGCTGTTCATATAATCCTCATTGATGTTTTTATGAAACAATTTAACTCACCCTTTACTTATGGAACTATTCAATATTTTATTGTCTTTCTACTTTCTCTTTTAGTTGCAGGAATTTATGAAAGTCCAACTTTAAAAAATATTTCGATTGAATGGTTTGAAATATTGTACACGGGAGTTCTATCTGCTGGTTTAGGATATACATTACAAATTATTGCACAACGAAAAGCAAGTCCTGCTCCTGCAGCTATTATTTTATCTATGGAAGGTGTCTTTGCGACAATAGCAGGATGGGCACTTATTAATCAAACTTTAGATTTAAATAAATTTCTTGGATGTCTTGCAATTTTTACAGGTGTGATTATAGTACAGCTATTACCAATTATAAAAAAAACACATGACAGATAAATTAGATATTGTTGGCATCGGAAACGCGATGGTGGATGCTATCATCCCTTCAAATAAAAGTGAGGTTGAAAAAAATAATTTAAATCGTGACTCGATGAATTTAATCGATGAAGATTTAAAAAATTCTCTTCATAATAACTATTCTATTAAAGAAATGGCTGGTGGAGGATCTCTTGGAAATTCGATGTTCGGTATCACTTCTTTTGGCGGAAATGGTAGCTTTATTGGTAAAATAAAAAATGATGAAGTAGGGATATTTCTTCAAAAAGATATGGTGAGAGAAGGATTGCAATTCCCTCTTGGTTTTACTTCCCCTGAAATTTCAACTGGGTGTTGTACTATCTTTGTGGAAGATGATGGAACAAGAACCATGTGTACTTTTCTGGGAGCAGGAACCTTAATTGGACCTAATGATATTCAGCCAGCACATATAACTAATCATAAAATTGCTTATCTAGAAGGTTATTTGTGGGATAATCAGGATGCCAAAATGGCAATGAAAAAAATGGTTGATATATGTAAGTCAGATAATCAAAAAATTGCTTTTACTTTATCAGACTTGTTTTGTGTAGATAGACATAGAGACTCGTTCAAAGAGCTTATAGAAAATGATGTAGATATTTTATTTGCCAATGAAGATGAAATTAAAGCGCAGTGTGAAACTGATAGTTTTGAGAAAGCTGTAGAGTATGCGAAATCATTAAATATGATTGTTGCTATCACAAGATCTGCTGATGGTTCTGTTATTGTAAACAATAATGAAGTGATTGAAATCAACCCTGTCCAAGTTGATAGAGTCGTAGATACAACAGGTGCGGGAGATTTGTATGCGGGTGGTTTTTTATTTGGTATGGCAAAGGGAAAAGATCTTACTACATGTGGAAACTATGCATCTATTGCTGCAGCAGAGATAATATCTCATTATGGTGCACGACCATTAGTAAAATTATCTAATCTAATTTAGTTAAAATTTTATTTTTTTTATCCTCTTCTAAAAAAGAAGACTCGATAGCATTACGTGTCATAGATACAAGTTCATTTTCAGCAAAACCAATTCCAGCCATCGCTTCGTATTCACCTTGAATTGTTGCATTAAAAAAAGGAGGGTCATCTGAATTAACAGTTACTCTTGCACCTAAATCATGCAATTTTTTTACAGGATGTGTTTCATAATTTTCATAAATTTTTGTTGCAATATTACTTGTAGGACAAGTTTCTAAAACAATATCTTTATCAATAATTTCTTTTACTAAATCTAAATCCTCAATAGAACGAACACCGTGACCTAATCGAGTTGGATGTAAAAGATGAATGGCCTTTCGTATATTTTCTGGTCCATCCCATTCACCCGCGTGAACTGTTATAGGATACGACTCTTGCTTTAACATATCAAAAGTTTTGGTGAATAAATGTGGTGGAAAATGTAATTCGTCACCTGCTAAACCAAAACCTACAAGAGCAGGGTGAGGATTACTAAGAACTTCTTCGGCCGTTCCTTGGACAGACTCAGCACCTAAATGCCGTATTCCATTCATTAAATATCTGGAAACAATGCCAAAATCTCTTTCAGCATCAAGCGAGGCTTGATGAACACTGTCTAAAAAAGAATGGTAAGTCATCCCTTTTGCTTTTGCATGGGTTGATGAAACCATTGCTTCCACATAAAGCACGTTATGAGATGCACATTCTTTTAGATATTCATATGTAAGCTCATAATAATCTTCGGGTGTATGAATAACGGAGGTTACAATGTCATATCTTTTAATAAAATCATAAAAATCGTCCCACTGATAGGCATATTCAGAGCCAAAAATATCGGCAGATAACTTAACTTTATTTCGCTCAGCAAATTTTCTACATAGAGATGGTGTTATAGTTGCCTCAAGATGGACATGAATTTCAGCTTTAGGTATATGGAGGGTTGAGTTCATCGTGTTTTTTTTATATTTAGAAATTAATGTCAGTTTTTAATAACATATCAAGGAGAAAGTTTATTTATGGATGTTCTTGCGTTTGTGCTTCATCCTTAATTTTACCTTCTTGTACAGAAGTTGCTTTATCCGATCGTCAGCAATTAAATATTCTCTCAGATGATTTTTTATACTCAAGAACTTTTCCTGCGTACAACAATTTTAAATCACAATCAAAATTAATAACTGGTACTGCAGAGTATAATCAAATTATTGATATTGGTTTTAAAATTCGTGATGCAATTAACATTTATTATGAAACTAATTCTCAGGAAGATCCTACATCAAATTTTCAATGGGAATTTGTTCTGGTTGATGATGATCAAACAAAAAATGCATGGTGTATGCCAGGTGGTAAGATTGCTTTTTATTCAGGCATCTTGCCAATTCTTAAAAATGAAGACGGGGTAGCATCTGTTATGGGTCATGAAATAGCTCACGCTGTCGCAAGACACTCAGCAGAAAGAGCAAGTACTGCTATGGTAACCGATCTTGGAATCATGGCGTTGGAACGTTTAGTTTTAGGACAAAGGCTCCCTCAAGCAGCAGGGTATGTTCGTCAATTTGGACTGGATCTTCCCTTTAACAGAAAACAAGAATCTGAAGCAGATTATCTGGGATTAATTTTTTCTAGTTTAGCAGGTTATGATATTAATGAGTCGTATAAAGTGTGGGAACGTATGAAAGAAGATATGGGTGGTTCAGGGCCTTCAGAATTTTTTAGTACACATCCTTCGCCTGATAATAGAATCAATAATTTAAAAGGATGGATACCTCTTGTTAATGCAAAGTACCCTGCTATAAGCGCTTAATGTTGGCAGTAAGTATAAAAAATCTTAGCCATAAAATTAACAATAAATCTATTTTAAATAATGTTAATTTTGAGCTTAAAAAAGATTCTATAGCTTGTATTCTTGGACCATCAGGAAGTGGTAAAACTACCCTTCTAAAATTAATTGCTGGTTTAGATAATGTACAAAATGGACACATACTAATAAATGATCAAGAAGTAAGTTCAGCAAATAAACATTTACCAACTGAAAAAAGAAGAATTGGTTTTCTCTTTCAAGATTATGCTCTCTTTCCACATTTAACGGTAAAAGAAAATTTAAAATACCCAATCAATTTTAAGAACTCTATATACAAGATTGATGATATCATTGATGTTGTCAAACTTCCTGACTCATTAGATAAATACCCTCATGAATTAAGTGGAGGTGAACAACAGCGAGTTGCTCTTGCTAGGTCTATTATATCACATCCCGATTTATTACTTCTAGATGAACCCTTCTCTAGTCTTGATCTAAATCTTAGAGAAGAAATACGAGATGATACTTTACACTTACTTCAAAAATCGAATGTTTCGACTATTATTGTTACCCATGATCCTTTTGAGGCGATGTTTATTTCAAATCAAATAAATATTATGGATAATAATGGAAGTATTGTTCAATCAGGTCCTCCAGCAGAATTATATAACAATCCTAAGAATCAATATGTAACCAGATTTTTTGGAGAAACTAATGTTTTTAATGGTGATGTTCATAATTCATCAATAAAGACTCCAGTAGGTCAAATCAAAGTAGATCAAAAATATGAAAATAAAAATGTTACAGTTCATATCAGGCCACAAGGCATTAAATTAAGCGAACAACCAACACCAGTTAATGGAACTAAAGGAACAGTTATGGCATCTAAATTAATGGGGGCTTTTAGCTTTATCCACTTATCTGTTTTAAATAATAAAAATGAAGTTGTGCATGTGCATAGTCACATGCCTCCTGAGTTTAATCCCAAACAATCTTCAGCAGTTGAAATTTCGATTGATGAAAAACATACTTTTGTTTTTGAAAATTAATTACTCTCTTTTTTTTGTGATACTCTTTGTAAGGCTGAGTTCAAAAATATAATTGGGCCTAAACCAACAACAACAATAATCAGAGCTGCAAATGAAGACTCTTGCAAAAGCTCATCAGACGCATACTGATAAACATATGTTGCTAAAGTCTCAAAATTAAATGGGCGAAGTAAAAGTGTAATTGGCAATTCTTTTAAAATATCAACAAAAACTAAAATACCACCAATCAATATATTTGAGAATATTAATGGCATAATTATTACTCTCACACCTCTAAAAAATCCTGAGCCCATAGTTAAAGAGGCATCCATAGCATTAGGATGAATTTGTAAAATACCTGATCTTATTGATGCATTTCCAACTGCTAAAAAACGAACGACATAAGCAAATAATAGAATAAAGAAGCCTCCAGCAAAATAACTTAAATGAAAATTGAAGTATTTATTTATCCACCCTAAAAAAATAACCATCCCTACAGCCAAAATTGTTCCAGGTAACGCATACCCACAAGAAGCAAGAAAGATTAAAACTTTTTGAAAATTATTTGATCTATAATTTGAAATAATAATTAGAAATACAGAGGCAAGCATGACAAAAAAAGCTCCTGAAAAAGCTAAAATGATACTAAAAAAAGATGTGTGAAAAATTTCAGTAAAATTAATAATTGAAAACCCACTTAATATAAAATTAAGCAAAATAGAGACAGGAATAACAAACCCAATAATAATTGGCATCAAACAAATAAAAAAACAAACTATCTTTTGAAGTTTTGAAGAAGACTTTGACTCTACCATATTTTGTCCACTACTTTTTTCATGATATCTTTGTCTTCTTCTGGCAAGATATTCAATTGTTAGCAGCACGACTACAAAAACAAAAAGTACCGAAGAAATTTGTGAAGCTCCTGACAAACTATTCATACCAAGCCAAACATTAAACACTCCAAGAGTTAATGTTTCTAAAGCAAAATACTCAACAGTTCCAAAGTCTGAAATTGTTTCCATTAACACTAAAGCAACACCAGCGATTATACCTGGTCGTGCTAACGGAAGTGCAACACTAAAAAAACTACTTCTTCCATAAATTAAACTTGTTTGAAAAAAAGATACAGGGACTGTTAAGAAAGATGCACGTGTTGTCATATAAACATATGGATAGAGTACAAAAGACATAACAAATATTGCCCCTTCCATTGACCGAATTTCAGGAAACCAATACTCATTAGAATTTTGAAAATTAAAAAACTCTCTTAAAATTTTTTGGACTGGCCCAGCATACTCTAAAAAATCAGTATAAGTGTAGGCAATAATATAAGCAGGAACTGCGGCAGGTAAAAGAAGAGCCCATTGAAAAAAATTTTTACCAAAAAATTCATATCGTGTAACAACCCAAGCAGTAGAAACACCCAATAATGTACTTAATAACCCAACCCCCAACATAAGAATAATTGTGTTAGAAATGTATCTTGGTAAAACAGTTGAAAAAAGATGGGGCCACAAGGAAGTGTCTCCTAAAAAAGCAGAATAAAAAACTGCAAATACGGGAGCAATAATTAGTAATGCAATTAAACTTGCAAATATTGATGAATTATTCCAATTTAACAAAACAGGAATTGTTATAGATTACCAACCAACTCTATCAATTATTTTTTGCGCCCCTGGAGCCAGTTCAGCAATTTTTACTATTGGCAATTGATCTTCTCTAAAATTTCCCCAAGAACCAAGCTCTTTACTTGGTTTTACATTAGGATTTACGGGATATTCAAAATTTATTTCCCCATATAATTGTTGAGATTGTTGAGTAGTTAAAAATTCTAACAACATTATAGCTTCTTTTTTATTTTTTGAGTGTAACGCAACACCTCCCCCAGATATATTTATATGAGCTCCACGATCACCTTCAGCTTGATTAGGAAAAATAAGTTTTACTTTTTCAGCCCATTTTCTTTGTTCGGGATCTTCAGAAAATTTAAGTTTTCCATAATAATAATTATTTATTATTGCTATGTTGCATTCACCTTCATAAATTGATTTAACTTGAGCCCTGTCATTTCCTTGAGGTCTTCTCGCAAAATTATTTACTAAACCTCTTGCCCATGCCTCAGCATTTTCTTCACCATATTCTGCCAGAACAGATGCCATTATGCCTCTATTATAAACATGGCTTCCCGGTCTTGAACAAATTTGACCTTTCCATTTTGGATTAGCTAAGTCTTCTAATCTTGTTATTTCACCGTCTTTAATAATATCTTTATTGACCACAATAACTCTTGCTCGTTTAGAAAGAGCAAACCAATTATTTTCAGGACTTCTTAAATACGATGGAACATTATTAATTAACTTTTTTGAGTCTATCGTGAGTAAAAGATTTAAATCTGAATAGATATACAGCCTTCCTATATCAACAGTTAAAATAAGATCAGCAGGACTGTTTTCACCTTCTGATTGCAGTCTTTGAGCAAGTCCTTTTTTTGAGTAAATAACGTTTGTTTTAATCCCCGTTTCATTAGTAAATAGTTCTAAGAAAGGGTTTATTAAAAAGGGTTGTCTGTGTGAATAAATATTAATTTCTTTTGCAAAAAGGTTAATTGAAAAACATGTAATAAAAATTATTGATAAAATATTAATTGTATTTTTTTTCATTAGAAAAACTCCTTTTATATAGATTTAAATATTTTAGTTTCATAAAATTAAAATATTTGACAAAATAATTTTTAATTTCAAAAAATGGATTTAAATATAATGCTTTCAATTCATGACTTTCATCTTCTTGATTTTTTTTAATACCAAGCTCTAAAGTTTCAAAATCTTCAGAATGATGAAGTGAGCCAAAAAACCAATCCCAAATTGCTAACGCAGCACCAAAGTTTTTATCATGATGTTCCTTTGCTATAGAGTGATGAAGTTGGTGTTGAGCTGGTGAGATAAAAATATACTCTACCCATTTCCAATATTGAATTCCTACATGGGAATGTCTTAAGTTAGATCCTAGAACATTAAATATAAAAACAAAAATATTTACACCTAATACTGTATATAAGCTTACAGTATTACCAAATAAAAAAATAAAAGAAGAAATACTAATTGCTTGCGTAACAGAGCTTCTTAAAGAAAAAATAATTCCTTCTAACGGGTGTGTTCTAAAAACTGTCATAGGAGTGAGAACAGTTGCTGAATGATGAACTTTGTGAAGAGACCATAATATAGGCCATTTATGCATAAAATTATGAATTATATATTTGCTAAAATCATCAATCGTGAATTGAAAAAAAGTAAAGGAAATAACGACAATTATTGGTGTTACACTTGAATACATACCTTGGTTTAACCATTCAATTGAGTGTAAATAAAAGTAAAGCGCCGTAGCTATTGTTATCTGAGTGATTAGAAGTGGAGAGATCAATAACATTATAAATTGATTGATAAAAAATATTTTATAATCAGATTTAGCTGATTTTGATAAAAATATTTTTTTGTCAAATATTTTTTTAAGTGCTTTTTTAAGATTAATTTTTTTTATGTACATAAACCAAAAAAGAGCAATGAGAAAAGAAAGGAAAATGTATGCTAAAAAAACTCTTTTTTTAGGGTCTATAAACTGATTCCCTATATTGTTTATATAATCAAAAAATATTTCCATTGTTACAGTAAAGTGCAGCTCTTAATAAAAGAGCCACACAAAAAAAATTAATTAGTCATTTTCAGCTGAATCAGATGATCCAAGAGAACCTGCTAACGCAGTCATTTCTGCTAATTGGTCATTGGCTTTAGCTTCTATGCCAAATTCATCAACCATTAATTTTTGAATTTTAAGCATATGAAGTTTAAACTCAGACCATTCTTGAGCTTGGTCTTTCATATAATTGCCTTGTGAATCAACTCCAACAACCTGAGAAGCATTTAAAAGCACAGGACCAAAGCCCATCATACGATTCATTTTAACAGCAGTCTCTCCAAGATCTGAAGGTCCACATTGAAGTGCTAAAGCAAATCCTTTTAACTCACCCCAATGCTTAGCATAAGTTCTAAAAGCATCAGCTGTATCACCATTTGCACCAACTATAGTTTCAAGAGCAACGATATCTTTATAAACCGATCCTGCATATTTAAACACAGATTCAGCTATAACTTTTTCCCAATTACTTCTAATGATATCTCTTTCAGCAAGAAGTGCTGTTCTTTCAGAGAAGTTTAAGTTTCTTCCATCAGCGTCTGTGATTATTTCTCTGCCATCAATAAATGCTTGATTGATAGTTGCTAGGTAATTTGTTTTACCACCTTTATCATAGCTTGATGCATAATAAGCGTGTGCATAAGTATATTCAGAATATACATCAACAACACCATCTCCATTAAAGTCAGCAGAAGCCATATCTTTCTTTTTTGCGACATTATAGTTTTGCTCTGCGCTTAAAGTTAAGGCATGTGCAGCAGAACCCCAATACCCAAAAGCTTCATCCCAGCTATGCTCTTTCCCAGTATAATAAGCACCTTCCTTATAAGGTTCGCTGTTTGGCTTTTGACCTATTTCCATTTTACTACCAAGGTAACTATTTACTGCTTGGTTGTAGAAAACAGCGCCCATGGCAAATTTTGAAATTAGTTGAGTATAATCCATTCCAGTATTAGGATCAAAACCACCTTCAACTTCACCCGCTTTTGTGATCATGTGTTCTATAACCTCAGGACCTGTTAAATTTCCCCAACCAGGGATATATCCTTTGTACATTTTACCAGATAAGTTTCCGCTACCTATTTCAGAAACCATAGTTTGCTTAATTACAAAATCACCTTTTGAAGCAGGGGCAACAATTGCTAGACCATCTTCACCGTTGTAATATGCCATCATTTTAGCAACATCACCACTTTTAACTAATGCTTTCAAACTATCATGAAGTGCATGTCTGGCCATTTGACCAGTATACTTTACTGAGTTTGTTTTATCTCCATCATAACCTTTTAAAGTAATTGGATAAGGCCCATAAATTTGATGACCATCAGCAAATACTATTTTAGTAAAACTGAATGCTATCAAAACTGAAGCAATGAGTGTAATAAATTTTTTCATAGTCTCCTTTAAATCAATTAATTAATTTACGGGGGCTGAATAACGGAATTAGCTGGAACTATTTTATTTATTGCCCCCGTGTCCTCTTATTGAGAATCTAAAAGCTTTTTAATCTGAAAACATAAAGAGATTAATATAAAAAAAAATGTTAAGGAAAAGTAATAAAAATTGATTATGTTTAGAATTATTCTAATTCAATTTTAATTAGAAAAATATTTCTTTTGATCGCAAATACCATCGTGTTAGCATCAAAGAATACTCTTCAGATAAACAATAAGACCTTACTCTTCTGTCTTTCTTTGAATATTGTTTTATAAAAAAACCTTTGCTCACAGCATTATTCAGTGTTGAATATATTGTTGATCTACAACCTAATTTAGGAGGTATCCTTTTACATAACATTTCATAAGATAAGCATTTATCAGCAAACGTAGATGAAGCAATTTCCAAGCTTATCGCATGCGTTAAAGCTGAAGAATAAAAAAAATCATGACATTTATCTTTTATATTTTTTTGATAAAAATCATCCTTAACAAGATCTACAACATTATGAAGAGCTAACATAATGATACTATAGTGGGTTGAAAAATCGCGCTGGTACCTGCAACAATTTTTCAACCACGAGTAGAAACATACAATTTTTTTTTAAATATTTTCAAAGAAGAGTAAAGATTATCTTTTAAGATTAAGGTGACTATTAAAAAAACACCATTATTAAATTTAGAATTATTCTAATTTAAATTAATAAAGAAATACCAAACAGTGCACATCCAACTCCAGCAATTCTTAGAACAATTGATGAAAATTTAGTCTTAATAGCTATACTTCCTATTCCCACACCAAATAAATGCAATGTAGCTGTTCCAGAAGCAAAACCAAGCGCAAATAAAATTGGGTTCACTGCCCATGGCATCTCCATGCCGTGAGCTAATCCGTGACACATTCCAAAAATGCAAATAAAAAGTACTATAATATTAGTGGCAATTTTTTTTTCTATAGCAATTGCTAAACCTAATAATATAACGGAGAAAACTATCCCATATTCAACAACTATAAAGGCAGATTCTTCTAAATTAAAATAGAAAACCTCAATAAGCATCCCAATCGTTCCACCAATAATCATCATTAAAACAAAGGTTGCAGGGATTGTCCAAATTGCTCTTCCTCCTATTTGGGCACTAACAATACCTACACTAACCATTGCTAAAAAATGATCTATACCCAAGACTGGATGGGAAAGGCCATCATAAAAACCTACCATACCAGTAAAAGTATGTGCATGAACTGCAGAAGTAAAAAATACAAAAGATAAAAAAAATAAAATTAAATTCAATTTCATACAAACCTTTTGTGTTTTCTAAAAAACAATTTTTTAATAATGAAATAAATTAGGTAAATTATTACCATAAGAGCTATATGAGGAATATAAGCACGAATATCAAATTTTTGCCAATGCGCTATATCCATAACAGGCCCTATATAAAAGAGGATAGGCGTCCATGTTAAAATCTGTTCCCATAAATTAGATCCAAAAAATTCAGCCTCACCTACAGCAAGAGAATAATGGCCTGTGTTCTTCTGATTAAAAATTTCTATTAAATAAGTACCTGCATTCAAATTAAAACTTCTCTTAAAGCCTGTATTTTCATTTACTTCGGCTCCTATTTCAGGTCCTTTCCAATACCAATCTCTAGCATAAGGCTCATACCAAGCCTCCCATTCAAAACTCTCACCATCAGCAAAAAATTTTAAAATTTTATTATTTTTTTCATCTACTGAATATACATTAATCGATAACCATAAGTGATCATCATCAACTTTAGGACTTAAAATGCCAGTATAAAATAGAAATTCTTCTTTACTATTAATTATATAATAATGCGGTTCACCAGTAAGCATAGCATAATATGCTTTAGATATTTCTGGATCTATAACTTGATGCGGGTTATCAATAGACGGTGAATAATTAATTAGTTTAGGCTGATGAGCCAATAGATTGGAACTACAAAAAAAAATCATAATTGCAACGAGCCTCATTACACAATTATAGTTTAGCATTTATTAATTGCCAATAAAAAATGGGGCCACATCGGGCCCCTATCCTTATTAAATATATTTATAATACTTCTAAATTATTTAATTTCTATTAACCGAGCTTTCTTTTCTTCAGGTATTATTCGCTCTAAATCAATATTTAAAAGACCATTTAACAATTCAGCATTCTTGATTTTAATATCTTCAGAAATAGTAAATGATCGTTCAAATTGTCTGGTAGAAATTCCTTTATGAATAACTCCATTTCCTTCTTCATTCACAACTTTCTCTTTTTGTTTGTTGCGAACAGTCAGATTATTTTCTTTAAGCTCTAATTCAATATCATCTTTAGAATACCCAGCTAAAGCTACTTCTATTTTATAATTATTCTCATTTATTCTGTGAATATTATAGGGTGGATAATTTGAATTATGTCGCTCAGTAGACTCCAACATTCTATCAAATTCTTCGAAAATTGAGTCAAATCCAACTGAAAATGGTCTAAGCGAATTCCATACGGATAGGTTTCTTGTCATAAAAACTCCTTATTAAGCAAGTTAAAATTGGCACCCACAATGGCATACCAACAGTTTAAATATGGGAATTGTTATAATTATTTCAAGTAAGAAAATTATTTTTTTCTTATAAACGAAAGACCATCAGATAATGGGAGTAAAGAAAATTCCACTCTATCGTCTTGATTAATTTGTGAACTTAAATCACGAATAGTTTTTGTTTGTGAATCATTTTTAGATGTATCAGCTACATCACCGTGCCATAGCATGTTATCAATAATTATGATTCCATTTGACGGAACTAAACTCAGAGATAGTTCATAATAATTTGGATAGTTATTTTTATCTGCATCAATAAAAATTATATCAAAGGTGTGCTGACGATCAATTAAGCTTTGCATCACATCTACACCTGATCCAATAATAGATTCTATTTTTGAAGTAAGGCCGTCCTTGTCCCAGTATTTTTGTGCTAATGGTAAAAACTCTTCTGAATTATCAACAGTAATAATTTTACCATCAGATGGAAGTCCTCGGGCCATATATAATGTGCTTAACCCGGTAAATCGTCCAATCTCTAAACATGATTTGGCTTTTGATATATTAACAATAATTTCTAAAAATTGTCCTTGCTCTTTGGCAATTTGCATTTGAGCAACTTGACCAAGTGCTTTGGTTTCCTTTTCTAATTCATCGACAAGAGGGTCTTTTCGGTACCCTACGTTTTGAAGGTATTGTATTAGATCTTCATTAATTTTTAATTGTGTGCTCATTAGTTGATTACTTCATACGTATATGGAAGAGCACTTACCTCTGTTTCAGCTATTATAAAACAATCCTGAATTTTTTTTCTAACATTTTCATAATCATCTTTTAAGTTTGTATAAACTGTCAAAAGAGGTGTGCTTGTATCCACTTTATCACCAATTCTTAACACCTGATCATAACCAACATTAAAATTAATTTTATCCGTTACTTGTTTTCTTCCCCCACCTAACTCGATAAGAATTAATCCTAGATCTCTTGTTTTAATTTCTTTAACCCATCCAGATTGGGTTGAAAAAATATCTTTTTTGATAGCTTTTATTTTTAAATGATTATCATGTGACGACATAATATCAGACGGACCTCCCAAAGCATGAACCATTTTTTCAAATTTTTCTGCTGCTTGACCGTTTGATATTACAGTATCAATTTTTTTCAGAGCATCTTCTTTTGAGAGGTTTTGCGACATCATCAAAATTGAAGCTACTAATTCATATGTTATTATTTCCAATCTTGATTCTTTTTCTTGGTTTTTTAAAAAATCAATACACTCAGACATTTCCAAAATATGCCCAGCGCTCTTTCCTAAAACTTGATTCATATCTGTTATGATTGCTTCACATTGCAACCCAGCTCCTTTTGCTACTTTTACAAGTGAGTGGGATAGTTCTCTTGCTATATCTATAGTACTATTAAAAGATCCGTTCCCTACCTTCACATCTAAAACTAATGTCTTTAAACCTGATGCAATTTTTTTAGATAGTATGGACGATGTAATTAACGGCAAAGATTCTACTGTGCCTACTATGTCTCTAATTGAATATAGTTTTTTATCTGCAGGGGCTAAGTTTGAAGTTTGTCCTATAATTGCACAGCCAACTTCTTTTACAACTTTCTTAAAAATATCTAAATCTGGCTGTGTATTGTATCCTGGTATCGAATCAAATTTATCTAACGTTCCCCCCGTATGTCCAAGACCTCTTCCAGAAATCATTGGAACAAATAATCCGCAAGCTGCTAAAATAGGAGCGAGAATAACACTTGTTTTATCTCCAACACCACCGGTGGAATGCTTATCACAAACTAAATTAGTATCAACAACACCAGCCCAATTAATTGTATCCCCTGAAGTTGTCATTGCTTCAGTTAAATTAACTGTTTCCTCCGGGATCATGCCATTTAAAAAAATTGCCATGCTCATCGCTGCAACTTGTGAATCGGAAAAAGACCCATCGGTTAGGCCTTTTACAAATAAAGAAATTTCTTCCTTCGAAAGAACTTTCTTATCTCTTTTTTTTCTAATTATTTCCTGTGGAATCATCAAATGTCACTTCTGTAATAAAGTTTTTAATTAATTGAAGAATATTATTTTCAGCTAGACTGGCATTTTCGAGAGTTTCCTTATGACTAAGTTTAGTTTTATTCATTCCTGCTGCTAAATTAGTGATGACACTAATTGCTATTACTGGAAGGCTACAATGATTAGCCACTAATACCTCCGGCACTGTTGACATGCCTACAGCATTGCCACCAATAACTTTTAGCGCATTTATTTCAGCTGGTGTTTCAAAATTTGGACCTGAATACATACAATAGATTCCTTCAAAAATTTGTTGGTTAGTTTTGTAAGCAATTCGAAGCAATTGATCGCGATAAAATTTATGATAACCATCACTCATGTCATGAAACCTAGGTCCATACTCATCCTGGTTTTTTCCAATCAGAGGGTTGTAACCACTCCAATTAATATGATCAGATATAGCCATTAAACTACCCGCTGGCATTTTTTCATCAAGGCTTCCTGCTGCATTGGTAACAATTAAAAGTTTACACCCAATATCTTTTAATACACGAATTGGTTTCGCGAGACTATTTGGTTCATGACCCTCATAAATATGGGAACGACCATACATGCACACTACTTTTTTATCAGCTATGTTTCCTAAAACTAATTTTCCTGCATGACCTTTTACTGTAGGTTGAGGAAAATCTGGAAGGTCAGTATACGGTATTTCTTTAATAATATTTTGTAGTTCAAAAAAATTTGTTAACCCTGATCCCAGAATAACTGCAATTTCTGGCTGCGTGTTGGTTGTTTCTAAAAAAACTTTTGAAGAAGAATGCATTATAAGTTTTCTGGCCCAAAGGAGTCAGGAAGTAAGTCTTCTAGTGTTGATGTTTTAATATGTCCATTAACATTACACATATGAATATTAACATCTAGTGCTGCAAACTCTCTTAATCTTTGCCTGCACCCTCCACAAGGTGAGCAAAGTAAGTCTCCAGAACCGATCACCACTACCTCTTTAATTTTTGTAAAACCCTTTGCTACAAGATTGCCAATTGCGCTTGCTTCTGCACATTGAGATTGGGGGTATGCTGCATTCTCAACATTGCACCCTGCAATAATAGAATTGTCCTCTGTAAGAAATGCAGCGCCTACTTTAAATTTTGAATAAGGAACATGGGCATTATCTCTAACATCTTTTGCGGCCTGAAAAAGCTTTTCAAAATTTTCTGAAATCATATGTTCGTTTATCATGAAAAAACAAAAAAAATTATTTATTTCTAAATCTTAAACAATTCTTCTGTTAAATCAGGTAAGTCATCACCCCAGAAAACTTCTCTACGTAAAAATTCTGGATCCTTATCAAAACACATAGACATGGCTGAATTATAAACAGCCCTTGAATCAATAGTAGAATTTAAATCTCTGCCTTCAAATAATTCTTTCTTTTTTAAACCAGGCCAATCTGTATACACCTGTGATTTTTTTAACAAACCACCTGCCATTAATATTGCACTTCCATAGCCATGCTCTGTTCCATAACCACCGTTTTGTTTAATTGTTCTTCCAAATTCTGTGAGTGTTAAAATAAGTGTGTTATCAAAAGCTTGACCAAGATTTTCATACAATATTTTTACAATTTCATTTACTTCTTCTAGCTCATCTGCATGAGCCCCATCAACACCACCTTGGGCAGCATGCGTATCAAATCCATCTAATTCAAAAACAGCTACACGTGGACCACTTTGATCTTTAAGTTGTTTTGCAGCTTCTTGAGCAAGTTTTTTTCTATCATCCGAGTCTGTTGCAATTTGCATTGATAGTGGTCTTTGTCTAATTGTATCAAGTGTAGACTTAATGAGTTCATTATGATCGCCTTTGAACTCGTTATAAATGTGATCAATTAATTTTGTCTCAACAAAATCTGGAGAGGGGAAAAAATTATTATTTTGCGGGACACCACGTAATAAAAGTGGCATTGGTAACGATATAGCTAACCCTTTACCAACAATATCTGATGCCAACAACCCTCTACCAAGCCATCCTGTTTTTTCTTTGTACGGAATATGAGCACCTGTTTCCATTAAGTTTTGCCCATCAAAATGAGATCTGCCTGTATAAGGAATATTTGTTGCATGCACAAATGCTGCTTTGTTATTCTGCCATAGTTCATGAAAAATTTCTAATTTAGGATGCAAACCAAAATCACTATTCAATTTAAGAACATCTTCTAAAATAAGTTTTTTTCTTAATTTTTTTAATCTTTTATCTCCAATTACTGGCACTGCTGTTAAACCATCCATCCCTCCACGAAGAGAAATAATTATAAGGTTTTTTTTCTGCATTGAAGCGAAACTTAATTTAGGAAAAAATCCAGAAAGAAATAATGTTGTTGAGCCTCCAATTAAAAAGTTTCTTCTTGTACAATTCATACTTTTAATACTCCTGGTAAATTACAAATGACTCCAAATTTTCTTCCTAAATCTTTTTCCGTTGTTCCAAATCTAAATTGATGAATGAGAGATGCCATACTTTCATAATTATCAAAATTATTCTTAAGACAACTTATAATAAAATCATGTAATTGATTTTCGGATTTAACTAACCGTGGAAGCTCCACTGAAGCAAACCAAAACCGCCGTAATAGTAATTCGGGTGAAACCCAATCTGCCTCAACATCACTCCAGCCATTTGGTTGTTTAGCTCGATAGGGCGAATGTCCTATTTCTCTAAGTATCCAAGATAACTGTCTCTGTCTATTAGTTGGTCTTGATTTAAAATTATAATTCATTCTATCTGCGGATAAAGGAATATTTAAATCAAACATTCTTGATAATTGCATAAGCCATATTTCTGGAGGATGGAATTTATGTGTAGTGTCATTATATTTAAAGGCTTGCTTTATCACCGCCTTATGAATTTCAATTAAATTACCATTAGATTTATTCCAGGCTTCAATAACTGGATTAATCATTTCTGAGGTTGGTTCATCGGTAATAAAATGTCGGCATAATTTTGTTGATACAAACTCGATACATACAGGATGAGTTGCGAGATCATGAATTACTTTGCCAAGCTCTCTTTTTGCGTCATTTTTGTACTTAACACCTAAAACTTGCTTATCTCCCTTTTGATGTTTTTCTTGATCAAACCACACATCTCCAGTTTCTAAATTTTTTCTACTCCATTTATGTCCCCACCCAGTCATAATGTAGGCTAATTGAATTACATCTTCTTGAGTATAACCTGCAGACGGAGAAACAGTATGTAACTCTAATAATTCTCTAGCGTGATTTTCATTAATGGTATCTCTTGATTCTAATCCTCTTCTAGAGTTTGGTCCAACAGACTCTGAATTATCAAGATGATGAATCATGCACCATGATGTTGTTACTGAATGAACCATTTCTTCAAAAGTTTTAACCATATTTGGTCTAATAATTTCTCGCTGATAAGGCCCTGTACTAAACTCAGCTAAAAAATCTTTTTCACTAATAGCAAAATGATTTCCCCAGAAAAGCCAAAAACGCTCAAAGACAGGCTGCTGACTATATTTTGTTTGGTAATGCCTGATGGCGTGCTCATTCAACTCAAAGTATCTCTCACCTGTTTTTAATCTAAGGTCATCTTTTGCTTTTTTGTATTCATCTTTGTCATTTTTAAATTTTTTTCTTAAAACTTCTCTGTCACCATATACCCACTCTCCATATTTTTTTCTCAGTTCTTTTTCAGCTAATATGGATCCAGGCCATAGAAGGTCCGGGACAGTGTTTAGCTGACTTAATGCCCAAGGAAGAGGGTCATCTGGTTTTTTATCACTTGGGGAGAGGCCAAAAGCAACTCGTCTAAAAAAATTTAATGACATAGGTTTACAATCTAGTTTACAGATATTTTATAATTATAAAATAAAAATATGAGAAAAGTATCATTAAAGATTTGTGGCATCACAAATACACAGTCTGTCAAAACAGCCTATAAAAATAAAATAAAGTCACTTGGATTTGCGAGCAATAATCTAAATGGTCCAAACACAGCTACAGATAAAAAAATACAAATATTAATTAAAGAATGTAAAAATTATAAA
>CACKNC010000013.1 GCA_902601455.1 uncultured Alphaproteobacteria bacterium
TTCACTGTAATGGATGGGGTTATCCATGGACATCTGCATTAATTCACGCCAAAGTAGTTTGCTGTCGATACATAATAGCTAAAGATATTTACGATCTTATTGATAAGCATAAAGTAACTCATTTTGGTGGCGCGCCTATTGTGTTAAATTTAATCGCTAACGCCGAAGAAAAAGATAAAAAAGAAATTAATCATAAAATTTTTGTGTTAACAGCAGGAGCTCCTCCTACTAGTGCAATTTTAGAAAAAATGGATAACTTGGGATTTGAAGTAATGCATGTGTATGGACTAACGGAAACATACGGACATGTTTTGCAGTGTGCATGGAATGAAGAATGGAATAATCGATCCAATAGTGAAAAAGCAGATTTAAATTCAAGACAAGGAGTGCGCTATCCAAATTTAGAAGAGGCTATGGTTGCAGATCCAGAAACGTATACGCCAGTCCCTAAAGATGGAAAAACAATGGGCGAAATTTTAATGCGCGGGAATGTAGTAATGAAAGGTTACTATAAAAACAAAGAAGCAACTGAAACATCTATGCGCAATGGTTGGTTTCATTCAGGTGATTTAGCGGTTGTGTATCCAGATGGATATATTCAAATTAAAGATCGCTCTAAAGACATTATAATATCTGGAGGAGAAAATATTTCTTCTGTGGAGGTTGAAAATGTTGTAGCAAAGCATCCA
Organism: uncultured Alphaproteobacteria bacterium; assembly: GCA_902601455.1. Classification (GTDB taxonomy): domain Bacteria; phylum Pseudomonadota; class Alphaproteobacteria; order HIMB59; genus CACPNW01. Next base: position 690 of record CACKNC010000013.1, read on the forward strand.
TCTGTTTCATTAGTTGCTGTTGTTGCAAAGCCAGATGAAAAATGGGGTGAAACGCCATGTGCTTTTGTTGAGTTATCTCCTGGAAAAAATGCCACTGAGGAAGAAATTATTCAGTTTTGTAAGGAAAATATGGCTGGATTTAAAAGACCAAAAAATGTAGTCTTTGGGGAATTACCAAAAACTTCTACTGGAAAGATACAAAAGTTTGAACTACGAACAAAAGCAAAGGAGATTTAATGGATCCAAAAACTTATAAATTTGACACTCTTAGTTTACATGCTGGTTATCAACCAGATAAAAACGGTGGCTCTCGTCAAGTACCTATTTACCAAACAACATCTTATCTTTTTGATGATGTTGATCACGCAGCAGCGCTATTTAATCTAGAGCGAGGGGGGCATATATATAGTAGAATTTCTAATCCCACTGTTGGAGTGCTCGAAGAAAGAGTTGCAGCATTAGAGGGGGGAACTGCAGCAATTGCAACTTCCTCAGGAATGGCCGCTATTTTTCTTGCAATTATGACCTTATGTGAGTCAGGTGATCATATAGTAGCTTCTTCACAAGTATACGGCGGAACTGCTAATCTTCTTCGTTTGACATTGCCGAAGTTTGGTATCAACACTACTTTTGTAAAACCTCGGGATACTGAAGGTTTTAAAAAAGCTATACAAAAAAATACCAAATGTATATTTGGTGAATTATTAGGTAATCCTGGAAATGAATTAATGAATATGCCTGAAGTTGCTGATATTGCTCATAACGCCGGTCTCCCATTAATGATCGATAGTACATATCAAACACCTTATTTATGCAAACCTTTTGATTTTGGCGCGGATATAGTTGTTCACTCTTTAACAAAGTGGATGGCAGGACATGGTTCATCAATGGCGGGTATTATTGTTGAAGGGGGAAAATTTAATTGGATGCAAAATGATAAATTTCCTTCTCTCACAAAAGAATATGAAGGTTATCATGGTTTATCTTTTGCTGAAGAATTTGGACCTGTTGCTTTTACTATGAAAGCTCGTGCTGAAGGCATGAGAGATTTTGGTCCATGTTTAAGTCCGCAAAATGCTTGGAATGTTATGCAGGGAATTGAAACTCTATCTGTGCGAATGGAAAAACATTGTTCCAATGCCGAAAAAATGGTCGAATATTTACTTGCTCATGAGAGTGTTGCATGGGTTTCACACCCAAGTGCTCCCGATCATCCTGATTATGAACTAGCTAAAAAAATTCTTCCAAAAGGAAGAGGGTCGATGATTGCTTTTGGAATTAAAGGAGGTAAGGAAGCTGGTACTGCTTTTATTAATAATGTTAAACTTGCATCCCATTTAGCTAATGTTGGTGACACTCGAACGTTAGTTATTCATCCCGCATCAGCTACTCATTCACAAATGGATGAAGCTACATTAAAATTTGCTGGCTTATCACAAGATATGATTAGGTTGTCTGTTGGGATTGAAGACATTGATGATATTAAAAATGATTTCGAAGATGGCTTCAGAGCTGCAAAAAAACCCATGCTAGTCGCAAATAAATGAAATTTAACGTAAATAACGAGGAGGTCTTTGCTTCTACGGGAGGAAGGCCTTTTGATAAAAATAAGCCATTGATAATTTTTATTCATGGCAGCGGTCTCACTCATATGTGTTGGGTTTTGCAAACCAGATACTTTGCTTTTCATGGTTATAGTGTTTTAGCTCTTGATTTACCTGGTCATGGATTATCCGGAGGTAAAAGTCTGACTTCAGTCGAAGAGATGGCTGACTGGATAAATGATGTTATTGATGCTGTTGGATTTAATCAGACTTCTTTAGTAGGACACTCTCAAGGATGTCTTGTTGCTTTAGAGTGCGCATCTCGGTATCCAAATAAAATTAAAACACTAAGTTTAATGGGTGGAGCGGGAGCAATACCTATGAATCCAGAATTATTGGCACTTGCAGAAAATAGCGATCCTAAAGCAGTTGATTTAATGATGGATTTTGCACACGGACCATCCGGACATTTTGGAGGTCACCCTGTTCCAGGCTTATATCATTTAAATACCGGATCGATGCTTGTTCAGAGTAAGGAAATTAAAGACACACTCGGCGTTGATTTTAGAGCATGTGAGAATTATACAAATGGTTTTGAAGCAGCAAAAAAGTTAGACTTGCCAACATTATCTATTTTAGCTGATAAAGATAGAATGTGCAGATTGAAGGACGGAAAAAAATTAGCAGATCACATAAAAGGAAGTGACGTACATGTGATTAAAAATTGTGGACATATGATGTTACTAGAGGAGGCTGATCAAACACTTGCAATACTTAAAAGATTTATATTAGATAAATATCCGATTACTTAAAAAAATATAAATTAGAGAAGAAAAACTATTTTGATTTTATTTGTCTGGCTTCGTGAGTTCTTCAAGTTGTCTCATTTCTTCTTCTAATTTTAGACGTTCTTGCTCTTCACGTTTTTTTTTACGTTCTTCTGCTTTTTGTTTGAGTTTTAATTCTTTTTGCATTTTGCGGTCTCCCGCTTTTGATTTATGATTAAAATGAATTCCCATAACAGCCTCTTGTGCCTTATACTAAAAAAATAAAATTATTTCTAGAGGGGATATTTGGCTCAATTCCTTGATGCCCAAATAATAATAACAAAAACTAAGACGGCAATTGCCTGAAATAAAACACGAAGACGCATCAATTTATTACTGTGATTTTTATTAAGTTTGCCATTTATTGCCATTGCAATGACTCCAACTACTACAGCACCAAGAGCACCAACCATAAATACAACCATAATAATCTGTAATACATCCATAAATTTATTATATAGTGCAATTCTTCTCTTGAACGAACTATGAAATGTCGCATATAGTAATTTATGACTGAAATTTTAAATGGACCATCATTTTCAAGGCACGATATTCCAAAAAAATTAATTTTTATGCTTCATGGATATGGTGATAATGCAGCTAATTTTATGCATTTAGCTCACCCGATAGATCAAGAAGAATGGCAAGCAGCTTACATAGCACTTAACGCTCCAGGAGTTATATCAGGTAATTTTATGGGATATCAATGGTTTGATTTATATCCAAATGGTGTTTACATTGCAGACGCTGGACCGAAAGAGTTTGATCAAATTAACAAAGAAGTAAACTACTCTGTTAGAAAAATTATTAAAACAATTGATCAATATTGTGAAGCTTTAAACCTTACTTATCGAGATTGTTTTTTAATGGGATTTTCACAAGGCGGGATGATGACCTTTGAAGTTGGAAGTTTTCTTAAAAAAAAAATGGCTGGATTAGCTATCCTTTCAGGTCGTATAATGTCTCATCAAAAAATTACTAATGAAACGTTGTTGCAAACACCAATTTTTATTTCTCATGGTGAGCAAGATGAAGTTCTCCCTATAAATAATTATCATAAAGCTAGAGAATATCTAAAAATAAATAAATGTAACTTTGAGTCACATGTTCTAGATAATGATGCTCACAATGTTTCTCCAGAAGCAATAACTTTATTGCAAAAATTTATAAAAAAAATTCTATGATTTTACCAAGTCATTATACTATAATATTGATATAATTTTATGTTATTGGTGAGTAGATAAATATGAATGCAAGTGGAAATCCAGCATTAGTGTTGAACGCAGATTTCCGGCCATTATCCTATTACCCTCTTTCTTTATGTTCATGGCAAGACGCAGTTAAATCAGTCTTTTTAGATCGGGTTTCTGTTATTGAAAAGTATGATCAGTCTGTGAACTCTCCATCCATATCTTTTAAATTACCAAGTGTAATAGCATTAAAAGATTATGTTATGCCTCAACGAAAACCTGCTTTTACTAGATTTAATGTTTTTCTTCGTGATAATTTTACATGTCAATATTGTGGAAAAAAATTTTCTGCAAATGATTTGACTTTTGATCATTTAGTTCCAAGATGTTTATATGGAAAGACTACTTGGCAGAACGTAGTATCAGCCTGTACAACTTGTAATTTAAAAAAAGGAAGAAAATTAATTCAAAACACTGATATGAAATTACTTAAAACACCCGTTCAACCTCATTCTATGCAACTTCAAAATAACGGGCGTAATTTTCCTCCAAATTACTTACATGATAGTTGGCGGGACTATTTGTATTGGGATACAGAATTAGAAAATTAAATTTTTTTTGAAATCGCAATCGCAGTTTTACATCCAAGCTCAATTACTTTTGTCATAATTTTATAACCAGGAGCATTTTCAGCATCGTGTTCCAAGCCTATATCATGATGTTCTAGTTCATCTTTCTCAAATTTAGCGATAGTTTTCTTTAATTCTTTTTCATCATCTTTTAATAATTCTTGCTGCTCTCTATAATGTTCACCTATAACTTTTTCTACAGCAACTGTGCATGCCATTGCTGCTTTCTCTCCCATCAAAGCCGTTCCTGCTCCTAAAGCAAATCCTGCTATATTCCATAAGGGCAGTAGAGCAGTGGGACGAACACGTTTTTCAACTAGAAGTTCATTAAATTTTTCAATATGCTCTTGTTCTTGGTCTGCCATGTGCTGAATTGTTTTGCCAATTTTTGAATCTTTACCAAAAACTGCAATTTGTCCATCATAAATACGAGTAGCTCCATATTCACCGGCGTGATCAACTCTTATGATCTCATCTAAAATTTTTTTGTCAGTTAAAACTTTATTATTTGGCACAGCATTCTTTTTTTTAACTGTTGATTTATTTTTTTGAGACATGATATTTAAACAAATATATGGCATTTAATGTAAAAATCAAAATTAAAAGGATACTATTAATTGTTGCGGCTGAAAAGCCAAGAATACTCCAGGCAACATCTTCACAATTTATAACTGGTTTTGATAAAATTTGCTGTTTAAGACTTAAGGTATTATCAGTAATATTTAATGAACTTGAGCAACCTTTTGGTCCAGAAAGAATTTTATTTTCTATACCTACATGCCAAATTGAATAAAACAAACCATAGATACTTACTAGCTGAACACCAAGATAAAACCAAATGTGGTGCTGCCACTTTAGTATTATAACCAATAAAAAGCCTAAAATAATTATATAATAGGGCTCTCTTTGTTTTAAGCACATTTTACATGGAGCTAAATTAAAGTAAAACTCTGCAATTAAAGCTGAGCCTAATGCTGCAAAACTTAAAAAACCTACAATATAAAACCAATTTCTTTTTAACATTAAATTAAATTAATTAATAACACACTTCCAACAAGAAGAATAAAAAATAAGATTGTGATTAAGTTAAAATATTTATCAATTATAATTTTTATTTTTTCTCCAAAAATAAAAAGTAAACCAGCGAGTAAATAAAATCTAAGCCCTCTTGCTATGATGGCTGTAATTATAAATAAAAATATATTAAGGTTAAATACACCGCTTGCAATTGTAATAAATTTAAATGGAAAAGGTGTAAAACCTGCACCCAAAACAATTAATATACCGTATTCATTATAGTAACTCTCAAAAGCACTAAAAGAATTTGATAAATGGTATGTATTAATTATTATGATACCAATACTATTGTAAAAAAAATACCCGATAGCATATCCACTTACTCCACCAAGCACTGAAGAAAATGTACACACAAATGCATATGTCCATGCCTTCATTCTTTTTGCTATGACCATTGGAATAAGTAGAATATCTGGCGGTATTGGAAAGAATGAACTTTCAGCAAAGGAAACTAAACCTAGAATCCATGTAGAATATTTATGCTCAGCTTTTGTGAGTGTCCAATTGTAAAGAGATCTTAAAATATTCATTTTTATGGTAGGAGTAGAGGGAGTCGAACCCACACCACCGAAGTGACCGGATTTTGAATCCGGCGCGTCTACCAGTTCCGCCATACTCCCAGTTATCAGTTTCTCGAAAAAACGCTCATGTTTCTGCGATTCACTTTCTAATTTCTAATTAACCATTAACACCTAATCCCATAAAATCCTATCCGAAAAGCGTCGCAAAAGAATCGCAAAATACTAGATCGATTCAGAATAGATTCATAATGATTCAGAATTGATTCAGTTTGAATCTAAACTTATTTTATGAGTAAAGATTCAACCCCGTTTTTTAACCCTCTCAGTGATTCATTTTGAGCTTTTAAAGAATCAAATAGGACCGTTTTTTACCTCCTTCAGGATCAAAGGTTAGGGTACCTGTGGACGATAAAAAAGTTCAAAATGTTTTGCTTGACCCCCCACCACCCCTAAATTGGGGTCGTGTCTGTAGAGTGATACCAAGGTCATAGTTTGACACGAACGAAGAGTAATTTTTTTATATGGCTGTAAAATGTAGAAAAGTTTTTAATTAAGACCCCTACCACCTAATTCTCAGAAAAAAGGTGTAGGAATCTATCGCCAAGAACCCTGCTCTATTCACCAAGAACAATTACTCCTGTAAATGCTCTCTTTCCTTTTTAGTGCTATTGAATAAAATTAAAGAATCTTAGTCAAAACCAATATCATTGGGGCACTTTTGGAGAAGGAAATGATAAAATATTTTTATATAAAATTTATATTTTTGTTTTTTTAAATTTTAATAGTAAGCATCCATATACCAACTAAAAATAAAGACAATGAGAAGACTTTATTTAATATTTTAGAATATTTTTTATTTCTAAATTTTGCACCTAATAAGTCACCAAATAATGTCCACAGAGTAAATGACACGCAGTTATTAACTGTAAAAATTGTACTGATTAAAATTATTCTTACCAAGCTTTGAGAACCGTCTAAAAAGATTGTGAACATTAAAGAAATTATCACATAAGCTTTTGGGTTAAATACTAAAAGTATAACTCCATCAACAAAAGTACATTTTAAATTTTGATTGTTATTTTCATATGTGCTTGCCTTGAAGAATTTATAGGCAAGATAGATTACATATAATGATCCAATTATCTGAATGTATTGATACTGATCATTAATAAATGAAAAAAATATATTAAAACCAAAACCTATAAGAAAAGTAACTATGATAGTAGCAAGATGATAACCAAAATTTGCTGATAAAGTTTTAGCAAAACTAAATCTAGCTCCATTAGCTGCAAAGAACATGTTCCCAGGTCCTGGGCTAAAAGCCAAAGGAAATAAAAAAATTATCAAAGCTACTATTTCAGTTAGAGTCATATTTTAATAAGTAATTAAATTTATATTATTCTTTAATTTGTGTATTTATATTTTTTTTATACATTCTCATCCACTTTTCAAAGATCACAATTGTATCCTTGAGTATATAACCAATTTTATACTCCTCATTTTTCCAATCCTTTTTACGCTTATGTTTATTCTCGGCTTTATATCGGATTAATAAATCGCCTAACGTTAGCTTACTTGCCTCCGTATAGTCTGAGTAATCGCCCATATCTAACTTACGTTCGATGCCTCTAGCCCATTTTTGAGCCTGTGTTTTCGTATCAAAAGATCGAACAATGGTTCTAAAACCTTTGCGTCTAATCTGTACTTGAAACGATACTTTTGTTTTGTATTTATGCTTACGAATGTACGCCATATTTCTCTCTTTCTGAGAGTGGAAAGCGTTGTATAAGCGTTGTAAGAGAGATTAGAAAGATGAGAGTGGTTAGTTTTTAAAGGTACATATAGAATTAATAATACCCACACCACCGAAGTGACCGGATTTTGAATCCGGCGCGTCTACCAGTTCCGCCATACTCCCATATTGTTTTTTTCCAACTTTTACTTGGTTTTTATTTTTTTGTCTATGGTCATATATGAAGAATTTGATTTGAAAAGCGTAGTAAAAGCATCTCAAATTTCTAATTATATCTATTATCAAGATATATTTATAATTTTAAGTAATATTAATTGACAACTAAAAGGTTTTGAAACACAATATTACATATAATTGTAGTTAGTTGCAGTAACCTACTTTATCAAAACTTCTGCTGAAATTAAATGTTCGATATAAAATTCGGAGGTTAGAATGTTCGATAAAAAAAAAGATAATACTTCAAGTGAAGAAAAAATTGTAAGTGATGTTTTTAGACCTGCTAAAGGTAGTGCTAAGGTTATTATTGGAAATGGAGTTTCTCTTACAGGTGAAATTAAAAAAGCAGATGAAGTACAAATTGATGGTGAGGCTGATGTTACTATGAAAACAGATAATTTAACAATTGGCAATACTGGTAAATGCAAAGGAAATATTGAAACTCACAATGCTGACATCTGGGGTTCTTTTGATGGAGATCTTAAAGCTTCTGGTACACTAACAATTCAGGAAGCAGGTGTCGTTACAGGATCAATTGAATATCAAAAAATGCAAATAAAACTTGGCGGGGATATAAGTGGAGATATAAAAAAATCTGATAAAATTCAGCCAATTAAAACAGAAAAAAAAGAAAGTGACGATAATAAAGTTTCATTGCAAGGTTCAATTAAAAATGATTAAGATAGAATAATTAAACTATTTTATCTTTTAATTCTCTTTATCATTTAGCTTTAATCTGTGCTTGGAACGATACGACTTTCTCAAATTTTCTCCTTCGAATGTTCACTATATTATCATATTATTTTATAAATCATTACTTTGTTTTTTATATAAATGTATGGGTCAATTTGTAAAAAATTAAATACAAACTATCTAATTTATTTGTATACCTAAATTTCTAATTATTTATAAAGCTAATGACTAAACATATATTCTTAATTCCATCATTTCCTAAAAGTGGAAACACCTTAATTAGAATAATTATTTCCTCACTATTTTTTAGTAAAGATGGACTTTCTGATTTAAAAAATATTAGAATTAACCAACTTGAAGATGTTGAAAATTTAAATATCATAAAAGATATTAATAAAGATGATTTTAATCAATTACATCAGTTAAGTGTATTATATAAATATCATTTGAAAATAAAAGAAAAACAAAATTTAAAATTTAATGAAGATTTTTCTTTTTTTAAAACACACCATGCTTTTATAAATTATAATGAGTTAAAATACATTGATGAAAGTTTTTTAAGAGGCTATATTTATTTGATAAGAGATCCAAGGGACATTGTTGTGTCATGGGCAAACCACGTAAATAGTAGTATCCAAGATAGTATCAATTTCATTTTAAATCCAGAATCGTGTTTGAATTGGTTAAGAGGCGATAACTCTAATTTTCCAATTGGAATTAAACCTCCAATATTAACTTCAAATTGGGAAAATCATGTATTATCTTGGTTAAAAAATTCACTTAATGTACCAAAGATGATTATAAAATATGAAGACCTTGTATCTAAAAAAGAACAAATAATCCTTGATATAATAAACTTCTTTAAAGTTAATTACAATTTAGAACCAACTAACATAGATGTTAAAATCAAAAATATTCTTAAAACGACAAACTTTAGTTTTTTAAAATCAATGGAAAAAAATCATGGTTTTGGAGAAAGTGCAAATGGTCCTTTTTTTAATAAAGGCAAAAGTAACCAATGGAAATATGTTTTAAAGAAAGAGCAAGTAGACGAAATTGAAAAAAAATTTTTTTCAACAATGAAAATATTTAAATATGTATAAAAAAGATAATAATAATTTTAGAAATTTTTTTTTAAAAACAACAGTATGGTTTATTATCTTACTTTTCTTCTCTGCAAAAGTTTTATCCAAAGAAGAGGAGACTCGCATATTATTTACTGAAGAAAATGCAAAGTACTGGCAGTACATAAGCGATCAAACTATGGGCGGTATCTCAAATGGTCAAGCCATTCTTGAAAAAGAAGGGGATAATTTTTTTGCAAGACTTATTGGGAATGTTAGTACCGATAATAATGGTGGATTTATTCAATTAAGGTCAACACTTTCTTTCGTGAATTTAATTTATAATAATAAAATTCCTAGAGGTATTCGACTGAAAACTAAGGGTAATGGGGAGACTTACCATATATTTATTAGAACTAGTGAAACAAGCTCTTATAGTGATTTTTATTCAGCTACTTTTATTGCTAATACTGAATGGGAAATTATTGAGTTGCCTTTCAAAAATTTTAAACATAGATTTTCAAATAAACTCTTAGATGGTGGTGACATTAGAACTTTTGGGATTGTAGCATATGGTAGAGACTTCTATTCTGATGTTTCTGTATCCGATATAATTTTTTATTATTAGTTATTAATATTATAATAGTGACGTTGAATTTATGATAAAATTAATATAAGATTTTTCTATCAGATAGTTATTCTCTGCTAATGAATGTTCAGGTTATGGTATTCCCTGAGACGAATACCTCTTAAATGGAGGTTGAAATGACTCAAGAGCATAAACACTTAATAGTTCGCGCGAATATAGGAAAATGCCCCAATGAAGATGATTTAAATAAAATATCAGATTGGGTAAGATTACTTATCAAAAAAATTGATATGAAATTATTAGCTGGACCTTATACAACCTATGTGAATGAGAAAGGTAACAAGGGTATGACTTCAGTTGCGATTATTGAAACAAGCCATATAGCATTACATATATGGGATGAAACAAATCCAGGATTAATGCAGCTAGATGTGTATTCTTGTTCTAACTTTAATCCTCAAGATGTATTTGAGGAGATTAATAATAAGTTCGAAACAATTAAAATAGAGTATAAATTTTTAGATAGACAAAATGAGCTTATTGAAGTTTAATTTTATAAATCTAACGACCTCTCTTATTTGAAGAGAGGTCAAAAAAAACAATTCTAAGAAAAAATAAAATAAAGAATTATAATTACTACTACTGCAGCACCAACCCATGTCCATTGATTATTCATAAACAACCTCCTATGGTTATATGTAGGTATGATACTTATTTTTTTAGTAAAAGTAAGATAATCATGATTTAATCAACAAAATAGGAATATTTTGAACTTGGTAATAATATAATTGTGTTTATTTATTAGTAAAAATAAATTTAAATGAAAACAATATACTCAAAACAACATATTCTTCATAATTCCTTAACTGAATTATCTGGGGGTGAATTAGTAAAGCCTTTTGAAAGTCCAGATAGAGTTGATATAATTTTGAATGAAATTTCTAATCGTCAACTTGGACCTATTCTTCAACCTACAGTACAAGATTTAGATATAATTTATAAAGTACATAATGAGAAATATATTGAGTTCTTAAAAAATGCATGGAAAGAATGGACTGAAGAGGGTTTTAAAGGAGAAGCTATACCTACTGTTTGGCCAAGCCGATCTATGAAATCAAAAATTATTCCAAAAAATATTGAGGGTAAACTTGGATACTATTGTCTTGCAAATGAAACATCAATTAGTGAAGGTACAATAGAGGGTGCATATGAGTCAGTTAAAGTTGCCCTCACTGCTGTAGACATGTTGCAAAAAGAAAAAAGTATTTTTGGACTTTGCAGACCACCAGGTCACCACGCTTCTAGAGATCAGTATGGAGGTTATTGTTTTTTTAATAACATTGCAATTGCTGCAGAAAAGTTGATTGAAAAAGGAGCAAAAAAAATTTTTATTCTTGATATAGATTTTCATCATGGAAATGGAACACAAGAAATCTTTTACAGACGATCTGATGTTTTTTTTGCATCTTTACATGGCGACCCAATGCAAGCTTTCCCACATTTTTTGGGACATGCAGAAGAAACAGGAATTGAAGAAGGTGAGGGTTTTAATATAAATTATCCAATGCCTCCAAACACTTCTTACACTCAATGGAAAAAGTCTCTTAAAAAAGCAATGAATAAAGTTGAAAACTTCAGACCAGATTTTCTTTTAATATCTCTGGGCGTAGATACATTTGAAGATGACCCAATAAGTTTTTTTAAATTAAAAAGTAATGACTATTTCGATATAGGAAAGTCAATTTCGGAATTAGGCATTCCAACACTTTTCATCATGGAAGGTGGATATGCAATAAATCAAATAGGTATAAATACTGTTAATATTTTAAAAGGATTTGAAGAAAAATTTGTTAGTATTTGAAACAATAATTTTAAGAATATTTTCTTTTGTCGTTTAATACTGTTATCCTGTGCATTGTACGTTTATTAGGCATATAATCTCCGATTGCATAGTGCATCGTACATCTGTTATCCCACATAGCGATAGTATTTTTACTCCATTTAAAACGTATTTGAAACTCTGGTTTGTTCATAAAACTAAAAAGATAATTTAATAAATTACTTGAGTCTGTAGCATTCATACCAACGATATGATTAGTAAAACTAGGATTAATATAAATGTAATTTTTGTTTGTTACAGGATGCGTCTTTACTATTGGATGAATTGAACTACCAAATTTTTCATGCCCTTTATTAAGTTTATGTGCTGCTCCGACAGGTTCATTTTTTGTATAATTATTTCTAAAACCCCCCATATCATGAACAGCTTTAAGAGTTTTTAAATATTTTTTTAATTCGATAGGTAATGCTTCATATATTGATGACAAGCAAGCCCAAAGAGTGTCACCACCATAATGTGGAATAATTTTACTATATAAAATTGATGCAAAAGGAGGGTTTGGTCTAAAAGTAAGGTCAGTATGCCACTCATCTGTATCTGGAGGTCTTTTGTCATCATTTTCTAGCAAAACAATTTCAGGAAATTTATCCACATGAGGGTAAACTGGGTGAGGAGGTTCTATATTACCAAAGCTTTTTGCAAAATTTATATGTTGAGTTGGTGTAATTTTCTGATCACGAAAAAAAATTACTTTGTTTTCAATTAGACATTTATAAATTTCATCACAAATTTTTGAAGATAAATTCTCAAATACATTTTTAAAAATAATTTCTGCCCCAATATTTGGTGTTAATTTATTTATTTTTAAATATGACAAACGTATATTTATTTCCATCCACTAATGGATTTTACTTCTAAAAATTCTTCAATTCCCCATTTACCACCTTCTCGACCATTACCTGATTGTTTGTATCCACCAAATGGTGATCCATCAGCAAAACTTACTCCATTAATTTCGACCATTCCAGAACGTAGTTGTCTTGCAACTCTATGAGCTTTATTGGTATCATTAGTTTGAATATAGTTAGTTAACCCATAAGCAGTATCATTAGAAATTTTTATCGCTTCTTCTTCAGTTGAGAAAGGAATTATTGACACAACAGGTCCGAATATTTCTTCTTTAGCTATTGTCATTTCGTTATCTACGTCAACAAATACAGTTGGTTTGACAAAATAACCCTTATTTAAGTGGGAAGGTCGATTAGGTCCACCAGCAACAAGTTTTGCTCCTTCATCAATACCTTTGTTAATAAGATTTTGAATTTTATCATACTGTACTTTTGATACTACTGGACCAATATGTTTGCCCTCTTTATTAGCTAAATCAACATCTGTTTTTTCTGCAACTTCAATTGCTTCTTTTACTGCTTTCTCATAAATTGATTTTTCAACAAGTAAACGTGTTGGAGCATTACAACTTTGACCAGAATTATTAAAGACTCTCCTAACACCTCTTCTAACCGCTTTTTCATCTGCATCTGCAAAAACAATATTGGCTCCTTTACCACCAAGTTCAAGAGAGACACGTTTTATTGTATCAGCAGCATTTTTTGTTATTAATTTTCCAGCACGTGTAGAACCTGTAAAAGAAACCATGTCAATATCCGGATGGCTCGATAATTGTGTTCCTACCCCAGGCCCATCACCATTAATTAGATTAAATACTCCTTTTGGAAAACCAGCATCATGGATCATTTCAGCAAATAGCATTCCTGATAATGGTGCTATTTCAGAGGGTTTTAAAATCATTGTACAACCTGCAGATAGGGCTGGTAATACTTTAAGCGCAATTTGATTAATAGGCCAATTCCAAGGTGTAATTAATGCACACACACCAATTGGTTCGTAGGCAATATAATTTCCCTGTTCTTCATTTAAATAATTTTCAAATTCAAAATTCTTATATTTATTAATAAACGTTCTGATATGATCTTCTCCAGATTGACTTTGCTCATTTATAGACCAATCTTTAGGTGCACCCATTTCAATAGAAATAGCTTCAGCCATTTCTGAAGATCTTTTTATGTAGATTTGTAAAAGGTTATTTAGTAAATTTATTTTTTCTTCTTTAGATATGCCCCACCACAACTCAAAAGAATCTTTAGCTGCTTTGACCGCATCGTTAGTATCCTTCTCTGAACCAAGAGAGATTATTGCACAAACTTCTTCAGTTGATGGATCAATAACTTCTAGATCATTTGTTCTAGAAGGTTTTACCCACTGGCCACCAATATAAAAATCTCTTTTTTCTCTAATCATATTCAAGATATATTATCGTAATTATTTTGTAATTTAAATTCTAATCTTCTACGATGTAAAATAGGTTCTGTATAACCAGATGGTTGATTCAATCCATCAAAAACAAGATCTTTTGCTGCTTTAAATGCAATCGAATTTTCGTTATTCGTCATAGGAATATACTTTGTGTCATTGATATTTTGCTTATCTACTACTTTTGCCATCTTAATAAATGCCTTTAAAACTTGATCTTTAGAAACTATTCCATGCTCAATCCAATTTGCTAGAGCCTGTGAAGAAATTCTACAAGTTGCTCTATCTTCCATTAAACCAATGTTGTTTATATCTAAAACTTTTGAACAGCCTATTCCTTGATCAATCCAACGAACAACATATCCCAAAATACCTTGAGTATTATTCTCAACTTCACGCATTACCTCATCTTCTGATAAATTTTGCCCTTTAAGTAAAGGCAAAGTCAATAAGTTATCTAATGATGAACTTAATTTATTTTTAATAATATGGTTTTGAACTTCTTTAACGTCTACTTCATGATAGTGTAGTGCATGTAAGGTAGCTGCAGTTGGACTAGGCACCCAAGCACAGTTAGCTCCAGATTTAGGATGTCCAATTTTTTGTTTCATCATCTCTCCCATCAAATCTGGCATTGCCCACATTCCTTTCCCAATTTGTGCCTTGCCTTGCAGACCACATTCCAAACCAATTTTAACATTTCTATTTTCATAAGATGAAATCCATGGTGCATTTTTCATATCAGTTTTTTTTAAAAAAGAACCCGCTTTCATCCCAGTATGAATTTCATCACCTGTTCTGTCTAAAAATCCCGTGTTAATAAAAGCTACTCTTGATTTTGCAGCACGTATGCATTCTTTTAAATTAACACTTGTCCTTCGCTCCTCATCCATAATACCAATTTTTATTGTACTATTTGGTAAGTGTAATAAATTTTCAACCGCTGAAAAAAGCTCATCTGTAAATTGCACTTCTTCAGGACCATGCATTTTTGGTTTCACTATATAAATAGATTTGTGTTCTGAGTTTTTATTAGCCAGTTTTTTAAAGTCAAGAGTTGCAATTAAAGTAGTTAGAATTGCATCCATAATACCTTCGCCAATTTCTTGATTATCTTTTGTTAATATTGCAGGTGTTGTCATAAGATGACCAACATTCCTGATTAACATCAAGGATCGTGTTTTTAAAAGCTCTTCAGATCCTTTTTTAGAAATAAATTTTATATCTTCATTTAATTTTCTTGTTACAACTTGATTATTTTTTTTAAATTTTGCTTGCAGATTTCCTTTAACCAGACCAAGCCAATTTCTATAAGCTAAAATCTTGTCATCAGCATCTACAGTTGCGACACTATCTTCACAATCAAGAATAGTAGAGATGGCTGATTCAATTAATATATCAGCAATATTAGCAAGATCATTCTTTCCAATAGCAGCATTAGGATTTATTAAAATTCTACAATGAAGATTATTCTTTTTTAAGATTATTTCTGAAAGAACTGACTCTTCATTAAGTCTCCATCCAATAACTTGATCATTATTTTCTAAATTAATGTTTGAATTATTAGGGCAACTTAATATAATTTTATTATCTATTAATTGTATTTTGTTAATTTCATTCCAAGATGAGTTTAAAAGGGGTGCAAATTTATCTAAATGAGATTTTGCAAACTTTATGACTCTTGCACCTCTTTTGGAGTTATAGCTTTTACCTTCAGGCATATCTCCTAACGCATCAGTTCCATATAATGCATCATAAAAACTTCCCCATCTTGCATTTACTGCATTAAGAGCAAATCTCGCATTTGTTATAGGTACCACAAGTTGTGGACCACATATGGTTGATATTTCTTTATCAACATTAGAGGTAGTTATTTTAAATTCAGGTCCTTCACTAACAATATAATTTATTTCTTTTAAAAATTTTTTATAATCTTCTAGATCAATATCTTTTAATCTACGAGCAACATACCAATCATTTATTTTAGATTGTAAATTTTTTCGATGATTTAAAAGATCATTATTTTTTTTATAATAAACATCAACAATATGAGAAACCCCATGCCAGAAATCTTCTTTATTGATATCTAAATCACTTAATACTTCAGTGTTAATGAAATTAAATAAGTTTGGATTTATTTTAATGTTTTTCTTTTCAATCATATTGATAAAAAACTGATATAGGAAAAATTATAAAATAGAATAAATTTTTATATTGAAATTATTATTTAGATTTACTGTAAATATTTCCATATTCTTTGATTTTCATCAACATTGCATATACCCCATTTCTTCTTCCAGGAGTTAATAAAGTATCTAAATCTAATGCTGATAAAAGCTCAAAATTTGCTTTGGCTATTTCTTCTGGCTTTCTTCCTCCATAAATTTCACAAAGTATCGTGACCATACCTTTTGAAATAAATGCATCTGAGTCTGAATGAAAACATAGTTTTTCCTTTTCAATAAATGGTACAAGCCAAACCTGAGCCTGACATCCATCTACTTTGAAACTTTCCTGCCTAAATTCTTCAGGGAATATTTTTGCGTTTTTTGCTTGATCAAGTAAATACTTATATTTATCCATATCATCATCAAATAACTCTAAATTTTCTTTATGAAAATTAATTTTTTCTATAACTGATGTCATGATATGTGCTTTCTAAGATCTAAAGCGGTTTCTTCAGGCAATACATCCATTATAAAAACTCCTGCCATGGACTCTGAACCTGCTAAAACTTTTGGTTTATCGTCATGTCTTAAAGGAGGATTAAATTCTATATGAAAATGAAAATTTTTATCATTAAGTTTTGGAGCTGCATGCAAACCCATTATATAGGGGCATGTCCTTCCTAGAAAACTATCATATCCTTTAACAACTTTTTGGAGGGCTATTGAAAATGAATGGTATTCTCCTTCAGTAAACTGCCAAGGACCTGCAATCTGCCTTTTAGGTATAATCCATATCTCATAAGCATATCTTGCAAATGGAGGAACCGCCGCAATCACATTTTCATCTTGATAAACAAAATATTTATTTTCTAAATCTTTCATCAATTTTAAAATAAAATTTTCTTTATTAAAGGCTTCAACTTCTTTTTGAATAACAGGAGGAACAAAAGGAAATGCATAGATTTGACCATGTGGATGATGAAGGGTTACACCACATTCTTCACCTCTATTTTCAAAGGGCATAACATAATTGATATCATCTCTTTTAAGTAATTGTAAATAGCGATCAGACCAAGCATTAAAAAGTAGCTCTATTCTTTCTATTGGCATTTGAGCGATCGTATCTAAGTGATTTGAAGAATATACTACAACTTCACATTCGCCATTTGAAGGTTTGACATCTAAGCCTTCAATAGAGACCAAAATATCATTGGTATTAAAACTAGCCCATCTATTTGGAAAAATAGCTACTTCAAAATTTTTAAATGGTATTTCAGTTGGAAAATTTAATTCAGCTCCAGGGCATAGAGGGCAATATTCTTTAGGGGGAAAAGAAGTTCTTACTTTTCTAGTTGATGAATATGTGACCCATTCATGTCTTGATGGATTCCATCGCATGTGTGGATTAGATGTTGGGGTTATTTCTAATTCTAAAGAAGCTTTTTCTAAGTGTTCATTATAACCAAATAAAAGTAAGTTTCTCTTGTCATTTCTTTGAAACTCTCTTTTATAAACTTTTTTCATATATCTTTTTTTCCCATTCAACAGCTGTTTGAATAATTAAATTTAAATCATTAAATTTAGGTTTCCATTTTATTGTCCTACTAAGTTTACTTACATTAGAGACTAATTTTTCAGCATCACCTGGCCTTCTTTTTTCATAATCAAATTTTATAATATTATCAAACAATTTATTAGCAGTATTAATTACATCTAAAACCGAATAACCTTTTCCATAACCACAATTAAAAATATTACTTTTTTTATTTTCCAAAAGATAACTTGCCGCTTTTAAATGAATATCAGCCAAATCACTAACATGAATATAATCTCTAATTGCAGTCCCATCCTTCGTTTTATAGTCTTTTCCATATATGGATATTTTTTCTCTTTTTCCAACAGCTACTTCACTTAAAATTTTTATCAAGTGAGTTGCCTTATCTGATATTAACCCTGATCTAAGTTGAGGGTCCGCTCCCGCAACATTAAAGTACCTTAAAATAATTGAATTGAACTTATCCTTATTATTTAATAAGTATTTTTCAGTTTTCATTTTAGATTCACCGTATGGATTTAGAGGTTTTAAATATTCATCTTCAGTTATTGAATTATTGTTTGTCGGATTACCATAGGCAGCAGCGGTTGATGAAAAAATAATATTATTTAAATTAAATTTATTGCAAGTTTCAAAAAATTTAATTGCATTATCTGTATTATTTTGAAAATATTTTTTAGGATTCTGAACAGACTCTTCAACTTTTATAAAACCTGCAAAGTGCATAACTAAATCAAAATTTCTATTTTGTAGAATTTGAGATATTTTTTCATGATCATTAATGTTGCATTGAATTAGATTAGTATTTTTAGGTAAAAGATTTATGTTACCAGTTGAAAGATCATCGATAACAATAACATCGTACTTTTTTTTTAGAATTGCTAATAAAACATGACTTCCAATGTAGCCCGCACCTCCTGTTAAAAGAATTTTCATCAAAATTGTATTACCATATTTCTGTCAGTTTATAAAATTTGTTGTCACCACACATACTAAACTGTCAATAATATTGAATAAGAATAAAGTTTAAAATATCAATATAAAACTTTTTAAATAATGATTTACACCAATTTACATTTTGTATTACTAATTTTATTGAATTGAAGAAATATTCTGTTACTTAAATTTAAAATCAAAATTATTTATATGAGATTAAAAAATAAAAAAATTATTGTCACAGCAGCAGCTCAAGGAATTGGTAAAGCTACAGCATTAGCTTTTGCAAATGAAGGTGCTCAAGTTTTAGCAACTGATATCAATGAACAAAAATTAATTGAATTAAGAGATGTTAATTCCAATATAAATATTACTACACTTGACTCAACTAATGAATTAGATGTTTCAAAATTTTGCTCATCTATTGAAGAAGTTGATGTCTTATTTCATGCCGTAGGATTTGTTCATCACGGAAATATTATGGATTGTGACACTAAGGAATTCTATAGATCTATAAATGTTAATATATTTTCAGCTTTTCTAATGACCCAAAATATACTTCCGAAAATGTTAAAAAATAAAAAAGGAAATGTAGTCATAGTTTCATCAGCAGCATCAAATGTAAAAGGAGTCCCTAATAGATTTATTTATACAACAACAAAAGCCGCGCTGAATGGTTTTGTGAAAGCCCTTGCTGCTGATTACATAAAAGAGGGCATCAGGTGTAATGCTATTCTTCCAGGAACGGTAGAGACTCCATCTTGGGAGGGTCGAGTACAAATGGCTGAAGATCCTGTGCAAGCAAGAAAAGATTTTATTGCAAGACAGGCAATGGGCAGGTTGGCTCAACCTAACGAGATAGCTTCAATGGCAGTTTATTTAGCTAGTGACGAGTCAGATTTTGTTACTGGAACACTTAATTTAATTGATGGAGGATGGACTTTATAATGAAAACTTTAAGATATAGAATTGGCAATGAAGTAAAACCCGGAATTTTAGATGTAGAAGAAAATATTCGTGACGTTTCAGGTTTGGTATCTGATTGGGATAGTGATAACGTAACAATTGAAAAATTAAATGAAATAAAAAAAACTGATATTTTTTCTTTACCTAAAGTAAAAAAAATTGATAGTTTAGCGCCTTGCGTATGTAAAAAAAGTGTCGGCAAAATTATTTGTATTGGTTTAAACTATTCAGATCACGCAGAGGAGACAGGAATGGAAGTTCCTCCTGAGCCAATTGTATTTTTTAAAGCTACAAGTGCAATTGTAGGACCAAATGACGATATTCACATTCCTAAAAATTCTCAGAAATCTGATTGGGAAGTTGAGCTCGGAGTTGTTATTGGAAAAGAAGCAAAATATGTTTCTGAAGCTAGGGCACAAGATTATATCGCAGGTTACTGCGTAGTAAATGATTTAAGTGAGAGAGCTTTTCAACTAGAACATTCAGGTCAGTGGGTAAAAGGAAAATCTTGTGATACTTTTGGACCTATTGGACCATATTTAGTTACAAAAGATGAAATTGATGATCCACAAAACTTATCAATGTGGCTAGATGTTAATGGTAAGAGAATGCAAGATGGATCGACCAAAACAATGGTTTACGGTGTTAATTTTTTAATTAGTTACTTAAGTAAATTTATGTCATTACAACCAGGCGATATTATTTCTACCGGTACTCCTCCTGGTGTTGGAATGGGTATGAAACCTCAGGTTTTTTTAAAGCCTGGAGATGAAATGAAACTTGGAATTGAAGGTTTGGGAGAACAAATACAAAAAACTATATCTGCATAATGTTTTCTGGAATTAATAATTGTAATAATGTTAAGGATTTTAGAGAGTTAGCTAAAAAAAAACTTCCTAGTCCAATTTTTCATTATATTGATGGCGCAGCAGACGATGAGATAACATATAAAAGAAATACCGATGCTTTTGACTCATGTGATTTAGTCCCAAATGTTTTAACAGGTATTGATGAAATTGATATGTCAACAACAGTGATGGGACAAAAAATTGATATGCCTCTGTACTGTGCGCCAACAGCATTACAAAGATTATTTCATTACGAAGGAGAAATAGGTGTTGCTAAAGCAGCTGAAAAATTTGGAACTATGTTTGGTATTTCGTCACTTGGAACAGCAAGTATAGAGGAAATATCTAACTTAGTATCAACTCCTAAACTCTTTCAATTATATGTTCATAAGGACCAAGGCTTAAATAATGATCTTATTGAAAGATGTAAAGATTCTAACTTTGAAGCTATGGCTGTAACTGTCGATACAGCAGTTGGAGGAAATAGAGAGAGAGATTTACAAACTGGATTTACTATTCCAATGAAACTGAATTTAAATAGCGCTCTAAGTTTTGTTGCACATCCTTCTTGGGCATTTAATTATTTTACTAAACCAAAATGGGAACTTAGCAATTTAAAGAACCATATCGATGCGGGTACTAGTGTTATGACAAGTATTGGTGATTATTTTACTCAGATGCTTGATAATTCACTGGATTGGAAAGGTGTTGAAAATATTAATAAAAAATGGGGAAAACATTTTGCAATTAAAGGTATTATGTCAGTTGAGGATGCTAAGAAAGCTGTAGACGTTGGCGCAACTTGTGTCATGATTTCTAACCATGGCGGTAGACAACTTGATGGCTCGAGGTCTCCATTTGACCAACTTGCTGAAATAGTCGATGCTGTTGGAGATAAAGTAGATGTTGTTTGTGAAGGTGGAATTAGGAGGGGCACTCATGTGTTAAAAGCTCTTTCACTTGGTGCGAAGGCATGTTCTGGTGGCAGGATGTATTTATATGCTCTTGCAGCAGGAGGACAAAAGGGAGTTGAAAAAACTTTATCAAATTTAAGAAATGAAATTGAAAGAGATATGAAATTAATGGGTGTTAGTAAAATTAGTCAACTTTCAGAAAGAAATTTACGTTTTAGATAAAAAAAATATTTATTATCTTCGAATTTTATTCTACAATTTTTTAATGAATTTAGAAATTGAACCAGTCCATGTTGGCGAAGAAGAGGACATTGATATTGGAAGTGTTGAAAATTTTGAACATGAAGAAATTGATTATGCAATTTTCCGTTTAGAATCTGGTTTTTTTGCAACTCAAGGACATTGTTATTGTGAAGATCAAACATTTTTAAGTGAAGCTAGTGTTGAAGGAGAGGAGCTCGAATGCGCTAGTTGTGGAAATACATTCAGTATTGTATCTGGAGATCCTGTAAGTGATCTAGAGCTTCCACCCTTAAAAACATATGATATTTATGAAGAAGATGGAAATATTTATCTTAATCTTTAAGTTCTTAATTCATCTTTATTAACTATATTATTCAAATTTAATTTTTTATTTTTTAGTAGAAAAAAAGCAATGTTTTCTGCTGACTCAACTGCCATTCGTTTTCTACACTCTATTGTTAGAGCGGCATTATGTGGAGATAATATTACATTTTCTAAACTAAATAATGGATTATTTTCATTTGGTGGCTCTTTTTCAAAAACATCTAATCCAGCACCTAAAATTTTTTTGCTTTGTAAAGAGTTTATAAGTGAAGTTTCATTGATAATGCCTCCACGAGCTGTATTGACAACAATTGCTGTTTCTTTCATCAATAATAATTCTTGTTCATCAATAAAATTTTTTGTATCCGCGTTCAATGGAAGGTGAATAGAAATATAATCAGCTATTTTTAATCCATTAATTTTATCAACTACTTTGCAATTATTTTCTTCTACAATATTTTTATTAACAAAAGGATCATATACATAAACATTAGCTTCAAAGCCTAGACATCTTTTTGCAACAGCCTTACCTATTCTCCCAAATCCAAAAATAACAATATTTTTTTTATATAATTCAAAAAAACTTGGTAGAGATGACTTGTCATTGAATCTTCCTTCTCTTGTTAATCTATCAGATAAGTGAATATTTTTACTTAAATATAGGAAAGAGGTTAATACATGTTCGGCTACACTCACAGCATTAGAAGTTGAAGTTATGCCAAGGGCAATATTATTTTGATTTAAGTATTCAAGATTGATGTTATCATAACCTACACCATGACGTGATATGATTTTAAGTTTTTTACAACAAGAGAGGACATCATTACTGAGTTTAGCTGTTCTTAGTAGAATGGCATCGACTTCTTTCAATTCTTTCTTTAGATTATTTTCCTCAAAATTTAATATTTCAAAGCTTTCTAGATTATTATCTTTAAAAACCTCCCATCCATCTTGATGGATTTCTCCCATAACAGCAATCTTCATAATTATTTGTATAATTCAATACTGTGAAAATTTAAATGATTTGTAAGAAAAAAAGAAAAATAAAAATTAAGTATATTAAAAAATTATTTTTCTTATAAAAAATAAGTTGATTAAATATTTTAAGAGGTTGAAATGAAAACTATACAATTATCCTGTTCACATGCTTTATTTAAGTACTTAATTGCTCAAAAAACAATTATTGATGGCAAAAAAGTGCCATTATTTCCTGGGGCATTTGGTATTTACGGACATGGTAATGTTGCTTGTATAGGTCAGGCAATGGAAGAATTCCAATCAGATTTGCCTGGTTATAGAGGTCATCATGAGCAGAATATGGCTTTAACTGGAATTGGCTATGCTCGGGCTATGCGCCGTAAGCAAATTTTTATAGCTACTTCATCTGTTGGTCCAGGAGCTACAAATATGGTAACTGCGGCGGCAGTTGCGTTGAGTAATCGTCTTCCTTTATTGTTGATACCTGGTGATACTTTTTCAAGTCGTTTTCCTGATCCAGTTTTGCAACAAGTAGAAAACTTTACTTCTCCTACTGAAACACAAAACGATGCATTTAAATCTGTTTCTAGATATTTTGATCGAATTTCAAGACCTGAACAAATTTTAGCATCTTTACCTCAGGCGATACAAGTGATGTTAGACCCTGCAGATTGTGGTCCGGCAACTCTCTCGATGTCACAAGATGTTCAGGGAGAAGTATATGATTATCCCGAAATTTTTTTTGAAGAAAAAATTCACACAATAAGAAAAATTTATCCTGATCCAGATCAAATAAAAATAGCTGCTGAAAAAATTAAAAATTCCAAGCAACCAATTATTATTTCTGGTGGTGGCGTTCTCTATGCAGAGGCTGAAAAAGAATTATCAATTTTTGCAAAAAAACATAACATACCAGTTACATCAACAGTAATGGGTATTGGTTGCATGACTCATGATGATCCATACTATATAAGTGCAATTGGCTGTTTGGGTGAGGGATCTTCAAACAGTCTATCTAAGGATACTGATTTAGCTCTTGCTGTAGGAACAAAACTAGCAGATTTTACCACAGGATCTTGGACAAATTTTCAAAATCCTGATTTTAATTTAGTATCTATCAACACAACAAGATTTGATACAACTAAACACAGAGCAACCCCTGTGGTGAGTGATGCAAAAGTTGGTTTAATGAAGTTGTCTGAAGCACTGGGTGATTGGAAAGCACCTGCTAAATGGTATGAAAGAGCAGTTGATGAAAGAAATAAATGGGATGCTTATGTACAAAAAGAAAGCGGTCCTACTAATCAAGAAATTCCATCATATGCCCACGCTGTAGGAGCAGTTTATAGAAACGCAGATCCTTCTGACATTGTTGTAACAGCCGCAGGCGGTTTGGTAGGTGAGGTTGTTCAAATTTGGAAGCCTAAACAACTAAATACTTTTGAAACTGAATGGGGTTTTAGCTGTATGGGCTATGAAATTTCTGGAGCACTTGGTATAAAAATGGCAAAGCCAGAGCAAGATGTTGTTGTATTTGTTGGCGACGGCTCTTACCTTTTACACAACAGTGATATTTATAGTTCGGTCCTTTATGATCAAAAACTGATCATTATAGTTTGTGATAATGGAGGCCATATGGTTATTAATAGACTTCAACTTGCAAAAGGAGGCAATGAATATATTTGTAATCTAAGAGCGGCAAGAGCAAAAAACCTTCAGTTTGTTGATTTTGAATCACATGCAAAAAGTATGGGAGCAAATGGAGAGACAGTTAAATCTATTTCAGAACTTGAAGCTGCTTATAAGAGAGCAAAAGCATCAGATAAAACATATGTCATTGTCATGGAAACTCATGGCTATGAATGGTTAGATGGAACAGCATTTTGGGAAAGTCCAACTTTGATGAATGCCGATACTGAAAATAAAAAGGTAGCATTAAAAGATCATGTGGAAGGTAAAGGCAATCAAAGAAAAGGTGTTTAATTTATAATTACAGCTAAAATTTGAGCCTTTATTTTATCTTAGTCATTATTTAAATAAATGAATTATATGAAAAAAAATAAACCTATTATTATTATTGATCCATTTCCAAGAACAATGGATATTTTGTTTTCAAAAGAAAATTTAAAATATTTAAACAATAATTTTAAATTATTAAACGCTCCAAAAAAAAATAAAAAAATTTTTTATGAAAAAAACTTACCTAATGCGATGTATATTTTTGGTCAACCAGATCTACCAACTGAGTTATTAAAAATTCAAACCAAATTAAAAGCAATTTTTAATGTAGAAAGTAATTTTATGAATAATATGGATTATGAATATTGTTTTAAAAATAATATTCATGTTCTAGCAACTTCACCTGTATTTGCACAACCTGTTGCTGAAATGGCTTTAGGTCTAACTTTATCAATTGCTCGAAGTATTCATATAGCGCATAATGACTTCACTAAAGGAAGGGAAAAATATGGTGGAGAAATAAGTAAAAATAATTTTTTACTTAAAGATAAAACCTTTGGCTTAATAGGTTTTGGCGATTTAGCAAAAGCCACACTTCCTTTAATAAAGGCTTTTTCAAATAATATTTTAGCATATGATCCATGGATTTCAGACTCTGCAATAAAATCTAAAAAGGTTATTCCCACGTCATTAAATAATATTTTTAAAAAGTCTGATATCGTTTATGTTTACGCAACTTCAACAACTTCAAATAAAGAGATGATCAAATTAAAAAATTTAAATTTATTAAAAGATTCTTCAGTTATTTTAATTATGAGTAGGGCATCAGTTATTAATTTCGAAGATTTAAATAAGTTTTTAAAAAAAAGAAACGTATATGCTGCTATAGATGTGTTTCCTAAAGAGCCTTTTCCAAAGACTGATCCACTCCGTAAATTAAAAAATGTAATTTTTTCACCACATAGAGCAGGAGCATTAGATGTTGCATTTAAGAATATGGGTGAGATCGTAATTGAAGACTTAAAACTGATATCAAAAAATTTAAAACCGTTAAATTGCAAAAAAGCAGAGTTAAGAACGGTAAAAAAAATAACATCGGCGCCAGTAAAGATAAATTAATAAATTAGCAATTAATTTTATTAAATTTTCACATTAATATTCAATAATAGCTATTGATTTATATTTTTATTCCTTGTAGTTTTTAGAAAAAATTGGAGGAATAATGAATAAAATAAAACTATTTGTTTTAAGTTTTGTTTCCGCTTCTTTTATAAGTGTTGCAGCATATGCTGACGGACACGCTGTAGAAGCTTGCTTAATTACAAAAACTGATATTAACCCTTTCTTTGTAAAAATGAAAGAGGGTGCTGAAGCTCGTGCTAAAGAGCTAGGTGTAAAATTATCTTTTTTTGCTGGTAAAGTAGATGGAGACCATGAAACTCAAGTTAGAGCTGTTGAAACTTGCATAGCTTCAGGCGCAAAAGGAATTTTAATTGCTGCTTCTGACACAAAAGCTATTGTTCCTGTTTTGAAAAATGCACAAGATAACGGTCTTCTGGTTATTGCTTTAGATACACCATTAGAGCCTATTAGTGCTGCAGACTCAACCTTTGCGACAGATAACTTCAAAGCTGGTGAATTAGGTGGAGCTTGGGTAGCTGCAAAATTAGGTGCTGATGCAGCTAATGCAAAAATTGCTATGCTAGATCTTAATGAAAGTCAGCCTTCAGTTGGTGTTCTGAGAGATCAAGGTTTCTTAAGTGGTTTTGGCATTGATGTAAAAGATGTTTCAAGATGGGGTGATGAAGATGATCCGCGTATTATTTGTAACGAAGTTACAAATGGTAATGAAGAAGGTGGAAGAACTGCAATGGAAAGATGTCTACAGAAAGATCGAGACATAAATGTAGTTTATACTATTAACGAACCTGCAGCTGTTGGCGCTTATGAAGCGTTAAAAGCAATGGGTAAAGATGATGGTAGTGTACTTATCGCTTCAGTTGACGGAGGTTGCCCTGGTGTAACTGATGTTAAAAGAGGTATAATTGGTGCAACTTCTCAACAGTATCCATTATTAATGGCTTCACTTGGTGTTGAAGCAATTAAAGCATGGGCTGAAGATGGTTCAAAACCTGAAAACACTCCAGGACTTGACTTCTATAACACTGGTGTAAACTTAGTAACAGACGACGCTGCTAGCGGAGTTGAGTCAATTAGTGTTCAAGAAGGTATGGACAGATGTTGGGGTTAATAAAATAAAAAATATTTTTTATCAGGGCAGAATTTTTCTGCCCTGATACTTAAACTAAGCTAAGTAAATATTCATGAATGAGATTTCAGAAGACATAAAAAAAGATTTAAAAGACCAGCCAAAATTCCAAGATGATATTGGATCTAAAAATCAAGATCATCATAGTTTTGAATTAGGTAAGCAGTCTTTTCTAAAAAAAATTCAACACTTTCTTCATGGTAATCCAACAATAGTTCCGGTTATTATTTTAATATTAAGTGTTATTGGTTTTGGATTTTTAGCAGGTGGCAAGTTTTTCTCAGCTTTTAATTTATCTTTAATTGTTCAACAAGTAACCATCGTGGGCATTCTAGCTGCCGCTCAAACACTAATTATTTTAACAGCAGGAATAGATCTAAGTGTAGCTGCTATGATGGTTCTGGCATCAGTTTTTATGGGCAAGTTATCTGTAGAAATGGGAATGCCGACACTGCCTGCAATAATTGTTGGTATGGTGGCAGGTGTATTAACGGGAGCATTTAATGGTTTATTAGTTACAAGATTACGGCTCCCACCTTTTATTGTTACATTAGGAACCTGGAATATATTTTTCGCATTAGTAATTTTTTTCACTGGATCACAATCAATACGAAGTTCTGATATTGAAATTCAAGCCCCACTTCTTCACTTTTGGGGAGAAAGAATTAATTTAGGAGGTTTCGTATTTACGTATGGTGCGTTTTTAATGATAGGAATTTTTGTTTTTTTATGGTTTCTATTGAATAAAACAGCTTGGGGTAGACATGTTTATGCTATTGGAGATGATAAAGAGGCTGCAGAACTCTCAGGTATTAGAACAGATAGAATGCTCGTATCAATCTATGCTGTTGCTGGTTTAGTGATTGGTATAGGTGCCTGGGTTTCAATTGGAAGAGTTGGATCAGTTTCACCTACTAGTTTTTATGAAGGTAATTTAGATTCTATTACTGCTGTTGTTATAGGTGGAACATCATTATTTGGTGGAAGAGGAACAATTATAGGTTCACTGTTCGGAGCCTTGATAGTTGGAGTTTTTAGTTCAGGTTTATCGATTGCAGGACTAGATGTTCTATGGCAAAGATTTGCTCTTGGATGTTTAATTATTATTGCTGTTGGTATAGATCAATGGATTAGAAAGGTTTCAAACTAATGGATCCTGTTCTTATTGCAAAAAGTGTGTCAAAAAAATATGGAACTGTTGTCGCTTTGGATAATGCGGATTTAGAGCTTTATCCAGGTGAGGTTCTTGGAGTAATTGGTGATAATGGAGCAGGTAAATCGACGCTTATTAAAGTTCTTTGTGGTGCAGTAATTCCTGACGGTGGTGAAATACTTCTTGATGGAAAAAAAGTAACCTTTACTTCACCAATTGAAGCGAGAACCTTAGGTATAGAAACAGTTTACCAAAATCTTGCATTATCTCCTGCTTTATCCATTACTGATAATATGTTTCTTGGAAGAGAAATAAGACAAAAAGGATTTTTAGGTAAATTTTTTAGATTTTTAGATTCAAAAGCAATGGCTGATGAAGCGAGAAAAAGATTATCTGATTTAGGGTTGTTAACTATTCAAAATATAAACCAATTAGTGGAAACTCTTTCAGGGGGGCAGCGTCAAGGAGTTGCTGTTGCCCGAGCTACATCTTTTGGAACTAAAGTTGTAATCATGGATGAACCTACTGCTGCATTAGGTGTTAAGGAAAGTAGAAGAGTACTAGAATTGATAAGTGAGGTTAGAGCAAGAGGTATTCCAATTATTTTAATATCTCATAATATGCCTCATGTTTTTGAAGTAGCAGATAGAATTCATATCCACAGACTTGGAACAAGGTTATGCGTAATTGATCCAAAAAAACACGAAATGTCTGATGCTGTAGCATTTATGACTGGTGCCAAAGAGCCGCCAAAACCAAATTAATTTCTTTTTGAAGAAATTAAATATAACTTAATGAGTATCAAAGATTTAGAATTAAAGTCTATCGAGTATAGAAAAAAAATATTAGAAATTATTTTTAATGGAGGGGCTGGTCACACAGCTGGAAGTTTATCTTGTATTGATATTCTAAATGTACTTTATAATAAAATACTTAATATAAATCCTAATAATTTTTCTAGCTATGATAGAAATCACTACATTCAAAGCAAAGGTCACTCTGTCGAAGCTCTATATACTGTGTTATGTGATAAAAATTTTTTTTCAAAAGATGATTTATTAACTCTCAATAAATTTAATTCTCATTTTATTGGACATCCAACCAAAAAAATTCCAGGTATTGAGCATAATACGGGCGCATTAGGTCATGGATTATCTGTAGCTGTTGGCATGGCAATAGGATTAAAGTTAAACAACAAAAATTTTAAAATATTCACTCTCCTTGGAGATGGAGAGCTCAGTGAAGGTTCAATATGGGAAGCATTACTATCAGCAAACAAATATAATTTAGATAATTTAGTTGTGATTGTTGATAGAAATAAACTTCAAATTACTGGCAGAACTGAAGAGGTAAATCCTATTGAGCCATTGAAAGATAAATTTAATTCATTTGGATTATCAACTAGAGAAATAGATGGAAATTCTGTTCATGAATTAAATGATGTTCTTTCTTTCACTCCTTTTGAAAAAAACAAGGTTAATGTAATTATTGCCAATACTATAAAAGGCAAAGGAATTAGTTTTATGGAAAATCAAGTTGTGTGGCACCACAAGGTGCCAACGGAAGAACAATATAACTTAGCTTTGAATGAATTAGAGAAATTAAAAATTAATATAGAAAATGATTGAAAAAGCGAATTTAGAAGTTTTTGCAGACACTCTTTTAGAGTTAGCTAGAAAAGATAAAGATATTATTGTAGTTACTAGTGACTCAAGAGGGTCTGGTAAATTAACAAACTTTGGACACGAACTTCCTGATCAAATTATTGAGGTTGGTATTGCAGAACAAAATCTTGTAGGAATTTGTGCTGGTTTGTCAGCAGTTGGAAAAAAAGTTTTTGGTGTTTCCCCATCAAGTTTTTTAACAGCCAGGTCATTAGAGCAGATAAAAAATGATATTGCTTATTCTGATCATCCAGTAACGTTAGTTGGTATAAGTGCTGGAGTTAGTTATGGTCAACTTGGAGCAACTCATCACTCAATACATGATATAGCTGTATTAAGGGCAATTAATAATATTAATATTGTTGTTCCTGCTGATAATTTTGAAACAAAAGAAGTAATTAAGGCTGCAATTAACTTCAAGCAC
Source organism: uncultured Alphaproteobacteria bacterium (assembly GCA_902601455.1). GTDB lineage: Bacteria > Pseudomonadota > Alphaproteobacteria > HIMB59 > CACPNW01. The sequence goes on from CACKNC010000013.1 coordinate 31,365, forward strand.
CCTCTTTTTATAAGATTTGGCAAAAAACCAATGATAAAGTTGCATGATGGTGATCATAATTTTACAATAGGTAGTGGTATTAAACTTAAGAGTGGAAAAGATTTAGCTATAATTGCAACAGGAGAAACGGTTCAAAGAGCTTTTAAGGCTTGTGAGTTGTTAAAAAAAATAGACATTAATTGCACCTTAATAAGTATGCACACCATCAAACCTTTTGATGAAGAAATTTTTTTAAATTCAATTTCTAAAGTGAAAGCCGTTATAACAGTTGAAGAACATAGTGTAAGTGGTGGTTTAGGTGAAAAATGCGCAAGTGTTATGATGCAAAAAAATATTCACTTACCTTTTAAAATATTAGGTTTTCCTGATGAGTATATGGTCAATGGTTCTCAAAAAGATGTTCTCGATCATTATAATATGTCAGCTGAAAAAATTTTAGAGTTGGCAAAAAATTTAATAAAATAAATGTATATATCTATTGATCAAAGCACATCTTCTTCAACAGTTTTCATTTATAATAAAAATTTAAAATTATTATTTAAAAGTTCTAAAACACACAAACAAATACAAAAACAATTAGGTTATGTTGAACATGATGCCGAAGAAATTTATAGAAATATTTTATTTTTATTAAAAAAACTGTCTAAGAAAGCTAATTTTAATAATAACTTATTTCTAAGTATTACTAATCAAAGAGAAACTTTTGTAATTTTTGATACTTTATCAGGTAAGCCTCTTCATAATGCTGTTGTTTGGCAGTGTAGAAGAGGTCAAAAAATTTGTGATAAAATTAATAAATCTAGTACAAATAGAAAATTAATTAAAGAAGATACAGGATTAACACTTGATACATATTTTCCTGCACCAAAACTTGTTGAATTATTGGCATCAAATAAAAAATTAAAACAAAAATTAAAAAATGGATCAGCTTTATTTGGTACTATTGATACATATTTAATTTATCGATTAACAAAACAAAAATCATATACGACTGATACTACAAACGCATCACGTACATTATTTTTTAATAACAAATCACTTAGGTGGAGTAAAAAATTACTACAATTATTTGGTTTACAATTTAAATCTCTTCCTGAAGTGAAGGAGAGTTCTTCAATATTTGGTTATACAAATTTAAATCAAATATTTAAAACTAGCATTCCTATCACTGGAGTTATAGGTGACTCACAAGCTTCAATTTTTGCAAATCAATGTTTTAATAGAGGGAATACAAAAATAACACTTGGAACTGGCGCATCAATTTTAACAAATATTGGTGAGCAGTATACATCTAAGAAAAATATTATTACTACTTTATCTTATGTTTATAAAAACAAACCATCTTATTCATATGAATGTCTTATAAATTATGCGGGTGCCACTGTTAGTTGGTTAAATAGTAATTTGGAAATTATAAAAAAACCAGAGGAAACGAATGCAATCTTTGCAAAAACAAAAAATTCCAATGGTGTAATATTTATCCCAGCCTTTGTTGGTTTAAGTTCACCACATTGGTTACCTACATGTAAAGGAATGATTTATGGCTTAACTCCATCAGTAAATAAAAATCATATTATTCGATCAGCCTTAGAATCAGTCGCATTTCAAATCAAAGATTATGTAGATGACTTAGAAAAAAATAAAAAAATTGTATGTAATGATGTTTATGTTGATGGTGGCATTGTTTCTAATACATTTTTTATGCAATTTCTTGCCAATACTCTTAAAAGAAAAATTTATGTGACTGATTTCAAAGATATGTCATCTTATGGATCTTTATTAATGGGATTATTAGGAATGAAAATAAAAAAAAATTTTAAAGATATTTCTAAACATAAACAAAAATATTCAACTTATCTTCCTAATAAAAATAAATTTCCAGATAGTTATAATGATTGGAAAGAAGTTTTGAAAAATTTTTACTTATAAAAATTATAAATTTTTATAAAGTGCCTTTTGTGCAATTTTAAGAGCTTTCATCGCATCATGATTTGATTGAGCTTCTTGTAATGCCTTTATATCTAAATCATCAAGTGCTCTATTTATTGATTTAAGAAAATCAATTGATTGGTTAGCCATTTCAACACTATCTTCTCGAAATGGAAACTGATCAAGTTGCCAAACTCCCTCCCAATTATTTTTCTTAAGAACATAAAAAAACTCAAAAATTTCAATTGGATGTAAGCTACCTGCAATCAAATCATCATCCCATGATCTATAATTATCATTTACATCCATTCCAAATAATCGACCATAATCAATAGCAAGTTGTGCTGAGTCAGCGGCTGACTCTCCACCATAAATTGCGTGACCAAAATCTAAAAGTATCCCAATATTAGGTAAGCCTATTTTTTCAATCCCAAGTAATGTTCTTGCAACTGAGTCATAACTCATTTTTATCCTAGGTTCTCTTGGTTTGTATTCAATTACAAATTTAAGAT
>CACKNC010000014.1 GCA_902601455.1 uncultured Alphaproteobacteria bacterium
TTTAGAAAATAATAATATTCATTTCTTTTTTAAAAATGAGGATATAATAAATACATCTAAGACTTCTGAAATTATTAAAAATAATATTCAAAATAATATAAATATTTCTAGTTATAGTAATGATTCATATATAACATTAATATCAATTAAAAAAAATTTAGAGAGTTATGATGGTTTATTTGTAAAATTAGTAAATTTCAAATCAAAAATAAAATTAGAAGATCAATATTTAAATTGTTCCCATCTAAAAAATCTAGATAAAAAAATAGAATTTAAAGAATATGAATATTCAAAATTAAATAAAAATATAAAAGATAATTTGAAATCAATTAATGATTATTATATGCTTTCTGATAATAATATTTACAATTATATTTTTTTATGTGATTTAAGATTTGACCAAAAAATTTTTAATTCGATAAATTTTAATAAAAAAGTGAATGACCTAGCCGAGAGAATGCAATACAAGTTCATTCAAAAATATAAAAAAGAGTTTAAATTTATTAAGTTACAATGAAGAATTTAATAGCAGTTTCTATAGGTGATATTGATGGAATTGGTATACATTTATTAATTAGGGAGTTTAAAAAAAATAATATATCTAATTTTATATTAATTTCTAACTATAATATTTTTAAAAAAAAATTATCAAATTTTTATAATATAAAGCTTTTTAATAAGTTAAATAACATAACTGAAATAAGTAATTACAATAAGAATAAAATAAATATTTTAGATATCTTAACAAGAAATAAATACACAAACGCTTTAGATGCATTAAAAATATCATATAAATTAACAAAAAATAAAAAATTTATAGGAATTTTAACATTACCTCTAAACAAAAAAAAAATTAATAATTTTGTAAATAATAGATTTATAGATCAAACTACATACTTTTCCAAACTTGAAAATAAAAAATCAAATATGCTATTTAATTATAGAAACAAATTTTATATACCTTTAACAACACATATAGAGTTAAAAAAAGTACATAGATATTTTAAAAATACAGATTTAGTAATTAATAAAATCATTAGTTTGAATAATACTTTAAAAGTAGATTTCAAAATAGATAAACCAAAATTCCTAATAGCAGGAATAAATCCTCATGCAGGTGAAAATGGATTGATTTCGAAAGATGAGGAAAATTATATTTTTCCAATAGTTAAACAATTAAATAAAAAGAATATTTCCATCAAAGGGCCTACTTCAGGTGATTCAATAATTAACAAAATCAATCTAAAAAAATATGATGCATTTTTATTTACATATCATGATCAAGCATTAATACCTTTTAAAATAATATCAAATTTTCAAGGTATTAATTTTACATCAGGTTTAGATATAATAAGAGTATCACCAAGTCATGGAACCGGTGATAATATAAAAAACATTAATGATGCAAGCTCAAAAGGTATTGTAAATAGCTATAATACTATAAAAAGAATATACAAAAATAGAAATAATCTTTGAATTATCCAAAAAAATCTTTAGGTCAAAATTTTTTAATAGATAAAAATATTGTTAACAAAATTATTTCGACAATAAAAATAAATAATGAAAATATTTTAGAAGTTGGTCCTGGCCTAGGAACTTTGACTGATGAAATTATAAAGAAAAATCCAAAAAAATTAATTTTAGTTGAAAAAGATAATGAATTATATGCTAAATTAAAAGTTAAATACGCAAATACAAATATAAATATAAAAATAATAAACGATGATATTCTAAATTTTAATTTTGAAAAATTAATTAATTATAAAATTATATCAAATCTTCCTTACAATATTAGCTCTAAATTTTTATTAAAAACGATAAAACTAAATAAAAATATATTGGAAATTCTTTGTATGATCCAAAGTGAATTAGCCGATAAATTTAATTATAAAAAAAGTAAAATTAATAAGTATAAGTTTTTAACAAAATATTGTTGCAGCAAATACAATATTTTATTTACTGTTCCGCCTACAGTTTTTTATCCAAAACCAAAGGTTAACTCAAAAGTTGTTAAATTTTATTTAAAAAAACAAGATATAAATATTTCTAAACTTGATCATTTTTTAGAAATTTTTTTTGTAAATAAGAGAAAAATGATAAAATCAAATAAATATTTGAACAAAAAAATTATAAAAGAATATCAAAATTCAAGATACGAAGATTTAGAATATGATGCTATTTTAAATATTTATAAGAGACTTGATTTTTTTATCAGTTAATTTTTTATTTTCTTCTAATATATTTCTATATTTAATAATATGAATTATATCATTTACAGTTTTCATTACATTTTGATTAATAAGAATATATGAGTATTCATTATAATGACTTATTTCATTAATTGCATATGAAAGTCTAAGATTAATATCTTCGGAATTATCGCGACCTCTTTTAACTAGTCTTTTTTTGAGTTCTTTTACTGATGGCGGTAAAATAAAAAAATCAATTATTTCATTTTTATTCATTTTTTTTCTTATTTTTCTAGCACCCTTCCAGTCAATATCATAAAGAATATTTTTATTTTTAGTATTTAAATTTTTATAAGGTGATCCATAATGATTACCAAAATTTATAGCTGTTTCAATGAAATAGTTTTTCTTTTTTAAATCAATAAATTTATTTTTATTTACAAAATAATAATCTTTTCCATTAATTTCATTTAATCTTTGATTCCTAGAAGTATAAGATATTGATAATGATATATTTTTCATTTTTTTAATCAATAATTTACACAAAGTTGTTTTTCCGGCACCTGATGGCGAAGAAATTATAATAGATTTAAATTTTTTTCCTGTACTCATTTAATTTATATAGATGGTTATCATAATTAGTTGAAAATATATGTTTTTTTTCTAATATATTATAAAAATAAAATAAATAATTGCTTTTATGATTTTCAAAAATTAAATCAATTGTTTTTGCGCCAACATACGAAATAGGAGTCGGGGGTAACCCATATATATAATAAGTATTAAAATCATCTTTTATTTTTAAATCTTTAAAACTAAGTTTTCTATTAAGTTCTTTATTCCCTCTAGTAATTGAATATATCACAGTTGCATCAATCTGTAATTTCATACCTATATCCAATCTATTAATTATTACTGAAAATATTTCTTTTTTATCTTCATAATTTATTCCTTCTTTTTCAAGTAATGAACCAATTATTAATATTTCTTCAAAAGTAAATTTTTTTAACAATATATGATCTTCATATTTTTTGATCATATTTACAAAAATTCTATCGATTTGATTTTTAAATACATTAAAATTTACACCATCATGAAAATAATATGTATCTGCAATTAATTCGTTATACTGAAATTCTTCATAATCCTGGAAGTATTTATATAATAATTTATTTAATTTTTTTTTTGACCAGCCTTCAACTATAGTAATTTTTTCTAAATAATTACTTGGTTTTGAAATTAAATTATAGAAATTAATAAAATTGTCATCATCTGTTATTTTAAATTTTCCATGATGAATTTTTGAATTAAAAAATAATGAAATCTTAATAAAAGATTTATAGATATATAAATTTAGTTTATTATCATCTATATTTTTATCTATTATATTTGTGTGACTCTCTTTTATATCTATTAATATAAAATTTTTTTTGATTGATACATCTTTAATAAAAATAATAAAAATTATATAAAAAAGAAATAATATAAAAAAAAAACTAGATACTTTTAAATAAAAGCGCAGTATTTGTTCCTCCAAAACCAAATGAATTACTTAAGACTGTATTAATACTTTTTTTAATTGGTTCTTTAGCAATGAGATTGACGTTTTTTGAGTCAATTGGGTCTTCAAGATTCATCGTTGCCGGTAATGTACCTTCATTTAAAGCTAATATCGAAAAAATTGCCTCTACGCTACCTGCAGCTCCAAGTAGATGACCTATTGATGATTTGGTTGAACTTACAAATAAATCACTATTATTTTTAAATAATCTCATTATTGCATTTAACTCAATTTGATCACCTAATATAGTAGATGTTCCATGCGCATTCAAATAATCAACTTTTTCACTATTTATTTCTGCCATTTTTAATGCCTCTTGCATTGCTCTATAACCTCCATCACCATCTTCAGCTGGAGCTGTAATGTGGTAAGCATCTCCTGACATACCATAACCAGAAAGTTCGGCATAAATATGAGCACCTCTTTTTTTGGCATGCTCCATTTCCTCTAGGACTAATATTCCTGACCCTTCGCCCATAACAAAACCATCTCGGTTTTTATCCCATGGACGTGATGACTCCTCTGGATTATCATTATATGAAGTACTTAAACTTCTTGCTGCACAAAAACCAGCCACCCCCAATTTACAAACAGCTGCTTCTGAACCACCAGCAACCATAATATTTGCAGCACCTCTTTTAATCATTTCTCCAGCGTCTCCGATGGAATGCGCTCCAGTAGCACAAGCAGTTACAACAGAATGATTAGGGCCTTTAAAGCCATATTTAATTGATATTTGTCCTGAAAGAAGGTTGACTAGAGATGATGGTATAAAAAAAGGAGATAATTTTCTCGGGCCTTTATTATCTAGGGTCAAAGAACCCTCATATATAGTTTCCAAACCACCTATGCCTGATCCAACGCTTACTCCAATTTTGAGTTTCTCTTCTTCATTAAGCAAGTTTATTCCTGCATCCTCAATAGCCATTTTAGCAGCGGCAATTCCATACTGAATAAATCTATCATTTCTTTTGATATCTTTTATTTCAAGATTTAATGATCGATCATAATAAAAAGGTTCGTTTTCTTTATGAGTAATGTGGCCTGCAATTTTACATACTAAACCATCTGTGTCAAAATGATTAATTTTTTTAATACCTGATTTACAATTGATTAAATTCTTCCAAGTACTGTCTTTATTGTTACCAATGGACGTTAATAAGCCTAAACCAGTAACAACTACCTTTTTCATTTATAATTATTTAATTATTTTTTGCTTTGAATATAATCTATAGCATTTTGGACTGTTTGAATAGTTTCTGCTGCATCATCAGGAATTTCTATACCAAATTTTTCTTCAAATGCCATGACTAACTCAACTGTATCCAAACTATCAGCACCTAAATCATCTATAAATTTAGATTCTGGTGTAACTTTAGCTTCATCAATACCAAGATGATCAACTACTATTTGCTTAACTTGAGATTCTACTTCACTCATTATTAACTCCTTGATTTATGTTTGTTTAATAGAATATTAATTTAGATAATGTCAACACATTAAACCATTAACATTCCACCATTTACATGAAAGTTTTGTCCTGTAATGTAATTTGATTGATCTTCAGAAAGAAAATAAACTAAATTAGCTATTTCATTAGGTTCCCCGAATCTTTTCATAGGTATCTTTTCTAATATCTGATTTTTTTGCTTATCATCTAATTTATCAGTCATTGGAGATACTATAAATCCTGGTGATATTAAGTTAACATTAATATTTCTTGAGGCTACTTCAAGTGCTAAAGATTTATAAAAACCAACCATACCTGATTTTGCAGCTACGTAATTCGATTGTCCTGGATTTCCAGAAATTGCTACAACTGAAGAAATACCAATTATTTTACCTTCCTTTGCTCTAATCATGTTTGGTAACAAATATTTTGAAATTAGAAAATTAGAAGATAGATTAGCTTGAATAACTCTATTCCATTGATCTGTTTTCATTCTCAAAATTAATGAGTCATCTGTAATTCCTGCATTATTAATAATAATATTAATGTCTTTGTGTTCAATGGAGATTTTTTTTAATACTTCTTCTAATTTTATTTCATCATTAAAATTTAATAAATAATAATGATGATTTTCACCATATTTTTTTTTTAGAGATATTATATTTTGTTCAGATGATGAGGTTAAAACTAACTTATAATTTAATGAAAAAAATTTATCCGTTATAGAGCTTCCAATACCCCCTGAACTTCCAGTTATAAATACTTTTTTCATAATGTTTTTTTAAATTGTTTTAAATCTTCAATTTTATCTATTGTCTTAATATCAAATTTTTTAGAGATTCTAGAAATTAAACCGGATAATATTTTTCCAGGACCAATCTCTATAATTTCGGATATATCACTTTTTTCTAGATTTCTAATACTGTCAGTCCACTTAACTTTGTTCGCCATTTGATTTTTTAATGATATAATAATTTCGTTCTTATCTTTACTTATCTTTGAATTAAAATTTGAAATAATTGAAATATCTGGTTCACAAAAAGATAAAGTGTCAATTATTAAGTTAAGCTTATTTTGTGCTTCAATCATAAACTTACTATGAAAAGCAGCTGATACATTTAGTTTAACATATCTTTTTAATCCATTAGAAATGAATATTTGTTCTGAATAATTAATATCCTTAATTAACCCAGAAATAACTACTTGCATTGGAGAGTTATCATTAGCAATTTGGACATTTAAATCATTATCTAGTATGACTTTTTCAACATAATCGGAATTTTTACCTATTAGTGCTGCCATTCCTGAAATATTTGGCTCTATTGCAGAATTCATTAATTCACCTCTAGATTTTATAAGCTTTGAAGCATCAGAAACAGATAGTATGTTGCTAGCAACTAGAGCTGTATATTCTCCAAGTGAATGACCAAGAACGATTTGTGGCTTTATAGTTTCTAATGAAATTTCATCAATTAGAGTTTTATATATTACTATGGAAGCAGAAAATATTGCAATTTGTGTAAAGTTGGTTTGATTTAATTCACTATCCTGATCTTGAGAGATTATTTTTCTAATATTTATACCTGTACAGTCTTCGATTTCCTCAAATAACAATCTTGATATTTTGAAATTTTCATTGAAATCCATGGCCATATTTCGATATTGACTACCCTGACCAGGAAAAACTACAGCTGTCATAATCACTTGATTTATTGAAAAAAATAAATATATGCAAGAATAACTTCTCTCGAAAAATAAGTTTTGAGATTTAACCAAGGAGTTTATGAATAAATTTGAAGCAGTTCTTCTAATTAGTCCTGAAATTAGCACTACCTCAAAAAAAAATTTAATTGATCAGTTTACTAAACTAATTAACGATAATTCTGGCAATATCATTAATAATGAGGATTGGGGACTTAAAGACCTCAGTTATAAGATTGGTAATTTTACTAAAGCTTTTTACAATTTCTTTCAGATTGAAATAGACGGTGTTAAAATTGAAAATTTGAATAAAAACCTAACTCAAAATGAGAGTTTTATAAGACATATCTTCATTAAAGTAGATAAACACCAGGAACTTCCAACAAAATTAGATAATGAAAAAAAATAAAAAATTTAAATCAAGAACCCGTGATGATAATAAAAATTCTCCATTTGAGGATAGAAAAAAATTTTGTCCATTTAGTCAAAAAAACTCTCCTATAATTGATTATAAAGATGTTAGGATGCTATCAAGATATGTAAGTGAAAAAGGTAAAATTATACCTTCGAGAATCACTAATGTATCTAGATCTAAGCAAAAGGAATTATCAATAGCAATTAAAAGAGCTAGATTTTTGGGGTTAATGTCATATACAAACAAGGCTTATTTTTAAAAATGAAAGTAATTTTAACAACTAACATAAAGAAACTTGGCAAAATTGGTGAGCTTGTTTACGTGAAAGACGGATACGCTAGAAATTTTTTATTCCCAAATAAAATGGCATTAAGAGAAAATAAAAAAAATCTAGAATATTATGAAAAAATTAAAGATGAAGTTAATGTAAGAGAAGAAAAAAAACTACAGGATGCAAATAAAACTTTAGAAAAAATTAAGAAATTAAATATAGAATTTAGTAAAGAAGCTGATGAAAAAAATCAGCTATACGGATCAATTTCAAAAAAAGAAATTATAAGTATGTTAAAGGATAATGATGTAATAATTCATTCTGACGATATTATTATGAAAAATTCAATTAGAGAAATAGGCGATCACGAAATTTCAATTAGCCCATATCCGGATATATCAGAAACAATAGTTGTTAAAGTAAATAAAAACTAATTTTTTTTATACACATTATTAGAAAGATATTAACCTATTAATTGCTAATTTTAATTTGTTTTATTGAGAATAAAGATAAAAAAATTTATTTATATAATCAATGGAAACAGATAAAATTGTTAAGATTACAAGTTCAGAAGATAATATAACAGAGAGTTTTTCAAATATTGAAGCTGAAGCTGCTTTAATTGGTTGTTTATTGTGGGATAATAGGAATTTTGAAAAAATATCAGATTTTATTGATGAAACGCATTTTGTGAGTGAGAATCATCAAATTATATTTAAAAAAATAAAAGAGCTATTGAATAAAAATATTCTAGTTTCACCAATTACTCTAAAAAATTATTTATCCGATGAAAACTTTGGAACAGAGATTACTAGATATTTAAATCAAATTAAAGACTCTTCTCCATCAACACAAAACACATACCAATATGCAAAAATAATTTATGAACTATACCTTAAAAGATCATTAATAGGTATTGGTCAAAATATGATTCATGAAACATTTGATAAAGATGCAGACATTACAGGAGAAACGTTGATCGAAAATGCGGAAAATGATTTATACAATTTGTCAAACTTAGGAAATGCTGAAAGAAAATATTCTAAATTTGGAGAAGCTCTAAAAGATGCAGTAAATATTATAAATGAGTCTTTTAAAAGAGAAGGTAAAATTGCTGGTGTAGCTTCAGGTTTAAGAGACTTGGATAGTAAATTAGGGGGATTACACAAGTCAGATTTGATAATTATAGCAGGAAGACCTTCTATGGGGAAAACTGCATTAGGAACTAATATAGCTTTTAACGTAGCGAGAAATTTTAGAGAAAAAATTGATGAGTTCGGCAATAAAAATCATATAGAGGGTGGTAAAGTTGCTTTTTTTTCCCTTGAAATGTCTTCTGAGCAATTAGCAACCAGAATTCTAGCTGAGCAGACTAAAATCTCTGGAGATAAAATGAGGAAAGCTGAATTATCAAAAGAAGATTTTAAAAAAATTGCAAAATCAACATCAGAACTTGAAGAATTAAATTTATTCATAGATGACAATCCAATTTTAACAATTGCCACTCTAAGAGCAAGAGCTAGAAGGCTTCAGAGACTATATGGAATTGATTTAATAATAATAGATTACTTACAATTAATGTCTTCAACAAATAAAGGTAAAAGCGAAGGCAGAGTTCAAGAAATATCTGAAATAACTAGAGGTTTAAAAGCAATTGCAAAAGAATTAAATATTCCAATTATAGCACTATCACAATTATCTAGACAGGTTGAGCAAAGAGAAGATAAGAGGCCGCAACTCTCAGATTTAAGAGAAAGTGGAACCATTGAACAAGACTCAGATGTTGTAATGTTTATTTTTAGAGAAAGTTATTACTTAGAAAGAATGGAACCTATAAAAAAACCTGAAGAAACTGAAGATAAGTACAATGAGAGGACAAGTAGATGGCAAGAGCTGTGTGAAAAGGCATATAATACAGCTGAAATTATTATTGCTAAACAAAGACATGGGCCCATTGGAACAATAAAAACGCATTTTGAGTCCAATTATACAAGATTCAGCGACCTTAATAATAAAGATTATGATAATATAATGGAGTGATACAAAATAACGTAATTTTAGAAATCTCTAAAAAAAATATTATTCACAATTATAATTATTTCAATAACTTGAGTAAAAATGTATTTTGTGCACCAACTATAAAATCAGATGGTTATGGACTAGGAGCTAAAAATATTTTTCGATTACTTTTTACTAGAGGATGCAAGCATTTTTTTGTAGCAACAACACAAGAAGGTATATCGTTGAGAGAAAATTTTTCAAATGCTAGTATATATATACTTAATGGTACTGAGTTTAATAATTATAAAGTTTTTAAAAAATATAATTTAATACCTATTTTATCTAACGTAACCGACTATAATAAATTTAAAAAACTTTCATTAAATTATGGGATTCAGATAAATACAGGCATTAATAGACTTGGAATTGATTATGATGAACAAAATAAAATAAAATTTGAAGACAAAAAAATTAAAATAATTATTAGTCACTTAGCTAGTGCCGATCAAAAAAATAACCCTTATAATAATATTCAGCTTAATAAATTTAAAAAGATAACTAATAAAAATAACAAAAATAAAATAATATTCTCTTTAGCAAATTCTTTTGGTAGTGTTTTGTCAGAAGACTATTTGTTTGATATGATAAGACCAGGAATAAGCCTTTATGGAGGTCATTTCAATAATATAATTTTGAAAAAAAATATCAAACCAGTATTAAAACTTAAAGCAAAAATTTTACAAATTAAGAGGCTAAAAAAAAATCAATTTGTTGGATATAATCAAACCTATAAAACTAAAAAGGATATATGGGTAGCAATTATAGGTATTGGTTATGGTGATGGACTTAACAGAATATTAAGTAATAATGGTGTGGTATTCTCAAAAAATAAAAAATATAATATAATAGGCAGAGTATCTATGGATAGTATAATAATTGAAATCAAAAGAGACATAAATAAATTTAAAAATGAAAATTATGTAGAAATTATAAATGAAAATTATGGTATTGATTACATGGCGGACAATTGTGGCACAATTAGTCATGAAATCTTAACCTCAATATCTAAAAGAGTTGAGAGAAAATTTGTCTAGATTAAAAATAACAACTTTTTGTTTTCTTGCATTATTACTTTTTATAACTTCTGTTATATTTATTCAAAATTTTAGAATTGATGCTTCATCAGACACCTTAGTTGCCCAGAATGATAAAGAATTTAAATATTTTAATTACTACAACGAAATATTTTCCACAGATAATTTTTTAGTTCTGGCTGTAAAAAGAAATGGTGAGATTAATGAAAATTTTATTAACAATTTTAAAATAATTTCATCAAAACTTTTAGAATTAGATGAGGTTACTCAAGTATTTAGCTTTATTGATGCACCAATTCTTTTTCTTAATAATACCACTCTTGCAAATCTAAATAGTAATAATATTGAAAATTTAAGGAACTCAGATTCAAATTTAAATCATGTAATAGATGAATTCATAGACAATCCAGTTTACATAAATCAGATTATAAACGAGGATGCCAATGTGTTCTCAATAGTAATTTATCTAAATAAAAATTTAGAATTAATATCAGCTCAAAAAAATTTTAAAAATTCGATAATTTCCAAAAAAGAATATCTTCAAATTAAAAATTTGCATGATGAAAAGAGAAATAAGTTAATTAATAACATTAGATCTATAATTGATAAAGCTGACAAAAAACACTCTTATTATCTTGGGGGAGTTGAGATGATTGCAAATGATGTAATCAACTTTGTAAAAAAAGACATAGTTGTATTTAGTATATTGGTAGTTCTAATAATTATTCTAATTCTATTAATTATTTTTAGACAACTAATATGGGTAATTATATGTCTACTAACTTCTTCTTATTCCATTGTTCTAATAACTGGAATACTTGGTTTTACACAAATTGAAGTAACCGCAATATCATCAAATTTTTCCGCATTAATTTTTATTTTATCAATTTCAATGAATATACATATAATAAATTATTATAGATTACTTGAAGATGACTTAAATAAATTAACATCAACATTAAAAAATATGTTTTGGCCATGTCTTTATACAATACTAACTACTATGGTTGCTTTTGGATCACTGACTATCACAGATATTAAACCTATAATAGACTTTGGCTTCATAATGATAATTTCACTAGTTACATCTTTACTTTGCTCATTTACAATTCTTCCATTATTTATTATTTTATTTTCAGTTAATTATAAAAGAAATATAAATAAAACATTATTAAGAGTAAATTTCATATCAATAGTATCAAATCATTCAAAAAAAATTATATTTTCCAGTTTATTTTTATTTATTTTATCTATTTATGGGGCAACAAATCTTGGAGTTGAGAATAGTTTTGTAAATTATTTTAAAAAAAATACTGAAATTTATAAAGGTATGAAATTAATTGATGAAGAATTGGGTGGCACTACACCCTTAGATATTATTTTAACTTTTAATAAAAATGATGATATTTTTGCACTAACTAATGAAAATGAAGAGGATATAGATGAAGAAGAGTTTGAAGATGACTTTTTAGATGATGATATATTTTCAAATAATGTATCTGAAAACTGGTTCACTCAAGACAAAATAGATATGATTTCCAAAATTCATATTTATTTAGAGGGCAAATATGAAGTTGGTAAAGTACAATCAATAATATCCCTGATTGAATTAGCGAATTTAATTAATAAGAAGCCTCTAAATATTTTTGAATTATCAGTACTTTACAATGAAATTCCAGAGACATACAAGCAAGATCTTATTTACCCTTATCTAGTTATTGATCAAAACATGGCAAAAATTACTGCAAGAATAAGAGATTCTGAAAACATAAATAGAAAAAATCTTATTCTAGATATTAATAATTTTATTGAGAAGAACCGTAACTCATCTTTAGAAAATTATAAAGTTAATGGCTTACTTGTGCTCTATAATAATATGTTGGACTCATTATTTGAGTCTCAGATAAAGTCGCTTGGATTTGTTATAATTTTAATTTTTTTAATGTTTATAATATTATTTAAATCAATAAAATTAAGTATTTTGGCGATAATACCAAATATTTTTGCCTCATCATTTATTTTAGGAATTATTGGTTTTTTATCAATCCCATTGGATATTATGACAATCACAATTGCAGCCATAACTATTGGTATTGCAGTAGATAACACGATTCATTATTTATATCGTTTTATTGAATTCAGGAAAAATAATACCGTGATACAGTCAATTAACCTAACTAACATGAGTGCGGGTTTAGCAGTTTTAACAACCTCAATAACCATAACTCTTGGATTCTCGGTATTAATTTTTTCAAGCTTCATTCCAACAGTTATTTTTGGAATATTTACATCAATGGCTATGATATTTGCCATGATTGGTGTATTAATTTTTTTACCATCTTTAATAATTATTTTTAATAATGACAAATAATTTAATTATACCACTAGATTATATATTTCTAGCAATTGCATCTATATTAGTAATATTTTGTTTTTGGAAAGGTATAATAGCTTCAATTCTAGGTTTACTTACATGGATTGGATCAATCATTATTACAATATATTTTTATACTGATCTATCAGATTTTCTTAACTCACAATTACTATATATTAATTTTTTTAGTAACATTGATCAAATAACTAATATACTTTCAATATTAATATCTATTCCAATAATATTTCTTGTTTCATTATTTATTTTAAAAAAAATAAGAAAAATTATTTCCTCTGATATTGATAAACAAATATTAGGTGTAGTCATTGATAAATTATTTGGTTTTTTATTTGGATTTGTATTTAACTACATAATTTTTAGTACAATAATTTACTTTACTAATGATTTTGAATTTTTAAAATTTATAAATACTTGGCTTCTAGAAAACTCTTATTTACTATCAGAACTAGAAAGTTTTAATAATAGCTTATTGGAAACTATTACAGGTGTAAATAAAGAAGATATTAGTTAAATGGATTTCTAGCTGAAGTAAATATTAGATTTACTTTAGTGTCTTCAATCTTAAAAGCTTTAATAAAATTATTAGCAAGATAAGTTTTATAGTTTTTTTTTATTTCTTTAGAAAAATTTGAAAATATTTTAATTGTAAACGGTGATGTAGAAATTTGCACAGCATATTTGAACTTTACGGATTTTCCTTTGATTAAAGGATGTGGTTTTTCTGCAGATGACTTCTTTAAGCAAGCATTCAATTTACTTGTAGAAAGTTTTTTTACAATTCTATTAGATTTTGCAAATAACGTTGATTTTAATTTATCAACATTAAATTTATTATTAGCTGATATGAATATTATAGACAGATTTTTTGTTTGAGAATAAGTTTCCTTAATTTCTGATCTAGATTGCCTTATAAATTCATTTTTATTGTTAATAGTATCAATTTTATTAAATACTATCATAACTGATCTAGATTTATTTATAAGCATACTTAAAATTTTTTTTATTTGTGAGTCAAAACCATTATTTGAGTCGATTAACATTATACTTAAATCTATTCTATTGATTATCTCTAGTGATTTTCTTATAGCTTCAAAATTAATTGAATTATTATCAATTTTATTTTTTTTAAATATTCCAGCTGTATCTAAAATTTTAAATTTTTGGTTTTTATATATAAATGAATCCTCTACAAAATCTGAAGTTGTCCCGGCAATAGGGCTTGTTTGGATTCGATCGTAACCTATAAGAGAATTAGCTAATGTACTTTTTCCAGCATTAGGTTTACCAAAAATAGCAATTGAAAAAGAAGATTCAAATTTTTTTTCGATTTTATAATCATACTGCTCTAAATATGAATAAATATTTTCAATACCTATTTTGTGAGCGCAAGAGATAAAAAATATATTGTTAATTCCAAACAAACTTGTGTTTAAATTTTGCTCATTATTATCATCTTTATTTATTACTAAAATGATATCTTTATTTAAGCTTCTTAATTTATTTATAGATTGAATTTCATTTTCATAATATTTATCTTTAAAATCGATAACGTATATAAGCTTATCAATTGAATTAAATAAATCAGAAAAATGAAATTTATCGATTTTATCATTCTGTATAATAACACCAGGAGTGTCATATATAAAAATATTATCCAAATCTTTTACAGAGCTTTTATGCCAATCCCTTGTAGTACCCTCCTCTTTGTGTATAATATTATTTTTTCCCGATGTTAAAATATTATAAAGAGATGATTTACCTGCATTAGGCTTTCCTATTAACAAAAGATTCATTTTTAAAAAATTATATTTTTTTTATTTTTAGAATAAACAATAATGCTTTGTTTTTCAAAAGATATATAGTTTATCTTTCCAACATCTAAATTGGTAATATCTATTAATTTTTTGTTATTAATTGTTAATACTTCACCATTATTTAAAAATATTTCAATGTTTTCTTTATAATTTCTTACAGCTACTATTTCAGATTTTTCTGATATTTTTTCATCACTTATTAACCAATATGTTTCGCCATTACTAAGGTTAATAGCCTGAAGATAATTTCCCTCTTTTATAATGATTGAATTGTTAAATAAAAAACTTGAAGATAATAAATTGATATTTTGTTTAAACAAAATAAATTTGTTATTGAATATATCTAAAGTATATAAATACTTACCCTCATCTATATAGGTTAGATAATTTTCATAAATATGAATTTTATCTTTTGCATTGTTTAAAGAACTAACTATTGGAATATCATCAAATTTAGAATTGTGAATAGTGCCAAAATTAAGGTCAATTGCTCCAATGCTATTATTTGGTAAAATAAAATAAATTATATTAAAAAAACTTGCTATTTGCCCCCCTGAAGCTTGATAAATGGGCTTATCTTTATAAACTTCAGACCATATTGGATTTCCATCTTTTAAACTCAATCCTTTTATCTCATCTCCATAAATTAATATAATTTGTTCATTGTGTACAAATAGTTGTGTATATAATTTCTGATTAGCTTCATGCTTCCATATTATTTCAAAATTCATATTTAGTCTTAAAATCTTTCCAGATTTAAATGATAAAATAAAAGAACTGTTGATATGCTTAAAAGTGATTAATACATCTTCATCATTTGATAAACTTAAATCTTTATGAGAAATTAAATCGCCAGTAATATAATCAAAGTTATATAATTTATTATTTTCATATGCATAAATTTGATCATTTTTTATTATGACATTATTAAAATATTTATTTTCATTTTTAAAATCTTTAAGAAATATCTCATTTCCAAGATCAATTTGTTTAGTTGTTAAATCTGTTATACTAATATTACCATCATCCATTTTTTCCACTAATGGCACTTCATAAGTTTTGGGTTTAATTTTTTTATAAACACTATCAGTACTGCAAGAAAAGAGAAAAAAAACTGAAAGAATTAAAAAAAAAATTCTATTTATTTGAGTAGAACTCATGGATTTTATTAACTCTTTCTTTAATGACAGAAGAAACAACATCAGAATTCATTATATTATCATAAATATCATTTAAACCTTCTGCGCTTAAGTAATCAATACTATTTTTTTCAGCATCTAAGATTATTGTTAAATAATGAAGTTCTAATTTTATTCCTTTGTATGAATCTAAAGTCTCATCAATATAAGAAATAAACTCCTCAATTGGATCCAAATAATTTGCAGACAAATCATCAAAATTAATATCTATTAATTGATAAGATGCTTTTGCAGCAATTGCAGATTTGTAAACAGTGTCTAGGTTTTTTTGATTTATAACTTCTAAATACATAGATACAGTTTCTTGAATATTTTTTTCTTTAATACTATTTTCTATTAGTTCTAATTTAGCAAGAACGCTATAAAAATCATTATCATTGCTTAGATTTGTAAATGTATCTTTTATTAAATCAGAGTCATCACTGTTTTGTGCAGAAAAAAAAGAAATGCTATGATTTCGAATTTTTTTTGAAATATAAAATGAGTAAATTTGAAAAGACAAAAATAAAAAAAAACATAAAAAAAGAAAAATTATAATATTTTTAAGATTATTTTTTATTAATTCAGTTGCTTGGTTTAAAAAATTTTTCTTACTAACTAGATTATCACTCATTTTATTTCCACTTTATAGAGCAGCCAAAACTGTTTAATTGTTTTTCTGGCCCTATACCATCATTTTTAATTTTTACCATAGCGTTATATAGTTCTCTTTCAATTTTCTGATTGTCAGATTTCATTACACCAGAGTCTATTCTACCCCTGTAACATAATAAATTTTTTTTATTAAACCCAAAAAAATCAGGAGTGCAAACTGCACCATAATCTTTAGCCACTTTTTGTGTTTCATCAAAAAGATACGGAAACGTAAAATTATAATTTTTTGCAAATAATTTCATATTCTCATATGAATCATTGGGATATTGTATGACATCATTAGACATTATAGCTATTGTATTAATAGACAAATTGCTTAATTCTCTTGCTTCTGTGCTCAATCTTTCAGCTATAGCAACAACATAGGGGCAATGATTACAAATAAATACAATTACTGTGCCATTTGTGCCCTTTAATTCACTTAATGATAATTTTGAGCCACTGACATCTAAAAGTTTAAAATCAGGGGCTAACCAGCCAAATTTATTATTTGTAGCATTTACAGGCATTTTTTTTTTGATATACTAAATATTATGGGTTCAGTATCATCTACTTCCATATCAAACAATCATAAACTATATTTTTCAAAATCTGAATTAAGCAAAATACTTAATTGCTATTCTCTTGGCGTATCAAATGGAAATTGGAAAGATTACGCGCTAAATTTTAAATCAAATGAAGCAATTTTTTCATTCTATAAACATACCCATGCATCACCTGATTGTGTTTTAAAAAAATATAAAGAAAAGAAAAAAACAAAAACTTTTTTTCACCTTTTTATTAATAATAGGAAAAATAGCAAATATGAAGATATAGATAAATTATTACTATCAATAAGAAGGGCTCAAATATTTATTGTAAATAAATAGCTCTACTCCCACTCAATTGTTCCTGGTGGTTTAGAAGTGAAATCATAAAGAACTCTGTTAACTTCTTTAACATTGCTTATTATTTGTTTAGATATCTCAGTTAAGTCTTCTTTGCTAAACATATAGAAATCAGCTGTCATCCCATCAACTGATGTTACGGCCCTAATAGCAATTGAATAACTATATGTTCTCTCATCACCCATTACACCAACAGATTTTACTGGAAGTAAAATCGCAAATGCTTGCCATATTTTTTTATAAATATTTCGTTTTTTCAAATAATTTATGAAGTGATTGTCAACTCTTTTCAAGATATCAATTTTTTTTCTATCTATTTCTCCTGGAATTCTTATTGCTAGTCCAGGACCTGGAAAAGGATGTCTATTTAACAAGTCAGAGCTAATTTTAAGTTTTTTTCCTAATATCCTAACTTCATCTTTGAATAACTCTTTTAGAGGTTCAACAATTTTTAAATTCATTTTTTTTGGGAGGCCGCCAACATTATGATGACTTTTAATTTTAGCAGTTGGGCCACCAAAAAAAGGAATGCTTTCAATAATATCTGGATATAAAGTACCTTGAGCAAGATATTGAACATTTTTAATTTTTTTTGCTTCTTTTTCAAAAATTTCAATAAATGTTTTTCCAATAATTTTTCTTTTTTTCTCTGGATCTTTTATTTTTTTTAATTTTGATAAAAATATATTAGATGCATCAACACGTTTAAAGTTTTTTCCAAATTTTTTTTTAAAAATTGTCACTACTTCATTTGATTCTTTAAATCTCAAAAGTCCATGATCAACGAAAATACAATATAAGTTATTTTTTATAGCTTTATGTAATAGAAAAGAAGTTACGGTAGAGTCAACACCTCCTGACACTCCGCATATAACTTTTTTATTGTTTAATTTTTTTTTATAGTCATAAATTTTATTACTTAAAAAATCATCTAGCTTAAAATAAGAAGAAATTTTACAAATCTTTGAAAGAAAATTAGACAATATCTTATTTCCATCTAATGAATGATAAACTTCAGGATGAAACTGCAATCCATAAATCATCTTTTTTTTATTTTGAATAGAGGAGATAATATTTTTATTAGAAAATGAGGTTACAACAAATCCATTTGGTGCTTTTTCGATATGATCGCCATGAGACATCCAAACCTGGCTATTCTTTTTTACACCTTTGAATAATTGCGATTGATTTATACAATTAATTAATGAATGACCGTACTCTCTTGAACTTGATTGTCCAATTTTTCCATTAAATTCCTTACAAAGTAATTGCAATCCATAACAGATACCAAGTATAGGAATTTTTAATCCAAGAATTTTTTTATCTAATTTAGGTGATTTTTTATCTTTTACAGAATTAGGACCACCAGATAAAATAATTCCTGATAAATTTTTATTTTTTAAAATTTTTGATCCAATTTTATTATAAGGATGAACTAAACAATAGACATTTTGTTCTCTTATTTTTCTTGCAATCAATTGTGTATATTGTGAACCATAGTCAACAATTAAAATTGTTTCATTTTCTATAATCATTTATTTAATAAAATTTTTTGCAATTATAAAAATTTCAGCAGAATTTTTTCTTGATGAATCTGGTTTAAAATAGGAGACAAGTTTGAATTTTTCTTTAAGTTTTTTAATAATTTCTTTTTCCTCACTACCCTTCCAGATTTTAGTAATAAACGATCCATTATGAATAAGGACTTTATCGATAAGCTCAATAATATCGAATAGCATTGTTGCTATTCTTAAATGATCTGTTGACTGATGACCAGTAGTATTTGGTGCAATGTCTGATAGTATTAAATCATAATAATTTTCTTTTTTACCATAATCAAAATTTAAGAAATCATCTTTATAAAAATTAATTTGAGGATGATTTATTTTTAAATCTAAAATGTCTATTGCTGTGATTTCTGTTTTTGGATTTATTTCTATAACAACTTGGCTCCAACCACCAGGAGCAGCGCCAAATTCTAATATTTTTTTAGAATCAATTATTAAATGAAATTTTTTTTCTATTTCAATAAGTTTATAGGCTGCTCTACTAAGATAGCCTTGTTTCTTTGCTTTTTTTACATAAAAGTCTCTTTTTTGACGATTTAACCAATCTTTAGATTTCATTTATTCATTCCAGTCAAAGACTATTGTTTTTTCTAGGTAATCTCTTATATAAACTAAATTAATTAAAAATATTAATTACAATATTTATATATGAAAAAATCAATTTTTATAGCCGTATTTATATTTGTACTTGTTGTTGGATGGATAGGTTCAGGCCAATTTACAAATGTAAATGCTCAAGATGATACACCTTCAGCTAACGAATCGAATTCTGAGCTAGTAGAAAAAGTTACCATTGAAGATACTGGGAATAAAGTTGAGATCAGAGAATTCAATTTCAATCAAATAGATCAATCAATTGAACTTCAAGGTCAAACAACTCATAATAAAAAAATTGATGTTAAATCAGAAACAACTGGTAACATTACAAATATATCTTTCAAAAGAGGTGATAAAGTTTCTAAAGGTGATGAATTAATCAAAATATCCATAGAAAATAGAAAAGAATTGTTAAACAGCGCAAAAAAAGATCTTGAAAGACTTAACAAAGAATTAGAATTAAATGAAAAAAATAAAATTAACAGATTATCTCAAAATAAAGAATTAATTAAACTCTATGAAATTGAATTTGCTTCAGCAAAACAACTTATTGATAAAGGCTTAAGCTCAAAATCTAAATTAAGTTTAGCATCTTTCAATCTTGCTAATGCAAGATCAGATCAAGAAGATATTCTTATTAATTTTGAATCTCAGCAATCAAGTATTGAAGCTCAAATAGCAAATGTTAAATCCCAACTAAAGAACATTGAACTTGATATAAATAATACTCTGATAAATTCACCTTTCTCTGGAATTATTTCTGATAAAATGATTGAGGAGAGTGAATACATAACTCCTGGCAACGTAATGTTTACGATTATTGATTTAAACCCCATTAAAATACAAGGTTATCTATCAGAGTTCGATGTAAACAAAGTAAGTCTAGGTACGAAAGCTGTTATTGAAAATACTAATGGTATTAAAAAGATCGGTGTTATCTCTTTTATTTCACCATCAGCTGAAACGAGTACAAGAACTTTTGAAATTACAATTGAGGCTGATAATGCAGACTTATCCTTTAAAAGTGGTATCACTACAAAAATAACAATAGCTGGCTCTGAACTAAAAGCACATAAAATACCTCCTTCAATATTAACACTTCAAGATGACGGTACTGTTGGAGTAAAAGCTGTTAATGATGAAAATATTGTAATTTTTTATCCAACCACTTCAGTCAAGGATACTATAGATGGAATTTGGGTTTCAGGCCTTCCTGATAAAGTTAACTTAATTGTGACAGGTCAAGAATACGTTGCAATTGGCGAATCTGTATCTAATTAATTAATATGAACATAATAGATTTTGCTCTATCTAAAGCTAGAGTATTTGTTGGAATACTAGTATTTATTATAGTCTCAGGTGCAGCAACTTATGTTACCATTCCCAAAGAGTCTACCCCAGATGTAAACATTCCAATAATATATGTTTCACTTAGCCAGACAGGTATATCAGCAGAAGATTCTGAAAGATTGTTAGTAAAACCAATTGAAGATGAAGTTAAAAGTGTTGAAGGTATAAAAGAAGTCAGGTCAACAGCTTACTCTGGTGGTGGCAATGTATTGCTAGAATTTGATGCAGGTTTTAACGCTGATCAAGCAATGCTTGATGTGAGAGATAAAGTTGATAGAGCAAAAGGTGACTTACCAGATGAAGCCAATGAACCTACAGTAAGTGAAGTAAATATTAGTACATTTCCAATATTACTTATCTCACTAGTTGGAGATTTGCCTGATAGAACATTACAAGATCTTGCTATGGAATTACAAGATGATATTGAGACGATTGGAAGTGTTTTAGAGGCTAGAATAGGTGGTAAAAGAAATGAGCAAGTTGATATTCTTATCGATAAAACAGCACTAGAAAGTTATGACATAGATCTTCAAGTTTTAATAAATACGGTTAGACAAAATAATATGATGGTATCAGCAGGTGGGCAGGATACTGGGGATGGAAGTTTTAACATTAAAGTTCCAGGATTATTTGAAAATATTGAAGATGTTTTAAACACGCCTATTAAAACATTTGGTGATTCAGTTATTACCTTTAGAGATATTGCTTCAATCAAAAGAACTTTTGAAGATAGACAATCATATGCAAATGTTAATGGATCTAATTCTGTTACAATTGAAGTATCTAAAAGAATTGGAGAAAATATAATTGAAACAATTGACCAAGTTAAACAAGTTGTTTCAGCTTCATCAACAAACTTTCCTTCATCTATCAAAATTTTATATAGTCAGGATCAATCAAAAGGCATTAAAACTATGCTAAACAGCCTTCAAAACAATGTTATTGCAGCTATAATATTAGTATTAATAATCATTCTTGGTGCACTTGGCGTCAGATCTGGTCTTTTAGTCGGTTTATCCATTCCTGGATCTTTTTTATCTGGATTATTAGCTCTATCAATTATGGGTTTTACAATTAATATAGTTGTACTTTTTGCTCTAATTTTATCAGTAGGTCTTCTTGTTGATGGAGCAATAGTTGTAGTAGAATATGCTGATAGGAAACTTAAAGAAGGTTTAACAGTTGTTCAAGCCTATGGAGAAGCCTCTAAAAAAATGTCACTTCCTATAATATCTTCAACAGCAACAACTCTGGCAGCTTTCCTCCCTCTAATTTTTTGGCCTGGATTAGCTGGTGAGTTCATGAAGTATTTACCAATAACACTAATATGCGTTCTAACGTCTTCATTGTTTATGGCATTACTTTTTGTTCCTGTACTTGGAACAGTTTTAAATAATTTAGCAAGAATATTTCTTCAGTTAATAATACCACTAGTATCTGCATTAATAGCATTTAATTTAATTTCTTATGGTTCTGGATTTAATACAATTAGTTTTTTATCTATTCCACTAGCTATAATTAAATTTTTATTTCCAATGGTAGTATTTATATTTGTATTTTCAAAGATTATACCAAGAATATACAAGTTTACTGAAGATAAAGCAGTTAGTGCTAGGGAGATTTCAGAGTCAGCAAAAATTTTATCTTCTGAATCAAATATCTCTATTTCAAATATAAAAGGTTTTATAGGACTATATGTAAAAGTTATTAGCTTCCTATTAAACCATCCCGCAAA
The DNA here is from genome assembly GCA_902601455.1 of uncultured Alphaproteobacteria bacterium. Lineage (GTDB taxonomy): Bacteria > Pseudomonadota > Alphaproteobacteria > HIMB59 > CACPNW01. The sequence continues at coordinate 22,882 of CACKNC010000014.1, forward strand.
AGTTTTAATCTCTGCAGTTACAGTACTCATTGCTGTTAATTTTTCTTATACAAGAATTGGATCAGGTGTAGAATTTTTCCCAAGTGTAGAGCCTGATCTGGCAAAGATAGTCGTTTTTGCTAGAGGTAATTTGTCAGTTGAAGAAAAAAAAGATTATGTTGGAAGAGTTGAAAACATAATATTACAAATTCAAAATAGAAATAATGAATTTAAAAGTATTTATTCTTTAAGTGGAAATGTTTCAGAACAATCTGAATCATCAGAAGATTACATTGGATCAATAAGTCTAGAATATAATGACTGGGATAAAAGACGTCCCTCATTAGTGATATTAGATGAAATTCTTACCGCCACAAAATCCATTAAAGGAATTAAAGTTGAAACACGAGAACAAGAAGGTGGTCCTTCAGCTGGTAAACCAGTTAACATTAAACTTACAAGCAATGATAAAAATTTACTTTTGTTTGAATCAGCAAAATTAAAAAAATTTATTGATAACTACCCAGACCTTATGAACATCGAAGATAACCTACCAGCACCAGGAATCGAGTGGGAGATTAAAGTAGATAGAAAACAAGCCTCTAAATTTGGAGTTAATATCAACTCTATTGGTAATGTTATAAAACTTGCAACAAACGGTCTAAAATTAGGTGAATATAGGCCTGAGGATTCTAATGATAGTATACCAATGTACCTAAGATATCCTAATGAAGGTAGGACATTAGATGCAATCAATAACTTGAGAATATCTACACAAAATGGCCTTGTTCCAATTTCTAATTTCGTAGACATAAAAGCAGCTAATACAACAGGAAATATCATAAGAGTTGACTCTAAGAACGCAATTAATATTCAGGCTGATGTAAAACCAGGCGTATTTGCTGATTTTAAGGTTAAAGAATTGGAATATGTGCTTGGTATTACTGATGATCCTCCTTTTATTAGGGGAAAATTAATGACTGACTTACCAAGATATAATTTAGATGGAAATATAAGGGCTGAATTAATAGGTGAAAATCAAGACCAACAAGAGGCGCAGTCATTTTTAACAAAAGCATTTAGCATTGCACTATTTTTAATGTTAATGATTCTTCTTTTACAATTTAATAGTTTTTATAGTGGATTATTAATTCTTTTTGCAGTCGTAATGTCAACTGCTGGAGTTTTGATTGGTTTAATGATAACTGGTCAAGCCTTTGGAATAGTCATGACAGGGGTAGGTGTTATAGCTCTAGCTGGTATTGTTGTTAATAATAATATTATTTTAATTGATACATTTGATTTTTTAAAAACAAAGACAGGTAGTGTAAAAGAAGCTATTATTAAAACTGGAGCTCAAAGACTTCGACCAGTATTACTTACCACTACTACAACTGTCCTAGGATTACTCCCAATGGTAACAATGACAAATATTGATTTTGTTACGAGAGAGGTAACAAGAGGTTCTCCAGATACACAATGGTGGGTTCAATTATCAACTGCTATTGTTTTTGGTTTGATATTCGCTACAATTCTTACATTAATAGTTACACCCTCAGCTCTAATGTTAAAAGAAAATGTCATTAATTGGTACAAAAATAGAGTTAACTCTTAAATTTTATACTTTGAAATACAGTATAAAAGATAGACATTAAGTAACAACTAAAAAAAATAATCAAAGTAAGCCAAATTTTTGAAATTAATGCAACACAGGCAATTACAAAAATTAAAAAAATCAAAGTTTTGTATTTTTGATTAATTTTTATTTTTTTTAATGAAATGGTTGGTATTTTACTAATCATAAAAAAACCAATTAAAATTGTAGTGATTAGATTTAAATATTCATTTTTAAAAAAATCTATCTCAAATTCAAAAAATATAAAAAGAGGTAAAAGTATTAAACCAGCAGCTGCAGGTGAAGGAACGCCAGTAAAAAATTCATTCTTATCTATTGGTTTATTAGTTATGTAAATGTCTGCCGTAAATCTAGCTAATCTAAGCGAACTACATATAACAAAAAATAATGTTGCTCCCCAACCAAGTGATCCCAATAGATTAGTTGACCATAAATATATAAGAAAACTTGGAGCAACACCAAAAGAAACAAAGTCACTCAAAGAATCAAGTTCAGCTCCAAAATTTGATCCACTTTTAAGCTTTCTTGCAAACCAACCATCAAAAAAATCAAATATTGTAGCAAGTAAAATTAAATATATAGCAATCTCCCATTCTTCTTTTAGTGCAAATCTGATTGATGTAAATCCACTACTTAATGATAGAAGTGTTATAAAATTGGGAACATACTTACTTATAATGTTTTGTTCACTCATTTTAAAATAGAGGTTTTTATATTTTGAATGTTATTGGGATTTGAAATAATTGTCTCTCCACCAACAACCCTTTGCCCTTTTGCAACTAAAATATTATAATTTTCAGGTAAATATAAATCAACCCGACTACCAAATTTTATAATTCCAATTCTTTGACCTCTTTGAACTTCTTGATTTTTTTTTAAGTTACAAACAATCCGTCTAGCAATTAAACCAGCTATTTGAACTACATAAAAATTTTCATTATTTTTTCTAGCATAAATTATATTTCTTTCATTTTCTTTACTAGATTTATCCAATGTAGCATTCAAAAACTTACCAGGAATATAATCGATTGAAGAAATTACTGCATCAATAGGCATTCTATTTACGTGTACATCAAATATACTAAGAAAAATGCTTATTTTTTTATATTTATTTTTATCTGAATTATTTTCTAATGGACAATTAGATTCTCCTATAAAAGTTATTTCTCCATCTGCAGGAGAAACAACCACATCCTCAGAAGGTATCGATCTAACAGGATCTCTAAAAAAATAAAAAATATAAATAGATATTATTAATAATAATATACCAAAAAAAGTGTAAAAAGGTATGATAACAATTGTAATTAAACAACTTATAACAAAATAAACCCAACCCTCATTGTGTATTCTTAATTGCATATAAAAATGAGCTAATACATAATTATGAATATAAAATCTCTAACAATTTACTGTTCTGCATCACAAAAATTAGATAAAAAATTTAACAAATTGGCCAAAGAGACTGCGGTAATTATATCAAATTACCGAATAAAAGTAATTTATGGTGGCGGTAATGTTGGACTTATGGGAATAATAGCAAAAACTCTAGCAAATTTAAAAAGCGAAGTAATTGGGATTATTCCAGAATTTTTAATTAAAAAGGAAAAAGTAAGTTTTAATATTTCTCAACTAAAAGTAGTCCCAAGTATGAGAAAAAGAAAAGAATATTTATTTAAGTTAGGGGATGCTTTTTTAATCTTACCCGGAGGTACGGGAACTCTAGAAGAAGTTATAGAGGTTTTATCATGGAAGGTACTTAAGTTACATAATAAGCCAATAATTTTTTTAAATTACAAAAACTATTGGTCGCCACTTTTAAAGCAATTTCAAATGATGATTGAAAATAAATTTGGAAATAAAAATTTACAAAATCATTTTCAAGTAATAAAGAACCCTAAACAATTAAATAAAATATTAAAATCATGGACAAAATAAAAGTTAAAAGCCCTGTCGTTGAGATGGATGGGGATGAAATGACACGTATAATATGGGAATTCATCAAAGATAAATTAATTCTTCCATATGTTGATCTTAATATAAAGTACTATGATTTAGGTGTTACTAGTCGTGATAAAACTGATGACCAAATTACAATTGATGCTGCTAAAGCTGTAAAAAAATATGGAGTTGGAATCAAATGTGCAACTATTACTCCAGATGAAGATAGGGTAAAAGAATTTAATTTAAAAAAAATGTGGCGCTCACCAAATGGTACAATAAGAAATATTTTAGGTGGAACAATTTTTAGACAACCCATAATTTGCAAAAATGTTCCAAGAATAGTTACTAATTGGAACAAACCTATTGTAGTGGCTAGGCATGCCTTTGGAGACCAATATAGAGCAACAGACACACTAATAACAAAACCTGGAAAACTAAAAATGGTATTTGAGCCATCAGACGGAAGTGAAGGTTTCACTAAAGATGTTTATAATTTTGAAAAAGAAGGAATAGCTCTTTCAATGTATAACTTAGATCAATCAATTATCGATTTTGCTAGAGCATGTTTTAACTATGGATTGGAGCTTGACTGGCCTGTCTACTTATCGACAAAAAATACAATCTTAAAAGTATATGATGGTAGATTTAAAGATTTATTTGAGGATGTTTTTCAATCTGAGTTTGCTCAAAAATTTAAAGAAAAAAATATAGTTTACGAACATAGATTGATAGATGATATGGTTGCAACAGCTCTTAAATGGGAAGGTAATTTTATTTGGGCTTGTAAAAACTATGATGGAGATGTTCAATCTGACTCTGTTGCACAAGGGTATGGATCACTTGGATTAATGACAAGTGTGTTGATGACACCTGATGGTAAAACAGTAGAGGCTGAAGCAGCTCATGGAACGGTAACTAGACATTACAGAAACCATCAAAAAGGCTTGGAAACATCAACTAACCCCATTGCATCAATATTTGCATGGACAAGAGGTTTGCAATTTAGAGGTAAATTTGATCAAAATACTGATTTAATTAATTTTGCAAATAATCTGGAAGAGACATGTGTAAATACAGTTCAATCAGGCAAAATGACAAAAGATTTGGCAATACTAATTAGCTCAGATCAAGCATGGCTAAATACGCAAGACTTTTTAGAAGCTTTAAAAGTAAACTTAGAAGAAAAACTAAAAATTTAGTCTATCTCTAATTTTATTTATAGCTGCTTCTAAATTACTTAAACTAGTACCTCCAGCTTGAGCCATATCTTTTCGGCCGCCACCACCCTTTCCACCTAATAAAATCGAAATTTCCTGAATAATTTTTGAAGAGTCAAATTTATTAACAAGGTCATTAGTAGCACCCAGAACAATTGATAGTTTATTATTATTTGAAGAAACAATTAGAGATACACAATTTTGCTTATATTTATTTTTTTGATCATCTACAAATTGCTTTAGTAATTTAGGTGGATAATCATCTGCAACAAGGTAAACAAACATTGTATTATTAATTTTTTCTATATTAATATTTTGAGATGAGTTTTCTTTATTTAAATTTAACTTCTTACTATCTAGAATTTTTCTTAATTCTTTAATTTGATTTGATAAGCTATCATTAGTTTTGTTTGAATAAATAAAGTTATTATCAATTTTTTTTATTTCATTTAAGAATTGATCAATTTTATTTTTATTTTCATCTTCTATTTGTTTTTGTATTTGATTTTGTTCATTTTCATATTGTTTAACTGAAATATTAGTTAAAGCCTCTAACCTTCTAATACCTGATGCAACACTTGACTGATTAATAATTTTAAAATCAATTATATCACCTGTTTGATTAACATGGGTACCGCCACATAATTCTTTGGAAAATACTTTTTTACCTTCTTTGCTGCCCATAGATACAACACGCACTTCATCACCATATTTTTCACCAAATAAAGCCATAGCACCTTCATCAATTGCTTTTTGATGATCTATAATTTTTGTATTAACAGGAGAATTTTTAGTAACTTCCATTTTAACATAATTTTCAATTTTAATAATATTGTCAGAGCTTATTGACTCATTATGACTAAAATCAAATCGCAGTTTTTCATTATTAACTAAAGATCCTTTTTGAGAAACATGATTGCCTAGTACTTTTCTAAGAGCAGAATGTAATAAGTGCGTGGAAGAGTGATTACACTTTGTTAGCTCACGTTTATTTGAGTCAATTATTGCAGTTACACTTTCTTTTTTTGAAAATTGACCATTTTTTACTTTTCCATGGTGCAAAAAAAATGATCCAAATAATTTTGTTGTATCATAAACTTCAAAAATACTATCATCACAAATAATTTTTCCACTATCTCCAATTTGGCCACCACTTTCTCCATAAAAAGGTGTTTGATTAAGAATGATAATAGCCTCATCATCTTCTGATAGGGATTCAGTTTCAGTATCAGTTTTAATTATAGAAATAATTTTACTTTCAGTTTCAGTTTGTTCATATCCTAAAAATTCAGTTGGACTTAAATTTTCAGTAATTTGAAACCATTTTTTTTGATCTTCAATATCTCCTGTACCCTTCCAACTTTGACGCGCTCTATCCTTCTGCTCTTTCATTTTTATATTGAATAAATCAATATCTACGTCAATATTTTTTGACCTGAGATAATCTTGAGTTAAATCTAGAGGAAAACCATATGTGTCATATAATTTAAATGCAATTTCTCCATCTAATTTTTTTGGAGATGAGGCAATTTCTTCTTCTAAAATTTTTAGTCCCTTTTCGACTGTTTCTTTAAATTTAGTTTCCTCATTCAAAAAAGTGCTTAAAATTAAATCCTTGGCTCTCTCAAGTTCAGGATAAGAATTCTGAAACGTTTCCAGTAATGTAGGAAACATTTTAGCAAAAATTGGATCTTTATTTCCAAGAGAGTGAGCATGTCTCATTCCTCTTCTCATAATTCTTCTCAAAACATAACCTCTCCCCTCATTAGAAGGCATGACACCATCTGCAATTAGAAAAGATGAAGATCTTAAATGATCTGCTATTACTCTATGGCTTGGACTTTTATTAAAACTCTCATTATTTAATAACTGAATTGATTTATCTATCAAAGGATTAAAAAGATCTGTGTTATAATTATCATTAGTTCCATTTAATAACGCAGTAATTCTCTCTAAACCCATCCCTGTATCAATTGAAGGTTTAGGAAGATTAACTCTCTCAGATGCATTTATTTGTTCATATTGCATAAAAACTAAATTCCAAATTTCTATAAATCTGTCACCATCCTCATTTGTGCTTCCTGGGGGTCCGCCAGGATATTTATCTCCATGATCATAAAATATTTCAGAACAAGGGCCGCAAGGTCCAGTATCACCCATTGACCAAAAATTATCAGATGTATTAATCTTTATAATCTTATCATCATCTAAACCTGCAATACTTTTCCATAAATTATAGGCATCTTCATCTTCATTAAAAACAGTAACTAGTAGTTTTTTTTTATCAATACCTAATTCTTTCGTTATTAAATTCCATGCTAATTCTATAGCTTCATTTTTAAAATAATCTCCAAAAGAAAAATTTCCTAACATTTCAAAAAATGTATGGTGCCTTGCAGTGTAACCAACATTTTCTAAATCATTATGCTTGCCACCAGCTCTTACACATTTTTGAGATGTAACAGCGCGATTATAATCTCTTTTTTCTTTACCGGTAAAAATATTTTTAAATTGAACCATTCCAGAATTTGCAAACATTAAAGTAGGATCATTATGAGGCACAAGAGGACTTGAATGCACAATCTCATGTCCATTTTTTTTGAAAAAATTTAAAAAAATTGATCTAATTTCACTGGAATTCATGAGGATGTATTATAACTTGATTTTTACTATGTCTAATCAAAAAAAAAAGGGGCTAAGCCCCTTTTTTTTATAACCAATATAAATATTTATTATTCTTCAGTTTTTTCTTCTTTAACTTTAGGTTTAATCTCACCTTCCATCATAGCTTTTTCAACAATTCCTGCATTTTGAAGAATTCTATTCTCAATTTCTTGAGCAATAGGAGGATTATCTCTTAGAAAATTTTTAACATTTTCTCTACCTTGGCCAATTTTTTGATCTTTATATGCAAACCAAGATCCTGCCTTATCAATAATTTCAGCTTTAACCCCAAGATCTACAAGTTCACCAAGTTTTGATATACCTTCACCATACATAATATCAAACTCGACAACCTTAAATGGAGGTGCGACTTTATTTTTTACAATTTTTACTCTTGTCTGATTACCAATAATTTCATCTTTGTCTTTGATTGCTCCTATTCGTCTTATGTCCATTCTTACTGAAGAGTAAAATTTTAAAGCGTTTCCTCCAGTTGTAGTTTCAGGACTGCCAAACATTACACCAATTTTCATTCTAAGCTGATTTATGAAAACAACCAGTGTATTAGACTGCGCTATAGAGCTAGTAAGCTTTCTAAGTGCTTGACTCATTAATCTTGCCTGTAAACCAGGTAACGAGTCACCCATGTCTCCTTCAAGTTCAGCCCTTGGGACTAATGCGGCAACAGAATCAATTACTAGAACATCAATGCCGCCAGATTTTATTAGAGAGTCAGCAATTTCTAAACCTTGCTCACCTGTATCTGGTTGAGAAATTAGAAGCTCTTCAAGATTAACTCCTAATTTTTTTGCATATGCAGGATCTAGGGCATGCTCAGCATCAATAAATGCACAGTTTCCACCTTTTTTCTGAGATTCAGCTACAATATGAGTAGCTAAAGTAGTTTTTCCAGAGCTTTCAGGGCCATATATTTCAACTATTCTTCCCTTTGGAACCCCACCTATGCCTAGCGCAATATCCAAGCCTAAGGATCCTGTAGAAATAGATTCTATATCAACATTAGTTTTAGATCCAAGCTTCATAATTGAACCTTTTCCATAGTTTTTTTCAATTAAACTAACGGC
>CACKNC010000015.1 GCA_902601455.1 uncultured Alphaproteobacteria bacterium
GAAAAGTAGCAAAAGCGATTATACAAATTAATCAAAATAAATATAAAGATTTATTTTTTACTTCAGATAAAATTGAATATTTAAGTAATATAAATAGTAATTAATTTTTAAAAATACTCAAAGTATGTTCTAAACCTTTTAGAATATGAGTCTCAAGTGTTTCTGCTGCCTCTTTTGAACTCCTATTAAGAGCAGCTTCAAAAATTTTCTTATGCTCATCTTCAGCAGATTTACCTCTATATGCAGGTACTGACATTTGATAGCGAATTGACTTATCATATAATATTGAATGGAGGTTAAGTAAATTGTCTGAACCACAATTAGAAACTAGTGCTAAATGAAATTCCCAATCATATTTTTTCCATTCCTCTCTATTTTTTTTATAATCTTTTTGCATTTCTTTTTCTAATAAGTGAAGTTTGTGATGAGATGCTACAAGATTGCCCTCCCAATTTGTATCACCTCTGTCGATAGATAATTTTATTGCATGACATTCCAATAATACTCTTAAATTAGATATTTCAATCAAATCTTTTTGTGTAAACGAATTCACAAAGAAACCTCTTTGCTCTTCTGCTTGAACAAATCCTTCGCTGGCAAGTCTATTTAGTGTCTCTCTAATAGTCGATAAGCTGGCATTATAATTATTTTTCAAACCATCTAATTTTAGTTTTGATGAAGGTTTTAATTTGCCAAAAATAATATCTTTTTTTATTAAATCGTATGTGATTGAGCTTATTGTGTTATTTTTTTCATTCATAAGAAAATATCATATATTTATTACTTTATATCATATATTGTATAAAATATAATAATATTTTATTTAAAAGGAGAATTGATGAGTAAAGTAGGTTTCATAGGTGTTGGTACTATGGGCTGCCCTATGGCAGTTAATATATTATCAAAAGGTCATAATTTAAATTTCTATGACCCCTTTATAAATGAGAATAACAAAAACAAATTAGAAAAATTAGGTGGAAGTTACTCTTCAACTATTACAAATCTGTTAGAAGATAGAGATTTTGTAATTACCATGTTGCCTAATGGTAATAATGTAAAAGATGTTTGTCTTGGTGATGATGGATTATTAAAACAAGGAAAAAAAGATTTTATTTATATTGATATGAGCACCATCTTGCCTGCTGACTCAATATCTATAAATAAATCATTTGAGTCTCATAATATTTTGATGTTTGATGCTCCTGTAGCAAGATTAGTAAATAATGCAATCGATGGAACACTGTTAATTTTAGTAGGAGGTAATGAAGATAAATTTAATGATATTAAACCGCTTTTGGAAACAATGGGAAGTGATGTAGTTTATTGTGGAAAAAGTGGCTCAGGTAGTAAAATGAAAATTATTAACAATTATATGTCTATTGTTTCTAATATTGTTACAGCAGAAACATTATCACTAGTTGAAAAATCAGGTATAGATTTGAAATTAGCAATTAATTTATTGACCACAACTGCTGCTGGAAAAGGACATTTAAATGTTAGTTATCCAATTAAAGTTCTCAATAATGATGTTTCTCCTGGATTTAAAAATACCTTAGCCTTAAAAGATTTAAGATTAGCGCTAGAGCAGGGATCTTTAGATGGTATTAACTTAAATACTGGTAAGAGCGCTCTTAATTTATATGAGGAGGCTGATAAAACAAAATATAAAGATCTTGATTGGACTTCTATGTTTAATTTTGTCAAAGAAGTTAATAATATTACGTAATTTAAATAAAATTAATTTTTAATTCATATGAATTTAGAAATAAATACTTTAAATTTAGTTATAAAAAAACCAAACATTAAAGATATACCTTCTCTTATTGATCAATTAAATAATTGGAATATTTCAAAATGGTTAGTAGAAGTTCCATTTCCATATTCAATTAAGGACGCTTATTATTGGATTAAAAAAACTGAAGAAGATGAATTTAGTTTCAATATTTATTTTAAAAATAAACTCATTGGTGGAATAAGTATAGCTAATAAGCTTATAAAAAACAAATGGGAGTTAGGATATTGGATAGGAGAAGAATACTGGGGAAATAAATATGCAAAAGAAGCTTGTGAAAGTTTGATAAAATTTTTTTTTACTAATACTTCTATTAATACGATTTATGCTAGTCATATGAATGGTAATATCAAATCAAATAAAATAATTTTAAGTCTTGGATTTAAAAAGTTAGGAATTGGAAAGAAGTATTCAGTTTCAAGAAAAGAAGAAATAGAAGATATTAATTATCAATTAATGAAATCTTGGACTCAAAGAGTCTAAAATTATTTATTTTTTATGGTTTAGAGTTATCTCACCAGTCTTTGTGTCAACTACTTCAAATGTCTTCTCATTTTCACTCATTCTTTTAGATCTTGCAGCTGAAGCACGTTCCATCGCTTCATTGTCTGAATACAAAGATATTGCCATTACAGTTGTATTGCTTGCTCTAAATTGCAACAGCTGCTCTGCTTCTGGGAATTCATTCGGGGCATTTGATGAATAATCTTCAATAGATTTGTCTGCATCCTCTTTAGTTTTAAAATTGATAGTAGTAATTCTAGCTACTGACATTTTCCTCCTTATTGAAATTTAAATAAATTTTAATGTATTTTATAATTTTAACAACTAATATAATTTTTCAATAATTATTTATTATGAAAAATATTTTTTCTCACAGTTCTCCAATTTTAATGCTTATATTAATGTCAGTTGCTACCCCTATCGCTTTTAATGGATGGTCTGCTTTATTAAATAATTTTGTTGTGGAAAGGGCTAATTTTACTGGAGTAGAAATTGGAATATTGCAGAGTATAAGAGAAATACCGGGATTTCTTGCCTTCACAATTGTCTTTGTTTTACTGATTATTAAAGAGCAGTCTTTTTCAGTTATTGCTCTAGCAATCATGGGTTTGGGTGTTGCCATTACAGGTTTGTTTCCATCTGTTTATGGATTGTATTTTACAACAATCATAATGAGCACTGGTTTTCATTATTTTGAAACTGTTAAAAATTCTTTAAGCTTGCAATGGTTGTCTAAAGATGAGGCTCCTCAAGTTTTAGGCAAGCTAATTGCTGTAGGTTCTGTAACTTCCTTAATTTTATATGGGTTTATTTGGTCACTGTTAGAAATACTAAAAATTGATTATATTTATATATTTTTATCATGCGGTGTTGTTTGTATTGGAATAGCGCTTTATTTACAATTAACATTTCCAATTTTTGAACCAAAAAATACTCAACATAAAAGTATAGTTTTGAGAAAAAAATATTTACTATATTATATTTTAATTTTTCTATCTGGTGCAAGAAGACAAATATTTGTCGTTTTCGCAGCTTTTTTGATGGTAGAAAAATTTAAATATAGTGCTTCACAGGTAACTTTGTTGTTTTTAGTTAACTATTTGTTTAATTGGGTTTTTGCTGAGAGAATAGGAAAGATAATTAACATAATTGGTGAAAAAAAATCTCTTACATTTGAATATGTTGGTTTGATTATTGTCTTTGTATCTTATGGCTTAGTAAATAATGCGTATATTGCAGCATTTTTATATATCGTTGACCATATGTTTTTTGCATTAGCACTAGCTATAAATACTTACTTTCAAAAAATTGCTGATCCAAAAGATATAGCAAGTTCTGCTGGCGTATCTTTTACTATAAATCATATTGCTGCTATTTTTGTACCAGTTTTGCTTGGTTTTTTATGGATATATTCACATTCTCTCGTTTTTTACATAGGAGCAATATTTGCATTTTTATCACTAATTGCTACCCAATTCATTTCTTCAAATCTTAAAAAAACATAATTACGTATCAATGCATAATAATACTTATATAATTCAATAATTAATAATAAAAATATAAAGTATTGTTTTAATTTAATTTATTAAAAATGATTTTCAAAAATTAGTTTAACTTTTGAGGAAATAGAAATAATAAAAATAATATAAGATAATTATTCTTCATAAGGCATTACACGAATATCATTACCATATATTATGACTACTCTCTGACCAATATTCATAGGAATTTTATCTCCTTGAACAAAAGCAGAATCTTTGTCATTTTCATCCATATTCACAATGTATTGAAAACCGTCATGATTTCCTAGAATAGCTTGAGCAACTGTTCCAATAGCTGCTCCACCAATTGTTCCATACACTACAGCAATATCTTGACATTTAGTTCCTATAATTTCTTCTTCACCACAAACCTGAGTGCCAAGTAAACCACCTATCATTCCTCCTGCAGTTGCACCTATCCAGTTTGATTCACCTTTAATTTTTACAGGTGAAGATGATTTAATAACTCCATATTCTATGGCTGTTACTTTTTGAGCATCACTAGTGCTAACATTAGTTGGGGAAGTATTAGAGCATGCATATATTAGAAAAAGAAATAATAATGATAAAATTTTAGTCATTAATTTTAACTCCATTTTTTTTATTAATTTTAAATTCAACATTACTAATTTTGTTATTTTTATTTATACTTATTTTAGGTTTTTCAGATGATGTTACACTGCATCCTATCAAAAAAAATAAAGATAATGAAATTAATAATTTCATTTATTTATTATTAAAATTTGATGAAAATAAGATTTTAATTCCATTTTATTTTAATCATAGCTTCATTTCTTCGGAAAATTGGCAATGTGAAGGGGCCATTAAAAGTTGCTTTAGTGCCACTATCAAGCATTTCTATTTGGTCTTTTATTAGATAATCCTTCAATTTATTTAATTTTTTTAAATAATTTTTATCTGATGATCTTCCAGAGTATTTGAGAACAGCAAAGTACCCACCATTCATTGTGATTAATTTTACACGATTATTTGTAGGTTGTGGTGCATTCTCTATTGTAAATTTAGATGGAAGATAAAATTGCATAACCATCTTTCCATCCTTATTAAATTGAGCAACTGGAGATGTCATATCAATTTTAACAGATTGAGTAACTGGCACAGTCATACTTACTTTTTCTGAAATACTATTTTCACCGGATATATAATTAAATAAATACCTAAACCCAGAATCTTCATAAGAATATTCTGTTTGAACAGCCAAACGATTAAAATATTTTCTTATTTCATAATCCTTTGTTGTCTTGATTATTTCGTATTTTGGTTCCTCTAATGCCATTGTTATCTTTATATTAAAAGTTGTAAGCAATAAGATGATTAAAGTAAATTTTAATATTTTAATCATGCTAATTATATATAATATAAATTATTATAAATTCATTACCAAAAAAATGAATAAAACAAATAATATATTAATTTTAATCAATATTACCTTCTTTCTCTATTATTCTGCTCAACTTTTAGTTTTTACTAATGAGTTCACAATAAAAAATTTAGGGTCTTTTAATCATGCAATAGCTGGATTAAGCGAAATTATAGGCATTATTTTTATATCACTATCAATATCACTTTTTATAATTCTAAAAAAAAATATTAGAGGTCAACTACCAATATTCATGACTATTTTACTTATTCAATTATTAATTTTTTTAAATTTTTTAAGATATATTTTTACTGATAGCCCTGGCGAAACAACAATAAACTCCATCTTAGCTAATACTATTATTTTTTCTTTGGGATTAATTAATAGTTTAATTTTTATTTATAAAAATTTTAATGAACTAAAATAATTTTAACTCTTTAACGATTTTTTTGATTGTTAAAACTGCTATATTTGTGATTTTTTCACCTTTTTTTGAAGTAGCATTAACTGGGTTTCCAATAATACCTCTTTTATTAATATCTTCACTACTCCATTGGAGTTTAACATTTTTTTCAAAGCCTATTATATTATTGATTTTAGAGTCAGGTGAGATTTTGTGTTTAGTAATTTTTTTATTTCTAACTAATTCTTTAGACAAATAAAGCATTAGTGAAGTTTCAAATTCACCCCCGTGGTATCCATGCTCTAACTCATTTTTAGAAATTATTTTATTATATCCATCAAATTTAAAATAATTTGCCTTCACGATTTTTGAATACTTATATTTATTTTTTAATTCTTTTGCTATTATTTCAATATGACTTGTTTGTCCTCCATGACTATTTAAAAAAAGAAATTTTTTAAATTTTTTTGAAAAAATTGACTCTAAGTAATTTAGGCAAAAGTTGATGTAATCTATTGAATCTACATTCAAAGTCCCTTCAAAATTATTATGCTCTGATGATGATCCTATGCAAAGGTTTGGCAGTATGACAAAATCTTTAGATTGTTTATATTTTTTACAAAATCTTTCTATTATTCTATCAAGAATTATTTTATCAGTATTTAGGGGTAAATGAGGTCCATGTTGCTCAATTGCTGAAAAAGGAACAATAATTATAGTATTTCTTGATAATTTACTTACCTCTTGTGTTGTAAGATTTTCCCAAAACTTTGTTAACATTTATTATATATACATTTATATCATTATTATGAAATCTCAATCTTTCTGGCTTGTAAAAAAAAATAAAACAAAAATAAAATCTAAAGAAATAAGATATAATAAAAATAACAAAACTGTTCTAGTTAAAACTCTATTTTCAGGCATAAGTAAAGGTACAGAAAAATTAGTTGCTAACGGTAATGTTCATAAAAGTCAGTTTCAGCTTATGAAATGTCCGTTTCAAGAAGGAACTTTTAATTTTCCAATTAAATATGGTTATATTAATATTGGAGAAATAATTGATGGACCTAAAACAATAATTGGAAGAACTATTTTTACCCTTTCTCCACATCATTCAATATTTGAAATCAATATTAAAAATATAAACTTTATAAAAAATAAAAATATAAAAAAATATTTATTGACCGCTAATATGGAGACAGCCGTAAATATATTTTGGGATTCTCAACCGAAAAAAAGTGATAAAATCTTAATTATAGGTTTAGGTTCAGTTGGTTTGTTAACTTCCCATTACTTTAAATTAAGAGGATATAAGAATTTGTTCGTTACAGATATTAATTCAAACAGAAAAAAAATAGTTAAAAAACTAAACTTAAATTTTATAAATTTCAGTAAAATAAATAATTTAGATTGTATTATAAATACGACTTCAAGTTATGAGATTCTAAATGCATCATTTGCAAAACTCAATTTAGATGGTAAAATTATTGAAGCCAGTTGGTACGGTCAAAAGATTGGAAAACTCAATTTAGGAAATGAATTTCACTCTAAAAGATTGAAAATAATTTCATCTCAAGTATCTAATATTCCACTACATATGCAAAAAAAACAAACATATAAATCTAGACTTAAAATGGCAATAGACTCGCTATCTGATGATAAATTACTGTGTTTAATAAATAGTACAAGTAAATTTGAAAATTTAGAAAAAGATTATATCTCTATACTTAATAATAAAAATATTATAATGCACGCAGTCAAATATTAAATGTACTCAATAACTGTAAGAAATAATATACTAATAGCTCACTCTCTCCCTGGTGAAGTTTTTGGACCTGCTCAAAACTTACATGGAGCTACATATGTGTGTGATGCAGAGTTTTTTGCAAAAAAAGTAAATGAATACAATATTATTATGGATTTAGGTGTAGTAACAACTATTCTTGCAGAAGTTCTGAAATTTTATAGTTACAAAAATCTTGATGATATTGACGAGTTTAAAGGAATTATCACATCGACTGAGTTTTTGGCTAAGGATATTTATGAAAGAATTTGTGTAAGATTAAAAAATGATTATTTAGATGATTATCATCAACTTCATAAAATAAAAATAACTTTAACAGAATCAAATGTTGCCTGGGCTTCTTTTGAACAAGAAATTGAGTAAAAAACTTAGAGAGTTCTCCTTTTTTTATCCTGGAAATATAAATCAAAAAACAGGAGGATACATTTATGAAAAGAATATTCTGCAGTATTCAAGAAAAAAAAATATTCCTATTAAATTTATAGAGTTATCAAATAACTATCCTAATCCAAAAAAAATTGACCTTATAAATTTAAGTAAAATCATTAATAAAATTAAATTATCAAATATTTTAATATTTGATGGATTGGTTTTAGAAGGACTTCACAATTCTATTCAAATATTTAAAAAATTCAAAACTATAGCTTTAATTCATCATCCTTTATATTTAGAGTTTAAAGGTAAAAAAAGTTCTAATTTTTTTGATAGAGCAAAAAAAATTTATCAGCACATCAACTATTTTATAGTAACATCAAAACAAACAAAAAAACTTTTAGTAAAAAAATTTAAAATTAAGACTTCCAATATTATGGTAGTAGAGCCAGGTATTGAAAAATTAAAAAAATATAAAAAAATTAAAAGCAATAAAATTAAATTACTAACATGTGGGAGTATAATTGAGAGAAAAAATTATGCTTATCTAATAAAAGAAATTCAAAACATTGATCAAATAGAACTTCACATTATAGGGGATACCTTAAGAGAAACTTCTTATAGTAAAAAAATTATGAAAATGCTTGAGGTTAATAATTTGACTAAAAAAATAATTTTACATGGAAAAATTTCTCAATCTAAATTAGAAAAATTATATTCTAATGCAGATTATTATATATCTACAAGTAAATATGAAGGTTTTGGTATGTCTTTAGCAAATGCCTTTGTATCAAGTTTACCAATTATCTCATTTAAAACTCCAACAATTCAAAATACAATCGATAAATCTGGTGTTTTGTTTTTTAATAACTTTAACAAAAATACACTTAAACAAATCATCTTAAAAAATTGTTTTGATAAAAAAAAATATCAACTTTTAAAAGATAATATTAATAAAAATAATAAATATTTAACAAATAAAGAATCTGCTAAATTGTTTATTAAGGCTCTACATAATGCATAAATTTGATAATTCGTGGCTTTTTAAAAGAGAAAAAATTGATAATTTATCTAAAAATAAATTGATAATTCAAAAAATTAATAAATCCTTAAAAAACCTAAATGAAATTAATATTATTGATCTGGGAACAGGTACTGGGTCTAATTTTAGGTATTTATCAAAAAAGATTAAATATAATAATCAATCTTGGACTTTGATGGATATTTCAAAAAGCTCCCTTAAAGAAGCAAGAGCTAATACTAAAATTAACAAAAAAATTAAGAGAATTTCTATTAAAAACCATGATGTTATTCAAAATATAAACACAACTCACTTTAGTAACTATGATGTAGTAACCGGTTCTGCATTTTTGGATATCATGCCACAAAAGTGGTTTAAAAGTTTTCACCTTAGAAATGTTAAAACAAAAATTGTATATTTTTCTATTAATTACGATGGATATTTTAATTTTTTTCCAAAACATAATTTAGATAATAGTGTTGTGAATTTATTTAATTCTGATCAGAAAAGTAAAAAAGTTAATAATTTAAGAGCTGTAGGTCCAGATTGTTCTTTGGTTATTGATAGTTTTTTTTCAAAAACACATAAAACTTATTCTCTAAAATCTAACTGGACTCAAATAACTGACAAAAAGTTTCAATTAATGTTTTTAGATTTTTGTAATAAAGTTATTGATAAAAATAAAAATTATCATGAATGGTTGCAGTTTAGAAAAGAAAAAATAATTAAAAATAAATCTAAGCTTACAGTTTATAATAAAGATTTTCTAGCTATTAAGATTTAAAGTCATAACTATCTCTTTTCCAAGTTTAGAAATTGTATTTTCAACTCTTATGGCATTTTTTAAATTTGTAATTGGTTTTAATTTTAAACTATCAATTCCTGAACCTATTAAAGTTGGTGAGATAATAAATTGCATATAATTTAGTAATTTCATTTCTATAAAATTTGAGAGGGTAGTTGGACCTCCTTCAACAAGAATATTTTTGAATGATGTTTTTTTTAGATATTTAAAGATGTTATTTGTAAAATTTTTTTTTGGAAATTTAACTATTAAAGTATTGTTGATCTTTTTTTGCTTGTTTGAGTTAGTAAATATTATATTTTGATTATTATCTTTAAATATTTTATATTTGTTAGATAATTTTAAAGATGGATCAATTATCAATCTAACTGGGCTTGACCCTTTTATCTTTCTAGTAGTTAAAAGAGGGTTATCTTTTATTACTGTATTTACTCCTACTAATACTCCATCACATACTGCTCTTAAACAATGAAGATAAAGTATACTTTCCTTTTCGTTTATATAATGTGAGTTACCATTATTTAGAGCAATTTTTCCATCAAGACTTTGACCTATTTGGCCAATTAAAAAGTTATCATTCTTAGTTAATAAGGGGATAATTATTTCACAACATTGTCTCAATATTTTGCTAATTTTAATGTTAAATATAATTTTATCATTCTGCAAAACCAAATCTGGCTTCTTACTTTTTGTTATTTTGATATCTTTACCCTTTATATTTAATCGTAAATTACCTATTTTTTTATGTTTTTTGATATAATTTAGTAATTCTGCAATATTATTGGCGTTGATCATTGGTTTTATAAAAATTCTTTATATATAGATTTGAATGAGTTTAAATAAAAATACAGGAATTCTAATAGATAGAGCTATTAATGAACTCAGAACTGGCAGACCTATTGTCCTTGAAGATAAAGGTAAATTTTGGTTATTTTATAATATAGAGCATGCCAAAAAAAATATCCTTAACCAGTTTAAAAAAATTCAACAAAAAGAAACTTATTTATTAATTACAAAACAAAAAGCAAAACAGTTAATTTCAACCAAAATAAAATCTAATATATTTTTTGAAATAGACACAAACTTTAACCATTCCAAGCTTCAAGATTTATTTATCAATCCTGCTAATTCTAATGACCCTTTAAACTTAAAAAAATTAAGTTTTAAAAATGCCAAAAATTTACAAAATTATGCTTTGGAGCTATCTAAAAATGCTAAATTAATCCCTTCATTAATATTTAAAAAAATAGATCCAAAATTTTATAATGATATTGATAATTTAATACTTAAAACTGGTTTATTAAAATTTAACCACTCTGACTTAGCTAATCAAAATAGACATATTTCTGACAGTATAAAATTAGTGTCCAGTGCAAAAGTTCCATTACCTTATGTTGAAGATACCTCTTTTAAAATCTTTAAATCGTATATTGGTTCACAGCAACATATGGCAATAATTATTAATCCTAAAAAAATTAAAAAAACTACAAATATCAGAATTCATTCAGCATGTTTTACTGGTGATATTTTTCATTCATTAAAATGTGATTGTGGGGAACAATTAAATCAATCAATTACATACATGTCAAAAAATAATGGCGGAATAATTTTATATCTCGATCAAGAAGGAAGAGGTATAGGTCTGGCAAATAAAATGAGAGCTTATTCTTTACAATCAAGAGGTTTGGATACCATTGATGCTGATCATAACATAGGTTTTTTAGATGATGAAAGGGACTTTAGTGTAGCAAGTAAAATCTTATCTTTATTAAATGTTAAGCTTGTAAACATTATCACTAACAATCCTCTTAAAATGTCAGCTATTAAAAAAGCTGGGATTAAAATAAACAATCAAGTTAACACCAAGCCTACAATTAATAAATATAATAAAAACTATTTCAAAACCAGAGTAAAAAAGACTAGTTATCGACTTAAAATAGCTGTTTAGTCATTTTAATCTTTAATGAAAAAAATTTATCTAATTCGTCACGCAGAATCTGAAGCAAATGCTGCAATGGATCTTGATAATCCTACTTATTATTATGATGCTAAAATTACAAAAAAAGGTGAAGGACAGGCCTTAAAAACTAGAGAGAGATTAATCAATATTAAATTCGATACATATATCTGTTCTCCATTGACTAGAACACTTCAAACTTTTTCAATAATTTTTCCGAATAAATCACCAGTTATAGAACCTTTAATACGTGAACACTTATTTCACTCATGTGATGTTGGTAGACAGCCAGATTTATTAAAAACAGAATTTAAATCATTTAATTTTTCAAATTTAAATAAATACTGGTGGAACAATGATAAAATAATTAATGAAAAAAAAATTGTTAAAGAAAATTTCAATGATATAAAAATAAGATTAGAAAAGTTTAAAATGAGCCTTAACAAAATTGAAAGTGAAACAGTTGCTGTAGTCAGTCATGGAACTTTTTTAAGTCAAGTTACTGGTTACATGTTAGAGAACTGTGAGCACTTTGTATGGGAGTATTAAAAGATGAGTGAATTTAAAATTAATGAAAAAAAAATCGATAAACTTGCAAATTTAGCCGTAAAAAGAGGTGTGGGGCTCCAAAAAGGTCAAAGTCTTTTAATTACTGCCCCAATTGAATCACTCCCTCTAGTTAGAAAAATAGCTGAACATGCTTATAAAGAAGGCGCCCACATAGTAACTCCACTTTTTACAGATTCAGATATTACACTTTCTCGTTTTAAATATGCACCTAATGAATCTTTTGACAGTGCAACTGATTGGCTTTTCAATGGAATGGGTGAAGCTTTTGATAATAATACTGCTAGAATGGCAATAGCAGGAGACGATCCAATGCTACTTTCTGAAATGGATCCGGAAAAAGTATCAAGAGCAAATAAAGCTATGGCAAAGGCATATAAGCCAGCTCGCGAGAGAATAACTGAGTTTAAAATTAATTGGAATATTGTATCTTGGCCCGGTAGTGCTTGGGCTTCAAGAGTATTCCCAGATTTACCTTTAGATCAAGCCATAGCTAAATTAGCTGATGCAATATTTGATGCTTCTAGGGCATCTGTCGATGATCCGATTAAGGCTTGGGATGATCATAATGAAAAATTAAGAATTAAAACAAACTGGTTAAATGAACAAAATTTTGCAGCTCTAAAATATTTTGGTCCTAATACTGATTTAACGGTTGGTTTGGCACACGAGCATGAATGGATGGGTGGTGCATCAAAATCCCAAAATGGTATTATTTGTAATCCAAATATCCCTTCTGAAGAAGTTTTCACAACACCACACGCCTACAAGGTTGATGGTACCGTTTGCTCTACTAAACCTCTATCTTATCAAGGTACATTAATTGAAGATATTAAAGTAACATTTAAAGATGGAAAAATTATTGAGTCTAGTGCTAGTAAAGGAGAAGAAGTTCTTCATAAAGTTTTAAAATCAGATGAAGGTGCTAGTCGTATAGGTGAAGTTGCACTTGTTCCTCATAGCTCTCCTATTTCTCAAAGTGGAATTATATTTTACAATACGCTGTTTGACGAAAATGCTGCTTCACATATTGCACTTGGTCAATGTTATTCCAAATGTTTTAAAGGTGACCTTGATTTATCAAAAGAAGAAATAACTAAAAGAGGTGGAAATTCCAGTATGATACATATTGATTGGATGATTGGATCAAATCAAATTGATGTTGATGGTATTGACCAAAATGGAAATTTAAAACCTGTGTTTAGAAAAGGTGAATGGGCGAATTAAAACAGAAGATTATTTAAATTTTATAAGGTTTTCTCTATTCATTAAAACAGGCCTTCCATCATGTGCAGTGTTTAAAGGATAATAACCATTTTTATCTTTTGCGCACAATGTGAGACCTTTCCTTTTTTCTTTTCCTAAGTTTACTTCCATTTCTACAATAACAAGCTTAATTTCTTGTAATTCTTTTAATATTTTCATACTTCTCCTTAGAATTTTTGTTTTTCTAAACTAATTTATTACTAAATGAAAAAAAGTGTACAAATATTATGTATTTATTTTCTAATAAATTTTAATGTAGTCTCTGCTTCCCAAAAAATAAACTTAATTACTTTGAATGATATTGATTTAATATTTTCAACAAATTTAAAAAAATGGAATGAAAATACTATTTTCTTAGATAAAAAAGAAAGTATGGAAAAAATACAATTAGAAAATACTGACAGCTATTCTTTAAAAACTAAATTCAAAAATGGATATGTTTTAATTACACCAATTTTTAATGATACGGGTGTTGAGTCTATAACTTTAATCTATAATTTTATAGACATGGACAAAAGCAAACTTGATTACATTTCGTATTATTTCAATTCGTTAAATGAACTGTGCAACAAGATATATAATAATAAAAATGATGTAATTATTGATATTAAAAAATGCTAAAAAAAAAATCAAATGTGTTAATATTCTGCTTTTTAATATCGATTAAAAGTGTAAGTACTTTTTTGTGATTAAGAAATATACCTATAACTTCGATTTTTTTAAATGGATTAAGAAAACTGAATTAGTAGAATTGAATAAAATAAACCCTGAAGATGATCCCGTTAGACCAGAATTAGATAATAATTTTAGAATTTCTAGGGGAAGAAAAATTTTTGGTTTAAAATATAACGATGAAATTGAAGGTGTTGTTTGTATAGCTTTTACTAATGAATTACCTGCAACAGTTAAAGAGTTAGATTTAATGAGTGTTAATGAGGAAAAAAGTCAAATTGCTATAGCTTATACATTATGGTCTCTAAAAAAAGGAGCAGGAAAAAAAATTATGAAAGAATTATTAAAATATATGAAAAAGCAAAATAACATTGATAGTATTATGACTTTATCTCCTTTAACTCCTGTTGCCACGCATTATCATATTAGAAATGGCGCTAAATTAATTAAGATAAATCCTACTACTCAAAATTTTGAATATAAAATTTAATAAAGTATAAATTATAATGATTAAAAAAAATTTTGGATTTGGGACACAAATTAGAAAGTCTCCCTATTTTGATGCAACAGTTAGATGGGGTGCAGCAGGTTTTTCAGTATATAATCATATGTATATACCAAGAGATTTTGGAGATCCTGAGCAAAATTTTTGGAATTTAATAAACGATGCAATACTATGTGATGTAGCGGTTGAAAGACAAGTCGAGATTACAGGACCAGATGCTGCACAATTTGTTCAATTATTAACCCCAAGAGATTTAACGAATCTCTCTGTAGGGCAGTGTAAGTATGTATTAATAGCAAATAATGAAGGCGGACTATTAAATGACCCAGTTCTTCTAAAGTTAGCAGAGAATCACTTCTGGCTTTCTTTAGGTGATAGCGACATTCTTCTTTGGGCCCAAGGAGTTGCAATAAATTCAGGTTTAGATGTAAGCATTAAAGAACCAGATGTTTCACCATTACAATTACAGGGACCTAAATCAATAGATGTTATGATAGAGTTATTTGGAAATGATATTGTTAATCTTAAATACTATTGGCTAATTGAAACAGAATTAAATGGTATTCCATTAGTTGTTTCAAGAACTGGATGGTCTAGTGAGCTTGGATATGAAATATATCTTCGTGATGGATCTAAAGGTAATGATCTATGGGAATTAATTATGGAAACAGGAAATAAATATAACTTACATCCAGGTCATACTTCATCTATCCGAAGAATAGAAGGGGGGATGTTATCATATCACGCTGATGCAGATATAAATACTAATCCATTTGAGTTAGGAATGGATCGTTTAGTTAATCTAGATAATAATAATAAATTTATTGGTAAAGATGCTCTGATTAAAATTAAAGAAAAAGGTGTAACAAGAAAACAAGTTGGGATAATTATAGATTGTGATCCTTTAAAAGGTCCCAATACCATTTTTTGGCCAATAATTAAAAATGATAAAAAAATAGGGAAGGTTACCTCAGCGGTGTTTTCACCTCGTTTGAATAAAAATATTGCATTGGCTATGGTTACTATTGACAATTCACAAATTGATAACAATTTTGATGTCAAAATAGCAGATAAATTTTTTACAGCTCAGGTAGTAGAAAAGCCATTTTATGACCCAAAAAAACAAATTACTTCTAAGTCTTTCTAGTAGTTAATTATTTTTCTATTATATAACTATTATGAATAATGCTGCTGTTGATCATATAGAAAAACCAAGACCTCGTTTTCATTGGAAATGCAAACATACTTGGAGACGTAGTGCAAAAAATACTGCCTGGTGTTTATTGGGATGCTCTATTGGTGATTTTGGAACTATCTTTTTTTTTCAACTTTCTGGAATTCCATGGCCAACCTTATCTATTATGCTGCTTGCAATTATTAATGGTATTATTTCAAGTATTACTCTAGAAACAATTGTTTTATCAAGACAAATGAGTGTAAGTAAAGCTTTTAGAACAGCAATTGGTATGAGCTTAATTTCTATGGTATCAATGGAGGTGTCTATGAATGCTGTTGATTGGATAATTATAGGTGAAGCAAAATTAGTTTGGTGGATTATTCCTATTATGCTTTTTGTTGGCTTTCTTACCCCATGGCCATATAATTATTATCGTTTAAAAAAGTACAATATTTCTTGTCATTAGTTTTTTTCTATCATTTTTAGTAGCAAATAATCCCTAAAAAAAGGGATAAAATAGAAAATTATTTAATAATATCTGATAATAACTATTATAAATAAAAATCTTTTGATTTATAGGTCGGTCACTAGCCCTATTAAAAAAAAGGCCTTGTTGAATAAAATGATTACAAATAAATGAGGTTTTTATCAAAAATAATAGTAATTTTATTATCTATATTTAGTTTAATTATAATTTTTGGATTTATTTTTAATTTCTCAGTAGTTTTCCCTTTTACAATTACAAATGATATTCATGATGTGCCTGAAAGTCGTTTACAAGCAGTTCGATTAGCAACTGCAGCAACTTTTGCGTATTTTGGATTACGTTATATATTTTTCCAAACGACAAAATTGTATCCAATTCAGTTTATGGGAATATTTTTGTTCTTTTTAGGATCTATGGGTGGAATTGTTATATACAAGTTTCAACTTTCTTTATCAGAATATTTTGTATCAATCTTCTTTTTAGTTGCTTCAATTGTTTTATATCAGGCAGGAAAACCTGAATTTAGAAGTTATTTTAAAAAAAAATAATTAAATAATTATTTTTTATATAATATATAGGCGTCCAATATGACAGATTTGCAGTTATATGTCTATCTTGTAGGTTTTGTTTTCTTTTTTATTGGTGTTTATTTTCATATCCAAAAGAAAAAAAAAGATATCAGTGAAAAACAAAAATTATTTAGACACAGAGTAATGTATTTTTTTTTAATTTTAGCCATTATATGTGTTGTATATTCATGGATTTGAAAAATTAAAAATAATAATTAATTGGAGATAAAATGACTGATAATGACTTTAAAAATATAGAGGATATTCAAAGAATATTGAAATATCTGGATAAAGGAAAACTTGATGTTGACTCGTGGACAAATGCTCTTAAGTTAAAAGAAAGTTTGGATAAACTTATAGAAGAGCATAAAGAATACGATGATCATATGAAACTTCATCATTAAAAATTGTGCCCATAGTTCAATGGATAGAATAGAAGTTTCCTAAACTTTAGATTGAGGTTCGAATCCTCATGGGCGCACCAAAGTCAAAGTATCTCTCGAGTATATTAATGTTTCTTTATTTATATTAACAGTTTATAAATATTTGATTATTGATTTAACAGATATAATTTTTCATAATAATGTATATTTTTTATTTTTTTTTCTTTTATGAGTAGTAAAAATACAATTACAGTTGGTTATTGGAGTACAAAAGGTTTAGGCGCAGTCTGTAGAATGGTTGTTTTGTATTCAGGGTTTACACTTAAGGCAAAGAATTATAAACTTCAACCAGTTCTTATCGATAATAATCTAACTTACAATGGCAGTGAATGGCATGAAAATGATAAAATTCATTTAAAAAAAAGAAATAGTTTAATAAATTTACCATATATAGAATTGAATAACACTTCAGATACTGAAATTCTAATAACACAATCGAATGCGTGTTTATCTTTTTTAGGAAGAAAATTTCTTATGTTTGGTGAAAGTGAAGTTGATGTTAGTAAATGTGAGCAATTATTACTAGAGACAAGTGATTTAAGGAGTGTAATCACGTCTTTTGCATATACACATTTTAAAAATTCAGATTTAGAAAAATTAGCTGCCGACGATGTATTTGTCAAAGTATTTCAGGATTCTAATGCTGGAAAAATTCAGAAGTTTGAAAATTGGTTAAATGATAATAAAAGTACAAATAATTATTTTTTAATTAATAATAAAATTACAATACCAGATTTTAATCTTTTTGATATTTTAGATTTCTATTTAGAGTTTTTAAAATACTATAATTTTGTAAATGATAAAAATAATAATATATTTAATGAACTTGGTTATCCAAATATTTCAAAATTTTATAATAGTTTTATTGAACTTCCTAAAATGCAAAAATATCTTAATTCAATATTTTACAAACTTCCTTTTACTAATAAATCTGCAAGATTTGGCTCTGGCATAAACGGAGATGCTTGGAATCATAATTCTCAAATTGATAATACTCCTAAGGAAATAATAATTAATTAATTTAAATTAAATATAAATTTTATTTTTTAGCTAATTTATTATTTTTTAAGATAAATCTAAAATTATTCTAATTTTATTATTAAATACTTTAGTCATAATTTAATTTTTTCTTAACATATCGCACATTTACCATTGATTGCGGTATCGATAATCAATAAATTAGCTCTAAATATTTACGTAGTACTTGCAGTTAATATATTTCTTATTGATATTACAATTAATTTTGATTGATTTTTTTTAAATACTTTCTAAATCTATTTTTAGTGATAAAATTACTTTTTTACTTTCTGCCATTTTTAAGCTTATTTATTCCAAATATATGGGTTAACTATGTTTTGAGAAAAAATAATGAAATACTTCCTGATATGCCTTTTACAGGAAATCAATTGGGTCAAGAATTATTACGTGAAAACAAATTAGAGAATGTTTTGATTGAGCCTATCAAGCAAATTGACCACTACAACCCAATTGAAAAAAAAGTCCATATCAGTGAAGATAAACTGTATAAAAAAAGTATTACTAGCATTTCCGTTGTTGCTCATGAGATAGGTCATGCCATTCAAGATAAAGAAAATTACAAACCTTTAATATTTCGTCAGAAATTAATTGAGAAAACAATTATTTTTCAAAGAATTGGTTCTTTTTTATTAATAATTGGTTTACCTTCAATATTTGCTTTTACTAAAAGTCCATTTATTACATTTTTAGCAGCTATTATTATAATGGGATGCTTATCAACGAATGCCCTTATTCATCTAATTACACTTCCAGTAGAATTTGATGCAAGCTTTAAAAGAGCACTTCCAATCTTACAAAAATATGTTCCAAAAGAAAATATGCAACAATGTCGATCAGTTTTGAGAGCGGCTGCTCTCACTTACCTTGCTCAATCTGTAGTAAGTATATTTAGATTGAAAATTATACTATTTTCGATTTTAAATATTCTTAAATCAATTGTCAGACGTTAATTTTTTAGCTCTATTAGTTTTTCTATATGATCAGGTGTAATTTCACAACAACCACCGATGATAGTCGCTCCTTTACTAATCATATTCCTTGAAAATTTTAAAAACATTCCACTTGTATAATCTTTTCTTGTTCCAAGAACTTCAGTTGGATTAGTGCCTATTTGATCTGGATTTTTTATCCATGCTGTATGGGGAAGTGGATCATTTCTTTCCCACAAATTTGCTTTAAACCCAAAATACACATCCATGTTTGATAATTTATCTGCACATTTTTGTATAATTTCTGGAGACACACATGAGAGTATCACACCTAA
Source organism: uncultured Alphaproteobacteria bacterium (assembly GCA_902601455.1). Classification (GTDB taxonomy): domain Bacteria; phylum Pseudomonadota; class Alphaproteobacteria; order HIMB59; genus CACPNW01. The sequence continues at coordinate 19,569 of CACKNC010000015.1, forward strand.
AATATTATATTCTTTACAAGTTTGAACAACATCATAAATTTTTTCTCCTGAGGGTAGAAAACCATCGCTCTTTATATGAATGCCAACCAATGCAGGTATTTCTAAATTATTTGTAATTTGTAAAGCAATTTCACATTCTCTTTTACTTGAAATGACATCTAAATAATAAAAATCAACATATGGTCTAAGGCAAATTGCTTGATCATAAAAATCATTCTTTATAAGATCTATATCTCTTAAATCTTCAACATAAGTGTTTCCTTGAGCAGGCAAACTTCCAGCTATTAAAATATCAGCTTTGGATATTTTTTTTGCTTTTAATGCTAATTCACCTGCTTTTTTATTAGCGTAAGTAAATCTATCATTTACATTATTTTCAATCATCCTAGCTCTTCTTGCAGAAAAATTACTTGTTACAATTATGTCTGATCCTGAATTAATAAAATCTAAGTGAGTATCAATTATTAGTTGATGATAATTTTCATTAAGTAATGCTGATGCTGACCATAATGAACCAGAAGATTTTAAACCTCTTGATAAAAGTTCTTGCCCCATTCCACCATCAAGAATTTTGATTGATTTAAAGAAATGTTTATTAATCATTAAAAATAATTATTTTTCATAAAATGAACATATTTGCAACATTCATTAGACAAAAATGATTTTTATTCACTTTAACATAATTAAAAAGGAAATAAAATGTCACTATTAAAACTAAAATCAAAAACAGAACCACTTCCCATAAATACAAATATTAATAAATATGATGAGGATATAAATATAGAAATCAAAGAACCCATTAAGGAAATAAAACAGAATAGTTCATTAATTATAGGTGAGGGGGCAACAATAAAAGGAGAAATAGTAGAAGAAAATGAAATTACAGTTCATGGAAGTATTGATGGAGATATTCAATGTAGAGATTTAATAATAGGAAAAACTGGAAATGTTAAAGGGAAAATTAAAGCAGAAACATTATATGTAGAAGGGTGTATTGAAGGAGAAATTTATGTGAAAGAATTACTTAAACTTTTTTCATCAAGTTATGTATCAGGAAAAGTATCATATGGTAGTCTTCAAATAAATGAAGGTGGTAAATTGGTAGGTGAGATAGAATTCAAAGATAATAATATTGCTCAAGAAGAATTTAAAGACTGGAAATCTCTATGATATTTTTTGATTATATTATTATTTTTGTTGTTGGAATGTATTTAGTTTGCAAAATTTCTTCATCTAATTAACTTAATTTTTTAATTATTTAATGAAATAAAATTTTTTTTATATAAAATATTCTTTTAATGAAAGGTTTATATAATGACTAAATATGCAATTTACACAAAATGGTATTGGAAAAATGGTTTAGCTACTCATGAGGAAATTCAAAAAGGAATGAGAGAAAATCTATTGGGCAAAACAGAAGCTGAGGATATAATTTGGTGGTCTATTGATGATCATCATCATCAATCCGTGATTATTTTTTCATCTGAAGATGTTGCAATTAAGGAAAATGACAAAAGACAAGCTATGAGAGATAAAACATCTCAGGATAGTGATATCACTATGATTGAGGAATACATGGGTCCAATTGTTTCCCAATTGTCAGCATTATAATTCAATTATATAATAATTAGTTTGGGATAAGGTATTTGTTTTTTTTCAAATCATCACATTCTTTAATATTGTGATTATAATAGTCATCATTATTATAATCTAAGTATAAATTGCCAGATTCTTTGTGCATAATGTCATCACTATTGTCAGAAACATGTGAATTTTGTTTATCTAAATTTTTACCACACTTTGATGGTGCTCCTAAAGTATGTAAAATCTCATGCAAAATAGTTGCTTCTGCATCTCCAAATTTTAAATCATCTTTATCATTTAAATGATCATTCTTTGTGCACGTAAAAATACGTTTTTTATTTTTAAGAATAATATCATTACCAACATATTTTTTAAAACGTGAATAAGTATAATAAATTGATATTTTACCATTAAAATCAGCCTTTCCACAAATATCAAAATTTATGTATTTTCTTCTTTCCCAACCTTCAAAAAATATAATAAATTTTTTATTAGCAAAATTATAAAAATAATCTTTATTTGTGAGAATAATTTTTTTTATTTTTTCAGATACGTCTATTCTTATAGAGTTTTTATCTTCTTTTTTATTATCAAACCAATCCATTGTTTTATTTACTCTTAAAAAAGTAACATCAATTCTTTGTTTATCATTTAAATCAAAACTCAAAATCTGATCATCTGATTTATCAGCAAACCATTTATTTATAGCCAACAAAGAAGAATGTATATTTAAGTTTACATCAAATTTTCTATCCTCTCTCTCACATGGAAGCATATAAATTGCATGAATTTGATTATTATTCATAATATCCTTTTTGTCTCTGAATTCTCTTTTTTCTAAATAATCATTATCATGAGTTATTAACTTAACTTCAGACATATCATCACAAATTTCTGGTATAGGTGTTTTTGGAACAAGAAATTTCCAATCTTCATTTATAAATTGCAAATATATAACCAAAAAACAAATAATAATAAAAAAACCAATCATAGGTATTAAAAAATAACGATGCATTATTTATTATTTATAAATTAAATTTATTTTTACAATATTATATTTTTTTAGCCTTAAAATGTCCTGGTCTATGTTCACCAATTTCAAGAACACCTATTAATTTTTTCCAAATTTCAATAGCTCCAATTGTTTCTTCTATTCCAAGAACATCAACTACTTTTTGATAAAGTTGACCTTCAATTTCTTTAAGTTCTTTTTTAGCCTTTTGAAGATACCATTCGTTTCTATCTCTAATTTCAATATTATTAAAATTTGTTAACTCTAATAATTCTTTATATTTTTTTAAAGAGCACATCAGCATATCTAATCCTTCTGCTGCAATATAATCCTGCATTTGTTTTGAAGGAGGATTGTCATCTATACGCATCCAATCACTAACAATAATTAAACCTCCAGGTTTTAGAACACGGTGCACATCTTTTAAAAGTGCTTCCTTATCTGGAATATGCAAAAAAACCTCTTTGCTAAATATTACATCAAATGTTTCTTGGTTATATTGCAAAGGACCTGGTTCAACACATTTAAATGTTGCTTTATCAGCAAGATTATTTTTTTTAGCTAATTGTTGAGCAGTTTTAATAACTAAAGGCTCTGGATCAATACCTTGTACAGATTTGGCTCTATGCTTTTTAATCAAATGAAAAGCCGCGCCTCCACAACCACAACCAATATCAAGAATAGATTTATCTTCTAGATTAGTATTTTTTACAATTTCATCTATTTCATCAGTGCCACCAGGTGAAAGAAAACCTTCACCCCATACAACTTCTAATAAATTTAATTGTTTAGGCCCATAATGACCCTCATCTGTAAGACTCATAAGTTGATTTTATAAAGTAATTTAAAAATTATTAAATATTAATAGTAATAAAATCATTAGTTTCGATTTGTATCTGCTAAAGTAATTAAAATTTTATGAAGGGTAGTAATTTATGAGTTCAATTGAAGTTAAAAGTTTTAACAATCCAGACGAAGTAAACACTAATTTTAATAATGCAAAAATGGAGTCAGTAAATGTTGGCGGAGAAAGAGTAATAAGAATAACCTTGCAGCCAGGTTGGAAATGGTCAAGTGATATTAAGCCAGTTGTTCAAACTGATAGTTGTCAAACGAAACACTTAGGTATTATTACAGCAGGATCAGTGTGTTGTAGACACGATGATGGTACTGAAGTAACTTATACTAAAGGTGATGCCTATTCAATTGATCCAGGCCATGATGCTTGGGTTGTTGGTGATGAAACGGCTGAAGTTATTGAGTTTCACGGCAAATGGGGTGAATAATTATTAAAAATTAAGGGCTGATTCAATCAGCCCTTTTTTTTTATTCGTATTTATCTGAATAGTAATAAGGAATTCCAATTACTAAAACAAAATAAACTGCAAAAAAACCAAGAGTAAGTGTAAGAATTTCCCCCATTGGAACTGAAGTAAAAGGACCAAATGCAAACCCATAAATTAAAAAAACAACATTGGTAACCATAAATATATAACCGCCAGATCTCTTAAGTTTAAATAATTGATAAATACAATAAGCTAAAATAAGTTGAGCTATAATAAATATAATAAAGTCAACTGAAGATAGTTGAATATTAAATGCAAAACCAGGAAACTCAATACCTGATCCCGATAAATGCCCACCGATTATTCGTATATTAGTATCAATAAAATCAATTGATAATAAAATTATCATAATCCAATAAACAGGTTTAAATAATTTTTCTTTCATAAGTATCCATAATGTAATTAATTATAAAAATATCTAAGTGTTTGTAATTGATTCGGATATTTAAACCTTCAGTTAAGATAAATTTAATTGATACGTGATAATCTCATTATTCGCACTATTTGAATTTAATGAATAAAATTCTATGGTTTCGCTATGATCTTAGATTAAAAAATAACGAGTCAGCAAGCGAAGCTCTTAAAGATGGGTCTGTTTTACCTATATTTATTTTTGATGAAGACTTTTTAAAACTAGAAACATCAAGCTCATTTCCAAATAAATTTAAAGTAGCTTAATTAAAATTATTTTTCTTTAAATATTCGAGTGCTACATCAAAGATGATGCTATGGCGATCTGCTAATTCACCATGATCTTTACTATACCCCCCACCAATGACAGTTGCGACAGGAATATTTTTATTTCTAAAGTGATCTAGGACAAGTTGATCACGTTTTTTGATGCCTTCAAAACTTAACTTTAGATTTCCAAGTTTATCGTTGGAAAAAACATCAACACCAGCGTCATATAAAACAATATCTGGGGTTATCTGTTCTTGTATCGAAGTAAGAGTTTGATTTAATGTTTCTAGATATTCATCATCCTCAATAGCTAAAGCCAAACTAACATCTATCCAGCCTTGTTTTTTTTCATAGGGGAAGTTACTTTCACTGTGAATAGAGCAAGTATAGATTGATGAATATTTATTACAAATATCAATGGTTCCATCACCTTGATGTACATCAAGATCTAAAATGAGAACTTTTTTAACAAGTTTTTGATTAATAAGATTAATTGCTGTGTAGGCTAAATCATTAAATACACAAAAACCAAAACCGTGATCAAAGTGTGCATGATGTGTTCCACCGCCTACATGACAGGCTAAACCAGTCTTTAATGCATGTTTTGCTGTGAGAAAAGTACCTTCAATTTCTAAAAAAGACCTTTCACGTAATCTTTCAGACCAAGGAAGATTAATTAATCTTAAATAATCTTTTGTTAATTTATCTTGTTCAATTTTATTTATATAATCAATGTGATGAGATTGACTTAAGTTGTTCAAATTTGCTGAGGAGGGTGTTAGTACATTTAAACTTGAAGGATAACGCTTTTGTAGATTATTAAATAAATCTGAAAACTTACTGCCTACAAAACTATGAATTTTTGGAACTGGAAAATCATAGTGAGAGTGATAAATGATTGATAATGGCTCAATATTAGGGTTCATAAAAAGATTTACTTAGGTATTTCTTATTAAAATTAAACACCTATCTAGAAATAATGAGAAAATTTATAGTAGAGTGTTGGGATGGGGTCATGAGTCATGACTACAATCCTTTAAAACACATTCCAGATCTTCAAGTTAGGCATATGATACTCCAAATATTAGCCTGGTTATGGTGTATAGTATTTTCCCTATACATTGGATCTTGGGTTGTTTTAGGTCTAACCTTTGCAGCACATTTTCTTTTAATTGCAGCTATTGTTGTTACTATTGCTACTTTTACTATTTCAGAGCGCGTGTATAAATTTAAAGAAGGATACCACTCCGCTAATAGAGCTAGAGGAAGTGTTATTTATCGAGACAAAGAAGGTAACCCTTACACAGTTGATCTTCCAAAGAATGATCCTGGCGGAGAACACGAATAAATATTACTTAAAGTAAAGAGGACAACAAGAGATTCAAAGCAACGACTTATGGGTCCCTTATTGTCCAGAAACTCTCATAATGTTTTTATGTAATTATAAAAGAGCAAACTTAAAATTAGGTTAATTATAAAAAAAAGGTGATTTTAAAAAAAGAATTAAAATCACCCTTTACCCGCTTTGAAAAAATTTAATTAATATAAATTTATATAAATTATTCTGGTTTACCCACACCTATGAATCCAATTATACCTGCTATAATACATAGAACCATACAAACAGCAACAAAAGTACCTCCAAATATCGCTCCAATAATTGCTGAAGCTAACAAAAGAATAGGCATTAATTTACTTTTAGCATTGAACATTAGTGCTGAAAAAATTATTGTTAAGAAAGCTGCTAAAACACCAAGCCAACCGAATTGAACAATAGTTGCTCCTGCATCTCCACCATCGCCACTTACACTCTCTAATGCTCCAACAAAGCCACCAGCCATTAAAGTAAAAATCGCAGCTATAAAACCTAAAATACCACCTATTATACCAATTATACCAGATGCTTTTTTCATAAAAAATCTCCTTGTTAATTATTTTTTTTTCATTTAAAAAAAAATTGTGAAATTACATAATATTTTTTTAATAAGATTGCCAATTCTTTTTGTAATTTTCTTCCTTTTTGGTTGTAAAGTTAACCTTGATGGTGATGTATATATTGGAGATATTATTGATGTAGCAGAGACTCAAAAGCAATTATTTAACCCTATGGATATAAGTTTTGAAATGTCTTCTGTGAGTGCCTGTGAAGATGATAAAGAAAAACTAAGTAAAATTTTAAATAAATATTTCACAAATTTTAATGCAAAAGAATGTTACTCTGAGGATTTTAATGCTTTTTTAAAAACTGGTTTTAATATCCCAGTTATTTTGGATTTAGAGCAAAATGGTGAATTTGAAAACTCTCAAAATGATTTAATTTCCTTAACAATTGTTTCTGTTAAAATGGATACGGGATACAGATATGATGTGTATTTAGTTTTAAACAGAATGATGTTTAATTCTCTTAATGCTGAAATTTATGATGAATTTTTTCAAAAAGTTGAATTAGATGATGCTAAAATAAAATTATCTATAAATAATGATGGAAGAGAAACTGAAAAAATATCGTTTGCAAGTGCTTTTGTTAATGGTGAACCTGCAGTTTTTTATTCTACATATGATTTAGAGAGAAGGCAAAAATTAGACTATATTGGATCTGACGTAACCAGGGCTTCTTTTGATAAATATGGGCACGCATATATAATGTCAGTAAATAAGTTTTAAGATAAAATTTATCTAATTTTATTATAAATTTTAATGAGGGCAAAACTTCTCCCGTGGAAGGAGACTTTATACCCTCATGTGTGCCTATAGAGATTTTAAAATTAATACCAAGCTATTTTAATCTATTCAACTAAAAAGACTATTTCTTGTGTATCTAAATCAACACCAGCATCTGTTCTTGCTTTGGCTATCTCTGGATCTTTCATAGCTTCTTGCATTTGATTCATATCGTCTACTTCTAAGACTTGATAAACTTTATTTTCATTATCTTTAGGATGACCGTAGGCTAGAACTTTGATCCCATATTTTTTTCTTGCTTCATCTGCGCTATCAAAGAGCTCTTTCCATTTTGGGTAACCTTCTCTAATTTCGACATTCATAATTATTTTCATCAAATATCCTTTTTATTTAATTTGTTTTTCTTATAAAAGTTAACAAAATAATTTAACATATTTATAGAACAAAGTAATAAATTATGACTTACAGCTTTAAAAATGCGATTATTAGACAACCAAATAAAAGTATTAAAAATGGATTAAGTTCCCAAAATTTACATCCACAGTACGCAATTGTTGTTGAAGAGCATTCTAATTATATAAAAGCAATGGAAGAGTCAGGTTTGAAAATAAATTTACTTGAGCCTCTAGAAGAGTATCCTGATAGTATATTTGTAGAAGATCCAGCACTTACTTATAAATCTAATGTCATTATATTAAATCCATTTGATACAAGTAGAAACGGTGAGAGAGAGGTTATTAAAGAAGAAATAAAACATCTTTTTGATAACATGTTATTTGTTGAGGATGGCTATATTGAAGGTGGAGATATTTTAAATATCAACAATCATTTTATTATTGGACTCTCCGATAGAACAAATAAATTGGGTGCGGAGAATTTATCAATTATACTTCAAAAACTTGGCGCAACAGTTGAGATATGTAAAACGCCAGATGATATTCTTCACTTTAAATCAGAATGCAGTGCATTAGATGATGATACAATTTTAGTAAGTAGTAAAATGGCACAATTAGATTATCTCAAATCAAATTATAATTTAATTGAATTACCAATTGGAGAAGAGGGTGCAGCTAACTCTCTTAGAATAAATAACAAAATATTACTTCCTGATGGATTTACTAAAGCTAGAGAGATGTTATCTAAAAAATATGACATTATAAAAGTTAAAGTTGATGAAATTGCTAAAGTTGATGCGGGATTGAGCTGTATGAGTTTGAGGTGGTGAAATTTATAATTTTTACCTAGTATGATAGCATTTTAATAATCGGATAAAAGGTGAAAGATCGGACAAGTCATTTTCAAACTTCATTACAAATGATGGAGTTTCTAGAAACATTAAATATTTCATTTTTGATCATTTGTTTAGGTGAAATATTTTGAAAAGACTCTGAATTATTAGCATAGGAGGTTGTAGCAGAGACAAGATATAATATGATTAATACAAGTGATATTAAAAATAATACAATTCTTTTTATTATCTCTGCCACAAATAAATAAATAATAAAAAACTTAGTCGAAAAAAAGTCACGACTAAGATTATTTTATGAAATTATTTATGCAGATTGTGGTGACCACGCATAACCCGAACCGTAATGTGTCGTTATACGATTAAAATCTATATCCGGGCGTGCATCACGAAATTTTTTACGTAGACGTTTAATATGTGAGTCGATATTACGATCAACTGCATCTTCATCATGGGCATAACAAACATCTAGTAATTGATCTCGCGTGTACACAACACGAGGTCTTTTTACGAGTTGTTTTAGCAACGCAAATTCTGTTTTTGTTAACTCAATACTTTTGCCAAACCAACGACAGATTATCTGTTCCTCTAAGAGCTCCAGATTACCTAATCTATATATTTGATTTGCTTTTTGCTTACCAAAGTAGCTCATAACCTTTTCTAATCTTGCATGAAGAATATTAAAACTAAAGGGCTTTAAGACAAAATCACCAATGGTGGTGTCTTTTAAGGCTCGTTCTTCAAGATTATCAACAGCAGTTAAGAAGAGTGCAGGGAGCTTATCTTTATTAAGAACAGCGCATAGGTCTCTATAGAACTCAAAGCCTGTTAATCGGGGCATTTTCATATCAATAACATAGGCATCAGCCGGTTTATCTTCGTGATACAGTAATGCTTTTTCTGGATCAGCGAAGGTAATTGTTTTGTACCCCTTAGATTGAAATTGAAGTGATAGTGATATTAGTATCGATGTATTGTCGTCTATTATGGATATTATCGCCATTTTTCCTTTCTCTTAATCAACCAAAAAACCTTAAATTTAATATGAAACTAAAAGTAAGGCTAAAGTATGTCAATTTTTTAATGAAATTAGTTAACTTTATTGATAACTTTAAATAATCTTTCTTGAAAAAAGGTAAATTATGACTCAACTATTAGCAACAACTCTGCCATCAATTATTCTAGTTTATTTTTTTGTTACACAGGATAGATTTCCTGAACCAAAAAAAATTATAATTATAACTTTTATATTCGGAATTCTTATTACAATTCCTGCTGGTCTTTTAAACTCATATCTTATCGATTATCTTTATGATAATTTTCGTTTTCATAATTATTACAATGAAATTGAGACATTTTTTGTAGGACCTTTTACTGAAGAAATTTTAAAATTTTGTATTATTTTTTTTTATTGTTCTAGACTTGATGATTTTGACGAACCAATGGATGGCTTAGTCTATGGTGCCACAGCTGCTCTCGGTTTTGCTATGGCCGAGAATTTTGAATATGTTTATAATGCAGCAAGTTTTAATTCAACTTGGCAAGATGTTGCATGGGT
>CACKNC010000016.1 GCA_902601455.1 uncultured Alphaproteobacteria bacterium
GATGTTATGGGTAAATATCACCCTCATGGTGATGGAGCAATTTACCAGTCAATGGTTAGAATGGCCCAAGATTTTTCTATGAGATTAGAATTAATTGATGGTCAAGGCAATTTCGGATCATTAGATGGGGACCCTCCAGCAGCAATGAGATATACAGAAGCAAGGTTGGCTAAAGTAGCTGAAAAGATTGTTGCTGATTTAGAAAAAGAAACAATATCTTTCCAACCAAACTACGATGACAGCACCTTAGAACCATCTGTTTTACCTGCGCAATACCCCAATTTACTTGTAAATGGTGCATCAGGAATAGCTGTAGGAATGGCAACAAATATAGCTCCTCATAATTTGGGTGAAGTAATAGAAGCAACGCTTCATTTGATTGAAAATCCAAACGCAGAGTTAGAAGATTTAACTAAATATATATTTGGTCCGGATTTCCCAACTGGAGGCCAGATAATTGGTAAAAAAGGTATTCTAGATGCTTTTCAAACTGGTAAAGGAGGCGTTGTTCTTAGATCGAAAACTTCAATTGAAAATTTTAAAAAAGATAGAGAGGCTATAATAATACATGAGATTCCTTATCAAGTTAATAAATCAAAACTCATAGAAAAAATTGCTGAGACTGCAAAAAATAATATAATTGATGGTATTTCTGATCTTAGGGATGAATCTGATCGTAATGGTGTACGTGTTGTTATTGAGCTAAAAAAAGATGTTGATTCAAATATAATCTTAAATAAGCTCTATAAAAATACACTTCTTCAAACCACTTTTAATTCCAATATGCTAGCCTTGAACAAAGGTAAGCCTGAACAAATGAATTTAAAAGAAATGTTAGTTGCTTTTGTTGATTTTAGGGAGGAGGTTATAACTAAAAGAACAATATTTGATTTAAATAAAGCAAGAGATAAAGCACATGTATTATTAGGTTTGGTTGTTGCAAATGCAAATATTGATGAGATTATAGAGTTAATAAAATCATCAAAAGACTCTAAAGAAGCTAGACAAAAATTAATAAATAAAAAATGGAAATTAAATGAGCAAAATATAAATTTTATAAAATTAGTAGATGAAGAAACTACGCAATTAAATACTAATTTATTCACATTAACTGAAACTCAAGCAAGGGCAATATTAGAATTAAGACTTCATCGATTAACCTCATTAGAGAGAGATGATATACAAAAAGATTTAGAACAATTAATTTTAGAAATAAAAGGTTATTTGGAGGTGTTACAATCACGTACAAAACTATTAGATGAAATTAAACATGAATTAATTGAAATTAAAAAAGAATTTGCGACTCCTCGAAAAAGTAAAATTATTGATAGAGAGTATGAGGAAGTTGATGATTTAAAATACATACAAAAAGAAGATATAGTAATAACTATTTCAAATAATGGTTATATCAAAAGATCTTTGCTTGAAAACTATCGAGCACAAAATAGAGGAGGAAAGGGAAAGACAGGAATGTCAACAAGAGAAGAAGATTTTGTAAAAGAAATTCATCTTGCTGATACCCATACTAAATTATTAGTCTTCTCATCACTTGGTAAGGTATATGCCTTAAAATCTCATGACATTCCTGAAGCATCTCTTAAGGCAAGAGGTAAGCCAATTGTAAATTTACTTCCTTTTTCTAAAGATGAAAAAATTGCTACTTTTTTACCTCTTCCATTAGAAGAAGAAACTTGGCATGAAAGTCTTATAATTTTTGCAACTAAAAACGGTATGATTAGAAAAAATAAACTAATTGATGTAGCAAAAAGTGGAAAAAGGGAATTAAGAGAAAGCGGTAAACTTGCTATTAAGCTTGACCCTAGTGATCATTTGATAGGTATAAAATTGGCACAAAATGAAGATGATATTTTGCTTTCTTCCAAAAATGGCAAATGCTTAAGATTCCCACTTGCAAAACTGAGACTTTTCTCAGGGTTAAATTCTTCTGGAGTAAGAGGTATTAAGTTAGAAAAAAATAATTACGTAATTTCTCAAGCAATACTTAAGCATTCAAAAATTGACATGAATATAAGACAAAATTATTTAAGAGCAGCATCCGAAAATAGAAAGAACGCAAGCAATCTAAACTCTGAATTTGAGGAACTAAATAAAAACGAAGAATTCCTTTTAGCTTTAACTACAAATGGTTATGGAAAAAGATCATCAGCCTATGAATATAGAATTTCTAATAGGGGTGGCAAAGGTATTACAGGAATTCTCACTTCTGAAAAAAATGGAGAGGTTTTAGACTGTTTTGTAATTAATGAGGATGATCAAATTATACTAGTTACTGATAAAGGGCAGATAATACGTATCAATGTCAATCAAATTAGAATTGCTGGAAGATCTACTAAAGGTGTAAGTGTATTTAAAATACCTGATGCAGATTCAATTGTTTCAGTTTCTAGAATCCCAGATATAGAAACATAAAATGTCGAAAATTGGAATATATCCAGGAACTTTTGACCCAATGACAAATGGGCATTTTAATATAATTAAACGTTCATTGAAGGTAGTAGACAAGTTAATTATTGGAGTAGCAGATAATTTGAATAAAACACCGCTTCTTACTGTTGATGAAAGAAAAAAAATAATTGCAAATGATATTAATTCTTTAAATGAAAGTAATAAAAAAATTGAAATACATAATGTTAACGGACTTTTAACTGATTTTGCAAAAAAGTTTGATGCAGATTGTATCATTAGAGGATTGAGAGCCGTCTCAGATTTTGAATATGAATTTCAAATGACAGGAATGAACTACCAATTAAGCCCAGAAATAGAGACTATATTTTTAATGTCAGCAGATAATAATTCTTTTATTTCTTCCAATTTAGTTAAAGAAGTTCATAAGCTTGGTGGAGATGTGTCAAAATTTGTTTCTGATAATACGATTAAAATTTTAAATAATAAAAACACTTCATCATAGCTCTTGCCTTCATTAATTTTGAACTATATAGACATTTTGTGTGGGCCCTTAGCTCAGTTGGTAGAGCAATTCCCTTTTAAGGAATGGGTCGCAGGTTCGAATCCTGCAGGGCTCACCATTTCTTCATGAGGCAAACAATAATAAAAAATATATCAACTGGAATTACTAAAAAATGCGATATTTTATCCAAAAATGATAATTTTTTAGAAGTTGTGTTAGTTGATACAACTATCAAAATAATATTAAAAAAAAAATCAGGTATTTATATTGGTTCATATAAAAATATGGAGTTTACTTCAGAGGGGTAATCCTGTTTTCTAGAATAGATTTTTCATTATTCAAGTCTTCCTTTAATAATTTAATTATTTTATTTTGACTTATTAACTTTCCTTTTCCTACCCCAGGACAGTTAACGGATATATCTTTATTCCAAACTTTTGAATTCATGTTTTCATTCCAAAAAGGCCATGTCCTGCATTGAGATGGTCTACTTTTATAAACTGTACACATTTTATCTTTTAAAAAAACACAATTTCCTTTTAACTCTTCCTTTTCAGTTAAATGAATAAATCCATCTGTTATTTGACAATATTTTTTTTTAAATGCTTTTAAGGATAACTTAAAATATTTCGAAAACCTTTGTAAATCAATTTTACTTAAATAAACAAAACCATAAGAGTCTCTTGAAACACAACATTTGCCAGAACCTTGGCATTCAAATCTTATGCCATTTTTAAAATTAATTAAATTATCCTGCATTTAAAGTCCTGATAGCTGTGTCTCTTTCATGTATATACAATAAATCTCTTAAGTTTTTATTATTTTTTAGTTTTGGATCACTATTAATTATTTTTTCTGCATATAATTTAGCTTCTTCTAACAAGTCTCCATCATAACTTAAATCAGCTACATTAAAAGATGGTAATCCTGATTGTCTTTTTCCAAGAATTTCTCCAGGCCCTCTTATTTTCAAATCTTCTTCAGCTATTAGGAAACCATCATTCGTTTCTGTCATTATATTTAATCTTTTCTTTGCAGTATCATTTATATTTTCTTTATGTAATAATATACAATAAGACTCTTCATTATTTCTTCCTACACGACCTCTTAATTGATGTAACTGAGCTAATCCAAATCTCTCAGCATGTTCTATAATAATTGTTGTTGCTGATTTAATATCAATACCAACTTCTATTACTGTAGTTGCTACTAAGATTCTATAATCCTCGTTTTTAAACTTTTCCATAGTTGCTTCTTTTTCTTTTTCGTTTAATTGACCATGAATAAGCAAGACTTGGTTTTTAAATAATTTGTTTAGTGAATTGTAACGATCGGTGGCTGCTTTTAAATCAAGTTCCTGTGACTCTTCTATAAGAGGGCAAACCCAAAAAAATTTATCATATGAATTATTTATTTTGTTTTTAATTCTTTCAATTAAATTCTTTTCCTTTTTTAATGTTAGTAATGATGTTTTTATAGGTTTTCTTCCAATTGGTTTTTCAATTAATCTGCTTTCATCCATATCACCGTAAGCTGCCAAAGTTAAAGTTCTTGGTATAGGTGTGGCGCTCATTACTAAAATAGAGGGGCGAAATCCTTTGTAATTAAAAGCCATTCTTTGATAAACCCCAAATCTATGCTGTTCATCGATGACAGACAAACCTAATTTATTAAAATTTACACCTTCTTGTATTAGTGCATGGGTTCCAATTATTATCTTAGTATCCCCACTTTTAATTTTTTCTAATTTTTCTATTCTTTTCTGGCCTTTATCTTTTCCGGTAAGTATATCTATTTCTATTGGAAGTTTATTAATTAATTTAGAAATATTTTCGTAGTGCTGGTATGCTAAAATACTAGTAGGGGCCATTAGTGTTACTTGATATCCAGACTCTATTACAGTAAGCATTGAAATTAGGGCAACTATAGTTTTTCCAGAACCAACATCTCCCTGCAGCAATCTAATCATTTGTTTGTTAGAAAAAAGGTCACTTTGTATTTCGTTTAAAACTGTTAGTTGAGAATTAGTCAATTTGAATTCTAAATTTTTAATTAACTTATTTTTAAAGTTATTATTATTTTTAAAAGAAATTGATTTTTTTCTATTATCAATTGTTCTAACAATACAAATTGCTAACTGATGTGCAAATAATTCATCAAAAGCCAATCTTCTTCTATAAAAATTTTTTTCACTGTATGTGTCATCTATATCTGGATTATGTAATTTTTCTACAGCATCTTTCCATGAAGTAAATTCATATTTTTCAATCAATGCTTTAATAATCCACTCATCTAAATTAGGCACTGATTGTAAAACTTGATTTGATAACTTGATAAAGCTTTTCATGTTTAGTCCTGCCGTCAAACTATAAACAGGCTCTTTTTCTCTTAATAATTGAATATCAGATATATTTTCTATACTTGAAGGATGAGTAATCTGAAATTTATTTTTAAAAAACTCTAATTTACCAGAAATCATTTTTATGTTTTTTACAGGTAAAACTGATCTTACAACAGGGTGTCTAGCATTAAAATAAACAATATCTATTGGTGTTTCATTAGCTAGGCAACTTACTCTGTATGGTTGTCTTCTAAATTTTGATGGATAATGTTTTATAACTTCTATTTTTAAAGTAACTAATTGATTTATTGGTGCATCATGAATATTTTCATAATATTTTTTTTCAATAATTCTATATGGAAAATGCCATAAGAAATGCACATTAAGTTTTATGCCTAATTTATTTATAATGTTTTCTAATTTTGGCCCAACACCCTTTAATTTATTGATCGGAGAGAGTAATAAGTCTAAATGTGCAGGTCTCATAGAATATTATAATAATTTTACTATATTCTATTATTAACTATATGACATTAAATTCACTAAAAAAAATTATTAAATACAGGTCAAATTACTCAGGTACTAAAGAGACTGATATATTGTATAAAAAATATTTTATTAACAATTTAAATAAGTTTACTGAAAATGAATTAAAGTTATTAAAATCAGTCTTTGATATTTATTCAGATAGCGAAATTTACGAGATTCTTACAAATAAAATTCAAGTAAATATAGAATTCAAAAATCTTTTTGCAAAAATATTAAAATTTAAATGAAATCTATAGGCCCTGTAATTGATAAAACTGAAGCTTTTATAATTTCAGAGATATTTCAAAAAAGTGAAAAATCTCAAATTTACATAGGAAAAGATGACAGAGAAATAATAAATATCAAAAACAAACTTACTTGGTTGCTTCCAAATCAATTGATCCTTTTATATAAAGCTTGGGATCAAATCCCATATGATAATATTTCACCTTCTAAAGAAATTCAAACATCTCGATTAGAAACACTTTATCATCTTATTTCCAATAATGAGAAAAAAATAATTGTTTTAACAACTTTGAATGCAATAATTCAAAAAACTTTACCTAAAAATGAAATTACAAAAAATTTCATTACGATTTCAAAAAAATCAAAAATTAAAATAGACAAGTTTCTGCATCTTCTTATAAAATTAGGTTATGAAAGGACATCTTTAGTAAGAGATAAATCTGAATTTGCAATTAGGGGCTCAATAATTGATATTTTTCTTCCTCAATATGATAAGCCAATTAGAATAGATTTATTTGATGATGAAATTGAGTCTATTTTTGAATTTGATCCAATATCACAAAAAAGACTTAATGAAACTGAGGTAGATTCTTTTACAATTAATCCAAGTAGTGAATTAATTATAGACAATAAAAATTTAGAAAAATTTAGATCTGAATTTAGATCTATTTTTCCAAATTTTAGAAAAAGTCAAACATATGAAATTTTTTCATCAGGAATTACCCCTTCAGGAGGTGAGTTATTTTTACCATTATTTTATGAGAACTTAGAAACACTATTTGATTATTGTAAAAATAGTCAAATATTAATTCAAAATGATATTATTGAATTATTTGATGAAAGAACTGAAAATTTACATGATTACTTTGAGGCAAGAAATGACTCTAAAGATTCATTTTTTCTTAATCCGCATCATTTATTTATAGATAAAGATTACTTTAATCAAATTTTAACTAATTTTCCTATTACGAAATTATCATTATTTAATAAACAAGGTGATATTCCAACAAATTTAAAAAAAATAAACAATATTTCTTCAATTAGAGAAAAGATTGACTTTGATTTTATAAAAAAATTCTTTGATATAAATTCATCAAGTAAAAAAATTATTATCTGTTGCAACTCTGAAGGTTCATTAGAAAAAGTTTACAATATTTTAAAAGAAAATATCTTTATTTCACCTTTAGAAATTGAAAATCTATCAAATATAGCTGAACAAAAAATATATATAACAGTTTTAGAAATAGAAGAGTCTTTTGAATTAAATAATATTATATTTATTAATGAAAAAACTATTTTTGGATATTCATTAGCTGTTAAATCAAGAAAAAAAGATCAGAAAAATAAATTTCTTTTTGAGGAGTTAAATAAGTTATCGCAAGGATCAATCTTAGTGCATTCTGAGTATGGTATTTGCAGGTTTAACAATATTAAAAAGATAGAATTGAATGACTCTGTTCATGATTGTTTGGAGCTTGAATTCGCTGATACTCAAAAACTTTTTTTACCAGTTGAAAATCTTAATTATATTACAAAATATGGAGAAGAAGATGACAATTCTATTAATTTGGATAGACTAGGAGCATCAAGTTGGCAAAAAAGAAAAGCAGATGCTAAAAAGAAAATTAGAGATGCTGCAAAAAAATTAATAAAAATTGCTTCAAAAAGACTGCAATCTAAATCTCTTCCAATTAGAACTGGAAATTCAGAATATGATAAGTTTTGTAGCACATTTCCTTATGTAGAAACTGATGATCAATTAAGCGCTATTAATGATGTCATAGATGATTTTGGAAGTGGCACGCCTAGTGACAGACTTATTGTAGGAGATGTTGCTTTTGGTAAGACAGAAGTAATCATTAGAGCTTTATTTCTAGCAGCAAAATCAAGCGTCCAGTCAATTGTTTTTGTTCCTACTACTCTTTTATCAAGACAACATTATAATAATTTTTTAAAAAGATTTAGCCTTTTTAATATTAATATTGCTGAGGTTTCACGCCTAGTGTCACCAAAAGAAAAAAAACAAATTTTTATTGATTGTGCTGAAGGAAAAATAGACATTCTTATTGGAACTCATGCATTATTAAGTGATAAATTAAAATTCAAAAATTTAGGATTAATTATATACGATGAAGAGCAAAAATTAGGTACATTACAAAAAGAAAAATTTAAAGAAATTGCTCCAAATGCTCATGTCTTAGCATTATCTGCTACACCTATACCAAGAACTCTTTCTATGTCTTTATCCGGTGTAAGAGATTTAAGTCTAATTTTAACTGCACCTTTTGAAAGATTAGCCGTTAGGAGTTATGTTGCAAAATTTGATGAAATAACAATTAAAGAAGCTATTAAAAGAGAAGTTTATGGAAGAAAAAATGGTGTATATTTTGTGACACCAAGAAAAAAAGATATTCCTTTTATTGAAAACTTTTTAAAAGATCATCTCCCTGAGATTAAATATGTAGTAACACATGGGCAATTAGCTCCTTCTTTATTAGAAACTAGAATTTCTAAATTTTATAATCAAGAAGTTCCTTTAATGCTAAGTACTAATATCGTTGAAAATGGATTAGATTTACCACACGTTAATACCATTATTGTTTATAGATCTAATTTATTTTCTTTAGCTGCTCTTTACCAACTAAAAGGTAGAGTAGGTCGTTCATCAAAAAGAGGTTACGCATACATTACATACAAAGAAAATGAACTTAAGGATAATGGCAAAAAAAGACTCTCAATAATTAATTCATCAGAGTCTCTAGGCGCTGGATTTAACATAGCATCACAAGACTTAGAAATGAGAGGAGGAGGCTCAATAATTGGAGAAGAGCAGAGTGGTTTCATTCGAGAAATTGGAACTGAACTTTATCATCAGATGTTAGAAGAAGAGATTTTATTCCAAAAACAAAAAATTTCAAATAACATTGATCAGAAAAGTATATTTCAACCATCTATTAAAATACCTGAAGAAATATTTATCCCTGATGAATTTATTGATGATTTAGATTTAAGACTTTCAATTTATAAAAGAATATCAAGTGTAAATAACAATGAAGAGCTATCAAATTTAATTATCGAATTAAGAGATAGATTTGGTCCAATTCCAAAAGAATTAAATAATTTATTCAATTTAATAGAAATAAAAATATTGTGCATTGAGTACAATGTTGAGCAATTTGAATTTAGTAGAAAGGGGATAGTAATTGGCTTTTATAAAAATAGCCCAAGAAATCCTCAAAAGTTATTAGATTTATCAATGAATCGACATAGCCAGTTTACCTTGAGGCCAGATCAAAAAATATTTTATGACTTTATGGGACAATTAAATTCAAATAGGTTTGAGTTATCCAAGCAGATTTTACAAAAGATAAAATAATTTTTTTAGTAGATTTAATGGCGGAGAGACAGAGATTCGAACTCTGGAAGGTGTTGCCACCTTGCCGGTTTTCAAGACCGGTGCTTTCAACCGCTCAGCCATCTCTCCGTTTTTCGAGTTTTGTTATACTTTTAATTAAATTAAAGTCAAAATATAAAGGATATTAAAATATACGAATTAAAAAAAATTTGTTATTTTGACATGATGTTTCTTAAATATTTTTTGTTTATTATTATATTCTTCACAACTACTATAAATGCCTGTGAAAAACCAACAATGCCCACTGAGGTTGATTGGAATAATTGGCTGCAAGAAGTTAGAAAAGAAGCTCTAGATATCGGAATCACTAACAAATCAGTCAGCCTGTATTTATCTGATGTTAAGCCTCAAAAAAAAATTATATTACGAGATAGGTGTCAACCAGAGTCTACAATTACTCTTAAAGAATATTTGTATTATCGAGTTGATAAATCAAGAATAGTTGCAGGTAAAAATATGCTTGAAGAGTACGACGTTCTCTTATCGAAAATTTCTAAATTTTTTGGCATACAGCCAAGGTTTATTATAGCAGTTTTAGGTATGGAGAGTTTTTATGGAAGAAACCAAGGCAAAATAGATACTATTACTGCAGTCACTACTCTTGCATTTGATCGTAGGAGGAGTAATTTTTATCGAAAACAATTATTTGCAGCTTTAAAAATATTAGATGATGGACTTGTGCCTTCAGGACAATTAATTGGAAGTTGGGGTGGTGCAGTTGGAATGACTCAAATGATTCCAACTACTTTCTTAGAGAGTGCATATGATTGGGATGGTGATGGAATTGATATATGGAATAGTTATGCGGATGCTTTTGCAAGTACGGCAAATTATTTAACATCAATAGATAAGAATCCATGGTCAATAGACAGCACTTGGGGCAGAGAAGTTTTGCCACCAAAAAATATTAAATCTTTTTATTCATCTTTGGAGCAGGATAATCCAAAAGGTTGTGGAGCTGTTAAAAGAAGATCAATACCAAAATCATTGCCTGAATGGTCCGAATTAGGTTTTAAAACTATTCAAAATACTTCACTTCCACAAAGAAGTGACCTTGAAGCACGTTTAGTTGCTCCTGATGGTATTGATGGTAGGATGTTTTTAGTTTATCCAAATTATAAAAACATTTTGTATTATAATTGCTCTTCATATTATGCATTATCTATAGGACTTCTAAGTGATGAAATTAATAATTAGTTTACTTTTTTTTTTAATAATATCTTGTGAACAAATTACAAAAGATGAAGTTATTGATACAATTGAAAATACTAAAGATGTTATTGTTAAAAAAACTATTAAATCTCCAGACTCATCTAGTAATGTAGATAAAAAAGTTGAAGAAGTTGAAAAGAGTAAAAAAAATATTTTTTATTTTATTGGTGAACCATATTACATTGAAGGTGTTAAATATGTACCTGAAGAGAATTATTCTTACAAAGAAATAGGTTTAGCAACTTTTTATGATAAAGAGCTGCATAATAAAAGAACTGCTAATAATGACCTAAACAAAGTTACTGAATTATTAGGTAGACACAAAACTTTACCTTTACCGAGTATTGTAAAAATAACTAATCTTGAAAATGGTTTATCATTAACAATTAAAATTATTGATAGACATGATGATAATACGTCAATTATTCAAGTATCAAGAAAAGTAGCACAACTTTTGCGTTTTTATAAAAACAAAATAACAAAAACTAAAGTTGAAATATTGCCTGATCCTAGTAGACAATGGAAAAATGTTACAATGTCAATTAATGATAAAGATTTTAATAATACTGTAGAGTCCGCTCCCACAGAAATAGTGTCAATTTCCAATATTGATGAAGATTTGAATACAGATGAAGGCCAAAATGAAGATATAAATATTGAGCAACCCATTGAGCTTGGTTTTGAAGAAGTAGATGACTTGGATCTTTATTTGCATGTTAATAATTTCAAAAATTATCAGGAAATAAAAAAAATCGTAGATGAGATTAACTTATTAGATAAATTTACCTCAGAGAATATAGGGAACATTTACAAATTAATTATAGGCCCAATTGACAATAAAACAGCTGATAAATTACTTTCGACATTTATTAGCAAAGGTTATAAGGAGAGCGAATTAATTTTAAATTAATCATACTTGAAACATATTTTATAATTATAATTATTTTATGAAAAAATTATTTATTACAACCTTAATATCTTTTATTTTATTTTCATCAAAATTATATGCAATTGATACAAAGGCTGAGCAAGCTATCGTTATGGATTTCGATACAAACGAAATACTTTTTGAAAAAAATTCAAATATCAAGACACCTCCAGCTTCCATGACAAAGATTATGACAGTTTATGCAGCTTTTGATAGACTTAAGAATACAGATTTATCTATAGAAAATGAATGTATAGTATCAGCTAAGGCTTATAAAATGGGAGGTTCTAGAACTTTTCTTGAAATAGATGATAAAGTATCAATTGATGAACTTCTTAAAGGAATTATTATTCAGTCTGGTAATGATGCCTCTGTCGCGTTAGCGGAATGCCTTGCAGGCACTGAGGATGATTTTGCAAAATTAATGAATGTTTATGCCAAAAAAATAGGTATGATAAATTCAAATTTTTTAAATTCTTCAGGATGGCCAGAGGACGATCATTACTCCACTGTATATGACTTGGCTCTTCTTTCTAATGCTGTAATTAGAGATTTCCCTGCTCTCTATTTATATTTTTCAGATAAAGAATTTACTTACAATGGAATTAATCAACCTAATAGAAATAAATTATTATCATCTGTTCAGGGCGCTGATGGTTTAAAAACAGGTTTTACCAGAGCTTCTGGTTGGGGAATAGCTGCAACCGCTAAAAGAGATGACAGACGTATTACTGCTGTTATTAACGGAACTAACAGTTCTAGATCTAGATTAAATGAAGCTTCTAATCTTATTAATTGGGCCTTCTCACAAACAAGTCAAAAATTACTAGTAGATGAAAATCAAATAATTGTTGAGGTAGATGTATGGTTAGGTAACAAACCCAGAGTAAACTTGGTTTCTTCAAAAAAAATAGTCTCAACTCTTTCTTTTGATCAAATACAATTAATTAAATCCTCTCTTGAATATAATAGGCCAATAGAGGCACCAATTTCAAAAGGAGAAGTATATGGAAAACTCCTAATTGATATTAATGGAAAGCCAAATATTGAAGTTGAGTTGATAGCTCAAGAAAGTGTTGGCAGTATCAATCCAATTTCTAAAGTATTTGCCGCAATGAAATATTTAATTTTTGGCTCAAGTTTAGATGAATAAAAAAAAAGGATTATTTATTAGTTTTGAGGGACCTGAAGCTAGTGGTAAGTCGTCTCAAATATTATTATTACAAAAATACTTAACAAAAAAAAAGATACCTTTTATTACAACTAGAGAACCAGGTGGGACCAAACTTGCAGAGTCTCTTCGTAATTTAATTTTAAAGAAAAAATCTGATATAAATATTGATGAGGAAATTTTGATGCTTATGGCTGCAAGATCTCATCATATTAATAACGTTATTAAGCCATCTTTAGATAAAGGTAGTTTAGTGATATCTGATAGATTTGCTGACTCTACTTTTGTCTATCAAGGTTATGTTAATAATTTTGGTATTCAAAAGACTAAGAGTTTACATAAAAATATTTTAAATAATTTTTTACCACATAAAACTTTTCTTTTTAATTTATCTACTTCAAAAATAATAGCTAGACTTAAAAATAGAAAATCTAAAAACAAATATGATAAACTTGAGAGAAATTTTCATGATCAGGTAAATAGGGGATATGAACTTATATCAAAGAATAAAAGATTTATTAAAATAGATGCATCTAAATCAATATCTTCTATTAATAAAAAAATTATTAGTACAATTAATTTATTAATATGAAAAAAGTGATTGGTTTTGATCAAGAATTTGACTCAATTCTAAATCAACTATTAGATAATAAACTTAGTAACTCACTTTTATTGAGTGGAAATAAAGGTATAGGAAAAAAATATTTTATTACACAACTTTTTGAGGAATATATTAAGAAAATAATTGAGAGTGAGAAAACTCATCATCATTTATCTCTTATTAAAAATAATTCTCACCCTAATATTAAAATTGTAGAAAAAGAAATAGATGAAAAAACTAAAAAGCTAAAAAATTTTATTATTATTGATCAAATAAGAAAAATAAATCAATTTTCTTTTGAAACTTCAATAATTGAAAATATTCCTAAATTTATTGTAATTGATAGTGCTGATGATATGAATTTAAATGCTTCAAATGCTCTTTTGAAAATTTTAGAAGAGCCAAAATCAAATACGTATTTTTTTTTAATATCACACCAACCATCATCTTTATTGCCTACAATTAAATCCAGATGTTTAAAAATCAATTTATCTAATCATAACTATGATAATTTTACTGCCATTATTAAAATATCTAATCCTGATATGGATGGAGAAACAAAAAAATTTCTATATGATATTACTAATGGTTCCCCTGGACTGATTAACGAATATGAATTCGATGAAATACTAAATATTTTTGAGAGACTTATTAATCTGATTGTAGATAAAGATCCTTTTTCTGAAAAAAATAATGATACAATAAAATTTTTATCAGGTTTTGATAATGAAAAATTAAAAGTTTTTATATCTATCATTAAATTTATATTGATCACAATTAATAAGATTAAATTAGGAATTAATATTACTGAAAATTATTTATCCAAAAGTATTTTAAAAATTAATACAATATCTGATAAGATAACAATAGATTATATTCAAAGAAAATTAGATTACTTGATTAATAATGAAAATGATTTATTCACCTTTAATTTAGATAAAAAAATTTTTATGATAAACTTTATTTCAGAATAGAAACAATAATGTCTTTCTTTATCACAACACCTATATATTATGTTAATGATGTCCCACACATTGGTCACGCTTATACAACTATAGCATGTGATATTTTTTCAAGATTTAATAAATTAAAAAATGAAGACACATTTTTTTTAACAGGTACAGACGAGCACGGTCAAAAAGTAGAAAAAGCAGCATTAGCTCAGAATACAGATACTCAAATATTTGTTGATGAAATGTCAAAAAATTTCAGAGAACTAGTACCTTACTTGGGATGTGATAATGATGATTTTATAAGAACTACTGATGATAAACATAAAAGTGCTGCTAAATTTTTATGGAATAAGTTAAAAAATAACAATCAGATATATTTGTCTAATTACGAGGGTTGGTATTCAATAAGAGATGAGGCTTTTTACCAAGAGTCAGAATTGACTAAAGTGGAAAATGGTTTTGTAGCTCCTTCAGGAGCGCCAGTAGAATGGGTTAAAGAAGAAAGTTATTTTTTTAAATTATCAGAATGGGAAGATAAATTAATAAAATTTTATGAAAAAAACAAAGACGCTATACTTCCTAAATCCAGATACAATGAAGTTATAAGTTTTATTAAGGGTGGTTTAAAAGATTTATCAATTTCAAGAACTACATTTAAATGGGGGATTAAAGTTCCAGATGAAGATAATCATGTAATGTATGTTTGGATTGATGCTCTTTGTAATTATATTACAGCTTTAAATTATCCTGATATTAATAATAATAATTTTAAAAAGTTTTGGCCTGGTGTTCACATAGTAGGAAAAGATATTTTAAGATTTCATGCTGTATATTGGCCTGCATTTCTAATGGCTGCTGATCTTAAACCTCCAAAAAAAATATTTGCTCATGGTTGGTGGACTAACGAGGGCCAAAAGATTTCAAAGTCCCTTGGTAACGTTATTAATCCTTATGAAATAATTGATCAATATGGTTTAGATCAAATTAGATTTTTTCTTTTTAGAGAGGTACCTTTCGGGAATGATGGTGATTTTTCTAAAGACGCGATAGCGCAACGAGTAAACGCAGATTTATCTAATAACTTTGGCAATTTAATTCAGCGAATAGCATCATTTATAATTAAAAATGCTAACTCTGAAGTGTCAAAACCAAATGAAATTAAAGAAAAAGATAATAAATTACTTCAAGAATTTAATATAGCTTTTAGAAATTATTTAAATAATATGGAAAATTTTCAGATTGATAAAGCGTTAAAAAATATTTTTGAGTATTTATCTGAAGTGAATGCATATGTCGATGAACAAGCTCCTTGGGCATTAAAAAAAACAGATATAAATAGAATGCAAGATGTTTTATATTTTATAACACTAATTACAATTAAGTGTTCTGTTTTATTACAGCCCGTTATCCCATCAAGTATAGATAAAATTCTTAAAATTTATAATCTATCTTTAAAAGATCTTAATCTAGTAAATATAGAAGACTTTAATCCAAATACTATAAAATTAAATAAATCTAATCCTATATTTCCTAGAATAGAACAGTGATTGACTCACATTGTCATTTGAACTTTCCTGCTATAAAAGCAGATATAAAGAATATTATAAAAAGATCTAAAGCATGTGGTGTAACTAAATTACTTACCATTAACACTAACCCTAATGAATTTGATGATCATTTTAATTTAATTAAAGAATATGAGAATATCTATATTGCTTATGGAATTCACCCAGAAGAAGTAAAAGATAATTCATATTTGTCACTTGATGATATTGAAAATAAAATAAAAAATTCCAGAGTTATTGGAATTGGAGAAACAGGCTTAGATTTTTATCACTCTATTGAATTTAAGAAAAAACAATATGATATATTTGAAAGTCATATTAGAGCATCAAAAGAATTTGACTTACCGATTATTATTCATCAACGAAATTCAGAGAAGGAAATTATTGAAGTTTTAAAAAAATATAAAAATGATAATTTAAAAATCGTTTTCCACTGTTTTACTGGTTCCAATGAATTATTGCAATTTTGTGATGATAACAAATATTATATTTCATTATCAGGCATAGTCACTTTCAAGAACGCAAATGCTCTAAGAGAAACAATTAAAAACGCATCCATGGATCTTCTTCTTATTGAAACAGATAGCCCTTTTTTAGCACCTACACCAATGCGTGGAAAGGCTAATGAACCATCATTTGTAAAGTTTACTGCTGATTATCTTGCTGATTTTTATTCTATGCAAAAAGATGATTTTTATAAATTAACAGATAATAATTTTTACAAATTGTTTTCAAGAGCAAAACAAGATAGTTAATATTAATGAAAATTAGAGTTTTAGGTTGTGGTGGTTCATTTGGTTCACCACTTGCTTGGGGAAGAAATGGAAATATAGATATTAATAATCCTCATAATTTTAGAACAAGATCATCTGTTTTAATAAGTAACAATAATCAAAATATCTTAATTGACACCAGTCCTGATCTGAGAGATCAACTTTATAAAGCTAAATGTACTAAAATTGATGCAGTTTTATTCACTCATGAGCATTCTGATCATATAGCTGGCTTGCCTGATATGAGAGCTATGTCATTAATTAATAAATCAATTATTCCAGCTTATTTATCTGCTGACATACATGACTCAATAATAAATAATTACGAATATATTTTTAAAGGGGTAAAAGATTATTCTCCATTTATGTCAGCTAACATTTTAGAAGATAATTTCTTAATTGATGATACTGAAATTAAAACTTTTAAACATAATCATGGCTCTATTGATGTTCAAACATTTAGGATAAATAATTTTGCCTATTCGACTGACATAAAAAACTTTTATGAAAATGATATAGACAAATTAAAAAACCTAGATCTTTGGATTGTGGGTTTATTAAGATATGACTCACATCCATCACATGCGGGATTCGATCAAATTTTAGATTATATTAATTATTTAAAACCTAAAAGAACTCTTTTTACACATATGACTGCATTGTTAGATCATGAAGATCTTTTATCAAAGTGTCCTAAAAATGTTGAACCTGCTTATGATGGTTTAGAAATTTCTTTATGAGTGATAATAACATAGGCTTTGTTGGATTAGGTAATGTAGGAGCTAAAATTGCAAATAATATTATCAGTACTGGATACAAATTATATGTTCATGATCTTGATGAAAAAAAATCAAAAAATTTAGTTTCTAAAGGAGGTATTTTTTGTAAAAGTATTGAAGAGCTAGTTCCTAAAGTGTCTATACTTATAACATGTTTACCATCACCTAAATCGGTAAAGAATGTTTTATTAAAATGTGTTCCTTTATTTAATGAAAGTCATTTGTGGATTGAAATGAGCACAACTGATGAACAAGATATGAAATATTTATCTGAACTAGTTTTTAATAAAAGGGCTGAAGTTCTTGAGGCACCTATTACAGGCGGTCAGCACAGAGCAGAAAGTGGAAACATTTCAATTTTAGTAGGTGGAAGTAGAGAATCATTTGAAAGATCATTTCCAATTTTAAGTTGTATAGGTCATCAAATATTGCATTGTGGAGAAATAGGTAAGGCTTCAACATTAAAAGTTGTAACAAATTATCTTGCTTCAATTAATTTATTAGCTCTTGGTGAAGCTCTAATGGTATGTAAAAAATATGGAATAGATCTTAAAACTGCCTTTGAAGGAATTAAAATAAGCTCTGGAAATAGTTTTGTTCATGAAACAGAAAGCCAAGTAATACTTAATGGTTCTTATGATGTCGGTTTTACAATGGATTTGGTATGTAAGGATGTAGGTCTATTTGATAAGCTTACAAAAAAATATTTAATTCCTGCAGAGTTAAGTTCTTTAATGTTAGAAATTTTTCAAAGAGGAAGAGAAAATTTAGGTGATAGAGCTTTAAGTACAAGTATTGTTAAACTACTCGAGGAAAAATGTAATGATAATCTTAGAGCTAGTGGCTTTCCATCATACCTGGAAGACAAAAATCAAAAGCAAGAGGCAGAGGAAGTAATTATATAAATGTCAGAAAAAAAAGATTTCATGCCGATGGTATATCAATTTAAAAATATGCAAATGGAAGAAGTTCCCAATACAAATTTATTTAATAGTTTTTTAAAAACTACAAAATTTCAACAAGTGTTTAATGGAACATTATGGGCGGAAGGACCTTGCTATATTCCTCATAAAGATATGTTAGTTTGGAGTGATAATCCTAATAATCGAATGTTGAAACTTATAGATAATAAAGTTTCTGAATTTAGAAATCCATCAAACTTTTGTAATGGTAATACAATTGATAATGAAGAAAATTTAATATCATGCTCTCATGGTGGTCGTTGTGTTTATAAGACAGATGATGATTTAAATGTATCAGTAATCGTAGACTCTTTTGAAGGGAAAAAATTAAATTCACCCAATGATGTGTGTGTAAAATCTGATGATACCATATGGTTTACTGATCCACCTTATGGAATCTTATCAGACTACGAGGGTTATAAAGCTGATCAGGAGTATGAAGGTTGTTATGTTTTTAAATACGATCCTCATAAAAAATATTTAGAAGTTATGACTAAAAATCTTGATAAACCTAATGGTATAGCTTTCTCACATGATGAAAAAAAATTATATATTGCGGATACTGGTGAAGATATAAAATGTTTATATGTATTTGATGTAACAGATAATAAAATCTCTAATCAGAAACTTGTATATGATTTTAAACCTTTTTTTTCAGATGGCTTCAGATGTGATCAAGATGGGAATATTTGGACAAGTGCTGGAAAAGCAATAAAATGCTTTAATCCAAACAACGAATTGATTGGCCAATTATTAGTTCCAGAATTAGTTTCAAATTTAGAATTTGGTGGTAAAGAGGGCAACATATTATATGTAACTGCAACAAGTTCTTTATATAAAATGGAGCTAAATCAGATTGGAGCCAAGTTTAAATGAATAATGATTTAAAAAATCAAAAATGCCAAGCTTGTACAGGCAATACTCCAGTATTGAATGAATTACAGATTAGTGAAAATTTAGCAAAACTAAATAATTGGTCAGTAAATGATGAGCAAAAAATGATTTTTAAAAAATTTAATTTTAAAACATTTAAGCAAGCTCTTAATTTTACAAATAAAGTAGGAGAATTAGCCGATATAGAAGGACATCATCCAGATGTCTCACTTGGATGGGGGTATTCACTGATAATGTTACATACACATGCAATTAAAGGTCTTTCAATTAATGATTTCATAATGGCAGCTAAAATTGATATTATAGATTAGTTAAATATTTTAACTTATTGATTTATATAAATTAAATAGAAATATAATATCCAATAAACAAGCCTGTTCCAAAAACAAAATGACCAATAAGATTTTGAGCTAATAGATTAAATTGTTGATCACTTTTAGAGGCAAAAAAACCTAAATTATAAGCAAATGGCATCAGAAAACACCAAGCTCCAAAAACTGTAATAAATCCAAAAAAATAAGCAGCTAACAACGATGGATAGTCAAAAAATAAAATATTAAAAATTACATAAAACAGTCCGTAAAATATACCTATCAAATAATGAATTACATATCCCCATATAAGTTCATTATTTTCTTCATCATCTTCTTCTAGAGATTCTCTAAAATACCTGCCTCTTGTGCACCCAATAAAATACCTTCCAAGTATAAACCATTTGGGTTTATTTATATTATAGGCATACTTTAATGATTGATTAAATAAATCAAAAATTATTGTAGCAATTAAACCTGAAATAAAACCTTGAACAATAAACATTTTTCAATAAGTGTTAATTTATAAATTATTATATTTAATTTTTATATTATGCAATTTCAAAAATTTTTTAAAGATTACAATAAATCAATTTTTGATTTACTTGATAAATTTGATACTAATTTAATTGATCAGTCAGTTAAGATAATTGATGAATGTAGAAAGAAGGGAGGAAAAGTATATATAGTTGGTAACGGAGGTAGTTCCTCAATGGCAAGTCATGTAAGTGTAGATTTTACAAAAGTTGCAAGAGTCCCATCTGAAACTTTCAATAATTCCAATTTAATTACCTGTTTTGCTAATGATTATGGCCATGATAATTGGGTTTCAGAAGCAATTAAAGCATATACCAACGAAAAAGATATGCTAATTTTAATTAGCAGTAGTGGCACCTCAAATAATATAGTTAATGCTGCCTCATATTGTAATGATAAAAATATTCCTTTAATTACTCTAAGTGGTTTTAAAAGTGACAACCCTTTAACTAAACTGGGGAATGTAAATATGCATGTTGAATCAGATAGCTATAATTTTATTGAAATGTCTCACCATATTATTTTAGTTGCTATTGTTGATATTTTTGCTCAAAAATTAGTTTAATAAAGCTAAGTTCCACAGAAAGTTTCATATACTCTTTCTTCATTTGAAGGTTCTTTTGAAAATTCTTCAGGAATATTAGAATTATATGGATTTTTTAAGAGAGATATAAATCTATTAAATTTTTTGTAATTTCCAACTTTGCATTCATTGATTACATTTTCTATTATATGATTTCTGGGTATAATATTGGGATTAAAATATTTATTTTCTTTTTCATTTTTGTTTATATTTTTTCTAAGATTAAGTTTGGAAATCCATTCATTCATAAAACTATATTTTTTTAAATCATTATTTTCTAATGCAATAAAAGTATTAGTGTAATCAAGTTTAAATATATGCATTAAATCTAAAAATTCCTCTATTAAATTCCTATCTTTTTCATGATCTTGATTAATTCCAATTTTACTTTTCATCATTTTTAACCATAAATCTTTGTATTTAGTTTCATATTTCTTAAGTATATGTTCTATTTTTTTTATAGCTATGTTTTCATCACTATCAATTAAATGCAAAAAAGTTTCAGCCAAACGAGCCAAGTTCCACAAAGCTATTTTAGGTTGATTATTGAATGCATATCTTCCATTTCTATCAATAGAGCTAAAAACCTTATTTGGATTATACTCATCTAAAAAAGCACAGGGTCCATAATCAATAGTTTCTCCAGATAAGGACATATTGTCAGTATTCATTACACCATGAATAAATCCAACTCTTTGCCAATTTACAATTAAATTTATTTGACTGTCTGTTATCTTTTCAAAAAAATTTAAATATTTATCTTTTTCATCTACTATTTCAGGATAAAGTCTGTTTATTGTGTAGTCCAATAAATCCTTAATATCATTTTGTTTTTTGCTTAAACTAGCGAATTGAAATGTTCCAACACGAATATGACTTTTAGCCACTCTAACTAAAATTCCACCTTCTTCATAAGTTTCTCTTTGAATTTTTTGACCAGTATTTAAAATCGCTAGTGATCTTGTAGTTTTTATATTCAAATTGTGCATTGCCTCACTTACGATATATTCTCTTAACATAGACTTTAATGTTCCTTTTCCATCGCCATTTCTTGAATACGGTGTTTTTCCAGACCCTTTAAGCTGTATATCAAATCTCTCTTTGTTAGCATTAATATGCTCACCCAATAAAGTAGCTCTTCCATCTCCTAGAATTGTAAAATGACCAAATTGATGACCTGCATATGCTTGAGAGAAGGAGTTTAATTCTTTATTATCAATTGTTTCTAATAATAAATTATCAAAATTTTCATGATTAATATTGAGAGTAACCATTAAATCTTCATTTTTTAATAATAACTCTAATTTCGGAAAATTTTCTGCTTTTGTTTTTGAATAGAAAATATTAGGTAATTCTAAATATGAATTTTCAAAATTCCAATTTTTTAGCATAAAATTAATTTTTATATTTATATTGATTAAGCAGTTCTGTCAGTTAAAATAGAAACATATCTTTTGTATGATTAAAAAAAATAAATCCTTGAATGCTTCCTGTCTATGCAAGGGTATAGATATGACAATAAAAGGTGAATTTAGACCTGTTGTTAATTGTCACTGTATACAGTGTACAAAAACTCATGGTAACTATGCTGCTTATACATCAGTTTTAGAAGAAAATATTACTTATAAATCAAAAAATACTCTTAAATGGTTTTCTTCTTCAACTAAAGCTAAGAGAGGTTTTTGTAATAGATGTGGGGCTAGTGTATTTTTTAAAAGACTTGGAAGTAGGGCAATATCAATATCAGCAGGACTTTTTAAAAATCCAACAAAATTAAAAACTTCTTCTCATATATACACGCACAATAAGAGAGATTATTATAAGATAACAGATAATTTACCAAAGTATAAAAAATATACTTAATTTATGAACAGCATTAATTCTATTATTGATTTAAACAAACACCCAATTAATGACCTTAATTATATTCAAAAATGTAATTCGTTAATTAAAAAAAACTCACTGTTAGTATTAGAAAACTTTTTATTAGACAATAGTCTTAAAAATATTTTAAACGAAGCAAAACAATTAGAAGGTAAAGCTTTTTATTGTGAGCAACAACATACGGTTTTATTATCTAAACAATCTGATAGTTTAGATAAAAAAGATCCTTTAAATCGGCTCATGACGAGTGATAAAGGCTGTGTACCTCATGATCTAATAAATCAAAGATCAGATTTAAATACTTTATATAATTCTGATATTTTTAAATCTTTTATTATAAAAATTCTTAATCTAGATAAAATTTTTCCTTATGCAGATAATTTATCATCAATTAATTTAAATTATTATCAAAAAGGGCAACAACTAGGATGGCACTTTGATAATGCATCTTTTGCAATTACTTTAATGATCCAATCTTCTACTCAAGGTGGTGAATTTGAGTATATCACAGAGGGTAGGGACTCTAATGCAAATTATATTGATAAAAAATTAATATCTGATGTTATTGATGGGAAAAGTGATCCTAATTTATTAGATGTTAGTGAAGGAACTCTAATATTATTTTATGGAAGAAATTATTTACATAGAGTTACTCCAGTACAAAGTGACACTCCAAGAATACTAATAACGCTTAACTATAATGAAGAAAATCATATAGAATTATCAGAAAATGCAAGATTAACTTTCTTTGGCAGGATTAATTAATTTATTAACAACTTTTTAAAACTACTAAAATATTAGAATATTATTAGAGTGTAATTTATGGAAAACTAAAATAAAAATATTTGTTTTATGAATTTATTAGAAAAATTAGATAAAGGTCCAATTATTTGTGCAGAGGGGTACCTGTTTGCTATGGAGAGAAGAGGGTATCTTTCAGCTGGAGCCTTTGTTCCAGAAGTAGTAATTGAGCATCCAGAAGTTGTCACTCAACTACATAGAGAATTTATCAGAGCTGGTAGTGATGTTGTTCAAGCCTTTACTTACTATGGACATAGAGAAAAACTAAGAATTATTGGAAAAGAACATTTACTAGAACAGCTTCAAAAAGATGCTCTACAAATTGCTAAAGATACAGCAAATGAATTCAAAGAGTTAGATCTTATGGTATGCGGAGATGTGGCAAACACAAATGTGTATGATCCAAATGATAAAACTACAATTAAACAATGTCAGCAAATGTATGAAGAACAAGTTCTTTGGGCCAAAGAGGCTGGAGTAGACTTTATTGTAGCTGAAACTATTAATTGGGTAGGTGAAATGAAGATTGCTTTAGAGGCTATCAAAAAAGAAAATATGATTGCTGTTACAAACTTTGCAATACCAAGAGGTGATTTGACTAGAGAAGGCCATACACCTGCTGAAGCTTGTAAAATGATGGAAGATATTGGAGCAGATGTAGTAGGTTTAAATTGTTATAGAGGGCCAAAGATGACTCTGAAGTTTCTTGATGAGATAAGAAAAAATGTTTCATGTCATGTGGCAGCCCTACCAGTTCCTTATAGAACCACCGAGGAAGAGCCAGGTTTTTTAAACATCTCTGATAATAATTGTGACTGTATTCCTGGAGGAAATGCATTTCCAGTAGCATTGGATAATTTATATTGTAACAGATTTGAAATGGGTGAATTTGCAAAAGAATGCTCTCAAAAAAATATTAATTTTATTGGTATCTGTTGTGGAGCTGAACCACATCATGTTAGACAAATGTCAATTGCTATTGGAAAAGAACCAATCTCGATGAAGTATGTACCTGATATGAGTAAACATTTTCATCATGGAAATG
>CACKNC010000017.1:0-5000 GCA_902601455.1 uncultured Alphaproteobacteria bacterium
AGGTATTAAAATTGTAATCATAATATATGCAAAATATTACTAGAATGAATTCATTAAATTTGCATCAAATATTTATTTTTCTAAGTTTCATTCTTCATATATTTTTGCCATATACTAATATTGGATATTACTCAATGGATGAGCATTTCCAAATTTTAGAACCTCTTGCATATAAGTTAGAAATCAGAAATCAAATAGATGATATTTGGGAATTCGAAGCCGCAATTAGACCATGGATACAAATTTATTTTTACTATTATATTATTTTAATTCTAATTGAACTTTCTATTACAAATCCTTTTATATGGATATATGTCATTCAATTAGTGCTATCAATCATTGGTTTTTTGAGCACATATTTTCTTTATCGTATCGCTTTAAAACAAAGAATAATTTCACAAAATAATTTTAATTCTTATCTTTTCTTTTTACTAATTTTTATTTTATTTATACATGTAAGAACTTCTGCTGAAAATTTATCAATTTCTCTATTTATCTTTGGGATTTATTTTATTTTTAAGTTTCTTAACCAAGAAAAAACTAAAATATATTTTTTAATTTTAGCTTCAATATTTTTTGGTGGATCAATATTAATTAGATTTCAAATGGCCTTCTTAATATTACCGTTTTATTTATGGCTATTATTTTTTAAAAGATTATTATTTATTTCTTTTATTTCTTTTATAGTCATATCACTTTTACTTATAGTAGGACTTTTAATTGATTATTTTGGTTATGGTTTTTTAAATAATACTTATTATAAATATTATTATTTCAATATTGTATTAGGTATCTTTGATAATTTTGGTGTTGACCCATGGTGGTTTTACTTTTCAAATATAGTTATTAAATTTTTCCCCCCAATTGGCTTCTTCATTTTTTTGGGTTTACTATTATTTGTATATAAATCTCCAAAATCTTTTCTAAGTTGGATTGTTGTTTTTAATTTATTATTGTTTTCTTATCTTGGACATAAAGAAATAAGATTTATCTTTCCAGTGTTAATTTTTTCACCTATTTTTTTAATTTATTTATTTAATTTTTTAGAAGAAAAAAAATTATATAATGTTGTAAAATATTTAAAAGTTACAGTAATTGTTTTTAATTTATTGTTTTTTATACTTTTGTTATTTCCAGCTGAAAGGCAAATACATTTATATCGTTATATTTACTATAATTTAAATGAAAGCAAAATTTATTATTTAAAAGAGAACCCTTATATTATTGATGGTCTCAAGCCAATTTTTTATGTAAATTCTTTAATTGACACTAAAGAAATAAAAATAAGTGATTTAGATAGTTTTATAAAAGATAATAGAAATATAAATATTATTACTAACGAATTTAAGTATTATGATTTAATTTTAAGAAATCATAAGGATTGTAAAAAAATATTTTCTACTTATCCTGAAAAACTTATCTTACTTAATGAGAATTGGAAAAAAAGAAAAATGAATTGGTTTATAGTACAATGCAATTAATTGATTATTTATACAAAACTAACCATCTATTATGTTCAACATTCCTTGTTTTAAGCGTCTTTATGTCGTTTTCAACAATTTCTACTTTATAAGAAATATTTCTAAAAGCTTTTGTTATTTTTTCTTCAATAGTCTGTGAATGAACCTCAACTATAACTATAGTTGGATTAATTTTAAAAAACTCAATATTGTCTATCAATAAAGTTAGTTCAAAGCCTTCAATATCCATTTTTATTAAGTTTGGTTTGCCATATATATCGGCCGCTTCTTTAAGAGTAATGCTATTACTTTCATTACTTACTGAAACTTGTTTATTGATTAAAGTTAAATTATTTTTTTTTTGTCTTAATTTTTGTAAAAATTTATGAGCATCTTTGTCAGGCTCAAAAGATATAACTGATGCTTTTTTTGATTTACAGAAATAAGATGTATAGTAACCATATGATGCTCCAATATCGTATATTATTGGATTTTTATGTTTGTTATTAATTGTTTCGTAGTGATAAATTATTTTAGGTAATAAATTTAATTCATATGATCCTGTATATTGAGATATGGCATTTTTTCTTAATGCTGCCCAATTACCTCTATTAAAACCAAATGGAGTTAATAAAAGATAAGATTTCTTTTCCAAAAAATAATTAATTAGTTTTTTCATTTATAAATTGGTGTTTTTTTTATCAATAAATTTACTTTATTAAATTATTTTATTTTTTTAATCTAAATTTTCTTTATAAGGGTCTTTCATCGCGGGGTGGAGCAGCCCGGTAGCTCGTCAGGCTCATAACCTGAAGGTCGTAGGTTCAAATCCTACCCCCGCAACCAATTTACTCCAGATTCTTTTTTTTTATTAATTATGTCTATAAGCTTCTAATTTATCCCCAGAAATCTGACAAAAAATAATTTTTTTTTGGGTTTGACAAGGAAATTTAATACTATTATAGGCACATACTCTTTTCTGAATAATTCTCAGAAAAGCTGTAATCCTGACAGCGAAAGTAGTTTTTCTTGAGGGGTTACTATGCTCTTTAACAAGTTAATAAGATAATAAAGAGATACGTAGACAACAATTCGTAATAAAAAAATTACGAAAGTTATCGGAATACGTATCAACAAATATTTTTTGTTATACAAGAAGTATTCCGCTTTAACGGACGTTCCGTAAATTTTTGACTTCGGTCAAGTTTTACTTAACTTAAGAGTTTGATTATGGCTCAGAACGAACGCTGGCGGCATGCCTCATACATGCAAGTCGAACGAGGTCTTCGGACCTAGTGGCGCACGGGTGAGTAACATGTGGGAATCTACCTGAAGGTTCGGAATAACTGCGGGAAACTGTAGCTAATACCGGATGTGTCTGCAAAGAGAAAGATTTATCGCCTTCAGATGAGCCCGCACTAGATTAGCTAGTTGGTGAGGTAATTGCTCCACCAAGGCTACGATCTATAGCTGATTTGAGAGGATGATCAGCCACACTGGGACTGAGACACGGCCCAGACTCCTACGGGAGGCAGCAGTAGGGAATATTGGACAATGGGGGAAACCCTGATCCAGCAATGCCGCGTGAGTGAAGAAGGCCTTCGGGTTGTAAAACTCTTTCAGCAATGAAGATAATGACATTAATTGCAGAAGAAGCCCCGGCTAACTTCGTGCCAGCAGCCGCGGTAATACGAAGGGGGCTAGCGTTGTTCGGAATCATTGGGCGTAAAGCGTATGTAGGCGGATCAAAAAGTTAGATGTGAAAGCCCTGGGCTCAACCCAGGAACTGCGTTTAAAACTAGTGATCTAGAATTTGGTAGGGGTTAGTAGAATTTCCAGTGTAGAGGTGAAATTCGTAGATATTGGAAAGAATACCAGTGGCGAAGGCGACTAACTGGGCCATTTTTGACGCTGAGATACGAAAGCGTGGGTAGCAAACAGGATTAGATACCCTGGTAGTCCACGCAGTAAACGATGAGTGCTAGTCGCTGGGACATTAGTTTCAGTGTCGAAGCTAACGCATTAAGCACTCCGCCTGGGAAGTACGGTCGCAAGATTAAAACTCAAATAAATTGACGGGGGCCCGCACAAGCGGTGGAGCATGTGGTTTAATTCGAAGCAACGCGAAGAACCTTACCAGACCTTGACATGGTGTGTTTGAATTACAGAATCGTAATTCTTCAGTTCGGCTGGCACACACACAGGTGCTGCATGGCTGTCGTCAGCTCGTGTCGTGAGATGTTGGGTTAAGTCCCGCAACGAGCGCAACCCTCATTTTTAGTTGCCATCAGGTTATGCTGGGCACTCTAAAAAAACTGCCGGTGATAAGCTGGAGGAAGGCGGGGATGACGTCAAGTCCTCATGGCCCTTACGGTCTGGGCTACACACGTGCTACAATGGTGGTGACAGTGGGCAGCAATACTGCAAAGTAAAGCTAATCCCAAAAAACCATCTCAGTTCGGATTGGACTCTGCAACTCGAGTCCATGAAGTTGGAATCGCTAGTAATCGTAGATCAGCGTGCTACGGTGAATACGTTCTCGGGCCTTGTACACACCGCCCGTCACGCCATGGGAGTTGGTTTTACCTTAAGCCGGTGCGCTAACCGCAAGGAAGCAGCCGTCCACGGTAGGGTCAGCGACTGGGGCGAAGTCGTAACAAGGTAACCGTAGGGGAACCTGCGGTTGGATCACCTCCTTTCTAAGGATATTGATGTTTGTCTAGGCAAACATCCGGGTTGTTGTCTATTTATCTCTTTATAATATTAGCTAAGTGCTAGGTGTTTCCTTAATCAAACTGGGCCGGTAGCTCAGTTGGTTAGAGCGCGCGCTTGATAAGCGTGAGGTCGGAAGTTCAAGTCTTCCTCGGCCCACCATTTATTCAAGGGGGATTAGCTCAGCTGGGAGAGCGCCTGATTTGCATTCAGGAGGTCAGCGGTTCGATCCCGCTATCCTCCACCAAAACTTCTAATATTTTATCTTATTTGTTCTTTAAATTTGTAAATATGAAACTAATAACTGATCAAAATAATTTTATTATTGATTAAAAAATACGTACAAAATTTTTCTCTGTACGTAATTGCAATCAAGCGCAAAAGGGCATTTAGTGGATGTCTTGGCATTAAGAGACGATGAAGGACGTGGCAGGCTGCGATAAGCTAAGGGGAGTTGTCAACAAACTTTGATCCTTAGATATCCGAATGGGGAAACCCAACTCTTTAGAGTTATTTATTAATGAATACATAGTTAATAAAAGTTAACCTAGTGAATTGAAATATCTTAGTAGCTAGAGGAAAAGAAATCTATTCCGTTAGTAGTGACGAGCGAACGCGGACCAGGCCAGTAACAAATTTATAATAACTAGAACTTTCTGGAAAGTAAGACCATAGTGGGTGATAGTCCCTTATAGGTAAAAAGTAAATTTGTTCTCGAGTAGGGCGGAACACGTGAAATTTTGTCTGAATATGGGAAGACCACTTCCCAAGCCTAAATACTCCTTAATGACCGATAGTGAACCAGTACCGTGAGGGAAAGATGAAAAG
>CACKNC010000017.1:7500-22511 GCA_902601455.1 uncultured Alphaproteobacteria bacterium
TGTTGTTGTTTTTTTAAAACTACTTGAGAATTACCTATCATTATCCCATATTTGTCTATCAAATTGCAGTTATCTAGTTTGTATTTTATTTTTTTATTTTTATTATAATAACCCATAACTGGCTGGTTTGTAAAATTACCAGTAACTATGGGTCTTGTATCAATTTTATTTTTTTTAAATAATTTTATTATTTTGTTAAAAATACTTTGATTTGTATGAAATGTTAATCCAAAACCAAACCAAGATGATTTACCTATTTCTTTTTGTAAGATAACCCATTTATATTTAGAAATAATATTTTTTATTATTAAATAATTTTTTCTTCTATTATTTACAAAAGAGTCTAATTTTTTTAGTTGTTCAATACCAACACTCGCATTAAGATCAGTTGATCTAAAATTATAACCCGGGAATACGAATAAAAACTTTTTCTTTTCATCAGTGTATTTTTTTAAGTTAAAAAAATTATTATTATATTGATCTCTAACCCACCCATGTGATCTAATTGATTTTGCTATTGAAAATAATTCATGATCATCAGTTAAAAAAAAACCACCTTCTATAGTTGATATATGATGAGAATAATATGAACTAAGAGATGACCAGAAACCAAAACTGCCACATTTTCCCCCCTTATATTCTGCCCCTAATGACTCACAATTATCTTCTAAAATAATTAATTTATATTTCTTTGCTATTTTAATAATTTCATTGAATTCACAAGGATTGCCTAAAATATTTATAGCTAATATACCTCTTGTCTTTTTGGTAATATTTTTTTCTATCAACTTATAATCTATGTTTAATGTTTCTCTATCAACATCTATAAATTTTACTTTTAAATTGTTTTGAATGAAAGGGCTGTATGATGTACTCCATCCAATACCAGGGGCTATAAATTCATCGTTAGGATTTATTTTGAGTTTTGAATGAAGTATCATAGAACTTACGCCCAATAAGTTAGCTGAAGAACCTGAATTGACCATTAAACAGTATTTTCTTTTATGATACTTTGCTATTTTTTTTTCAAGTTTTAGTACCTGATTACTTTGTGTTAATTGATTAGAATTGAGTGTTTTGATTATTGCTAATTTTTCTTTACTATCCCAAGAATCATTAGTTAAAGGAATTGATTCATAATTATTATTTTTTTTTTTCACTATATATGATTTAACATTTGTTCTATAAACATCATATAAAAAAAACATATTTTGTGAAAAAAAAATTTTCTGTAGTAATTCCTATTTATAATGAAAAAGATAATATAGTAATATTAGTTAATGAAATAATTTCATCTTTAAATGGTAGGTGTATATATGAAATTATTATTGTTAATGATTTTAGTAATGATGGGACGGATAAAATTTTAAAATCAAAAATTTTTTCAAAATGTATTATTCTATCTCACAAATCAAACATGGGTCAGAGTAACTCCATAAGAACTGGAATTCTATCATCAAACTATGAAAATATTATAACTATTGATGGAGATCTCCAAAATAATCCAATAGATATACCAAATTTAATTGAAGAATTTGATAATGAAGAGTCAAATTATAGCCTTGTTGGAGGCATTCGAAAAAAAAGAATGGATAGTACTATAAAAAAATTATCTTCTTATTTAGCTAACTCTCTAAGAAAATTTATACTAAATGATGATTGTGATGATACAGGATGTGGTTTAAAAATTTTTAAAAAAAAAATTTTTTTACAATTACCGTTCTTTGATGGAATACATCGTTTTTTACCTGCTTTATTTAGAGGATTTGGTCACAATACTCATTTTATACCTGTTTCGCATAGACCAAGAAAAGCTGGTAAATCAAAATATGGAACTATAAATAGATTGATTTGGGGATTAAAAGATTTAATAAAAGTTCGAAAAATTATAAATCTTAGAAAGTATTAATTTGATAAATTATTTTAATTCACTCACTGCTTACGAATTATTTTTCTTATTTGTAGGTTTTTTTGGTCAAGCTTTATTTGCATCAAGATTCATAATACAGTGGATTTACTCTGAAAAAAAAGGAGAAAGTCATATTCCGGTAGTATTTTGGTATTTAAGTATATTTGGTGGTTTTGGATTATTAATTTATGCTATATTTAGAAAAGATCCAGTAATTATTGTTGGGCAAACTTTTGGAGTATTTATTTATTTAAGAAACTTAATTTTAATTTATAAAAAGGATAAAAATGAATAGAATTCAAAACTATATAGATGGAAATTTAAAAAGTATATCTAATACCTATTTACCTGTTGAGGACCCTTCTAAAGGTGAAATAATTTCAGAAGTTGTTTTATCCAATGAAAAAGACTTCCAAGATGTAATTAACAGCTCTACAAAAGCCTTTGATAGTTGGAAAGATGTAACACCGCTTAAAAGAGCTAGAATATTATTTAAATATAAAGAAATAATTGAAAAAAATATTGAAAATTTAGCCAAAATTGTTTCAGTAGAGCATGGAAAGACATTAGATGATGCCAAAGGATCTGTTTTAAGAGGCTTAGAGGTTGTGGAATTTGCATGTGGAATACCTCATTTACTCAAAGGTGAGTTTTCTCAAAATGTAGGAAGTTCAATAGACTCTTGGTCGACGAGACAGCCTATTGGGGTTTGTGCAGGGGTAACACCTTTTAATTTTCCAGCAATGGTTCCTATGTGGATGTATCCTATATCAATTGCTTGTGGAAATACTTTTATTCTCAAACCCTCTGAAAAGGATCCTTCTTGTTCTATTAAATTAGCTGAACTTTTTTCTGAGTCGGGACTTCCAGATGGGGTTTTCAATATTATAAATGGTGATAAAGAAACAGTAACTAGATTGATAGAGTCTAGTCAAATAAGTTCTATAAGCTTTGTTGGATCTACACCTGTTGCAAAATCTATATATGAAAAGTCAGCAAAATATGGAAAAAGGGTTCAAGCACTAGGAGGGGCGAAAAATCACTTAGTAGTGATGCCAGATGCAAATATTGATCAAGCAGTAGATGGAATTATTGGAGCAGGTTATGGTTCGGCAGGAGAAAGATGTATGGCTATATCTGCAGTAGTAGCGGTTGGTGATGTTGTGGATGAGTTAACAGAAAAAATTATAAATAAGGCCCAAACTTTAAAGGTTGCGCCATGGACAGATAATAGCTCTGAAATGGGACCCGTGATTTCAAAAGAACATAAAATAAAAATAGAGTCATATATTCAAGAGGGTGTAAAAGAGGGTGCAGAATTATTATTAGATGGTAGAAATTGTAAAATTCAAGGATATGAAAATGGATATTTCTTAGGCCCATCTTTGTTTGATAAAGTAGATAAAAATATGAAAATATATCAAGAGGAAATTTTTGGACCGGTTCTTTGCGTCATTAGAGCAAAGAATTATGATGAAGCTTTGCAGCTTGTAAACGAACATAAATTTGGAAATGGAACATCAATTTATACTTCTGATGGAGAAATCTCAAGACACTTTACAACCAATTGTAAAATAGGAATGGTAGGTGTAAATGTGCCAATACCAGTTCCTATGGCTTTCCATAGTTTCGGAGGATGGAAGCAATCTTTATTTGGTGATCATGCAATGCATGGAGAAGAAGGTATAAGATTTTATACTAAGTTGAAAACAATAACATCAAGGTGGCCAAAAAGTATTAAATCAGGACCCGAATTTGTTATACCAACAAATTAAATTAATAATAAATTAAATAATTTAATGAATGATAAAAAAAATAATAAAATTTTAATTACTGGAGGAGCTGGTTTTATTGGTTTTCATTTAGCTAACTTATATTTAAAAAAAAATTATCATGTTATTATAATTGATAATTTGACAAAATACTATGATATCAATTTAAAAAAAAAAAGAATTAAAATATTAACTGAAAAATATAGAAAATTTATTTTTTTAAAACTTGATATTAAAAATTATAGTCT
The DNA here is from genome assembly GCA_902601455.1 of uncultured Alphaproteobacteria bacterium. Classification (GTDB taxonomy): domain Bacteria; phylum Pseudomonadota; class Alphaproteobacteria; order HIMB59; genus CACPNW01. The sequence continues at coordinate 11,430 of CACKNC010000017.1, forward strand.
AATAGAAAAAGTTTATAAAAAATATTCATTTGATCTCGTTGTTAATTTAGCAGCACAGCCAGGTATTAGAGCTTCTATTAAAAATCCTAAATATGTTTTTAAAAATAATTTAGAAGGTTTTTTTAATATCTTAGATTTATCGAATAAATATAAAATAGGACATTTAATATATGCATCAACCAGCAGTGTATATGGAAATTCTAAAAAACGTATTTTTAAAGAAACTGATTTAAATAATACCCCCTTACAAATGTATTCTGCTTCAAAGGTATCAAACGAAATTTTAGCTTATGCATATAGCAATATTTATAAAATGAATATTACTGGCCTTAGATTTTTTACTGTTTATGGACCTTATGGAAGGCCAGACATGGCTTATTATAAATTTACAGAGGCAATTACTAAAAATAAGTTTATTGATTTATTTAATAATGGAAATCACAAAAGAGATTTTACTTTTATAGATGATATTGTGCATGGTATTTATAATTCATCAAGATATATGCCATTATACTATAAGGATAATCCTGATAAAATATCTCATGAAGTAATTAATCTTGGCAAAGGAGAGCAGGTATCAATTAAAAAAATTATTTCTATAATTGAAAATAATACCAAGAAGCATGCAAAAATTAGACTTCAATCTCATCAAGAAGGAGATATGACTGATACTTTTTCAAATATTAATAAAGCAAAAAAATTAATTCATTATAAACCTAAAACTAGAATTGATACAGGGCTTAAAAAGTTTATCAATTGGTATAAAAAATATAATGAAGAATGTAAATGAGCAAAATTATTTTTATTTTACCTGAGTTCAAAGATGGGGGTGGAAATAGATGGTCTGTAGATTTATCTAATTACCTATGTAAAAATTTTAAAGTCGAGCTTTTTGCGTTAAAAAAATCTAAAAATAAAACAATTCATAATTTGAATACAAAAGTAAAAAAAAATTTTTTTGAATTCAATATTAATAATATTTTTACAAGAATTTATCTTTATTTAAACATTTTTCTTAAATTAAGAAAAAAAGAATATAAAAATGATTTAGTCATTATTACTGACCCAATAATAAGTATTTTTTCAATTTTACTTTACCCTAGAAAAATAATCAGAAATATAGCCGCTGATGACTACAATTTGTATAATGGGTATAAATTGTTTAAATATTTAGGTATCTTACATATTTACAAATTACTTTTAAATATTTCTTTTATATACCCAAAAACTAATTATTTTTTTATAACTAAATATGTTTTTATAAAGTGCCCATCATTTTTTAAAAAAAAATTTTTTTTAAATAATAATGTAGAAGCTAATATCATTCCTCCATCTGTCGAAGAGATATATTTTGAAAAAGAAAGAAATAGAAAAATTAACAAAATTGAAACTATTTGTCTTTTTCCTAGAAAACAAAATTTTAAAGGACTGAAAATATTTGATAATGAAAATTTTCAAGAAGAATTATCAAAACTTGGTATAAAAAAAATTATTTTAGTTTCTAATGAAAAATTATCATTCAATATTTTAAAAAAAATTAAAGTTGAAATTGTTAAACCAAGGAACGATCTAGATATTATTGATAATTTAGATAAATCTGATTTATTTATTTCGACATCCAAAAATGAGGGTTTTTCGCTGCCACCAATTGAAGCTATGGCAAGAAAAGTACCTGTTATTATGGCTAATGGTGGAGGAAATTTAACTTATGGAATAAATGGACATAACTGTCTAATTTATGAAAATAATGAAATTATTGAAATAACAAACAAGATAAAGATAATTATTAAAGATCAAAAATTAAGAAATAAGATTATTGAAAATGGCTTACAGACAGCACATAATTATAAAAGTTCTTTTTTAAATAAAGTTTGGGAAAAAAGAATAAAAAAAATTCTTAGCAATCAATCTCAATCTGACGATAAGATAAAAAATTTTAATTTAAGCAGACAGCTATTAGGGTATTTTAAAAAGAACATATTAATAATTAAATCCTTAGATAGGGAATTATTTTTTAATATTCTATTTGAATTAGCTTTTTTTCCAATTTTAATTATTAATAATTTTATTAAATTACATTTTAGTTTTGCAAAAAAACAACACAAACAATTATCTAGGACATCTAAGGAATATGAAATTAAATTATGTTTTCAGGATTGGTGTAATTATCCAAATAACAGATATAAACTTTTAAAAAATTTATTTTGGTATAGATGTGGAATTACAAATTATAAAGAATTATTTAAGACAAAAAAATATATTATAAAAAAATATATCTATTTAAGTGGTTCAAATTCAAAAAAAATTGATGATCTAGAATTAAGTAATGAATTTGAAACTGTGTTGTGTGAAAATGATTACTTTGATTTTGGTAGTTATTCTAAATTTTACAATGTAAATAATAAATTAAATAATATACTTATATTTTGTAATTCATCAATTTCTAATGAAAAAGTAGAAATTTTCTTAGATGATTATCTAGATTATTTTATTCAAAATAAAGATATAGGCCTTTTAGGAATATCTGGTAATTCAAAAAATTATCAGAGCTTATTATTTAATAATTTTACCCCACATCTTCAGTCTATTTTTTTTATAACTTCATCTGAAGTATTACGTAATGTAATTAAATCTAATAAAAATATTTTTCCAGGACTTAATGCCACAAAGTATAACAAATATAGTATTATTAAAAAAGGTGAAATTATACTGTCAAAAATCGTATTGGACTTAGGATATAAAATAGCAATTGTTAAGTCAGACGGGGAAATATTTAAATTTAAAAAAGACAATATTCCTAAAATGTATTCAGATTGGAAAAATAATTATAAACTAGGTGATGCTAGACTTCAAAGTATTAGGCCATCATATCCATATAAGATAACCATATAAAACTATAATATTTTTATTAAGTAACAATATAATTTTTTTTAATATAATACAGCATTGATGTATCAAAAAGAGCAAATCGGACAAGCCATTATTTTATGTGGAGGTTTAGGAAAAAGACTAACGAAAATAACAAATAATAAATTGCAAAAATCAATAGTTAAAATAGGTAAGTATCCTTTTATTTACTATATTTTAAATCAAATATTTAATTTAAAAATTAAAAAAGTTGTTTTGTGTACTGGTTATTTATCTGAAACTGTTGAGAAAATTATTGAAGAATTCAATAAAAAAAATCCAGATTTATTTGATTTTCATTATAGTCATGAAACCTCGCCATTAGGGAGTGGGGGCGCACTTTTAAATGCATATCCAAATTTATCTAATTCATATTCATTAGTAATTAATGGTGATACATATGTTGATGATAATCTATTTGAATTTAGTAATACCAGAATTAACGAGGATATTTTGATGCTAGCTTCTTTCAAATATTTTTCTAAAAATTATGGAACTGTAATTTTTAATAAAAATTTAGAAATGATAGGTTTTAAAGAAAAATCGCTTTCTTTTTTTAAGTATGTTTATTCAGGAGTAGTAATAATTAAAAATGATATATTAAATCAAAAATTTGAAAAAAAAGTTGTAAACATCGAGGATTTATATTTTAATAATAAAACATTTTCTAAAAAAGTATTCAAATCAAATAGAGATTTTATAGATATAGGTACAAAAGATAGATTTTTAAAAAATAAAAAATTTTTTAATTCTCTAAAATTACCATTTGTTTTGTAAATAATTTTGATGTTTTGTTTGCATTTTCTTTTTTAAACCAAAATTTTGGAACAACAGTGTTTTTTTTTTCATGATTATTTAATAGGGAGGCCCATAATGAGAAAGTGCTGTTACTAGTTATGATATTTGTAAATTTTGTCATTAGATTAAATTCTTCAATAGTATTTAATTTATAATCAGAGATTATCTTAAAATTACTTGTATCAAAATTATTATAAATCCATTTTACATCGTCAGTAAAAATATAAATTATAGAATTGGGATAATATTTTTTAAAATAAGATAGTGAATTATAATAATAATTTAAAGAAATATTTTCATAAATAGTTTTATTTATTTTGTTTAAATAATCACCCTTTCTAACATGAAGGCAAATTGAGCTCTTATTTTGTATAACCTCGTTTTCTAGTTTTTTATAATTATCTGATAAAAAACTTTTCTTAACTGAAAATTGTTTGTTAAGCTCTATTTGATTAGTAAAAAAATACTTTATATCTTGCCAATATCCATCAATATAAAAATCTAAATTTTTATTATAATTTTGCTTAAATTCATCAAATATAAAACTTTGTTCAGATATTATATTTTTTTTAAAATAATCTATGCCTAATCTTCTTTTTAATTTTTCATGTATCGACGATATTGATTTACGTCTAAATTTATTTAATTTTACTTTATTACATTCTTTTAAATTTACTTCAAATTTGTTTATTTCTAGTTTTTTTCCAATATCATAATTAAAATCAGTAAGATCAAAATTAAAACTACTAGTAAAATTTTTTGCTAAAGTATATATAAAACTATATATGAAAAGTTGATTTCCTAACCCGCCTTTTAAATTTCCTATAATCATTGATGAAAAAAACTCTATCTATTTGTATACCAACACGAAACAGAATAAACACATTAAATCAAAATATAGCATATTTAATTCAAATAATAGAAAAACATAAAATTGAAAAGCAAATTGATGTAATAATTTCAGATAACTCTTTAAATAAAAATCTACAAATAAAAACTTATGATAAAAAATATGATTATATTGAATATATATATGCTGATGATTTAGGACATGATCAAAACATTTTAAATTTATTAGATTCAAATACTTCAGAATATATCTGGTTTTGTCAAGATCATACTAAAATTAATGAAAATTCATTATTAAAAATATTAAAATTATTAAATACAAGAAGTCTTGATTATATTTTTGCATCTACAAAAAAAAACTATTTTCTTCTCCCATTGTATAAAGAGAATAATGATTATCTATGTTTTAATAATATTTATCTTAATACAAACATTGTAAAAGCTGATCAATTTAAAAAAAAATATCAGGAATTGATGCCTAATTATAATTTTTCTCATTTAGTATTTCACTTTGCGATAATTGAACTTATTTTTTTTTCTAAAAAAAATAATGTTTCTTATTTGCTGGAGCAATGCTCTCAATACAAATATTTTGATACAGGAGGGGAGCACAAAAAGATGACTTGGTCAAATTACTTAGATAATTATTTAAATATATTAAACTTTTCCTCTAAGTTTTATAATAATTTTCTAACTGTAAAATTTGAAAATGATAGTTTGATTAAAAATGATTTCAAAAAAATTATAACTAATAAACATAATTCAATTCCTACCCTGCATAGAATTATTAAATTATCTTCTATCAATGAAGTTAAAAATATTAATCAATTTGAATTTATTAGCCATCCAACATTCAGTAAGTTACAGTTATATATTTTAAAAAATATTTTTTATAACAAAAATTATTATATTTTATACCTCATTAAATTTACTAGAATTTTTGATTTGTATTTTATTATCTTTCTGCCAAAAATTTTTATAAAGAGATTTATTAATAAATTAAAAATTGTTAAATCTAAATTACTGCTATAATTGATTATTTTATAATAAAAACAAATTAATTTATAGCGTATTTATAATTAATTAAGTATAAGCATTTATGTCTATGATTAGATTAAAGTATTTAAATATAATACTAGTTTTATTCTTTCTATTTTTTGTAACAATTTCAGTTTATCAATATATAACAGGTAAACATATATCTGTTGAAAGATATAATAGTACATCTGTTCTTTTACAAATTGATATTTTGTCAAAGGACCAAAGCCTTGCAAAATCTCTTGGTAATTTACTGGATCCTCCCTTAACTAAATCATTGTTAGATAATATATTTAATGATTTTAATTTTTCCTTTGGATTAATTAATAATTTTTTTACTACAACTACAGATGAGTATGGAATTTACGGTATTAGTGTACCAATTATTTTAAATAATAATGATAAAAAAGAGTTTATAAGTAATTTTGAAAACAAAAAAGAAGATTTAGCAGTCAAAATAAGATCAATATTTAAATTAAGATATGAAACATTTGTGACAATAAATAGAGACAAAGAAAAGATTTATAGAAACCAAGAATATGAGAAAATTATAGAAGGATCAAATATTTCAGGAAATTGTGATAAATTATTAATTATCCCAAGAGGAATGTCTTTTAAATTAAATGAAATTACTGAAAGTGAAAATATTAACAATATAGAAATTGACCATGTAATTGAGTGCATTAAAGATGAAAGCAATATACAATATGTTGTCAGTAGTAACATTACACCTTATTATGCAATGTCGATTGACTCTGCAAAATATAAATATTTTTACATTTTGTTTATATTGATCTCACTAATTTTAGGTTTTTCACTATTTATTATTAATTATAAAAATATTAAAAATTATAATAATAGTTAATGCTTTCCGTTATAGATTTTATTAGAGGCTTAGACCTAAGAAGAAAATCACAAATTTACATATTACTTTTTGGTATGTTACTATCTAATATCGCAGAAGTATTTAGCATTGCTTTAATACCTCCTTATCTTGCAATTATCTCAGATAATAACTTAATTAATACTAATGAATATCTTATTTTTATTAATTCTTTTTTTAATTTTTCTAATAAAGAGTTTATAATTTTTATAGGTTTTGCTATTTTTTTTCTCATTGTTATTTCAAATATTTTTTTAGCTGTAATTACATATCTTACAAAAAAAATACAAAATAATATAAATAATTATGTATTAAGTAGCTTATTTAATTATTTTATTAATTTAAAGTTTGAAGAAAGTTTTTTGAATAAAAATGGATTAACAAAAATTACACAAAAATTAAATACTGAAGTAACAAGATTTACAACTCAGACACTTTTAACATTTTTTGAAATTTTAAAAAAAAGTGGTGCAATAACAATTATGTTTATTTTTTTATTTTTTGTAGAGCCAATAATTACTATTTTTATAATTTTGTTTTCATTAATACTTTTTGTTTTTTTTTATAAAGGTCTTCATAAAAATTTAGTATCATATGGCATAAAATTTACCGATCATACTCATCAAAAATTATCATTAGTCCTAGAAGCATTCTCAGCACTTAAAGAGGTAAAATTTTTAGGTATACAAAATAAATTAATGAGAGAATTTTTTAAAAATAATATTAAATTAGCGAGAGTAGATTTAATGGTTTATATGTTTAGCAATATACCACGTTATTTTTTAGAAATTTTATCTGCTTTTTTATTCTTGTCCTTGTTAATTTATTTTGTTTGGGTAGATAAAGATTTTACCAATATAATTTACACATTATCATTTGTTGCTGTAGCGGCTTACAAAATTTTACCTTCTTTAAATTCAATGATGTTTAATTATAGTGTTTTTAATTCATCATTAGCTGCGTATCACTTTATTAAAAATGATTTAGATGAATATAAAAAATTATCTAATGAGAAAACTGAAATTAATGATAAATATTTAGATAAGATACATTCAATTGAACTATATAATGTTTATTTTAATTATCCTAATTCTTCTATAAATGCACTAAGCAATATTAATTTTAAATTTAATCTTGGCAAAAATTATTTTATAATTGGCACATCTGGAAGTGGTAAATCCACATTGATTGATTTAGTTTGTGGAATTGTTTCGCCCAGTTCAGGTTTTCTTAAAATTAATTCTAAAGAAATAGATCCGAGAGATTATAATATTTTAAATAAATATTTATCTTATGTGCCTCAACAAATTAATTTTTTTAATAGAACTATTTTAGAAAATATTACCCTTAATTTTGATAATAATACTAAAGAGGATATTGATTTTGTTCATAAAATTATTGAAATACTTGAATTAAAAGATTTTGTAAACAATTTAGAAAATGGAATTAATTCATATTTAGGTGAAAAAATACAAAATATTAGTGGAGGACAAAGACAAAGATTGAGTATAGCTAGAGCGATTTTTCGTAAAAAACCAATTTTAGTTTTAGATGAAGCTACCAGTGCTATAGATGTTAATACTGAAAGACTAATTTTTGATAGAATCCAAAATCTTGAGTTTGTAAAAACTATGATTGCAATAACACATAGAGAGTCAACACTCAAAATTGATGATCATTGTATTAAGATTGATAATGGGCTTATTGTTTATAATGGCCTATATAAAGATTTAAAAAATAAATGATTAAAAAAATTTTAATTACAGGATCTTCTGGTTTTATTGGTGAACAATTAGTTAAATTTTTTTTAAAAAAAAATTATAAGATTTATGGTTTAGATAAAAAATTAAATAAATTAAAAAACAAAAATTTAATATTTTATAAAATTAATTTATCAAAAAAAAAACAACTTGATAAAATTATAAATATATTAAAAAAAGAAAAAATTGATTCATGTTGGCACTTAGCTGCTAATTCTGATATTTCTAAAGGAATTAATAATGTAAATATTGAAATTGATGATACATTTCTTTCAACAGTAAATACAATATACTTAAGTAAGAAATTAAATATAAAAAAAATGATATTTTCCTCATCATCAGCCATTTATGGAGAAATTAATAAAAAGATTAATGAAAATTCTGCTCCATTAAGACCTATATCAAATTATGGAGCTATGAAACTTTCATCAGAAAGTATTCTTTATGCATCTAAGTATTTCTTTGATAATATTTATATATTTAGATTCCCTAATGTCGTAGGCCCAAAAATGACTCATGGCTTGCTTTACGATTTAAAGAGAAAATTAAGTATTAGTTCATTTGAAATAAATATTTTAGGTGATGGTTCGCAAAGAAAGCCATACATACATGTTTTCAACTTAATTGAATATATGTACAAAATTTACAAAAAAACTTCAGATGATATTAATGTTTATAATATAGGACCAAACGATAAAGGTATAAAGGTCAGCGATATAGTATCATTTTTCAAAAAAAGATTTAATTTAAAAAGTACTAAATTTATTTACCAAAATAAAAGACAAGGTTGGATTGGGGATGTAGTTGAGTATTCTTATGACTCTAAAAAATTAATTAAAAAAATCAAAGTAAAAATACCATCTTCAAAATCTGCCATAAATCAAGCTTTAGAAGAATTATATAATGATTAATATAGGTGTATCTCCATTAAGAATAAGTTTGATTGGGGGAGGTACTGATTTTCGATCTTATTTTGAAAAAAATACTGGCGGTGTTATTAGTTTTACAATCGATAAATATGTGTATGTAATAACTAAAAGAAAATATGACAAAAAAATTAAGCTTTCCTATTCATTAAATGAAAATCCAAAATCAGTTAATTCTATAAAGCATAATCTTATAAGAAATATCTTTAAATATTATAATATAAAAGGAGATATTGAATTTGTTAGTTTAGCTGATATTCATTCAAACGGAACAGGATTAGGTAGCTCTAGTGCATTCACATTGGCCTCCCTAAACTCACTTAATTTATTGCTTAAAAAGCCTGTTTTAAATAAAAAGGAATTAGCTGATTTAGCATGTTATATAGAAATCAAAAAAAATAAAAGCCCAATAGGAATCCAAGATCAATTTGCTTGCTCCTATGGTGGAATTAATTTTTTTAATTTTAAAAAAAATATTACTAGAGTTAGAAGGCTTGATTTTGAAGTAGATGAACTAAGATATTTAAATAAGGTATTATTATTATATAATACTAATATCTACAGAAGTGCAAATTCTATTTTAATCAATCATAAAGAAAATATTTCTAAAAATAAAAATCTTGATTATCTAAAATATTTATATGATGAAACACTTTTATTAAAAGAAAATTTGTTAAATAAAAACTTAGATTATATAATAAAATCTTTAAATACCTCATGGTATCTAAAGAAAAAATTTAATCCAGAAACTACCAATAAAATTATAAACAATATAATACAGAAAGGGTTTGATAATGGAGCTAAGGGAGCAAAATTACTTGGAGCAGGAAAAGGTGGTTTTGTTTTATTTTATGTTAATTCAAATAAAGTTAAAAGTTTTAAAAAATTAATGGGGGAAAAAAACTTTCTACAGTATAACTTTGATTTTAAGGGCAGTCATTCACAAGAAATTTTATGAGTCTCTATAAAGATGATAAAGTATCAATTATATTACCAACTCTTAATTCAGAAAATTTTATATACAAGTGTTTATATAGCATTCATAAGCAAACATATAAAAATTTTGAATTAATAATTATAGATGGAGGATCGTTTGATAAAACTATTTCCATAATAGATTCTTTTAAAAATAAATTTGAAATAAAAATTTATATAAAAAAAACAAAAAATTTAGCTGAAGCATTAAATTTTGCTATTTCAAAGTCTTCAGGTAATTATATTGCAAGAATGGACAGTGATGATATTATGAATAAGAATAGAATCGCCCACCAAATTAATTTTTTAAGAAAAAACCATAATTATGGTGTTGTTGGAACAAACGCTTTTAGGAAATATAAAGACTCAATTTTATTAAAACCTTTTAATATTAAATATACAGATTTCGATTTAAAATTATTAATGTTCTTTGAATGTCCCTTTATTCATCCAACAATTTTATTTAGAAAAGATATTCTAGAAAAAAATAATGTAAAATATGATGAAAATTATAATGAATGCGAAGATTTTAAGTTGTGGTTCGATATAAGGAAAATTACATCTTTCAGAAATTTGAGATATTTTGGTATAATATATAGAGTTCATAATTTAAGCGCTTCAAATAAAAAAATTGAAAAAGTAACAGAATACTCTAACAAAATTATTAATTTAGCTCATGAAGAAGCAAATATTTTCTTGACTATTCAGCAACAAAATATTTTTAATAAAATAAGACTATTAAATATAACAAAACAGGATGATTTTGACTTTATTAATTCAAATTATATAGAGATATTGAATAAATTTTATTTAACTTTCAAAGGTCAAAAATATGATAAGAGCCAATTATTGTTTTTTTTAAAAAATAAATATTTTCGTTTTTGTTTAAGGTCTATTAAGTCTAATAATTTTAAACCAAATAAATGTAAAAAATCTATCTTTGAAA
>CACKNC010000018.1 GCA_902601455.1 uncultured Alphaproteobacteria bacterium
AAAAGTGGCGGTCAACCAGGAGATGTAGGGAGAATTATAATTGGAGAAGAAAAGATAGAGGTAAAAGATACTATAAAATCAAATGGCTTGATAAAAAATATAATAGAGGAAAAAAATATTTTAAAAATAGGAGAAGAGATAAAAGCCGAGATAAATTGGGACAGGAGATACAAATATATGAGAATGCATAGCGCATTACATGTAATGTGCGCTGCCATACCACTAGGAGTAACAGGAGGGCAAATAGGATATGAAAAAAGCAGACTAGATTTTAATGATGCTGAAAAGCAAATAGTTAAAGATGAACTTCAGGAAAAAATAAATATAATCATGCAAGAAGATCACAAAATAACATTTGAATACATAGACAGTAAAATATTAGAAAATAAGCCAGATCTTGTTCGCACAATGTCAGTACAGCCTCCTAAAATAAATGGAAAGCTAAGATTTGTTAGAATAGGTAATATAGATTTCCAACCATGTGGAGGAACACATGTCAAATCAACTAAAGAAATAGGCAAAATTATAATTGGTAAAATAGAAAATAAAGGACGAATGAATCGCCGAGTAAATATTCTAATTAATGATTAAGGATTTGACTTAAGAATAATTTTGTACGGTCACTTTCAGGGTTATTGAAAAATTTTTCAGGGACAGCCTGCTCTACAATTCTTCCTTCATCCATAAAAACCATTCTATCAGCTACAGTTTTAGCAAAACCCATTTCATGAGTTACAACTATCATTGTCATACCACCTTCCGCTAAATCTATCATAACATCTAAAACTTCTTTAATCATTTCTGGATCAAGAGCAGAAGTTGGCTCATCAAAAAGCATAATGTTGGGTTTCATTGCTAGTGATCTAGCGATTGCAACTCTTTGTTGTTGACCACCAGATAATTGACCTGGATATTTATCTGCTTGCTCAGGTATTTTTACTATTTCTAATTGTTGCATTGCCAATTCTTCAGCTTCAGCTTTTGGCATTTTTTTAACCCAGATTGGAGCTAAGGTAATATTTTCTTTAACAGATAAATGTGGGAAAAGATTAAATTGTTGAAAAACCATACCAACTTCTTTTCTTACACTATCAATATTCTTTAAATTTCCTGTAAGCTCAATACCATCAACTATTATTGTACCTTCTTGATGTTCTTCTAGTCTGTTTATACATCTTATCATTGTTGATTTACCTGATCCAGATGGACCACATACAACTATTCTTTCTTTCTTTTTTACCTCAAGATCAACATCTTTTAAAACGTGAAAGTCTCCAAACCACTTGTTTACATTTTGTAATGAAATTATTGAATCTTCTGACATATTAATCTGCTCCCATGTTAATACCTGTTTTAAGCTTTTTTTCCAAATATAAACTGTATCTAGACATTGCAAAAGTGAAAATAAAGAACACCAATGATACAAAGAAATAAACCTCATAGGCTAAACCCAACCAAGTTGTGTCAGCTAAAGCCCCTCTTCCAATACCAAGTAAATCTAATAAACCAACAATAATTACTAGAGTTGTATCTTTAAATAAACCTATAGAAGTGTTAACAATAGATGGAATTGATATTCTGATTGCTTGAGGCAGCACCACTTTCATATTCATTTGCCAATAGGATAAACCAATTGATCTTGCAGCTTCATATTGACCTTGGGGAATAGCTTGAAGACCGCCTCTAATTACCTCAGCCATGTATGCTGATTGAAATAAAGTTACAGCAACTAAAACACGAGCTAAACCATCCATATTAACACCCTCAGGTAGAAATAGTGGCAACATTACCATTCCAAAAAACAAAAGAGTTATAAGAGGAACACCTCTAATAAATTCAATAAATAGAGTACACATCGTGCTAATAACTGGAAGGTTAGAACGTCTTCCAAGAGCAAGCACAATTCCCAATGGAAATGCAAGTGCAATACCAGTACATCCCAAAACTAGAGTAACAAGTAAACCGCCCCATTTATTTGTTGAGACAGACTCAAGACCGAAACCACCATTTAAAAGGAAAAATGCAATAATTGGAAATATATATGTAAATTTTAAAAAATGTTTTCTGAATGGAAATTTATCAAACAGTAATGGCACAACTGCAACTACCAGCATTGCATAACTAAGGTTTACTCTCCATACTTCATCTCTTGGATAAAAACCATACATGAACTGATAAAATCTAACGTAAATAATTGCCCAACAAGCACCTCCATTTTCAGGATCAAGAACTCGTGAACACATCTCTCTATTGATGATTTGTTCACCATTAAAATTATATTTAAAATCTGCAGCAAAAATTGTCCAATTCAATATCCATGGAACAAATTGAATTAAAATATACAAAACAAATAATGAAATTAATGAATTTATCCAATTAGAAAATAAATTCATTCTAAGCCAACCTAATATACCTGTTGTAGCTACAGGTGGTTTTCTTGATTCAGTTATTTCATTCATTCTATTTCTCTTTAAATTGTATACTACGATTATAAATATTCATAAACACAGATATTGTTAAACTAATTGTTAAGTAAGTAGCCATAACTATCACCATACATTCAATTGCTTGACCAGTTTGATTTAAACTAATTCCACCAAATCCATGGACTAAGTCAGCATAACCTACAGCAATACCCAATGAAGAATTTTTTGTTAAATTTAGGTACTGACTTGTTAAAGGTGGTACAATTACTCTTAAAGCTTGCGGAATAATAATAAGCCTCATTATCCAGCTCTTTTTTAGACCTAGAGACGCTGAAGCTTCTCTTTGACCTTTAGTTACTGATAAAATTCCTGAACGCACTGTCTCTGAAATAAATGCTGCCGTGTAGATAGTTAAAGCTAAAAACATTGCTATAAACTCTGGTCTAATAACCATACCACCTTTGAAATTAAAACCTTTTAGGGCGGGATAATCAAAAGACAATGGAGAGCCAATTATAAAATATAATATTAATGGGACAATAATAATTAAACCAAAAGCAGAAGATAAAACTGGAAATTGTTTTCCTGTATCATCTTGTCTTTTTTTAGCCCATCTTCTTATAAAAAAACTAGAAATAAAAGCTAAAATAATAGAAATAAAAACGTATGAAAATCCAGTTTCAAAAACTGGTCTTGGAGAATAAATTCCTCTATTTGAAATAAAGAATACATCTAAAAACTCGAGTGATTGCTTAACACGAGGTAACTGAATTAAAATACTATACCAAAGAATTATTTGTAAAAGTAAAGGAACGTTTCGCGTAAATTCTACATAAATATATGCTACTCTTACAAGAAGCCAATTAGAAGAAAGTCTAATGATACCAACGAGAAATCCAAGAATTGTAGCTGCTATACACCCACACACAGAAACTAAAAGAGTATTTAATACTCCAACAAAATAAACATCTAAATGTGTGTCAGTAGATTTGAAATCTATGAAAGGTGAAAAACTGATATCAAATCCAGCTGGGTCTGTAAGAAACCTCCAACCAGTAGCTATATTTCTTTTTTCTAAGTTATATGCTGTTGTTTGTACGATAAAAAATATACCAAGAGCAAAAAGTCCAATAACAAGGGTTTGAAAAAAAATTGATCTAAACTTTTCATCTGAAAAAAAATTTAATTTAGATCTCATTTAACTCCTATAAAAAAAAATAGGGGGTTTTGAAACCCCCTAATTATAAAAAAATAACGATTTATCTGAACGGAGGTGCGTAAAGAATACCACCTTGAGTCCAAAGAGCGTTAAGACCTCTTGCAATTTCAAGAGGAGTATCTGGACCTACGTTAGCTTCGTAAGACTCTGAGTAGTTACCAATTTGTTTGATAATTTGGTAAGCCCAATCAGGAGCCAATTCAAGCATTTCACCGTAAGAACCTTCAACACCTAGAAGTCTTAAAACTTCAGGAACATTAGATCCTTTTGAAGCGTCTACGTTTTCAGAAGTAATACCAAGCTCTTCAGCAATAATCATTGCGTTAAGAGACCAACGTACTACGTCACCCCATTGGTGATCACCATGTCTTACTAGTGGACCTAGAGGCTCTTTTGAAATAATTTCAGGAAGAACTAACCATTTGCTAGGATCTGCTGCTGCAGCTCTAGTTGAAGATAGTCCAGATGCATCAGTAGTATATACGTCACATCTTCCTGCGAATAAGTTTTCTTTACCTTCGTCATTAGTTTCAATTGGAAGAGCTTCATAGCTAATTCCATTTAATCTAAAGAAGTCAGCAAGGTTTAACTCAGTAGTAGTACCAGTTTGAATACAAACAGTAGCACCATCTAACTCAGTTGCACTTGATACACCTAAAGAAGAAGGGATCATGAAACCTTGTCCATCATAAAAGTTAACACCTACGAACTCAAAACCAAGATTAACATCACGGCTGATTGTCCAAGTAGTATTTCTCGCTAACATATCTACTTCACCTGAAGCTAATGTAGGGAAACGAGATTTACCAGTTGTAGTGATAAATTCTACTTTTGAACGGTCTCCAAAAACTGCTACTGCAACTGCACGACACATATCTGCATCAAGACCAGCCCACTCTCCACTATCGTCAGGAGCAGCGAAACCAGCAAGACCAGTTGTAACACCACATTTTAGAAAACCTCTATTTTTAACATCATCAAGAGTTCCAGCATTTGCAGCAAAAGCAAATACAGAAACTGCTAGGATTGATAATAGTTTTTTCATATTATTTCCTTTGTTTTAAATAATTATTTAAATATCTTTTTTCAAAGATTGGTCCCCCAATAACAAAATTTATCACTCAACGAAACATCTAATTTTATTGAAAATATATGAACATAAATTGTATCTTAATTAATAAATATATACTAGATATAGTGTTTTATGAAAATAAACACAAAACTAACAAAAGTTTCTAGAAATGTAAAAAGGCAAAAAGGATTTATTAACCCTGGTATTTACAAAGGATCAACAATGATCTTCAATACTTTTGAAGATTACATTAACGACATAAAAAATGATGATGACCGAAGTACATTATATGGGATTAATAAAAATCCTTCTGTTGAACAATTAGAAAAAGCTATTTCAAATTTATACAAGTGTCATGATACTGTTGTTGCGCCATCAGGATTAGCTGCACTCATAATTCCTTTTTTTGCATTTCTAAAAAAAAATGACGAAGTACTAATAAATGATACTGTTTATAGTCCTACTCGTACTTTTTGTGAGAAACTTCTTAAAAATTATGGTGTTAGAGTTAAATATTTTCATCCTTTTGAAGATATTAATAAGTTTCAAAAACTAATAACAAGTAAAACAAAATTAATTTATCTAGAGTCGCCTGGCACTGCGACTTTTGAAATACTTGATATTCCTAAAATAACAAAAATAGCAAAAAAGAAAAACATACCAACTGTTATGGATAACACTTGGGCCTCTCCCCTTTTTTGTGATCCAATAAAATTAGGAATTAATGTAGTTATTGATGCTGGAACAAAATATATCAATGGGCACTCTGATACACTTATTGGTTTCGTAAGCTCTGACAAAAAACATGCTAAACCAATAAGAGTTGCAACAAAAACTCTTGGCATTTGTCCAGGTTCTGAAGAAGTTTATTTAGCTTTGAGAGGATTGCCAACTCTCAACCTAAGAATGAAGCAAATAGAGTTTAACGCATTAGAATTAGCTAGAGAACTCAACAAACATCCTCTGGTTGATAAAGTTTATCATCCCGCCATAGAAACATCTGAAAATCATAATATTTGGAAAAGAGATTTTACAGGAAGTACTGGTTTGTTTTCTTTCTCACTTAAAAAATTTTACCCTCAATCAAAAATAAAAAAAATGTTCTCTAAAATTTCTATCTTCAAACTAGGGTATAGTTGGGGAGGATACGATAGTTTAATCACTTTCCCCCCACTATCAAAAAGGAAATTCAAAACTTTACTAAAGGGAAACTTGATACGAGTATATTGCGGCTTAGAAGATTCCAGCGATCAAATTAAAGATATTATAAATAGTCTAAAAACTCTTAAATAATGGATCCAATTTTTTTAGCTTATGCTTCATTTGGAGTATTTGTTTTTGGTATATCTAAAGGTGGAGTTCCAGGTCCTATAGCGATGTTGGCTGTACCTGTAATGTCTTTTGCCATGAGCCCTCTACAAGCTGCCGGGATCCTTCTTCCACTTTTAATAATTATGGATTTTTCTGCCATCTATTTATATTGGAAAAAATGGATAAGTAGTATTTTGAAAATAATTATACCAGCATCTATAGTTGGTATTTTATTTGGAACTTTTACTTTTCAATATACCAATGAAAATCAGATACGCGTTATGGTTGGTGTTATCTCAATAATTTTTGTTTTAGTATCATTTATTCAAAAAAGTGATTTTTTTCTTCGACCAACAAAATTAAAGGGTTACTTTTGGTCTTCGGTAGCAGGATATACAAGCTTTTTAATTCATGCAGGTAATCCTCCAATGAACTTTTATACACTTCCATTAAAATTAGATAAAATTTCATTTATTGGAACCATGACCTTCGCTTTTTTAGTTATTAACGTGGTAAAATTAATTCCTTATTACTATGTTGGACTATTAGCACCTTCAAACTTACTAGTTTCTTTAATTTTATTACCTCTAGCTTTCGTAAGTGTATTAGTAGGATTCTTTCTTCAAAAAAAAATACCTGAAAAATTATTTTTTAATATAGTTTATATTTTACTCTTTTTAAGCGGTTGTAAATTGATTTACGATGGATTAGTTTAATCTATTCCTTCAGCTATATTTAAAAATCGCTCTGAAACATCACTATTGAGATATTTTAATCCTTTTTTATATTCATCTGAATCATAAAATTTTTCTGCCTCATCCATCGATGGAAATTCTATTATAACTGCACGATTAATTTTTTTACCTTCTAGGTTTTTAATTTTACCACCTCTACTTAAAATTTTTGCTCCTGCTTTTATCAAAGCAGGTCCGGCAATATCAGCATATTTTTTATATTCTTCTTGATTTTTAACATCAACGATTCCAATCCAATAAGCTTTAGTCATTATTGTCTCCTTTAATTTTTGTTTTGTAGCTTGCTCTTTTGTTTTTCCTAAATCCAAAAGGACCAGGAATAAATAATGTCATGGTGCTAGTATTAGGTTTTAAATCAACTCGATGGAGATGATCAGCCGATCTAAAACCTATATATCCTGGCGGTCTCCAAAACTTTCCTTTAGAAGTTGTTTCCCAATAACCACCTTTTAAAATAATAGTAACGTAGGGACACATATGGTTATGTACTCCTTCTCCATGATCATCGTCTAACATTTTATGAATTAAGATATTGAAAGGAAACCATTTTGGTCTTTTTCTAAATAAAACATAATATCTCTCCATCCAAGGTTTTGCCTTGTTAAATTCAGGATGAGAAGGCCCTCTATCTAAAACTATTTTTTTTCTTCCAAGTTTTTCTAAAATTTTTAAAATCATTTATTTACATTCAGGGTATAGAGATAAAAACTCACCTGCCCCCTTATGAAAATTTTCTATCCAATCATTTGATGACTCATCATTTGCATAATCTGAAATATATTTAAAACATTTAAATTCAATATCATGCAACTCACAAATTTTGGCCAACGCATAAGCTTCCATATCAACAATATCACAATTAATTTCTAATTGATTTTTTACAAATCTATCTCCAGTTGCGCAAATATAACCTTTATCAGATAATATAATTTTAGAAATAGGGTCAAAAGGAGTCTCACCTAATTTAAAATCTAACAAACCTCTAGCATCCATATCATGTTGTACAAAAGTCGTACATTCTATAAGACCGCTAATATTTTTTTTGAAAGATCCTGCTGTACCATAATTAATTATTTGTGAAGGTTTATAGATATTTATTAATTCCATTAATTTTATTGAAGCATTAATTTTTCCAACGCCCGTGTGATAGAATTTACTTAATTTAGGAGTTTCTTCTTTTAATGCAGCTACAAATATTGTTTTCATTTTATTGTGGACCAAAATTTTTAATTATTCTTTTTGTAATTTTTGTTATTTCTGGCATTGTTGGTTTTAATAATTGCAATCTATCATAAATTAATGGATTATTTTTTACTTGTTTTCTCAATGCGTTTCCAAAAGTCATACGTAGCTCAGTTCCGATATTAAACTTAGCTATATTAGTTTCTCTAGCCAATTTTTTTCTTATCAGATTTGGAATTCCACTTCCACCATGTAATACTAAGGGAGTCGATATGGAGTTTTGAATTTCTTTTACTTTTTCTAAATCAATTTTTGCTATTTTGTTAGTCTGTAAGTGCGTATTACCTACTGATACTGCCATTGCATCTACATTACTTTCTTTTGCAAATATTACTGCCTCGTTAGGTAAAGTTCCTTCTGATGATTTACCATTGGCATAACCCACAAAACCAATCTCCCCCTCAACTGACACTTTGGCATCATGAGCTCTTTTGACTATCTTTGATGTTGTTTTGATATTTTCTTTTAATGATAATTTTGAGCCATCAAACATTACAGAAGTAAAGCCAGAGTCAATTCCTTCTGCGCATTCGCGAAAAGTATATCCATGGTCTATATGACAACAAACATGAGTTTTTGTTTGAGCAGCTAAATGTCGAAACATTTTTCCCAAAATAGGAACAGGTGTATGTGCTCTGCAAGAAGGACCAGCTTGCAAAATAATTGGAACACCTGTCTCGTCTGCAGCTTTAGTAAAAGCTAAAGCATCATCCCATGCTAAAACAACTAAGCCGGCAACTGCATAATTATTTTTGTTTGCGTCCGTTAATATTTTTTTTAATGATACTGCTGTCATTATTTGTATTTAGCAATCATATCTTTAATACCTGGTATTGTTTCAACTTGATAGGCGTGTTCTGGTTGAAAATATTGAACAAGAGATCTTTGAGATAATCCACCTAAAATTGTAAAATAATACATTTCATAACCTGGTGCTACAACACATGGATGATAACCCGTTCTAATTGCAATTGTAGAACCATCAATTATATGTTCTGCTTTTCCAACTTTCTCATCAACTTGTTGAAATAATTGAAACCCAAATCCATTATTTGGACGAAAACGATAATTATATGTTTCATCATGACGTGTTTCATCTGGAAGTCTATCAGTGTCATGTTTGTGAGGAGGAAAGCCAGACCAACCACCCTGCCCTACAGTATAAAGTTCATTACATAGTAACCTACCAACTTTATCATGATGTTTTGCTCCAAGAATATGTTTAATTTTCCTATGTGTTTTTGTATCATCCGAACCATATTGAACCTTATCAATTTCATTAACTCTAACGGCAAAAGGTTCTAAAGTTTTATCAAATTTTGCACCAGCAATAAAAATTTCAGAATCTTTGAGTGCAACAAAGGAAGCTTTTGCACCAGATGGAACATATACTCCTTCTGGTTCACCATCCCAGACATCTATAGTCCTTGTCCCTAAATCCTTTACTTCATAACCTTCAACGTTAACATTTATAGTGCCTGTTGCAGGCACAATACATGTCTCATAACCAGGAGTTACATATTCAAAACTTTGATCTTTATTCAGTTTAACAATATTAAAATAATTAAGTGGAACATGATTATCATCTATATCAACTATTGGCTTATTCTGATTATCAAATGGTAGTATATGCATTATTTTTCTCCTTTATTAATGTTATTATTTTTCATAAAATCTAAAACTTCATCTAAGTCTGGCATAGCCGGAGCACACCCAACCTTAGTTACAACTATTGCTGCAGCAGCTGAACCAATTTCTAAAGCTTTTTGAAGATCATAATTTTTTAATAGGGCTCCAATTAAAGACCCCATAAAGGCGTCACCAGCACCAGTAGGTTTAAGAGGTTTTACTGGAAAAATTCCCCAAGGTATTTCTTCATTATTTGCAAAGGTTATTGATCCTTTTTCTCCCATTTTATAGATTACTAAATCACAATTCTTTGATATTTTTTTTGCATACCTCAAACCATCATCATAGTTTCCAGAGAGAATAGCAAATTCATCATCATTACCTATAATTCCAGAACAATAATTACCTGCAAGATTGTATATTTCTTTTGCCTTATCTTCAGACTCCCAAGTATAGGGTCTATAATCAATATCCATAATAACTGGTATATTTTTTTCTTTAGCTAATTTCAAAGCGTACAATACAGCACTTCGAGATGGTTCAGCAGCAAGTGAAGTTCCCGTAATTAAAATACATTCATAATTTTGAAGATTAGAATTCTCGATATCATTTTTATTTAAAAATAAATCAGCCGCTTTATGTCTATAAATTATTGATTGATGATCAACAACTGTTGACTCAACTATAGCGAAAGAGATTCTAGACTCATTGTCTTCTAATTTGACTAAGTCACTCTTCACTCCATAGAATGCTAATTGATTTATAGCAAACTTACCTAGTGCATCATTTGATACCCTTGTTAGTAAAGAGCATGATCCGCCATATTTAGTTAATTGTACACCCATATTTGCTGATGAACCACCGAGATGAGTAACATATTTATTTGCATTTTCAGTTTTTGTTCCAGGTGGGTCAGGATAAATATCAACACCAGCTCTACCAATAAGTAAAAAATTATTTTTTTGAATTTTTGAAATTAAAAATTCAAAAGACATAAATTATTTACTTTTCATATCAATAAACTCAACTTCATAATCAAAAGGATTAATAGAATCAATACATCCAATATTTATAGCAGCGCCATTAGGATCACTTCTCCTATTATGATGAGTATATATTCCACAAGTTTTACAAAAAAAATGCTCCGCAATATTTGTATTAAATTTATAAGAACTTAGATTATCTTTACCTTTAATAATTTGAACTGAGTCTTTAGAAACCATACACATTTTTGCGTTTTTTCTTATACAAATTGAACAATTACATTGTTTAATTGCGTTAAGATCAGTTTCTACTTCAAGTTCTACCGCACCACAATGACATTTTAAATTATATAACATTATAAAACCTTTAATTTTAATTGGCGCGCCCGAAATGATTCGAACATTTGACCTACCGCTTAGAAGGCGGTTGCTCTATCCACTGAGCTACGGGCGCTTAAATGCCCTTTATCATACTATAAATAAATTCAAAAGATTAATGTGTCCAAGGCTCTTTTCTATTCATATCAAAATTTGATGCGTAGTTTTTTGGTTTAATTTTTCTCTCTTTTGGCTCAATCACAATAAACTGTTCGTTATTTTTTTTAGACCATTCTATAGCTTGTTCTTTTGTATCAAAAAAAATTTTAATTTGTTCTTTTGTGTCTGATGAGCTATTCCAACCCATTAGTGAGTCTTTAGTTTTGTCCTTTTCAGAAATATATTCAGCAAGCCATTGTTTAGTCTTTCCTAAACCTGATTGCATAGACGACTTAGATGGTTTGTATATTTTAATTGTCATATTTATATTCCTGCTTCAAAAAATTTATCTTCAAATTCATTATACAGTTTACCAGAAGAATAAATATTATTTTTAAACTTTTGAGTCTCAAAAATAACTTTTGTTAAATAAAAATCACCTAGTTGGATCTTTGAAAGGTAAAAATCATCTTCCTTATCTTCAATTTTATTTAGAGAAATACTTATAAACTCAAGCCAAGTGAAGCCCACAGCAACAAGAGCAAATATATTTAAAAAATCTACAGCATGTGAGTTAATTTCTTGAGAATTAGTGGCTTCAGTTCTTTTAATAAAATCAATACACTCCTTTAAATCAATATAAGATGGCTCAAACAATTTAATAAATTTTTCCATCTTTGAGTTGACTTTATGCGTGTCTAAGAATTTATCAATATTATCTAAATATTGATTAATAATTAATCCATCATGAATATTAAACTTTCTTCCAATTAAATCTAATGCTTGAATTCCATTTGTTCCCTCATAAATTGGTGTTATTCTTGCATCACGAACTAACTGCTCCATTCCATGA
Organism: uncultured Alphaproteobacteria bacterium; assembly: GCA_902601455.1. Lineage (GTDB taxonomy): Bacteria > Pseudomonadota > Alphaproteobacteria > HIMB59 > CACPNW01. The sequence continues at coordinate 11,968 of CACKNC010000018.1, forward strand.
TCAGTAATATATCCATGACCACCATATATTTGTAAAGCTTGATTAGTAATTTCCATAGACTTATCTGTTGCAAAAGATTTTAAAATAGGTGTTAACAAAGCTATAAAATTTTCAGAGAACTCACTTAGTTCTTTACTTTGATCCGTATCTATTAAATCAAAAGCATGACCTGCTTTAATCATTAATCCTCTAATTCCATCATTCATGGATTTCATAAACATTAAATTTTTTCTTATTTCTGGATGAACAATAATGGGATCTGCTATATTTTCACTTTCAGGTAACTTACCTTGAACACGTTCTTTTGCATAATGTAACGATGATTGAAATGCTGTCTCCGAAAGACCAATACCTTGAATGCCTACAAATAATCTTGCACCATTCATCATAATGAACATTGCTTTCATCCCTTTATTTAAATCACCAACTAGCCATCCTTTCGCATCTTCATAGTGCATTACACACGTTGGGCTTGCTTTAATTCCCATTTTCTTTTCAATAGAACCGCACTTAACATTGTTTGGACTATCAAGTGTACCATCATTATGTGGAAGTATTTTAGGGACAAGAAAAAGACTTATACCTTTGATACCCTCAGGTGCATTGGGAGTTCTAGCTAAAACTAAATGTACTACGTTTTCACTTAAATCATGTTCACCACAAGTAATGAATATTTTTGTTCCAGTGATATTATAAGATCCATCATCATTGGGTGTTGCCATTGTTTTACTTAAACCAAGATCAGTTCCACATTGCGGTTCAGTCAAATTCATTGTTCCTGTCCATTTTCCAGAGGATAAATGAGGAAGATATAATTGTTTTAATTCATCAGTTGCACTTTTTTCAATAGCATCAATTGCATTAGCTGTTAACCCTGGATAAAGACCGAAAGACATGTTTGTGGAACTCACCATCTCATCCAAAAACATGTTCATAATATATGGTAGTTCTTGACCGCCATATTTCTCTTTGACTTTTATACCTTGCCAGCCATTTTCAGAAAAAACTTTATAAGCTTCCTTAAAACCTTTTGGTGCTATAACTTTACCATCTTCAAAAACACACCCTTCAGAATCACCTATAATATTTAGTGGTAAAAGAGTTTCTTCACACATTTTAGATGCCTCATCTATTATCATTAGAAGGTCATCAATTTCTAAACTTCTATCTGTTAGAACTTTACTACTATTTAATTTTAAAAAATCTTCTAGTAAAAATCTATATTCTCTAATTGGTGTTTTATAAACTTGCATAATTATTCAACTTTTTCCAATACTGTTGCAATACCCTGACCAAGTCCTATACATTGGGTGGCTAAAGCATATTTTTTATTATGTTTATTCATTAAATAGGCTGCTTTAGCAGTTATTCTAGTTCCAGTTGCCCCTAGTGGATGGCCAATTGCGATTGCCCCTCCTTCAATATTAACTTTATCAGGATTTATTTTTAACTCCTTTATACAAGCAAGTGATTGTGAAGCAAAAGCTTCATTCAATTCAATTATATCAATGTCATTAATATTTAGTTCTGCTCTTTTTAGAGCTTTTAAAGATGCTCCAATTGGTCCCAATCCCATTAATTCTGGTGGGCATCCATTAATTGCTGTAGATTTTATTCTTGCTAAAATAGGTAAATTGTTTGAAATTGCATAGCCCTCTTCACATACCAAAGTTGCTGAAGCTCCATCAGTTAAAGGTGAAGCTGTACCAGCAGTAACTGTTCCGTTCTGATCAAAAACTAATTTAAGACCATCTAAAATTTCTTGATTAGTGTTTGGTCTTATTGCGCCATCAGATGATACTTTAGTTTCTTGATTTTTAATAACTGTAATCTCTTCATCGAATGCATTTGATGATTGAGCTTTAAATGCCTTAGAGTGACTTTGAATTGCAAACTCTTGCTGTTCTTTTCTGGATATATTAAATTTATTGGCAACATTTTCTGCAGTTAAACCCATTGATAAATAAACATTGGGCTGATCTTTTAAAAGCTCTGGATGAGGAGAATAATTTAATCCATTTATGGGTACAGATGTCATCGACTCAATACCACAACAAATAAAAACTTTACCTGCATTCATTGAAATAGCACCCGCTGCACTATGTATCGCTTGCATCGATGATCCACACCAACGATTAACAGTCATTCCACCGACATGTTCAGGCATACCAGTCATAAAGGAGACTATTTTAGCAATATTATAACCTTGAGCTCCTTCTGGATAAGCACAACCAGCAATGATGTCTTCAATATCATCTTTATTAATATCAGTTGTCTTAATTAAATCATTAATTACTTGAGATAAAATGTCTTCAGGTCTTACACCGGCTAACAAACCTTTATTAGCAATTGTAAATGGAGATCTCTTAAAACCAACTAAAACAATATTTGACATTAAAAATCCATTAATGAGTGTATCTTAACTCCTCTTTCTTGAAGTTTTTTATCACCCTTCAATTCTGGAAGGTTAATAATAAAACCTGCTCCAACAATATGTTTATTTTCAAACATATTAATTAAATCAATTGCTGCAAGTGCAGTACCTCCTGTTGCAAGCAAATCATCTATAATTAATAAATTTTTATGATTATCGAGTGCATCCTTGTGAATATGCATCTCTGTTGATCCATATTCTAAAGTATAAGAAACCTTGAAGGTTTCTCCTGGAAGTTTATCTGGTTTTCTAAGAGGTATGAATGCTGCATCTATATGATAAGCTATTGCTCCTGCCATAATAAAACCACGAGACTCAATACTTAAAACAGCATCTATTTCTAGACCTTTCCATGGGTTTGTCATTTCATCAATTACTTGTTTGAAATGTCCTGCATCTTGTAAGAGTGTTGTAATATCTCTGAATTGAATACCTTTAACAGGATAGTCCAAAATCGTTCTAACGTATTCTTTCATTATATTTTCTCTTTCATTTAAAATTTATCATTTCTTCATAATTAAATAATGTAATTGGAGCAAAATTTGAAGAGCAATCATATGTTTGGGTATATGGGTATTTTTCAAACGACTTTGCAATCTCTCCTTTAGTTTTTAGTTTTTCCTCAAATAGTCTTATTAATAATTTATTAGGATTTGCATGTGGCGCAATAGATCGAATATATTTAATATTGCTATCTATGTTATTAATTCTTTGTTTACACATTAAGTAAGTTGCTGTTGCCATAGATCTAGAAACACCGCACCAACAATGAATAACAATATCTTCGCTTACATCCCAATTAACTATAAACTTTTCTATAGAGTTAATATGCGAGCTATTTGGAGGTAACTGAGGAATTTCCTCTGTATTAAGTCTAAAGATATGGTTATCTGGACTTACTTTAACTATATCATCAAATCCTAATTTAAGGTGGTTTTGAACAAATTTAGGAGTTTCTGGCTCGTATCCAGGATCAATAACTGAAATTAAATATTTTGGTTTCACACTCTCACAAACATCAACTAAATCACTTAATGAACAAACTATAATCATAACTAAAAAAGGGTGGTTATAAACCACCCTTTCGATATTTAATATATTAATTTATTATTCTTCAATTGCATCAGCTAAAATAGCATTAGCCTCATCATTTAAGCTATTAAGAGTAGACATTATATCATCCCCATTAATAATAGCCGCATAAGCTTTTTCAATTTCACCTCTGACAGAATAATAAGCTGGTACAGAAGGTTCTCCCTTACCATACTGAATTAATCCAAGCGATCTATTATACTGTGGAAGATTATTTCTCTTCGCCACAATTAATGGATGGTCAGCAGATGATGTTCTAACGAAACCATACCCACTTTCAGTTGACCAAACAGCTGAATTTTCAGTGTTAGTTATGTATTTCATCCATTGATAAGCTGCTACCATTTTATCAGCATTACCTGTATTACCCATGATTAAACCACCGCCATATAAATTCATGACTGGTTCTGAAGTTGTATGAGGTACTGCCGAAATTTCCCAATTTCCATTATAACCATCTTCAATTGCATTTTGAAAATAAGTAATTCCTGAAGTTGAACTTAATGCAAATAAATTAGTACCTAATCCTAGATACTGTTGATCTGCGTATTTATCTCTAGTCACTTGTGCACAACCTTTATTAGCCATACCTTGAATAAATTCCATTGCAGAAACAGCAGCTGGTCCATTAAGAATATACTGACCTGCATCATAGTCAAAAACATCACCACCATGTGCAAAAACCCAAGCAGCAAAATTACTTGCATCTGTATCTATTTCATAGCCAAGGCTTGCAGCATCACCGACACTACCACTGAAATTGCTATTTGTTGCAGCACAAGCTGCTTCAGCAAATTCTGCAGGAGTTGTTGGCTCTGATAAACCAAGTTCATCTAACCAGTCTTTATTATAGTAAACAACTTCAATAGATTTACCTACCTCATGAAGTAACTTTGGATTTCCATCAAAATAACCCGAAAAGCCGACAGTCCAGTTAGCTCCCCAATCATCTATATCGTCTTGACTTACTCCCCACTTTTTACTGTTAGCTAAAATACTTTGGTCCATAGCAGCACCAATTTGATACATATCTGCAGCAGCATTTCCATATCCTCTAGCAACATCTGCTTGATCTGGTGTACCTGCAGAAGTCATCATTGCAGATTGAACTTTACCGTAATGACCTTTGTAAGTAATATTAACCTTAATACCAGTTTCAGCTTCAAACCTCTCGGCTCTGGCTTTCATGAAATCTAATCGCTCATCAGAATATTGAACCCAAAACTCTACTGTTTGCCCTTCTGGATTTGCATTCTCAATATCAGACGCAGTTACCGCAAAAATTTGAGAAGAAAATAAAAATGCTGTAACAAAAACAACCTTAATCAAAATTTTATAAATCATAATCACACCCCTAACTTAGAATATCAGTATATTCATGATTTATCACGATTCTATTACAAATAAATTACAGAAAATTGTTAACAATTATTGCTTTAAACCAAAATTAGAAATACTCTCCAAAAATAGCTTTTGAGTAAAAAAATATAATATTAAAACTGGAGATATTGAAATTAAAGACGCAGCCATCAATAAATTATAATTAGTTCCAGCTTCCCTTATAAAACTATAAATTGATACTGTTACTGGGAACCAATCTTCTTTTGTTAAGATTAATAAAGGCCAAGCAAAAGAATTCCAAGCTAGAATAAAGGCAAATAAAGAGACAGTAACTATAATTGGCATACTCATTGGAATTACCACTTTTCTTAAAAAATAAAGATGGGAAGATCCATCCATTCTAGCAGCATCCCATAACTCATTTGGAATTTTTTTTATGTATTGTCGTAATAAAAAAATTATAAAAACATTTCCAAAAAAAGGAACTGTCAAACCTTGAAGAGAGTTCATCCAAGATGGACCAAATGGTAAAGGAAAAATATTACCTCTTATTATTAGCAAGTGTGGTAAGAGGGCAATAATTTCAGGTATCATTAAAGATAAAAGTAATGAATAAAAAATAATATCTCTAAATGGAAAATCTATTTTTGCAAAAGCATAAGCTGCTGGAATACTTGTGCATAGAACTCCGATAACAATTATCGCACTTATGATAATACTATTTAGTGTATATTGTTGGAAATTATTTGAAGTCCATACAGTTACATAATTTTCAAATCTTAATTCCTTTGGAATCAAATATTGATTAGATGCCTCACCAGCAGTCATAAATGATACACTTATCATATATAATAATGGATAGACTGAAACAAACATAACAATAAATAAAATTATGTAAGGGACTATTAATTCTCTTTGATTAAATTTAATCATAATTTAAACGTTTTCTAAAAATAACATATTGTGAAATTGCCAACACATTAAGAATAATAAATAACACTACACCTTCAGCGGCAGCATAACCAAATTTTACACGGTCCCAAAAATGATCAAAAATTTCTATCGTTACAACATCCATTGTTTCTCCTGCAGATGATGTTTTCATTACTAGGATGTGATTAAATGCTTGAAATGAATTTATAAAACCAGTTAACAGTAAAAAGAAAATTATTGGCATTAATAAAGGTATAGTAATCTTTGTGAAAGTTTGCCACCTTGATGCACCTTCTGCCTTAGCAGCTTCATACAAATCAGATGGAATTATTGATAAACCAGCAAGAAGAATTATTGCATAGTAACCTGTGTAAGACCAAACACCGTAAAAAATGGAAGTAGTTAATGCTAAACTAGGACCAGCAAAAAAACCCTCCATTTTAATACCAAATAATACTTCTGATAATTTTCTTTTATCAAATAGCCACATTTGTGGATCGTATCCAAAATAACCAATAAACTCATTAAGAATAGAGTTTTCAGCTTTACCAAATATAATAAAGAATACAGCCCCTCCCATTACTGCTGGTGTTATATAAGGAAACAATAAAACCATCTGAAAGAACTGTTTGCCTTTTAACTTTTGATACAAAGCAAACGCAATTAATAAACCCAGCCCTACTTCTGTAGTAATTGCAAAAAAAGAGTAATAAAAAATATATATTAAAGAATTTAGAAAATCTTCGTCACCTTTTGCCATCATGTCTGCCCAACTGATATTTATTAAAAAGAGACTTAAAATTAATAATAACGACGATATAACTGCACAATAAATTTTATTGCTAAATTTGCTTTTGAATTCAGACCATACCCAATAAGAGGCGATCATCACAAGTAGACCTAGGATAAATACCCAGAATGATCCTATATCACCAACAATTTTTTGATAATTTTCAAAACCAAGAAATCTTCCTTTAAACACTTTCCACTTATGAACACTCATATACATTCCAAAAAAAACAGGAAAGATACCAAACAACCCGATAATTAAGAAAGCCGGAAGAACAAACAAATAGCCATTAATTTGATCAGAATATTTATTAAAAAATTTAATCATGAATAATTATTTTATCTTCTTTTGAAATAACACCATTTTGTTGTGGGACAATGTATAAACCCATATTAATATGATCATAGGTTTTTTTAAGTTGATTAGGTAAATTAATTGTTACTATATCTGTAGATGGTTTCAAATTTGTTGCAGAACATCTAGAAATTTCATCAGAAACAAAAAAATTAATATTATTAATATTTATCGTTTTTCCAACCCAACCTCTTTCTTCCCAGGCTGCTAACCCATCAATGTAAACATTTGCTCTAAAACGCTCAAATTCAATATTTGTAGAAATTTTATTAGAAAAATCACTAATGCTTTTTTTGTTTATTAGTGAGATTGAATTATTAGGCATAGTATCAAAAAAAGGATTTTTTTTATCCATTAAGAAATCTAATTTTTTATCTTTTTGAATAATTTGATTTATTTTATCGCAAAGTAATATTTTTTCATTTTCAGAAAAAGGATTAATGGTAATAATTATTTCATCCTGTTTTTTTAAAATCAATTTATCTTTTGAATACGTAAAATTATACTGATTTAATTCAGGACTATTTTTAAGTGTTACAAAATTATTAAGTTTTCTAGATTTTGGATATTCAATTAAATGTTTAATAGAAGTAGAATCCAAATTTTGCACAAAAGCAAAAATGCGATCACTTTCTATACCTCTATCTGATACAACATTTAAAGACTCAGACTCTTCAAATGATATTGATTTTACAGGAGAATAAAATAAGTTTTCAATTTTTATCAAAACGAATATTTATAGAACAATTAACTATTTTTGGGCAAGTAAATAGTTATCCAAAAACGAGTCTAACCAAAGAGAAATGGATTTGTTATACTTCAAACCTAGGAAAAATTGATAAAAAAGGTTTTGAGAACCCTTGTGAAATAAAACAGTTGGCTTTTTTTTCAAAACCAAGAAAATCCACCTTAAGTGAACCAAAAAATTTACTTCTGGATGAAATTGTAAAGCATAACAATTTTGATATTTAAAGGCTTGATTTTTAAAAAAATCACCACGAGCAAGAAGTTCACAACCTGAAGGTATTTCAAAACCTTCCGTATGAAATTGGTAAAAAATATTCTGCTTTTTAAAAATATTACCTCCTTCTCCAACTGGTTCAATTTCATAAAATCCTATTTCAGCTAAGTCATCTTTATTTTTTACGACATCACAACCAAGATATTTAGCCAAAATTTGTGCTCCAAGACAAATACCTAAAAAAGGAATATTAGATTCTATAATTTGTTTCATCCAATTAATTTCATCTCGAATAAACTGCTCATCATCATTTACACTCATTGGACCACCAAAAATAACTATTGCAGAATAAGGGGTTAAATCAGTTGGTAAAATATCTCCTAGAGGAGGTCTAATAATATCGGCATTAAAACCTCTATTTTTGAATTTATTTCCAACGTCACCAGCTACAGATGTTTTTTGATGCAAAACATAAAGAACTTTTTTCATAATTACCTTTTTATGCTTAAAATATTTAAGCATAATTACAAATAAAAAATAAGAATTAAAATTATTAAACTTTATGAATATCTTAATCGAATAAAGGTTCAATTTTCATGGAGTTAACATTCACCAACCCTTTATTTGTTATTCTGAAGTTAGGTATGACAGATAGTGGAAGTAAATTAAAACCCATATAAGGAAGGGAGCATCCGGCATCTATCCATGATTTTTTGAATGTTTCATTTTCAACCGCTACTTCTGAAGCTTTTTTATCTGAAAGTAATCCAGCGATAGGTAATTTAACTTCAGCAATTAATTTTTGATTATCAACTATAACTATTCCACCTTGAGTTTCTTTTATTCTATTGACTGCAAATTGCATATCTTCTTCATTTAAACCAGCGACAATAATATTATGAGCATCATGTCCTACACTGCTGGCCACTGCCCCTGATGACAGATTAAAATCTTTTAAAAAGCCATGAGCATAATCACCATCTTTGCCATGTCTTTCAATGACACACAAATGGCAAAGATTATTCAATTTTAATATTTGTGACCATTCACTATGTTTATCATTAATTTGAATCTGGTCTTTAAATGTTACAATACCTGGTAGTTGGGCTCTAATTATATTAATTTTAAATTCATTTTTTTCAGGGATCTCAGGTAACATTTTAATATTTCTAGGAAGATTTACAGTGTTGTAAGCTTTAGAGGGGTACTTATATCTATTGTTGGTTAACTGCTTATCCAAAACAGAGGTGATTTTTTTATGCTCCACAACTAGCTGACCTCCCAACCAAGTATTATGAACATTTAGATCATCATCCACCATTATAATATCAGCTCTCCTACTATGACCAAGGGCTCCATAATCTCTATCAATATTGTAACGAGTAGCTGGATGCAAAGACCCCATAGACCAAGCAGCTGTTCTATCAATTCCTAAATCTCTTGCTTGACGAACAACCCAATCTAATCCAAAATTAAATAAATCATCTGCATCTCTATCATCTGTGCATACACAAATTCTTTTCATACTTGCTTGATATTCTGTGATCACTTTAATAGC
>CACKNC010000019.1 GCA_902601455.1 uncultured Alphaproteobacteria bacterium
TCCATTTGGGTTTATGACATCAATCATTATATCGGGATCATCAAAGGCAAAAGTAGAAAAAATTTCTCAACAACTAGTTTTTTTTAGAAAATATTCAGAAGAATTTAGTGTTTTAGGTCCAGTAGAGGCTCCTATCAATTTATTGAAAGGCCAGTTTCGTTACAGAATCTTATTAAAGGGAAAAAGTAGGAAAAAATTGAATATTTTTACTAAAAAAATGGTAAATTCAGTTAAAATACCCTCTGCTATAAGGGTCGTCATTGATGTAGATCCTTATACTTTTATGTGATTTATTCACAATTAAAGACTAAAATTTAAAAATTACATATTTGACGCATAAACTGGGAGTTTACCTACATTTTTCTATGTGCTAATAGCCTCACAGAAATTCCTTACGGAGAATATTTTAATGGCATCACAACTTGCATCTGGAGACCTAGTATCGGATAGATATGCGTCCGCATTATATGATTTGGCTGCAGAAAAAAAACTCGTTGATCCCGTTTTAGAAGATTTGTCCAATCTTAAAAATATTTTAAAAGGAAATAAAGAATTAAGCTTAGTTGTTAAAAGTCCTTTAATAACATCTATTGATAAACTTAATATTTTTGAAAGTTTGTTAAAAAAAATAAATGCTAATGAACTTACAAGTACATTTTTAAAAGTAATTGAAAAAAATAAAAGATTTTCTAACCTTGCATCAATCATTACACAATTCATGAATATCAATTCACAAAAAAGAGGGGATGTTCTTGCTGATATTACGTCAGCCGATGAATTAAATGATGATCAAAAAAATAATATTACCAATCAGCTAAAAAGTATTTTAGGTGACAAGTTATCTTTATCATTTGATGTTGATAAAAATATTATGGGTGGATTAATTGTAAAAGTGGGATCAAAAATGATTGATACTTCACTGGCTAACAAAATAAATAAACTTAAAATCGCAATGAAGGGGGCGTAATGGAAATAAAAGCAGCTGAAATTTCATCAGTAATAAAAGATCAGATTGCCAATTTTGAAACTAAAGCAGATGTAGCTGAGGTTGGAACAGTCTTAAGTGTTGGAGATGGTATCGCACGTGTATACGGTCTCGATCAAGTACAAGCTGGTGAGATGGTAGAATTTCCAGGCGGCATTAAAGGTATGGCCCTCAACCTTGAAATGGATAACGTCGGTGTTTCAATCTTTGGCGATGATACAGGAATTAAAGAAGGTGACACGGTTAAACGTACAGGAGAAATTGTTGATGTTCCTGTGGGAAAAGAATTATTAGGTCGTGTTGTTGATGGATTAGGGAATCCTATTGATGGTAAAGGTCCTATTCAATCTTCTGAAAAAAGAAGAATTGAATTAAAGGCTCCAGGAATCATTCCTCGTCAAAGTGTATCTGAACCAATGCAGACAGGGATCAAAGCACTCGATGCACTCGTTCCTGTTGGAAGAGGTCAACGTGAGCTTATTATTGGTGACAGACAGACTGGTAAAACAGCAGTTGCAATTGACACTATATTAAACCAGAAATCTGTTAACCAATCGGATAACGAAAAAGAAAAATTATATTGTATCTATGTTGCGATTGGTCAAAAAAGATCAACTGTTGCTCAAATTGTTAAAACTTTAGAGGACAACGGTGCAATGGAATACACTATTGTTGTATCTGCCACTGCATCAGAGCCAGCTCCGCTTCAATTTTTATCTGCTTATACAGGCTGTACTATGGGTGAATTTTTTAGAGATAACGGTATGCATGCTCTTATTGTTTATGATGATTTATCCAAGCAAGCAGTTGCGTATAGACAAATGTCTTTATTATTAAGAAGACCTCCAGGACGTGAAGCATATCCAGGAGACGTTTTTTATATCCATAGTCGTTTGCTTGAGAGAGCAGCTAAAATGAGTGATGAACACGGTGGTGGAAGTTTAACAGCTTTACCTATTATTGAAACACAAGCTGGAGATTTATCTGCCTATATTCCAACAAACGTCATTTCAATCACGGATGGGCAAATCTTCTTAGAGACCAATTTATTCTTTGCTGGTATTCGTCCTGCAATTAACGTTGGATTATCTGTTAGTCGTGTTGGTTCTGCTGCGCAAACAAAAGCAATGAAAAAAATTGCTGGTCCAGTTAAACTAGAATTAGCTCAATATCGTGAAATGGCGGCATTTGCCCAGTTTGCATCTGATTTAGATGCTTCAACAAAACAATTGTTAGACCGTGGTGCGAGATTGGTTGAAATTTTGAAACAAGGACAATATTCGCCGCTGACAGTATCTGAACAAGTTGTATCGATTTATGCAGGTGTTCGTGGGTACTTAGATAAAGTTGCTGTGAATGATGTTGTTCGATTTGAAACAGAAGTTTTAAATGAAATGAGATCTAGCCATGCTGATTTATTAGAAGCTATCGCAAATGAAAAAGAGTTATCAAAAGAAAATGATGATAAATTAAAATCAATCTTAGATAGCATCGTTGAAAAATTTACGAGTAACTAATAATGCCAAGTTTAAAGGATATCAAAACCCAGATTAACTCTGTAGTCTCTACAAAGAAAATCACGACAGCCATGAAAATGGTTGCAGCAAGTAAGTTACGTAGATCGCAGGAGAAGGCAGTAGCAGCAAGACCATATTCTTCACGTTTAGAAGAAATGCTTTCTTCACTCGCTTCATCTGCTGCATCTGGCGAAGGTATCATTAAACTTTTAACTGGTACTGGAAATGATCAAAACTATATGATTGTTCCTGTTAGTGCGGATAGAGGTCTATGTGGTGGCTTTAATAGCAGTATTAATAGGGAAACATTTAAGTTAGTAAAATCTTTGGAGCAAGACGGAAAAAATGTTCAACTTATGCCTGTTGGAAAAAAGAGTAGAGATTTTTTCAACCGTGTGATGAAAGATCAAATTGCTGAAAGTTTTATAGATCTTAATGTTTCAAATTCTGGGTATGACTCAGCACTTCAAGTATCAAATAAACTGCAGGATTTATATTTTAATGGAAAATTTGATAAATGTATTTTGGTTTTCAATAAATTTGTCTCAGCAATTTCGCAAGATGTAACACAGCAACAACTCATTCCATTAGATGTATCGGAGTCTTCAAAAGAAGTGAAAGAAGATAACAATGACGCAAAAGCAATTTATGATTATGAACCTGATGAAGAAACTATTTTAAAAGATTTACTTCCAAAAAATGTTTCTATTCAGATATTCAAAGTATTACTAGAAAGTGATGCGGGTGAGCATGGAGCAAGAATGGCAGCAATGGATAATGCTACACGTAATGCTGGTGAAATGATTGATGGATTGACACTAAAATATAACAGAACGCGACAAGCGTTTATAACTAAAGAATTAATTGAGATTATTTCTGGAGCTGAATCAATTTAAAAGGGGGATATATGGCTAATAATTTAACTGGAAAAATATCACAAGTTCTCGGAGCTGTTGTGGATGTAGAGTTCGATGGTGAACTTCCTGCAATCATGAACGCTTTAGAGCTTGATAATGATGGAACAAGACTTTTACTCGAGGTTGCTCAGCATTTAGGAGAAAATGCCGTTAGAACAATTGCAATGGATACAACAGACGGATTAGTAAGAGGTCAAACAGTGACAGATACAGGCGCCCCCATTTCTATGCCAGTAGGTCCTGAAACACTTGGCCGAATTATGAACGTTATTGGAGAGCCAGTTGATGAAAGAGGCGACATTGGAACTACAAAAACTTATCCTATTCACCGACCTGCCCCTGAGTTCGTTGAACAGTCTACAGAAACAGAAGTTCTAGTAACAGGAATTAAGGTTGTTGATTTATTAGCGCCATATGCCCGAGGTGGTAAAATTGGATTATTCGGTGGAGCTGGTGTTGGTAAAACGGTTTTGATTATGGAATTGATCAACAACATTGCAAAAGCACACGGTGGTTATTCAGTTTTTGCAGGAGTTGGTGAAAGAACACGTGAAGGTAATGACCTTTATCATGAAATGATTGAGTCTGGCATTATTGATCTTAAAGGGAAAGATTCTAAAGTTGCCCTAGTCTATGGTCAAATGAATGAGCCCCCAGGAGCAAGAGCAAGAGTTGCCTTATCTGGATTAACACAAGCTGAATACTTTAGAGATGAAGAAGGTCAAGATGTGTTATTCTTCGTAGATAATATCTTTCGATTCACTCAAGCTGGATCAGAGGTATCAGCTCTTTTAGGACGTATTCCTTCAGCTGTTGGTTATCAACCAACATTGGCTACTGATATGGGTGCTTTGCAAGAGCGTATTACAACAACAAAAAAAGGATCTATCACATCAGTTCAGGCAATCTACGTTCCTGCTGATGATTTGACAGACCCTGCTCCAGCAACATCTTTTGCTCACTTAGATGCAACGACAGTTTTAAATAGAGCAATTTCAGAAAAAGGTATTTATCCAGCAGTGGATCCACTTGACTCAACTTCAAGAATTCTTGACCCACAAGTTGTTGGTGAGGATCACTACAGAGTTGCAAGAGAAGTGCAAAGAGTATTACAAACGTATAAAAGTTTGCAGGACATTATTGCAATTCTTGGAATGGATGAATTATCGGAAGAAGATAAACTTACTGTTGCAAGAGCAAGAAAAATTGAGAAGTTTTTAAGTCAGCCTTTCTTTGTTGCAGAAATCTTTACTGGATCTCCTGGAAAGTATGTTGATCTTGAAGATACAATCAAAAGTTTTGATGGTCTTGTTAAAGGTGAATATGATCACATGCCAGAAGCTGCCTTTTATATGGTTGGTGGTATGGATGAGGCAATTGAAAAAGCTAAGAAATTAGAGGCAGAGGCAGCATAATGGCAACAATTTCTTTTGATTTAGTTTCACCTGAAAACCTCATTTTCAATGATGAGGTAGGAATGATTATTGTACCAGGAAAGGACGGCGATTTCGGCGTTCTTCCTGGACACAGCAAAGTCATGTCATCGTTGAGGCCTGGAAGAGTTATGGTTTATGGTGAAGATAAAAACTTACTAAAAGCATTTTTTGTGTCCGGTGGTTTTGCTGAGGTTAATCCCGAAAAGTGCATTGTACTTGCAGAGAGCGTTGATGAAATTAACGAACTTGAAAAAGCTACAATTGAAAAAGAAATTCAAGAACTAGAAGGACAAGAATCAGACACTACTAAAGAGGAGTTAAGTATAGCAAAGGCAAAAATTGATGCTTTAGGTTCTGATTTTTACCAAAAAATCTAATATAAAGACTTAACACTATTCACTAAATTTTTCGCAGTATTGTAAAACAAAGCATTTTTTTGTTTTACTGATAGACCAATTTGTCTTGAACCTCTTTTCATTGCTCGTAATTGTTCATATCGAATAAAAGTCATTCTTGAATCACAGTGATCTAATTTTAGTGAATGGTTATTCTCATTTATATTTGACCATGCCATACCAAAAGAGATGTACTTTCCTCGCATTGGTCCAATCATATCATCAGAGCCATACATAACTCTATCCACTCCAACTCCAGTATATAGAGCATCAAGAGCATCAGATTCACACACTGTTGAGCAATCATACCAAATGTTTTTTAAATCTCTTAATTTTTTAGCAGCTTTCTCTATTCCCCAAGCTGAGTAACTTCTTGCGCAGTGTGCTAATATCCATTTTACATTAGGGTATTTTTCACTAAGAAAAATTAGATCATTTATATTCTCATCATCAGCAACACCATATTTTTTTGATAAATGCATCATAATGATCAAACTTTTTTCATCAGCAATTTTTATATGTTCTTCCGACATAAAATCAGTAATTCTACAATTTGTAATATCACCAGTTTTTGAATACGTTCTATATGGTTTAAATCCAATAGCTTGTGATGATTGTAAACCTTGTATAATTTCTTTTTCGTTCATCATGGGATTAATCAAGATTAAATTATCAGACTCTTGGTGATTATTTGTTTGTGCGCTGACATATTGATTAGAATTATTAAAGTCACATGGATAATTATAAGGGAAAGGAAAAGATAATCTTTCTACAACTCTACCAGGCATTAATTCATTATCAACTTTGTTTAATAGATCAAAAGAGACATTTTGAAAATTTTCTCCTTGATATTTATAGGGGCCTGTATTTTTATTTTTATCTAGATTTGATTGCCATTGATAAATGTGAGTATGTACATCGTACACTTTTTCTGGAACAAAATCGCTCAGCTCTTCATCCCATATTTTTTTATCTAAATCATTTATCTCAAGATTAAACATTTCAAAAAATAGTAGTTAAGTTTATAAAAAATTAAAGACTTATTATAGATAAATTAAAATATATCAGAGAATTCATCAAGAATAGTTTTGTAAACTATACGTTTAAATGGAACGGCGTTTTCTATTAGTTTACTAGCTTTTATCCACTTCCATTCACTAAATTCTGGATTTTCAGTTTCAACATTGATGTCATTTTCTTGCCCTGAAAATTTAAAAATAAACCATTTTTGCATTTGTCCAATATATGTCTTGCCCCAAGGAAGTTTATCAAGAGTTTCCTGAGGTATATCATATTTTACCCATTGATTCGATGTCTTAAAAAGCTCCGCATTATTAGTACCTATTTCCTCCATCATTTCTCGCCAAACTGCTTCTTCAGGATTTTCATCTTCATCTATGCCGCCTTGTGGCATCTGCCAATATCCACTTGGATGATCAAGACGTCTTCCAACAAGTATTTCATTGTTGGTATTTAAAATCATCATACCAACACATCTTCGATATTGATCAGACATTTTATTCTTCAAAAGACTCTTCAAAAATACTTAGTCCTTTTAATAAATCAAGAGCTCTTTGGAGTTGATAATCTTTAGCTAAGCGTTTTTCTTTTTCACTTAATTCTGTTTCATCAGCATCATCATTTTTAGCATTTTCATCATCTTTATCTAATGAGTCTTTTAAATCCGACTCTGAATATCTTTTAAAATCATAAGATTCAAATTCTCCCTGCTCAACAATGATGTCAGGACTTATTCCTTTTCCCTGAATTGACTCACCGGAAGGAGTATAATATCTTGCAGTGGTTAATCTGATACCAGATACATTTTCAGCGTTAGATCGCTGAAAAGGCATAATGGTTTGAACAGAACCTTTACCAAAAGATTGAGTGCCTACTATTATTGCACGTCGATGATCTTGAAGAGCTCCCGCTACAATTTCTGAGGCAGATGCTGATCCACCATTTATAAGAACAACAATAGGTTTACCGTTTGTATGATCTTTATTTTTAGCTCTGTATCTTCTAATATCTTTTTTTTCTCTTCCTCTAGTGGAAACTATTTCTCCTCTTGTTAAAAATATATCCGACACCTTTACTGCTTGACTTAATAGCCCGCCAGGGTTTGATCGAACATCAAGAACATAACCTTTTATACTGTCATTTTCTTTTTGGATTCTTTTAATAGATTTTAATAAACCATCTTCTGTTTGTTCAGTAAAAGAAGTTATTCTTAAATATCCAATATCATCGTACACTTCTGATTTTACTGATTGAATCTTAATTATATCTCTTATGATTTTTATTTCAAAAGGCTCAGCACCATCTCTTGAAACTGTTATAGTTATAGGTTGACCTTTTTCACCTCTCATTAACTCTACAGCTTCATTAAGTGTTAAACCAAAAACAGGGGTGTCATCAATTTGAATAATAAAGTCCCCAGCCAATATTCCAGCTTCATATGCGGGACTATCTTCTATAGGAGAGATAACTTTTACAAACCCTTCTTCCATAGTGATTTCTATTCCTAGCCCACCAAATTTTCCTTGGGTGTCCATTTGCATTTCCTGCCATACTTCTTCATTCATATAGCCCGAATGCGGATCAAGACCCGTTAACATTCCATCGATTGCTTTTTCAATTAGTTCTTGATCGGTTACTTCTTCAACGTATTCTGACCTAACTCTGTCAAAGATTTGTCCAAATAAATCAAGATATTCATATGTTTCTTTATTTTTGGAGGCACTTTGTGCTGAGAAAGAACCTAAAAATATTAGAAAAGCCGCAAAATATTTAACAAAAAACTTCATTTTATCACCTTATGTTACCTTCTAATTAGCTAGTTTACTTTTCTCAGATTCAAAGTCTACTTCCCACAACTGTTCTAAATTATAGAGCTCTCTTATTTCTTTTCTAAATAAATGCACAATAACTGAGCCTGCATCAACTATAACCCAGTCACACTTAGGCCTTCCTTCAGGGGAAGGGTTCTTAAGTCCTAACTTCTTCAATTTCCTTGCTAGATCATCAGCAGTCGCATCGGCATGTCGTGTTGATCGACATGTCGAAATTACAAAATAATCAGCAACTGAGGATTTGTTTTTTAAATCAATTATTTTAATGTCTTCTGCCTTCGCATCATCTAAGATTCTGAATATCTTTTCTGTTAATGATGATGAAGAGCTAATTTTTAAACCTCAGTTGTTCTCGTTGTTTTCTGATTTCAGTAGAAGATATTTTAATTTCTTTGTTTTGGATAATTGTCCAAGCTGGTGTGTTATTAAAATCACCTGTACGTATATTTTTGTTATCAATTTTAAAATTCTTATAAAAGTTTACTATATGACTCTTCAACGCTTTGTCATTATATCCATATCTCCTAAATACCACAATAGGGATTTCATTAAATATTCTATGGGCATTTTGCCACCTGTGAAAATTAATTAAATTATCTGCTCCCATTAACCAAAAAAATTTAAGATTTTTGTAATGCTTGTTTAAATATTTAATCGTTTGATAGGAATATTTAGAATTAATTTTTTTTTCTATTTCTTTAACTTTTATTGGTTGGTTTCTGACAATTGATTTACAATTTCTTAATCTCTCAGAGTAAGAAGCAGGCTTATTTATTTTCAGAGGATTTTGTGGGGTAACAAGCCACCATATTTCATCAAGTTTCAAAATTTTTTTTGCTTCTAATGATATATACAAGTGACCTTTATGTGGGGGGTCAAATGACCCTCCAAGCAGACCAATATTTCTCATTTATGGTCTAGCTTGTCCATTTCCATGAACAATATACTTGAATGTTGTAAGGTGCTTTGCCCCTACTGGTCCACGAACATGAAGTTTATCTGTGGATATTCCAATTTCAGCACCAAAACCAAATTCACCCCCATCTGCAAATTGAGTTGAGGCATTTTTAAGAATTATTGCACTATCAATATTATTATAAAAATTCATAAATGTTTGGTCGTTTTCAGTAATTATAGATTCTGTGTGATTAGAAGAATATCGATTGATATGATCAGTAGCCCCTATAACACCATCAACAATTTTTACAGATATTATTTTATCTAGATACTCCGTAGACCAGTCTTCATCATTTGCTTTCTCAAATGTTTTATCTAAATTTGCAATAAAATCATCACCTTTTATTACACATCCTGCTTTGTATATAGGCTCTATTAATTCAAGTGCTTTTTCTTTTAGTGATGAGTCTATTAATAATGTTTCAGCTGCACCACAAATTTCAGGTCTTCTTAATTTACTATTAAAAATAATACTCTTGGCAATTTCAATGTCAGCCTCTTTATCAACATACACATGACATAAACCTTCTAAATGTTTAATTACTGGTATTTTACTTTTTTCATTAATTTTTTTAATTAAACTTTTTCCTCCTCTTGGAATTATAACATTCACATATTCTTTCATTGCTAAGAGGTGATCCACAGCCTCTCTGTCGGTTGTAGGTATCATTTGAATTATATTGTTAGGAAGATTAGCCTCCATAAAGGATTCCGTTATGATATTCACTAATTGTTTTGAAGTGTGATAGCTATCACTCCCACCTCTTAAGATCAATGCGTTATTAGATTTTAACGCAAGGCACGAAGCATCTACTGTTACATTAGGTCTAGACTCGTAGATCACTCCTAATACACCTAAAGGTACAGATATTTTTGAAAATTTAAGTCCATTTGGTTGTTCCCATTTTTCTAAAATTGTTCCAATTGGATCCGGTTGATTTTTTATTTCACTTATACTTTTAATTATACCTACTATAGATTGTTCAGTAACTTTTAATCGATTGATTAATGGTTTAGATAAATTATTTAATATAGCATTTTCAATATCCAATTTATTTGAACTTAATA
>CACKNC010000020.1 GCA_902601455.1 uncultured Alphaproteobacteria bacterium
AATCATAATTAACTGTCGCTGCGAATATTGATTTCCAAATGTAAAATAAAATTCCTAGAATAATTAATCCACCAAACCAAATAATGAAAATATCTTCAACAGTGACGGCCAGAATATCTCCAAATAATAATCCCATCAAATCAAAACGAATAGAAGAGAGAAAACCAATAAGTACTAGTCCAATTGCAAGTGTTGAATGTGCTAATAGTCCAAGTAAAGAGTCTCCAGCTAATTTTGTTCTTTTTTGCAAACTAAGTAGCAGCAATGCCACTGTTCCAGATATTATAAAAACTGATAATGATATATTAATACTAAAAGCATAGGCTAGTGTAACACCTAGTAATGCTGAATGAGATAATGTATCTCCGAAATAAGATAATCTTCGCCAAATAACAAGACATCCAAGAGGGCCAGTGACAATAGCAATTCCTATGCCAGCAATTAATGCTCGAGTAAAAAAATCATCAAACATTAATTAGATACACTCCCATCATTGTCGTGTGAATGATCATGATGATGTTGATAGTAGGATAAAGTTTCTGAGTTATGTTCACCAAATAATTTTATATATTCTGGATTTTTTACAACACTACTTGGTGTCCCAGAACAACATATATGTCCATTTAAACAAATAACATGATCGGTAGTGGACATAACAAAATGCATATCATGAGAAATTAATAAGATACCACAGTTTAAGGTTACAGAAATTTTTTTGATAAGATTGTAGAGAGCTATTTCCCCGTTATAATCAACTCCTTGAACAGGCTCATCTAATACTAATAAATCAGGTTTTTTTGCAATCGCTCTTGCTATTAGAACACGTTGAAACTCTCCACCTGATAAACTATGAATTTGATTATAGAGTAGTTTATCTACGCCTGTCATAGTTAAGGACTCAGTGATTTGTGAATTAGTAAGACTACTTGTAATTTTCATAAAATCAATGACACGCAAAGGCATCGTCCAATCAATATTAATTTTCTGTGGAACGTAGGCCATCTTGTTGGCATTGCCCGAAACCATCCCCTCATCTGCATTCATGATATTTAATATCATTTTGGCAGTTGTTGTTTTACCGGAGCCGTTGGGACCTATTAGTGTTACTATTTGACCTTCATTTATCTCAAAAGAAATTCCTCTCACAAGCCATTTAGGAGACTTATAAACTCCTGCATTATCTAATTTTACTAGTAACTTGTTTTGAGCCATTTTCTGTTTACATTATGATATGTTATATTATAACACTTTTTAATTTAACAAACCTATATCTGAAAAGAAATATTATGAAACAATATAATTATCTACTTAACTTTTTAAAAGTGACATTTATCCCACTTTTGCTCATTGCTACATCACCTGTAAGAGCAGAAATAAAAGTTGTTACTACTATTAAACCACTTCATTCCTTAATTGCGAATGTTATGGATGGCGTCGGTGAACCTTCATTAATAATTGAAGGTAGCACATCTCCGCATAGCTTTACGTTAAAACCCTCTCATGCAAAACTTCTAGAAGAAGCTGATCTTATATTCTGGGTTGGTGAAGGTATTGAGACTTTTATGGAAAGACCTCTTGAGTCTATTGTTAAAAATGCTGAAGTTGTTGAGTTCATGGAAATTGAAAGTATTGAAAAACTAAAATTTAGAGAAGAAAGTATCTATGGCGACCATGATGATCATGACGATCATGACGATCACGATGATCACGACGATCACGATGATCATGATGAAGACCATGATGACCACGACGATCATGATGAAGACCACGATGATCATGACGATCATGATGAAGACCACGATGATCATGATGAAGATCATGATGACCACGATGATCATGACGATCACGATGAAGATCACGACGATCACGATGATCATGACGATCATGATGACCATGATGATCACGATGATCATGACGATCATGCTGGACACGAAGGTCATAACCACGGGGAGTTTGATGCTCACATATGGTTAGATCCTAACAATGCAAAAGAAATGGTTCACGAAATTGCTCACGAATTAGGTCACTTAGATCCTGCTAATAAGGATAAATACGAAGCTAATGCTGAGACAACAATTCAAGCACTTGATCAATTAATTAATGATGTTAGCAAAGACATTAATAAGAATGCAAAATTTGTTGTTTTCCATGATGCGTATCAATATTTTGAAGAGCGTTTTGGTGTCAGAGCAGCAGGTGCATTAACATTAAACACTGATGTCTTACCAGGAGCTAAACAAATTGATGAAATTCAGGATGTTATAAAAGTTAAGGGAATTAAATGTATTTTCTCTGAACCTCAGTTTAATCCAAAAATTATTTCAACAATTGCAGAAGATATGAGTATTAAAACCGGAGTCTTCGATCCTCTTGGAGCAAACATTAATTCTGATAAAGATCTTTACTTCAAATTAATAAGCAATTTAGGTAACGAACTCAAAGGTTGTTAATATTATAAAATTAAAGAAGGTGGAACTTTAGGGTGTTAATCTAACAACACCCTTCACCTTCACAAGTACAACAACAGCTACAGCTACAGCCACACTTAGGTGGGTTTGGATTTTGATTTTTCATAAAATTATGATTACTTAAAAAATCCATATTTTCAATGTTATATTTAGGTAAGTTTGTAAAAACAATAGATTCAGTGCTTTTTAACTCAATTGAGACATAAATTAATTTTATACAAATCACTTACCACAATATAAAATTAGATAATGCAATCGCTCTTTCGATCTTTTTTCACTGTAAGTTTCTATACAATTCTTAGTCGAATTTTAGGTTTTATTCGTGACATATTAATAGCACGTTTTCTTGGATCAACCATAACATCAGATGCGTTCTTCGTCGCTTTTCGTATTCCCAATTTCTTTCGACGTGTTTTAGCAGAAGGGGCCTATAGCGCCGCACTAATTCCTGTTTTCTCTGGCATTGTTATCGATACAAAAGATGATCATGAGGCTGCGGACTTTGTTGAGAACACCATGTCATTATTACTATTTGTTACTGTGAGTTTAACGATCATTTTCTTTTTTGGAATGCCGTACATTATTCAAATATTAGCCCCTGGATTTTCTGTAAATAGTGAAGCATTTGATTTAGCGGTGTTTTTTGGAAAAATAATATTTCCGTATTTAATTTTTATTTCCTTGGCAGCGCACTTTACATCTATTTTAAATGTTCATGAAAAATTTGCAGCAGGTGCATTTGCTCCTGCTATTTTAAATATCAGTTTCATTCTGTCTCTTTATATCATTACACCTTATGTAAGTTCTGCTGGTCATGCTTTATCAATTGGTGTTTTGACAGGTGGGATTGGTCAATTTTTATTTTTGTACCGATCCACTCTAAATTTTTATAAACCCAAAATTATTGTACCTAATATTAATGATAAGATTAGAAAGTTTTTTCGATTATTTTTTCCAGGTTTAATTGGCTCAGGAGTGATTCAATTAAATATTATCGTTGGCACTGTTATAGCTTCCTTTCTACCCATAGGAGCTATCAGTCATTTATATTATGCAGATAGATTAAATCAGTTACCTCTTGCAATATTTGGCATTGCACTTGGTGTTGTCTTACTTCCAAGTTTATCAAAAGCTATTAAGTCAAATCATTATGAGATAGCTACTAAACTTCAAAATAAATCTTTAGAGTTTGCTCTATTAATATCCATCCCCTCAGCAATTGGTTTATATGTTTTATCTTTACCTATAGTTCATATTTTATTTGAGCGTGGGGCCTTCACTCAAGAAGATACATTTTATACTTCTAAAGTTCTTGCTTATTTCGCATTGGGTCTTCCAGCCTATGTATTAATTAAAGTTTTAATTGTTTGTTTTTTTGCAAGGGAAGATACTAAAACACCTTTGTATATCTCAATAGTTAGTGTGATAACGAATATTATTTTATCACTCATATTAATAAGCACTATGAGAGAGATGGGTATTGCTTTAGCAACAGCCATTAGTGCTTGGATTAATGCAATTGTACTTTTTATAATACTAATTATTAGGCAAATATTAAATTTAGATCGTCAATTTTTAAGCAATGTCCTTAAGTTATTAATATGCTTATTAGGGGTGATTATGATTACTTGGTGTTTAAAAAATTTCTTTTTTGCTGATGTATACTCGGTGGATACTATGACTAATATATTTTATTTATTACTGACAATTATTCTTACAGCAGTTATTTATGGAGTATTAATATTTTTATTAAAAATAATAACAATTACTGATATTAAAAATTATCTAAAAAAATAAAATGGACAAAATAAGCAAAAGAATTTTATCGGGTGTTCAACCCTCTGGTGATTTGCATTTAGGAAATTATTTAGGGGCAATTAAAAACTTTGTTTCTCTACAAAAAGAATTTGAATGTTTTTTTTGTGTTGTTGATTTACACGCAATCACCGTTTGGCAAGACCCAAAAATTTTAAGGCAAAAAACAAGAGAGGTTGCAGCAGCATTTATTGCTTCAGGTATTGATCCAGAAAAAAATACATTATTTGTTCAATCACAAGTTCCTCAGCATGCACAGCTGGCATGGATTTTTAATTGTGTAGCGCGTATGGGATGGTTGAATCGTATGACACAATTTAAGGATAAAGCTGGGAAGAACAGCGAAAATGTATCAGTAGGGTTGTTTTCTTATCCAACCTTAATGGCTGCAGATATACTTATTTATCTAGCGACTCATGTTCCTGTAGGTGAAGATCAAAAACAACACCTAGAGCTCACACGTGATATAGCGCAAAAATTTAATAGTGATTTTAAAACTGATTTATTTCCTATTCCTGAGCCTTTAATCTTAGGAGCTGCAACACGTGTAATGAGTCTTAGGGATGGTTTAAAAAAAATGAGTAAATCAGATCCATCAGATTTTTCGAGAATTATGTTATCTGATAGTGAAGAAGAAATTGTAAAAAAAATTAGAAAAGCAAAGACAGACCCAATGCCTTTGCCTGAAAATATTGAAGAGGCAAAAAAAAGACCAGAAGCAATAAACCTGCTGACTATATACGCTGTTTTAAATGATCTGGAGGTTGAGAAGGCTATAGCAGATTATGCTGGAAAGGAATTTTCTCAATTTAAAAAAGATCTAGGTGAACTTGCTTCTTCTAAACTATCTCCCATTTCATTTGAAATGAATAAATTAATGAAAGATGAAAAATATCTGGATTCTATCATTAGTAATGGCAAAGACCGCGCGATAAATGTAGCTGATCCCGTATTGTCAAAAATTTATGAAATAATTGGCTTTTTTAGACAGTAATATCCCGAATTTTTGTATTTTTTTGACCAAATTTCATACGAAAGTCATATTAATCACTATATAAGAACCATATGTTTATACAAACTGAACAAACACCAAACCCACAAACTCTAAAGTTTTTGCCAGGAAAAGTAGTTATGGATGAAGGAACTGCATTTTATCAAAATGTTGATGAAGCCACAGACTCACCATTTGCAAGACGGTTATTTGCAGTTGAGGGCGTAGAAGGTGTATTTTTTGGAAGTGATTTCATTACAATAACTAAAAGTAATTCATATGAATGGCAAGTTATGAAGCCTGCTGTTTTAAGTGGGATTATTGATCACTTTAATTCTGATGATAAAACTGTTGAAAAAAATGTTTTAAAAGAAGCGGAAAATAGCCTTGAAAAAAATGAAGATGACTCTGATATTGTAAAACAAATAAAAGAACTTCTTGATACAAGGGTACGACCCGCTGTAGCAATGGATGGAGGAGACATAATTTACAATGATTTTGAGGATGGTGTAGTATACCTTAAAATGCAAGGCGCATGTTCCGGTTGCCCCAGCTCTACAGCTACTCTTAAAATGGGTATAGAAAACATGTTAAAACATTATATTCCTGAAGTAAAAGAAGTAAGGCCAGTTGATGCATAAGTTTTTAACTTTAAATATCATAATAGGTTCTATGTTATTGTTATTCTCAATAACGTCTAGAGCTTATGAAGATGATAAAACAGATGATAAGATCAATATTGTTTATGAGCTAAAAACAATTCTTGATGATTATGTTTTGAATTACTGTAGCACTTACGACTCATATACTGTTAACAGGCTATACTCACAAAAGAAAATTTTTGATAAAAAAATAAATATTAAATCACAAGATAAATTTATAGTATCACTCAAAAAAAAGCCATTAAATCCAAACTTAATTGAATTTATAAATAAAGACTCGAAATTAAAAACTGTTAATCAAGATATTAATGACATTAATTTAGATTTTTTATCTCAATCAAAAAAAGATTTTGTTAAAACTTTATTACCATTAATTTCATATCAAAATCAAAATATTTTGTTAGAGAGATCTAAGCTCGAAGAATTGAGAGTCTCTTTAATTGATAATAATACTTTATCTAAAACCGATTTGAAATTTTTGAATAAAATTTCAAAAAAATACAGAATAAAGACAACTGATAAATACAAATATGATTTAGTGAATGAATTACTCAACCGTGTTGATATTATTCCTAATTCCATAGTACTTGCGCAGGCAGCGAATGAGAGTGGTTGGGGAACATCAAGATTTGCAAAAGAATATAATGCACTATTTGGTGAATATACTTATAATTATTCTGACGGTGTTGTCCCTCTTTTAAGAGAAGAAGGAGAAAAACATCTTGTTAAGATATTTACCTCAGTTGATAAAAGCGTTCAGTCCTACTTTAATAATCTAAATTCGCACTATGCTTATGAAGGTTTTAGAGAAGTCAGAGAGATGATGCGAGAAAAAAATAATTTTAGTAATATAAAATTATTAGTTGAGAAGCTTGACTCGTATGCCGCTGATATAAATTATATCAAAACAATTAATGCAATAATTGATACTAATAAGTTGGATCAATTTGATGCATTTAGTTATTCAATAAATAACTCATAAATAAAACTGATGGCCAAACCATCTCCAGTGATTATCGCTTCCTTTGGCTGTACAGTTTACTCTTGACCGACCTTTCGTTAATTTTCTTTTTAACCTAATTTCTATTCGTTCATTAAATTTGAACAATTCTTTTTCGACTTGTCCTTTGCTGTCAAAAACAAAACAATCAATAGAAGGAACTAATTTTTCATCAAGTAATGAAAAGCCTATGTAAGGAGGATTCTCAGAAATATTAGGGTTTGTTGGTATAAAATCATAAATACCCAATCCTTTTGCATTTGCAGCAAATTTTACTCTGTCTATTTCTGCATATCTTTCATTGAGAGAAAATCTAGGTAAATAATATAGATTTGATGTTTCATTTATTACTCCAGAGTGCTGACCAAAGGCCACTTTGAATTTATACTCTTTAAGTAAATTAATAATTTCTTCATTTGCTTCACCATAGGGAAAAGCAAAAAGAGGAGGTATACTTCCTAATTCTTTTAGAAAAATGTTATTTGAAATTTCTATTTCATTTCTTACTTCTTCGATTGATAAATCAGCCATATGATAGTGACTATGAGAGTGGGCACCTATTGATACGCCTTCATTTACTAACTCTCTAATTTGATCCCAATTTAAATAGTTTTTATTATTTTCGTGAATTGTTGATGTATTGACAAAGAGTGTCACGGGGAATCCCATCTCTTTGAACTTAGGCCATCCTACTTCGTAAAATGATTTATCTGCATCATCTATGCTTATACCAATAGTATTTTTAGGCAGATCACCATCATTAATTATAGTGTCTATAATGAATTCAATTGTCTTTACAGAATATTTTGATTTTGAAAATTCTTTTAAATGTGCATCAAATTGATCTATCGTCACACTGGTTGAAGGATATTTAGATATCCCAAATTTATGGTACATAAATACAACAGCTGAATTTTTAATGTTGCTTGCATAGGAACTAGATATGTTTAAACATATAAAAAAAATAAATAATATTTTTAAAATAAACACTCGATGTTCCTTTTATTAGATGTAGTTTCACCAATACCAGAATTTCACTTAATTAATGATAAAAAAATTATAGATTCAATTAAAATTACAGAAAATTATGATGAAAAACTTAGTGACTTACTAATTCCCACCTATCTTGAGATAGATAAAGCATACAAATTGTCCAAAAATTTAAAAAAATTAATTATAACAATTGGCCCTGGCTCGTTCACAGCATTAAGAGTAGGTGCATCATTTATAGCAGGACTAAGTCAGGCAATGAATTTACCTATCTCAGCTGTGTCAACTTTAACTATACATAATCACTTATCTGAGCCACATAAACATATAGGTATATATTTCGAGTCATCAAATAATCAAAAATTTTTCTCCTATTATAAAAATTATAAATTTATTCATGAAAAAATTGATGATACATTTTATAAAGCTCCAGATTCAATTTCAAAAGTATTATATAA
>CACKNC010000021.1 GCA_902601455.1 uncultured Alphaproteobacteria bacterium
TAGAACTAATGCTGGAAAATCGACATTAATTAATAAAATTGTTGGTGAAAAAATTTCTATTCAAAATAAAAAAATTAATACAACCCAAGTTACTGTTGCCGGTGTAGTAAATATAAAAAAAAATCAATTAATATTTTATGACACTCCAGGTTCAAATTTTTTAAAATCACTAGACAAACAAGCAAAACAATTAAAAACTAATTTATGGAGCGGCATTGATGAGTCCGATATTATTACTTATATAGTTGATAGTAAAACTATAAACATAAAATTTTTATTTGAACAACTATATAAGCTACAGGAAGTTAAAAAAAAAATTATTATAATATTTAACAAGATAGATCTTATACCCAATGAACAAATTCTTCCATTAATAAGTAAGATAGATAAAAATTTTGAAATTGATTCTTTTTTTAATATTTCTGCAATTAAAAATATTGGAATTAATGATTATTTAAATTACGTAAATAAATTCTCATATTCATCAAAATGGCTTTTTCAAAATAATGAAATAACAAATAAAGATGATAATTTTATTATCGAGGAATTATTGAGAGAAACTTTGTTAACTTATTTGCACAAAGAAATACCTTACAATTTAAAAATAAATACTGCAAAATTTAAAATTTTAAAAAATCATGATATTAAAATTAAACAAAAAATTATAACTAAGGAATCACGTTACAAAAAGATCATACTTGGAAAAAAAGGTGAGATGATTAAAAAAATTAGAGAAGAAACTCAAAAAAAAATAAGTCAAATTCTTAATGCAAAAATACATTTATACCTTGAGATAGCTAATAAATGAATGAGTCAAAAGAGAGAGGCATTCTACTTTTTAGTAAAATTTCTTCAGAAAATAATTTATATTTAAAAATATTAACAGAAAAAGATGAAATAATTACTGGTTTAAGTTTTGGAGGATCAACAAAAAAAAAGAAAAATATTTTTCAAATAGGTTATTTTCTTAATATTATTATTAAAAAAAAAAATAAAAACTTTCCAAACTCTATATCAGCTGAGTTATCAAGTCCTTTTTATCACAGTATATTTAATGATAAGTATAAACTTCATGGTTTATTAGCAATTGTATCACTTTTGAATATATCAATTATAGAAGGACAAACAGTTGTTAACATATTTGATTTATCAGAAAATATAATTGAAATTTTATCAAAAGAAGAAAAGTGGATTATAGATTATTTTATATATCTTCTTAATCTTTTAAAGTTAATAGGATATGATATTGATTATAAGAGACATTTTTCAAAAGAATATATAAATTTACAAAATCTTCAATTTGAAAAATTAAAAAACAATAGTTCAATATTATTTCCTCATAAATTATTAGCTAAGAA
Source organism: uncultured Alphaproteobacteria bacterium (assembly GCA_902601455.1). Taxonomy (GTDB): domain Bacteria; phylum Pseudomonadota; class Alphaproteobacteria; order HIMB59; genus CACPNW01. The sequence continues at coordinate 1,359 of CACKNC010000021.1, forward strand.
AGAAAAAATCAATTACAATAATGCTGAGTCTTTTTTTAAAATATTTGAGATAATTTTACAAAATCATCATTTAAATTCTATGAATCTTAATATACCAACTAATTACTTAAAATTTAAAAAAGTCATTTTAAATTTTCTTAATAAAGATGAAAAATATAATTAAAGATAATATTAACTCAGTACTTAAAAGCAGATATTTATCTTATGCTGTATCAACAATTATTTCAAGATCACTCCCAGATGTAAGAGATGGTCTAAAGCCTGTTCATAGAAGAATTATATATTCCATGTATTTATTAAAACTTTTTAATAATACAACATTTAAAAAATCTGCAAGAATAGTTGGAGATGTTATGGGTAAGTTTCACCCTCATGGTGATCAGGCAATTTATCAAAGTTTAGTGAGAATGGCGCAAGATTTTTCATCAAGAGTTACACTTATAGAAGGTCAAGGTAATTTTGGAAATATTGATGGAGATAATGCTGCGGCAATGAGATATACTGAGGCAAAACTTGAAGAAATAACTGAGTTATTTTTCGATGGTATTGAAGAAGACTCAACAACTTTTAGTGAAAATTATGATGGTCAAAATTTAGAACCCGACGTTCTTCCTTCTAAATTACCTAATATATTGTTAAACGGTGCAACAGGGATAGCCGTTGGAATGGCAACGAATATACCCCCCCATAATTTATTGGAATTAAATGATTGTATTGTTCAACTTATTAAAAAACCTAATTCTTCAGACTCCGAACTATTAAAATTTATTAAAGGTCCTGATTTACCTACAGGTGGAGAAATCATTCTTAGTTCTAGTGAAAAGAAAAGTATTTATAAAAAAGGTACAGGATCTTTTTTAATAAATTCAAAATGGCATGAAGAAAAAATTAAAAATGGAATGTATGAAGTAGTTATTACAGAAATTCCTTTTCAAGTGAATAAAGTAAAAATTATTGAGCAATTGGCTAATTTAATAAATTTAAAAAGAATCCCCCTTGATGATGTAAGAGATGAGTCTGATGAAAATATCAGAATTGTTCTAAAACCAAAAAATAGAAATATTGATATAAGTAAGCTTGTAGATTTGTGTTTTAAATTAAGTGATTTATCGATCAAATATTCTTGTAATTTTAATGCTTTAGAGCAAGGACGCATACCTAAGCAGTTAGGTTTAAAATCTATACTGGGTCAATTTATAGATTTTAGAAAAGCTACTGTTAAGCGTAAATCTAAATATAATATAAATAAAAACAATCAACGCTTGGAAATATTAAAAGGGTATTTGATAGTTTTTGCTAATTTAGATAAAATTATTAAAATTATAAGAACAAAAGATGATCCAAAAAAAGAAATTATAAAAGCTTTTAAATTATCTGAAGTGCAAGCTGAAGCTATTTTGAATATGCGACTTGGCGCATTGAAGAAATTAGATGAATTAAATCTAAATAGAGAAATTAAAAAATTAAAAGAAATTAATATTGATCTAAAAAAACTTATACAAAATGATGATTATTTAAATAAATTTTTAATCCAAGAAATTAATGAAATAAATAACTCACTAAGTGATAAAATTAAACTACGAAAAAGTAAAATTAATATTTCAGATGATTATGAATTAAATATTAATGTTGAGGAATTTAGTGAAATTGAAAAATTTAATGTTTTAGTTACTAAAGATAACCAATTAAAAAAAGTAAAAGATTATTCAGAAGATAATCAAGATAAAGATAGTTCTATTAAAAATTTTATACCTATTTCATCTAATCATAAACTTCTTTTATTTTTATCTTCAGGTAAAGTTTTAACCTTAGATCCAAATGTATTACCTGGAGGTAAAGCATCTCCAAAATCATATATTGAGTTGATTAATGTTGGAGTTAATGAAAAACTAATAGGTGTTTTTAATGCGAATACTCAAAATAAATTACTTCTTATATCTAAGTTTGGAAAAGGGTTCATTTCAATTTCTGAAAAAATGACAACAAATCAAAAAAAAGGCAAAAATATAATTAATCTCAAAAATAATGATGAATTATTAAATGTTCATTTCTTAGAAAATAAATATTTAGCCTTGGTGTCTAAAAATGAAAAATTACTTGTTTTTGATACTGCGTCATTACCTACGTTAAACAAAGGTGCGGGAGTACAATTAATGAAAATTAAAGACAAAGACTTTATAGTTGATAGCTCTTTATTTGATCTTAAACAAGGCTTATCATGGAATAAGGTTTCAAAAACGAAAAACTTAAAAGATGTTCAATTTTGGTTGGGCAAAAGAGCTCAGGTAGGTAAAAAAATACCAAAGGGTTTTAATAAAAATCTTAAATTTAGTAGTTAACATTTTATATTTATTGATCTAATACTTTATTTACATGACAGACACCTATTTAAATACTCAGTCAAGTCTATCAATGAAAGGCTCTGGATATTATTCTGCAAAAACTGCAGGTGCTAAAAATGCAATAGATAAAACACAGAAAGTAATTGAGAACGCTCTACAAACTATTCCTTCAAATGAAATATTAAAATTTGCTGATTTTGGAAGTGCTGATGGAGGCACCAGTCAAGAAATGTGGAGCAATATTATAAAAATAATCAGAGATAAAGGTGATAATCGTCAAATTGAAATTTTATACACGGACTTAGCATCCAATGATTTCTCTACACTTTTTAAGACCATGCAGGGTATGCATGGTAATGCAAATTTTGCTTTTCAAAAAAATTTTAAAAATATTTATGTCCATGGGTGCGGCACTGGTTTTCATGAGCAATTAATGTCAGATGACTCATTAACACTTGGCTTCTCAGCAACTGCCATGCATTATGTTTCAGAGAGACCGTGTCTTATTGAAAATCATGTTCATATGACTGGAGCAAATGAAAGTGAAAAAAAATTATTTACAAAGCAAGCGAATAAAGATTGGGAGACAATTTTATTAAACAGATCAAAGGAGTTGATTAAAGGTGGGCGATTTATTTGTATAAATTTTGGTATAGACGAGCAGGGAAGATGTCTAGGTAATACAGGTGGACATATAATGTTCAATAATTTTTCTAAAAACTGGAAATATCTTGAAGATCAAGGAATCATCTCAAATCAAGAATATATTAATGCTACTTTTACACAACATTACAGAACTGTTGAAGAATTTAGAGCTCCTTTTGATAATAAAGACTCAGCAATCTCAAAGTCTGGCCTAATATTAAAATCTTGTGAAACTATGATCACTGAATGCCCATATAAAATTCATTATTTAAATAATAAAAATACAATGTCACCTCAGGATTATGCAAGAACTTTAATTCCTACGATGCGTAGTTGGTCTGAAACAGTCTTTAGAAATGCTTTAGTTGATAGAACTGAGAGGGAAATTAACGAAATAGTTGATAAATTTTATAACTTATACATTGATGAAGTTTCAAATGATCCAGAAGGTCACGCTATGGACTATGTTCATGTCATAATGGATATAGAGAAAGCTTACTAAAAATATAAAGATATATCTTTAGGTACAGATTTACATCTTGCCAAATATAAGGCCTGCTCTTTATTTAATTGATCTTGTTTTCTTAAACCAAAAGTTTCTTTACCTGAATTAAGTAATGTAATTAAATTATTTAAAAGTATATCTTTTCCTTGAGTTCTCCATTCAGTTTCTTCTTTTAAAATCAATCTAGATGCAACAATTAATTCTATTGCTTCATTTTTCTTATCAAAATTTTTCTTAAGTAATTTTCTTGCTTTTTTTATAGGTTTTTTTACATTAGAGACGTCACTGAAAGTATTAAATTTCTTTTCAAAATCTTTTAATATTTTTTCAATATCTGAATTTTCATCATTAATATTTGTAATTACATTTTCAAATAAATAATCAAGAGAAGACAAATCACCAACATTCTGAAATTTTTTTATTAAATTAGAAATTTCATTAAAAGAGCTATCAACAGTTCTGTTATAATTTAATTTCGTTTTATTTAAATCAGAAATAATATTATTAAAATCTTTGTTTTCTTCTTCCCAATTATTAGGAATAGTTAATTTTAAATTTACTATTTCCTCTTCAATTAATTTTATTTTACTATTTAAGAAATCTATTTCATTTTCACCAGTTTCTAATCTTAACTCTTTTTGAATTTTTTCAATTTTTTTATTTAGTTTAATTATTTTTCTTTCAATACTTCTTACTTCCAAGTGAAGAGTTTTATATTTTTCTGAAAACTGATTAAATTCATTCTCAGAATTTTTTATATTCTCTAATAAATTTTTTGATAATTTTATATTTAATAGGGATTTTTCAAGTTTTTCTAAATAAATACTTGGAATAAAGTTTAGATCGATTGAGTTTATAGAATTAGTTAACATTAATGACTCATTAAAATTTTCATTATATTTTGTATATGTATAATTTATTAGGCAGTCTTGCAGTTTTGGATTTAATGGAGGCGGTGATACTTCAGAAGTATAATAAGACCTGAGTGGTAAGTAATTTACCAATTGAGGAGCAAAACCAACAATCCCAAGTCCAACAAGTTGGAGAAAAATAAAAAAACTCGCTCCTTTCCATATTTGAGTTGTTTTAATTGATTTAGGAGCAACTCCCCTCAAATAAAATAATGAAAAACCAAAAGGAGGAGTTAAAAATGATGTTTGCATGTTAACAGCTATCATTACTCCAAGCCATACAGCTGTTACATTTGCAGATGTATCTGCTAAAAGTATTGGTGCTACAATTGGTACGACAACTATAGCTATTTCTATAAAGTCTAAGAAGAAACCTAATACAAAAATAACTGCCATTACAACAATAAATTGTGTCCAGAACCCTCCCGGCAGACTTGTTAAAAAGTCCTTAACTATTTCTTCACCCCCAAATCCTCTAAATGCAGATGTTAACATTGCAGCACCTATAAGAATAATGAAAACCATAGAAGTTGTTAAGCTTGTTTCTATCATTACGTTTCGAAGAACATTGTTTATTTTAAATGTTCGATAAAAACTCCAAGTTATTCCTGAAATTAAAAAAATTGAGGTTAATGATGCTAACAAGATTGCATAAAAATCTGTTGAATTATTAATAGTCTTAATGTTCAGGTTAAAATTTTGAACTAAGAAAACAATAATAATTAGTGAAATTATTGAAACTATTGCTGGTGTATATTTATGTTTTTTTCCTTCATAAAGTCTATAACTTCCCATTATACCAGCACCTACAGCACCTATTGCTCCAGCTTGATTTACAGTTGCAACACCTAATAATATTGAACCTAGTACAACAAAAATGAGAGTTAGTGGAGGAACCAAAGATAAAAGTACTTTGTTAAAAAAAACAATATTATATAATCCCTCATACTTTACAGGAGGAACTAGCTCCTTTTTAAAAATTCCAATTAGTAAAATATAGATCATGTATAAAGATACTAAAACTAGACCTGGTAAAAAAGCTCCTAAAAACATATTTCCAGCACTAACTGAGTCAACACTAAATGCACTTGGCATATTCATCGAACCATTGGTATTTTTGAAATCCATCATTCTTAAATTGTCAGCTGCATCAGATGCTGTTGCTAATTGATCCGATAAAATTATTAATACAATTGAAGGAGGAATTATTTGACCTAATGTACCTGATGAACATACAATTCCTGATGCTAGAGATTTATTGTAGTTATTTTTCATCATTGCTGGCAATGAAATAAGTCCCATAGCCACAACAGTGGCTCCAACTATTCCAGTTGTTGCTGCTAAAAGAGCTCCAACAAAAATTACTGATATTCCAAGACCGCCTGGAATAGGTCCAAATAATTGACCCATACTAATTAGTAAATCTTCTGCAATTTTAGATTTTTCAAGCATAATGCCCATAAAGATAAACAAGGGGATTGCTATTAATGTGTCCCTCTCAACTTCCCAGTAAACTCCTCTGAAATTTGTTATCCCTGCATTAAGCCATTGAAACGGTCCATCAGAAATAAAATATTCATTTGCATTTCCTTCAAATAAATAGCCAGCCAAACCAGCTAAAAGAATTGATATGATTGCCGATCCTGGAAGGGCAAAAGCTAATGGGTAGCCTGAAGCAAGAGCAAACGCCATTAGAAAAATTAATAAAAAAAGAAAGAATAATTCCATAACTTTATTTTTCTTTTAAAATTTCTAAATTTCTTAAGAAATAAATAACAAATTGGATCAGCATAGTCAGAGCAAAGATAATTAAAAAACCCGCCATTAAATATTTAATATTCATTCCTTGGTTTTGTGAAGTTTCAAAATTCATAATTG
>CACKNC010000022.1 GCA_902601455.1 uncultured Alphaproteobacteria bacterium
TTTCATAAAATTCATTATCTCCATCTGTAGAAACAGTTTTTAATATATATTTTCCTTCTCTATTTTTTAGGAAGTTAAAATTTTCTCTCTCTTCTTTTCTTAAATTAATGCCACAAATTCCCCAATTTGCGTCCTTTGTTTCTTCAATGTAATTATTGATGTAAAAAGCCTGGTGAGCCCTATGAAAGTTTCCTACCCCTAAGTGAACTATACCAATTTTACATTCTTCTTTTTTAAAAGAAGGAGTATTTAGATCATTTATCTTCATCTATTTTAATTTGAAGCTTAACATCTGTTGGTCTATGTTCTGCAGCTCTTTCAAATGCTTCAACACTTTCTTCAAATTTAAATGTATGAGTAATCATTGGCTTAACATCAATTTTACCACTTTCAAGAAGTCTCAATGATGGTTCATATTGATGAGAATATCTGTGAACAGTCTGATATTCTAATCCTTTTGAGAATAAAATTGCCCAATTCATTGGTACTGGTTCAGCATTATTTCCAATTAGCACAACATGTGCTCCTGGAGCACAACAAGAAAATATAGATTCATATGCTTTCACTGCTCCACTACATTCAAAAAAGCGATCAACACCCCAACCATTTGTATCATCCATTATTCTTTCAGATAAGTTTTCTTTAGATAAATCTACAGGAATTAAATTTGGATAATGATCACACATTTTTAATTTTTCTGAGAGTATGTCAGCGATATATACCTTAGAGCATCCACCAGCCAAAGCAGCTAAGCCAGTTACTAATCCAATTGGACCACAGCCCATCACTAATCCTATTTGACCTGGTTTAATTTTAGCTTTTGTAACGCCTTGCATACCTACTGCTAATGGCTCAACCATTGCACCTTCAGCATATGATAAATTCTCAGGTATTTTAAAAACCATATCACCTGGAAAAACTACCTCTGGAGCTAGACAACCATGAATTGGTGGTGTTGCCCAAAACTTTACTTTTTGATCATAATTGTACATACCTAATTTATACTCTTTTGATTTTTTACTCACTACCTGAGGTTCAATGCAAACCCTATCACCTTCTTTTAAAATTTTTTCATTTTTACCAACAGCAGTTACTGTACCCGAACCTTCATGACCTAAAACCATTGGAGCATTGACATGCCATTGTCCTATTTTACCGTGTTCATAATAATGAATATCAGAACCACAAATTCCAACAGTATGCATCTTGATCTTAACATCATCTGGCCCAACATCTGTTGGAAGATCAATATCACGCAATTTTAATTCTAATTGTTTTTCTAATACTAAAGCCTTCATATTTTATCCTTTCCAAATAACGTATATAATCCAAGCTATACCAATCCCAATTGCAAAATTAATAGAAATCAAACTTTCTAAAAATCTCATCCAAAACAATTGAAGGGCAACATAACTAATTACTCCAATAAAAAGCCTATCAAACCAATTAGTATTGATGGGAATGAAACCTCTTTTTTTCATATCAACCTTTTACTGCTCCAAATGTTAATCCTGCAACTATATATCTTTGCACTAAAAATAAGAATAATAGCGCAGGTATCATGGAAACCAAAGCGACAGCAGCCATAGTTCCCCAATTAGTTCCAGTTGTAGTAACAAACTCTGATAATCCTGTTGGTATAGTTCTCGCATATACACTTGTTAAAGTTGAGGCTAGTAAATATTCATTCCATGCAAATAGAAAGCTCAACAAAGATGTAACTGCTATACCAGGTGCAGCAAGAGGTATGATTAACTTCCAAAATATTGTAAATATATTTGCACCATCTACTATCATTGCTTCATCCAATTCTTTTGGGATTCCATCAATTATTCCTTTTAAAAGCCAAATGGCAAAAGGAAGGTTAAAAACACAATATAATAAAATTAATCCAATTCTTGTGTCAAATAAAGTAAAATCTCCAAATTTGAAAACTGTTGAAAATAATAAAAATAATGGCAACATAAATGCCGCTGGAGGTGCCATTCTATTTGTCATCGTCCAGAAAAAGATACTTTCAGAACCAGGTAATTTAAATCTTGATAATGCATATGTGGCCATTAACGCTAATGTTGTTACAAGTAATGCGTTTGATGTTGCTACTATGATAGAATTAATAAGATAATCAGAATAAATACCATCAATAAAAGGTTTGGTAAAATTCTTCCAATGAATTTTGTTCAAAAAAGTTGGACTCAAATTAGGTTTACCAAATAATTCAACTGGTGTTCTTGTAGATACTAAAACCATCCAATATATTGGAAACAGAGTAATAATTGTTAAAACACTCCATAGAAGTGTTGTTAACATTTTACCAAATAACTTTCTAATCTTCATTTTTACCTCTTGAAACCATAACGCTATATAATAACCAACAAATAACTATCGTAATATATAAATATAAAATAGACATAGCTGATCCAAGTCCATAAAATCTTTTTTCAAATACTTCTTTCCAAATATGTATACCTGTAAAGCGAGTTGCGTATCCTGGCCCACCACCAGTTAACATCCAGACTTCATCAACTATTTTTAAAGAGTCCATTAAACGAATAAATATGACTACAATTAATACAGGTACCATCATAGGTATAGTGATATAAATAAATATTTGAAAATTATTGGCCCCATCTATTTTTGCTGACTCATAAGGGTCTTGAGGCAAGGCACTTAAGCCTGCTAGCAAGGTTAATGTAACAAATGGTGTCCAATGCCATATATCCATTATGACAATCATCCAAAATGCTTGGTCTGCATTTAATCCATAATTTAGAGTGTATCCAAAATAATCTTTCAAAAGATGTGGCAAAGGTCCTAAACCCTGAACTGTAAATAATTTAAATATAGATCCAACAACGATAGGTGCAATTACTAGAGGCAAGGTATGAACACCTCTAAAGAATGATTTTAATGGAAATGAGCTAAGTAATGATAAAGCTAAAATAAAGCCAAGTCCTAACTCAAAGAACAATGTTACAACTGAAAATTTTATTGAGCGCCATATTGATGCTAAAAAAACTTCATCAAAAATTAAGCGTCTGTAATTAAATCCAAAACCTTCAAATTGCATTGAGGGATCAACTGCAAGAGGGTTCCATTTAAAAAAACCAACATATAAAACATAAAAAAATGGAACTAGGCCCATTATTAATAAAATAATGATTGTAGGCGATAAAAGTAACCAACCAGTTCTATTATTTGAAAACATAAAAAAAATAGGGAGGCATAATAGCCTCCCTTATTAAAGTATTTAATTAACCTTGGTAACCAAGATCTGACATTACTTGATCAAGAGCTTTACAAGCTCCATCAAGAGCTTCTTCAGGAGTCATTTCTCCAGCTAAAGCACTATAAATGAACGGATCAATAGCACCTCTTCCCGCTCCGTGGAAAGGGAATGGTGGAGCACCAGCATACAAGAAGCCAGTATCTCTCATTAGTGAGAAATATCCGTCAGCTTGTTCATCAACAGCCAATACTTTTGGATCTGCATAAGTATCTTTATGAGTTATACGTCCTCCTGCAATTGCCCAATCAGCTTGATGATCATTCAATGCAACATATTGTAACCAAAGCATAGTTGCTTCAATATTTTTTGATGAATGAGGAATACCATAAGCACCTCCATCAAAATATCCAATATATCCATTTCCTGATGCAGCTTGTGTCATTACACCTGGAGCAGTTGGTGGTAACATTACACCAACATTTCCTACAACAGCTGATTTTTCAGCATCAGTTGCAATCCATGCAGCATTTTCACCATATACCCATCCTTGTGCTGCTCTTCCTGCAGCGAAAGAAGCACCAACTTCACTCCAAGTACTTTGAAGCGCTTCAGGTGGAGCAAAAGGTAATAATTGTGTCCAGAAATTAAGTGCAGCTTTAGCTCTTCCGCCATTTAGCTGTCCACCATCTTCAACACAAGAATGATAGTTATCCATATTAACACCCCAGTTGTATAAACCGAAAGATGGTCCAATAGACTCTAAGAACTCATATGTAGAAGCTGGATGTCCAGTATGTCCCTGAACTGTAGTACCCCAACATTCCATTCCATTATCAGCACAGTAATGTGTAAAGAATTCAGCATTATCTCTATACTGATCAAATGAAGTTGCAGGTGTTAATCCATATCCATATTGCGCTCTAAAAGCAGCTTTTGCATCAGCGGCTTCAAATAAATCTTTTCTATATAGATATACTTTGATGAATGCTTCCATTGGAACACCAAATACATCACCAGATCCATCTTTAAAATAATCAATGAAAGTTGTGAAGTCATCAAGGCTTACACCAGGAGCTTGTAGATCAGGATTATTAGCTAAACCTTGTGTAATGTTAACTAAGAAATCTCTGTTTAAATAATCATAAACAATATCTTGTTCAATATATACAAAGTCATAGATTCCAGAATTTGCTTCCATATCTTTGATTGCTTTGTCATACATTGAATCCCAAGATGTATTTTCTAGCTGAACTTTGATGCCAGTTAATGCCTCAAATTCTTTTGCTAAAACTTCTCCAGCAAATTGTCCTGGAGGTGTATTCTCAGCTACACCTTGAAGTACTGTACCCGCATAAGGAGCACCTGCTTTTTTCCACCATTCAGCATGACCATCAGCCATAGCTGCAAAAGAAAATGTAGATGCTACAAGGGCAATAATAAGATTTTTCATTATATTCCTCCTATTTAAAAAGATAACTATGAAATTAATTTCACATAGCTAAATTTATTTCAACTTTAACTAAAATAGAATAGAAAGCAAATTAAAAATAATGTTAATTTTTGTTAATAATTAAATTTTTTTTGAGGTTTCTTCATCCGTTATTAAGCCTGTGAATAAGCCACTTTTTAAAACAGATTGTATTTGAGAAATTTTATTTTTACCACCGGCTATCAATACTGTTGTAGAATTTTTGAATGAGTCAATTTTTATTCCAATGGTTTTTTTTGTTTCTTTGTTTAAAATTAGATTACCCTTTTTATCAAAAAAATTACCAGCTACCTCACCAACAGCACCTTCTTCTTTTAGTTTTTTAATAGATTCTGTGCTAACAATTTTAGACTGAACAATTTGAGAAGTTTCGAATAACCCTCCTACACTGAGAAGTTTAATTTTTGTATTACTTGCTCTATTCAAAATTTTTTTAATAAAATTAATTTTTTCTATTAATTTTTTTTGTTCAATAGACTCAATTATAAACGGAATACCAATATTAAAACACTCACCATCAGTTTTTTCAGCTATCTGATTAATACCAGTTTTTACTTGAATTGCATTATTTGAAGTTAAAGACCCGTTTAGAGTAATAAAATCAATTTTCTTATTTATTTTTGGTAGCCATTTAGCAACAGCATTCATAGTATTTCCTGTTCCAATTCCAAATTCAGTTATATTGTTTTCATTAATTTGATTCATAATAAATCTTGCTCCAGCTGCACCTAACATCTGCAACGGCTCATTATTATCTTCATTATTTGGGATGACTTCACAAATTTTTAAATTAT
>CACKNC010000023.1 GCA_902601455.1 uncultured Alphaproteobacteria bacterium
TGTAGTTCAGTTCTAATAAAACCTGATCCATCTGTTTCTGGGTTTGTGTATTCTGTATTGAAAATTTCTTTTGGGAGTAAATCAATATATGGATTTAAATAAGCAAGCTCTTCTTTCGAAGGTAATCCATTTGAAGCTAATTCTGAGTTTTCAAAGAAACTATCAGTTCGTTTATAGGCTCCATAAAATAAATTTTTGTTAGTCCACTCGAAATCAAAAGCATAAGATAGTGCTTTTCTCACTCTTTTATCTTTAAATATTTCTTTTCTTGTATTGAAAGCAAAAGCTTGCATTCCTTGAGGATTTTCGTGTGATATTAATTCTTTTTTAATTAATCCTTCTTTAACAGCGCTAATTTCGTAGCCAGTTGCCCATTCTTTTGAGGTATTTTCTGAAAAGAAATCTATCTCTCCTGACTTAAAAGCTTCTCGCTCTATTCCTCTGTCTTTGTAATAATCATACCTAATAGTCCCTATGTTATCCTTACCAACTTTAATTGGAACAACATTGTTTTTTAGACCCCAATAATTTTCATTAAGCTCATAGGTAATAGATCTACCAGCATCAAAAGATTTAATTTTATAAGGACCACTTCCAACAGGTATATCAAGAGTTGTTTCTTCAAAATTTTTATCTTTCCAATAATGTTTTGGTAATACTGGGAGCTGACCAACAATTAATGGCAGTTCTTTATTCGTATTTGTAGAAAATATAAACTTAACTTCGTTTTCAGAAACTTTAATAACTTCACTAACATCACCGTAATAATATTTATAAAATGGATGCCCTTTTTCCATTAAAGTATTAAATGTCCAAATTACATCATCACTAGATATTTTTTTCCCATCATGCCAGACTGCTTCATCTCTAAGAGTAAATGCAACCCAAGATCGATCTTCAGGCCATTCTATTGTTTTTGCTAAAAGTCCATACTCAGTAAATGCTTCATCACTAGATCCTGTTGTTAGGCTTTCATATAAAAATCCAATACCTGCAGCAGAAGTACCCTTAAGTGTAAATGGGTTAAATGTATCATAGGTTCCGATTGAACTCCTTACTATATTACCACCTTTTTCAGCATTGTTGCTAACATATTCAACATTAAGAAAATCTTCATTATATTTTGGCTCACCGTGCATAGCAATAGCGTGAGATATTGTTGTATTTGCAAATAAATTTTGTGAAATAGTTAATAAAATAATGACAATAGTAGAATTTAAAATTTTCATAAGATTAATATAATTACTTAAAAATAAATTTAAATTAAATTTATTCATTTATTAGTGAAATTAATTTGGAATGAAGTTCTTTATTAGCTGAAGCCACCACACTTCCTTGGGAGTCTGTGGTAATTTCATTGCCAAATTTATCTGAAATCATCCCTCCTGCACCCTCAATGACATTAACTAAAGCCATATAATCATGAGCTTTTAATGTATCTTCAATAACAATATCAATTAAGCCTGATGCCACCATACCGTACATGTAGCAGTCACCACCATAGCGAAAATACCTTACTTTGTTTTTTATTTTATCTACAGCATTTCTTAGATGTGGCTCATCAAAATAAAGTCCAGAACTAAAAAAATAAGCATCTTCAATTGCTGTGACATTGGATGTTTTTACTATTTGTTGATTAACAGTGGAGTTTTGATTTCTAACCCCAACCCATCTCTCATCATGTGCAGGACAATTAATAATACCAATAATTGGTTTTTTATTCTGTGTTAGAGATATTAAATTTCCAAAATCTTTGTGTCCAGCTATATAGCTTCTAGTTCCATCAATAGGATCTATTACCCAAATAAATTCTGCATTTGAATTAACATTATCAAACTCTTCACCTAAAATTCCGTGTTCTGGAAATTCTTTTTCTATCATAGATCTAATTTTTAATTCAGTATTTCTATCAGCAATTGTAACTGGACTTTCATCACTCTTATTATCAATATCTAAAGAAGTCCTAAAGTACTCCATTGAAGTAATGCCTGCTGCATCAGCAAGTTTATTAGCAAATTTAAGATATCCCTGGATGGAATTATTCATTTATATATTTAGGGAAGTGGAACAGGATTTTCTGCTTGTTCTCTTAAAAATAAAACAATGTTAGCCCTATCTTGAACTTTTTTAAGTCCCGCAAAATTCATTTTTGTTCCTTTAACAAATTTCTTTGGTTTATATAAAAATTCTGCTAACTCTTCATAACTCCACTCGCCACCATATTCAGCTAATGCTTTTGAATAAGCAAACCCCTCAACATTTGCTTTTGGTCTGTTAATTAAATTCCATAAATTTGGACCAACCTTATTTGCACTATCCTTTTCATAATTATGGCATGCACTACATTTTTTAAATAGTTTACCGCCTTTTTCTAGAGATGCACTTGCTAAAAGTAATGAAATTGGCTCTATAATTTCTTCTTTGGGAGCTTCGCCAGGTAAAGATTTATCAGTTTCAGGGACATCAATTTTATAAGCTGTTTCTTCCATATCATGATGATCAGTATCAACTATTATATCCCCTAAGTGACCAATAACTGTAACAACAAGTATTGCTAATATAATGGAAGCCAAAATTTTGTTAACTTCAAGTCCAGACATGTGTAAAACATCTATATAGATTTTTTTTGAAATGAATAGAAATGATAACATCACACAAAAAATTAATTATGGCTTAATTGTCGCATAACTTATGAAAACAGCAATTATAATACCTTCTAGAATGGCTTCAAAGCGTTTTCCAAATAAGCCAATGGCAAAAATTAATGGTGTTTCGATGATAGAACGAGTTTGGAGGCAAGGAATTAACTCAGCAATAGGAGACGTATATGTTGCTTGTAGTGAAAATGAGGTTTTTGAATTAATTACATCAAAAGGAGGCAAAGCAATAATGACAGATCCTAATCTTCCCTCAGGGACTGACAGAGTTTACGCAGCCTTTAATTTGCTTCAAAATAAAAATGAATATGAGAGTATAATTAATCTTCAGGGCGATATGCCTTTGATTGATTATAATTACATTCAAAGTGCAAATATTCCTCTAGAAAATGGATATGACATCGGCACTATTGCAACAAACATATCAGATGATGAGATAGAGAATGAAAATATTACAAAAGTTTTTATAGATTGGCAAAAAGAGAACATTATTGGAAATAGTCTAGATTTTCATAAATCATTAAAAACTAAATTAACAAATGTTTATCAGCACGTAGGAATTTATAGTTTTAAACCCAGAGCTCTTAAAAAATTTATTTCATTACCACCGTCAAAAAATGAAATTGAAAGAAAATTAGAGCAATTAAGAGCACTTGAAGCGGGTATAAAAATTGGAATAACATATGTAGAAAATTTACCAATTAGTGTAGATACAGCTGAGGATTTAATGATAATTGAAAATATTTTAAAAAAAAGAAATGAAAATAAATAGTTTTGCCTTTCAAGGAGTTAATGGTGCTTACAGTGAGCAAGCTGGAAAAAATGTTTTTCCTGATGCTAAAAGTTTACCTTGCTCAACATTTGAGGAAATGTTTGCCTGTGTTAAAACTGAAAAAGCTGATATTGCATTAGTTCCAATTGAAAATTCTCAAGCTGGAAGAGTCGCAGATACGCAAAGATTAATTCCTGACTCTGATTTACATATTATTGGAGAATACTTTTTAGAAGTAAGACATAATTTACTGGCAATTCCTGGAGCTAAATTAAGTGATATTAAAAGAGTGCATAGCCATGAACAAGGTATTGCACAATGTAGAAATAAAATAATAAAACTAAATAAGCAAATGGTTATAGCAGCGGACACAGCAGGTTCTGCAAAAAAAATATCTGAGCTTAACAATAAAGAAGATGCTGCTATTGCATCATCGCTTGCAGCAAAGATTTATAATTTAGATGTTCTTGAGGATGATTTTCAAGATGCTGAATATAATGTTACCAGATTTTTAATAATGTCAAAAAATAAAAGTAAAATAGAAAATACTGAAAGTAATATTTTAACAACTCTCGTGTTCGTTGTAAGAAGTATCCCTGCTTCACTATATAAATGTTTAGGCGGTTTTGCTAGTAACGGCGTAAACATTACCAAATTAGAGAGTTATATTCATCCACAGGGTTTTGATGTTGCTCAATTTTACATTGATTTTGAAGGACATCCAGAGAATAATTCAGTCAAACTAGCTTTAGAAGAAATGAAATTTTTCTGTAAAGAGATCAAAATTTTAGGTGTTTATAAAAAGTCTGATTTTAGAAAAAAATAAAGATAAAATCTAAAACACAAGTTATTTTTTTGTTCTTACATGATATAGTAGAAATGGAAGGTTTGAGGGCGAATTGCTTGCCAATCCAGTCAGATCTGAAAAGAAGCAGCTGTAACAAGTTTATTCGGGTCTTGAACCTTCTTTATAATTATGAGCAAACAAATAGAATATAAAGTATTGGCAAGAAAATATAGGCCTCAAACATTTGCTGATTTAATAGGGCAAGAAACCTTAGTTCAAATTTTATCAAATGCTATTACAACTAATAGAATTGCAAATGCATATCTTCTAACAGGAGTAAGAGGTGTAGGTAAAACAACTACTGCAAGATTAATTGCAATGAGCTTGAATTGTGAAAACAAGATAGAAGATAGTTGTGAGCCATGCGGAAGTTGTGACTCATGTAAATCAATTAGATCTGATCATAATTTAGATGTAATTGAAATGGATGCTGCAAGCAAAACGGGTGTTGATGATGTTAGAGAAATTATTGATAATGTTAAATACAAACCAGTTAATTGTAAATTTAAAATTTTCATCATAGATGAAGTTCATATGTTATCAAAAAGTGCTTTTAATGCACTACTTAAAACCTTAGAGGAGCCACCAGAGCATGTGAAGTTTATTTTTGCCACTACGGAAGTCAAAAAAATACCTGTTACGATTTTATCTAGATGTCAAAGATTTGATCTTAAAAGAGTAGAGTCAAAAGATTTAAATCAACATCTTAAAAAAATTTCAGAATTAGAAAAAGTTAAGATAAATGAAGATGCAATTTCTCTTCTTGTAAGAGCAGGTGATGGTTCTGTTAGAGACTCACTAAGTTTGCTAGATCAAGCTATTATAAATAATAATATTACAGTTACTGCTGAAACTGTTGCTAACATGTTGGGATTAGCAGATAGAGGTAAAATTTATGAACTTCTGGGTCTTATAGC
>CACKNC010000024.1 GCA_902601455.1 uncultured Alphaproteobacteria bacterium
ATTTATTCTAACTTTTAAATCCTTTGTTAAAATTTAAATCAATAGAAAGTTTAGGAATGTTATTTGCAGTTATGGCATATTTTTCTTTTTCATTACTAGATGCAGTTCAGAAAACTGCTATTATTTATCATTCAGTTTTTCAATTATTATTTATAAAATATTGTTTTGTTTTATTTTTATCTTTAATTGAGTCTCAACGAAAAAAAAACTATTCGTTTTACAAATCAGGCAATGTAAAAATTCAACTTTTACGTAGCGTTTTATCCATAATAGAGTCAGCATGTTTTATTTTATCTTTTCGTTATTTATCATTAGCAGATGCTCATAGTATAGCATCACTTACTCCAGTTTTAGTCGTTGCATTATCAGCAGTTATATTAAGAGAGCATGTTTCTTTAAAGACATGGATTGCTATTTTTATTGGTTTTATTGGGGTACTAATTATTATGAGACCTGGATTATCTATTTTTGATCCTAAATCTTTAATTCCACTTGCTGGAGCTTTTTTTCTAAGCATTTATCAAATAGTAACGCGAAAAGCTTCAGAAAAAGATTCTACTGAAACGTCTTTGTTTTATACTTCTATCGTAGGTATAATATTAATGGGAATTATAGGTTACAGTTTCTGGCAACCTTTGATGGACTATTCCTTAATATTTTTTATTGCTATTGGATTATTTTTTTCTTTGGGTTTGTATTTTCAAATTATTGCTTTGAGTATGGCAAGAGCAGGTATTATTCAACCATTCCATTATACATTAATTTTTTGGGCAATTATACTGGGCTATATTTTTTATGACGATTTTCCAGATATCCCAACTTTGATAGGAGCTTTAGTTATAACTATTTCCGGAATCTACACTTTGTATATAAAAGAACAAAATTAACTATTAGACTTTTTTTTTCTTTTAACTACATACTAATTTATGTTTATTGGAATTGATCTAGGTACATCTTCAGTAAAAATGATCCTTGTAGATCAAAATCAAAATATCTTAGCGACTTCAGACTCGCCAGTTACAGTTCAAAATCCTAAAGACGGATATAGTGAACAAAATCCAGAGGAGTGGATCAGTGCTACTCTTGAATGTCTTGAAAGCTTAAAATCAAAAAAACCAAAAGAATTTATAGAAACAATTTCTATTGGAATTTCTGGTCACATGCATGGAGCAACACTAATTGATAGTTCAGGCAATGTTATCAGACCATGTATTCTATGGAATGATACAAGATCACATAAAGAATGTGAAGAATTTGAAAATCAAGGTTTTGATGTACGATCAATCTCAGGAAATATTACTATGCCTGGTTTTACTGCCCCAAAAATTAATTGGTTAAAAAATAATGAAATTGAAAGTTTCAAAAAAATTTCTAAAGTTTTATTGCCAAAAGATTATTTACGATTTTATCTCACTGGTGAATATTATTCTGAAATGTCAGATGCTTCTGGAACATTATGGCTAGATGTTAAAGAGAGAAAATGGTCAGAAAAATTATTATCATGTTCTGAGTTAGACATAAAAAATATGCCAACACTTGTAGAAGGTAATCAAGAAACTGGAAACTTAAAAAATAGCATTAAAGATAAGTTTAATTTTAAAAATGATGTGATTGTTGTCGGAGGTGCTGGTGATAATGCGGCAGCAGCAGCAGGCATGGGTATTATTAATCAAAAACAATCATTTATCTCTCTTGGTACTTCAGGAGTATTTTTTACACCAACGCAAAATTTTTTAAGTAATACTGGCGATGCTGTTCATTCTTTTTGTCATTGTTTACCTAATAAGTGGCATTTAATGTCAGTAATGTTAAGTGCAAGCAATTGTTTGGATTGGATTTGCTCGATAACAAATACATCTATTACAGAAACTCTTAAAAATGTTGAAAAATATTTTAATGATCCAAACTTGGTTTCAAATTCATCATTTTTTCTGCCATATTTATCTGGGGAAAGAACACCGCATAATGATCCCCATATAAGAGGGTCGTTTCATGCAATGAAAACCACAACTGATGCAACTAATTTGCAATATGCGGTCATTGAAGGTGTTAGTTTTGGAATTTTGGATGGTGTTAATTCAATCTTAAAAGTAAATGATAACTTTGATAAAATATTTATGGTTGGGGGAGGATCTAGAAGTTCTTTTTGGATTGAGTTAATTGCTTCTTTGTTACAACGAAATTTAAGTGTTTGTAATCAAAGTGAGTATGGGGCAGCTTTAGGTGTAGCTAGACTAGCAATGTATGTTGATAATAATATAAAAGATCAAAACGATATAATTAAAGAAATTAAAATTAGTAAAGAATATCAACCTAAAATTGATAGTATTGACTTATTAAAAAAGAGATACACAATTTGGAAAGATTTATATACTTCGAATAAAAATATCGCTCCTACTCTTTTAACATAATTTCTGTGGCCTTATCAGCTATTGCCATTGCAGGAGCATTAGTGTTAGCAGCAACGATATTTGGCATCATTGAAACATCAAAGACTCTTAAATTATCAATACCTTTAACTTGAAGTTTAGAATTTAAAACAGCCATTGGATCATTTTCTTTTCCCATCTTACAAGTACCTACAGGATGCCAATTTGTTTTAATCGTTTTTTTACAATAATTAATTAATGAATTATCATCATTAACATTTTTACCAGGTAGCACTTCTTCTAAAATTATATCTGATAAAGGTTTTGTCTTAATTACTTCTCTAGCTAATTTAACACTTGCAAGTAAAGTATTGATATCATCTTGATTGCTGAGAAAATTTGGATTGATATCTGGTAAATCTAATGGGTTTGATGATTTAATTTTTAAATCTCCTCTAGATTTTGGATTCATAATACATGAGGTAAGTGTAACGCCATGATCAGGTTTAATGTTTTTAGTATCTCTATCTGTGTACATTATTTGTACACAATATAACTTGATTTTAGGATTACTTTGATCTTGAAGATTTTCTGGATTAAGAAAAGAACAGCAATCAACACCATTTGAAGTAACAGGTCCAGATTTAAATAATAAATATTGAAGTCCATTTCTAATCATACGCAATCCTTTATTTTGTTTGAAATAGCCAAATCCTGGTTTAGCTCTTGTTACAAACGGAACCTCATGATGATCCTGAAGATTTTTTCCGACACCAATTAAATTTTCTTCAACTTTAATATCAAAACTTTTCAATAACTTTTCTTCACCAATACCGGAGTGCATTAATATTTTTGGTGTTACAAGTGCCCCAGCTGTAAGTATTATTTCTTTTCCATATATTTTTTCGGATCTACCATTTGAAATTGTTTCAACTCCAATAGCTTTTTTATTTTCAATTATTAATTTTGTTACTGCCGTATTAAGTTTTATGTTTAGTTTCTTACTATTTAATATTGGCTTTATGAGTGAAGAAATTGTATCACATCTTTTGCCATTTCCAATTGTGTATTGCATAAGGCCTACGCCGTACTGACTACCATCATTAAAATCTCTATTATAAGGTAAACCAAGTTTTTGCATTGTTTTGATATATAAATTTGAACCTTCTGCTACATAACCAGGATCAGATACTTTTATAGGTCCTTCTGTTCCATGATATTTTCCAGCCAGTCTTTGATTATTCTCAAGTTTCACATAATTATCAATCAAAGAATCCCATCCCCATCTGCTATCTCCAGTAGCTTCTACCCATTTATCATAATCAGATGGTTTTCCCCTCATATACACCATACCATTTACACTTGATCCACCACCCAATATTTTTGCTTGGGCAATATCATGCTGCCTATTCCCAAGTTGTGGTTGTGGAATTGATTTATAAAATTTTAAATAAGGACTACCATCAAGCATTGGTATCCATCCAGCAGGCATACTTAAAAAAGGATTATTATTTTTTTTTCCTTCTTCAATAATTAAAACTGAGTGACCATTTTTAATCAATTTTTCTGCAGTTACAGTACCAGATGTTCCTCCACCAACTATAATGAAATCAAATGTATTCATACTAAAAAATATTTTTAAAGAATTGGATTTTTTTATTTAAAACTTCTGCAAACATAGGGTATTTAATTGGTGTTTCTCCCCATAAATCACTATTGTAAATAAATTGATCCAACATTTCATCTTTTAAATATTGCTTAATCCATTCCCATCTCGGTTCATAGTAATTAAATTGTAATGTCTTCTCATCAATTTTTTTCATAAAAATATACCAACTAGCAATAGATTCTATTGAATTTTCTGGAATAATTTTTAACTCGAAACATTTATTTATAGTAGGAAGAATAAAGATGGGAAATTTGCCAACCCCATCCATTGCAATTCTCTCTAATCTATCTCCGATGTTAGTATTTTTAAATCTTTCAAATATAATATTCATATACTCTTCAAGGTCAAAAGGTGCTTCATTTCCTAAGGCTGGAATGATTTCTTTCCTCTCTAATTCAAAAAAATAATTCTGTAATTCATTATCGCATATTGCTTCATCATAAGTCTTATGACCTTTTAAAGCACCAATGTAACTTAAAGCAACATGACCGCCATTAAGAATTCTAATTTTCGTTTCTTCATAAGGAAAAACATTTTTAACAAATTGTACACCTACTTTTTCAAGATCAGGTCTCTTACCAATAAAATTATCCTCAATTACCCATTGAATAAATGGCTCAGCCATTACTGAGCATTTTTCATCAATATTAAATTTCTCTTTTACTTCATTTGCTAAATACTCTGGTGCTCTAGGAGTAATTCTATCTACAACACAAGAAGGAAAACTTACCTTCTTTTCAATCCATTTTAATAATTCTAATTCATTTGATTCTTTGACATATTTTTTAAGACATTTTTCAAGCATCAACCCATTTTCTCTAATATTGTCACAACACAAAAGTGTTATTTCTTTATCTATTGATACCATTCTTTTTTTTAATGCAGATAAGAGAAATGAAAAAATAATGGTATTT
>CACKNC010000025.1 GCA_902601455.1 uncultured Alphaproteobacteria bacterium
TTGTGAAGCAACTACCAATTCTTTTAAATCCTTAGTGAGTTGTGGTAAAATGAATAGAAATAAATATTGTGCTTCTGTTAATGAGTGCAGTACTGGAGGTAATAGAATGGTAGCTCTTTTTGACGCCCTTTCTGAACAAGTTGAAACTGGAGAAATTAGTGAAGCTGCTGCTAGAATAAAATATCTTGAAGTAACTGGAAATTTAGAAGCAGACAGACGTGCAAGAGAAGCTGCAGCATGGGGTGCATTAGCTGATTCACTAAATGAAGCAGCAGACTCAATGAGTCCTACAGTATGTAGCACAACTGGTTCTACTTTTGGAAATACATTGTCGGCAACTACGACTTGTTATTAAAATTGGCTACACATAGGCTACACTTTGAATCTGATAATTAAAAAAAATATTATAAATAATCGTTGTAATCCCTTAACTCTTTTCTAATCGTAACGCTTGGAAAGCGTGTATAGTGGCAACACTATCGAGGGTTCGAACCCCTCTCTCTCCACCATAAATTAGACAACTGAGCTAATTAATTTTTTAGTATATTCATCTTTTGGACTATTAAATACAATCTCGGCATCGTTATATTCAATTAATTTTCCTGTTTTTAGAACTAATATTTTATCTGATACAGATCTAATAACATTCATATCATGACTTATAAAAATATAGCTAAGAGAATGTTTTTCTTGTAATTTTTGAAGTAAATCTAATATTTGATTTTGTATTGTGATATCTAATGCAGAGGTGGGTTCATCCAAAATTAGTATTTTGGGTTTTAAGATTAGCGCTCTTGCAATTGCAATTCTTTGTCTTTGACCACCTGAGAACTCATGAGGGTATTTATTATGATCTCGCTCATAATCCATTCCTGTTTCTTTTAAAATATCTTTTAATATTTGTTTTTTTTCTAAAAGAGAATACTTTGGGAAGTGAACATCTATACCTTCATTTAATATTTCCTGAACATTCATTCTAGGACTTAATGAAGAGAAAGGATCTTGAAAAACAATTTGAATATCTTTTCTTATATTTTTAAGTTTATTTTTTTTTAATAAATTTAAATCCAATTCATCAAATTCTATTAATCCAGATGACGTTATTAATTTTAAAATAGCTAAAACAAGTGAAGTTTTTCCTGACCCCGATTCTCCAACAATGCCTAGAGTTTCTTTTTTCTTTAAGGAAAAATTAATTGAATCTATGGCCTTAACATAATCAACCGTTTTTTTTAAAAATACCTTTCTTAATAGGATACCATACTTTTAAATCTTTAATTTTAAGAATTTCTATTTCTTTATTTTTTTGAATTTTTCTAATTTTATTTTGAAACCCAACTAACTGCTTTGTGTATGGATTTTTTGGGTTATTAAAAATTTCAAGTTTATTTCCATGTTCAATAATTTCACCATCTTTCATAACATAAATATAATCTGCAATTTTATTAACTACTCCAAGGTCATGACTAATAAATAAAATTGACATTTTTCTTTGTTTTTGAATTTTATTTAGAAGTGATAATATTTGTTGTTGTACAGTTACATCTAATGCAGTTGTAGGCTCATCAGCAATTAATAAATCTGGGTTGTTAGCTATACTCATTGCGATCATTACTCTTTGGCGTTGTCCACCTGAAAGTTCATAAGAATAAATATTTGGTCTATTAATTAAATCCTCTAAATTAACTTCTTTTAGTAAGTTTAAAACAGAAGTATTAAGTTCTACCAAATTTTTTTTATTGTGTGTTGCAATCATCTCTTTAATTTGTTTATCAATTGTATGTAAAGGGTTGAGACTAGACATAGGTTCTTGAAAAATTGTAGAAATTTTATTTCCCCTAATTTTTTCAATTTCATTTAATGGAAGTTGAAGTAAATCTTTTTCTTTAAATATTATACTCCCACTATTTATATTAGCATTTCCAGGTAATAATTTTAATATACTCAGAGCGGATAATGTTTTTCCAGAACCAGACTCCCCAACTATAGCAACAGTTTTGCCTTTTGGTATTTCTATATTTACATTATTAACTACATTTTGATTTTGTTTAAAATTAATACTCAAATTTTTAATTGAAATAAGACTCATATTAATTGAAAGTCTTTCTTGGATCTAGAGCATCCCGCACTGCTTCGCCAATAAAAACTAAAAGACCAAGCATTAAACCTAATGTAAAAAAACTTGTTAGACCAAGCCAAGGTGCCTGTAAATTATTACGTCCTTGGTTTACCATTTCCCCTAATGATGCAGACCCTGGAGGCAAACCAAAACCTAAAAAATCTAAACCTGATAACGCTGTGACTGAAGCACTCAAACTAAAAGGAAGAAAAGTTATAGTTGCAACAGTTGCGTTTGGAATCATGTGTCTAAATATTATTTTAGTTGTGCTAACTCCCAGTGCTTTGGCAGCTCTAATATAATCAAAATTTCTTGCTCTTAAAAATTCTGCTCTAACAACTCCTACGTAACCCATCCAACTAAAGAGTAGTAAAATAATTAATAACCACCAAAAATTTGGTTGTATGACACTAGCAAGGATTATTAAAATATATAATGTTGGTATAGCTGACCAAATTTCCATAAATCTTTGAAAAAATAAATCAGTTTTTCCACCAAAATACCCCTGGATTGCACCAGCAGAAACACCAATAATCATGGAAAAAAAAGTTAATGTAAAGCCAAACAAAATGGAAATTCTAAATCCATATATTAATCTTGATAGTACATCTCTTGCCTGATCATCTGTGCCGAGCCAGTTATCTATACTTGGAGGGGAGGGGGCAGGACTATCTATATCACGAATAATGGTATTATATTTATAAGGAATAATAGGCATGATCATCCATCCGGAAGAATTAATTAAATTTTTTACAAATGGATCCCTATAATCAGCTTCAGTTTCAAAATCCCCCCCAAATGTTGTTTCTGAATAGGATTGTAAAATTGGATAATAGAATTCATTTTCATATTTGATGAGCAGTGGCTTTTCATTAGCAATAAAATCTGCAAAAAGTGAAATTAAAAATAAAACAAAAAAAATCCAAAAAGAATAAAGACCTCTTTTATTTTTAACAAAATTGCTTAAACGTCTTCTATTAAGAGGCGATAAACTTTTCATTCTCGAGACTCAAAATCTATTCTTGGATCTATTAGGGAGTACATAAAATCACCAATAATACCCATAACAAGACCCAGTAATGAGAAGAAATATAATGTTGCAAATATAACAGGATAATCTCTTGTAAGAGCTGCTTCATACCCAAGCAAACCTAAACCATCTAAAGAAAATATAACCTCAATAAATAAAGAACTTGAAAATAGTATTCCAATAAATGCTGAAGGAAAACCAGCAATAACTATAAGCATTGCATTTCTAAAAACATGTCCATAAAGAACTTTTCTTTCTGATAAGCCTTTAGCTCTTGCTGTCATTACATACTGTTGATTAATTTGATCTATAAAAGAATTTTTAGTTAAAAAAGTTAAACCAGCAAATCCACTAACAATCATTGCGAGTAAAGGTAATGTTAAATGCCAAAAATAATCTTTTATTTGAGCAAGAAGAGTTAACTCTTCAAAATTTTCGGACACTAAGCCTCTTAAAGGAAAAATATCATAAAATCTACCACCCGCAAAAAAAACTATAAGAATAACTGCAAATAAAAAATTTGGAATTGCATAACCAATTGTGACAATACTGCTAGAAATTATATCAAATCTTGACCCATCTTTTATAGCTTTTCTAATACCAAGAGGAATAGAAATTAAATACACAAGTAATGTGGTCCATAAACCAAGTGAAATTGATACTGGCATTTTATCCAAAACCAATGAAGTAACTTTTTGATCACGAAAAAAACTTTCACCAAAATCAAAAAAGATATAGCTTTTTAACATTTTGAAAAATCTTTCATGAGCGGGCTTATCCATTCCATACATTACTTCAATTTCTTTAATGATATCTGGATCAAGACCTTGTGCCCCTCTATATTTAGAGTCACCATCATCAAAACTTGAAGCATCCAAACTTGAATTTAGTTCTCCTTCACCACCTCCAGAAAAACGAGCTGTCGACTCAACAGCAGTTCCAGTCATCTGAGCAATCATTTGTTCTACAGGACCACCTGGAACAATCTGTATAACAGCAAAATTAATTAACATTATCCCAAAAAGTGTAGGAAGTATAAGAAGAATTCTCCTTACCAAATAAGCGCCCATTAATATGATTTTATATTATTTATAATTTTTTTTAACTTATTAGTTTGAAGATCTTTGAGAATTAATAAAATCAAATTTACTTTGATTTAACCACCAAGTATCAAATCCTAGAGAATATTTAGGTTTTTTCTTAGGTTGATCAAACATATCCCAATACAAGACCCTATACGCAGAAATATGCCACTGAGGAATAACGTAATAATTCCATAACAATACCCTATCTAAAGCTCTGGTAATTGTAATTAAATCTTCTCTATCTTTTGCATTGATAAGTTTTTCTATAAGACTATCAACAACATCATCTTTAATTCCAATGACATTACGTGAACCATTAGTATTTGCCGCATCAGACCCCCAAAAATTTCTTTGCTCATTACCTGGAGAAAGACTTTGTGAAAATGTGAATACTACCATATCAAAATCAAAGGATTCAATTCTTTTCTGATATTGTGAACTATCAACCGTTCTCAATGAAGCACTAATTCCAAGTTTTTC
>CACKNC010000026.1 GCA_902601455.1 uncultured Alphaproteobacteria bacterium
ATATCGGAGTGAGAAGTATCAAAAAATTAATACTAAGCTCAAAATCTACAACCGGTGTTAAAAAAAGTATATCAGGTGGAAAGTTATATAAATTTAATTATTAGCAATAATGTTCCAAGACTCAAAATCAATATTTGATCCGCAAAGAAGTATTAAAGTATTCTGTCCCTTAAAATTTTTATGCTGCAGTTTCTCTAAAGCTCCAAAACCTGCGACGCAGGCAGGTTCTAAAAAAAGCTTCAAATGATTATAGGCAAATATCATTGCTTCTGACATATCTTTATCTGATATATTAATCATCTCATCAATAACTTGTCTTGCTATAGAAAAAGAATAAGGCATATGAATTGGGGCACACAAACTATCAGCGATACTGTTAATATATACTTTTTGTAAAGGCTGGTTAGCTTGTAAACTATCTGTAATTCCTTTTGCCTCATCAGGCTCTATACCTATTATATTAATATTAGGAAAATATTGTTTTAGAACAGCTCCTACTCCACTAATTAACCCACCGCCGCCAACAGAAATTAAAATATTATCTATTTTAGTGTCCATATCATTTATTTGATTAACAATCTCTAATCCAAGAGTGGCAGAACCTTGAAGAGTATAAGCTCCGTCAAACGGATGTACAAATTTATAACCTTGTTTTTCAGCATCCATAACTTCCTCAAAAGCCTTTTCTGCATCAGTAAATGAAATATTAGCATTATAATTTTTACACGACTGAACACGATATTTATTGGCAGATTTGTAGAGAAATATTTTATTTTTAAGATTAAAAATATTTGCTGCGTAAGACGCAGCAATTGCGTGGTTGCCAGCACTTACTGCAGTAATGCCATTTTGTAATTCTTTTTCATTACTTGATAGAATATTGTTTATTGCTCCTCTAGCTTTAAATGAACCGCTTTTTTGGAAGCATTCATATTTTAAATAAATTTTAGAATTAAAAGTATCATCTATATAGTTGTCAGCTTTAATTAGAGGCGTAATATTTATATAGGGCTTTATTTTCTGATAAACTTTTTCAATTGTTTTGATTGATAATTCGTCAGGTATCAAGTTGTAGACCTTATCTCTTTTATTTTATCATATGCTAAATTAATAGCTGCTAATTCTTTGTTAGATTGCTCTATAAACTCTTCGGGCATACCTTTAGCAATTAAATTATCAGGATGATGCTCTTTATTAAGCTCTATCCATTTTTTTCTTATTTCCTGATCTGAGTCATCCCTATCGACTCCTAAAATTTTATATGGATCAGAGGAAGAGTCTTTCAAATGAGTTTGAAATAATCTTTGAAATGTTTTTTCATCAAAAGAGAAAGATTGAGAAATTGATCTCAACAAGTCTATTTCATTAACAGATATATGACCATCTGAAGCTGCGATATAAAATAAATTATTCAGCATTTCCTCTAATAGTAAAGTATTATCCTTAAAAAGCTGCCCTACTTGATCAGCAATTTGTTTATATCCATAAACATCTTTTTTTGCTTCATTAAAAATTTTACCAACTTTAGTTAATTCAGATTTTGGAACATTAAATTTATCTTTAAAGGCTTGGATTTCATCGTTAGTAACCTGACCATCACTTTTTGCAAGTTTAGCAGATAAAATAATAAAACTTATTGTAAAAATTTGTTGTTTTTGGTTTTGTGAAATTTGAGAATAATTAAATGATCGTTGTTTTTTTTTATCAAATGCACTTCCAGCCATTACTCCTAAAATAGCTCCAATGGGACCGCCTAAAGCAAATCCTGCTGCACCGCCAAGTAATCTTCCCCAAATACTCATTTTAAAATATTAACTATTTCCTTTAATTCTTCTAACTCCTCTAGAGAAATTTTTTTATCATTATTTATATCAATTAATTGAAAAATTATATTTATCGACTGATTGACTTCATCAGTTGATACATATCCATCATTATTTAAATCCATGATATTAAAATAAGTTATCTCTTCTTGAGATAATTCTGAAGCATGAATGGTAGATAAAAAAGTTAAATAAAATATTACTAATTTTACCCAAACCATCTTATCATTCCTATAATTCCAGCAGTAGCATAGAAAACCTGTAATAATAATATTCCCTTATACTTTAGTTTATATGCCCACATTCCGATTAATAATGCAGATATAAACAATAAACTAAAGCCTAAGAACTCTAAACCGATGTTTAGGGCAACAAATAAAGAGTATAAAATGGCTGTAATTACACCAGCCCATTCTAAAAATTTAATCAAATAAATTTATGATACTTTTTTAACGTTGATTGCGTTTTCTTTTCCTCTGTTTTCACCAATTTCAAAAGAAACAGCTTCACCTTCCTGTAGCTGATCTATCCCAGCTTCTTCGAGAGCAGAAATATGCAAAAAAACATCTTTTCCGCCTGCATCATTTTCAATAAATCCGTAACCTTTAGTAGGGTTAAACCATTTAATTTTACCTGTAGCCATGTAATCTCCTTTTTAATGTATATGGGGTTTTTTAAGATTTGTATTTTAAGTAATAAATATAAGTATAAATCTCGTCGGTAATTAATTAATATTGTAACTAACAATAATTGAACTAATTGCAAGTAATAATATAGAAAGACTTAACAAATGCTCAGTTATAAACACGGCTATCATGCAGGTAATCAAGCTGATGTTCTTAAACATATTTGCTTAATTCAAGCTTATAAAAGCCTAAAAAGATACCATAATTCAATAAGTTACATAGATACGCATGCAGGTAGCGGGAATTATAGTTTCAAAAGTGATTATATGGCAAAAAATAAAGAATATGAAAATGGAATTAGCAAATTGGAAAGTTACAAATACGAGAATCAATCAATTAAATTTTATTTAAAAGTTTTAAGAAACATTAATAATTCTAAAAAAATGACTTTTTATCCAGGATCACCCTCAATTATGAGTTACCTCTCTGATAGCAGTGATAAACTCATATTTTATGAACTTCACAATAACGAAGTCGAACTTTTAAAAAAACATCTAGCAAAAAAAATTAATTCTAAGGTGTACAATAAAGATGGTTTTGAGTTTTTTTTAGAAAAAATTAATCAAAAGGAAAAGACTCTTGTTCTAATTGACCCATCATATGAAATAAAAGATGATTTTGAAAAAGTAGTAAAGACATTGAAGATACTGAATGAAGAATATGAAAACGTCACAGCAATGATATGGTATCCTGTTTTGAATATAGAAAATAATGATCTATTTATTGAAAATATTAGAAAGTTAGGATCAAACCAAATTACTCGCATTGAATTACCTTTAAAAAAATACAATGAAGAAGTTGGAATGAAAGGGAGTGGAATAATTTTATTTAATGGAAGTAGTTTTCTCATTAATAATATGAAGGACTGTGTAAAAGAATTATATCAAATTTATAAAGATGAGAATTGCAATATTAAACCAAAAGTACAAAGAATATAAGTGTCAGACCCTAAAATTAATCTTAAAAATGATGGCATTTATTCTCTTTTTATAAGAATTGCTATCCCCTCTTCTATTGGCACAATATTTCAAAACTTATACTCAATAGTTGATTCAATTTTTGCAGGTCAGTTGATATCAGAATCAGCATTAGCAGCTATAGGTCAAATTTTTCCAATATATTTTGTAATAATTGCTTTAGGTGTTGGATTAAGTATTGGAACAACATCATTAATAGCAAATAGTATAGGGGATAATAATTTAGAAAATTCTGGTAAAGTTTTTTCTCAATCATTTATTCTATCAATAATTGTATCAATCATAATTACTGTGTTTGGTATATACCTTAGTCCTTACATCATAAGTTCAATAAATAATGATCAAGAAACACTAGAATTATCAATAAAATATATAAATATAATATTTTTTGGTTCGATT
The DNA here is from genome assembly GCA_902601455.1 of uncultured Alphaproteobacteria bacterium. Classification (GTDB taxonomy): domain Bacteria; phylum Pseudomonadota; class Alphaproteobacteria; order HIMB59; genus CACPNW01. Next base: position 3,886 of record CACKNC010000026.1, read on the forward strand.
TTTATATTTATTTTAATGTCCATTAACTCCTCTTTAAGCGCTCAAGGAGATACAAAAAGTTATAGAAATGTTTTAATTTTTAGTTTCTTCTTAAATATTCTTCTAAACCCAATATTAATATCTGGTAAAATCTTTTCTTTTCAAATTATTTCACCTTTAGGAATAGAGGGTATTGCCTACGCAACAATTATTTCTCAATTTACTGGAATATTTTACCTATTTATTAAATTATCTAAAACGCGCATCTACAAGTATGTTCAAATAACTATTATTCCACATTTTAATATAATTGGAAATATTTTATCACAAGGAATACCAGCATCTATAGGTATGATGATGATTGCAGTGGGATCATATATTTTAATATTTTTCGTTGGTATGTTTGGTGTGGAGGCTATTGCTGGTTACACTTCAGCAGGAAGATATGAACAATTATTTTTTCTCCCCCTTCTTGGTTTAAGTACTGCTACTGTATCTATTGTTGGTCAAAATTATGGAGCAAAACAATATCAACGAGTTTTAGAAACTTATAAAAAAGGTATAAAAATAGGAGTTATAATCTTATCTCTTTTAGGATTAATAATATTTTTAACAGCAGACGTAGCAATGAATTTATTCAGTGATAATGCAAATGTAAAACAATATGGATCTATTTATTTAAAAATTTCAGCTTTAATGTTTCCAGCCTTCCCGTTTTTCTTTATTGGGAATGCAACATTTCAAGGTTTAAAAAGAGCTATAATAGTAATGTATATGGCAATTATGAGATTTGTATTAATGCCATTAATACT
>CACKNC010000027.1 GCA_902601455.1 uncultured Alphaproteobacteria bacterium
TTTTAATGCTTGAAAAGATCCTGGATCTTGATTTGAATTTTTTTGAAAAACTGAATCGAGACCTTTTATTTTAACATAACCCCCAAGTGGTATAGGACATATTTTCCAGATAGTATTATTTTTATCTCTGAATTGAAATATTGGTTTACCAAATCCAATAGAAAAATCAGTAACTTCAGCTTTGAACATTCTCGCAAATAAATAATGACCAAACTCATGTATAAAAACAATACAAATGAACACTAATAATAAATTAATATAGATCATTTAATTTAAGCGTTTGAGACTTCTTCGTATTCTTCAATTGGAGGACAAACGCAAAATAGATTTCTGTCACCATAAACATTATCAATTCTTGCAACTGGCGCCCAATATTTATTGTTGTATAAATATGAATGAGGGAATGCACCCTCACCTCTTGTATAAGAATGTGTCCAGTTATCACTAGAGACTTCCTCAATAGTATGAGGAGCATTTTTAATAGGATTGTCAATACTATCATATTTACCATTGCGGACTTTTTCTACTTCCTCATGTATTGATATCATAGCTGTTACAAATCTATCTATTTCTTCTTTAGATTCACTCTCAGTTGGCTCAATCATTAAAGTACCTGGGACAGGAAAAGACATTGTTGGAGCATGAAATCCATAATCAATTAATCTTTTTGCAATATCTTCTTCAGAAATATTCAATTCGTCCTTTATTGGTCTAATATCAATAATACACTCATGGGCAACCATTCCATTTTTACCTGAATATAGAAGAGAAAAATAATTTTTAAGTTTTTCTTTTATATAATTTGCATTCAAGATAGCTACTTGAGTAGCTAGTTTTAGGCCTTCATCACCCATCATTGATATATAAGAATATGAAATAGGTAAAATTGATGGACTTCCCCAAGGAGCTGCAGAAACTGCATCATGCTCTGTCAAACCTAATTCATTTTGAACCATAGGATGTCCAGGTAAATATTTTTCCAAGTGTGATCTAACACCAATAGGTCCCATACCAGGCCCACCTCCCCCATGAGGAATACAAAAAGTTTTGTGAAGATTCATATGAGATACATCAGGGCCAAATTTACCTGGTTTTGCTATACCTACCATTGCATTAAGATTGGCACCATCCATATACACTTGTCCTCCAGCATTATGTATTTTTTCACATATTTCAGAAATAGACTCTTCAAAAACTCCGTGAGTTGAGGGATAAGTAATCATTAATGCAGCTAGTTTTTCTCCAGCTTCATTAATTTTTTGATCAAGATTAGCGATATCAACATTACCTAAATCATCACATTTAACTATAGATACTTCCATACCACACATTTGGGCACTTGCAGGATTAGTTCCATGCGCACTGTTTGGAATTAAGCAAATATTTCTTTGCTCTTGTTTTTTAGATTGATGATATTTTTTTATAGCTAAAAGACCTGCAAACTCTCCCTGTGCTCCCGCATTAGGTTGTAGTGAAATTGCATCAAAACCTGTTATATCTTTCAACATTGAGATTAGCTCATGCATCATTTGGTTGTAACCTTCTCTTTGATGTTTTTCTAAAAAAGGATGAGCATTTGCAAATCCTGGGAGAGTTATTGGTAACATTTCTGATGCAGCATTTAATTTCATAGTACAAGATCCAAGAGGAATCATAGATCGATTAAGTGCTATATCTTTATTTTCTAATTTTTTTAAATATCGCATCATTTCAGTTTCAGAGTGATAAATATTAAAAATAGGATGTGATAAAATTTTATTATCTCTAATTAAATCTTTATCAGAGAATACATCATCAAGATTTTTTTCAATTTTCTCAATATCCAGTTTCTTATTTGAAGTATTAAAAAAAGAAATTAAGCTATCAATATCTTCTAAAGTAGTAGTTTCATCAATTGTAAGGGAGAATTTAGTATTATCAATTAATCTAAAATTCATACCTTCTTGAACTGATTTATCAAACCATTCTTTAGCATCCGTATTTTCAATAACTAATGTATCAAAAAATTTTTTAGAAAGAATTTTAAATCCTATTTCTTGAAGAGATTTTTTAAGATATCTAGCGTTATAGTTTATGCTATTTGCAATATTTTTTAGTCTCTCAGGACCATGATAAATTGCATATGCTGCAGAAATAATTGCCAACAATGCTTGAGCTGTACAAATATTACTTGTAGCTTTCTCTCTTCGTATATGTTGCTCTCTAGTTTGAAGAGCCATTCTATAAGAGCGTCTGTTATTTCTATCAACAGAAACACCGATCAATCTTCCTGGCATTAATCTTTTAAACTCGTCTTTTGTTGCAAAAAATGCTGCATGAGGCCCACCTAAACCCATAGGGACACCAAAACGTTGAGAACTTCCAATCACGATATCAGCTTTATAGAAACCAGGAGATTTCATAATCACCATACTCATAATATCAGCAGCTACTACAGATATAATTCCGAGCGATTTATTATTAGAAATAATTTTTTCTAAATCATGAATCTCACCATAAGTATCTGGATTTTGAATAAAACAACCAAACGTATCATCATTTGGCTCACCCTCAATAATTTTAATTCCTAAAGGGTTAGCTCTAGTTTTTAAAACTGAGAAAGTTTGAGGATGACAAGAATTTTGCAAACAAAAAGTATGCTGTTTGCTTTTTTTAATTTTATAAGCCATCATCATTGCTTCTGCTGCTGCAGTACTTTCATCTAATAATGAAGCATTAGCGATATCCATACCTGTTAAATCAATAATCATTTGCTGAAAATTCATTAGCATCTCTAATCTACCTTGAGAAACTTCGGGTTGATATGGTGTGTAAGCAGTATACCAACCAGGATTTTCTAAAATATTTCTGAGAATTACACTTGGTGTAACTGTATTGTGATAACCTAAACCAATATATGTTTTTTTAAATTTATTTTTTAATGATAAAAGTTGCATATTAACTTTATTAAACTCTTCTGACATACCTGGTCTTAATTTCAATTTATCCTTAAATAAAATATGATCTGGTACAGTTTTTTTTATTAATTCATCTAAGTCTTTACAATTAACGACTTCCAACATTTTATTAATGTCTTCATTTCTAGGACCAATATGTCTACTTGCAAAAGAGTTTATATCAATCATTTTAATTCTCCAATGAAGATAGATAATCATCCAATGTCATTAAACTATTGAATTGATCTAAATTAGAGATTTTCATTTTAAATATCCACCCATCATTTTCAGGATCTTGGTTTACTATTGAAGCATCATCACTTAAGTTATTATTTATTTCTACTATTTCACCATCAATTGGAGCATATATATCAGATGCAGCTTTTACAGACTCTATTACACAAATTTCATCATCAGATTTAACTTCTTTACCTACTGTAGGTAAATCAATAAACACTATATCGCCCAAACTTTCTTGAGCATGATTTGTAATTCCAACAGTAGCTATGTCACCATTGATTTCAACCCATTCATGTTCTTTTGTATATTTTTTTTCAGCCATGTTAGTCTCCTTTTTTATAATTTTTTTTAATAAACGGAAGTTTGTCTATTTTAACTTCTTCATAATCTCCTCTAACTTTTACATAAAGTTTATCTAATTTATTTGAAACGTCGTTGATGTAGCCCATAGCTATAGATTTTTTTAAAATAGGAGAAAAACATCCACTGGTTATGTAGCCTATTTCCTTTTTTTCACTATTATGCAAAGTCATATTATTTCTCAACATAGTTTTATTAAGAGGTATTAAGCCTATTTTTTTAATATCTTTTGTAGAATTTAGTTGTTCGAATAAGATACTAGCACCATTTAAATTATTATCTTCAAGTCTTTCTTTATCTAAAGCCCAAGAAAGATTGGCTTGAATTGGTGTAATTTCTTCATTAATTTCATTACCGTATAGACTTAATCCAGCCTCAACTCGCAGTGAGTCACGGCAACCTAGGCCACATAAAAGTGCATTATCATTACTTAAAATCTGATTGACTAAACTTTCAGTATTCTCATTTAAAATTGATATTTCGAAACCATCTTCTCCAGTGTACCCCGATCTTGAAATAAGTAAATTAGATTTTTCATATTGTATATTTACAATATCTAAAAATTTCATAGTTTTAGAAATATCAATAACATTACTTAATACTGAGTAAGAATGTGGTCCTTGAATAGCAATTAAGCACCGATCATTTATGAAGTTATAATTCGAACAAATATGAATAAATATTTCATTAAGTATTTTTTTTCTCGATGCGTTATAAACTATATAAATATTTTCTTGATTGTTAACTTGTATCTTGGAAAGCATTATATCATCAATAATCCCTCCCTTTTTGTTAAGAATAAAGGAGTAGTGACATTTGTTAGATGGGATTTTTTTAATACTAAGAGGAATATAAGTTTCTAATGCTGCTATGTTTTTATCATTTGCAAGAATTAAAATTTGACCCATATGTGAGACATCAAATATTCCTGTTTTCTCCCTTACATGAAGATGCTCACCAATAATGCCTTTCTTGTAATTAATAGGCATTTGATAACCAGCAAAGGGAAC
>CACKNC010000028.1 GCA_902601455.1 uncultured Alphaproteobacteria bacterium
AGGTAAAATTTTTGTTCCTATTTTTTTAATATTTACTTATTTTGTAATCTTCACACCAATGGGCGTTTTAGTTAAATTATTTAAAAAAAATTATATCGACAAAAAAATAGATAAAAAATTGTCAAGTTATTGGATTAAACGAAATACCAAAATTGGATCATATGATGATCAATTTTGAAAAACCTATTGAAAAATAATTAGAAAATTTATAAAGAGTCTTAATGTCTTTTATTTCAGAAATTTTTCGATTTATTTTGAATAGGAAAAAATATTTTTTAGTTCCACTATTTATTTTTTTGATTATCTTTGGAGGGCTTCTTGTATTAAGTCAAGGAACAGCAGTTGCTCCTTTTATTTACACACTTTTTTGATTTAGTATTTTTTATCAGATAAAGTAAAGTTTATAGACTTTATTTTTTAAGAATAAAATTTTTACTGATTTAAACTTTCTTTTTTCCAATCATTATAAAAAAACCCCCTTCTTTTATTTGAGAGTATTTAAATGTTTGAATTAGCTCTTCAAAAAAGATGGGCATACCTTTTTTAATAATTTGCTGTTTAAAAATATTTTCTTCTAAAATATTTTGATTAATATTAAATGGAATAGAGGAAATATATTCTATATTATTTTGATTAAACCATTCAACAATTTCTGTGTACTTATGAAGTGTCTCATGAGGGTTTTTATATTGGTCATTGAACCATGCATATCTTTTTTCTTTAGAAATATTTGGGTCAATATTTTTCTTATCCATAAATTTAAAAGTTTCACCAAAATATTTTACCAAAAACTGTATAAGCCGAGTATAAACTCTTCCGTATCTATGATATAAACCAATAACAACATAGCCATTTGGTTTTAAATACCTAATAATATTTTCAAAAGCTAACTTAGCATCTTTTGTATGATGAAGTACACCGTTTGAAATGATAACATCAAATATACTTTTGTTAAACAAAATATTAAATACATCCATTCTTAAAAAAAATGCTCTATTAATGTTATTTTCTTTTCTAAATTTTTCAGCTAAAAATAGAGACCCCTTTGATAAATCTATGCCATAAACTTCTCTTGAATACCTAGCTAAAAAATTAGTTAATTGCCCTGTACCACAACCCACTTCTAAAATTTTTGCATCAAAACCAATTTCTTTATCAAGCTTATCTGTAAAAATATTTTTTTTAGATTTGTCAATTAGTGATCCATAATCATCAATATCATCATAATTAGGAAATTTAATATCGTTATAGAAGTTTTTCTGAGTTTCTGTTATGTTATGACTGTCAGAATTATAAAGAAGGTTTGGTATATCAGAAAAAAAAGATGCTTTTTCTTGAGTTTCCTGATTGATAAAAAAAGATTTATCATTTTCATTTAGATATTTTAAATTTGTATCAAGAATATTATTTTCTAAATGTCTGTATCTTTCACTCATTGTATATTCATATAATTAATATAAAAAGCATTTATAATAAAATAAATGAAGATAGTATATAGATGTTTATAATAGGAAAAAAAACTGATTTTTATTTGATTAAATTCCCTTTTATTTTTCCACTAATATATTTTTTTATTTTATACTTTGTTAATGGTTCAGAAGCATACTTGGTTTTTTTTACCCTTTTGTTATTGGCTGAACCTCATTTTGGAGCAACTTGGCCATTCTTAATTTATAAAAATAATTTTACAAAAATATTAGAAGACAAGATTTACTATCTTTATTTACCAATTTTAATTGTTATTTTTTGTGTCTCTGGTTTTTTTAAATTTAATTATTTGTTTTTATTAATATTCTTTGCAGTGAATTTATTTCATGTAACAAGACAATCATCAGGGATCAGCAAATTATATGTAAAAAATAAAAAAGAAGCTTCATTTCATATTAATTTTATCTACTTTTATGGCATTTTATTTTTTTTAATTGGGATACTTAGATTTTATATACCAATTATAAATGGAGAAAATATATATTTAATGAATATTTTGATAATTAGTTCATTATTAGCTTGCTTCATTTTTTATATATATAGGTTTGGATTATCATCAAATATTCAAACACTTATAACTGGTTGTTTAATATTTTATCCTATATGTTTTGTGTCAAATCCTATCCATGGTATTATAATGGGAGTGACCATGCATTATACACAATATTTGGCACTTACTTATAAAATAACAACAAAAAGATTAGAAGATTTTACAACTAAAATATTTTTAAATTACAAATTTATATCAACAATAATTTTGTATGGTGTTATTATGAGTATTTTGTCTCTATCTGGAAAAAACCAGTCTGAAACTATTAAAGCACTAATAGTTATTCCAATAATAGGTCAAATGTTACATTTTTATTATGACTCTCTTTTGTGGAAGTTTAGTGATCCTCATAATAGGGAAAATGTTTTAAAACATATTTTTTGATTAATGAACGCAATTGTAGGTATCTCAGCATATTATCATGACAGTGCTGCTTGTTTAATTTTAAATGGCAAAATAGTAGCTGCCGCACAAGAGGAGAGATTTACAAGAGTCAAGCACGATGATAATTTTCCAATTAATGCAATAAAATATGTTCTAAAAGAAAATAATTTAGAACTAAGTCAAGTCGATGCTGTGGTTTTCTATGAAAAACCTTTTATAAAATTTGAACGAATTATAGAGACTTACTTATCTGAAACCCCTTTTGGTTTTTCTTTTTTTTATAAATCACTTCCAATTTGGATTAAAGAAAAACTATTTCAGAAAAAGCTATTAACTGACTCATTAAAAAAAATTGATAAAAATTTTGACAAAAGTAAATTAAAATTTTCTGAACATCATTATAGTCATGCAGCAAGTGCTTTTTTCCCCTCACCTTATGAAGAGGCAATAATTTTAACTTTAGATGGTGTGGGTGAATGGTCTACAACAAGTCTGGCTATAGGTAAAAAAAATAAAATAGAATTAATCAAAGAAATTAACTTCCCACACTCGTTAGGTTTGCTTTATTCAGCCTTTACCTATTATTTGGGATTTAAAGTAAATAGTGGTGAATATAAAGTTATGGGGTTAGCCCCATATGGAACTCCAAAATATGCAGATTTAATTCTTAAAAATATTGTTGATTTAAATGATGACGGTTCATTTCGACTTAATATGATGTATTTTAATTATACAAAAGGTCTGACAATGACTAATGAAAAATTTAATACTTTATTTAAATTTAAAAATAGAAACCCAAATAATGAAAAATTAAATCAATTCCATATGGATATTGCAGCTTCTTTACAAAATGTTTTAGAATTAATAATTTTGAAACTTACTGAAAATATAGCAAACAAGTATGATATTAAAAATTTATGTTTGGCTGGAGGAGTTGCTTTAAATTGTGTAGCTAATGGCAAGATTTTAAAACAAAATTTATTCGATAACATTTGGATACAACCTGCATCTGGAGATGCAGGAGGATCTATAGGTGCCGCATATGCTTTGTGGTACAATAAATATGAAACAAATAGAGTTATAATTAATACAGATTCAATGACAGGATCATTTTTAGGCCCCTCATTTAATGAAAAAGAAATAAAAAATTATTTGGACAAAAACAAAGCAAACTATGAAAAATTAAATCCCGATGAAATATTAAAAGTCACAGCTCAAGAGCTTGCAAATGGAAAAGCGATTGGATGGTTTCATGGTAGAATGGAATTTGGACCAAGAGCTCTAGGAAACAGATCAATAATAGCCGATCCAAGAAATGTAAATATGCAAAAAAATTTGAACTTAAAAGTTAAATACAGAGAGAGTTTTCGTCCATTTGCACCTGCTATACTTAGGGAAAAATTAGAAGAATGGTTTGATT
>CACKNC010000029.1 GCA_902601455.1 uncultured Alphaproteobacteria bacterium
AAAATAATAAGTTTATTAAACCCTGATGGCATTGATGTATCGCGCAATCTCAAAAATTCTAAAAATATAATATCTTCAAAAAAATTAAAAAACTTTTTACAGCAAGTTGCGGTAGCTTAATCTTTTAACAATATAAGTATCTTTTAATTGTTCAATTAATTGTTTCACAGTTAATTTAGACACTGGATGTCTGAAGAAAGGATTAATATCAAAAAGAGGGTATAAGACAAAATCTCTCTCTTGTGCACGTGGATGAGGTATGGTCAAATTATTATTTTTGAAAACTTTTTGATCAGAGAAAATAATATCTAAATCAATTTTTCTAGGTCCATTGATAATTCTTTTATTTTTTTGTAATTTTCTTTCTGCCAACTGTATTTTATTTATTAATTGGCTTGGTAACATTTCAGATTTTAAACAAACCATACTATTATAAAAAAAATTTTGCTTTAAATATCCATAAGGTTTAGATTTGTAAATATGTGCAACTTTAACCACATTACCAATTTTTCTTAATTCAATTAATGCTTTTGATAAATTATTTCTGTAATTGCCAACATTAGTTCCTAAGGCGATATAATAATTAGTTGGATACACTAACTGTTTCTGATCCGTAACGCTTAGCAACTGCGGTTTTATTAATTTTAACTTTAACTTTTTTAATCTTAAATTTTTTTGCTAACATGTGAGATGAAGATGTAATGAGTTTTTCCAAAGTATCGTAGGAGGATTCAGTAATAAATTGTTTTAATGATTTAGTTATCTTTGAATAATCTTTTAAATTATTCATCGCTTCTAAATCCTTACCTTTAGCAACACTATAACTAAAATTTAAAGTAACTTTGAGTAATTGCTTTTTCTTTCTTTCATCTGGGGTGATACCAATATTTGCAAATATTTTCAGATTTTTAATTTCTACATCGAACATAATTTTTGATACACCTTAAGAGTTTGGTAAGTTTCTTTAACATCATGCACTCTAAACATATTCACCCCTTTTTTATAGCAATAAAGGGCTGAGGCTATTGAGCCACCGAGGCGATTATTAACATCACTCTTGTCAATACCGCTGATCCAACTCTTCCTAGATGCGCCCAATAAAACACCGCATTTCTTAATTTTAAATTGCTGAATATTTTGCATAATTTCTATGTTTTGTGTGAGATTTTTGCCAAAACCAATTCCAGGATCAAACCAAATTTTAGAGTGGGGGATTTTATATTTATCGATTTTTTTAAGAGTCGTTTGAAAAATTTTTTTAATATCACTCACAACATTTTTATAAGAATTTACTTTAGATTGCATGATTTTTGGTGGGGCCGGAGTATGCATTAAGACTAAACCATTTTTAAATTTTTTGGTTAACTGAAACAAATCGTTTGAACCTCCAAAAACATCATTGATGATATGTGCGCCGTTCTCTAAGGCAAATTCCTGTGTTTCAATTTTAGAAGAGTCAATAGAAATTAGAAATTGATCTTTAGGCAATTGTTTTAAAATTGGAGATAGTTTTCTTATTTCTTCTTTATAGCTTATTGGGTCACTTCCTGGTTTAGTGCTCTCCGCTCCTATATCAATAATGTGAGCACCTTCTTCAAACATCCTCTTTATAGATTTTAAAGCATCAGAAGTTTTATAATTCTTTCCCCCGTCACTAAAAGAATTTTTGGTAACATTACAGATTCCCATAATTGCTGGCGATACAATAGAAAATTTATTTTTATTAAATATCATAATTTTAGTTGAGCTTCATATATTGAAGAGAGTCTTTTAAACATTTTTGATGAAGAGCTAAACCATTTAATTTGTGGAATAGATGAAACTTTAACTACACCTTTGCCAGAGCCAACCAAAATTATTTCGTCAGCTAACGAGAGTTCTGCAAAAGTTATGGATTTAAATTTAAGTTTATTTTTAAATTTTTTTAAAAAAAAATTCATTGTTATACCTTTATAATAATTTCCTGTGGGTACAATCATCTGATTATTTTTAATCATAATTAAATTTGTTGTTGAACCTTCAAGGATCATCTTTCTATTATAAAATAAGATTTCTTTATTTTGCAAATTAATATCTTTTTGTAGAGATAATATTTTTTTATAATGTAGATTTTTTACACTTGCATTCGTTCGTTGATAACTAACCAGTTGGCATTTAAAATTATTACTTGGCGTTAGACGAGGTCGAAGAGATATAGATATTAAATTTTTTTTAACTGCAATTCTAAGAAGGTGATTAAATTTTTTAATATTTAATTGATATGGAATTAACTCTAACAATTTTTTTTCATTTAGAGAAAATTTTATGTTTAGTTTTTTTAAACTTTTATTTAATTGCGATAAGTGATCTTTTAAAAAAATATATCGAGGATTTCTTCCAACAACTCTGACTGTTGTAAAAACACCTTTTGACCCCCATAGATGATCGTATTTAACACTATTAAAGCTGTTAAAATTGTATGACTTTTTGAATGAGAAATTTACCATCAACAGTTAAAAAAGAGTCTGGGTGAAATTGAAAACCATATACATTATTAATAGTATCTTCTATGGCCATAGCAACATTAGATTCTACACATCTCATTGATATTTTTAATGACGAAGAATTGAATGGCTCTTTCAGCTTAAGAGAGTGATAGCGGCCAGTTAAAAAAACCTTATTAGGCTTAAATAAAGCGCTTTCTTTTAGTGCTTTAACTTTAGACTGATAGCCATGATATATTTTTTTTTGAGGAACTATTTGTGCATTTTCCGCAAATAATATTTGCTGAAAACCAAGACAAATGCCTATAATTTTTTTCTTACCCTTATACTTCTTGTATACTTTCTGTGTTTCCGGATAGTGTGAGGGATTACCAGGCCCTGGTGAAAAAATAATAATTTCAGATTTTTCTAATTGGTGCCAATTAATATCATAGTAATTGGAAATATAGGTTGGAGCAAAGCCCTCTAAGAGATGAACAAGATTATAAGTGAAGGAGTCTTCGTGATCGATGACGTAAATCATGTTTTAAATAAATCTAAAAGTGATTTTGCTTTAATATAATTTTCTTTATATTCTCTTTTAGGTTTGCTATCGATAACAACACCACTCGCAGCTGAAATCTCTGCTCGTTTTTTATAATTTAAAATTGAGCGAATAATTATATTAAAACGCATGTCTCCATTAGCATTTATATAACCAAAACTACCAGTGTAGATATTTCTATTTAATTTTTCACGACTATTAAGAAGTTTTATCGTATTTATTTTTGGGCAACCAATAACGGATCCACCAGGCATCATGGCAGAAACTATATCATGATTAGTAATGTGTTCCTTAAGCTTACCTTTTATCTCAGTAACATAATGATAGAGGTCTCTATACTGTTCAACAGTTTTTAATTTATTAATTTTTACCGTACCCGCTTTACATATTCGTGATAAATCATTTCGCTCCATATCAACAATCATATTATGTTCTTTGCTCTCTTTTTCATTTTTCTTAAAAAAATCATTAGCAAATTTTCTGGTCATTTTTTTTGTTCTATTTAAAGTTCCAGCTATTGGCTTTGTGATTATAACATCTTTCTTTTTTTCAATTAGCGTCTCTGGGGAACAGCTTATAATACTATAATCCTTATCTCTTATTAAAAAACTTTCTGGAGATTCATTAATGCTCATTAATTTCCAAAAAAAATTAACAGCATCAATGTTTGATTTATT
>CACKNC010000030.1 GCA_902601455.1 uncultured Alphaproteobacteria bacterium
ATTCGAGACAATCTCATTCTTTTTAATAATTCTAAAATTGGAGATTTTGGTGCAGCATAGAGAACATCTCTTAAAATTAAATTTAAATCAAAATTATTTTTCTCAATTTTAATAAAATCTTTTACATGAAAAAAACCAATTATATTATCTAAATTGTTTTCATAAACTGGAAGCCTAGAATGAGACTCTTCTTTAATTACTTTAAAAATTTGATTATAGTTTTTTTTGGTATCGATTGACACAATTTCACCTCTTGGAACCATAACATCTTCAACACTTTTACTTTCAAGTTGTAAAATATTTTTTATCAAATTTTTTTCATTATTATCATCATAATTATTTATATGATCTTGAGGATTTTCTTCATTAGCAATTAGATTTAATATTTCTTCTTTTGAGGAGTCATTATTTAATAATTTTTTAATTAACCAACTTTTCCAGATACTTAATTTTTCTTGATGATTTTGATTCATAAAAAATATGGACTTTTTATATTAAATTTCATTAGAATTTTTTCCTCTTGTTTTTTCATTTTGGTAAAGTCTGAATTTTTTTTGTGATCATATCCATTAACATGTAAAAAACAATGAATAATTAAATGGGTAATGTGGTCATAAAAATTAATTAAATTATTTTTTGCTTCATTTTTGATAGTTTCAGCAGATAAGAAAATATCGCAGTAAACCTCATTTTCTTTTTTATTATTTTTAATTAAATTTACAAAAGTGAGAACATCTGTTGTTGTATTTTTTTTTCTATATTTTTTATTTATATTTTTCATTTTTTTATCATCAAGAAACACTAAATTTAAAAAATAAAAATTATTTTTTTCAAAACCAAAATTATCAGTCTTAAGTAGCATTTTTACAATTTTTTTTATCTTGCGTATTCTTCTTGGCCAATGATTTGAATAACAAAAAAAACTAGTTTGAATTTTTTTCTTCATATGCATTAATTATTTTTCTAACAACCTCATGTCTAATTACATCTCTTTGATCAAGCTTTATAAAACCTATGTCTTCTATATTTTTAAGTTTTTTTGAAGCATCTATTAAGCCTGAGTCATTTTTAGATATTAAATCTATTTGCGTGTTATCACCAACGACTACCATTTTACTATTTTTTCCAAGTCTGGTTAAAAACATTTTCATCTGAATTTTAGTTGTATTTTGTGCCTCATCTAAAATAATATAACAGTCTTCTAGAGTTCTTCCCCTCATAAATGCGATTGGTGCAATTTCTATAATATTATTTGCCAATTTTTTTTCAACTTGATCGTAAGGCATCATTTCATATAAAGCATCATAAATAGGTCTTAAAAAAGGATCTACTTTTTCCTTCAAATCACCTGGCAGGAAACCTAGTTTTTCACCAGCTTCAACAGCAGGTCTTGATAATATAATTTTTTTTACAAGACCTTGTTGTAGAGATGCTACTGCCTTAGCAACTGCCAAAAATGTTTTTCCTGTACCAGCAGGACCATAAGCAAAAACAATATCTTTAGAATTAAGTAATTGAAAATAATCTTTTTGATTTTGGGTACGAGGAGATATTTTTCTTTTTTTTGTTTGAAAAAATAGATCCATTTGATCTTGTGGATTAATTTCTAAAATTTTCATACTTCTAGTTTCCATAATTTTATCTTCATCTATATTTATTCCTTTTTTTGCCTCTTCAAATAATAATAAAATATCATCTTTAGTGTTTTTAATCGATGATTTAGCTCCAATAATTTTTATTTTATTACCTCTATATTTTATTTGAACATTATTTATTTTTTCTATTATGTGAATATTTTTGTCGTCTACTCCAAAAAGATTTGGAATAAAATTATTATCACTTAATTCTAAATCTAAAGAGTAATTTATTTTACTCAAATTGAACTTTCCAAAGCAAAATCAGTAGAATTAAGTATCTTCACTTTTTTAATAGTATTAATTAGATTTTTATCATTTTTAGTAAAAACACTTTGATTATATATTGATCGGCCAATATATTGATTTTGCTTTCTTCCCTTTTTTTCAAATAATATTTCCATATTTGATCCAACAAAAGATTTATTATACTTTTTTTGCTGTTCTTTTAAAAGTGATTGTAATGCACTTAATCTTGCTTTTTTAACCGCTGTTGGAACATTATCTTTTTTTTGTGCTGGAGTCCCCGGTCTTTGACTATACATGAATGAATAAGCAATAACAAATTCAACATTATTTACAAATCTCATTGTTTCTTCAAAATCTTTATCTGTTTCGTTTGGATAACCTACAATAAAATCTGATGAAAGAGCAATATCAGGTCTCTCATTTCTCAGTTTATCAACAATTTTTTTGTAACTATCTACAGTATGTTTTCTGTTCATATCTTTTAAAATTTTATCTGATCCTGACTGAATTGGAAGATGTAAAAAAGGCATTAATTTATGATTTGTTTTATGAACCTTAATTAGTGATTCAGTCATATCTATTGGGTGTGAGGTCATATATCTAATTCGAGATAGTTTATCAATTTCACTTACTTTATTAACCAAATATGCTAAATCTTTTGATTTACCATCCAGTCCTACTCCATGATAAGCATTTACATTTTGACCTAAAAATATAATTTCTTTAACACCTTGACTAACATATTTCTCTATTTCAGTTAAAATGTCATTGACTGGACGAGAAAACTCAGGTCCCCTAGTATAAGGCACAACACAAAAAGAACAAAACTTATCGCACCCTTCCTGAATTGAAACAAATTCTGAAACACCACCCGCTGAGTTATAGAGTAAATTTTTAAATTTTTCATTTTGAGTAAATTCATCACTTACTATTTTGTCACTTGTATCTAACATGTCTGGTAAATTATGATATGATTGAGGTCCAACAACAAGATCAACAGATGGTGCTCTTTTTTTTATTTCTTTACCTTCAGCTTGAGCTACACAGCCTGCAATAACAAGTTTATAATCATCTTTTGATTTATTTTTTTTAATTTTATTAATTCTACCAATATCAGAATATACTTTTTCTGCTGCCTTCTCCCTAATGTGACAAGTATTCAACACAACAAGATTAGCATCTTTAGGGTCTTCAACTTTTTCATAATTTTTATTTTTAAATAAATCTAAAATTCTATTTGAGTCATAAACGTTCATTTGACAGCCATAAGATTTAATATAAATTTTATTTTTTTTCATATCTAGTAAGTTTTTACCATTCCTAGAGCATCAATATATTTATTTTTTATAAAAAAATAATTCTTTCTGGTGTTCATTTCTATGAATTTCATTTTTGTATAAAATAATATTCCCTCCGAATTACTTTTAGAGACCTCAAGATAAATTTTTTTCAAACGAGTGTTATTTTCTTCAATTTTATTTAAAAGTTTTGTCCCTAAGCCTTTTTTTCTAAAATTCTTACAAACATATATTAGCAATATCTCATATTCTGATATTTTTTCAATATTAAATAAATCACCTAATATAAAAGAAACAAGAGTTTCATTATAAAAAGCTCCAAATGATAAATTAGTTTTTTTATTGATTTGATTAATAATCTGATTTTTAGACCACCCCAAACTTAAAAATTCATCGTAGT
>CACKNC010000031.1 GCA_902601455.1 uncultured Alphaproteobacteria bacterium
TTTTTTTGGTTACTTTTTTAAACTTTATTGAGCTTTCTAGAGCCATAGATAATCAAAATAAAAATATTTACAATTTCATAGGTTTGAGTTTTCTTAAAATTCCATCGATAATAAATGAAACCAGTCCATTTGTTATTATTGTATCAACCGCATTCATATTTCGATATTTGATAAATAATAATGAACTAATATCAATGAGAAATATTGGATTTTCAATTTTTGAAATCTTTCAACCTATTGTCTATGCAATATTTATTTATGGATTGATTAATTTATTTTTTTTAAATCCACTATCTACAGTGTTTGAGATTAAATATAATGAAATACTAGATAACAAAAATGCAAATATGTATTCGATTAATATTACGAATAATACTTTATGGATTAAAAATAAGATACCAGATAAAGGTATACAATACATAAATATTGAAGAATTTGATATACAAAAAATGTATGCTGAAAATATCAAAATACTAATTGTAAATGATTTAGAAAATATTTTTATTAAATCTGAAAATGGTATCATAAAAAATAAAATATTTTATTTAAATAATGTTAACTACTTTAACTTATTTAATGACGAATATACCTTTAAAGAGGAGTTAGACTTAAAACTAAATTTTTCCAAAAACAACATATTGGACTCTTTAATTAATTTTAAAAATATACCTTATTATAATTATTTAAAACATACAAACACATTGAAAAAATTTAATTTATACTCACCTGAAGTTGGTTTATTTTATCTTTCTGAAATATTAAAACCTATATTTATCATTGTTTTAGCTTTTGTAGTAATGGGTTTTTCAGCAAAATTTAAAAGAAATGAAAATTTCTTTAAAATTTTATTTACGGCAGTTTTAATTGGTTTTGTTTTTTTCTTTCTTAGAGAATTAATAAATAAATTTACAATTACTTTTAACTTACATTATATTTTTTCATATTCTATTATTTTTGTTTTCCCTTTTTTAATAGGCCTATATAAAGTAATTCAAATTGAAAATGATTAAAAAAAAATTTAAATTCATCGTATTTTTTTTTTCAATTTCTATATTTTTATTTTCAACATTTAAAAATCAAAACGCTAGTGAGATACTATTATATGCAGATAATATTAGTTATGACAAAGAAAATAATATTATAGCTAAAGGTAAAGCTAAAATTTTGTATCAAAATAAAATTATTACATCAGACTTAATAATTTATAACAAAGAAGAAGGTGAGATATTATTACCCCTAAATTTTAATCTTAAAGATGAAAAAAATAATTTTTATTATGGAACTGATGGTTCTTTTTCTAAAGATTTAAATATTGGTACAATAAATAATGTTAAAATTTTACTAAATGATGGAACAAGGATTGTTGGAAAAAAAGCAAAAAGAGATAATGAAATAGATATAATTACTAAAGCTGTTTATTCACCCTGTGATAGTAAAATCAAAATTTCTTCATTTTTATGTCCAATTTGGCAATTAGAAGGAGAAAAAATGCTCCATGATTTTGAAAATTTATTTCTTTATCAGAAACATTCTAAGATGAGAATTTTAAATGTACCAGTATTTTACTCACCATATCTTGTAACTCCATCACCTCTCAGAAAAAAAAGAAAGAGTGGATTTTTGACACCTTCAATTAATTTAAATTTTTTTGATACAAAAGTTTCACAGTCAACTTCTGCACCCTACTATTTTAATATTTCTCAAGATAAAGAGTTAACTTTTACTCCTACAATTAATTATGGCGGAGGTGTAGACTCATCGCAAAGATTTAATTTTGACTATAACCAAATAATTTCAGGGGGTAGTTTTAATTCAAATCTAACTTTTGACACAACTGTTGAAAATCAAAATAATGAAAAATGGTTAAAGGAAGGAAGTTTCTTAAATAATTATAAAAAAAATTTAAATGAAAATTTTAATTTAAGTTTTAACTCGGCTCTACAAACATCAAAAAATTATATTCAACAAACGACACCTAATGATGATTTAAGTTATTCAAGTAGTCTTAACACCACATTTCAAATTAATGGTTATAATTTAAATAAAATTGACGATAAACTTATGTTTAATGTTTCAACATATCAAAGTAATCAAAATAATGAAGATAACAAAACCCTACCAACTGTTTTCCCACATATTACATATCTTACAGGTGAAAATAATTATGGTAATTATGCTTATAAAAACAATTTTGAATTTTATAATATTTCAAGAGATACTCCGACTGAAATTCATTCAAAAAATCAAAAAAAAATTTCTTCAAATTTTACAATTAATAGAGAGAATATAAAATATAATACTAAAATTTTATTTAGATCAAATTTTTATAATCAATTATATGATGTTGAAGATAAAAAAATTAATAATGAATACCGAGGATCTCATTACTTCAGAAGTTTTCCAATTATAGGATTAGATTTTGAAACTCCATTTAAATTTAAGAAAAATTATATGAATTTGCTATATACTCCTAAATTATCTTTTGTAGCATCACCTGGTCTTTCAAACACAAATAAAATTTCAAATGAAGATTCATCAATAAATTCTTATACAATTGAAAATAATTCTAATTTGAATAGATTTGTAGGAACAGATAAATTAGATAATTCAAAAAGAATAAATTTAGAATTAAATATTCAAAATCAATTTATTGATGGATCATTATGGCAATCATACGAATTTACTAATAATAGTAACTTTCATTATCAGCAAGGACATGAAACATACCTAAGTGACCTTCTTGGAAGAATAAATTTGAATAAAGATAATCAATCTATTGGATATGATCTACGATATGACAATTATAATGATTTTATGAAAAGCCAAAATCTAAATTTTAATTATGAAAATCAATTAGGATATTTAAAAATAAATTATCTTGATGAAAAAAGTAAGACGAATGAAATAATAACTTCAGATAATGAAACAATTAATTATCAGTTAGACTCAAAAAAAATAAATAAATATTCTAAAATTTCATATTTTGGTTTATATGACGCTAAAAACCATTTTAATAAAGAGACTGGAATTTCATATAGTTATTTTGATGAATGTTTTGGTATAAATATAGATTTTAAAAGAAACTCTTATCAAGAAGAAGAGCTAAAACCTCAAGATATTTTGACTATAATGTTTTCATTTAAAAATATAGGATCATATAAATCAACAAATTTAGCTGTATCAGAAACAGATAAACAAGATATAGAGTGGGAAAGTAGAAGTATAAGCAATGATTTATTTAATTAAACTAATATTATTTCTTTTATTAATTTCAAAAAATTCATTTTCAAATGAAGAAAGTAAAAATAAAATTTTATTCAAAATTAATGATGAAGCATATACAAATATTGATGTAGAAAGAAGAATAAATTATATAGTATATTTGAATAATTTAAACATCTTAGATATTTCGAAAGACGACAAGATAAATATTTTAGATGATTATATTTCTTCATTAATATTTAACCAATACAAACAAAAATATAATTTTAAATATGGTAATTTAAATGA
>CACKNC010000032.1 GCA_902601455.1 uncultured Alphaproteobacteria bacterium
AAATAATTGAAATGCCAGTTCAAAACATTACAAATTGTATTTTTGGTGGTTCAGATATGAAAACATTATTTATCACTACTGCTAGTAATAAGGGAGAAAATAAAAATGATTTGGATGGAAGTCTTTTTGCTATTAATATGAATTATCAAGGTATTGAAGATAACAAATCCAAATTAGAATTAAGCTAAATATTGCAAGCTAACTTTTCTGTGTTAAAGTAGTTATATTATGGCAGAAAAAAAGAAATATAGATCATCAGCTTGGTATAATTCCAAATCTCATCGAAGAGATACATTTATTCATCGAGGTTGGATGCGAAATCAGGGACACCCCAGTCATCTTTTTGATGGAAGGCCAGTTATAGGTATTTGTAATACATGGTCTGAGCTTACACCATGTAATGGACACTTTAGAGAAATTGCGGAGTCAGTCAAAAAGGGTGTTTATGAGGCTGGAGGTTTTCCTTTAGAGTTTCCGGTCTTTTCTGCAAGTGAATCTAATCTAAGACCAACTGCTATGCTTTTTAGAAATCTCGCAAGTATGGATGTGGAGGAGGCTATTAGAGGTAACCCTATGGATGGTGTAGTGCTTTTAATGGGCTGTGATAAAACAACTCCTTCTTTAATGATGGGAGCTGCTAGTGTTGATATTCCTACAATAGGTGTATCAGGTGGGCCAATGTTAAATGGTCATCACAAAGGTGAAATTATTGGTTCAGGAACAGGTGTTTGGCAATTAGACGCAGATCTAAACGCAGGAAAAATTACAGAAGATGACTTTGTTTCTGCTGAAATTTCGATGAGCAGATCTAAAGGTAATTGTATGACTATGGGAACGGCTTCTACAATGGGAAGCATGGTAGAGGCACTTGGTATGTCTTTGCCACATAATGCAGCTATTCCAGCAGTTGATGCAAGACGCTATGCATTAGCTCATATGTCTGGAAAAAGAATAGTTGAGATGGTTAAAGAAAATCTAGTCATGTCAAAAGTTGTCTCAAAAGACTCTTTTGAAAATGCAATAAAAGTAAATGGAGCAATTGGAGGATCAACTAATGCAGTCATTCATCTTGCAGCTATTGCTGGGAGATTAGAAATTGATTTATCGTTAGATGATTGGGAGAAATGTGGAAAGGATATTCCTACACTTGTAAATCTTCAACCATCAGGAAAATATTTGATGGAAGATTTTTATTACGCGGGAGGTGTACCAGCAGTAATAAAACAACTATTAGAAAAAAATCTTCTTAGTAAAGATGCCTTAACTGTTAATGGTAAAACTATTGAAGAAAATAATTCAAATGCAGAGCGATGGAACAAAGATGTAATAAAAGATTTTGAAAATCCGCTTGTTAAAGATGGTGGAATTAAAATTTTAAAAGGTAATATTGCACCAGATGGGGCCATTCTCAAACCTTCTGCTGCAAGTCCTGAGTTGATGCAACACAAAGGTAAAGCAGTAGTTTTTGAAAGTGTAGAAGAGTTTCATGAAAAGATTGATGATCCAAATTTAGACGTTGATGAAAATTCTATTTTAGTTTTAAAAAATTGTGGACCCAAAGGATATCCTGGAATGGCAGAGGTTGGAAATATGAGACTACCTCAAAAAATTTTAAAAAAAGGTATTCGTGATATGATTAGAATCTCTGATGCGAGAATGAGCGGCACAGCTTATGGTACTGTTATACTCCATACTTCTCCTGAGGCAGCGGTAAAGGGACCTTTGGCAGCTGTACAAAATGGAGATTTAATTGAGGTTGATGTAAATAAAGGTTCATTAAACTTAGTTGTATTGGATGAAATTATTGCTAAAAGGTTAAAAGAATATCAACCTGTCTTACCTGAAATAAAAAGTGGATATCAAAAAATGTATATTGATCACGTGATGCAAGCAGATAAAGGAGCTGACTTAGATTTCTTGGTTGGTAAAAGAGGCTCAGAAGTGAAAAGACATAGTCATTAATAATTTAATCATGAATAAAATAGATTTAAATAATCGAGTTGCAATTATCACTGGCGGCGCTCAAGGTTTTGGTTTTTCGATGGTAGAAAGATTTTCAGAGTCTGGTGCTAGGATAATAATATGGGATAAAGATTTAAAACTTATGGAGAGTTTATCTCTTCCCAAAAACACACATATTATGCAAGTTGATATTACAACATACGAAGATGTTGAGAACGCTACAAATGAAGTATTAAAAAAATTTAATTCAATAGATATTTTAGTGAATAATGCAGGTATAGCAGGTCCAAGCTTTAAAACATGGGAATATCCTTTAGAGGAATGGAAAAATGTTATGGATATTGATTTGACTGGTGTTTTTTATTGTTCGAAAGCAATTGTACCTCATATGATTAAAGCTAATTATGGAAGGATAGTTAATATTTCATCAATAGCAGGTAAGGAAGGAAATCCAAATGCAATGCCATATAGTGCAGCGAAAGCTGGAGTAATAGCTCTTACAAAATCGCTTGGCAAAGAACTATCTGATAAAAATATTGCGGTTAATTGTGTAACTCCGGCAGCAGCTAAAACTAAAATATTTGATCAAATAAGCCAAGAACATATTGATTATATGTTATCAAAAATACCTAGAGGAAGATTTTTAAAAGTTGATGAACTATCATCTATGGTGTCCTGGTTAGTTTCTGAAGAAAATTCTTACACAACAAGTGCAGTTTTTGATTTAAGCGGGGGAAGGGCTACTTATTAAACTTAATCAAATACTTTGCCTGGATTCATTATATTATTAGGATCAAAACTTTTTTTAATTAGTTTCATATAAGGTAAATTATCTGGATGTTGTATAACAAGATATTCTTTTTTATGAATTCCGACCCCATGTTCACCAGTTATTGTTCCTTCTAAATCAAGTGCTTTTTGAATGAGCTTGTCACTAAATTTTCTTATTACTTTATAACTATCTTTATCTTTTGGATCATATTGTATGGCGACATGAAAATTACCATCACCAACATGCCCAACCATTGGAGCTCGTAATCCATAATTTTGAATTTCTGTTTCAGCAAATTGTATTGCTTCAACAAGGTTTGAAATAGGTACACAAATATCAGTCGTATAAACTTTTATATTATTTTTTTCAGCTTTAACTGAGTAATAAACATCATGTCTGGCCTGCCATAATTTATTTCTTTCTTCAGTAGTTTTGGCCCATGTAAATTTACTACCATTATTTTCATTAGATATTGATTCGACTATTTCAATTGATTCTTTGTTGTTATTTTCACTACCATGAAATTCAAAAAATAAAGTTGGTTTAATTTCTAGATTTTCTAAGTTTGAGTATTTGATACTTATATCCATTTGGTCTTTATTAAGCATTTCTATTCGTGCTATCGATATACCGTACTGGATTACTTGTTGTGCAGTTAAAACTGCAGACTCCAAATCCTCAAATTGGCAAATCGCACTCATAATACTCTCTGGAATTG
>CACKNC010000033.1 GCA_902601455.1 uncultured Alphaproteobacteria bacterium
TTATAATCAATTATTTGTGATCATTTTGTTATCTAATTAACGACATAATTTTGTTGATAATATAATGATTAAATTATGAAATTATTCAAAAAAATAATTACTAATATTTTTGCTTTTATTATTTTAGGAATTATTATTTTTTTCTCTCATAATTATTATGGTGTTATTTTTGAAAATAAAACTAATAATTGGTTAGATACTTACGTATGCTTCGAAAACAAAAATAGAAATAACTATTTTATTTTTGAATATAATTATTTTAATGGAATGGGAAAAGTTTATGATGATAATTATGAATTACTAGGTAAAGAAAAATTAGAAAAACATCAATTATTAAAAGATACATATAACGGAAGTAATGATTGGATTGGCAGATCATCTTTTGACTCAGAAAAACTTAGTTTTATATCTCATGATGGAGATATGATTTTTAATTATACTAAACTAGATGGATCAAAGGTAATAAACTCTGATTGTATAAATAATCATGATAACTGGTTCTGGAAAATTCAGGAATTTAAATATGAATAAAATTGAAAAGTTGAAATTGGAAAATATGAAATTTTTTGATTTAGACCAAGACTCTTTTTATGAAGGAAAACTTGTAAATGGTAAACCACACGGTGAAGGTAAACTTACCTATGAAAAAAATGATGATAAATATGAAACTTCTTTTGACGGAATATTTCAGGAAGGTATTCCGATTGAAGGAAAATTTACTTTTGGATATGACGGAACAATCTTTGATGGAAAATTTGATAAAGAAAATTCTCGGAGTGGCAAAGGGCGAATTATTTATACAGATGGTAGTAAGTATGTTGGAGAATGGTATCGTGATGAAAAAACAGGACAAGGAACGATGTTTTTTAGTAATGGATCAGAATTTACAGGTCACTGGCATGAAAATTGCCCTTCAGATGGAGTAATGACTTATCCTGATGGAACAAAATTTAAGGGAGGGTTCATACAAATTTCATATGATTTTCAAAGCGGTGAGATTATTTACCCTGATGGCTCTAAATTTAAAAGTAATTTTTTCTCTTTAGATGAAACGGTGAGATCAGAGTTTGAGGGGACAATGCTTTATTCTAATACATCTAGTAAAGAGGGGACAGTTGAAGGAACACTTCACATTAATCATGTTATGAAAGTTAATTATTGGTTGGGTTCTTATACTTACATGTTGCTTCCAACCAAAAATGATAAATTTGTACCAAATAAATAATGACTAAAACACTTGAAGCAAAATTTACTAAGTTAAAAATTGGAAACTTATATAAAAGAAGTGAAATTGAAGATTTACTTCGTATAGATCACGTGTTTCCCACAGGTGTCAGAGAATTCAAAAATTGTGTTTTCTTTTACGTAACACTCGATAAAACTAATAAACCTCTTAACCATAAGTATAAAGATTACTTTGAGGACAGAATTTTTTATTGGGAGAGTCAAAAAAGGCAAGATCCTCAATCTGAAGTGTTACAAAAAATAATTAACGAAGTATTGCCACCAATATTATTTGTAAGAATAAAAGAAAATGATCCCTTTACTTATATGGGAGAAATACAATTTGTTTCTTATGATAAAGAAACAGCAAATCCAGTGCAATTTTCTTTTCTTACGCAAAATTTTCAAGAACTTATTATTAATGAAGAAAATTTCATAAATATTAATAAAATATTAGGAACTACACTTGGGAAGAAAAGTACGAATATAAAATTTAAAAATATAACTAAAAAGAAATCTAGAAGTAAATCACAAGGTTATGAAAATGATCCTGTTATAAGAAAGGCAATAGAGGATTGTGCAATGAAATCTGCAATGAATCACTATAGAAAACTAGGTTATATAGTTGAAGATGTGTCTCTTGATAAAATTGGATATGATATTAGGTGTGTTAAGAAAAAAACAGAATTAAGAGTTGAAGTAAAAGGTACACAAAGCTCAGGATCAGAAGTTAATTTAACAAAAAATGAAGTTTTTAATGCAAGAAATTTTAATACAACTTTATTTGTATTTCATAATATCAGAGTAAATAGAGAAAATAAAAAAGCCTCAGGTGGTGAAAAAAAAATAATTGAAAATTGGGATCCTAAAGATAAAGATTTAGTTGCTTTAACTTATAAATATAAAATCAATTAAGCTACAATATAATACTTAAAAGTAATTTATTACTCATACAATTCATTAGTAGCATAATATAGTTCAGAATTAATTTCAAATTCTGGATCGTCGTTCTCAAATCTTTCAACAAAAACTTTCGAACACTCTTGACAAATATTTGAATAGTTAAAATCTTTTTTATCTAATTGTTTATTATTAACCAGAAGTCTGAATTCTTGTTTATCCGGACACCTAAGATAGTGTGAATTACAATCTGGACACGTTACTGATGAAACATAATTAAATTGTTCTTCAAAAAATTTTTGACCTTCTTTTAGTAATTCTTTTTTATAATTTTTTTTCAATATTTTTGCTTATTAATCTCAATTATAAAATAAATAAAGAAAATTACTTTCTAAGAAACCTAATATTTATGGCTTTTCGAAACTCTTTGTCTTTAACAGGATGAAATCCATGATAATGATAGTTTCCAATCCTGTATATTAATGCAGAATTTTTTATATTTGGTGATTTAAAATATATATCCTCCCATTTGTTTGAACTTCCAAGTGATAAGTTTGCACATGCTTCAGATTCACTGGAGTCAAATATTACTATACAATTAAGAGAACCATATAACTTTTCATTTTTTTCAACATCATCTAAATGGAGCGCAATATAACTTCCTGTTCTGGTTTGGTTTAAGCCAGATGACTCGAAATAAAGATCATAACCTGAAAAATCTCTAAGTAGTTTTTTAAAGCTATCAGATTTTAAATGTTCATAAATTTTTTCTAACCATTGACAGCTTCCTTTGAACAATTTTAGATCATCATCATTTTTTACTATAAAGCCGGTATCATAAAATTTATCTAACCCATATGGTGGTCTAAATTTATATTTTTTTGGCCATTTATCTTTGA
>CACKNC010000034.1 GCA_902601455.1 uncultured Alphaproteobacteria bacterium
AATTATAAAAAGCATATCCTAAAGCAGTTGCATTCTTAGAAAACTTACTAACAACCACACTAGTCAATGCATTATAAGCAGCAACTGAGAAAATTAGATAAATAAAAATATTTGATTGAAACATAGTTGGTTTAGCAATGAGAATTGTTCCTCCAAAACCTATTATTAAGATGGCCCAATGATTAAGAGATATAATTTCTTTTTGTAAAATACTTGACCAAATTAAAAGAAAAAAAGGAGTAGTCATTATTATTGGAGTAAAAATATTCAGTGGTATTTGTTTTAAGGAATAGTAAATAATAATGAGAACCGGTATAAATGTAAAACCTCTAAATAAGGGTAAAAAATAATCTATTTTGTTTTCAAAAATTAAATTTTTTTTTACAGTTTTTGTGATGAATAAAAAAAAAATAAAAATAATTATTGGGGGACTTAGACCTAATGCATAATAGTGGTACCATAAAAAATTATTATATGATCCTAAAAACTTAGTTGCTGTATCAAATGATGCACCAAAAAATGTTTGAATAATAACTAAAAAAATTCCTAAAAAAATAATTTTATTTGATGAAATTAATTTAAACATATAATAAGTTGTCAACTGGGTATCTATTAGAATTTAAACATTTGTATATAAAATAGGAATTAATTATGAAATATTTACACACAATGGTCAGAGTTGAAAATATAGAAAATTCATTAGACTTTTATTGTAATAAGCTAGGCTTGAAAGAAGTTAGAAGAGTTGATCATGAAAAAGGACGTTTTACTCTAATTTTTTTAGGTGCAGAGAATAGTAGTGAAAAGACAGGATTACTAGAATTAACTTATAATTGGGATCCCGAAAAGTATACGGGGGGAAGAAATTTTGGACATTTAGCATACAGTGTAAAAAATATTTATGATGTATGTGACAAATTAATGAAAAGTGGAGTAATAATAAATAGACCACCTAGAGATGGACACATGGCTTTTGTCAGATCACCTGACAATATATCCATTGAAATACTTCAAGAAGGAGAGAGTTTACCACCTCAAGAACCTTGGTTGTCTATGGAGAATTCCGGTAGTTGGTAATTATTTAAAAAATTTATTTATCTTTTAAAAGTAGTTTTACTTCTTCTTCCGTTAAAGGAATAGGTTGATTACATGTTGATCTTAAATTTATTTCTTTTTTTGTTTCCGAAGCAATGATCGTTGACTCTATTATATCTAAAACATGTAATGCTAAATTACCATTGCAACGATGTTGTTTCTTGTTTTCTATAGAATAAATCATTTCTGATAAACCTACTCCGCGATAATTTGATTGTTTTGGAGCCTCGTTACTTCGTCCACTATGATTAACTATATTTGTTTTTCCCAAGTATTTATCTTCAACTGAAATTTCTTGCCACTCTGAACCAAGCTCGCGAGATAATAAAACAGGTCCACCAAACATATTTGGATCCGGAACAACAATTGACCCTTTAGTACCATATAATTCCATATGATTTCTTGCATGATTTTGAACATCAAAAGAAATAAATCCTTGAACTATAGCTTCATTCTCAAATTCAACATCAAACATTACAGAAGTGGATATCTCAACATCAAAAGATTGTCCTTTTTTTGGGCCAACTAAATAATTTCTTTGATTAGAAAACTTTTTTCCTCTTGATCTAACATTTTTTGCTGGTCCTAAAAGATTAACTAATGTTGTAAAAAAATAAGGACCCATATCAATAACTGGACCTCCTCCTGATTGAAACCATGAATCTGGATTAGGGTGGAATTCTTGCACACCAGGAAAAGCAAAAATAAAATTACCTGTCAAAACTTGTCCAATGTTATCTCTATCAACAAACTGTCTTGCAACTTGTCCACCACCACCTAAAAAAGTATCTGGAGCATTTCCAATATATAAATTGTTTTTATTTGCTAAGTCTACTAACTCTTTTGCTTCTTCATATTTAATGGACATTGGTTTTTCACTGTAGACGTGTTTACCTGACTCCAAAGCAAGTTTTGAAATTTCATAATGAGCCTGCGGTATTGTAAGATTAAGAATAACATCAACATCACTATCATTTAATATTTCATCTACTGTTAATGATTTTATTTTATATTGATCAGCACATTTTTTTGCAGCTTCAGAAAACTTATCTGCACAGGCAATAAAATTAATATTGTTAAAGTAATCTTGCGCTCGAAAATATGTTTCGGCAATATTTCCGCATCCTATAAGTCCAATATTTTTCATATTTTTTACAGATTTATTAACAATATCTATAGAGAATTTCGATGAAAAAAATAGGTATTATTTAGCTTTATAGCCAATACCGATGTTATTCTTTATTTTACTTACATCCATTATTTTCGGGTATTCATAATTCAAACCTAAGAGTTGTTTGACTCTGTCATTCGCGTTGTTTTTAAAGTCATCATCTAAATATGTGATTAGATCTTCTACAGGTTTTATATATTTTGGAAGAAACTCAATAAGTAATGCAGCTCTTTGATGATCTGATTTATTTGGAGATGCACCGTGCCAACAATTGCCATTAAAAAAAACTAAATCACCAGGATCAGCAATCATTTGCTGTCTGTTAGAAAAATCATCGTTTTGATTTGGGTAATGGAGTTTTTTTTGTGAACCAGGAATATACGCTGTTGCACCAGATAATTCTGAACATGTATCTAAAGGTATCGTAGCTTGACAGTTTTGTGCAAAAGAACTGTTTAAACCCATTGGAAAAGTATCTTCTTTATAAAAATCCCAGTACGGATAATCTATATGTAATTCTTGCCCAGGCGATCCTGGTAACAACCTACTGGCACAATAAGAGCCACAAAAAAACTCATTACCTAATAATTTGGACATAAGAATAAAAATAAGATCATCAGTAACTAATTTTGAAAATACATTTCCTTTACCAAATAAATTCCAAACACGTTGTTGTAATTTAATTTTTCCTGAAGCTTCAGCTTCAGCATTAAAGTGTGACTCTTTTTGTTCTTGTGTATCAG
>CACKNC010000035.1 GCA_902601455.1 uncultured Alphaproteobacteria bacterium
ATAGAGGCTTTAATTATGAAGATGAAATAGTTGGGTATTATCCAATGTGTACTTTTAATAATAATCCGAGAGCAGCAAGTATAGATACTCCTTTACATGCTTATGTTCCTTTCCCAGAAGTTGATCACACACATCCTGATTCGATCATTGCTCTAGCCACGATGAAAAATGGTAAGGAGATTATTAAAAAAGTTTATAACAATAAAATAGGATGGCTTGATTGGCAAAGACCTGGGTTTGACTTAGGTTTAAAAATGGAAAAATTAATCAAAAAAAATAAAGATATTATCGGAATAGTTCTTGGTCACCATGGTTTATTTACTTGGGGAGATACAAGTGAAGAATGTTATCAAAACTCAATTGAAATAATTAAAAAAGCTCAAGTGTATCTTAATAACTCAATAAAAAAATATTCTTTTGGAAAACCTATTTTTAAAAAGAAAACACATCCTGAATTTGAAAAGAAATTGATTTCTATAATAAGAGGCGATTTATCATTTGATAATTCAAAAATTTTACATTTAGATAAATCTGAGATTTGTCTTGAATTCGTAAATTCAGAAAATTTAAAAAAAGTTGCTTCCATTGGTACTTCTTGTCCTGATCATTTTTTAAGAACAAAACGATTACCCTTAGTTCTTCCATCATTGAGCAGTCTAATTAAAGATGAAAGCAAATTAAATAATGTAATTAAAAATCATTTATCCAAATACAAAGAAGCTTACACTAAGTACTACCTCCGAAATAAAAATAAGAACTCGCCAAATTTAAGAGATCCCTACCCTGTAATTATTTTAATTCCTGAATATGGCATGATGTCATTTGCCAAAAATAAGGCTACAGCTAGAATTGCAAGTGAATTTTTTTGCAATGCTATTAATGTTATGAAAGGTGCGGAGGGAATTAATAAGTATACTGGTTTGTCTGAAAAAGAAGCATTTAGAATTGAATACTGGGAGTTGGAAGAAGCTAAATTAAAAAGAATGCCCCCTGAAAAAGAACTTGCAGGTAAAGTGGCTTTAATTACTGGAGCAGCAGGTGGTATAGGTTCAGCAACTGCAAAGAAATTTCTTGAACAAGGTTGTTGTGTAATCTTAACAGATATTGATAAAAAAGCTTTGCACAAAACTCATGCTGAATTTGCTAGTACATTTGGTGATGACGCGGTTAAATCAATGATGATGGACGTTACAAATGAAAGTGATGTCAAACTTGCTGTTAATAAAAGCATAGAGTTATATGGTGGTATTGATATTTTAGTCGCAAATGCAGGTTTTGCATCTGCTGCCTTGTTTGAAAAAACCTCATCTAAATTATGGGATAAAAATATGGATGTACTCTCCAAAGGATGTTTTTTAATTAGCAGAGAAGTTTATCAAAATATGATGACTCAAGATAAAGGGGGCTCTATCATATTTATTTCCAGTAAAAATAGTTTGAATGCTTCAAAAGGAGCTTCGGCCTATAGTGTTGCTAAAAGCTCTTTACTTCATTTATCAAGATCAATAGCGTTAGAAGGTTCTACATATAAAATTAGATCAAATGTCGTTAATCCAGACGCCGTGATACAAAATTCCAAAATATGGAGTGGAGGCTGGAAAAAACAAAGAGCTGATGGAAATAAAATATCAATAAATAAAGTTGAAGAATTTTATAAAAATAGAAGTCTATTAAAAGTAAGTATTTTGCCTGAAGATATAGCCGAAGGTGTTTACTTCTTTGCAAGTTCAAAATCTAAAAAATCGACAGGTAATATTCTTAATGTTGATGGAGGAAACATCACATCTTTTACTCGATGAGTAAAAAAAAAATAAATATTGTTTTAGATATTGGTAAGACTAATGTTAAACTTGTCTTTTTAGATGAAAAGGGACAATTTTTTAAAGAAATAAAAACAAAACAAACATTAAAATTCTATAAAAAAAAGATCTCTTATTTAAATTCTGAAAAAATTATTAAGTGGCTGTTATTAAATTTGAATAAATTTTCAGCAGTTTATAATTTCAAAAAATTTGTTTGCACAACTCATGGTGGAACCGTTGCTTTTATAAATCATCATGATCAAGAAATACTCGCGAGTACAGATTATGAATATAAATATGATAAATTTAGTAAAGATTTTCGAAATTTAGCACCAAGTTTTAAAACTTCTTTAACTCCTCATTTAGAAGGTGGTTTAAATGTTGGTCAACAAATATACTATTTAAATCGTATTTTTCCTGAAATAATTCAAAATACTAAATTCATTTTATCATACCCTCAATATATAACTTGGAAGCTAACAGGTAATTATTCAAGTGAAATTTCATATATAGGGTGTCATAGTTTTCTATGGAATTTTAAAAAAAACAATTATTCATCACTCGTTAGTGGACTTAAAATTACAAAAAAATTTCCCAAAATTAATAAAGCTTGGCAAAAAATTGGTAATTTATTGATAAAAGATAGCAAAATAAATGTTCTTAATGGAGTTCATGATAGTAATGCTTCTTATTTATATTTTAAAAATTCTTCATTAAAAAATTTTACATTAGTATCAACAGGTACATGGTACATCATTTTTAATCAATCTACTAAATTATCAAAATTAAATCCTAAGTTAGACATGCTATGCAGTATAGATGTATTTGGAAATCATGTACCAACGATGCGATTTATGGGTGGCAGAGAATACGATACACTTTGTGAACTATTAAAAATCACAAATAAAACAACCTCTAAAATAAATGAAAAAGATCTAATTAAAAATTTAATATATCCTAGTTTTGCAAGTGCTGGTCCATTTAAAATAAATAAGAATTTGTTAAAAATAAAAAAAATAAATTTAAACAATAATCAAAAATATTCTCTTATTTGTATTTATATGGCTTTTACATTAAATTTTTGTCTTGATTATATGAACTCATCATCTGATATAATTCT
>CACKNC010000036.1 GCA_902601455.1 uncultured Alphaproteobacteria bacterium
TGTTGCAAGTTGAGGTTTTTCATTTCTTCCAGTGGACTCAGAAATTGATTTAGTTATTATATCTGTTAGTTCACCTTCTTTATTAATAAATGACCTTGCACTAATTTCTTCCGTAAAATGGCATGAAGCATTTTTTTCTCCAGAAAAAACTTCATCAATCTTTTTACTTAGCCAATTAATTAGTGACTCTGAAGTATGCTCATCATTAAATCTGATATTTATTGTAGCTTTTGCTAGTTCAGGGATAACATTATGTGCAGAATTACCCACATCAAATGTTGGGATCTGAATGGATGTTGGAAGGAAATATTTATTTCCATTATCTAGTGGTTCTGCAAGAATATTAGTTAATAATTTAGATAAGTGATGAACTGGATTTTCTGCTCGGTGACCATTTGCAGTGTGCCCTTGTATACCCTTAACTGTTAGAAAAAAATTGATAGAGCCTCTACGACCAATTTTTATTTTATCTCCAATGCTTTCATCAGATGTAGGTTCCCCAACTATACAGTGATCTATCGATATATTTTGTTCTTTAGTCCACTCCATGATTTTAGGAGTACCGTTTATTGCCTGACCTTCTTCATCTCCGGTAATTATAAAAGAAATTATACCTCCAAAATCTTTACCATATTTATCAATAAATTTATTTGTGGCTGACATAAAGCAAGCGATATTACTTTTCATATCTTCTGTTCCTCTACCGTATAACTTATCACCCTCTATTGTTGCAGAGAAAGGGGGAAAGCGCCAAGACTCTTCATTACCCGCTGGCACTACATCGGTATGTCCAGCAAAAGCTAAATGACGACCCGATGAACCTATCGAAGCAAAAAGATTTTTTACATCATATGAATTTGGATCACTGAATAGTAAAGGGGTACATTTAAAACCTATTGAAGATAGATGTTTTTCAACAATTTCAAGTGCTCCATCATCAACAGGAGTAACGCTCTTACATTTTACAAGAGCTTGAGTGAGTCGAGTTGTATTAAAGTTTATGCTGTCCATTAATCACGAAGTAAATCATTTATTGATGTTTTAGATCTTGTTCTTTCGTCAACTCTTTTAACTATCACAGCACAATACAAAGAAGGACCTACAGTTCCATCAGGTAAGGGTTTGCCTGGTAAAGTGCCAGGAACAATAACAGAATAATCAGGAACTTTGCCCATATGAATTTCTCCAGAAGTTCTATCAATTATTTTTGTTGAAGCTCCAATAAACACGCCCATAGACAATACAGATCCTTCTCCAACTATAACTCCTTCAGCTACTTCACTTCGAGCGCCAATAAAACAATTGTCTTCTATAATTACAGGGTTTGCTTGCAACGGTTCCAAAACACCACCAATACCAGCCCCTCCTGAAATATGACAATTTTTTCCAATTTGAGCACATGAACCTACAGTTGCCCAGGTGTCAATCATAGTACCTTCATCTACGTAAGCTCCCAGATTGACAAAAGAGGGCATCAAAATAACACCTTTTGCTATATAAGCAGATTTACGAACAACAGCATCTGGAACATATCGAAAACCAGCTTTTTCATGATCTTCTTTTGACCAGTTAGCTGTTTTACTAGGAACTTTATCAAACCAAGTTGCATGCGATGCTTTGATTATTTCATTATCATTTAATCGAAAACTTAATAGAATAGCTTTTTTAATCCATTGATTAACTTTCCAATCATTTCCATTTTTTTCACAGACTCTTATTAATCCAGTATCAAGTTGACTCAATATTTCATCAACACTGTCTCTCACCTCTCCTCTTGTATGAGCATTTATTTGATCTCTGTTGTCAAACGCTGCTTCAATAATGTTTTTTAATTCACTCATATATTTCCTTTGTTAACATTTTCTAAAAATTCTGTAATGTTTGTTGTTTCATGATCTAAATATTTTTTTGAAGCTTGAATATCATCACTGAAATTTTCATATCCAGCATCAATCCAAACTGTAGTAAAACCAACTTTTTTAGCAGGAACTAAATTTTTGGCAATATCATCAAACATTGCTGCACTTTCAGTTGCAATAGTAAATTGCTCAATCATTTGTTTATAAGGAGTTATCTCTGGCTTAGGAATATAGTTTGCCATTTTAATATCGTATATTTCATCAAAAAAATCTGAAAGTTCGATACGATTTAAAACATCAAGAGCATGTTGCATATTTGCATTCGTATAAATTATTTTTCTACCTTCAAGTTTTTTTAACTCAATGTTCAATTCTTTGTTTGGGCCAACTATTGAATAATCTAAGCGATGAACTTCAGCTAAAAAATGATCAGGATCAACACCATGATTATCCATCATCCCTTTAAGAGTAGTCCCATGTTGCTTATAATATTTTTTTTGAATTTTTTTTGCTTCTTCAATATCTATATTCAAATGATCTGAAACAAACTTACCCATTAAGTCATGAACTTGTTGAAAAATACCACTATCTGCTGAATACAGGGTATTATCAAGATCAAAAATCCATGTTTTGATTTGTTTATTTAATGTTCGCATATTTTAAGAGTATATTTGTGTTCCAATTCCATGCTCAGTAAATAATTCTAGAACTACAGAATGTGGGATTCTTCCATCTAATATAGTTGTTTTATTAACTCCTTGTTTCATTGCATCAATACAAGTTAATATTTTTGGTTTC
>CACKNC010000037.1 GCA_902601455.1 uncultured Alphaproteobacteria bacterium
AATTAAATCAATAAAAGAAACTTCAGATATTATTAACAAAGAAGTAAAAGATATAGAAAATATAAAAAATAAATGAATACAAAAAATCAGTTAGAAGAGATGTCACTAATTGATCATCTTACAGAATTGCGTAGGAGACTTTTATGGAGCTTCATATATGTAATTATTATTTTTTGTATATGCTTCTATTTTGCAAGTGATTTATTTTATTTTCTTGCTAAGCCACTTGTAAATTTGCTTAATGTAGATGAAGGGCAAGGCTTTATATACACAGCTTTGCAAGAAGCTTTTTTTACAGAACTTAAAATAGCTTTTTTCTTTGCCCTATTTTTTGCTTTTCCATTAATAGCTATTCAAATATGGAAATTTATTGCTCCAGGTCTATACAAACATGAAAAAAATGCATTCTTACCTTTTCTAATAGCTACACCTATTTTATTTTTTGCTGGTGGCGCTATGGTATATTATTTAATAGCGCCACTTGCTTGGAGCTTTTTTTTATCTTATCAAAATATTGGTATTTCAGGTGTACCTATAAGGCTAGAGGCTAAGATGGGGGAATATTTATCTTTAATGATGCGATTCATTTTT
The DNA here is from genome assembly GCA_902601455.1 of uncultured Alphaproteobacteria bacterium. GTDB lineage: Bacteria > Pseudomonadota > Alphaproteobacteria > HIMB59 > CACPNW01. The sequence goes on from CACKNC010000037.1 coordinate 592, forward strand.
GCCTTTGGTTTAGCGTTTCAACTTCCTGTTGTTTTAGGACTGATGGCTAAAGTTGGAATAGTGACTCATACTTCATTAAAAAAATTTAGAAAGTACGCAATTGTTATTGCTTTTTTAGCAGCTGCATTTTTGACTCCACCTGATCCATTTAGTCAAATTAGTCTAGCTTTACCTATTATATTACTCTATGAAATCTCTATATTTATAGCTAAAATTATTCAAAAAAATAAAAATGATGACTAATGCATAATATTAATTACATTCGTGATAATCCTGTAGAGTTTGATAACTTTATGAAAACAAGAGGAGAAAATCCTATTGCTAATAAAATTATTGAAATTGATAAGGTAAAAAGAGAAACACAAACAGTTTTACAGAATTTGCTGGCAGAGAGAAATCAAATATCTAAAACAATTGGGCAACTAAAAAGTCAAAATAAAGATGCTTCCAAAGAAATGGACAGAGTAGAAGATATAAAAAATAAAATTAATACTTTAAAAGAATTAGAAACATTGAAAGATGATGAGCTAAAATCAATTCTAAGTAGATTGCCAAATATTCCTGACTCTAGTACACCAATTGGAGCTGATGAGACTGAGAATGTTTTTTATAGAGACTGGGGTAATAAGCCTTCATTTAATTTTAATCCTAAGCTTCATTTTGAAATTGGTGAAAACGCTAATTCAATGAATTTTGAAACTGCAACAAAACTATCTGGATCAAGGTTTGTTATTCTTAAAGGTCAACTTTCTAAATTGGAGAGAGCTCTTGCTAATTTTATGATTGATAAACATACCTCAAAAAATGGATATATTGAGATGCATGTTCCTTATTTAGTAAAAGCAGATACATTATATGGGACTGGTCAATTGCCAAAGTTTGCAGAAGACTTGTTTACCGCAGGAGATGATCACTGGTTAATTCCAACTGCTGAAATACCACTTACTGCTCTTCATAGTAATGAAATACTAAATTTTAATCAGCTCCCTATGCGTGTTACTTCTTATACACCATGTTTTAGATCTGAAGCTGGTGCAGCTGGAAAAGACACGAGAGGTATGCTTAGGCAACATCAATTTACTAAAGTTGAACTAGTATCATTAGTTGAGCCAGAACATTCAAAAGATGAACTAGAAAGGATGTTAAGTTGTGCGGAAGGAATCCTTCAAGACTTAGATCTTCACTATAGAGTGATGACTTTATGTACTGGGGATATGGGTTTTAATGCAAATAAAACTTACGATATAGAGGTATGGCTTCCGGGTGAAGATAAATATAGAGAAATCTCAAGTTGTTCAAATTGTGGTGATTTTCAAGCAAGACGTATGAATACAAGATTCAAGAATAATAATAAAAATATTCATATTCACACATTAAATGGATCAGGTTTGGCAGTAGGTAGAACATTGATTGCAGTTTTAGAAAATTATCAAATGCCCGATGGTAATGTAAAAATTCCCGAAGTATTAAAAAAATATTTTGATAATCAAGACACTCTCTTTTAGTGCTTGACGTAAAAAAAATTCGTTTAATATTAGAACTACGCGAGTCAGGCATATCAGATTCTAAAATTTTGTCTGCTATTGAGAAAATACCTAGAGAAAAGTTTATACCTGAGAATTTTAGAAATCAGGCTTATGATAATTTAGCACTTCCTATTGGTGATAATCAAACTATTAGTCAGCCTTTTGTTGTAGCGAAAATGACACAATTGCTAGAAGTTAAATCATCTCATAAAGTTTTGGAGATAGGGACGGGCAGTGGATATCAAAGTGCAGTACTATCTAAATTAGTAAGAAGAGTTTACACAATAGAAAGAATAAAAAACTTATTAATTAAAGCTGAAAAAATTTTTCAAGAATTAAATATTTCAAACATTGTTCCTAAATACGCTGATGGTAATTTCGGATGGAAAGAACAAATTCCTTTTGATAGAATTATTATTACTGCTGCCACATCAAGTATCTCAAAAGAAGTTTCTTCTCAAATTCAAGAAGGGGGAAT
>CACKNC010000038.1 GCA_902601455.1 uncultured Alphaproteobacteria bacterium
TCAAATTAAAGATGTAATAGAAAAGCTCATTAATAAAATTGAAGAAAACTATATTCCTAATTCTATTGATGAATTTAATTCAATAAAGCTGGATAGAATGATTAATATTGCAAGAGATAATGGTTCAAGAGTTTTTACATCCTCATTATATTCAAATAATATTTGTGTAATAGAAAGTGATAATGACTCTGTTTTTAAAAAATATGACTCTACACATTTGTTAAATATTCATGAAAGAAGAAATTTTATAGAATTAATTAAGTTATCAAGTTTTAAAAATATTCACAAAGTATTAGATGAGATTTTTTATAATCATTCATATAAGGAAACAAAAAAAATACAGACGATATTATCTTTTGGTGATAAAAACTTTGATGCTAAAGTTCACAAGCTTGCTTCTGTAATAGGAGCATACAGAATTATTGATTCAAATTATGTTTTAAAAAGACATTCCATGGAGTTTGTAGATAATTTTAATCTATTTGCTGAATTCACTAATGTAATTTCAATTGTAGGTACCAAGAATGAGAATTTATAATTTTTTCCTAGTAGCAATATAAACTCCTATTGCTGCAATCATTAATCCCATAATATCATTTAAAAATAACTCCTCTGCTAATACAAGCCAAGCCATTACTGCTGTTGTGGGTGGTACAAGAAAAAATAAATTAGAAGTTTTTGAGGCTGATCCAATTTTTATTAAATACATTAAGATTGTAAATGCACCAAAAGATACCATTATAATTTGCCAACTCATTGATAAAATAAATGAATTAGTAAAATAAATATAAGAATCTTCAAAAAATGTTGAAACTAATAATAAAAAAATAGCAGCAGCTAAAGCTTGATAAAAATTATTTACAGATAGTGATAATTTATTCGTGAATTTTTTTTGCCAAATTGTTGCAGTTGTAGCACCAACTAAAGCTACAATTGATGCAATGACTCCTAATATTGGTATTGAATTTCCAATATCAAATCCTATTACTAATGCGGTACCTAATAATCCAAATAATATACCAATCCACTGAGTTAAGGTAACTTTTTCTCTTAATATTGGTCCACTTAAAATATTTGTTAAAACAGGTTGCAATCCAACTATTAAAGCAGATAAAGTTGCTGATAATCCAACACTATATGAAAAAAAAACACCACCAAGATAAAAACAATGAAAAAAAACTCCAGTGATTGCTGACTGAAACACTAGTGATTTATTTACAAATATTTTTTCTTTAAAAAATTTTGCAAATAATAAAAATCCCAATGATACAATGAAAAAACGAAAAGAAAGAGAGGCGAAAGGGCTTGCTGATTGAACTATGATTTGACCACTAACAAAAGCTGAACTCCAAAAAAAAACAAATATTAAAGGAAAAAGGTTTGTCATCTATGTTTATGAAGTTAATACACTATATCTATTAAAATTTAAGGAGAGACTATGTCTATTTTAACAAAATATAGTGAAGTTTTTATGAATAAAGATGAAGCCGGAATGAATGAAGTGCTTCATGATGACTATAAATTTACAATGCATGCATCAGGTAATGTTTTGTCAAAAAAAGACGTTATTGCATGGGCTATGAGTGATGACATTAATAGAGAAAAGGTTAGAATTATATATGAAAATGATGAAATAGGTATTGAGCATTCATTTGTAACATTTTCAGATGGAAATACCCAGGCTGTTATGGCTGTTTTTAAATTTCAAGATGGAAAAATAATTTCTTTAGAAACAGGCGCCACTAACATGCCAAAATAAATATAACTCAAAAGCAAGTGATTTTGTCACTTGCTTATTAAAATGAATTTTTTAATTAATATTTTAAAAATAAAAAAAATTCCAAATTTGTCATGGAGTTCACAAGACCCTTTAAATTTTAAACCTAAATTTAAAACTATTTTATATCTTATTTTAGGATTAATTTTATTTGCTATAGGGGAAACTCTTCTAATAACAGCAAATCAAGGAGTTAGTCCTTGGACTGTTCTCGCTCAAGGTATCTCATTTCAATCTAATTTATCTATTGGTGTAACTACATTCATTGTAAGTATAATAGTTTTAATATTATGGTATCCGTTGAATCAGAAACCAGGATTAGGAACTATTCTTAATATTGTTTTAATTTCAATTGTGATAGATCTTTCAATACCGATACTACCTTACCCTAAATCATTTTCCTTCCAAATTATTCAATCAATATTAGCTGTTATTATTGTAGGTCTTGGAAGTGGTTTCTACTTAACAGCAAATCTAGGTCCTGGTCCACGTGATGGATTGATGACTGGCTTGCAAAATTTAACAAATCAACCAATAGCATTTATAAGAACA
>CACKNC010000039.1 GCA_902601455.1 uncultured Alphaproteobacteria bacterium
TATTAATACGTGGATATCAACTTTTCATATCTCCTCTTTTAGGTTCAAACTGCCGTTTCATGCCTACATGCTCAGAATATGCTATGGAGTCTTTAAAAGCGCATGGTGTAATAAAAGGAACTTTTTTAACAGTTAAGAGAATTGGAAAATGTCACCCATGGGGAGGTCACGGATACGACCCTATACCAAATAAAATGGATAAAAAATAAATATGAATGAACAAAAAAAACTTATTTTTAGCAATTGCAATTTCAATAGCCATAATTGTTTTCTTTCAACTTCTTTTTCCAACCCCTATATCTGATCCAACACAAAATGCTGAAAATGAGGTTCTAGCACCCGCAACATCAATTGATGAACCTACAACAACTGCGTTAGAAATTATCAAACCAAAAGAAGATGTTCTTGCTATTGATGATAGAGTAATTATTAAAACACCATCTTTAACTGGTTCAATTAATTTAAAGGGTGCAATCCTAGATGATTTAACATTATCAAATTATAAAGTTAGTTTGGAAGATAATTCAGATAATATTGACTTACTATCTCCAGATGGAACAGCTAACCCTTATTATATAGAATTTGGATGGAAGGAATTAGGTAATCAAAATTCTCAGTTACCAAGTTTAGATACTGTTTGGAAAGCAGACTCATCAAATCTTACTTCTGGAAATACTGTAAAACTAAGTTGGACTAGTAATGATAATAACACATTTATTATCAATTTTTCTGTCGATGAAAACTATATGTTTTCAGTTACACAAGAAGTAATCAACAACAGTTCCTCCAAGTTAGAGATTTATCCTTATAGATTAATAAAAAGAATAAATACTCCAAAGACGATTAATTTTTTTATTTTACATGAAGGACTGATAAGTCTTGTTAATGATGAACTTCTTGAAAAAAATTATGATGATTTACTAGATGATTGTTCAGCTAGTATGCCAGTTAAAGACACTTTTTGTGATGCAAAAGGGCAAGGAGGTTGGTTAGGTTTTACGGATAAATACTGGATGTCAGTTTTAATTCCTGATCCTAATGAGCCTATAAATGTTAATTACCGACACGGTAATAATGGACGAGATAGTTACAGAACAGGTTATGTAGGTCAGATATTTAACGTATCTCCAGGAGATTCTATTCGTTACGAAGGAAAGGTATTTGCTGGCGCAAAAAAACTAAATATCTTAAGTGATTATGTAGATAAGTTATATATTCCTCGCTTCACTGATGCAATTGATTGGGGTTGGTTTGCATTCTTAACAAAGCCCGTTTCATATGCGATTAACTGGTTTTATGGGTATGCAGGCAATTTTGGTTTAGCGATTATTGCATTCACGATATTAATGCGTTTAATTCTTTTTCCTCTGGCTCACGCTTCGTTTAAGTCAATGGCAAAAATGAAAAAACTACAACCTGAAATGCAACGATTAAAAGAGACTTATCCTAACGATCGTCAGAAAATGCAACAGGAACTAATGGCTTTATATAAAAGAGAAGGAGCAAATCCTGTAGCTGGGTGCTTACCGATACTTGTGCAGATACCTATTTTTTTCTCTCTCTATAAAGTACTTTTTGTTACAATCGAAATGTATCATGCACCATTTTATGGTTGGATACATGACCTATCAGCACCTGATCCACTGGGTATATTAACTTTATTTGGTCTAATTAATTGGCAGGTACCTGGTATATTATCTATTATTAATATTGGTATCTTGCCAATAATAATGGGTTTAACTATGTGGCTCCAACAAAAATTAAATCCTGCACCAGCTGACCCTACTCAAGCTAAAATTTTTGCATTACTTCCTTTTGTATTCACATTTGTTTTAGCGGGATTTGCGGCAGGATTAGTTTTGTATTGGTCAGTTAATAATATTCTTTCTATCGCTCAGCAGTGGTTTATACAAAGAAAGATACTCGCTAAAAATGAGTAATTTAAATAAGTCATTAAATAATTTTTTTAGAAAGAATGAATTTATTGGATCGTTCCAATCTTATCGAGATATAAAGAATTCATTAAGTAAAAATGATTACTGCTTTATTGGAAGGTCAAATGTTGGAAAATCAAGTATAATAAATTCAATCACAAGAAATAAAAATCTTGCTAAAACTAGTAAAACTCCAGGAAGAACACA